>NZ_JAAOIY010000025.1 GCF_013184495.1 Sporosarcina jiandibaonis | reverse complement strand
ACTCACCCATCCGCCGCTAACATTTAAAGAAGCAAGCTTCAATAAATGTTCGCTCGACTTGCATGTATTAGGCATGCCGCCAGCGTTCGTCCTGAGCCAGGATCAAACTCTCCATAATAGAGAAACTTGAATAGCTCGAGTTTCATTTTGCTGACTTCGAATCCGAAGATTCGTTTTTTGTTTCGATTTAACGAAACGTTATATCTTGACGTTTTGCTGTTCAGTTTTCAAGGTTCATATTATTGGTGGAGCCTAGCGGGATCGAACCGCTGACCTCCTGCGTGCAAGGCAGGCGCTCTCCCAGCTGAGCTAAGGCCCCGAAAATGGTCGGGAAGACAGGATTCGAACCTGCGACCCCTTGGTCCCAAACCAAGTGCTCTACCAAGCTGAGCTACTTCCCGAGATTTATAAGTTTATAATTTTAAAAATAATGGCGCGCCCGGCAGAAGTCGAATCCACAACCTTCTGATCCGTAGTCAGACGCTCTATCCAATTGAGCTACGGGCGCATACGAAATAACTGGTGCCGAGA
>NZ_JAAOIY010000024.1 GCF_013184495.1 Sporosarcina jiandibaonis | reverse complement strand
CTTACAGCTCCCCAGAGCATATCGGTGTTAGTGCCGTCCTTCATAGGCTCCTAGTGCCAAGGCATCCGCCGTGCGCCCTTTCTAACTTAACCTAAAATATTCATCAGATTCCGTCGCGTCGAACGCTGTGTTCACTGTTAAATATCTTTCTTTGAACATGACTAGACAGCGATGTAAAGTCAATGTTCGTTAAAAAGGTATTGCAATATCAATTACGAAGTAATTGACTCGATTGATTACTTGATTTGTTACTCTTAAAATTGTTTTATCCAGTTTTCAAAGAACAAGTTTTGAAAGTTCATGATTCACTAAGTGAAAAACACTTAATGATCTCAATGAGCCTTCAAAACTGAACGCAAAACGTCAAGTTGTGGATATAAATCCACATTCCGAATGTTGAAAGGTCAAACACGAAGTGTTTTTCTCTTTCGAACATATATCCTTAGAAAGGAGGTGATCCAGCCGCACCTTCCGATACGGCTACCTTGTTACGACTTCACCCCAATCATCTGTCCCACCTTCGGCGGCTGGCTCCCAAAAGGGT
>NZ_JAAOIY010000023.1 GCF_013184495.1 Sporosarcina jiandibaonis | reverse complement strand
ATTTTCAGTCCTTGAAATAGCGCCGGAGTAGCTCAATTGGTAGAGCAACTGACTTGTAATCAGTAGGTTGAGGGTTCAAGTCCTTTCTCCGGCACCACTTTCGAGCCATTAGCTCAGTTGGTAGAGCATCTGACTTTTAATCAGAGGGTCACAGGTTCGAATCCTGTATGGCTCACCATTTTATGACTTGCCGACATATGAATTATGCGGGTGTGGTGGAACTGGCAGACACGCTAGACTTAGGATCTAGTGCCTTCGGGCGTGGGGGTTCGACTCCCTTCACCCGCACTTTATTTATATAACGCGGAAGTAGTTCAGTGGTAGAATATCACCTTGCCAAGGTGGAGGTCGCGGGTTCGAATCCCGTCTTCCGCTCCATTGATTTGCCGGGGTGGCGGAACTGGCAGACGCACAGGACTTAAAATCCTGCGGTAGGTAACTACCGTACCGGTTCGATTCCGGTTCTCGGCACCAGTTATTTCGTATGCGCCCGTAGCTCAATTGGATAGAGCGTCTGACTACGGATCAGAAGGTTGTGGATTCGACTTCTGCCGGGCGCGCCATTATTTTTAAAATTATAAA
>NZ_JAAOIY010000022.1 GCF_013184495.1 Sporosarcina jiandibaonis | reverse complement strand
CTGTTAAATATCTTTCTATGAACATGACTAGACAGCGATGTAAAGTCGATGTTCGTTAAAAAGGTATTGCAATGTCAATTACGAAGTAATTGACTCGATTGATTACTTGATTTGTTACTAGCAATATAATTTTATCCAGTTTTCAAAGAACAAATATTACTCTTGTTAAAGAAATTTGGTGGAGCCTAACGGGATCGAACCGTTGACCTCCTGCGTGCAAGGCAGGCGCTCTCCCAGCTGAGCTAAGGCCCCAGTATTATAGGGTTTTCATGGTGGGCCTAAGTGGACTCGAACCACCGACCTCACGCTTATCAGGCGTGCGCTCTAACCAGCTGAGCTATAGGCCCCTTCCGGGATTTGGAGAAATAAGATTCTACTTCTCAACAAAACAAGGGAACTTATCCCTCATCTTCTATTAGTATGAAGTTCAAATTTAGCTGGTTAGTTAACCATAATGAACCTTCAAAACTGAACGCAAAACGTCAAGTTGTGGATATAAATCCACATTCCGAATGTTGAAAGGTCAAACACGAAGTGTTTTTCGCTTTCGAACATATATCCTTAGAAAGGAGGTGATCCAGCCGCACCT
>NZ_JAAOIY010000021.1 GCF_013184495.1 Sporosarcina jiandibaonis | reverse complement strand
CTAGACAGCGATGTAAAGTCGATGTTCGTTAAAAAGGTATTGCAATGTCAATTACGAAGTAATTGACTCGATTGATTACTTGATTTGTTACTCTTAAAATTGTTTTATCCAGTTTTCAAGGAACAAAAATACCCCCTACGGAGTATGTTGGTGGAGCCTAGCGGGATTGAACCGCTGACCTCCTGCGTGCAAGGCAGGCGCTCTCCCAGCTGAGCTAAGGCCCCAAAAGTAAATGGTGGGCCTAAGTGGACTCGAACCACCGACCTCACGCTTATCAGGCGTGCGCTCTAACCAGCTGAGCTATAGGCCCCTTCCGGGATTTTTCTGAGCAAGGGATTTATGACTCCCCCGTCTATATGAAGTTTATAAAGGTTTTTAATAAAATACTAAAAACTATTATGAACCTTCAAAACTGAACGCAAAACGTCAAGTTGCAAGAAAAAGTCTTGCATTCCGAATGTTGAAAGGTCAAACACGAAGTGTTTTCGCTTTCGAACATATATCCTTAGAAAGGAGGTGATCCAGCCGCACCTTCCGATACGGCTACCTTGTTACGACTTCACCCCAATCATCTGTCCCACCTTCGGCGGCTGGCTCCCAA
>NZ_JAAOIY010000020.1 GCF_013184495.1 Sporosarcina jiandibaonis | reverse complement strand
TGCTGAAAGCATCTAAGCATGAAGCCCCCTTCAAGATGAGATTTCCCATTACGCAAGTAAGTAAGATCCCTCAGAGAAGATGAGGTTGATAGGTCCGGGGTGTAAGTGCGGCGACGTACGTAGCTGACGGATACTAATTGATCGAGGACTTAACCTATTTAAGTTATAAGGGTTTGATTGACCCTGATTTGTGAACATTATCATTCGTTTTATCCGGTTTTGAACGAACAAGCAACGTTCATAAAAAAAAGCTTGTATTTATAAAAAGAGTTGTTATAATGAATATTGTCCTTTAATAAATGACAAACAAGTCTGGTGGCGATAGCGAAGAGGTCACACCCGTTCCCATACCGAACACGGAAGTTAAGCTCTTCAGCGCCGATGGTAGTTGGGGGCTTCCCCCTGCAAGAGTAGGACGTTGCCGGGCTTGCACATTCATTACACAATTTACCCAGGAGGATTAGCTCAGCTGGGAGAGCACCTGCCTTACAAGCAGGGGGTCGGCGGTTCGAGCCCGTCATCCTCCACCATTCATTTTCAGTCCTTGAAATAGCGCCGGAGTAGCTCAATTGGTAGAGCAACTGACTTGTAATCAGTAGGTTGAGGGTTCAAGTCCTTTCTCCGGCACCACTTTCGAGCCATTAGCTCAGTT
>NZ_JAAOIY010000019.1 GCF_013184495.1 Sporosarcina jiandibaonis | reverse complement strand
TGCTGAAAGCATCTAAGCATGAAGCCCCCTTCAAGATGAGATTTCCCATTACGCAAGTAAGTAAGATCCCTCAGAGAAGATGAGGTTGATAGGTCCGGGGTGTAAGTGCGGCGACGTACATAGCTGACGGATACTAATTGATCGAGGACTTAACCTATTAAGTTAAAAGGGTTTGATTGACCCTGATTTGTGAACATTATCATTCGTTTTATCCGGTTTTGAAAGAATAAGTAACTTTCTTTCAAAAAAGGCTTGTATTTATTTCAAGAGTTGTTATAATAAATATTGTCCTTAAAAAAGTGATTGATAAGTCTGGTGGCGATAGCGAAGAGGTCACACCCGTTCCCATACCGAACACGGAAGTTAAGCTCTTCAGCGCCGATGGTAGTTGGGGGCTTCCCCCTGCAAGAGTAGGACGTTGCCAGGCTTTAAAAACTTATTACATAACTTAATAAAGTTTTGTCGAAGTGCGTTTTTAAAAACAGTTCACCATAATTACCCAGGAGGATTAGCTCAGCTGGGAGAGCACCTGCCTTACAAGCAGGGGGTCGGCGGTTCGAGCCCGTCATCCTCCACCATTAATTTTCAGTCCTTGAAATAGCGCCGGAGTAGCTCAATTGGTAGAGCAACTGACTTGTAATCAGTAGGTTGAGGGTTCAAGTCCTTTCTCCGGCACCACTTTCGAGCCATTAGCTCAGTT
>NZ_JAAOIY010000018.1 GCF_013184495.1 Sporosarcina jiandibaonis | reverse complement strand
TGAACTGCGCCCTAAATTTCGGACAGTTTAATAAAATACCCGCTGCTAATTAGGCAGCTATGAGATGACTTCGATATTCAATCGGAGTCATCTTTTTAAGATTCCATTGTCTTCTTGATTCGTTGTAATAAATCATATATTGATCAATCATTTGTTTTAATTCCCCAAAGGTCTTTGCTTCTATATAGTCCAATTCATCCTTCATATGGCCAAAGAAAGATTCCATTGGCGCATTATCAAGGCAGTTTCCTCGCCGAGACATAGATTGCTTTAATTTCATTTGTCTTACACGTTTTTGAAATTCTGGATGCGTATAGTGAAAGCCTTGATCAGAGTGAATCATTGCTTCAGGATGTATAATTCCTGCTAATTTATCGCTCAATTTCGAGAGAGTCTTGTAAACAATCGACATCTTGAGAGTACTTGATAATTCATATGCAAGAATTTCACGTGTTGCGACGTCCTTTACACAAGAGAGATACGCCGTTCTTCCATGATATTTGAAATAGGTAATATCAGTTAAAAGCACCTTTCCTGGTTCGTCTTGGGAAAATTCACGTTTTAATATGTTTGGTAACGTTTTGTGTTCCTGAGTCGCTTTGGCAATGTTTTTGTAAGGATTGGCACGACGGACTTTCGCAAAGAAGTTATATTTGCACATAAGGCGACGTATTTTCTTCGGATTCATTGGCGTTTCGAGTAATTCGCATACCTTCATATACAGTCTGCGATACCCAATTTTTCCTTTGAATGCATCGTAGATACACTTCAAAAAAAGATAGTCTTCATAGTCATTATTTTCGCGAATCACATGTTTTTCTAAGTTCTGTAACCAATCATAGTAGCCACTTCGACTGACATTCGCTTCCTCACATAGTGCTGAAACACAATTTTGAAGTTCGTGTTTACGAATGACTTCATAGATCACTTCGTATTTTTCATGTGCAGCTACTTGCGTTTCATCGCCTTCCTTTCTAGTTCCTCTAGCTTTTTTAAAAGTTCATTTTCCGCCTCTAAATATTTAATACGTGCTTCGGCTCTTTCCAACTTCTTTTCAGCCGATAAGTTTTTGGTGGATGGGCGTCCAGCGCTTCCTTTACCTCGACGCTCTTCTAAAAAGCCATCTTCCCCATACGTTTGAAACGTTTTTCTCCAACTATTCAAAGCACTCCTCACACGATCTTTCCCGATCATCTCTATATCAAAGCCATTTTCAATAAAGATTTGAGTAGGGCCTTTTCCAGCCCGGTTATCTTTAACAGCCCGTATTTTAAATGCCGATGAATATTGGATCGCTCGATCAGATACAGATGTGACGTTCGGATTCATTTCTAGTAATTTTCGTTGGTGTTCATTGAAATGGATTTTACTCATAAAATTATCCCGCTCCTTCAAGTTAGGTATAGTATAGCGGGTTTTTTCCATAGAAAAAACCCCGAAAGGGGTACTTTTTTAAAGTGTCCGCTTTTCGGGGTTCAGTTCA
>NZ_JAAOIY010000016.1 GCF_013184495.1 Sporosarcina jiandibaonis | reverse complement strand
TGATATGCTCCCCTTAAGGTAGACAGATTAAAAAATAAAAATCTGTTTTTCCTTAGGGGGATTTTTTATGGCACGTAAATTTTACTCGAATAAATTTAAATATGAAGTAATCATGGCTTACCAGAATGAAGATTACACATTAAATGAGATTTGTTTGAAATACAAAGTTCATAGAACGACTGTATATGACTGGATGGAAAAGTTTGAAAAAGTTGGATTAAGTGGACTTAAAAATTCAAAAACCGAGAAACGATATTCTAAGGAGTTAAAGGAATCTGCAGTAAGAGATTATTTGTCAGGGGAATATTCACAACGGGAAGTTATTAGAATGCATGGCATTTCAGGCGCGGGGGTACTTCACAAATGGATTAGAAAGTATAATGGTCATAGAGAGCTAAAAGATACGGGAAAAGGAAGGTCAAACTCTATGACTAAAGGAAGAAAAACTACTCTAGAAGAAAGAACGCAAATCGCTATCCATTGTATAGATAATGAAAGAGATTACCAATCCACAGCTGAAAAGTACGAGGTTTCTTATCAACAAGTATATCAGTGGGTAAAAAAATATGAGGCCGGTGGAAGTGATGCACTAAAGGATGGACGTGGGAAACGAAAAGAAGAACTTGAATTATCGCCTGAAGATAAATTTAAATTAGAAATGAAGAAACTGGAAAGAGAAAATGAACGATTAAAGGCAGAGAATGCGTTTTTAAAAAAGTTAGAGGAGATAGAAAGGAGGCGAAGATAAATCAGGTAAGATTCGAAGATAAGTATATCGCAATACAAGAGCTTCATGGAAAGGAGCGCTTTTCAATCTCGCTTCTTTGTGATATTGCGGGCATTGCACGATCATCTTACTATAAGTGGTTGGACCGAAAACCGTCTGATCGTGAACTCTTAAATGAAGAAATTATTGAAGAAATGATAATTCTAAATAAAAAAGTGGAAGGTATCTATGGATACCGACGGATGAAAATGAATATAAACCGTAGGTTTAATCAAAATTTCAATCATAAAAGAATCTATAGATTGATGAAAGTTACAGGATTACAGTCAGTCATTCGTAAGAAAAAGAAAAGATACAAATATTCTACTCCTCAATATGTAGCTGAAAACACATTAAATCGCGAGTTTACAGCAGCAGCTCCGAATGAGAAGTGGGTAACGGATGTCACGGAATTTAAATATGGCTCATCAAAGAAAGCATATTTAAGTGCAATTCGAGATCTATACGACGGGTCGATTGTTAGCTATGTTTTAGGGCATAGAAACGATAATCGCCTGGTTTTCAAGACAATTGATTTAGCTATAGATACGTTAAACGACAAAGAGCATCCACTTATTCATAGCGATCGTGGATACCAATACACCTCCCGTGGGTTTAAGCGTAGGATAGACGATGCAGCAATGGCACACAGCATGTCTCGGGTTGGTAAGTGTATTGATAATGGACCAATAGAATCCTTTTGGGGAACGCTCAAATGCGAAAAATATTATTTACATAAGTACGAAACTTACGAAGAGCTTTCTAAAGCGATAAATGAATATATTTACTTTTACAATTATGAGAGATACCAAGAAAAATTAAACGGCCTTAGCCCTATAGAATATAGAGCTAAAGCCGCTTAGAACCATTTTATTATTTCCACTGTCTACTTGACAGGGAGCAGTTCA
>NZ_JAAOIY010000015.1 GCF_013184495.1 Sporosarcina jiandibaonis | reverse complement strand
ACGCGACGGAATCTGATGAATATTTTAGGTTAAGTTAGAAAGGGCGCACGGCGGATGCCTTGGCACTAGGAGCCTATGAAGGACGGCACTAACACCGATATGCTCTGGGGAGCTGTAAGTAAGCTTTGATCCAGAGATTTCCGAATGGGGAAACCCACTGCCCGTAATGGGGCAGTACATGTACGTGAATACATAGCGTGCATGAGGCAAACCCGGAGAACTGAAACATCTAAGTATCCGGAGGAAGAGAAAGAAAATTCGATTCCCTGAGTAGCGGCGAGCGAAACGGGAATAGCCCAAACCAGGAAGCTTGCTTCCTGGGGTTGTAGGACACTCTATACGGAGTTACAAAGGAATGAATTAGACGAAGCGACCTGGAAAGGTCCGCCGTAGTGGGTAATAGCCCCGTAGTCGAAAGTTCATTCTCTCCAGAGTGGATCCTGAGTACGACGGAACACGTGAAATTCCGTCGGAATCCGGGAGGACCATCTCCCAAGGCTAAATACTTCCTAGTGACCGATAGTGAACCAGTACCGTGAGGGAAAGGTGAAAAGCACCCCGGAAGGGGAGTGAAATAGATCCTGAAACCGTGTGCCTACAAGTAGTCAGAGCTCTGTTGGTCTTTTCTTCGGAATCGATCACGAGTGATGGCGTGCCTTTTGTAGAATGAACCGGCGAGTTACTGATTCCATGCAAGGTTAAGCAGAGAATGCGGAGCCGCAGCGAAAGCGAGTCTGAATAGGGCGATTTAGTATGGGGTCGTAGACCCGAAACCAGGTGATCTACCCATGTCCAGGGTGAAGGTAAGGTAACACTTACTGGAGGCCCGAACCCACGTATGTTGAAAAATGCGGGGATGAGGTGTGGGTAGCGGTGAAATTCCAATCGAACCTGGAGATAGCTGGTTCTCTCCGAAATAGCTTTAGGGCTAGCCTCAAACGTTAGAATCTCGGAGGTAGAGCACTGTTTGGACTAGGGGCCCATCCCGGGTTACCGAATTCAGACAAACTCCGAATGCCGAAGATTTATGTTTGGGAGTCAGACTGCGGGTGATAAGATTCGTAGTCGAGAGGGAAACAACCCAGACCACCAGTTAAGGTCCCCAAATATCCGTTAAGTGGAAAAGGATGTGGCGTTGCCCAGACAACCAGGATGTTGGCTTAGAAGCAGCCACCATTTAAAGAGTGCGTAATAGCTCACTGGTCGAGTGGCGCCGCGCCGAAAATGTACCGGGGCTAAACGGATTACCGAAACTGTGGATTGACACCTTTGGTGTCAGTGGTAGGAGAGCGTTCTAGGGGCGTCGAAGTCAGACCGCAAGGACTGGTGGAGCGCCTAGAAGTGAGAATGCCGGTATGAGTAGCGAAAGAAGGGTGAGAATCCCTTCCACCGAATGCCTAAGGTTTCCTGAGGAAGGCTCGTCCGCTCAGGGTTAGTCGGGACCTAAGTCGAGGCCGAAAGGCGTAGACGATGGACAACAGGTTGATATTCCTGTACCACCTCCCCGCCGTTTGAACAATGGGGGGACGCAGTAGGATAGGGTGAGCGCGCTGTTGGTTATGCGCGTCCAAGCAGTAAGGTGTGAAACGAGGAAAATCCCGTTTCTATAACATTGAGCTGTGATGGCAAGGGGAATTATCCCCGGAGTCCCTGATTTCACGCTGCCAAGAAAAGCCTCTAGTGAGGCGGGAGGTGCCCGTACCGCAAACCGACACAGGTAGGCGAGGAGAGAATCCTAAGGTGATCGAGAGAACTCTCGTTAAGGAACTCGGCAAAATGACCCCGTAACTTCGGGAGAAGGGGTGCTCTGGTAGGGTGTTAAAGCCCGAGAGAGCCGCAGTGAATAGGCCCAAGCGACTGTTTAGCAAAAACATAGGTCTCTGCAAAACCGCAAGGTGAAGTATAGGGGCTGACGCCTGCCCGGTGCTGGAAGGTTAAGAGGAGAGGTTAGCGCAAGCGAAGCTTCCAATTGAAGCCCCAGTAAACGGCGGCCGTAACTATAACGGTCCTAAGGTAGCGAAATTCCTTGTCGGGTAAGTTCCGACCCGCACGAAAGGCGTAACGATTTGGGCACTGTCTCAACGAGAGACTCGGTGAAATTATAGTACCTGTGAAGATGCAGGTTACCCGCGACAGGACGGAAAGACCCCGTGGAGCTTTACTGCAACCTGATATTGAATTCTGATGCAGCCTGTACAGGATAGGTAGGAGCCTGAGATTCCGGAGCGCCAGCTTCGGAGGAGGCGTCGGTGGGATACTACCCTGACTGTATTGGAATTCTAACCCATGCCCCTTATCGGGGCAGGAGACAGTGTCAGGCGGGCAGTTTGACTGGGGCGGTCGCCTCCTAAAGAGTAACGGAGGCGCCCAAAGGTTCCCTCAGAATGGTTGGACATCATTCGTAGAGTGCAAAGGCATAAGGGAGCTTAACTGCGAGACCTACAAGTCGAGCAGGGTCGAAAGACGGGCTTAGTGATCCGGTGGTTCCGCATGGAAGGGCCATCGCTCAACGGATAAAAGCTACCCCGGGGATAACAGGCTTATCTTCCCCAAGAGTCCACATCGACGGGAAGGTTTGGCACCTCGATGTCGGCTCATCGCATCCTGGGGCTGTAGTCGGTCCCAAGGGTTGGGCTGTTCGCCCATTAAAGCGGTACGCGAGCTGGGTTCAGAACGTCGTGAGACAGTTCGGTCCCTATCCGTCGCGGGCGCAGGAAATTTGAGAAGAGCTGTCCTTAGTACGAGAGGACCGGGATGGACACACCGCTGGTGTACCAGTTGTCTTGCCAAAGGCATCGCTGGGTAGCTACGTGTGGACGGGATAAATGCTGAAAGCATCTAAGCATGAAGCCCCCTTCAAGATGAGATTTCCCATTACGCAAGTAAGTAAGATCCCTCAGAGAAGATGAGGTTGATAGGTCCGGGGTGTAAGTGCGGCGACGTAC
>NZ_JAAOIY010000014.1 GCF_013184495.1 Sporosarcina jiandibaonis | reverse complement strand
TGCTGAAAGCATCTAAGCATGAAGCCCCCTTCAAGATGAGATTTCCCATTACGCAAGTAAGTAAGATCCCTCAGAGAAGATGAGGTTGATAGGTCCGGGGTGTAAGTGCGGCGACGTACGCAGCTGACGGATACTAATTGATCGAGGACTTAACCTATTTAGTTAAAAGGGTTTGATTGACCCTGATTTGTGAACAATAATGTACATTTTATCCGGTTTTGAGCGAATAAAGTTAAAAAACTTTAAAAAAGGCTTGAAATATTTTACAGACTTGATATAATAAGTCTTGTCGTGTGAAAAGAGTCTAGTGACGATAGCGAAGAGGTCACACCCGTTCCCATACCGAACACGGAAGTTAAGCTCTTCAGCGCCGATGGTAGTTGGGGGCTTCCCCCTGCAAGAGTAGGACGTTGCTAGGCTGCAGTTTTGCAATGTAATTAGTGCATAACGATAAAAAATGACTAGTATTATTCCGCAGTAGCTCAGTGGTAGAGCAATCGGCTGTTAACCGATCGGTCGTAGGTTCGAATCCTACCTGCGGAGCCAATTGGAGAGCTGTCCGAGTGGCCGAAGGAGCACGATTGGAAATCGTGTAGGCGGTTTGCGCTGTCTCAAGGGTTCAAATCCCTTGCTCTCCGCCAGTTTATACCATATATAAGGCTCTTGGTTTCAAGTATTATTATCACGGCCCCTTGGTCAAGCGGTTAAGACACCGCCCTTTCACGGCGGTATCACGGGTTCGAATCCCGTAGGGGTCATTAAAGTAATTTGAACGCGAAGTGCGCGTTCAAATTACTACCTTAAATCACTGATCAAAACAAAGTTTTGATAGTGAGGCATATTTTTGAGGAATTTATCGAAAATAGCACTTGCCGGAAAAAGGTTCCAACATTCCAACGGAGGATTAGCTCAGCTGGGAGAGCACCTGCCTTACAAGCAGGGGGTCGGCGGTTCGAGCCCGTCATCCTCCACCATATGATTTTTGTAAGTTAATCTAATAATATTGTCGCGGGGTGGAGCAGTGGTAGCTCGTCGGGCTCATAATCCGAAGGTCACAGGTTCAAATCCTGTCCCCGCAACCAAATGGTCCCGTGGTGTAGCGGTTAACATGCCTGCCTGTCACGCAGGAGATCGCGGGTTCGATTCCCGTCGGGACCGCCAGTTATATTTTAAAACAGCAACACATATTTTGTATGGCTCAGTAGCTCAGTCGGTAGAGCAAAGGACTGAAAATCCTTGTGTCGGCGGTTCGATTCCGTCCTGAGCCACCATTTTTAAGTTTATTCATATTGGTGGGGTAGCGAAGTGGCTAAACGCGGCGGACTGTAAATCCGCTCCCTCAGGGTTCGGCGGTTCGAATCCGTCCCCCACCACCATTTTTCATCAAGTATTTATTTTTAGGGGTATAGTTTAATGGTAGAATCAAGGTCTCCAAAACCTTTGGTGTGGGTTCGAATCCTACTACCCCTGTTATTTTTAAAGCAAACCTATCATAATGGCGGTTGTGGCGAAGTGGTTAACGCATCGGATTGTGGTTCCGACACTCGGGGGTTCGATTCCCCTCAGCCGCCCCATTTAAGTAATAGCTACCATTATGGCGGTTGTGGCGAAGTGGTTAACGCATCGGATTGTGGTTCCGACATTCGGGGGTTCGATTCCCCTCAGCCGCCCTTTTTATTTTTGGGGTATAGCCAAGCGGTAAGGCAACGGACTTTGACTCCGTTATTCGTTGGTTCGAATCCAGCTACCCCAGTTTTGCGGAAGTAGTTCAGCGGTAGAATACGACCTTGCCAAGGTCGGGGTCGCGGGTTCGAATCCCGTCTTCCGCTCCAATATTATACTGGCGGCATAGCCAAGCGGTAAGGCACGGGTCTGCAACACCCTTACCACCGGTTCGATTCCGGTTGCCGCCTCCAATTTGATTTTTTTTACTTAATAACTATATATCTTTTCTTCGCCCGAGTGGTGGAATGGCAGACACGTCGCACTCAAAATGCGATGCCGCGAGGCGTGCCGGTTCAAGTCCGGCCTCGGGTATTAAGAAGAAAAAGACACAACTTCGGTTGTGTCTTTTTTGATTGTTATAAAGATTTATGAGGAAATTTATCGTGAGCCGTGGGAGAGGGTTGCTGAAGGTGAAAATAGATACTAAGAGAGCAAGAAATCGCCTCTAACCATCAAATGCGTTAGAAGCGATTTTTAAGGTCTTGGGACCAGGCAGACGCTGTTGAGGGTTGGGGTCCCAGTCTTTTCACTATTCTTCTATTGTAATCGAAGGTTGATCTTCATGTAATACAAAAGCCTGAACATCACCGCCACTAATCTCCGTAAACATTTTACCAGATGCGGTTGTTAATTGGAGCGCTTCGGTTGAATCCATTGACGGACGAAGGAAGAAGACGTGAAGAGCATTGGTCGTCTCTTCTGTTACCGCAGTACGGGCAGAATCGATGTAGGGGCTGCCAAAGGGACCTTCATCGTCCGACAAGACTAAAATGTTCTCTAGAGAATTAAAACGACCATTTAGTCCATCGTATCCGCTGTCTTTGTTACCGATGGTCAGTGTGACATTCCCGATAATCTTATCGGCGTCGTAAATACCGACCGGGATTTCGTATTGCAATGAGAAAAAATTATTTAAATCAACCGCAGAGTGAAATGAACTCAAATAGTTTTGTTTTGCGATTCTACGCATAAGCGCTTCGGTGGAATGGCGATGCCTACTTGGATTGGCGCCGAATGATTTCCAGACTTCGCGCCATTCCTTAATGCCTGGAAAATCGGTCACTGGTTTGTCGTCAAGGTCGAAGAAAAGAAGTTCTTGAAATAATTGTAAGCGACCTTTTAGCATTTGAGGAGATTCTGCGACGGTAATTTTGGTATAATGGTTAAGGCCCAATTTAAAGGCAGGTACGATTTCCAAAACTGCAGGATCTAAATTTAACTTCAATGTCATCACCCTTTATTTAAATATATATTAATTTTACCATAGAGGAGGTGTTTTCAAATGAATACACTCGAATTACAACAAGAAGTAATAAATTATGCCAATTCAATCGGCATCGATAAAATTGGTTTTACGACAGCAGCACCGTTTCGCGAATTAAAAAATCGTTTAGTTCGTCAACAGGAGCTCGGTTATCAATCGGGTTTTGAGGAGAAAGATATAGATAAACGGACGGAACCTGCACTTCTCTTAGACCAGGCCGAGAGCATAATTTCTATAGCTATCGCTTACCCATCCCGGATGGAAAACTCGCCTAGAGGAAAAAAAGGTGGACGCCGAGGCATTTTTTGTCGTGCTTCATGGGGAACGGATTACCATATTGTTCTTCGTGAAAGGTTAAAATTGCTTGAGGATTTCATCATTGAACATGTGCCATCCGCGAAGCTCCGTTCAATGGTTGATACAGGAGAACTGGTTGACAGGGCAGTCGCCGAGCGTGCAGGTATCGGCTGGTCTGCAAAAAACTGTTCAATTATAACTCCGGAGTTCGGTTCTTATGTTTATCTCGGGGAAATGATCACGAATATTCCATTTGCACCGGATCAGCCAATGGAAGACGAGTGCGGGGAGTGTACACTATGTCTTGATGCTTGTCCGACAGGTGCTCTTATCCAAGGAGGACAACTTGATGCAAAACGTTGTATTGCTTTTCTTACACAAACGAAAACACCGATTCCAGAAGAGTTCCGTGCTAAGATAGGCAATCGTGTATATGGCTGTGATACTTGCCAAACAGTTTGTCCTAAGAACCGGAAAAAACACAACTTGCATCAACGGGCTTTTCATCCCGATCCAGAACTAGCGAAACCGCTTTTACAACCAATCCTTCGCTTATCAAATCGCCAGTTTAAAGAGAGATTTGGAAATGTAGCTGGTTCTTGGCGCGGTAAAAACCCTATTCAAAGAAATGCCGTTATTGCACTGGCACACTTCAAAGAAGAAGCATCTGTCCCTGAGCTTATCGACATGTTGTTAAATGATCAACGGCCGATGATGCGCGGAACGATTGCCTGGGCATTAGGCGAAATCGGAACGGAGAAAAGTTACGAGGGTATTCGCCAGGCGCTTGAAAAAGAAGAAGATCCGTCTGTAATCGAAGAACTGCAAAAAGCGATTGCAAAAAGAAAGATTGAAAATCCACAAAGTTAAGGAAGTGCTGAAATGGCAATACATGTCGCATTATTTGAACCAGCTATCCCGGCAAATACGGGAAATATCGCAAGGACTTGTGCTGGAACCGGAGCTAAGCTTCATTTAATCAAACCGCTCGGGTTTTCGACAGAGGATAAAATGTTGAAAAGAGCGGGGTTAGACTACTGGAGTCATGTGGATGTAACTTACCATGATGGAATTTATGAGATGTTTGATCAGTATCCAGAGGCGCAATTTTACTTCATTACGAAGTTTGGAAAAAAGCCGTATACATCCTTTGATTACTCGGAAACTTCAGCGGATATATTCTTTGTTTTTGGCAAAGAAACGACTGGATTGCCCGAAGAAATTATTAGAGAAAATGAAGAGCGCTGCCTTCGCATTCCAATGAATGATCATATTCGAGCACTTAATTTATCGAACACGGCGGCTATATTAGTTTATGAAGCATTGCGACAACAATCATTTCCAAATTTACATTAAAAAAATGGGACCGCCAATATGGCGAGTCCCATTTATTCATGTAGGCTGGTGGCCTTTTTTAGATTTTTGTTTCGTACCAGGCTTGTCCTCGTATCCACCTGTAAGAATTGCAGATAGGAATGCAAAGCACACACCTAAAACTAAAATAAGTTTCATTATGAATACCTCCTGTAAACTCATTTGTATCTATTTTAAAGTATACCCTATATTATCGAAAATTGAAATCCCCACCAAAAATAATCTTATATCACCATACTTAATGTGGCAAAAATAGTAACTGATACAAAAACAGGACTGCAAAAATATATAAAAGAACTGGAACTTCTCTCCACTTTCCTTTGACAACTTTTAGTAACGGATAAGAAATGAATCCAAGCGCAATCCCAGTTGCGATGCTCGATGTCAGCGGCATTGTCAATATGATTAGAAATGCAGGAAAGGCTTCGTCAAATGAATCCCAGTCAATTTCTTTAACAACGCTTATCATCAAGCTCCCGACAATAATTAATGCAGGCGCAGTAATTGCGGACACACCCGATAAAGTGCTAACTAAAGGTCCGAAGAATGCTGCAACCAAAAATAAAATTCCAACGGTTAATGTTGTCAAACCGGTACGACCACCTACAGCTACACCAGATGAGGATTCAATGTAAGCGGAGGTAGGACTTGTTCCGAACATAGCTCCAACAGAAGTCGCAACGGAGTCAGCGAGCAGGGCGTGACGTGCACGCGGCAATGTGTTTCCTCTCATAAGGCCAGCTTGCTTGGCAACGCCGATCATTGTTCCAGTTGTATCAAACAGTGTGACAATTAAAAACGCGAACACGACACCGTAAAGACCGTGGGAAATGACATCATTTATTGCAGTAACAGGGTTCCAGACAAGAATGCCTTCGGGTAATGAAGGTATATCCCACAAGCCACCTGTAAATTTTAGTTGACCTGTAAAGACGGCTAAAATTCCTGTCAAGATCATACCAATAAAGATTGAACCATAGACATTTAACGTCATTAGAACGACAGTGACCATCAGACCAAACAATGCCAATAATACCGGGGGAGAAGTGAGATCTCCTAATTGCACCAGATTTGTTTCGTGGCTGGTGACAATCTTGGAAAGTTTTAATCCAATAAAAGCAATGAATAAACCAATTCCGGCAGTGATGCCATGCTTCAAATTTTCAGGTATGGACTTAATAAGTTTTTCCCGAAAAGGTGTTAAAGATAAGATAACGAATAAAATACCGGCAATAAAAACAGCGGAGAATGCGGTCATATAATCTAAATTTCCATTTGAAGCCAGGACTACAGAAGTGAAATAAGCATTCAAACCCATGCCGGGTGCTATCGCAATTGGGTAATTAGCGAACAGTGCCATCCATAGCGTACCGACTGCTGCAGAGATAATTGTCGCGAGAAACACTTGGTCGAAGGGGACGCCTGCATCTGCGAGTATTATCGGGTTGACTATAATTATATATGCCATCGTTAAAAAAGTTGTCATACCGGCAACGATTTCAGTTTTGACAGTTGTTTTTTGATCTTTTAAGTGGAACACAATAATTCTCCTTTCAAAACACGAACGATTTTAAGTCCGTTATCAATAGTATTCGTTTTTTGCTGTAATTTCAAGTGAAAATGTAATTCATAGTCAAAAAGATTTCCCGCTTGTATAATTAAAGGCGTATAAATAAAGGGGAGGGATGTCTAGTGAATGTCTACAACGATACAAAATTACTTGCAAACGGGGTTGAAATGCCGCGACTGGGACTTGGCGTTTATAAAATGGAAAATCCCGAAGAAACGGTTGAAGCAATTACCCATGCTATAAAAACAGGATATCGTGCAATTGACACGGCGGCTGTTTATGGAAATGAAAAGGAAACTGGAGAAGCGATTCGCCTTTCGGGTATTCCAAGGGAAGATTTATTTATCACATCTAAAGTTTGGAATACCGATCAAGGTTACGATGAAACATTGCGCGCATTTGAAGCTTCCTTGGAAAGGTTGGAACTCGATTATTTGGATTTGTATTTAACCCATTGGCCGGTGAAAGGTAGTTTTGTTGAAACGTATAAAGCGATTGAACGTTTATATGATGAAAAATTAATCCGTACAACTGGTGTTTCGAATCATCATATCCACCATTTAGAAAAAGTTTTTGCGAAAGCAAATATTCGTCCGATGGTCAATCAGGTTGAAGTTCATCCAAGATTGACACAAGAACCTTTACGACAATTTTGCGCTGAAAATAATATTGCAGTTACTTCTTGGTCGCCATTGGCAAGAGGCGGGGAGTTATTATACGATCCGAATCTAGAGAGCATAGGAATTAAATATGGGAAAACGTCTGCGCAGGTCATTATTCGTTGGCATTTACAAAGTGACTTAATCGTTATTCCCAAATCGGTCACACCGCAGCGAATCGATGAAAATATCGATGTTGCCGATTTCGAATTAACTGAAGAAGAAATGAATAAGATTAATGGACTAAACTTGAATGAGCGTGTTGGATCAAATCCAGAAGATTTTTAAGATAAGAAAATGCCTAGGAGAAAGCTCTCCCGGGCATTTTTTATTGTTCAATATTAATTTTTTCCTTAGTAAATGGATGGATGAACGATAATCCAGTTGCTGTTAATCGGAACTCGCCGTCGGTTGTTTGACTACCACCGTAAAGCGTGTCGCCAACTACGGGATGTCCAAGATGTGCGAGATGCACTCGGATTTGGTGTGTGCGTCCTGTTTCAAGCTCTGCTTCCACGATTGTTGAATCTGCTTTGCGTTCAATCACACGGAAATGCGTCACCGCTGATTGGCCGGAAAGCGAAACAATACGTTTTGCCGGGTGGTGACGATCTCGTCCGATTGGAAGTTTGATTGTCCCTTTTGGTCTTTTTAGTTGGCCGTCTACTTCCGCTTGATATATCCGAACGATTTCATTGCGCTCAATCACCCGATCAAATAGAGCCTTCGCAATCGCATGCTTAGCGATGAGTAATACACCGGAAGTTCCTTTATCGAGTCGATGGATATGCTCAGCGTACTCTCCGCCTTGATCGGCAACATAAGCCATGACAAAGTTCATCAAAGTGCCGTTTTGACCTGATCCATCGGGATGAGTTGTAATTCCTGCGCGTTTATTAACTGCAATAATATGTTCATCTTCGAACAGGATTTGTAGTTCCTTTTCTTCTGGAACATACGTAGAACGGGCATCGGGAACGGTGAAAGTTAATTCAGTTCCCGCGGCGAGAGGTGTGCGCCAATCAATTGGCTCACCGTCAGTTCCGGTTACACTTTTGGCCATTCGCATAAGGTGGACTGTCTTTTTTCCAGCTTGCCATTGTTCGCGGAGAAGACGTTCAATCGTCGAACCTTCTTCTGTGGTTGTATATTTAAATGAGCTCATAAAATTTCATCCTTCCAAAGTAACTCAATCTGATTCATATTCAGTGAAAAATGCACGAATATTTTCTGCTGGTTGAGCTCCGACCATTCTCCCGACTTCTTTTCCATCCCTAAAGTGAACAAGTGTAGGTGTCGATGTAATACCGTAAGAAGATGCTTGTGGATTGAACTCCAGTAAGTTGTACTGGTAAACAGTTACGTCCATCTCTTTTGCTATTGGCATAAGAACAGGTGTCATTTCTATGCAGTAAGAGCATTCAGGACTGAAAAAGTATGCTGTTACAGGATCACCTGAGTTTATCTTCTCGGCCAAATCGTCAGGCAAAATAATATTATTGTAGTTTTCATTGCCGATTAGGTTAACGGTTGATTGTTCTAGTTTGTCCGTGCCGTAAGGATTATCTTTCAGTTTTGTTTCATTCGATTTGTTGGATAGAACAACAATGAGAATAAAGATAGCGACGATGATGCCGCCGATGACTAATAACTTTTTCAATTTATTTCGTCTCCTTTTGCCATTTCATCATGAAAAGGCTTGTTATTGCGATGAGTAAAAATGCAATTAATGCGAGAAATGGAATTGTAATGAATCCCAAGTAATTGATATATTGGCCTGTGCATGGAACAAGTCCGCATGCAGGCGCGCTATCGCTTAGGAATGCGAGTTTTTGAATTCCATAATGATAGAGTGAAATACTTCCGCCGGTAAACGCAAAAACTGCTGTTGTTAATGCGATATTCGCGTTTTTTTGAAAAAGGCCAATACCTGCAATGAGTATGATAGGATACATCAAAATTCGCTGGTACCAGCAAAGTGTGCAAGGCTCAAATCCGCGTATTTGAGAGAAGTATAATGACCCCAAAGTGGCAACTAAAGATACGATTGTGATGAATATCAGCCCGTTTTCTAGCCGCTTTTGCATTTAATCAACCCCTACTTATATAATTACATCTTTGATTATAAAGTGAATGCTGAAGCAAGTAAATTATTCTTCACCGAGTATTGCTGGTTATATGCAAGGTGTGAAGAGGTTGTGTCATTGTTTTAATAGATGTCACGGGACACCCAATTGGACGGTCAGTATATAGAGAAAAGTGGAGAATCACTGCATTGTGATTCCCCACTTTTTTCGTTAGTTTTATTTATCTTTCTTTGATGGATGGTGTCGCATGCTTTTCGTGATTTTTTTCCACTTGTTTCTTTCTTCCACTTGGGCGGCGCGGTCCATTTTTCTTTCGAGGAACGCTAATTCTTTTTGCAGTTTCAAATAGCTGCTATATCGATCTTCGGCTAATTCTCCTGTGGAAAGCGCATCTTGAACGGCGCAGCCGGGTTCGTTGTTATGTTGGCAGTCATTGAATTTACATTGGTTTGATAAATCATTGATGTCTTTAAATCCCGAATCGAGGCTTTCATTATTATCCCATAATTGAAATTCCCTCATACCAGGCGTGTCAATTAGAATGCCGCCTGTCGGAATTTTGACGAGTTCACGGTGGGTAGTTGTATGTCGACCTTTGTCGTCGTCTTCACGAATGCCTTGTACGGCCATCATTTCACTTCCGAGAATTGCGTTTGTGAGTGACGACTTTCCAACACCTGATGAGCCTAAAAGAGCAGCCGTTTTATTGTTTTCTAGCAAAGCGGTTAGTTCATCGATTCCTTCGCCTGTCACATTACTTACCGCGAATATTTCTGCCCCTAGTGCGATGCTTTGTGCTTCTTCAATATAAAAGGATGGATTATCGCAGACGTCTTTTTTCGTCAAGACGATAACTGGAGTCGCACCGGAATCATATGCAGCTACAAGATATCGTTCAAGTCTTCTTGCATTGAAATCATTGTTCATCGACATGACAAGGAAGACGATATCGATATTGACGGCGATAATTTGTTCGGCAATTGTCATCCCGGCGACTTTTCTAGAAAAAAGGGATGTTCTTGGTAAAATCGTATGGATAATTCCGCGTTCTTCCCCGGGCATCTTCTCGACTGCCACCCAATCGCCGACAGCGGGGAAGTCTCGGCGCTCAGTAGCTTCGTATTGCATAGATCCAGAACATACGGATAACCATTCACCTTGAGTGGTGATTACGCGATACATTTTTTTATGTTCAAGCGTGACACGTCCTGGAACGCATTTTTCATTATTTATTTCTTCCCAATTTATTTCATGGGCATTATTCCAACCATATTCTTTTAGTGTAATCAATTATAATTCCTCCTGTTTTTTGCAAATGAAAACCGTGACATCCTGATTGGACGCCACGGTTCATTCGCAAAGTAACAGAAAAATGTTTAGGAAATAAACGTACCAGGCGAAGGTATGTGTCCAATCAAATCTTTTACAATAGGCATATTGAAAGTATTCATACGACTTCACCTCATTCCTTTATATTATTAATTATATTAGCGAGTTATGGAAGTAATGTCAATTTGTCAAATCAGGTTCAATATGAACGAGAATTACCGAATGCGGTTTCTTTGCGCCGATTTTCCGTTCAATTTCTTCGGTGATCCGGTGGCTTTGAACTACGTTGAGTTTTGGGTTCACCGTTACAGTAAGATCAACAAACATTAAATTGCCGTGCATGCGGCCTTTGATTTCCCTGAGTTTGATAACGCCATCCACACGACGAACTAATTGAGATAGTTTTTCCACGTCTTCTTCGTCAAAACCATCAGTCAGCGTATGGACGCTTGGGTAAAAAATCTTCCAAGCTGTGAGAATAACTAAAAGACCGATAATGAAAGCCGTTATTGAATCAATAATCGGGAATCCAATAACAGCGCCAAAAATTCCGATTGCCGTTCCAACACTGACAAGAGCATCCGAACGATTATCGTAGGCTGCTGCACGAACTGCTTCACTGCCGATTCTTTTTGAAAGGTTCAAGTTATATCGGTAAACCAAATACATCACGAGCGCACTTAAAATCGCGACGACTGCGGTCAGCATTGAAGGGGATGCTTTGACCGGATTGATGATTGATTTTCCTGCGCTTAGTAATATTTGAAAACCGACGAACGCCATAATGAATGCGGCGACAAGAGACGCAACTGTTTCAGCGCGCATATGACCATATTGGTGGTCGGCATCTGGCGGTTTTTGGGCAATCCGTAAACCGACTAAAATTGCGATGGATGCAATAATGTCGGTCGTATTATTCAGGCCATCGGCTTTTAATGCTTCTGAAGATCCGATATAACCAATAATTAATTTCACGGCACTTAGCAAGATGTATGTCCAAATACTGAGCCAAGCCCCTTTTTCGCCTTCTTTCAAATTAGAATAGAGTTCCATTTTGCAACCGCCTTCCGAATGAAAAAACGACTCTCATACGTGAACTGAACCCCGAAAAGCGGACACTTTAAAAAAGTACCCCTTTCGGGGTTTTTTCTATGGAAAAAACCCGCTATACTATACCTAACTTGAAGGAGCGGGATAATTTTATGAGTAAAA
>NZ_JAAOIY010000013.1 GCF_013184495.1 Sporosarcina jiandibaonis | reverse complement strand
ACTCACCCATCCGCCGCTAACATTTAAAGAAGCAAGCTTCAATAAATGTTCGCTCGACTTGCATGTATTAGGCATGCCGCCAGCGTTCGTCCTGAGCCAGGATCAAACTCTCCATAATAGAGAAACTTGAATAGCTCAAATTTCATTTTGCTGACTTCGAATCCGAAGATTCGTTTTTGTTTCGAATTAACGAAACGTTATATCTTGACGTTTTGCTGTTCAGTTTTCAAGGTTCATTGTTATCGTCCTACTAATATAGAAGAAATTCAAAAGTAAGTTGTTTTCGTGTTTCTTCTGTAACAGCGACTTCTCTAATATAACAAATCCGAGAATGTATGTCAACAATTATTTTAAAATCTTTTTTTGTTGAATATGCACTGCTTCTTAAGGACAAGTAATACTATACCCCAAGACGCAGTGTAAAATCAAGCCTTTTTTAAAAATAAAATTCTCTTCATTGTTTTTCCGTCTATAACAAACAATAATATGCCTAATATAACAATAAGCCCTCCAGTTATTTGAGCAATTGAAAGTGTTTCATGAAAGATGTAATAGGCAAGGATAGATGCGCCGACAGGTTCGAATAAGATTGCAATGGATATTACATTTGTGCTGACCCACTTAAGAGACCAATTAAATAATGAATGGCCTAGCAAGTTCGGAATTAGAGCAAGCAATACAAACCATAACCAATCCATACTCGGATGCGGACCAAGTGATTCCCCTCTAATAATAACGTAGAAAAAAAGTGTGACAGTACTAATAGAGTAAACGATAAATGTGTATGTAATTAATGAGAGATGTTGACGAACAACTTGCCCGAATAATAAATAGGCAGTTATAAGCGCACAACCAATCAAAGCTAACATATCGCCAAACAATGCTGTTCCACTAACTTTAAAATCACCCCAACTTATGATGAAGCTACCTAAGATAGCAATAGTAGCGGATAGAATTGTTTTTAACGATAATTTCTCCTTGAAGAAAAAATAAGTACCCGCGAAAGCGAATATCGGTTGCAATGTAACAAGCACAGTTGAACTTGCTACAGAAGTATAATTGAGCGATTCAAACCAAAAGATAAAGTGAAAGGCTAAAAAAACTCCAGCAAATGTTGTATTGATCCAATCTCTTTTGCTTAATAGTTTTATTTCCCACCTATATTTATAAAGAAAAACGGGTAATAGTAATAGAACTGAAAAAAACATTCGATAAAATGCGATTACTCCTGCATCAGCCGTCGCCAGTTTAACAAAAACAGCTGATAATGCGACTGAAATCACACCGATCATTATTGGAATGTAGGGGTTGATACTTGGTTTCTCCATATAGAACACTTCGCTTTCAATTAATAGGGTTAACAACTAAGTAGTATATCACCTTTAATAACAATGAACATTCTATAGGAAGTATAATGCATTAGGAAATTAAACAGTCTCACTATAATTCTATACTTACGGTCACTATCGTTCGATAACAAAGTTTAAACATCTCTATAGGAAGGAACAGAATAAGGACAATATATTTTTTTACTTTTAAATAAAGGAGGATTTCTACATGACTGACATATTCAAGTTATTAAAAGAAGGAAATAAACCTTCGCTGCTTGCCGGGATTGTAAATACGATTATTGCAATTTTAAAGGGTATCGCATTTTTCCTTACAGGTAACGTCGCTATGTTTGCGGAAACACTCCATTCACTTGGTGATGCTGCAAATCAATTTTTCGTATTTATAGGTTCAGCGTTATCTAGAAAAGCTCCGACACCTCAATTCCCCAATGGATTCGGCCGTGTAGTCAATTTAGTTTGTCTCGGAGCTGTTATTATAGTTGCAATAATGTCTTATGAAGCGGTAAAAGAAGGTTGGCACCATGTAATGAATCCAACTGAATCGGGTGGTTTCATCATTAACCTCTCTGTACTCGCTATTGCAATTATTCTTGAAGCAGGCGTGCTTTATAAAGCCGGAAAAGAAATTTTACATGAGGCAGGCATCGAAAAAGGCGGACTAGCACCTTTAACATTAGGATTTGCCAATCTAAAGAAAGCAAAACCTGCAACAAAACTGGTGTTTATGGAAGACTTTGTTGCGACCGCTGGTGGAGTTTTAGCGTTCCTCGCGGTATTACTCGCACACTTTTTCGGACTGCTCGTTGCGGAAGGAATCGCTTCTATCGCGATTGGATTGATGATGTTTTACGTAGTCGGGAGAGTATTTCTTGAAAATGCTAGAGGAGCTATTGGAGAAACTGATGAAGAAATGCTTAAACATATCGCACATATTGTTGCAATGGATGCCGATGTGAAAGATATTCAACATATCGAAGTGATAAAGGAAGGGGAATTTCTTCACGTTCAAGTAACTGCTGAAGTTAACCCTTCTCATACACTTGCGTATATCGATGACGTACGTGATCGGCTAATGAAAATAATATTAAATCAAAAAGGGGTTCAAGATGTAATGATTTCATTTGACGAAGACGACGGAATTCGTACTTGGAAAGGCTCTAATGAACCAAATAAAGTAGAGAAATTCAGTTCAAAACTTCCAAAGTAATCATCCAATAGCAACCGTCACGCACTTAAAATGCGCGACGGGTTTCAATTTAAAGGGAGGCTATTAGCACTTTTTCAACATCTTCTTTACTCATGTTTGAAAAATTACCGATGTTCCCATTAATAGTAGCCTTTTCCGCCATGAGTTCGATTTTAGAATTATCTATGCCATAATCTGCAAGTGTTTCAGGGGCTCCAATCGAGGACCAGAATGATCTTAAACGATCAATTCCTTCTAAGGCAATTTCTATAGTGGTTTTGCCTTCAGGATTGACTTGGAATACTTTTTCCGCCAATCTTGCGAATCGTTCAGGATTTACGTCCACATTTTGTCTCATCCAATGCGGGAATATTATCGCCAAACCTCCCGCATGCGGTATGTCGTAAACTGCTGAAATGGCATGTTCGATTTCATGGGATGCCCAATCCCCTCGGTAACCTAGGCGTAGAAAGTTGTTTAACCCTAGCGTTCCCGCTATAAGAATTGTTTTGCGTAATTCATAGTTTTCAAGGTCCTCCACAAGTTTGGGACCATTTTCAATAATTGCGCGCAGCACGCCTTCACACATTTCATCTTGCACTGGGGTGTTTGTCGCTTCATTAAAATACTGTTCGAAAATATGGGACATCATATCGATGATTCCGTAAACTGTTTGGTCTTTTGGAACGGATATTGTATATGCAGGATCCAAAATTGAGAATTTCGGAAATGTGAAAGGACTTCCCCAACCGTATTTTTCTTGGGTTTCTTCGTTTGTAATAACCGATCCTGCATTCATTTCAGAACCTGTTGCCGCTAACGTAAGCACCGTGCCAAATGGAAGTCCATCTTTTGGAGTTGCTTTCTTACTTACAAAATCCCAAGCGTCGCCATCATACTTTGCTGCACAGGCGATTAGTTTCGTACAATCAATTACCGAGCCGCCCCCAACTGCCAATAAAAAGTCGATTCCTTGTTCTTTACAAATCTCCGCCCCTTTACGAGCAGTCGAGATACGGGGATTTGGTTCGACTCCAGCTAACTCATGGACCTCCATACCTAATTCATTAAGTAGTGTCATGACTTCATCGTAAAGGCCATTCCGTTTAATACTGCCGCCGCCGTAGACAACTAGAATCTTTTTTCCGTAATTCGGCAATTCTTCCCTAAGCTTTTCTAATTGCCCTTTACCGAAAATTAACTTGACTGGATTATAAAATGTAAAGTCGTTCATTTAGAAAACCTCCTATCTACCTACTCCCTATTATCCGGAACGTAATTAGCGATTGCAAAATTAATGTATTTTGTATTTATCATTAATAAATGGACATACTTAATATGGAGGTGTTTCAAATGGGAACTGTACAAAGAGTCGCACTCGCGTTAGTCATTATTGGTGCATTAAACTGGGGTCTTGCTGGTTTGTTTCGATTTGATGTTGTAGGAGAATTAGCGGGTGGTTCTGCGGAGCCGATTGCTCGACTCATTTATATTGTAATTGGTGTGGCAGGACTTCTTACTCTGGGCTTACTCTTCGAAGATTGGCGAGACAGGGATGTTGTCAAAACGCATGCCGCGAGACCAGAAGAAATATAAAAAAGACATCTCCCGTTTACATCGGGAAATGTCTTTTTAATTATTATGCCCAACCACGGAAACGTGATGCTTCGGCAGTTGCACGAACACCAACCATGTATGCTGCTAGGCGCATATCTATATTACGTGTAGTAGCAGTAGTATAAACATTTTCAAATGCTGCTACCATTTTCTCTGTTAATTTTTCACGAATTTCTTCTTCAGACCAATAGTATCCCATATTGTTCTGTACCCATTCAAAGTATGAAACAGTTACTCCGCCCGCACTTGCCAATACATCCGGAACGAGCAGTATTCCACGTTCAGTAAGTATTTGTGTAGCCTCTGCCGTTGTCGGACCATTTGCTGCCTCAACAACAATGCTTGCTTTTATATTATGTGCATTTTCTTCGGTAATTTGATTAGCAATTGCAGCTGGTACAATAATATCGCAGTCCAGTTCGAAGAGTTCTTTGTTAGTAATCGTATCTTCGAAAAGTGTTGTTACCGTACCGAAGCTGTCGCGACGATCGAGTAAATAATCGATATCCAAACCATCCGGATCATGAAGCGCACCGTAAGCATCTGAAATTCCGATTACTTTAGCACCTGCATCATGAAGGAATTTAGATAAGAAACTCCCAGCGTTTCCAAAACCTTGGATAACGACACGTGCACCTTTCATATCGATGCCGCGTTTTTTCGCTGCTTCTTCAATTACAATGGTAACACCTTCCGCTGTCGCGCGGTCCCGACCTTGAGAACCTCCGAGAACAATCGGTTTACCAGTAATAAATCCAGGTGAGTTGAATTCATCAATTCGACTATATTCATCCATCATCCATGCCATAATTTGAGCATTTGTAAAAACGTCTGGGGCAGGAATATCTTTTGCTGGTCCCATAACTTGGCTCAATGCGCGGACATAACCGCGACTCAAACGCTCAAGCTCTCCCATAGACATTTCACGTGGATCACAGATTACTGCACCTTTACCACCACCATACGGAAGATTTACGATTCCGCATTTTAATGTCATCCACATTGAAAGTGCTTTCACTTCAATGTAGTCTACTTCAGGGTGGAAACGCACGCCGCCTTTTGTCGGACCAACAGCATCATTATGTTGGCCACGGAAACCTGTAAACACTTTAATTTTTCCATCATCCATACGGATAGGAATCCGTACTTCAACCATACGAATCGGATCCTTTAGAAGGTCGTACATTCCTTCATCGTAGCCGAGTTTATCAAGAGCTTCTTTAATGACATCTTGCGTGGACGTTAACAGCTTCATATTATCAGTCAATTGTTTTTTTCGCCTCTTTGATTAAAATTTTTTCTTCGAAAATATTATAACATATTGCTAGACGTCTTGAAACTAATCTTTTCAAGCAAAAACTTGCTTGATTTTTTCTAACGCCCAATCAATTTCTTCTTTATTTATAACGAGTGGTGGTGCAAAACGGATTACTGTATCATGCGTTTCTTTACATAGTAATCCCAGTTCTTTTAGATTTTCGCAATACGGTCGAGCGTCTACAGATAATTCTACGCCGATGAACAATCCACGCCCTCTTACTTCTTTAATATCCGGATGGTTTATTTTCTTTAATTCATCCATGAAATAATTGCCGAGTTCTAATGCATTTTCTGCGAGGTTTTCATCTTCAAGAACTTCTAACGATGCAATCGAGACTGCACACGCCATTGGATTTCCGCCGAATGTCGATCCATGTGACCCCGGATTGAATACGCCAAGGATATCTTTGTCTGCGACAACACATGAAATCGGGAATACTCCCCCGCCAAGTGCTTTTCCAAGTACATACATGTCAGGCTTTATGCCTTCCCATTCACATGCGAACATTTTACCTGTACGACCTAGGCCGGCTTGGATTTCATCTGCTATAAACAACACATTATGTTTCGTGCAAAGATCGCGTGCCGCTTTAATGTAACCTTCGGGAGGAATAATTATGCCTGCTTCGCCTTGAATTGGCTCAATCAGAAATGCTGCCGTGTTTGGTGTAATCGCTGCTTCGAGTTCATCGATATCACCATATGAAACTAGTTTGATACCTGGTAGCATTGGACCAAATCCGCGTTGATATTCCGGTTCCGATGATAATGAAACGGCTGTCATCGTGCGACCATGGAAGTTTCCGTTGCATGCGATAATTTCTGCTTGCCCATCAGCAACGCCTTTTACATCGTAAGCCCAACGTCGTGCTGTTTTAACTGCTGTTTCAACTGCTTCCGCACCCGTGTTCATCGGAAGAGCCATTTCTTTTCCTGACAATTTACAAACTTTTTCATACCACGGACCGAGTTGATCATTATGAAATGCGCGTGATGTTAGTGTTACACGATCTGCTTGTTCCTTCAGTGCATTGATAATTTTGGGATGACGGTGACCTTGGTTAACGGCTGAATACGCAGCAAGCATATCCATATACTTATTACCCTCTGGATCTTTCACCCAAACGCCTTCCGCTTCTGAAATAACAATTGGTAGTGGATGGTAATTATTCGCTCCAAACTTTTCTGTTTGTTCAATTACATTTTTCGATAATGACACATAATTCCCTCCTTTTTAATAGCAGATTGTCCCTTCATATACGAAGAGACAATCCTTACAAGTGGTTCATATTTATATTATCGTATTTCTTATCTATTTTATAGTGTTTCTGAAGTTGTTTTTCCTTGCATATGAAGTTGCAAGTAATCTGGTCCGCCCGCTTTGGAGTCAGTACCTGACATGTTGAAGCCGCCAAATGGCTGGTAGCCAACAATAGCACCCGTGCAGCCACGGTTAAAGTAAAGGTTTCCAACATGGAAATCTTCGCGAGCTTGTTCGATATGCTCACGGTTATTCGTGATGACAGCACCTGTTAAGCCGTAGTCTGTGTTGTTTGCGATTTCAATTGCTTCGTCGAAGCTTTTTGCTTTTGTCAAGCCGACAACTGGTCCGAAAATTTCTTCTTGCATGATACGAGATTTAGGGTCAAGGTCTGCAAATACTGTCGGTGCGACAAAGTATCCTTTCGAATCGTCTCCCGTACCACCAGCAATTAAACGACCCTCTTCTTTACCAATTTCAATATAACTCATGATTTTATCGAATGAAGCTTGGTCAATAACTGGTCCGGTGAAGTTCGAGTTATTCGAAGAATCCCCGTAAGTCAATTCTTTTGTCAGTTCTTCAACGCGTTCTACTACTTGGTCATAAACATCTTCATGAATGACTGCCCGTGAACAAGCTGAACATTTCTGTCCGCTAAAACCGAATGCCGATTTTACAATGGCTTGTGCCGCTAATTCCAAATCTGCTTGGTTGTCAACAACGATGGTATCTTTACCGCCCATTTCCGCGATAACCCGTTTTAACCAAATTTGTCCTTCATTCACGACTGCTGCACGTTCGTAAATTCTCGTTCCAACTTCACGTGAGCCCGTAAATGATATGAAACGTGTTCTTGGGTGATCGACTAGGTAATCGCCGACCTCTGCGCCTGAACCCGGGATGAAGTTAACGACGCCTGCAGGCATTCCCGCTTCTTCCAGAACTTCAATAAATTTATATGCAACAACTGGCGTTGTGGATGCCGGTTTAAGAAGTACTGTATTTCCAGTTACTAGTGCAGCGGCAGTTGTTCCCGCCATAATCGCGAATGCAAAGTTCCATGGTGAAATAACAACGCCAACACCGAGTGGAATGTAGTGGAACTGATTATATTCGCCTGGACGGCTTTCCACAGGCATGCCCTTTTTCAAATCAAGCATTTGACGTCCGTAATATTCTAAGAAGTCGATTCCTTCGGCTACATCTGCATCCGCTTCGTTCCAAGGTTTACCAGCTTCTTTTGTCAGTAATGCTGAAAACTCTGCTTTACGACGACGTACGATTGCAGCTGCTTTGAATAAAACATCAGCTCTGAATTCCGGTTTAACTTTTCTCCATGTGTTAAATGTTTCATCTGCTACTTGCATCGCTTTTTCAGCAAGTTCCTGGCTCGCTTTTGATACACGGCCGATTACTTCTTCTTTATTTGAAGGGTTTGTAGATACTAATTTTTCATCAGTAGTTACACGTTCTCCGCCAATGATTAATGGGTAATCTTCACCGAGATATCCTTCTACTTGTTTTAATGCATTAAGATAAGCGTTCTTATTTTCTTCATTTGTAAAATCAGTGAATGGTTCGTGTTTGTATGGAATCATAATAAATTTCCTCCTTCAATAAGTTCAGGCGCAAAAAATGTTTGCAGTTTGTAATTGGTTACATATATAATAATGCAAAAGATTATTGCTTTTTTCAAGTATTATTACTTTAATAAATACATTTTCTTGAGATTAAGTCGATTGGAGGAGTTTTATGCGAAAAGAGATGGATGCACTTTCTCGGTTTTATGCATTTGCGATTGAACATGCAGCACTTGGAATCCATGCAATAGATAACAATGGTAATACTATTATTTACAATAATAAAATGAAGCAAATTGAAGGGCTCGCTCTTGAAGATGTTCAAGATCGGTCTATTTTGGAATTATTTAATTTTGAACAGGAAGAGAGTACTTTACTTAAAGCTTTACAGAGTGGAAATGAATTATTGAATGTCAAACAAACGTATTGGAATCGAAATGGGATTGAAATTACGACTGTTAATGATACGTACCCGGTATTCGAGAACGGGAATTTAATAGGGGCGATTGAGCTATCACGAGATATAACAGCAATGGAAAAGGTTTTGCATCAGCCGGATTCAAAATCTAATAAACCGACAACTTTCAATGAAATTGTGGCCCATTCGTCTTCAATGAAAACTGTGATATCGACTGCCAAGAAAGCAGCAAAGGCTAAATTGCCCGTTCTTTTAATCGGGGAAACAGGTACTGGAAAAGAACTGATCGCGCAAAGTATCCATAATGCATTATCTCCATCACCTAAATACTTTTATACGCTGCATTGTCATAGTTCCGACCCGCTTCTTATCGATCGATTATTAGAGGACTTGAATGAGTCTGAGTCCTATACGTTGTTTTGTGAGCGAATCGAATTATTATCCATCCCTTTGCAAAAAAAGTTGTTGGCCTTGCTGTCAAAGTCGAACAGCGGAAATCGCCAATTTATCGCAAGTATCGGGGATGATCCTGTTGAATTAATAGCCTCGGGGAACTTATTGAAGGAATTGTATTATTTCTTCTCTTCATTTGCGATTCGAATTCCGCCGCTTCGGAAAAGACATGAAGATATTATGCCTTTCGTTTCCGCTTATTTAAACCGAAGAAGCAAGCGCTATAATAGTGCAATTCAAGGAATTACGCCTGAAGTAGAAAAGATATTCAAACATTATGATTGGCCAGGGAATATGCGCGAACTCGAAATTCTGCTGGACGAAGTCACTTCGCTTTCTTCGACAGAAACTGTCATTACATATAATATGTTGCCTCTCCATTTCAGGGTGAAAACTGGAGATGCAGATGATCAGTCTATTGAAGATTTTATCGTTCACCGTGACAAAGAGTTACTGCCGCTTGATGAATATTTGCATGCGGCTGAAGAGTACTATATTAATAAAGCGATGAAGCTTCATGATGATAATGTTACTAAAACAGCTAATGCCTTAGGAATGAGCCGGCAAAGTTTACAATATCGTTTGCGAAAAATAAAAAATGAGAGGTAGGCAAAATCGCCTCCTCTCATTTTTTATTGACCTGATTGTTCGATCCAATCTTGAAGCTTTTCTTTCAAGGAATTAAAACCTTCTGAATCTCGCTCTTTAATACGTTCTTGTAAAGATTCTCGCGGACGGTCGTCTCGACGATTATTTACTGGGTTTTCTTGTAGTGCACGAATCGACAAACTAATCTTTTCGGCTTCTTCGTTCACTTCCAGGACTTTTACTTCAACTTCTTCTCCAATAGATAGGAACTCGTTTACATCTTTTACAAAACCATACGTAATTTCCGAAATATGGACCAAGCCTTGCGTGTTTTCATCGAGTGAGACGAATGCGCCGTAGGGTTGAATGCCCGTTACTTTTCCTGTGAGCTTTTCTCCCGCTTCATACTTTCTCGCCATTTGAAACAGCTCCCAATTTTTTATATCGTATCTGCCATAAGGCCATCTAAATTATATCATGAATGCATTTAGCGGGCAAAAAAGCATGCTGCACTTATTCAATCTCATAAATCGTCCAGATATTATTCTCGATGTCGAAAATCATTTTCGCAAAATAATAGATGCTGCCTTCTTGCTCATATCCTACCGGGACAAGCGGCGAACCGTTAATGCTTCCATCTCCCATATCTACAAATATCGACTCTACTTGTTCTGGTAAGGATTCTTTTTTCTTCCAGTTTTTCATGTATTCTTGAAGGTTAACTGGGACAAATTCATGATTTAAAAGATGCCACATTGTCTCGGAATCTTCTAGTTCATTTGCATAATAATAGACACCGATAATATCTAGAGGATTCGCTTGTTCCAAAGTGACTAGATTATAATCATAGGAGAAATTATCATACAACTCTTTAAGCGCTACTTGATAATCGGGATCTTGAACTGACGTTGTAATTGTTCCGTATCCAACGAACTCACCAAGAGTAAATAAATTCAAGCTATTTTCTTGCGCAAAGGTTAATGCTCTATAAATATGGTTTTGATCTAATCGCTGATAACTTTTCGATTTTTCCCAATCGCTCGCTTTCATTTCTTCAACGATTTCCTTCATGATAAACGCAGCCGGGGAATCTCCGCCGAGATTTGCAATCTTTTCCCAAATAGCACGATATTTTTCTTTCACTTTTCCGGAATCATCCAAAATTTCATTCGTCTCATCTTCGTCATCGTCAATTACTAATAAATTAAATAAAGTTGAGTACGTATGCGACAGCATCCAGTAATACATATAGGATTGTTCCGTGGCAAGTAATGTTTTTTCCATATCGATTAAATAGTCTAATGATTGGTCCAATGAAAAATCGAGGCTTTGCACGTTAAACATATGCTCGGTTTCGAGCATTGTCATATACCCGCCCACATCTTCATGTAGCGCATTTCTAATTTTCTTGCTCAATTCATTTTTCTGGTATTTCGGATGGAAGGGCGCGACATTAGGAATCGAAACCGGATAATAATTTTGTTTTTCCAGTCCTGTTAAAATTCTTTGAAAATCCTCAGGGAACGTATCCTTCCTTTCCATAAACTCTTCGATGTCAATTTCGTCGCCGACCATCGCATCTTCGATGATTTCGTGATGGTCGTAGTAAATCGTATAAAAAGACTCCTGAATATAGAAATGTTTTTCTAAGTACAAATTAATGAATTCTTCGCTTTTTCTCTTATTATTCGTTATTGGATTTTTAATTAATTGTTCCGCCATTTCAGATGGCAATTGTAATTGTTCAATTATTTCTTTGTATTCTTTCTTCATTTGTTTCTTATCGACTTTTTCATTATTAATCATTAGTCTTTCATAACGCCTGATCATCGCATCAAAATCTCTCCGCGGCGCTTCTGCATATCGACTTCTGAAATCATTGTCGTTCTGTTCGATTGTTTCTGGAAAACCTAATTCATTAAATTTGTTTTCTATTTCTTTTTCGAATGACATTTTTAAGCGTTCTATATATTTTTCAGTTGAAGACTTTTGGTATTCCTCTCCAGTAACCACTGAAACCGTGATGAGGGTTAATAAAGTGACTATCCCGGCAATCCATGAAAGCAGAATTTTTTTTGATGATTTAGGTTTTTGTATAGGCTCACTTTCGACTTGTTGCTCCTCGAAAATATTTTCATAATCGAATGAAAATCGAAGCCGCTCATATGATTTACCTAGAAACTTTAATTGCTTCTCGATTTGGAGAAGATTTCTATTTAGTTTTTGACGTGATTCGGCAATTAAATTCATTATTTCATTTTCTGGAAATCCTGTAATGAAAGCAATTTCTTTCTCTGTCATTACATGAAAACAGGAAAGTATTAAGGTGATTTTATTTTCATCGTTAAGATTGATGATTTTTTCATGAAGTTGTTGATCTTCTTCAAAGGGCAAGAAATTTTCTTTATCATGAGGCAGTTCCATATTTCTAATTATCGTTAAAGTAATCTTATACATAAATAATCGAAGCTGATTTACGTCTTCCGCTTCAGTCAACTGGCTATTTAATTTCCTGAACGTTGCTTTCGTTACCTGCTGTAATTGAGTCGAACCGCACCCGTATTGAACAGCGAATTGTTCTATTTTTTTCGAGTGAATTGCCATCCATTTTTTTAATGCCTCTCGGTCGCCCGTCTTTAGCTGATTGAATAACTCAACATCCGCTATAATAATCATCCCCCTGCTCTATCGTACCTGAAATAATTCATCTTCGAATTCTGTTATTTCAATGGATACACGATACGCCAACCGTTTTTTGTCCACATCATGTTGATCTCTACTATCGATTCTATGCTTGGATTCGTTTCTTGATTGACCGTTAACGTTGCAACGCCGGGCCAGTTCCCGTTCTTGTCTTGTTCTAATCCTTTAAACGAAATCGTCTTGTATAGATTTTCCATATCCGTTGAAGGAATTTCGCTTGGTTTCTTTAGATATTGTTCTTTTTCAATAACTTTAGATTCATCACCTTGATAATAGAAAGCATATTGCGTTTCGCGGTCCCCTTTTTGTGCGGCAAGAAAATAGGTAGCGATCACGTCAATCGGACCCATATATCCATCGGATGCCTTCGTTTCAACGAAGTGATTATACATATGTGAAATCCATTCTTTATCAATCTCAGTGATTTTTATTTCAGGGTGTTCTTCAGATGAAGGCAGCTGTTGATGCACAAATTCACGTATATAAAATTCTCGATTTTTATCTATCCAAATCGGAATATATTGGTCATCCGATTGATTTTTTTCGATTTTTACAGTGGCGTAAAAATTTCTTCCATATCGTACTATGTCTTCATTGGAAAATTCAACAGAGGTCGCTTCTTCAAAAATTGAAAATCCTTTTCGCCAATCTGCAATAAAAGATTCTCCCGATTCTTCTGGTTCGTATCGATAAAACTCCCCGTTGTCAAAGTTGAATAACTTCAACATCGTCATTGGGTCTTCCATTTCATTTGCATAGTCATAAACGCCGACTACAAAAATAGGTGATAGCTCTTTAAAAATGGTTCTGTCGTAAGTTTTTTTAAATTCCGCATATAACTTTTCTATTTTAGTTGTAAAAAGTTTGTCTGGCAGGTCGATTTTTTCATTGACAAGCGTTGGCATTTTACCGAACATGATTTCCTCTAGTTTACCTTCATGCGATAGTTTGAGTGCATCGAGGATTGATTTACGAGTTAAACGCTCCCAACTCTCTGACTTCTTCCAAGCAGATGCTTCCATTTCTTCAATGATTGGTTGCACAAGATAATTTATTGGCAAGGCTTCCTCTTGATAATCAAATTTTTTCCACGCATCTTGATAAAGAACTGGTACTATTCCTTGTACGTCCATTTCTTCAATAAGGTCTTTCCCTTTCATAAATTCATAAAAAAATGATGCGAAATAGGTTTCCAACTCTTTGTAATAACTTTTATCATTACTGATTTGTATAATGGCATGTTGCATTTCAGTTAATTCCCAATAAATCCAATCCGGACTATTGACCATATTGACATGGTTAAGATAATAATCATAAGTCATGATTGCAACGTATGCACGAGCGGTTTGATGATAGCTATAGCTCAATTGATCATGAAGCGTTGACCTGAAATAACATGCATTAATTTCGAATGTATTATTTTTGGCGCATAATTGGATGGATTGGGTACGCATCGTGTCAATCGCTTGTTGAAGTTCATTTGGAAATTCTGTTCTTGAAAGCATTAATAATGATGCTTTTTGTGATCCCCCTTCAAACTCTTCAATCGTTTCTCGGTTATCCCAAAGAATGCCGTTGTAGACAGTGATTAAATCTTTTATTTTTCCCTTATAGGTCATGACATGTTCGATACTCTCGTTCTCGCTTTCATGGAGTGGTTCTTGTTGAATGTCAGCAATCATTTCAGATGGCAATTTTAAGTCCTCTATGATGTTTTCGACTATTTTTTCCATGTTTACCGGAATTTCTCCACGTTCCATCGAATCTTTTAACTCCATTATTTCCTTATCTGCTTTTCTGATGAAATTCAATTGGTCAAACCTTGCATCTTCCAATTTGAGTCTTTCTTGTCTTTTGGTGCGTTCAGTTTTATATTTTTCTTCCAGTTCTTTGAAAAACTCCAGATCAGTAGCATTAATAATCGAACTTTCTTTTTTGTCGGGAAATGATAATGGCAATGAAAGTAGGACGATCGCTAAGGCTAATGCGCCTATAATTGACCACGCGATCGATTTCTTTTTTGACTTGATGACGGGCTGATCCATAGCACCAAATATTTGTTCAGCTTTAAATGTCACGGATAAGCGATCATAGGATTTTTTGAGAAGCTCAAGATTTTTTCTACTTTCGCCGAGCAACTCATTTGCAGCTAGGATGGTCGAATCAATATCTTCCGCGGAATCTCCGGTAATAATTGAAATTTGGTCGTTATTTAAATCGTGATAAAAAGATAAGATAAATGGAATACGATATTTCTTATCTAGTTCTGCAATTTTCATATGAAGGAGCGTGTCTTCTTTAAATGGGAGAGCATCTTCTGGAATGGGTAGCGTTGAATTATATCGCGACAGCTTTTCCGACAAGATTTTATATAATGTAAGTAATAATGGCGCATGTTCATCAAGGCGTCTTAAATTATTACGAAGTGAAATATATGTATCCATCGTCACCTCGTTTGCTTCTTCAAATGTAAGTCCATTTTGAAATGCGAAACGCACCAGCATGCCAGAATGCATATCGATCCATTCCGGAAAATTAGCAAAGTCCCCGTTTTTCGCGTTTCGAATGAGTTCATTTTCTTGCACGTACGGTCAGCCCCTTCCCCGACAACTGTATATAAACCTTATTATACCAGAAAGTGCAAATTATTCAGTTTAATTTCAGATATTAAATTATTCGTTTTCCAATTGAATGGTTGGTGCCGTTACTCGGGCTCTTTTTAGTATGATTCTTAGGTCTTCAGGCGAAACTTATTTTCCACTTCTTCTATTTCGGCTAGTTCACGACTCCCGGCTCCCCCCCTTTCGTAGGATTTATTTCACTTCTGATGTATTTCTTTATTTAATCGTGTACAATAAAAAAATGTTTGTAAATAGAAAGAGTGATGAAATATGGCCCCACGTGAACAGTGGACATCGAAAATCGGGTTTATCCTCGCAGCAGCGGGGAGTGCGATTGGACTCGGTGCGATATGGAAATTCCCTTATATGGCAGGAACAAATGGCGGTAGTGTATTTGTTCTGCTCTTCATTATTAGTACGATAGCAATTGGACTTCCGATACTTCTTGCCGAATTCGTTATAGGTCGAATGGGACAAGCGGATGCAGTAACAACGCTTAAGCGGTTGGCTCCTGGAAGTAAGTGGAACTTGATTGGTTGGCTCGGCTTCGCTTTCGGATTTATCGTGCTGTCTTTTTATAGCGTTGTCGGCGGTTGGATTTTGTCTTATTTAGCACGGGCGCTTATCTTCCAACTCAATGGATTGGATTATGGTGCGATGTTCGATTCAATTACGGCTAATCCCGTTGAAGTATTGCTTTCGCAAGCGGTGTTTATGCTGCTAACTATTTGGATTGTGCAAGGCGGCATTAAAGCGGGCATTGAACGAGCAAGTAGATGGATGATGCCTCTATTATTTATATTTTTCATCATCTTGGCCATCCGGTCATTAACACTCGAAGGTGCGATGGAAGGTGTGCGTTTCTTATTTGTGCCGGATTGGTCCTTACTAACAGGTGAAACTTTTATTCTTGCGCTTGGACAAGCGTTTTTCTCCCTTAGCGTTGGCGTCACTGGCATGTTGACGTATGCTTCTTATTTATCAAAAGAAGAACGTCTAGGGCAATCTGCATTAAATGTATCAATCCTGAACATTATTATTTCCATTTTGGCAGGGCTTGTTATTTTCCCGGCGGTTTTTGCACTGGGGCATTCCCCAGCTGAAGGACCTGGTTTAATATTCGTTGTGTTACCAGCTATTTTTGAACAAATTCCGTTCGGGAATCTATTTATGATTATTTTCTTCATTTTAATGCTTTTTGCGACTTTGACATCCTCAATTTCTATGTTGGAAATTGTCGTATCAACAGGCATTCGAACGCGAACTGATCGCAGGAAACGGGCGGCTTGGGTATTCGGATTGCTTATTTTCATCATCGGGATACCGAGCGCCTTGTCTTTTGGATTATTATCCGGTGTCAATGTGTTCGGAGGAACGATTTTCGATTTTGCAGATCTATTAACGAGTCGAATCGGTATGCCGATTGGCGCGCTATTGATTTCTATATTTGCGGGATTTGTATTGACGAAAAAACAAACGGTAGACGAATTAAATACACACCCCGTTGTACATGCAGTCTGGAAGTTTCTTGTTAGGTATGCAGCTCCTGTTGCAATCGCTGTTATTTTTATCGCTTGGATTATTGAAATTACATTATAAAAAAACAACCTATGGACAATAAATGAACTGAACCCCGAAAAGCGGACACTTTAAAAAAGTACCCCTTTCGGGGTTTTTTCTATGGAAAAAACCCGCTATACTATACCTAACTTGAAGGAGCGGGATAATTTTATGAGTAAAA
>NZ_JAAOIY010000012.1 GCF_013184495.1 Sporosarcina jiandibaonis | reverse complement strand
AGTCTAGTGGCGATAGCGAAGAGGTCACACCCGTTCCCATACCGAACACGGAAGTTAAGCTCTTCAGCGCCGATGGTAGTTGGGGGCTTCCCCCTGCAAGAGTAGGACGTTGCTAGGCACTTAAAGAGTCATTACCTTAGATGGTAGTGGCTTTTTTTGTTCTTTGCTAATGAAAAAATAATTTTTTTACCGTAAGGTAAAATCTGACTTGAAGTTAAGCTCTTCAGCGCCGATGGTAGTTGGGGGCTTCCCCCTGCAAGAGTAGGACGTTGCTAGGCACTTAAAGAGTCATTACCTTAATGGTAGTGGCTTTTTTTGTTGAAAATTCTTAAAATGATAGATAATCATTTTATAAATATGAATATAGCTCTTAAAAGACACCAAAGTGCTCATTAAAAAACATAATATAACAAAAAATGACTAAAATAACCCCGAAAAGGGCTAAAACATAAATCCTTTACAAATCTTTTTTACTAATTCACTTGATATATGAAAACTTTTTACACATTCTAATACGAAAGCATTGTAGTTCATCATTTTTCAATTTATGATTAGAGAAATAGGAGATGTTAAAATGAATGAAATATATAATTTCTCGGTGAAAAAACCTGATGGAAGTATACAATCGTTAGCAGATTTCAAGGGTAAATCCTTATTAATTGTAAATACTGCAAGTAAGTGCGGTTTTGCGAATCAATTTAACGAGTTGCAAAAGCTTTACGATGAATATAAAGACGATGGTTTTGTTGTCCTAAGTTTCCCATCAGACAACTTTAGAAACCAGGAGTACGAAAATGTTGAAAAAACGATGAAAGTTTGTAAATTAATCTACAAAGTGACCTTTCCAATGTTTGCAAAGGTAAATGTAAAGGGGGAGGATGTAGATCCACTGTTCAAGTATTTGACTTCGGAGAAAAAAGGTTTATTAACAAATGGAGTGAAGTGGAATTTCACTAAATTCCTGGTAAACAAAGATGGGGTTGTTATTGATCGTTTTGCCCCTCAAACATCTCCATTAAAAATAAAGAAAAAAATTAAAGAAATCGTTTAGTGAAAAATACGAATACATTTACTACTTAAGAGAACCTTGACAGTCAATACAGTCGCTGATAATATCTTACTAATATTCAAAAGAGATCAGGGAGGCAAAATTAAGATGTGGGAATCAAAATTTGCACGTGAGGGACTAACTTTCGACGATGTGTTGCTAATACCGGGGCCTTCTGATGTACTACCTAAAGATGTATCCCTTTCCGTTGATTTAACGGAAAAAATTAAGTTGAATATACCTATTATCAGTGCTGGTATGGATACAGTTACCGAATCACGAATGGCCATTTCTATGGCAAGACAAGGCGGACTTGGCATCATTCATAAAAATATGAGTATCGAAGAACAGGCGGAACAGGTTGTCACAGTTAAACGCTCAGAAAATGGAGTTATTACAAATCCATTTTACTTAACGCCTAACCACCAAGTTTTTGATGCTGAACATTTGATGAGCAGATACCGAATTTCAGGTGTTCCAATTGTTAATAATGAAGACGAGCTTAAGCTTGTCGGGATTATTACCAATCGAGATATGCGTTTTATTCAGGATTATTCGCTTATGATCGACGATGTAATGACGAAAGAAAATCTTGTAACTGCTCCTGTAGGGACAACCTTGGACGATGCTGAAAAAATCCTTCAAAAATATAAAATCGAAAAACTTCCGATTGTTGACGAAGAAGGCATTTTGAATGGTTTAATTACTATTAAAGACATTGAAAAAGTAATGGAATATCCGCACGCTGCAAAAGATAAGCAAGGCAGACTGCTTGTCGGTGCTGCAGTTGGTGTAACTTCTGATACGATGATTCGTGTAAAAAAACTTGTTGCAGCAGAAGTTGATGTGATTGTCATTGACACGGCGCACGGACATTCAAAAGGTGTTATCGATACAGTAGCGAATATCCGAAACGAATTCCCTGAGCTAGAAATAATCGCGGGTAATATTGCTACAGCGGAAGGTGCTCGTGCTTTGTATGAAGCAGGCGCGGACGTTGTTAAGGTTGGAATCGGTCCTGGTTCTATCTGTACAACACGTGTTGTGTCAGGTGTCGGGGTTCCGCAAATTACAGCAATTTACGATTGTGCATCTGTTGCAAGAGAATTAGGGAAAACAATGATTGCTGACGGCGGTATTAAGTATTCAGGAGATATTGTTAAGGCACTTGCTGCTGGTGGACATGTAGTCATGCTCGGAAGTCTTTTAGCGGGTACGACTGAAAGTCCGGGTGAAACTGAATTATTCCAAGGTCGTCGTTTCAAAGTGTATCGTGGTATGGGGTCGGTCGGTGCAATGGAACAAGGATCAAAAGACCGTTACTTCCAAGATGATGCAAAAAAACTCGTTCCTGAAGGGATAGAGGGCCGTCTTCCATATAAGGGAGATATAGCGGATACTATTCATCAATTAGTTGGTGGAATTCGTGCAGGTATGGGATACTGCGGCTCGAGAAATCTCCTGGAACATCGCGAAAACGCTCAATTTATTCGCATGACTGGATCAGGTTTATTGGAAAGTCACCCACACCAAGTTCAAATTACAAAAGAAGCACCGAACTATACACTTTCATAAATAAAGTACTGGAAATAACTTTGTGGCAACTTAAGCATCTTTCCTGCGTCTTCATATAAGCGGAAAGATGTTTTTTTTGCTATAGTCCCCTCGTCGCATGAGATTTGTGGTAAAATTATTAAGGGGAAATCGCAATAACGGAGGTAAGGTTTTGAAACAGAAAATGAGAAAATATGTTGCTATGATTGTAATTCCGCTGTTATTTGTCATGTCAGTTGGAATAGTCCCGGCTGCGGCTGCTGATGAGGGTATAGGGATTAATGTCAAGGGTGCGATTCTAATTGATGCGGATAGCGGAAAGATTTTATATGAACAAAATGCAGATGCGCCACTCGGCATTGCTAGTATGACTAAAATGATGACAGAGTATATCCTTTTTGAAGCGATTAAAGAAGGTAAAATCACTTGGGATCAAGAATACCGAGTGAATGATTATACGTATAAGATTTCACAGGATCGTAGTTTGAGCAACGTTCCGCTACGTGCGGATGGAACTTATACCATTCGCGAGTTGTATGAAGCAACTGCAATATATTCTGCAAATGCGGCAACAATTGCGATTGCTGAATCAATAGCAGGAACGGAAACAGAATTTTTGAAGTTAATGAATGCGAAAGCCGAAGAACTTGGCCTTAAAGATTATAAATTTGTGAATACGACGGGGTTAAACAACTCGCATCTTCAAGGAATGCATCCGAAAGGGACAGGCCCGAAAGATGAAAACGTAATGCCTGCAAAATCAGTTGCAAAACTTGCGTATCATTTACTAAAAGATTATCCGGAAGTTCTAGATACGACAAGTATCAAAACAAAAAAATTCCGTGAAGGCACTGACGATGAGATTAAAATGGATAACTGGAACTTCATGCTTCCAGGGTTTGTTTATGAATATCCCGGTGTAGACGGTTTAAAAACTGGAACGACGACATTTGCTGGACATTGTTTTACAGGTACTGCGGTGAAAGACGGGAAACGATTGATCGCCGTCGTTATGAATGCAGTTAATGAAGAAGGTGTCGGTTCATATAAGGCACGCTTTGATGCCACTCGTGCGTTGTTTGATTATGGTTTTACTCAGTTTTCGGAAGTAGAATTTGCACCAGCTGGGCATAAATTTGAAAATCAAAAATCCCTGAACGTTAGTAAAGGTAAAACTGACACAGTGGAAATAGCGGTTAAAGAACCTGTAAAAATGATGATCAAAACGAGAGATAAGGATTTATATAAACCTGAACTAGTTCTTGATGAATCTAAGTTAACGGACGGCGAACTTGTAGCACCAATTAAAAAAGATGCAGTTATCGGCCATGTCGAGCTTGTTCGCGAGGAAGGCAAGGATTATGGTTTTATCGATTCCGATCATCCGACAATAGACGTTGTGACGACAGAAGCAGTCGAGAAAGCAGGTTGGTTCTCGCTTTCAATGCGTGCAATCGGTGATTTCTTTGTCAGTGTTTGGGACAGTGCAATAGGATTTGTTAAAGGATTATTTAAATAAAATAAAAAGCGGTGAATCTAAATGGATTCATCGCTTTTATTTATTTCCCAAGCATGCATGAGATCATCAATAGCCTTTTCTATCGAATCCACTGTTAAACCGCCAAATCCAATGAGGAAGGAGGGGTCATTTTCAACCGGATTCTTTCGATACTTATTTAAACCATAAATTCGAATCCCTACTTTTTTGGCGGACTCAATTAATTCTTTTTCGGTTCGATTAACATGAACCGTAATCATTATATGCATACCTGCTTCCTCTCCTGAATAGGAAATATGCGGTGTATAAGGGAGAATTGCATCAATCAACGTTTGCAGTTTTCTTCTGTAAATCGTTCGCATCCTATTCAGATGTCGTGAAAATTGTCCATCTGCCATAAAACGCGCTAGAATGTGCTGATCCAGGCGTGGGACGGTGGATGCATAGTGAATGAAGGCATCCTTGTACCTTTTGAGCAGAATGCCGGGCAACACCATATAAGCGATACGCAAGGATGGCATCAGCGATTTTGAAAATGTGCTTATATAAATAACATTGTCTCCTTTGTCCATTCCTTGTAAAGCGGGAATCGGTCTTCCGGTATAACGAAACTCGCTGTCGTAATCATCTTCAATAATATAATGGTTTTTATGAGACGTCGCCCAATTTAATAATGCTGTTCTTCGCGCCGCGGAAAGAACAGTACCGGTCGGAAATTGGTGCGATGGTGTTAAGTAAGCGACAGTCGCACCGGAATCTTGAAGCATGCTGATGTCCATTCCTTCTTGATCTACTTCAATGGGGAACACTTTCCGGTTATTATGATAAAAAACATGGTGTGTTAATGGATAACCCGGGTCTTCGATCGCATAAGTGGCATCGAGTCCTAGAATACGTATAACCAGCGGCATAAGTTGTTCGGTGCCTGATCCTACAATTATTTGTTCAGGTGTGCAGTTGACCCCTCTTGAATGGTATAAGTAGCGTGCAATTTCTTGTCGAAGAGGCAGATCGCCATGCGGGTCGCCAAGCAACAAAAGATCTTTTGAAGATTCGTCGATGACATCTTTCGCGTACTTTCGCCATTGCTTGAATGGGAAAGAGTCCGTATCAATATGGCCAGGTGATAAATCGATATGAATTTTATCGGGTTTTGGTTTTGTTGTTTCTTCAATTCGACCTGTTGGCTGCACATAGGCGAGTTCCTCAATGGCTTGGACGTAAAAACCTTTTCTAGGTACCGTAGAGATAAATCCCTCTGCTGTCAGTTGACCATAGGCAAGTTCAATGGTTGTTTGACTTACATTAAGGAATTCACCGAGTTTTCTTTTTGAAGGAAGTTTTCTACCGACTTGCAGCTTCCCGTTAGTTATATCGAGACGAATTTGGTCGTAAATTTGTTCATATAAAGGGATAGTCGCATTTTTATCAAGTTCAATTAAAAGCATCTCCATAAATAAACCTCCTCTGACCCTTTCAAGTTGTGTGAAACTGAGTATTTTAATATGGTCATCTTCCAGTATACTGAACAATATGAATAGGAGGAAGAATTATGACTATAAATATGAAGTACGGTGGCGTCATCATGGACGTTATTAATGGCGAACAGGCAAAAATAGCGGAGGCGGCAGGTGCGGTTGCGGTTATGGCACTTGAACGCGTTCCTTCAGATATCCGAGCAGCGGGCGGAGTCGCACGAATGGCAGATCCACGCATTGTGGAAGAAGTGCAAGCAGCAGTATCGATTCCGGTTATGGCGAAAGCAAGAATCGGACATATTTCTGAAGCACGATTACTTGAAGCAATGGGTGTGGATTTCATTGATGAAAGTGAAGTATTATCGCCAGCAGATGATGAATTTCATTTATTGAAAAGCGATTATTCAGTGCCATTTGTTTGCGGGGCACGCGATTTAGGGGAAGCGGCAAGGAGAATCGGCGAAGGTGCAAAAATGCTTCGTACAAAAGGTGAACCGGGAACGGGGAATATCGTTGAAGCGGTCCGCCATCTCCGCATGGTACATGCGCAGGTGAATAAGCTTGTCCATATGAATGAAGCAGAAATTATGACAGAAGCGCGTATTTTAGGTGCGCCTTACGAAATACTGCTCGCGATTAAAGAAGCGGGCCGTTTACCTGTAACAAACTATGCCGCGGGCGGCGTGGCGACACCAGCAGATGCAGCGTTGATGATGGAACTTGGCGCGGACGGCGTATTCGTCGGTTCTGGAATTTTCAAATCTGAAAATCCGGAGAAATTTGCGCGTGCAATCGTAGAAGCAACGCAAAATTATCAAAACTATGATTTGCTGGTTCAATTATCAAAAGATCTTGGCCAACCAATGAAAGGCATTGAAATGTCATCGCTTTCGGCAGGCGAGCGGATGGCGGATCGTACTCAGTAAAAATTGCGCACCTACTCTTATGGATGAAATTATAGGAGTAGGTGCATTTTATTTATCGATGAACATAACTTGTGACTTGCCAAAAAAACGTCAATATAGTATGGTAATAATAATTTCAAATTTGAGACGATGATGGGAAATAGTAGCGAGCATGTTTTTTGAAGAGAGTCGGCGGATGGTGCGAGCCGATAAAAACAGTTGTGAATCCGTCCCTGAGTAGCTGGGCTGAAGTAGAAGTAGGTCCATGCCGGTACTTGAACCGTTATTTCAATGAAGTGAATCGGACAATTAACGTCTGGTTAATTTGGGTGGCAACGCGGGTAGTTCTCGTCCCTTTTAGAGGGGATAGAGGGCTTTTTTTGTTGTCTGAAATTCGTCTTTTTACAAAATAAGGAGGAGTTATAAATGTTAGATATTAGAAAAGTCAGAGCTAATTTTGATGAAGTGAAAGAAAAGCTTTCGAAGCGAGGAGAAGATCTTTCAGATTTCGATAAATTTAGCGGATTAGATGAAAAACGACGAGAACTTATCGTCAAAACGGAAGTACTGAAAGCTGAACGCAATAATGTATCCCAGCAAATTGCCACGATGAAACGAAATAAAGAAAATGCTGATGAGGTTATTTTACGGATGCGCGAAGTTGGCGAGGAAATAAAAGAATTAGATGATGAACTTCGTGAAGTCGAAGAAAAATTAAATTACATTATGATGCGAATTCCTAATATTCCTCATGAAAGCGTCCCGTTTGGAGACAGTGAGGATGATAATGTTGAGATTCGTACTTGGGGTGAACGACCGGAGTTCGAATTCGAAGCAAAACCGCACTGGGATCTTGGAACTGACTTGAATATTCTCGATTTCGAACGCGCAGCCAAAGTTACAGGAAGTCGTTTTGTATTTTATCGTGGCCTAGGTGCACGTTTGGAACGAGCGCTAATTAACTTCATGCTTGATCTTCATATTGATGAACACGGCTATGAAGAAATACTCCCGCCGTATTTAGCGAATCGCGAAAGTCTAACAGGGACAGGTCAACTTCCGAAGTTTGCTGAGGATTTATTCCACGTGGAAGAAGAGGATTTTTTCCTGATTCCAACATCCGAAGTGCCTGTAACGAATTTTCACCGTGATGAAATTCTGAATGGTGAACAACTTCCGATTGCGTTTACGGCATATAGTGCAAACTTCCGATCAGAAGCAGGCTCTGCGGGACGGGATACGCGCGGTTTAATACGCCAGCATCAGTTTAATAAAGTCGAGCTTGTCCGTTTGGTAAAACCAGAGGATTCATACGCGGAACTTGAAAAGTTAACAGGGCATGCAGAAAAAGTATTGCAATTATTGAAGCTTCCGTACCGCGTTTTAAATATGTGTACGGCGGATCTTGGCTTTACTGCGGCGAAGAAATACGACATCGAAGTATGGATTCCGACACAGAATATGTACCGCGAGATTTCTTCATGTTCGAATTTTGAAGATTTCCAGGCGCGTCGTGCGCATATTCGCTACCGAAGCGAAGCGGGTGCAAAGCCTGAATATGTTCATACGTTAAATGGAAGCGGGCTAGCGGTTGGTCGAACAGTCGCGGCGATTCTTGAAAATTACCAGCAAGAAGATGGTTCAGTTATCATCCCAGAAGTACTTCGTCCATATATGGGCGGAAAAGAAGTCATTACGAAATAATAAAGAAGAGGCTTCACCTTTAGTCAATTCTCGACTTTTGGTGAGGCCTCTTTTTTCATCTTTTTTTTGCGTTCGCGGATGCCTCTGAAAAAAGAAGTTAATATCTCTCCGCATTCATCTCCGAGTATGCCTTCAGTAACTTCACATTCGTGGTTAAATCTTGGATCATTCAAAAGTCGGTACAGCGAATCAACACAACCGCCTTTCGGGTCACGCGCTCCGTAGACAACCCGTGGAATGCGTGACTGCAAAATTGCACCCGCGCACATCGGACAAGGTTCAAGTGTGACGTATAAAGTTGTTTCTTCGAGTCGCCAACTTCCAACTTCACGGCAAGCATCTTGGATAGCAGACAATTCAGCATGGGTAACCGCGTTTTGAGTCGTTTCACGCAAATTATGCGCGCGAGCGATGACTTTATCATCATGAACAATGATAGCACCTATCGGGACTTCACCAAGCGCTTTTGCATTCATCGCCTCGTCTATTGCCATTTGCATATATTTATAATCTTTTTCATCCATAACCATCGCTCCCTAGCCATAGTGTAGCATTTTTTCACGGAAATTGTTCCACGTGAAAAAACATTGTAGAATAATGTCGATAAAGAGCTGCCACACTCTGTTTTTCATTTCTATCGTGTGTTAAAATAAGGAGCACTATAATTATGATATATGAAGGAGGACTTCTGATGCCTGTTCCGTTTATAACGGTTGAAGGTCCGATCGGCGTCGGAAAAACGTCACTTTCCAAAGCAATTGCAGAAACGCAACAATTTCATTTGCTTCAAGAAATCGTCGACGAAAATCCGTTTTTAAATAAATTTTACAAGAACATTGAGGAATGGAGTTTTCAAACCGAAATGTTTTTCCTTTGCAATCGCTATAAACAACTTAGCGATATAAAGACAGAAATCACGATTGAACGGAAATCGGTCGTCGCGGATTACAATATATTTAAGAATTTAATATTTGCACAGCGCACGCTTGAGACAGTCGAATACAAAAAATACGAAGAAATATACAATATTTTAACGAAAGATATGCCGGTACCGAATATAATCATCTATTTACATGCCAGTATCGACACGCTCATGAGACGCATTTCGCTGCGCGGACGCGATTTTGAAAAGAACATGGACCGTTCCTATTTACAGCAGCTTTCCGATGATTACGATACGTTTATTACACATTTTGAATCAACACATCCCAATATTCCAGTACTTCGTTTCAACGGGGATGATCTTGATTTTGTGAACAATAAAAAAGACCTGCAATTTATATTAGATACAGTCGATTCGACGATTCGAAAAGGAGTTAGTTTTAATTGAACTTACGTGAAAAATACGGGATACCCAAAAATGCAGTGATTACTGTAGCAGGAACGGTAGGTGTCGGAAAGTCTACAATGACACAAGCGCTTGCTGATGCACTGGATTTTAAAACTTCTTTTGAAAATGTTGATGAAAACCCTTATTTGGATCGTTTTTACGACGATTTTGAAAAATGGAGTTTCCATTTGCAGATTTATTTTTTAGCGGAACGTTTTAAAGAACAAAAGCGTATTTTTGAAAGCGGCGGCGGTTTTATCCAAGATCGTTCTATTTATGAAGATACCGATATCTTTGCAAAGATGCATGCCGACAACGGAACGATGGATCCGGTCGATTATCATACATACACGAATCTATTTGAAGCGATGGTCATGACGCCGTACTTCCCGCATCCGAATCTGCTCGTTTATTTGGACGGTTCCATGGAAGATATTCTGCAGCGTATCGAAGAACGCGGCCGCCCGATGGAACAACAGACACCAATTGCATATTGGGAAGAGATGCACGGACGTTATGAGCGTTGGATCAACTCATTCGATGCTTGTCCAGTGCTGAAAATCAATATTAACGATTATGACTTAATGAAAAATCCGCATGAAATTGAACAAGTTATTGCACGGATCGGAAGCGCATTGAAGTAAGTCACTATAGTAAAATATTTAGTAAGCAACCATTTTCATTCGGTTGCTTTTTTTATTGTCGATTACTAGATAAAAATAGCAGCACACCATTTTAACTTGGTGTGCTGTTTTGTCATATATAGGAAACGACTTTATTAAAAAACTCTTCATAAAGTTCTCTTAAAATCTTAGTTTCATCTCTTTTATCGACACCGAAGACGAGGCTCACTTCTGATGATCCTTGGTTAATCATTTCGATATTGGCGCCAGTACGGGAAATGGCAGACGCTGCCCGTGCGGCAAGACCAGTTGTATGGCGCATTCCTTCGCCAACGAGAACAACCATCGAATAATCCGTATTTCGCAAATGGACATCATCCGCCTCTAATTCCTCTTTTACACGACGAACAATTCGTTCGCTATTTTCTTCATTTAAAAACTTGCTTCGAATAATAACGGAGAGATTATCAATCCCGGAAGGCGTATGTTCAAATGGAATCTCTTCGTCTTCTAATATTTCCAATAGGCGACGTCCGAACCCAATTTCTTGGTTCATTAAGTATTTGTAGACAAACAATGTTGAAAATCCACTATCTGCAGCAATTCCGATGACAGGTTGCGCCGAATGATCACGCTCACTTACAATCATTGTCCCAGGAGCTTCCGGATTGTTCGTATTTTTTATACAGACTGGAACAGAACGAAGAAAAGCGGGCATAAGCGCCTCGTCGTGGAAAACAGAGAACCCCGCATAGGCTAGTTCTCGCATTTCACGGTAAGTCATTTTTTCGATGGCAACGGGTTGGTCGACAATCGTTGGGTTTGCAGCGAACACCGAATCAACGTCAGTAAAGTTCTCATATAATTCCGCGCGAATTGCAGCAGCAACAATCGATCCTGTTATATCTGAACCGCCACGATTAAACGTCCTTAATGTTCCGTCTTCTGTGTATCCAAAGAATCCGGGGAAGACAATTAGGCCTCGTTCTTCTTTCAATTTTTCAAGACGGTCGTATCCTTCAGGTAATGCGCGGACACGTTCAGGCCGATTATTAACAAGGAGTCCCGCTTTCTTTGGACAAACGTATTTTGCCTCAAGGCCGATGTGATTAAAATATTCCGCAATTAACTTTGCATTATTATCTTCGCCGGAAGCTTTGATAGAATCCATAAATAGGCTTTCATCTTCCTGGTTCGTGGAAATGCGTTCTCGCAAATCATTTTCGATAACGTTCACAATACTTTCTCCAAGTCCGAGCCCTTCTGCGATTAAACGATACCGATTGACAACCTCTTGCAATTCCGCGTCAATGTTTTCATGATTACGCGCAGCTTCAGCTAGTTTAATCAGTAAATCCGTGACTTTATCATCTTCGCTAAATCGTTTACCTGGTGCGGAGACGACAATGATTTTTCTCGAAGGATCGCTCTTCACGATATTTGCCACTTTCTTAATTTGTTCCGCAGTAGCGACTGATGTTCCACCAAATTTACATACTTTCATCTTATCAAATCCTATCTCTCTATTAGTAATATATAGACAATTATAAACAGAATTGACCATTGGGGTTGTATTTATTGTGAAACATCCTTATAATGTCCTTATGCACAGGTCAATTGTATTTACATAGTGTACATATAGTTAGGAGAATCGTCAATGAAAAATGAAATTAATATTGGTCTATTAGGTTTTGGAACAGTCGGAAGTGGTGTCGCAAAGATCATGCATGGCCATCAACAAGACTTGCAACACAAACTCGGCGTGCAAGTATCTATTAAAAAAGTGCTAGTTAAAGATATTACGAAATCACGAGATACAGAATTAGCATCCGAAATATTTACGAATAACTTGGAAGAAGTGTTAAATGATCCTTCGATTGATTTGATTATTGAAGTGATGGGCGGCACGAATGGCGCGAGAGATGCAATTGAACGAGCGCTTCTTGCTGGTAAAGGGGTCGTCACGGCCAATAAAGATGTGATGGCGGAGTACGGACAAGAGTTGTTGCAACTCGCGGATGAAATGAAGTGCGATCTATTTTATGAAGCTAGTGTTGGCGGCGGAATTCCACTTATTCGCACGATGGAAGACGGACTTGCTTCAGATCGGATCAGTGCATTAACGGGTATTGTAAACGGAACGACGAATTTTATTTTAACGAAAATGAAACATGAAAATATGACTTACGAAGATGCGTTAGCAGAAGCTACTCGATTAGGTTTCGCTGAAGCGGATCCATCAGCAGACGTCGATGGCATTGATGCAGCTCGAAAAATGGTCATTTTAGCTTCATTAGCATTTTCTACAGAAGTTCAATTGGATGATGTGTTCGTTAGAGGGTTGAAAGAAATTCAAAATGGCGATTTAGAGTTGGCAGATGGATTTGGATATACAGTGAAACTGGCGGGTTCTGCAGAAAAAGATGAGGATGGGATTGCCGTAGCGGTTGAGCCTGTCCTCTTCCCGAATTCTCATCCGCTTGCTTCTGTAAATAATGAATATAATGCAGTTTATATATACGGTGACGCGGTAGGCGAAACGATGCTATACGGACCAGGTGCTGGATCACTTCCGACAGCTACCTCAGTTACAGCAGATATTGTAGCTGCCTGTCGTAATCTACTACTCGGCATGAATGGAAAGAGACTTCATTCACCTCAGCATGAGCGTAAGGTAAAAAGCGACGGAAAGAGATTCGCAAGGTACTTTCATCGGATTTTAGTGAAAGATGAAGTCGGCGTCTTAACAAAATTAACCGCTATATATAGTAATCATGGAGCAAGTTTAGCAACTGTCGTTCAACATCCCGATAAAAAAGAATCGGGAGCGGAACTTGTTTTCATCACACATCGCATGTCGCGCCAACAACACCTAGATGTGATGGAAGAATTAAATCAAACACCGGAAGTACTTGAAGTGTTAAGTCATTACCGCGTTGAAGGAGAGAAATAAGGATGAGATGGAAAGGATTAATTGAAGAATATAAAGAATGGTTGCCTGTAACAGAAAAAACACCAAGTTTAACGTTGCAGGAAGGGAACACGCCACTCATACACTTAGAAAATCTGTCCGAACAATGGGGCATTAATTTATATGTGAAAGTAGAAGGTCTGAATCCGACAGGCTCTTTTAAAGACCGCGGCATGGTGATGGCCGTTGCGAAAGCGAAAGAAGAAGGAAAATCAATCTTAATATGCGCGTCGACAGGGAACACATCGGCATCTGCAGCGGCTTATGGCGCCCGAGCGGGGATGCGAACAATCGTTGTAATTCCAGAAGGGCGTATTGCACTTGGAAAAATGGCGCAAGCAAAAATGTACGGAGCGGAAATTGTTGAAATCGAAGGGAACTTTGACGAGGCACTCAGAATGGTTCGTGAAGCGGGTGAAGGCGATATCGCGCTAGTGAATTCAGTGAATCCGTATCGGTTAGAGGGACAAAAGACGATTGCTTTTGAAACGATAGACCAACTCGGGAAAGTTCCAGATGTTTTTGCTTTACCGGTGGGTAATGCAGGAAATATCTCAGCGGCATGGAAAGGGTTTAAAGAATATGCAACTAAAAAGGGCATGCCACTTCCAGAGTTATTAGGCGTGCAAGCAGACGGAGCTGCCCCAATCGTTTATGACCGGGTCTTTGAAGAACCGGAAACTGTGGCAACGGCGATTCGCATCGGAAACCCTGCAAGCTGGGAGTTGGCTAAAACTGCATTGAAAGAATCAGAAGGAACTATTTTAGCCGTGACAGATGAAGAAATATTAGAAGCATATCAGCTTATAACCTCTAAAGAAGGTGTTTTTGCCGAGCCGGGCTCATGTGCATCAATCGCAGGCGTCAAAAAGCAAGTTGAAAATGGTTCGTTGAAAAAAGGAACGACAATTGTAGCGGTGCTCACTGGAAATGGATTAAAGGATCCAGACACAGCGATCGAAGTGAATAAAGATCAACCAATGCTATCCCGTGATCAGTTTGACCAATTGCTGGCCGACTTGAAAGCGGGGCAAAACTAATGAATATGCCGGGATTTTCGGTCGTCGTTCCGGCGTCAACCGCCAACCTCGGCCCGGGATTTGATTCTGTTGGACTCGCATTAGGTCTGTACATGACTGTAAATGTTAGAAGTAATTCATCTTGGAAAGTATCTTACAGCAATGAAGAATATAATGAAATTGCAAACGATGAACAAAACTTAATCGCAAAAACAGTTATTGCAGTTGCTGAAAAGTACGGAAAACAACCGCCGACTTTATTGCTTTCTGTTGAAAGCAACATCCCGCTCGGAAAAGGATTTGGGAGCAGCGCAACAGCGATTGCTGCGGGTATTGAAATTGCGAATCAAGTACTTGAACTAAGACTCTCAGATCGTGAAAAAGTAATGGAAGGAAGTCAAATCGAAGGACATGCAGACAATGTTTCGGCAGCATTATTAGGCGGAGCGGTCATATCTTATTTCGACGGGGAGAGTATCGACTATATTCATATTGAAAAACCTTCAGTTGGTATAGTTGTTCTCGTACCTCCAGAAGTTTTACCCACGGAAGATTCAAGAAGTCTATTACCTGATAAACTTTGCCATAAAGAAGCAACAAGAAGCAGTGCATCAGGTTGCGTATTATCTGCAGCGCTAGCCATAAATGACTGGAAAACAATCGGACGCATGATGGAAAAGGACAGATTTCATGAACCTTATCGAAAACATCTTTTTCCTAGTTTTGAAGCAATCAGACAATCTTGCAAGGAATTAGGCGCTTATGGCATGACAATCAGCGGAGCAGGTCCGTCGCTTTTCATTGCAGTTCCTATCGGAAAAGAAGATGAATTTGCAGATGAATTAGCCATGCGGTTTCCATTCTATAGAAGTATTGCTACACAGCCTTCTGAAACGGGAACAATTGTAAACTAAAAAAGCGAAACTCAAATGGATATGTTTCCGATTGAGTTTCGCTTTATTAATTAAAAAAAGACCCTCTAAGTGAGGACCTTTGAATGATATGTATTATTATTAGTTGAAAATATGGCGGAGGAAGAGGGATTCGAACCCCCGCGGGCTTTAACACCCCTGTCGGTTTTCAAGACCGATCCCTTCAGCCAGGCTTGGGTATTCCTCCGTAGGACAATTAATAATTTATCATGCAGAGATAAAGATGTCAACAGTTTCTTTGTAAAAGATGAAAATATATTTTTGCATTGATTTTTACGAGTTTATTTAGTATACTTAGTAATGCCGTGCTAGGTGGGGGAATAGCGGAGCCCTGTAACTTGCAATCCGCTCTAGCAAGACTGAATCCCTTCCCGAGGCTGTCCGAATGTTTGGTCTGCCTTGTGCACGTAGTGTTGACGTTTGGGTCCTGCGCAATGGGAACCCATGAACCATGTCAGGTCCGGAAGGAAGCAGCATTAAGTGGAATTTTTCATGTGCCGCAGGGTCGCCTAGACTGAGCTGGCGACATGAGTAACGCTTATGTTCGGCTGTCGGAGGAAGGTGCACGGCATACATAGATTATTCAACTCGTCCGAGGAATCGGGCGAGTTTTTTATTTCATAAAAATGTTATGAGAAGTCATTTGTGGTACAATTAAAATATTATTGTATCGAAATGAAAGGAGAGGGAAATGTTGGTGTATCAAGCCTTTTATCGTGTATACAGGCCACAAACGTTTGGCGAAATGTCTGGTCAACAACATGTGAAACAGACGCTGCAAAATGCCCTCCTTCATAATAAGACAACACATGCGTATCTTTTTTCGGGTCCGCGGGGTACTGGGAAAACGAGTGCCGCAAAGATATTTGCTAAGGCGCTAAACTGTGAAAACGGTCCGGCAAAGGAACCATGTAATGAATGCCCGACATGTCTTGGTATTACCGAAGGTTCGGATACAGATGTCATTGAATTTGACGCTGCATCGAATTCACGTGTAGAAGAAATGAGAGAGATTATAGAAAAGGTTCGATTTGCACCGTCGAATTCACGTTTTAAAGTGTATATTATTGATGAAGTGCATATGCTTTCAAACTCGGCTTTTAATGCGTTGTTGAAGACGCTCGAGGAACCACCGTCTCATGCTGTATTTATTTTGGCAACGACAGAACCGCATAAGCTACCATTAACAATCATCTCAAGATGCCAGCGCTTTGACTTTAAACCAATCACCCAAAATGATATTGTTGATCGTATGAAGACGGTACTTCTGGATACAGGAATAGAATCTGACGAAGACGTATTAAAAATCATTGCGCAAGCAGCATCGGGCGGAATGCGCGATGCACTCAGCATGCTCGATCAAGTAGTTTCATTTAGTGGAGAAACATTAACTGTTGAAGATGCCCTCCTCGTAACTGGTTCTATCGGAGAAGATGTTTTTTATCAGTTGGCCGAGGCGCTTCTCGAAAAAGATGCAGGCGCGGCATTGTCATTATTCGACCGTCTGATTACTGAAGGAAAAGATGTATCTCGCCTGGCAGAAGATTTAATCACATTCTTCCGTGATTTATTGTTACTGCGCACTGCGCCTGAATTGCAGGATTTGTTGGAACTCGTTTCTGGCGATGATCGTTTTAAAGAAATGGCTAGAGGGTTCAATCCGGATGTATTGTATTCATTCATCGATATTCTTTCGAAAACACAGCAAGAAATGCGGTTTTCCAATCATGCGAAGGTATATATCGAATCTGCTCTTTTGAAAATGATTCATTTAGAAGGAAGCGCATTTGAAGTACAATCCGAGAATAAACCTGTCATTAATTCAGAAATGATGGATAAGGTCACGGAATTAGAGCGGCTTGTCAGCGAGTTGCAACAACAAATTAAATCAGGTGTTTCTATTCAAAAAGGTGCCGGAGATACCCCTGTACAAAGGAAAAATCCGTCGAGATCATCACAGACATTAAAGATTCCAACGGGCAAAATAAACGAGGTATTAAAATCTGCTACAAAGCAGGATATCCAAACAATCCGAGAAAATTGGGCGGGCATGATGCAAACAATGCAAAAGTCACATTCTGCTCTACTTGAAGAAACGGAGCCTGTAGCTGCATCAGAGCAGGCATTTGTGTTAAAATTCAAGTATGAAATTCATTGCCTAATGGCTTCCGAAAACCCATCACTTCGATCGAGTTTATCGAATGCATTGCAATCACAAACCGGAAAAGCGTATGAGGTTGTGTATGTGCCTGAGGATGGCTGGCTAAAAGTACGTCAAGATTTTATCCAAAATAATAATCTTGGACGAACTGAACCTTCGAACGATAAACAATCAATAACCGAGCAAGAAGCTGAAGCCGTTCTCTCCTTCGTGCAAGAAGCTGAAGAAGAAAATCTAGATCCGATTGTTGCGGAAGCAGAAAATATTTTTGGCAAAGAATTCATAGAAGTATATGATGATTAAAGAATGCAGTTGATTTTTTGTCGCTGCGCTTTATAAGCAAATAATGAGGAGGAAATAAACATGCGTGGTATGGGAAATATGCAAGGTATGATGAAGCAAATGCAGAAAATGCAAAAACAAATGGCAGAGGCACAAGAAAAACTTGGTGAAGAGCGTTTAGAGGGCACAGCAGGCGGCGGCATGGTTAAAGTTGTCGTTTCAGGAGATAAAGAAGTACTTGAAGTTGTTATTAATCCGGATGTTGTGGATCCTGAAGACGTTGAAATTTTACAAGATTTAGTTGTTATTGCTACAAATGAAGCAATGAAAAAGGCTGAAGAATTAACAAGCTCCACGATGGGACAATTCACGAAAGGATTGAACCTTCCTGGAATGTTCTAGGAGGAACAATTATGCATTATCCTGAACCAATTTCAAAATTAATTGATAGCTTTATGAAACTGCCAGGTATCGGTCCGAAAACAGCGGGCCGACTGGCGTTTTTTGTGCTAAGCATGAAGGAAGACACTGTCCTTGATTTTGCAAAAGCACTTGTCGATGCAAAACGGAATTTGCGCTTTTGTTCGGTGTGCGGTCATATTACCGATATCGACCCTTGCCATATCTGCCAAGACCAATCGCGCGACAGGTCGCTGATTTGCGTTGTTCAAGATCCTAAAGATGTAATTGCGATGGAGAAGATGAGAGATTACCAAGGGCTTTACCACGTCTTGCATGGTGCGATATCTCCGATGGACGGCATTGGTCCAGAAGATATTAATGTTCCTTCACTATTAACGCGTCTTCAAGATGAGGAAGTAGAAGAATTGATACTGGCTACCAATCCAACCATTGAAGGAGAGGCAACCGCAATGTATATTTCGAGGCTTGTAAGACCATCTGGCATTATGACGACACGAATTGCTCACGGACTACCAGTAGGTGGAGATCTAGAGTATGCAGATGAAGTAACGTTGTCGAGAGCGCTGGAAGGACGTCGAGAATTATAATGTCCTTTTATAAATGAAAGGATAATGTGAGATGCAAGCATTCCGAGTGGTGTTTGAATAGGAGTGGTGTCGATGTTTAAAAGGAAAAGTAAACTTAAAAGAGAGTACGACGATCGTCTTCATTCATTAATGGTAGAGACGAAGACTGAATGGGAAAATGCTAAAATTATTGAACAACATCTTGATGATTACGATCAAGAAGTAATCATTCGCCGAAAAATAGCTGAAAGTAAACACTTCTATTTATATAAAGAGGCAAAAGCACGCAAACTTGGAAGTGAATAATATTATTTCACGAGACCGCATATGATGTACTACTCATAACAGAAAAGGGGCGTTCTCGTGAAAATAGCTATTGGGATAGTAATGTCGGGTTTAATTCTTCTCTTCCTATTAATGGACAAGAAGCAAATGAAAAAGATATTTGAAAGATTATCAATCTATTGGTTCCGATTAGCATTTGCCTTTTTAGCCTTATTCATCATGAATGTTGCGGCAGGATTTTTTGGTGTTTACGTTCCTGTTAATATAGCATCCGGCCTAGTTATTGCAGTCTTAGGTATTCCCGGCATCGCATCAATATGTGCTTTAGCATTCTTTTTATAAAAAAGGGTTGCATTAATGGGCGCAAGCTGTTATATTTATAAATGTCGCCAAATTCATCACGGAAACAACGAAAAAGAAATTATAAATAGTTGTTGACATGGATAAACAAGTTTGGTATGATATAAGAGTTGCTGTTGCGAGATGGTAACCCAGAAGTTAAGTTAATATGTAAGTGAAGTTCTTGCTTATATAATGAACCTTGAAAACTGAACAGCAAAACGTCAAGATATAACGTTTCGTTAAATCGAAACAAAAACGAATCTTCGGATTCGAAGTCAGCAAATGAAATTTGAGCTATTCAAGTTTCTCTATTATGGAGAGTTTGATCCTGGCTCAGGACGAACGCTGGCGGCATGCCTAATACATGCAAGTCGAGCGAACATTTATTGAAGCTTGCTTCTTTAAATGTTAGCGGCGGATGGGTGAGT
>NZ_JAAOIY010000011.1 GCF_013184495.1 Sporosarcina jiandibaonis | reverse complement strand
AAGCCATGATTACTTCATATTTAAATTTATTCGAGTAAAATTTACGTGCCATAAAAAATCCCCCTAAGGAAAAACAGATTTTTATTTTTTAATCTGTCTACCTTAAGGGGAGCATATCACGGAAAACTTTGTCGGTATCCTTTGTGTTTTTATTCAATATATTATTATTTTCCAATCAATGCCAAAAAATGTACCATTAAATCAGGTATGTTATCATCTTAAATCTTCTTATCTATTAAAGTTATAAGTTATACGTATTTTGAATTATAACTGTTATACTTGATAGACTAATTTGACTATTCCCTGAAAACGAAGTGGATTAAGCGGTAATAATTGATGTTTTGTTGTTGATAGCTAAATTTATTAATGGATATTGGAGTGAGACAGGATGGAAATAAAGCAAGTCACGTTAAGAACACATAATTTCGAGAAAATGAAACGCTTTTATAATAAGACGCTTGAGCTAACATTAATTTATGAAGATCAAGAAAGATTTTGCGTAGCAGTTGGTTCAAGCAAATTGGAGTTTACAAAGAAAGGTGTAAAGGAGAGACCGTATTACCACTTTGCTTTTAATATTCAGAGCAATATATTTGATGAAGCTAAGTCGTGGGTGAAAGAAAAGGTTAATTTAAATCTAGAGGATGGAGACGATGAAGCTGATTTTTCACATTTACCAGCACGCTCTCTCTATTTTTATGATCCGTCTGGTAATGTTGTAGAGTTCATCTCAAGACATTCTATATCTGAAGCAGGAGAAAAAACTTTTTCACCTAAAAGTATTTTAAACATTAGTGAAATTAGTCTAACAGTTCCTGATGCAATAAAAGCTGGAAAACAGTTGGTTGAAAGGGGAATCAACGAACGTGACAATGAACCATTAAGTTCCACTTCTCTTAACTTCATGGGAGATAGTACCACTGGAGTTTTTATTTTATTAAATCAACCCGATCGAAGGTGGATATTTTCAGAAAAAGTTTCCGCTATTTTTCCTCTTGAAATTACACTGGCGAATGATGTTCAGATTACTTTAAACGATAAATATGAATTGGTAATCCAATGATATATTTATGGTTTTTGTTCAAAATAAAATTACTTACTTTATGTGAAGAATTTTATACGCAATATTTAGGTTTTACAATTTGTGGAGAGAATCCAATTGGATTTCATATAAGAGTAGGAACAAGTGCACTATCGCCGTTAAGCCCGCTGGTCGATTAGCAATCAATATTGTTGAAGCATTTGATCAATGGTTCAAACGATTACCAAAACACTTATTCAAATCAATTATTTTCGATTGTGGCAAGGAATATTCCAATTGGAAAAGCATCAGTAATCACCATGATATAGATATTTATTTCGCTGATTCAAGAACTCCCTCTCAAAGAGCGTTAAATCAGAATTCTAACGGGCTTCTTCGTAAGAATGGATTACCCGAAGAAATGGATTTCCGTCCTGTTTCACAAGACTATATATCAAGTGTCACCTTACATAAAAACTATATCCCAAGAAAATCGCTAAATTACCAAACTCCCATTGGGTGTTTCAATAATCTTGTCGGCGAAAATGTAGAAGGATATTATGTCTCGCTTAATTTGACAAAGCAATTGAAATAAATATTTTCTTGATATGAAGAGGCACGATAATTGCATTGTATAATAGTCAGGAAATGAAAGTGGGGGTAGCAACGTAAAATGAATCCCGATAAACAACAAAGTATGTTACTGAGACCAGATAATTTTATTAAATATGAACTCGTATTATATTCTGTGATATTTTTCAACACCTTAATTACTGTTATGAATACTTCAATGTTCAATGTCGCTATACCAATAATCACGGTTTCATTTAGTGTAGATGCCAAATCTGCTTCAATGATTGTCAGTAGTTATTCAATCGCGTTTGCGTTAAGCGCAATTGTATATAGTAAACTCTCTTCGTCCTATCCTATTAAGTGGCTGTTATCTATCGGTATTTTGTTTCTCGCTTCAGGTTCTCTCATAGGAATGACAGCTTCCTCATATTCGGGTCTGATACTTGCGCGTATCGTTCAGGCGCTTGGGGCTTCTTCTATCTCTGCATTAAGCATTATCGTAACTACGAGATATATACCTTTCAAACGAAGGGGGAACAGACTTGGATTCGTTGCGGCTGCTATTACGCTCGGATTTGGGATTGGACCTGTTGTGGGTGGAGCATTAATTCAGTTTTTGGGATGGAGGTATTTGTTTAGCATTTCATTATTTGCGTTAATTGGATTACCATTTTATTTTCTGCTACTTCCATTTGAAAAAAGAAAGAAAGAAGTGTTTGACTATAAAGGTATGTTAATTTTTTTCGTTGGAATTGTATTGTTATTAGGTACGATTACTATTTCTTGGCTATTAAGCTTTTTAGTAATCGTAATAGCTTACCTTTTCTTTAGACATATAAAGCGTCACAGAGTACCATTTTTGCAACCATCTTTATTAAAAAATAAATCTTTTTTATCAGTTACTGGCGTTGGCTTCATCATTTTCTTTTGTAATTTCTCATTTTTATTTTTATTGCCGTTACTTCTTTCTAGGTATTTTAATATGGAAAGTACTGCCTTAATCGGGCTTACATTATTTCCAGGAGCACTTACTGCGGTTATTTTCTCAATAATAGCTGGCTGGGCAGTTGATCGGATTGGTGCTGAGTGGGTTGCGCTAACGGGGACGTTTCTTATGGTTACCGCTGCACTGATAGCGACCTTATTTGGAAGTACGACGGTTTTATTCATAATTATTATCTTCAGTATTTCAAGTAGCGGATTTGTTTGTATTACGACAAGCTTGCCCAATATATTAACGAAAATATTAACTAAAGAGCAGTTAGCAAATGGAATTGGAACACTACAATTATTTCAGTATATGGGTGGCGGTATCGGCGTTACTGTATCGGGTAAACTTTTAACATATATTGAAACTATGTCTCTAGGATATTTTAAGTACGGCTATGTTTTTAGTGTTTTGATTGTTATATCACTGGTTGCAATTGCTCTTTGTGTACGGATTTTAAAGGGGTTTAATGTAGTGACGGGGGCAGAAAAGGCTAATCAAATTTGAGAGGAGTATTATGAATTAGGTTATTGACAGTTTTTGCATTATTGAAAAAGTGATGGTACATTGTTAAAAAGGGGGCGGGCCGCTATGAATCAGGTTGATAAAGTACCGTTTTATTGTTTTGAAACTTCATTACATAATGTAGTGATACAGATGAATGAGCGCCTTTTATCCGACATGAAAATGAATGTAGTTAATAAGCCTGTCAATGATCTATTTGATGAATGGCATGCAGAGCAAGGTGGGAACTTAATTCAGGCTCGCCTGGACAATAAAAGATACATATTTTTGAAAGAACAATTGACTGAGGATAATGTATTTTATGTTGGAATTAATTCGCAAGAACTTGAAAGTAAATCTAGTGAACTTGAGGAGTTACAACGTTTAAACAGACATCTTGATGCGGTCATTGAAAATTCTTATGACGGTATTTATATAACGAATAAAGATGGGATAACCTTACGGACGAATTCAGCAATTGAAAGGATTACAGGGATACCCAAAGAATACTATATTAATAAAAATGTGGATGATTTAATGAAGCGGGGAATTCTAAAAAGTTCAGTCACACATAAAGTCGTAGAAAAGAAGAGAACTGTATCTCTTATGCAACTTAATTATTCAGGAAGGAACACGCTACTAACCGGAAATCCGGTATTCAATGAACAAGGGGAAGTAGAGAGTGTTGTTACGAATGTTCGAGATCTAACTGATTTAAACAGTTTACAAACGGCCCTTCAAAGGGCGAATGAACTCAATAAAAGCTACCAAGAGGAAATTGAAAAGTTAAAAGGAAATTTTACATTAGCAAACGGAAAAACCATCGTTGAAAATGAGCAGATGCGGCTTATCTATGATACTGCCCAGCGAATCGCTAATGTAGCGGCTACGGTTCTAATACTCGGTGAAACGGGAGTAGGCAAAGATGTTCTAGCCAAATACATTTACAACAAAAGTGAGCGGAGTAGAAGCGGTAAGTTTGTTAAAGTGAATTGTGGTGCCATTCCTCCTAACTTAATTGAATCAGAATTATTCGGGTATGCGGGTGGAGCATTTACCGGGGCTAGCAAAAATGGGAAGCCGGGAATGTTTGAACTTGCGGATAAAGGTGTTTTGTTTCTAGATGAAGTTGGTGAAATGCCGTTAGATGTCCAAGTGAAATTACTAAAGGTCATTCAAGACAGAGAAATTCAGCGAGTCGGCGGTACATCAACAAAAAAGATTGATGTTCGCTTGATTGCCGCGACGAATCGAAATTTAAAAGAAATGGTAGAGGAAGGTAAGTTTCGAGAAGATTTATATTATCGATTAAACGTTATACCGATTGTGATCCCTCCATTACGAGAACGCAAAGAGGAAATTCATTCGTTAATAAAAATGTTCTTAAATGATATTAATGAAAAATATGAAATAAAAAAAGAATTAAATGCAGAGCTCACATCTTTTTTCTATAGGCATCAATGGCCGGGTAATATCAGGGAATTGTCAAACTTGCTTGAACAAATGGTGCTACTAAATAGCTCCGTCGAACTGGGGCTTGAGCATCTACCAATTGAATATAAAGTTGATGAAAACGTAAAGCATACTGAAGTGGACGAAACAATGACGTTGAAAGAGGCAGTTGAATTAGCGGAGAAAAAAGTATTGAACCTGGCCGCCGAAAAATATTCGACGACATACGAACTAGCAAAAGCTCTGGATACAAGCCAATCGACGATTGTACGGAAACTACAAAATTATAAAATTGTATTGAAAGGACGAGGAGATAACATATGAAAATTGGTATTATGGGGAGCGGCGCTGTCGGGTCATTTTTTGGTAGTTTTTTATCAGAAGCCGGACACGATGTAAGATATATTGCGCGCGGGGCTCATTTAGCTAAAATGAACAAAAATGGTTTAGTTATTAATAGAGAGAATGAAAAAATTACAATTTACGAAACATTTTCCGAAAGTGTTGAAACATTAGCTGATTGTGAACTTATTTTATTCTGTGTGAAGTCTGGAGATACAAGAGAAATAGCAAATCAGCTAAATAAAGTGATTCATAAATCAGCTTATGTAATGACACTTCAAAATGGCGTAAGCAATGAGGAAACGCTTGTCGAAGTAATTGGCGAAGACCGGGTTCTCTCGGCTGCGGTTTATGTCCAAGCATCTGTTGAGTCGCCGGGCATTATTAAGCAGTCGGGAAGGCATAAACTTGTTATTGGTTCACTTAGCGAAGGTAGTCATGATGCTGCAATTACCTTCTCGTCCTTATTAAATGAAGCACAAATCCCTACAGATTGGTCAGAACAAATCATGTTGAGGAAATGGAAGAAGTATTTATTTACTTTAGTATTTAATCCGTTATCTGCAGCGACGGATAAGACAATTGGACAAATACTAGATGATCCACAATTAAGAGAAGTCGCGTGGATGATTGGATTGGAAGCAATTGAGATAGCCGGGTTGGACGGTTACCCTTTAAATGAAGATGACATCGAAACTGCCTTTCAAAATGCGGAATATGCAAGAACACATATGACATCAATGCTTCAAGATATTCGAAATAGGAAGGTGACAGAAGCTGGAGAGTTAGTAGGCTATTTAATAAACAGAGCGAAAGTGCATGATAAATCAATTAATGCTGTTAAAACAATTTATTTACTACTAAAAAGCATAGAGAAAAACTTTTAAACCTGTAAATCTACAGGTTTTTTTATTTTTTTTGACACAAAACAGTCACAAATGAATTGTTAAGTCATTTATGAATCACTTGTGTAATGGTGATTGCACCAGGATTAATTCAAATATGAATCAAAGGTTTTAAAGATAACGGCTAAACAGATCAAAACCAATGGGCATGGCTTCGATAAACTTGGCACGCAAGTTGCAAGTACCTTTATATAGATCGACCATTAAGGGAGGAAACTAGTATGCCGTTTAAATTGACACTTGAGATTGAGCAGATGAAACAAATGGTTCGAAATTATGTAGAGAAAGAAGTAGAACCTTACGCACAGCAAATAGAGGAGGATGATAAAATTCCTCAACATTTAGTAGAAATGGCAAAAGAGCTTGGATTGTTTGGAATTAGTATTCCAGAAGAATACGGCGGCATCGGGTTAAGTGTTATTGGTAAGGCGGTTGTACTTGAGCAACTTGGCCGAACACATAATGGATTTGTTAGTTTAATTAGTGCACATACAGGAATCGGCAGTTCTGGCCTTGTTAAATTTGGATCTGATGAGCTGAAACAAAAATATCTTCCAGGAATGGCTTCGGGAGAAAAAATTGCAGCATTTGCTCTTTCTGAACCGGGGGCGGGTTCTGACGCAACTAATTTAGAAACAAGAGCCGAAAAACGTGGAGATACATGGATTATGAATGGAACGAAACACTTTATAACGAACGCACCTGTAGCAGATGTATTTACCGTCTTTGCTTTAACGGATAAAGAAAAAGGTGCCGGAGGTGGTATCACAGCTTTCCTTGTTGAAAAAGACTTTCCTGGTTTCACAATTGGAAAAATAGATAAAAAAATGGGTCTTCGAGGATCTTATACTGCACAACTTATATTCGAAGATTGTGAAGTCCCGCATGAAAACGTAATTGGTGAAGTTGGAATGGGCTATGTTTCGGCTTTGACAATTCTTGGCGAAGGGCGTGTTGGACTAGCCGCGCGAGCAGTTGGTTCATGCGATAAGTTGATAGAGTTATCGACTTCATATGCAAAGGAAAGAAAGCAGTTCGGAAAGCCGATTGCAGATAATCAAGCGATTCAATGGATGCTTGCAGATATGGCAACAGAAACAGAAGCCGCTCGTATGCTAACTTTCAAAGCAGCATATTTAATTGATCAAGGAAAAAAAGTGATTAAAGAAGCATCTATGGCAAAACTTTTTGCTTCTGATGTGTTTAATAGAGTCGCAGATAAAGCTATACAAATTCATGGTGGTATGGGGTATGTAGCTGATTATCCAATAGAAAGGTTTTACCGCGATGCTCGAATTACGAAGATTTATGAAGGGACAAATGAGATTCAACGTCTAATTATTGCAAGACAAGTGTTAAGAGAATAATTATCTGAATGGGGGATTAGTAAAGTCGACATTATTCAACCTAAAGGGTAGGTCGCCCTAATTGTTGAGGGAGACGTCATTAAATCGTGTAATCCAATGGGTAATTTGGTGACAATCAGTCTTTAAAGGGGTCGCTTTATTTTTAGCAAGTCATGCAAGCGATTACATCACGGGTCAGGTTGTTGTGGTTGATGGAGGAAGTTCATTGTGAAAATACTAAATAAATGTAAGGAGGGATAGGATGAGAACTTCAGCAGAACCTGTTCAGAAAATAAATACAACTATTGAAGAACAGCCTTCTAACTTTGAATTATTGTGGAAAACACGTAAAGAGCAATGGAACAAAAAAAGAGTGTTGATGCTCGTTGTTTCATTACTGGCAATTGGAATGGGAATTTTCCACATTTATACCGCAGGATTTGGGACGCTACCGTCATGGCAACAACGCGCTGTTCACGTATTGTGGGCACTCTTGCTAATTTTTTTGATTTATCCGTTCAAAAAAGGGAAAAAGTTCGGGTATATCGATATGTTCTTTATTGGTGTAACACTTATTACTGGCTATTACATGATATCAGGCGCAAATGGCATAGAAATGCGACAGGGAAATGTCAGCGATTTAGATATGATTTTCGGTACGCTTTTATTAGTACTTGTTCTTGAAGCAACGAGAAGAACAAACGGAATCCTGATGTCTCTAATCGGCTTATTTTTCCTAATGTATATCTTCTTTGGTCGCTTTTTCCCTGGAATACTAGCCCATCCGGGTGCACGTTACGGGAAAATGATTGATCAGATGTTTAATAGTACTCTAGGTGTTTTCAGTGCACCTATTTACGTTAGTTCAACGATTCTCATCTTGTTTGTCATCTTTGGTGCATTTTTAATGAAATCAGGAGGTGGACAGTTTTTCACAAACTTTGCCTTTGGAGCACTTGGAAATAAAACAGGCGGACCAGCATTATCTGCCGTAGGTGCAAGTGCACTCGTTTCTACTATTACGGGAAATGGGGCGGCGAATGCCGCTATTACGGGTTCATTTACAATCCCACTGATGAAACGAATGGGCTATTCCAAGAAGTTTGCAGCAGCCGTTGAAGCGGTGGCCTCTCAAGGTGGACAAATTATGCCGCCGATTATGGGGGCATCAGTTTTCATCATGGCGGAGGCAATTGGTGTTCCTTATATTAAGTTGGCGCTTTATGCGCTCATTCCAGCAATAATATACTTTCTCATTGCCGGATTTATCGTTTATTTTCACTCGAGAAAACTGAATCTTTCGGGTATTTCGAAAGAAATTCTTCCGAATCCATGGGAAGCTTTGATAAAACAAGGATATTTGTTCTTGCCAATACTAATCATTATCGGTTTGATGGTTATGGGTTACAGCCCAATGAAAGCTGGATTCTATGCGATTTTTATTACGGTAATACTTAGTTGGATTAGAAGTTCAACTAGAATGAACCTTCTTCGGATATTGGGCGCGATTGAGGATGGGGTTAGAGGAGCACTCACTGTTATTGCAGCTTGTGCGACTGCGGGAATCATTGTAGGAGCTGTGTCATTAACAGGGCTCGGCATGAACTTCTCGCGCTTTATGATTGGAGTTGCGGATGGCAAGACATTTTTATTACTTGTTATGATAGCGATTTCATCAATTATTCTCGGTATGGGAATGCCTACCGTATCGGCTTACGTTATTTTAGCTGTGCTCGGTGTTCCGGCATTAGTAGCGGCAGGTATTAACTTGATTGCGGCCCACATGTTTGTCTTTTATTATGGCGTGCTTTCTGGTCTGACGCCACCAGTTGCAATTACAGCATATACAACAGCGGGAATTGCTGGGTCGAATCCGAATGCAACCGCATTATATGCCATAAGAATTGGCGCGGGTGGATTTTTACTACCATTCATATTCGTTTACAACCCAGAACTACTTTTGCAAGGCGGGAATACGGCAACCGTTAGCCTCGCGATTGCAAGTGCTTTAATTAGCTGTTTTGTATTTGCAGCAGCAGTGGAAAACTATTTAATTCACAGACTAAATATAATTCAGCGTGTTCTTTTATTCGTGGCTTCAGCAGTATTAATTATTCCAGGTCTTATGACGGATCTCATAGGAATTGTCTTATTAGTTGCCGTTTATTTGTGGCAGAAGAGAGACGCGACAGTGAAAGCTGGAGTAATTATTGCAACAGATGTTAACCGGGATTATTCATAGCCTTAACCCGAACCCGAACCCGAACCCGAACCCGAACCCGCTCAAAATCTAGTGACTTAACCAACGATGCTGGGCTATTACTGTACAAAGAGTTTGATTGACTAAGCCAACTGATTCAATCATCGGTTAATTTAAATGATCCGCTAAATTACCATTTAACACACTAACGACAGTGTAATTACGCAATAGGTTACGGATGGAAATACCTGCTGACGAGCTTCTTTTCCGCTTTACTTTTACTGTGACAACGTTGAGTCCGTCCCAGGAAAACATTGCAAAACTTTTTTAGAAATAGACAAAAATTTAGCCCCTATGAATAATCCGGGGATTAAAAGGAGGAAATAAAAATTGATAAAGAAAACATTAATGTTACTAGCACTAGGTATTTTTATGGTTGTAATGTCGGGCTGTAATAGTGATGCAAGTGGAAAGGACAATGAGAAAGAAGGAGATAACACTAAACTGGTAGCTCCTGAAAAGTATCTACAAATTGGAACAGGTCCAATGGGGTCGGGTTGGTACCCAATTACAACGATTATGTCAGAAATTTATATGGACAATTTTAAGGACTTGAATGCATCGCAAATTGAAGGTGGCTCGGTGTCCAACCTTAAGTCACTTGATGTAGAAGATATTCATATGGCTCTTAATTACACATCTGATTATGCTGATGCACTTGCAGGAGAAGCGGATTTTGATGAAAAACTTGAAACAATTGCGGGGGTAGCCTCACTTTATCCTGTGTTTCAAACAATTGCGGTTCTAGATAGTAATAAAGACATAAATAAGATTGAGGATATTGTAGATAAGCACATCTTTCTAGGACCGAAAACTGGCGGGGGTCCTGTTGCATTCTGGAGGATGATGAACGAGTACGGTATTGACGAGGATACAATCATAAAAGCTGGTGGAAAGTTGTCATACGGAAGTTATAATGACGGTGCATCAATGCTCACAGATAACGCTATTGATGTATACCTTGGTGGCGGAGCTCCTGCTGTCACAGCGCTACAAGAAATAGAACTAACAAACAAGTTGCGAATTCTTCCAATTGATCAAGATAAGCTCGATAGTATCAAAGATAAAGACTTTGGAATAGCTGCAGGTGCACTTCCTGCTGGGACGTATAAAGGGATGGACGAAGATGTCCCGACATATACAACCGTCGCAATGTTGACAGTCCGTAAGAATCTTGATGAGGACTATGTTTATAACTTAACTAAAGTGTTTTGGGATAATCAAGATTCATTCATGGCTCAGATTCCAGAACGCGCAGTTCATTTTACTCTAGAATCCATTTTTGACGGAATTGATAAAGATACATTGCATCCTGGAGCAATTAAGTATTATAAAGAGATTGGTAAATTTGACTAATTAATTGAAAATTGGAGTGATGATGGTGGGAAGAACGGTAAATAAACCGTGGTCGCAATGGTATGGAGAGAGAATATCATCAATTTTCCTACCAGAATGCTCGGTTTACATGTTGCTTGAAAATACTGTTAAAAGGTTTCCTGACCATACAGCAATTATTTTCAATGACAAACTGATAGATTATACGACTTTAAAGAATCAAGTGGACAAATTAGCGGGAAAATGGAAAGAACTCGGATTGAAAAAAGGGGATCGGATTGGCCTAATGACGGCCAATCACCCTCTTTATATTGTGAGCTATTATGCCGCGCAAGCACTTGGTCTAATAGTTGTTCAAGTAAATCCAATGTATACATCCCGTGAATTAATGCAGATTGTGATTGATTCAAGTGTTCAATATATTGTGTTTGACAAAATTGCGAAGCGAACAGTTGTAAAAATAAAAAAATTGCATACGTTTGAACAATGTTTTTCGATTGAAGAAGAGGATAGTGATTTCCCAACTATTCAATCACTTATTGAAAGTGGCAAGGAAATAGATGGTCCTGAAGAAGTTGATCCGCAGAGTGACGTGGCCGTAATTCAATATACGGGGGGAACTAGCGGAACAATGAAAGGGGCAATGCTCACTCATTATAATCTAACTTCCAACGTCGTTCAAAGCTTCGAAATGTACGGAGATACGATGATACCTGGAGAGGAGGTTATCCTGGGAGCAACGCCACTATATCACGTCTATGCTATGACAAGTGTTATGAATCTAGGCATTCATCTTGGCGCAAAGATTCTATTATTTCCAAAGTTTGAAATTCAAGATGTACTTGATAATATAACAAAGTATCGGCCGACATTTTTTCCAGGGGTACCAAGAATGTATAATGCATTCATCAACTATCCAGAAATCGAAGAATATGATTTAAAGTGTTTAAAACATTGTTCATGTGGTTCTGCTCCACTGCCTATCGAAGTTATTAATCGCTTTGAAGCATTGACTGGTGCTGTGATTGGTGAAGGGTTCGGTTTATCGGAGGCATCCCCGTCAACACATCGTAATCCGCCATTCGCTAAACGAAAAGTTGGGAGTATTGGTATTCCGCTACCGTTAACCGATTGTATAATAATTGACTGTGATAATACAGAGCTTGGACCAAATTGTGTTGGTGAATTGTTAATTAGTGGGCCTCAAATTATGAAAGGCTACTGGAACAGTGAAGAAGAAACAAGACAGGCGCTACAAAATGGCTGGCTGTATACCGGTGACCTCGCAATGATGGATGAAGAAGGTTATTTTTATATCGTCGGCAGGAAAAAGGAAATGATTATCGTTGGTGGATTTAATATTTACCCACAGGAAGTAGAAAGTGTTTTATATGAACATCCTGATATTCAAGAAGCCGCGGTAGCAAGTATACCGTCATCGGAATTTGATGAAACAATAAAAGCATTTATCGTTCCAAAAGAAGGTGCCGCAATCGACTTAGATGAAATTAAGGGTTACTGCTATTCAAAGTTGACGCCGTACAAGGTGCCAAAGGAATTTGAAATATTGGATGAACTCCCTAGAAATACAGTTGGTAAGCTATTAAAAAGGCTACTAATTAAGGGGGAACTAGAGAAAAGAGCAGAAGGAATTAATGGAAAATAGTCTGTCAATCAAGGAGGGGGGAATGGTAAATGGAATTTGATAGATATGAAAATATTAAAGTGGAAATTAAAAATAAAGTCTGCGTAGTTACATTAAATAGACCAGAAGTTAGAAATGCACTCGGTTTAGAAATGAGAGAAGAGTTAATAAGTTTTTTTCGTACTAGTAAAGATAATGATGAAATAAAAGCAATTGTCTTAACCGGCGAAGGACAATCTTTCTCGGCCGGTGGTGATCTAAGCGCTTTAAAAACAGTAGATGCTGTCACAGGAAGAAGAAGGTTACAAATGGGTCATGAATTGATTCATTCTATTCTTGAACTTGAAAAGCCTGTCATTGCGGCTGTTAATGGTGCGGCTGCCGGTGCGGGATTCAGTCTAGCATTGGCCTGTGACTTAATAGTAGCAACTCATTCGACCGTTTTCATTCAAAGCTTTGTGAAGGTGGGCTTGATACCTGATTTAGGTTCTATTTATTTTTTACCAAGGTTAATAGGTCGCCACCGTGCGCTAGAGTTGATGCTGGTAGGAGAAAGAGTATCCGCTGACAAAGCGCAGGAAATGGGAATTATTAATCGCATTGTAGCTGATGATTTGCTGTTGAAAGAAGTGTATTCATTAGCATCAACCTTGGCTGAAGGGCCAGCTTTAGCAATGGGCTTAATGAAGAAACTAACGAACAGAAGTGTTCTGGCAGATATTAATGAAACGCTAGAATTAGAAGGATTTGCTCAAGGTATGTGTTTTGAATCCCAAGATTTCAATGAAGGTTTAAATGCATTCTTTGAAAAACGCAAACCAAATTTTAATTAGCAAACAGAATCGTTACTGGATAGGAGGAATTGAAAATGAGTAAAACAATAATGGAATCATTGTGGAATCAACTCACTTTACCCGCTGTTTCCGCGCCTATGTTTTTAATATCAAGTCCGAAAATGGTAACTGAAAGCTGTTTAAATGGAGTCATTGGTTCATTTCCAGCTAATAATGCACGCGATATTGAAACCCTTGATGAGTGGATGGGGAGCATTAATCAAACCCTAAAAGAAGCGCGTCAAAATGATCCACAACTAAAAATCGCGCCGTGGGCAATGAACTTAATTGTCCATAGATCGAACGACAAGTTTTCGGAGCAACTGGAATTAGTGAAAAAACATAAACCTCCTATTCTAATAACATCACTAGGCTCACCTAAACGTGCTGTGGAAATTGTTCATAGTTATGGCGGTCTCGTTTTTTCTGACGTAAGTACCGTAGCATTTGCAAAAAAGGCCGCTGAAGTTGGCGTGGATGGCTTAGTGCTAGTAACTGCTGGAGCTGGAGGACATGCCGGTATTATTAATGGCTTTGCCTTTATTGATAGTGTTCGGATTTTTTGGGACGGAATTATACTGTTGGCGGGTGCAATTTCAACGGGCGCCGGAATTTTAGCTGCACAGGCCGCTGGGGCAGACCTGGCATATATGGGAACGAGATTTATTGTTGCTGAGGAAAGTTTTGCTAAAGACGCGTATCGTCAAATGATTATAGATTCGGGTCAAGAAGATATCATCTATACGGATGCATTTTCAGGAGTGCATTCAAATATGCTAAGGCCAAGTTTAGAAAAAGCAGGAATTGATAGTGAGAAATTAGAAAAAAAAGAAACGGTTTCTTTCGAATATAAATCTGAAAATGGTAAAGCAAAAGCATGGAAAGATATTTGGTCAGCTGGTCATGGCGTCGGTGCGATTGTTGAAATTGACACTACCTCTGGCATTATTGCTAAGCTTCAAAGAGAGTACGAAGAATCCTTGCAAAAGGTAAACTTAATTGCAAATAAATCAAATAGAAAAATTTGATAGAAAGATTAGAGCAGAGAGGAATGTATTTGTAGTGAAAAATAATGAAATTAAACATGTAGGCGTTGTCGGCTCAGGTGCAATGGGTTCGCAAATTGCGATGGTTTCGGCGCTTGCCGGATACCCAGTAACATTGCAAGATATCGAACAGGAAAGTTTAGACAAAGCAAAAACCTTTCTAACATTGCAAATGGATAGACGTGTTGAAAAAGAAAGGTACACGCGAGAAGAAGTTGATCAAGCATTTGAACGCCTGACGTTTACAACAAACATTGAAGAATTGTCAAAGGCAAATATGATTATTGAAGCGATTGTTGAAAAGTTGGAAGCGAAACGTGATCTTTTTTCGGAGCTCGATAAAATTGTCACTGATGATACTATTCTTGCTACGAACAGTTCAACGATAGTGAGTTCGAAAATTGCAGATGTTGTTAGCAATCCAGGAAATGTCTGTAATATTCATTTTTTTAATCCAGTACTTGTGATGGATATGGTTGAAGTTGTTAAAGGCCCACATACATCTGATGAAACAGCTGAGGTAAGCATGGCATTTGTGAAAAGTATACGTAAAACACCAGTTTTGCTTAAGAAAGAAATCTCAGGGTTTATTGCTAACCGTATTCTCGGAAAATTGATGGATGAAGCTGTATTCCTTTATGAAAACGGATATGCGACACACGAAGAAATCGATCTAGTTTGTAAAAAAGCACTGAATCATCCGATTGGTCCATTCGAATTAATGGATTTAACGGGAATTGACGTAAATTACTTTGTGCGCATGCAACGGTACAGCGAAAGCGGAGATAAGAAAGATAAACCGGCACGGATTGTCGCTGAAAAAGTTGGAAAAGGTGAGCTTGGTAAAAAAACAGGTAAAGGTTTTTATGAATACGACGAAAATGGAACTAAAGTGGAGGTAAAGAAGTGATATGTACTCGTAAAAAGAACATTCGACACAGAAGAACGAATATTAATTACGAATAGCGAGGTTCAGGAAGATGGTGCAGAATTCATCATTAATCCGTACGTCGGCGACTTGTTTGAAGTCATTCCGTTGCTAACAGAAGAATTTTAAAAGTTGATTGCAGCTAATTAAATGGAGATAGGAGGGGTGCAGATGAAACACATATCTATCATAGGTGCTGGTACGATGGGGAGAGGAATTGCCCTTATCTGTCTAGAAGCGGGCTACGACGTAAAAGTTCATGATGTGAATGAAGAATCACTTCAAGTATGCCGTCAATACATTGAGAAATACAGTGATAAAAAATCCATCCTCTATACAACGGATATAAAAGAGGCGGCGCATGAAGCAGATTTGATTATTGAAGCTGTTCTTGAGTTGATGGAATTGAAAATAGCTGTATTTAAAGAGCTAGATAACTACGCGCCGAAAAACGCAATATTAGCAACAAATACATCAACAATGAGTCCGACTGAAATCGCAGCCCAAACAAGTCGTCCCGACCAATGTATTGCTCTTCACTTCTTTAATCCGGTACATAAAATGCAACTAATTGAAGTTATACGAGGTCTAGAAACATCTGAAGAAACGATTGAAAAGTGTTTTGCGTTCGGCAAATCGATCGGCAAGGAATGCGTAAATATTAATGAATTCCCTGGGTTTGCGGTTAGCAGAATGAATTGTTTGATTGGGAATGAAGCGATGAATATGGTTATGGAAGGTGTCGGGTCAGTTGAAGACATCGATAAGTCAATAAAGCTTGGATTGAACCATCCAATGGGACCGCTGGCGCTAGCTGATTTAGTCGGTCTTGATACACGACTCCGCAACATGGAGTATTTGTATGAAACGCTTGGTGAGAAATATCGCCCATGTCCAATTCTAAAGAAGTACGTGAAAGCTGGTTGGCTTGGTAAAAAAAGCGGACGAGGGTTTTATAAATATGATTAAAAGGGGTGCTTGTCAATGAACTTTGAATTAGATGAAGACATTCTACTATTAAAGCAAGGTGTCCGTGAGTTCGTTCAAAATGAAGTAGAGAAAGTCGCAATGCAGATTGAAGAAGAAGATAAAATCCCTGAATATATTGTAGAAATGTCTAAAGAATTGGGTCTGTTTGGATTAAGTATTCCGGAAGAGTACGGCGGGCTTGGAATTGGAATGGTCGGTAAGTGTGCATTGTATGAGGAAATTGGAGCAACACACAATGGTTATACAACATTGATTGGTGCGCATACAGGTATTGGTACAGTTGGGATTGTAGAAATGGGCAATGAAGAACAAAAGAGAAAATATTTACCTGACATGGCATCAGGCAAACGAATTGGGGCTTTCGCTTTAACGGAACCAGGCGCGGGGTCAAACGCGACAAATTTGAAAACAACCGCCGTAAAAAAAGGCGATAAATATATTTTGAATGGAACCAAACATTACATTACAAACGCGACAGTAGCCGATATATTTACTGTGATGGCAGTGACTGACCCTTCAAAAGGATCAAAAGGGATTACGTCCTTTATTGTAGAAAAAGATTTTCTGGGTTTCCATGTTGGTGCGGTTGAGAAAAAGATGGGCTTACGTGGTTCACAATCAGCAGAGATAATTTTGGAAGACTGCGAAGTTCCCGTTGAAAATGTTTTAGGTGAAGAAGGACAAGGATATATAAATGCGCTGAAAATATTAACGAACGGGCGAGCTGGGCTTGCTGCAAGAAATCTTGGTTCAAGTCAAAAATTGCTGGATTTATCAGTAAAATATGCGAAAGAACGTGTGCAATTTCAGGTTCCTATTATCGAACATCAGGCAGTCGCGCATATGCTTGCGGAGATTGCGGTTGATATAGAAGCTTTACGATCATTTACATATCACATTGCTTGGATGGTTGATGAAGGGAAGAAAGTTATTAAGGAAGCGGCAATGTTAAAGCTATTCGGGTCAGAGGTCTATAATCGTGTCGCCGATAAAGCGCTGCAAATTCACGGTGGTATTGGGTATATTTCAGATTATCCAATCGAACGATTTTATAGAGATGCAAGAATTACTCGAATTTATGAAGGCACATCCGAAATTCAAAAGAATATTATTGCTGGTCAATTAAATAAAGAATATTCATGAGGGGGTTTATGGTATGAGTGAACGAGTGGTCATTGTCGAAGGGGTACGTACGCCAATTGGTAGATATGGTGGCGCTTTAAAGGAAATTAACTCAGGATTTTTAGGTTCCCATGTAATAGAAAGTTTGTTGAAAAAAGTATCACTTTCACCTGACAAAGTGGATGAAGTTATTTTAGGAGAAGTACGGCAAACAACTGAATCTTCTAATGTTGCTCGCGTCGCAGCAATCCGGGCCGGCATTCCCGCCGATAAGCCTGCATTTACAGTGAACCGCCTCTGTGCTTCAGGTATGCAGGCAATCGCTTCTGGTGTTCAGCAAATTCAATCAAATCAAGCGGAAATTGTTGTTGCTGGCGGCACTGAAAGTATGAGCTGTTCGGCTATTTACCTACGCGGTGCCCGTTTTGGCGGAGATAAAACATATTTAGTCGATTCCAATTTAGAAGCAGGCCAGCAACCGAAAGAAATTTACGGTGAAGATATGGGTATGGGAATTACTGCTGAAAACGTTGCTGAAAAGTATCAGGTTTCTAGAGAAGACCAAGATAAGTTTGCGATTGAGAGTCAAAATAGAGCAAATGCTGCTATTAAAGGCGGGAGATTCAAAGAAGAAATTGTACCGTATGAAATAAAAACAAGAAAAGGAACAATTATCTTTGATGAGGACGAGCATCCGCGCCCGGAAACAACGCTTGAGAAATTGGGCCAATTAAGAACTGTTTTTAAGAAAGATGGGTCAGTGACAGCTGGTAATGCATGTGGCCGAAATGATGGTGCTTCTGCTGTTCTTCTAATGAAAGAGTCAACGGCAAAGGAACAATCTCTAGTACCGCGAGCTGCAGTTATAGATTGGGTCGCAGTTGGCGTAGCACCGGAAATTATGGGTATCGGGCCTGTTCCAGCAATTCGAGAACTACTAGAAAAGACAAATTTAACGATTGACCAAATTGATTTATTTGAAATAAATGAAGCATTTGCCTCCCAGGTACTTGCTGTGCAGCGTGAATTAAACATTGATGCAGATAAATTAAATGTTAACGGCGGGGCAATTGCGCTTGGACATCCAGTAGGTTCTACAGGTTCGCGAATTGTCATCACATTAATGCATGAACTACAAAAAAGAGGCGGTCGCTACGGGATTGCATCATTATGTGTCGGCGGCGGGCAAGGTATGGCCATATTAATCGAAAATCTTCAGGTAGAATAAATATGAATAATAATAATTACAAGATAGTACAATCTACTTTCTTTGATTATCTTGGATTTAAGAGATTGCAAGATGATAACGGGGCAGTTGTCATTTCTGTGGATGTTCAGGAGATTCACAAAGATGAAAACGGCCATATTGCGAGTGGAATTCATTACACATTGCTTGATGTTGCGCTTGGCACAGCAGTGTCTGAAAAGGAGAATGGATTCACGTTAACCATTGATTTGCATGTTCAACTATTTGATCTAAATCAGTGTGAAAAACTTATCTGTAGAGGGTATCCCGTCAATATAAATGGGAATATCGGCAATGGGAGGGGCGACATATTTGACGAAAATGGTGTTCTTATTGCCTCTGGCATGGCCACTTTTAAAGTAATTCAAAATAATGCATGAGGATCCACGTCCAGGTACGTCAAAAGAAAAACTATTGAAGCTTCGCCCTGTCTTTAAGGAAGATCTTGCATGTAATCTTGAATTAAATATTCCACTTGAAAAGTTTAGTTTAATATTAATGGTGGGGCAATCGCGCACGGTCATCCAATTGCAGCGACTGGAGGTATGCTGGTTGCCAAAGCAGTTTATGTAATGAAAAGAAGTGGTACGAAACGATTGATTGTTACTGCCTGCATTGGCGGTGGGAGGGAATTGCTTTACTGCTTGAAAAATAAGAGTGGGGTGCTGAAATGAACGATTATCAAAACATTATAGTTGAAAAATCAAATCAACTTGCATATATAATAATAAATTTACCAGAACAACGCAATCCGTTGAGTAAAGAAACACTTGGAGAAATGAAAGACGCATTAGAGAAGTTAAAGAACTCCAAAGAAACGAATTGTATTATATTTACGGGTCAAGGAGACAAATCATTTGCGGCTGGGGCTGACATTAGCCAACTTAAAAACCGTGTACCTTTAGATGTATTTACACCTGGTGGTATGCAGGAAATTTATGATTATATCGAAGCGTATGACAAACCGACAATTGCGATGGTTAACGGTTTTGCACTCGGCGGCGGATGTGAACTAGCTATGGCTTGTGATATCCGAATCGCCTCTACACATGCAAAATTCGGTTTACCCGAGTTGAATCTTGGCATAATTCCGAGTGCGGGTGGAACCCAGCGCATGGCACGCTTAATTGGTAAAGGTAAAGCGGTTGAATTAATCTTAACCGGAAGAATAATCACGGCAGAGGAAGCGGAAAGAATCGGGCTTGTCTCAGAAGTCGTACCGCTGGATCAATTAAAAGGAGCGGTAGAAAAAACAGCCGCCCAAATATTATCGAAAGGTCCGCTAGCCGTAAAATTAGCGAAAATGGCAATTCATGCCGGCTTTGACACAGATATGAAAGCGGGGCAAATGATTGAAAAACTTGCTCAGGCAGTGCTTTTTTCAACCGATGATAAAAACGAAGGAACAAGCGCTTTCTTGGAAAAACGTTCTCCGGAATTTAAATCGAAATAAAAGCTTGCTTAAAAAGCCGTTGTGGAGGGCGATAAAATGTCAATAACAATCAAGGAAATAAAGAAAGAATTTGAAAAGAACCCTTTTCTACAGCATCTTGGAATCGAAATCCTTTCGTTTGAAGAAGGGAATGTGACTATTAAATTAAGTGTGCAGAACAACCTATTAAATACTAAAGGGACCCTCCATGGTGGTGTGTATGCTTCTATACTAGACTTCGCTCAAAGCATGCACCTGCGCTCTATTACCAAAACGCGCTGTCTTGCTACCAGTTCAACTGTGCATTTTACGTCCCCAGTGAAAACAGGTGTGATACTTGCAAAAGCATCAATAATATCGCAAGGTTATAAGACTGCATTTGTAGACGGTGTTATTAAAGATGAGGACGGAAAAATTATTTCTAAAGGTACTGGAACTTATAAATTAATTCGCATGTAAATAAACAAGATAAAATACTATTTGAAACCTCAGTTGCAATTTATATTGTAACTGGGGCTTTTATATCCGAAAATATATTGGATGAATTTAACGTACCTATAATGTTAAATAGATTGATAGAAAGTGAAATAAACATTGTTTTCAGGGTATAGGAGAAGTACCTATCAGAGAACTTCCAATATCAAACAGACCATTTTCTTGAATAACACTTAATAAGGAAATTATATATATGTTAGAATGTAAAGAGAATTACGAAATAATTTATGTTCTAATAAATGAGTAAAAAAATAACGATAAGGAAGAGGGGATAGAACATGGACGTAAAGTATCCAATTGGGAAATTACAAGTTCCTAAAACAGTAACATTAGAAAATATTCAAGAATGGCTAAGAAAAATCGAAACTTACACGATTCGATTAAGAGAAACTGTTGATTCATTAGGTGAAGAGGAATTAAGCAGAACCTACCGTGATGGTAGCTGGACAGTTCGTCAACTTGTTCATCATATTGCGGATTCTCAGTTGAACATGTATCAACGTTTGAAGCTGGCTTTAACTGACGAGAATCCGGCAGTGCCAGATTTTGATCAAGATCAGTGGGCTATTCTACCGGATACAAAGCTACCTGTAGAAAGTTCTATTAAAATGCTAGAAGGTATAAATGAGCGCATCGTGTCTATGGGATATAATTTAACTGAAGAGCAATTAAATCGAACTTTTATTCACCAGAAAAACGGTGAAATAACAGTTGCAACAAAAGTTGCAAAATTAGCTTGGCACGAAGAACACCACTTAGCTCATATAAAAATTGCATTAGCAAAATAATGAAATATGCATGGAATCGGCTTTTCCAACTTTAAAGGCGCACTTATTGAATGATACAGTGTGCCTTTTTCTTTGATTAGGCCAGGGTGGCAATGAAGAAGAATGTGATGAAGAGTGAATTGAATGTAAGTTTGTAAGGGATATAGCGAAATAATTTCCTGGATTATCTGGAAAGAAAGAGAGGCATTTCCATATGACAACAAACCATAAAGAGACATTTGACCGCTTTTCTCTCTACTTTTTAGCGATTTTAATTTCTCCCATACTCTTTGGAGTTTTATTGGCAACTTATTCAATTATAGCTTTTCAAGAATCTGAAAGTTTTGGTCCAACCGTCTTTGTAGTGGCACTTTATTCGTTTCCATTCTTTGCTTTTGGAGCGTTTCCTGTTTCATTGTACCTTGATTTTTCTGCTCGAACCAAAAACTTTGCAAATTGGGTAAAGGTACTTTTATATGCGGGCTTCGGCGGCTTGGCAGGTCTAATTGGGAGCGTTGTTCTACATGATATTTTTCCAATAATCTTCATGTTCATTTTCGGCATGATCGGCGGAGTCATTCATTTTTCCGTATTGGCACTAATTAATAGGTTGATTAAGTAGCAGCGTTTCTGGTGCATTATCGGGACGACGTTTTAAGGCTAGGTTCCTAATCTCCCACATTAGCGTGCCATTATTGAATAGATCGCCTTAAGTGAGGGGGCTGCCCTAAAGGAAACCATATAAAGCAAACGGGCCAGATTCTGGAATAACACACAATGTGAAAGAGCTTGACATAAGTAAATGAGATTAAAGGGTCAATTTAACAGTCGGGGAGGAGATTTTTATTGGAAAGGTATTTTCAAAAAGTAACTGATAATGTGTATGGGCTTTTGTTGTGGGATGAATCTTGGAAGTCATACAATAATTGTTATATTTTAATTGGAGAAAACGAAATAACTCTTATTGACTCAGGTAAGGAAGAACATTTTCAGTATCTTGAATCTGCATTAAAAAGTATTAGTCTCGATAAAAAGGACATTTCTAAATTTATTGCTACTCACGGTCACAAGGATCACATAGGCGGTATTCAATCGTTGGCAGGAATAGAAGGTTCTTTCCATCGTAAAGATTTTGAATTATTGCCAACAAATCTTAGAAACAAATTGTCTCCAAACCTTCCAGACAGAGGTTCGACGGTCAGTAATTTAGAATGTGTTCTCCTTGGACATCATACTAAAGGTTCTGTAGCACTATATCATCATGACAGTGGTGTGTTATTTTGTGGTGACCATCTCTGCTTCTTTGGGGAGCCTTTGCCTGATGGAAATGTGGTAGATGAGGGTAAATTACTCAGGGATAAGTTTAAAAAATTTGTATCAGATTGGTCTCGAAGCGAGGAAATGAGAAAAGAACACAACTTTGATTTGTTTATTGAAGGGCTAAAGGATATTAAGAAATTTAATGCAGAATATTTATGTACAGGGCATGGTGTCGTTTTAAAAGGTAATATAAGTGGATTTATTTCTGATTTGCTTGATTTTGAATAATCAAAGAGAACTCTAAAGAAATCAGATTATGCATATAACAGATGTTGTAAAATTGTTTAAATGAAAACTTCCACATATGTTTTTATGTCTATTTTAAAAGGAGAAGCCTATGAAAATTGATGTTCGTTTAACAGATAAAAGTGAAGCATATATTATAAAAAACTTATATCCTTTATACCTATATGACCTTTCTGGACATTACGGTAGTATCCCGAATGTTCACGGAATATTTGAGGATAGTGACGATTTTCGAACATTAAATGATCAGTATGAAGTTCAAAATATTTGGTGGGAAAAGCCAGAAGTTTTATTCCCCCACGTAATTTTAGTAGATGGGATACCAGCAGGGTTTATCCTAATAGCAACCCCACCACATTGTAATAAAGGAATTGACTATTTTGTAAATGAATTCTTTTTAATTCAATCATTAAGAGGAAAAGGTATTGCTGAAAGAGCAGCAAATATAGTATTTGACCAATTTAAAGGGAATTGGGAGTTGTTTACTAACCCATTAGAGAAAAACATTGCTGGACAAAAATTTTGGAGGAGGTCAATATCAAATTACACTAATGGAGTCTATACTGAGATCAACGGGGAAACGTTTGATGGACAAAAGACTATTTTCCAATTTGATAATTCCGGAAAAAAATTGATTTCCAAATAGCTTATTTTAATTATGGCTAGTGTTATTTGAATAGACTATGATTTTCCATAAACGGGCGCGATTATGTAATAGATCGATTTAAGACAATGGAGATGCCAGATTGTGGGAAGGTGAAAAAATGAAATTGGTAATTCAGGCATTTATAGCTTCAATAGCAATACATTTAGTTTATATAATTTGTACGATAGGAATTGGTTATATAAAAACGAAATTCCATAAGCCGGATATATCAGGGGAATGGGAGAAAGTCGACTATCTTCAGAATGAAATAGCATTTGGAATGGTTAGTTCTCCCTTTTTTTCAGTTTTTACTTTGGTGGGAATAGCTCTTATATGCGGAGTTGTTATATATCTATATAAAAGCTTCTTTAGCTAAAAGGTGGCTTTTATATTCTTTCCACAATCGGGCGCGATTGCTGAATAAATGATTGCGTCTATAGCGCACGCATAAATGGGCCAGTATAATTAAACAAGGTTTGGAAAGAATACCCTCTAAAGGGGGTTCAAGAAATTGAAGAAAATAGTTTTTGTTGTTTTATTTTTGTTGATTTCAATTGGTGCTGTTGAGAAATCTGTCCGTTCGTTGGAATCAACTGAAGATATATTAGAAGTAGATGAAACCCAAGAATTATCAATAATTCAAGCGATTGAGTTAGCATATTCGCCTGCGTTGAAATGGAATAAAGACGCTCAATTATTAGACGCAATCAATATAGATTTAGATAAGCCTGGGAAGTCAATTGGAAGTAACGGTAAAAGAAAACATTGGAATATTGCATTTGGAGTGCCAGACACTAATAAGTTTTTCTTAGTAACCATCCATAATGGAAAAATCGATATGATAAATGATCTTACAAATAAGGGTGATACTCCTTACCCCAAAAAAGAGTTTATACAAATGAAGGATATTAAGTATGACTCGCCAGAATTGCTTAGGAGAGCACTGAAAATGGGTGGTATTTATCCAGGTAAGGATTGGGCTAAAGGTTATAATTTTATGCTCAAAAAAGACACAGAGAGAAATATTAACCTGATATTAGTGATAGGTTGGAATAGTGACCAGACAAAAATGAAATCAGTTGGCTTTAATATAACAACAGGAGAATATATTCCGCCCCAGATTTAAGATTATAAGCCTAATTCCTCGCTCAAGATACGTAGGAATTAGGCTTTTTATCTTTCAAAATCCTCAACGTTGCCGAGTTTTGGGTAAGTTTGCAAAAATAGGGAAATCATTTAATAAGGGGAAGTTGTATAAGAATTTATTAACAAGTAACGGCTGCCTTAAAGTATCTAAATCACTTTCTTAGTAAATAAAATCAGAAAGGATGATAAAGTGTCGGAAATGAAAGATGAAATTATTTTGAGAGGACTTAAAGAAAATAATTTAAAAAATATAGATTTAAACATACCAAAAGAGAAAATCAGCGTATTTACTGGTCTTTCAGGCTCAGGAAAGAGCTCGGTTGTTTTCGATACATTGGCTACGGAAAGCAGAAGACAAATGACAATGAACTATCCACTCTATGTCAGAAATCAAATGCCGAGATACGAAAGGCCGCATGCCGACTTGATGCAAAACTTAAGTCCGGTTGTGGTAGTGGAGCAAAGACCGATCGGGGGCAATTCCCGCTCGACAGTGGGCACTTATATGGATATACATCCGTTGATCAGACTTTTGTTTTCGCGGATCGGAACGCCATCAATAGAATCTGCGACCGATTTTTCGAGCCAAAGCTCTTTCGGCAGATGTCCGGAATGTAGCGGGTACGGGGAGGTAGTTGCACCAGATTTACATAAGATGATTCATTTCGATAAGTCGCTTCGAGATCATGCAGTGAAGTTCAAGCCATTATCACCTTCGGGTTGGCAAGGCAGATGGATGATGACTGGCGGATTATTTGACCCCGATAAACCGATAAAAGATTACTCAGAAGAAAAGCGCCAACTTCTATTATATGGTCCTCCGGAAGGCGAAAGAGTCTTTGCGCCGTTTCACACAAAAAACGGACCTCAAGATCATGAGTGGGATGGGTTATTGCCGAGATTTGTACGGCTCTATATAAATAGAGATATTTCAAAGCTAAAACAAGTGTCACAAGATGACGTCTTGGCAGTATCAAAACATTCATTATGCCAAACCTGTCTAGGTTCAGGCCTGAATCCAAAAGTATTAGCATGCAGGATAAATGGCTTAAATATCGCGGAATACGATCAATTAGAACTTACAGAATTACTCGAAGAAATGACGAAGATAACTGAACCTTTGGGGGAGTCTATCGCGCTGCAAGCGATCCCGCATATAAAGCAACTAGTCGAAATGGGATTGGGATATTTGAGTTTATCAAGAAAAATGGGCACCTTATCCGGCGGTGAAGCGCAAAGGGTGAAAATCGCTCGTCATTTGGGGAGCAGTCTGAACAATATCACATACATTTTCGACGAGCCGAGTGCGGGACTTCATCCGGAAGAAGTGGACATGTTGATTCGCATGCTAAAAAGTATAAAAGAACAACATAATACAGTAATCGTTATTGAACATGACCTATCAGTCATCAAAGCGGCGGATGAAATTATAGAAATGGGTCCGGGAGCAGGTGCGAGCGGCGGAGAAGTTGTCTATCAAGGGAAATTAGGGGGACTGCAAAACTCTAAAGCCGCGACAACTTTAAACCACAATCTAAAAATAAACAAACATCTTAGAGATATAAAAAGTTATTTTACAATAGAAAGAGCCAATCACAATAACTTGAAAGAGATAAGCATCAATATCCCGGGAAATGTTTTAGTCTCGATATGTGGTGTATCTGGTTCAGGTAAAAGCTCTTTGATGATGGAAGCATTCCCGGAAAGTTATCCAGAAACGATTATGGTAGATCAAGGCAGGATAGGAATCTCTAACCGTTCGACATTAGCTACATATATGGGAATCATGGATGATCTTCGCTCGATCCTTTCAAAAGAAACTGGACAACCAGTGGGTTTGTTCAGCTTTAATTCCATAGGGGCATGTTCTTTCTGTGAAGGAAAAGGCGTCACAAAACCCGATGTAGCATTCGCGGATCCAGTGACAGTTCGATGTGAAGCGTGTAACGGACTAAGATATTCAGACGAAGCATTGTCATACCGATATCGAGGTAAAAATATCGCGGAGATTTTAGATTTGACGATTGACGAGGCTTTGAACTATTTTGACATGACGAAGATCTTAAATAGAGTTAATACACTAAGAGATGTTGGATTGGGGTATCTAACGTTGGGACAGACGACAAGCTCCTTAAGCGGAGGGGAAGTTCAGCGCCTGAAACTTGCAAGCCACTTGCAAAAAGAAGGACAAATCTACCTATTGGACGAGCCATCGTTGGGACTGCACAGAAAAGATAATGGAAAACTCTTAGATGTATTTCAAAATCTCGTAAACAAAGGTAATTCCGTTATCATCATCGAACATAATCTAGATTTTATAGCGGCGAGCGACTGGGTCATCGAATTAGGTCCAGGCGGTGGAAAACAAGGCGGACATATTATATTCGAAGGGACGCCAGAAGAGATGTTGAATGCAGAAACATTGACTGCGAGATGGTTAAGAGATGGAGTTGCAGAAGATTTTATGTGAACGGCTATTCACTTAGACGCAGCGTTCAAGATTGTGAAATCGATTGTTGTTCATTTTACTTATTTTTATATTGGATATATACTAGCGGTGTTCAGAAATAAATGAAATGTCGAGTAATTGAATCAAGGAGGATGTTACAGTGGCAAAAGATCGTTATCAACAAGGTTTGGACAAATTAATGGAACTTACTACACCGGACAGTGACAACCCGACCGGTCACATGGATATTGGCGAGGGATTTAAAGATATTGCGCCTGATTTAAGTAAATATGTTGTCGAATTTGCTTTTGGAGACATTTATGCTCGTCCTGGATTGGATAACAAACAAAAAGTTCTAACAACCATTTCAGCCCTAGTTGCACAAGGAACACCGCAGATTGAGATGCATGTAAAAACTGGGCTGACAGTAGGGTTAACACCGGAAGAAATTGTCGGTTGTATTATGCATCTCATCCCCTATACAGGATTTCCGCGTGCCTTGAATGCTTTGAAAGCCGCTCAAAAAGTGTTTGAAGAACGTGGTGTATCAGTTGTAGCGTCTGATGATTGAATAGGTTCTTTATTATGCAAAATTGAAATGGAAGATTAATAGTAGTAAATAATGAAATGGTTCTAATCAGTGGTTTTTCGATGATTAGAGCCATTTTATCTTGTTCCGAAATCTATCCTTTCTAATCACTCTTAAATTTAAAAACTTAATATTATACGATAAACAAACTACTGTTGTCAATCGTAAAATTCGCAATTTTTCAGATTATATGATACTATATAGTTATAACAGTTATTGAGACAACATTCGTTAAACGTGCGCAACTTCTTTCGGACAGAATTTGAGTGCGTTTTTTTATTCGAAAATATATTTTATAAGGAGAGTGGGTTAGTGAATTTAATTAATGAAGCGATAACTCATAAAGTGTTTGGTGAAGGTAATATCGTGAATCATGAGGAATCTATCATCACCATTGATTTTAATGACGATATTAAAAAATTCGTTTATCCTGATGCCTTTGAAAAATTTATCACGCTAAATGACCAGAGTACTGCAAAATCTTTGGAGAAACTCTTTCTGAAAAGGGAAATGGAAGAAGAAGCGCTTGAAAAGAAACGTGAAGAAGAAAAAGAGCGTCAGGCGTTTGAACAGCAGCGTAAGGAAAAACTGAAGAACCATAAAATTCATGAGAGTTCACAAATTGTATTCTGGCTGGACGAAGAAGAGCAACAAAATGTGTTTACCGACTGGCAAGCATCTACTGGCAAGGTTCAAAGCGGAGAAAATAAAGGTCGGCCAAACAGAGCAGCTCGTTTGAGTCCGAACAGCGCAGGTCTTCTGACTTCAAGAAAGTCGGATCAACCAGAAATAGACAGACTGATTCTTGGTCTTTACATGGTAAATGACACGTTTTCCGGCGAGCTTAACGAAGATGGAATGGTCCCGTCCCATGCAGAATTCAGAATTGAGCTTACGGATCAAGAAGCAGAGAAAATGCTTTTCTGGAATTACTATATCAATAAGAACCATCCACATCGAACTGCATGGAATACTGGTAAATACCGTTATTTCGATAATATTTGGACTGCTCAAATCTTGAAAGATATCATTGCACTAAGAACAGATGAAGAGCAAATCAAAGAAGCTGAAAACTTTCTGGAATACTTCTGTAAAATGAACGTCATTGACATGGATGGTATCCCAGAGGCGAACGGAGCTTTAAAGCAATAACGCGAGGTGCCTGTTGCAAAAAATGAATAAAAGGATATCGACCCCGCAACTGATATGCTCCCCTTAAGGTAGACAGATTAAAAAATAAAAATCTGTTTTTCCTTAGGGGGATTTTTTATGGCACGTAAATTTTACTCGAATAAATTTAAATATGAAGTAATCATGGCTT
>NZ_JAAOIY010000010.1 GCF_013184495.1 Sporosarcina jiandibaonis | reverse complement strand
AGTCTAGTGGCGATAGCGAAGAGGTCACACCCGTTCCCATACCGAACACGGAAGTTAAGCTCTTCAGCGCCGATGGTAGTTGGGGGCTTCCCCCTGCAAGAGTAGGACGTTGCTAGGCACTTAAAGAGTCATTACCTTAATGGTAGTGGCTTTTTTTGTTTGTAGATTTATTAACGGTGATTCAAGAAGTTAAAAACCATCAAACGACCAATAACTACCTGGAAACGACTAAACTTTGCATGTAAACGACTAATGACGACTTCGAAATGACTAACCCCCTCGACTAAGCGACTAATACATCCTCTCAAACGACCAAAGACAATTTTAAAAGTGAATAGACTGCTCTACGAAAAGTAGAAAACCTGTAATTCTCTATCCTCAAGAAGAGGTTATTTAGCTTTGGGCGACGGGATCTTCTCGATTAATCGAGTTGCTGCCCTTATAATAGAAATATGAAAAGGAAGTGAGTATTCAAATGGATTATGCAAATCGACCACTTCTCGATAAATTAATGAAGTTTAAAGAAGCGGATCCCGTTTCCTTTCATGTACCGGGACATAAAAATGGTACGTTATCGGGGTTGCCAACTGAGTTGCGCACAGCGCTCGCTTATGACCTTACGGAACTTGAAGGGCTTGATGATTTACATCAACCCGAAGGCGTAATTGAAGAAGCAGAACAAAAGCTAACTGATTTTTATCGTTCGGATAAAAGTTTTTTTCTCATAAACGGTTCAACTGTTGGAAATTTAGCGATGGTTTATGCGACATGCGCTGAAGGTGACACAGTGATCGTGCAGCGAAATGCACACAAATCAATTTTTAATGCGATTGAATTGAGGGGAGCAAGGGCAGTGTTTATTAGCCCGGAATGGGATAGTGTTACAAAGACCGCGGGGACGGTAACCGCGAAACAAGTTGAAAATGCATTGACAAGCTTTCCGGAGGCGAAAGCAGTCATACTGACCTATCCAACGTATTATGGGATAACGGGCGGGGAGTTAAAAGACGCGATTCAGCTTTGTCATGAAAGAAAAATTCCAGTACTTGTAGATGAAGCACACGGTGCCCACTTTATTATAGGGGAACCATTTCCTCCGTCGGCGCTTGATTTAGGAGCAGATATCGTAGTACATTCTGCGCATAAAACTTTGCCAGCGATGACGATGGCCTCCTTTTTGCATGTGCGTTCAAATCTAATTGCTCCGGAAAAAGTCGCACGTTATTTGCGAATGTTACAGTCAAGCAGTCCTTCATATCTTCTGATGGCTTCGCTTGATGATGCAAGAGCGTACGCGGAAGCCTATCATGCAGAAGATATAATAGGTTTTATGAATAGAAGAGACGATTTTTTAGCACGATTAAGTCGAATAGCAAATTTACAAGCAATAGAAACAGATGATCCATTAAAGCTTATGCTGCGGGTGAATGGGTACTCGGGATATGATATACAAACAGCGATGGACCAAGTTGGAGTTTATGTGGAATTAGCTGATTTGTATCAGGTGCTTTTAATACTGCCTCTTCTTAAAAAAGAACAGGAATATCCTTTCGAAGAAACGGCCAATAGAATTGAAGTAGCTATTGATTACTTGACTACATCAAAGTTGAAAATCCAGCTTCTTGAATTACCGATTTTCGATGAGGTTATTTCAATGCCTTCCTATAGAATGAAAGAACTTGAACAACTAGATGCAGAATGGATTCCATATGACAAGGCAATCGGAAAGATAGCGGCGGCTTCACTAATCCCTTATCCGCCAGGCATCCCGTTACTACTGGCTGGCGAAACGATAACTGAATATCACATACAGTCTCTTATGTCATTACTAGCAACAGGAGCAAGATTTCAAGGAGCAATACGATTACATGAAAAACAAATTTTTGTCGTAACTAACGAGGCGGAGGAATAAAATGAAACAGAACGGGTTATTTATCACCTTTGAAGGACCAGAGGGGGCTGGTAAGACGACGGTCATATCAAAATTATATGATCGATTGAAAGCGGATGGTAGACAAGTAGTTCTCACGCGCGAGCCTGGAGGAATTCGAATAGCTGAAAAGATTCGGACGGTCATTCTCGATACGGACAATATAGAAATGGATGCGAAGACAGAAGCTCTTCTATATGCTGCCGCAAGAAGACAACATCTGGTTGAAAAAGTGATACCTGCCCTCGAAGAAGGTGCAATTGTTTTATGCGATCGGTTTATTGACAGTTCGCTTGCGTATCAAGGATATGCACGCGGATTGGGAATTGACGAAGTTCTTCAGATTAATCAATTCGCAATTGGAGACACGATGCCGGATTTGACCGTATTTTTTGATATTAATCCAGCGGAAGGTCTTTCGCGCATTGCCCAAAATAATGAGCGTGAAATGAATAGACTAGATAAAGAAAATATCAGTTTTCATGAAAAGGTTTATGAAGGCTATAAAGAACTGATTCAACGTTATCCGAATAGAATTGTAAAGACGGATGCACGGCTTGCGGAAAAAGATGTAATAGAGAATGTTTGGAAAATTGTTAGGTCTCAACTGATGTAATGTATGGATTCATGGTATAATAAAAGGAAAGAGGGAAAAAAGGAGAGATGACCGTGAAATTAATAGTAGCAGTTGTTCAGGATCAGGATAGTAACCGTTTGTCAGCAGCATTGACGAAAAATGACTTTCGGGCGACTAAACTTGCGAGTACAGGTGGCTTTCTGAGGTCAGGGAATACGACATTCCTAATCGGTACAGATGACAGTCTGGTTGAAAAAGCCTTAGAACTAATCCGAGAAAATTGTCGTTCACGGGATCAGATGGTTGCGCCGGTATCTCCAATGGGCGGCAATGCAGATTCCTATATACCTTATCCTGTTGAAGTGGAAGTTGGAGGAGCGACTGTGTTTGTCCTGCCAATTGAACACTTTCATCATTTTTAAAAACTTTTAAAATCCTATAACTTAAATGGGCAAATTACGAGACTTTTAGGTGATATTCGACTTCATCTATCTGGATGTCGCGTAATTTGCTTGATAAGTGATGGTGTTTACCAGAGTTCTATATTTATCCGTGTATTCATGATTTAACACGGTTCTTTGAAACACGGAGGTGTGATTCACATTGGAAAACAAAGAGCACGATCAAATATTCAACCGTCAAAGACTTGTCGTCGAGAGGCTTAGTGCGTCTTATAAAAACAACAGAATTGGACATGCATATCTTTTTGATGGCAAGCATGGGACTGGGAAAGAAGCAACCGCAACCTATTTCGCCAAGCTGCTTTTATGTAAACATCCGGAAGATTACCGCCCATGCGAAAACTGTAATTCATGCAGAAGAATTTCGACTGGAAACCACCCAAATGTAAAAATTACTCGACCCGATGGACAACAAATTAAAAAAGATCAGATAGATGAGCTAATTATGGAAATGACGAAAAAAGGTTATGAACAAGGCAGAAAAATTTACATCGTTTCACGTGCAGACCGGATGAATAGTTCATCAGCAAATACGCTATTGAAATTTCTGGAAGAACCAGATGGCGATGTCACGGCAATTTTATTGACTGACTCTTATCAGTCAGTACTGCCAACAATACGGTCTCGTTGCCAGCGTATTTCATTTCTTCCGCCTTCTCGGGAAATGATGATTTCAGAACTTGTTGAAAAAGGAATAACAACTTCGATGGCGGCTACTGTTACGATGGTTACTGCCGATATAGAGGAAGCTATTCTCATCGCCCAAGATGATGCATTTGCGCATATGCGAAAAACAGTGTTAAAATTGATTACAGCATCAGAACGAAATGTTCATGAGGCGTTGTTGTTCATCCAATCGGAGTGGTCTCGTCATATAAAAGAAAAAGATGATACAGACCGTGCGCTTGATTTATTGTTATATGCATATCGAGATATTGTTGTATTTAAGACGGGACTGCAATCAATCCCGACGTATCCGGACCAACAAGAATTTTTAAAAGGCCTGGCGATGAAAATGACGTATAACGAACTTTCTGTCAAGATGGAAGCCATTCTACAGGCGAAGAGGCAGATGCATGGCAATATGAATCGAATGCTTCTTATGGAACAACTGGTGCTCAATATGCAGGAGGGGTTACTCGTTGTATAAAGTAGTAGGAGTCCGTTTTAAAAAAGCGGGTAAAATATATTATTTCGATCCACTAGATTTTGAACTGAATATAAACGACTATGTCATTGTTGAAACAGCACGTGGAGTCGAATACGGAAAAATAGTTATACCTATAAGAGAAGTTGGAGAAAATGATGTTGTCTTGCCGCTACGGAGAGTTGTTCGCCCAGCTTTGGAGGAAGACATCGAAAAAGTAGATGAAAACCAGCTAGAAGCTGAAAAAGCTTTTCACATAGGTGTCAGTAAGATTTCCGAACATAATCTGGAAATGAAACTCGTTGATGTTGAATTTACTTTCGACCGCAATAAGATTGTCTTTTATTTCACGGCAGAAGGTCGGGTCGATTTTCGAAATCTTGTTAAAGATCTCGCATCTATATTCCGAACCCGTATCGAATTGCGGCAAATCGGTGTAAGAGATGAAGCGAAAATGCTTGGCGGTATTGGTCCTTGTGGTCGGATGCTTTGCTGCTCAACGTTTCTCGGAGATTTTGAACCGGTTTCAATCAAGATGGCAAAAGATCAAAACTTATCACTTAATCCTTCGAAAATCTCTGGATTATGTGGACGTCTTATGTGTTGCTTGAAATATGAAAATGATGATTATGAAGAAGCAAAAAAACTAATGCCCGATATCGGGGCTCGTATTGATACGCCGGAAGGACCTGGAAGGGTTGTCGGCTTGAACTTACTTGAACGTCTACTGCAAGTTAGGCTATTAGATGAAGAGCATGTTCTTGAATACACTTTGGAAGAAATTATGGATCCGAAAAATAAGATGGTTCAATTAATAAAATGATGGAGGTGGAATAGTTGAAAGAAAGGAATTTTCTGGACAGAGTGATGGAGTTTGAGCAACAGTTGGACTCCATGAGTATACAATTCCGCGAATTGATGGGATTCATCGCTGAGATGACGGAAGAGAACCATTCGCTTCAACTTGAAAACCATCATCTACGAAAACGGCTTGAAGATATGGATAGACAAAGTGAAAAGAATTTGCAAAAACAACAACATGCTAAAAAGACCACTTCAGTTGATGTGGGCGAAGGCGTTGATAACTTAGCGCGGCTTTATAATGAAGGGTTTCATGTTTGCAATGTTCATTATGGAAGCATTCGCAAAGGAGAAGACTGCCTGTTCTGTCTGTCGTTTTTAAATAAACAAAATGTATGAAACTAGCCGGTCCTATCGCAACGTAGGCATCGGCTTTTTCTTTTGGAGGGCGTTGGAGTTTGACGGTATTAAAAGGTGATGAACGGCTGGATTATTTATTGGCGGAAAATTTGAGGATTATTCAAAGTCCGTCGGTTTTTTCATTTTCACTTGATGCAGTGTTACTGGCAAGATTTGCGCATGTTCCAGGCCGATTGGGAAAAGTGGTTGATCTCTGTGCCGGAAATGGTGCTATACCGCTATTCTTAAGTGCGCGTACAAAAGCGCATATTACGGCTGTCGAGTTACAAGAACGATTGGCGGGGATGGCGGAAAGAAGTGTTCTTTATAATGGACTTGAATCGCAAATAAAAATAATAAATGATGATGTTATCGGCATTGCTGAAAAAATCGGGTATGATAAATATGACTTGGTGACGTGCAATCCTCCTTATTTTCCTGCACATGAAGCAAGCGATAAAAATCTTCTCGAACCGATTGCAATTGCGCGACATGAAATTTATTTGACATTAGACCAAGCAATTCAGTCCGCAAGCGCGCTTTTGAAACAAGGGGGACGGGCAGCATTTGTCCATCGACCGGGTCGTTTGCTTGATATCGTTACATCGATGCGTTCTCATCGCATTGAACCGAAACGAATTCAGTTGGTTTATTCAAAAGCGGGGAAAGATGCAAATACTTTATTAATCGAAGGTACAAAAGACGGGAAGCCAGATTTGAAAATCCTTCCACCGCTCTATGTTTATGACCAAGATGGCAATTATACTGAAGAAGTGAGGCTTTTACTTTATGGAGAAAACAGCTGAACATCTTTTTTATGTGCTTGAATGTAAAGACGGCTCGTACTATGCGGGCTATACAAATAACTTAGAGCGTCGGGTCCATATGCATAATGAAGGAAAAGGTGCTAAATACACGAGAGCTAAACGTCCCGTACGTTGCATTTATTTTGAAAAGTTTGAGTCAAAGAGCGCGGCAATGCGAGCAGAATATCAGTTTAAACAGTTAACAAGAGATGCGAAGGAACGTTATATTGAAAGGGAGGTCGCTGGCAATGAAATCACAAAAAAGCGCTGAATTGAATGGCGGGAAATTATTTTTAGTTGGTACGCCGATCGGAAATCTCGAAGATATAACATTCAGAGCAATTCGCATATTAAACGAAGTGGATGCCATTGCTGCAGAAGATACGCGAAATACGATTAAATTATGCAATCATTTTGAGATAAAAACACCATTAATAAGTTATCATGAACATAATTTAGAAGCGGGGGGAGAAAGGATATTGGCGATGCTTTCAAGCGGGCAATCAGTTGCGTTGGTTAGCGATGCCGGTATGCCGTGCATCTCTGATCCAGGGGCGGATATTGCAACAAAAGCCATTCATGCCGGATTCGATGTTGTCCCTGTTCCTGGGGCTAATGCTGCAATTAGCGCACTAGTGGCTTCTGGGTTAACTTCTCAACCATTTATGTTTTTTGGTTTTTTATCGCGCAGTAAAAAAGAACGCCGTCTGCAAATTGAAGGATTTAAGGAACGTGAAGAAACTATACTATTATATGAAGCGCCTCACCGGCTAAAGGAAACATTGCAGGCTTTAAGTGAACAAATTGAGGGAACACGAAAAGTTGTTTTAGCACGTGAATTAACAAAGCGGTTTGAGGAATTTTTACGCGGAACGCTTGAAGAGGCTATCGATTGGGTACAATCAAACAATATACGAGGTGAATTTTGTATCGTTCTTGAAGGATATGATGGCGCGAACGCGGTGGATTTTGAAGAGGCTTGGTGGGAAGGACTAAGTATATCAGATCACGTCTCAGATTTAATTGAAAGAAAAGGGATTCGTTCGAAAGAAGCCATTCGGGAAGTGGCGACTGAGCGCATGATGAGCAAGCGTGATGTGTATCAAGCGTATCACGTGGAAAAGGATTAAATAAAAAATCCGAAACGGGTTCCCGTCTCGGCTAATTACGTTATTTTTTCATGTTTTCTTGAATCTGTTCCATAAGCTTTTCTGCGCCTTCAGGGCTTAAAATCAAGTTTCCATCAAGAAGACTTAAATTATCATCTGATACAGTACCGGTAATCGAGCAAGTCATATTCGGCATATACTTTTTTAAAACAATTTTATCTTCATCGACGTATATTTCTAGGGCATCTTTTTGTGCGATTCCAAGTGTTCGACGTAATTCGATAGGGATAACTACGCGCCCGAGTTCATCGACCTTTCTTACGATACCAGTGGATTTCATTAGAAGAACTCCTTCCCCGACAGTTAGTTTGAACCACTTTTTGACAATTCTGCATATGTTATTGTCTGTCATTAATCATAACAATTCATTTAAATATCGTCAATCAAAAAAACTTGAATTTGAACTATTTTTTTAATAAATTATTATTCTTTTAATAATAATTAGGGAGCGCTTCATCTGTTTTTAAATGAGAACGTTGTGTCAATTTAATTATTTCGATAGAATAGAATTACATACTATATTACTGGAGGAATTTTCGTGGTTAAACAAAAAGAAACATTTTATATTACAACACCTATTTATTATCCAAGTGGAAAATTCCATATCGGCACGGCATATACCACAGTTGCTTCCGATGCGATGGCGCGTTATAAGCGATTGCGCGGGTATGATGTTCGTTTTTTAACAGGAATGGACGAGCATGGCCAGAAAATTCAAGAGGTTGCTGAAGCAGCGGGACTACCGCCGCAAGAGTTTGTAGACGGAATCGCAGAAGGAGCCAAAAAAGTTTGGAGTCTCATGGATATTTCCTATGATGATTTTATCCGGACAACAGAAGAAAGACATAAGGCAAGCGTTGAAAAGATTTTCCAGAAATTTTTGGACAATGGGGATATTTATAAAGGGGAATATGAGGGGTGGCATTGCACGCCTTGTGAATCCTATTTTGCTGAAGCGCAATTAGAAGATGGGAATTGTCCAGATTGCGGCCGTCCCGTTCAAAGAGTTAAAGAAGAGTCTTATTTCTTCAATATGAAAAAATATGCAAATCGACTATTGGATTATTATAACGAGAACCCTCATTTTATCGAACCGGAGTCTCGGAAAAATGAAATGATCAATAACTTTATTAAACCGGGGCTTGAAGATTTATCGGTTTCCCGAATGTCATTCGATTGGGGCATCAAAGTTCCTGGCGATCCAAAACATGTTATATATGTATGGGTTGATGCGCTCACGAACTATATTACCACGCTTGGTTATGCTTCAGATGACGATTCTCTATTCAATAAATACTGGCCTGCAGATGTACATGTTGTTGGAAAAGATATCGTTCGATTCCATACGATTTATTGGCCGATCTTTTTAATGGCGCTCGATTTGCCATTGCCGAAAAAAGTTTTTGCGCACGGCTTTATTATGATGAAAGATGGAAAAATGTCCAAGTCTAAAGGAAATGTTGTTTATCCTGAGATGCTTGTTGAACGATATGGACTGGATGCGACACGTTATTTCCTTTTACGCGAGTTGCCATTCGGCCAAGACGGCGTTTTTTCACCAGAGTCATTCGTTGAACGAACGAATTATGATCTTGCGAACGATTTAGGGAATTTGTTAAATCGAACAGTATCGATGATCAATCAATACTTGGGCGGAAATATTCCGACTGAAGGGTTGAACGAAACGGATTATGATCAATCACTGACTGAATTTATGACGTTAACGGTAGAAAAATACGAAGCTTCTATGGAAGAGATGCAATTTAGCACTGTGCTTGGCGACTTGTGGGCGCTAGTATCTCGGACGAATAAATACATCGATGAAACAACGCCGTGGGTATTGGCTAGGGATGAAAATGAACGCGGGAAACTTGCGTCAGTCATGTACCATCTTGTATCTTCATTGCGACATATTGCGGTTCTATTACAACCATTTATGACAAATTCCCCCAAGAAGATTATCGAGCAACTAGGTCTTGATGCGGATTCGCTTAAATGGGAAACGCTTGGAGATTTCAATTATGTTAAAGACGGCTTGAAAGTCGTTGAAAAAGGTGTTCCGATTTTCCCGAGGCTTGATGCAGATGTGGAAATTGAGTATATCCGCGAACAGATGGCTGTTACGGCTCCAAAAGAAGTGAAAGAAACAAAAGAAGTTGATTATCAAGAAGTTAGCGACGAAATCACTTTCGAAGATTTTATGAATGTGGATTTGCGTGTTGCTACGGTGACGGCATGCGAAAAAATTCCGAAAACGGATAAATTATTGAAACTGCAACTTGATCTTGGTTTTGAACAACGCCAAGTCGTTTCGGGCATTGCCGAACATTACGAGCCAGAAGCATTGATTGGCGAGAAAGTAATTGTCGTGGCCAACTTAAAACCTGTTAAATTACGCGGTGAATTGTCTCAAGGGATGATTTTAGCAGGAAAATCCGATGGTGTTTTAAAACTTGCTACAGTCGATCCGGCGCTTGAAAATGGCGCTACAGTTAAATAAATAAATGACTTATAATAAAATGGCGGCTTTTCCATATGGAGAGGTCGCCGTTTTTTTATCGATAAGAAATGTGACGATGATACAAGCGTTTTTAAACATTGTAATATAAATGTAATATTAATGTGAAGAAAGAAACAATTGGCTAGACTATGATTATTATGTTGCGAGGAGAGAGAACTATGTATATAGATACGCATGTCCATTTAAACGCAGATCAATATGATGAAGATGTTGACGAAGTGATTACACGAGCACTTGACGCTGGTGTATCGAAGATGGTTGTCATCGGATTCGATCGTAAAACAATTAATCGGGCAATGGAGCTAACAGAGCGCTACCCGTTCATATATGCTGTTGTCGGTTGGCATCCGGTTGATGCAATCGATTGTACAGAAGAAGACTTGAAGTGGATCGAGTCGCTTGCAGGGCATTCCAAGGTTATCGGAATTGGAGAAACCGGACTTGACTATCATTGGGACAAGTCTCCAAAAGATGTTCAACAAGAAGTCTTCAGGAAGCAAATTCAGCTCGCTAAAAAGGTTGATCTGCCAATTATTATTCATAATCGAGATGCAACTGCAGATGTTGTTCGCATTTTAAAAGAAGAAAAGGCGGAAACGACGGGCGGCATTATGCATTGTTTTGCCGGAAGTGTTGAAACTGCAAAAGAATGTATTGCAATGAACTTCATGATTTCACTGGGTGGTCCTGTAACATTTAAAAATGCGAAAACACCAAAAGAAGTCGCGACAGAAATTCCTTTGGACAAGTTATTAATTGAAACAGATGCACCGTATTTGGCGCCGCATCCATACCGCGGAAAACGCAATGAACCCGTATACGTAAAACTAGTAGCAGAAGAAATTGCAAGACTAAAAGGGTTGCCGATTGAGGCGATTGCAAAAGCGACAACGGAAAATGCGTTGAAAATATTTAATATAAATGAATAAAATGGCAATATTATTTCCATACTTTGCATATAAGGCACTTCCTTATTCTACTAATAAATGAATCTCTATTGGTTGACATGCAAAATAGTAACCTATATAATCACACAGGTGATAGAGGAGGAGTTTTTTTCATGCTAAGTAGTATTATGAAAAGCCTATTCTTAAAATCATTGAGGAGTCAACAAATCGCAACATTTATCATCATTCCTGCGGTATTTGTTACGGTTATTTCCCTAGCGCTATATGAAGGAAATAAAAAATCGGTAACGCTTGTCGTAAATGGTGAGACAGAAGAAATTAAGACACACGCATCGACCGTTGGCAAACTGCTATCTGAAAGTGAATTAGTATTTTCAGAACATGATCGTGTTAGTCCCTCAATTGAATCCCCGATCGAAAATGGTTCACTGATCAAATGGGAACAGGCAAAGAAAGTCGCAATACAAGTTGATAATAAAGAAGATATATATATATGGACGACGGAAAAAACGGTAGGCAATGTATTGGAAGAAGCCGATATAGAATTGTCTGAGTTTGATAAAGTTAGTCCGAGTTTAGATGCGCAGCTAAACGAGAGTAGTAGTATTTCTGTTGAAAAAGCGTATGACTTTACGTTAATCGATGGAAAAGACAAGAAAAAATATTGGTCGACTTCGACTACTGTCGCTGACTTTTTAAAGAGTGAAGATATCCAATTGAACGAGTTTGACCGCTTGGAAGGTAATAATAAAGATGATATTATTCGACCGGGATCAACTGTTGAAATTGTACGAGTAGAAAAAGTCACCGATGTAGTGGAAGAATCAGCAGATTTTGCTGTTGAAACACGTAATGATCAAAGCATGCTTAAAGGACGCGAAAAAGTCGTTCAAGAAGGCGAAAAAGGGAAAATTGCACGGGAATTTGAAGTTGTCATGGAAAACGGTAAAGAAGTTTCCAGGAAAATGACTAGCGAAAAAACGCTCAAAGAACCGGTTAAAAAGGTTGTAGCGGTTGGAACCAAAGTAATTGTCGCAAGTGCTGCGCCGACTGTTAAAAGTTCAAATTCCAAAACAAAAAGTAGCACTAGCTCTAGTGTTGGTGTATCGAGGAGCAAATCAGCCGCACCTTCGAGCAGTAAAGAGTTTTATGTGTCGGCAACAGCTTATACGGCCTACTGTAATGGTTGTTCTGGCATTACAGCGACGGGCATTAACTTGAAAAACAATCCGAACTTGAAAGTCATTGCTGTTGACCCATCCGTCATACCATTAGGTTCTAAGGTTTGGGTTGAAGGTTATGGCCATGCGATTGCCGGGGATACAGGCGGAGCTATTAAAGGGAAGAAAATCGATCTTCATTTCCCTACGAAAGAATCTGCGTACAAATTTGGCCGCAAGCAAGTGAAAATAAAAATTATTGATTAAAGATATCCGTAGGACGATATACTGTCCTGCGGATTATTTTGCATTCAAGGAAATATAGCAGGTTAATTTAGTATCCTAAATTAGCAGGTTAATTTAGTAACCTAAATTAGCTATTATCTTTTACAACTTCTTGTATGCAGGGTAGAATTATGTGAAGAATGGTAAGGAAAGAGGACGGCTTGTGAATATAAAAGAGGTTATTGTTGTCGAAGGAAAATCGGATACTGTAGCTGTTAAAAGAGCGACGGGTGCAGATACGATAGAAACAAATGGATCTGCCATTGATGAAAGTACCCTGATACGCATTCAACATGCCGAGGAAGTTCGCGGTGTCATTGTCTTCACTGACCCCGACTATCCAGGAAGGAGAATACGTGCAATCATAGAAGAACGAATTCCAACGGTTAAACATGCTTTTTTAGCCAAGAAGAAAACAATTGCAAAAAACGGCAAAGGACTTGGAATTGAACATGCTTGCGATGAAGATATACGCGAGGCGATTCGGTCTGTCTATACTAAGGAAGAATATCAAGTTGTCCAAATTTCCCTTGTTGACTTGATGGAAGCGAAGCTAATCGGTCATCCGAATGCAAGAAAACGCAGGGATCGTCTGAGTGATTTGCTGCAAATAGGTCAAGTAAATGGTAAGGGTTTGAAAAAAAGGCTCGAGATGTTTCGAATAAGCAAAGAGAAATTAGATGATGCATTGAAAGTTCTCGATGAGGAGGAAGAAAGAAAATGACTAAAGATATTGCGACTCCGATGAGGACAAAAGAAATTTTGGAACGCCACGGCTTTTCATTCAAAAAGAGCTTGGGACAAAATTTCTTAATTGATCCAAATGTATTGGAAAACATTGTTGCCAATGCCCATTTGACCAAAACTATGGGAGTGATTGAGATTGGACCGGGTATCGGCGCGCTAACTGAACATTTGGCTAGGGCTGCTAAAAAAGTGGTTGCCTTTGAAATCGATGGCCGATTGTTGCCTGTTCTTGAAGATACAATGTCTCCGTATGACAATGTAACGGTTATTCACCAAGATATACTTGAAACGAATTTAATGGAAGCAATGGAAGAACATTTTGCTGGCTTTGATGAGGTTGTGGTCGTGGCAAACCTTCCGTACTATGTAACAACCCCAATTATTATGAAGTTTTTACTCGAAAAAATTCCGATTTCAGGCATGGTAATCATGATGCAAAAAGAAGTCGCAGATCGAATAACGGCAAATCCTGGAACTAAGGCATACGGTTCGTTGTCAATTGCCATTCAATATTATATGGATGCGGAAGTGGCAATGATCGTCCCGAAAACAGTTTTTATGCCTCAACCGAATGTGGATTCCGCAGTTCTTAGGCTTACTAGAAAAGAATCGCCTCCAGCGGAAGTAATTGATGAAGATTTTCTTTTCCGTATTTCGCGGGGGTCATTTGTTCAACGGCGCAAAACAATCTTAAACAATTTGCAATCATCCTTACTAGATGGAAAGCAGAAAAAAGATTTGATCGTCGAAGCGCTGGAACGTGCCAATATTGATCCTGGCAGAAGGGGAGAAACATTATCGGTTGCAGAATTCGCGAAATTGTCAAACGAATTATATGAAGATTTCAATTTAGAATCAAATAAAAGATGAATTTGTGTTATTTATAAAAAAAAGATTGACAATGATCTCGCTACATTGTTAAAATGAACTATTTAATTGACAGAAATCTTTGAATGTGTTATAGTTGTATGTAGTGAGGTGTTAGCGAAATGCCAAAAACATTAGCGGACATTAAGAATTTATTGGATTCTCATCTTGGAAAACGTTTGCACTTAAAGGTGAACGGTGGCCGGAGAAGAACGATTGAAAGAACTGGTGTCTTGAGTGAAACGTACCGAGCAGTATTTGTTGTGGAACTGGACCAGGAAGAAAATGCATTTGAACGAGTGTCTTATAGCTATGCGGATATTTTAACCGATGCGGTTGAAATAACTGTAATGGACGGATCGGATCAAACAGCATTCATCGTCAAATAATTTCAGCACTCATGAATTGATTATTTTTTACAGTACGAGCACCTATCAAGCATTCGATTTCAGGATGTCATTGATAGGTGTTTTTTCCTTGTTTAGACTCATACTACAAATGTCAGCCGAAAAGGAGGAAAACCGAATGGCGAGAAAACGCGGGATAATGTCTGAGCAACTGAAGGTGGAAATTGCGAAAGAGCTTGGATTTTACGATGTTGTTGAGCAAGAAGGTTGGGGCGGCATTAAGGCAAGGGATGCTGGTAATATGGTGAAGCGTGCTATTGAAATGGCGGAACGAAGCGTTTCTGAAGGCAAAGAATCATCATGACTTTCCCGAAATCCAATAACGGTTGACAATTAATGAGGACTGTCCAGACGTTATCTCTTGATAACGATTGGACAGTCTTTTTAAAATAAATAGGATGCAACTAATACATTCCTATGATCATATGGTAAAATAGGGAACAAAGACATTCAATACTGGAGGGAGCCGGATGCTGCTCTATGAGAAGGCGCCAGCTAAAATAAACTTGACGCTCGATGTATTACATAAACGCGATGACGGTTTTCACGAAGTTGAAATGGTGATGACGACGGTCGATTTGGCGGATAGGGTCTGGTTTCGTTCAAGGGAAGATGGACGGATTTTGATAAAAACATCCGAGTCTTTTATTCCGACTGATCGAAAAAACTTGGCCTATCAAGCCGCGGAATTATTAAAGCGAGTGTATCAGATTAATGAAGGGGTGGAAATCACTCTTGAAAAAAGCATCCCCGTTGCGGCGGGGCTTGCAGGCGGCAGCTCTGATGCCGCAGCGACATTACGGGGGCTAAACCGATTATGGAAGCTGAATCTCAGCTTGGATAGGCTAGCGGAGCACGCTGCGGAAATTGGTTCGGATGTTTCGTTTTGTGTTTACGGTGGAACAGCACTTGCAACGGGCCGCGGAGAAGTAATTCAAAACCTGCCCACGCCGCCGAATTGCTGGGTGATTCTAGCTAAACCGTCGATTTCTGTTTCAACAGCCGATATTTACGGTAATTTGAAAATCGATAATCTACATCATCCGGATACAGCGGGTATGATAGAAGCGCTAGAAACTGCGAACTATGAAAGCATGTGCGCTACGCTCGGAAATGTGTTGGAGCCGATAACGATGAAGCTTTATCCAGAAGTCGTTGTTCTAAAAGAGCAAATGAAAAAGTTCGGTGCAGATGCGGTTTTAATGAGTGGAAGCGGCCCGACAGTTTTTGGTTTAGTTAAACATGAATCAAGGGTGCCACGTATTTATAATGGATTAAAAGGATTTTGCCGGGAGGTATATGCTATACGAATGATTGGGGAACGGCATTCTCTTGATTAAACACGTATGTTTATGATAATCTACCTATAAATATTCGTGTTGAGGAGTTGGTTGCATGAAATGGAAAAGAAGTGAAAGACTCGTTGATATGACACAGCATTTGTTGGACAGTCCGCATGAACTAATTCCACTTACATTCTTTTCCGAACGGTATCAATCGGCGAAGTCTTCTATAAGCGAAGACTTGACGATTATTAAAGAAACATTTGAAAAAAAGGGCACGGGAAAATTGATGACTGTGACTGGCGCTGCAGGCGGCGTTAAATACATACCGAAAATGGCTGATGAAGATATTCGAAATGTAATGGCGGTGCTTATGAGCGAACTAAGCCATTCTGATCGGCTCTTGCCGGGCGGTTATTTATTTATGGCGGACCTTCTTGGAAATCCAAGGCTCATGAATCAAATCGGAAAAGTATTCGCATCTGCGTTTGCTGAGAAAGACATAGATGTGATTATGACGGTTGCAACGAAAGGGATTCCGATTGCAAATGCGATTGCGCGTCATCTCAATATTCCTGTTGTCATCGTTCGTGGCGATAGCAAAGTAACTGAAGGATCCACTGTTAGTATTAATTATGTTTCAGGTTCAACGCGACGAATCCAAACAATGGTTTTGTCAAAAAGAAGCATGCCCAGCGGACAAAATGTGCTCCTGACCGATGACTTCATGAAAGCGGGAGGGACGATGTTGGGCATGAAAAGTCTAGTCGAGGAATTCGATTGTAAACTCGCTGGAATTGCCGTGCTCGTAGAGGCTGAACACCATGAGGATATCCTTGTCGATCAGTACCTTTCACTTGCGAAACTTTGCGAAGTGAATGAGAAAAATCGTACAATTAAAATTAGCGAGGGTAACTATTTTGCGGAGGGTGGAAAATAATATGAAATATGTAGCGACAGACAAAGCGCCAGCAGCATTTGGCCCTTATGCACAAGCAGTAAATGTCAATGGATTCATTTACACGTCAGGTCAGATTCCGGTGACAACAGATGGTCTACTTGTTGAAGGAACTATTGAAGAGCAAACGCACCAAGTATTTGCAAACTTAAAAGCAATATTGGAAGAAGCGAATTCTTCGCTTGAAAAAGTTGTCAAGGCGACAGTCTTTTTAACGGACATGGATAACTTTGTTGCTGTAAATGATATTTACGCAGGACATTTCGGAACGCATACACCTGCGCGTTCTTGTGTTCAAGTTGCCAGATTGCCAAAAGATGCACAAATTGAAATTGAAGTCATCGCACTTGCAGGTGAATAAGTACCAAAACTTCCGTCTAGATATGCATCTGGACGGAAGTTTTAATTTTATTACATAATTATGTTAATTTAAGAAGGGTATCTCTTTCTTTTGTAGAATAGTGTCTAAAGGCACTGTAAATAGAAAGAAGGAGTGGGGAGAGAGATGAAAGTAACAGATGTAAGGTTGAGGAGAGTAGATACGGACGGCAGAATGAGAGCAATCGCATCGATAACGTTTGAGGAAGCATTTGTTGTGCATGATATCCGGGTGATTGACGGGAATGATGGGCTATTCGTCGCGATGCCAAGTAAACGAACACCGGATGGTGAATTCCGCGATATTGCCCATCCTATAAATTCTGCGATGCGGTTAACAGTTCAAGATGCGGTACTGGCCGCGTATCACTTATCGGCTGAAGAAGATACTGTCCTCGAAGAGGCGAATGCCTAACGCAATTATAAAAATATATATCAACGTTTCCCATTATTTAATGTGACTGCCTATAAATTTATAGGCAGTTTTTCCGCTGTTTAAAAATAAACATAATCTTCACGATAGGTTATTAATTAAATTGTTTGAATTAAAAAATACAATGATAAAATACTTAAATTGAATTGTCAATAGTAGACGGTTGAAAAAAAGGAGGTTTTCCGCTATAGTCAAGAGTGAATACAATGGGATTGTTCTCGATTTTCATCCCGAAATAAAGAGGATTATTCTTTAAAATCCTTTCAATTTGGAGGCTAGTCTATGTCGAATACATATGCCATCGTTCTCGCTGCAGGACAAGGTACGCGAATGAAATCCGATTTATACAAAGTGCTCCATCCTGTCTGCGGAAAGCCGATGGTCGCACATGTAATAGATAATATTAAAAAGCTTGAAGCAAAACGGATTGTCACGATTGTCGGTCATGGGGCCGAACAAGTTGAGCAAACGCTTGGCAATAAAAGTGAATACGTCTTGCAAGAAGAGCAGCTTGGGACTGCGCATGCGGTCAGTCAGGCTGAAGGAGCTCTAGGAGATCTCGAAGGCACAACGATTGTTGTTTGCGGAGATACCCCGCTAATCCGTCCAGAAACGATGGATGCCTTAATTGCCCATCATAATGAGTCGGGAGCAAAAGCGACAATCTTGACTGCTCATGCCGACGATCCAACGGGTTACGGACGAATCGTTCGTGGAGAAGATGGTCAGGTACTTCGTAATATTGAGCATAAAGATGCAACAGAAGAAGAACTATTAGTAACAGAAATAAATACGGGAACGTATTGTTTTGATAATAAATCTTTGTTTGAAACACTAAAAAAAGTAACTAACGATAATGCTCAAGGCGAGTATTATCTTCCAGATGTTATTGGAATCTTACAAGCTGAAGGTGCGCGCGTCTCAGCCCATGTAACAAATGACTTCAGCGAAACTCTTGGCGTCAATGATCGTGTTGTATTATCCCAAGCGGAACGTGTCATGCGAAATCGTCTAGCAGAAATGCATATGCGAAACGGCGTAACAATTATCAGTCCAGAAAACACTTACATTAGCGCGGATGCTGAAATTGGACGTGATACGATTTTACAGCCAGGGACAATGATTGAAGGTTCCACGAAAATCGGTGAAGGGTGTACCATTGGTCCGAACAGTCAAATCTTTAATAGTGTAATTGGCAATGAGACGACGATTCATTCATCTGTGATTGAGGAAAGTAGCATTGGTTCAAATACATCAGTTGGTCCATTTGCACATATCCGTCCCGAATCCCAATTAGGGGACCGTGTCAGAATTGGAAACTTCGTTGAAGTGAAAAAATCAACGTTTGGCGATGGCAGTAAATCGGCTCACTTAAGTTATATTGGAGATGCGATAGTCGGTTCTGATGTAAACTTTGGTTGCGGTACCATCGTCGTTAACTACGATGGAAAGAAAAAGCATACTACTGTAGTTGAAGATAACGCTTTTATTGGATGCAATTCAAATCTCATTTCACCGGTGAAAGTCGGAAAAGGTGCTTATGTCGCCGCCGGTTCGACGATAACAAAAGATATTCCAGAAGATTCACTTGCAGTAGCTCGAGTGCGTCAAGAAAACAAAGACGGTTATGTTTCAAAACTAAATCTCAATTAAACGGGGGACCATAATGGCTAATCATTATTCAAATGACAAACTAAAGATATTTTCTTTAAATTCCAACGAAACGCTTGCACGGGAGGTTTCCGAAGAAATTGGACGTCCGCTTGGAAAATGTTCTGTTAAACGATTTAGTGACGGTGAAGTCCAAATTAATATTGAAGAAAGTATCCGCGGCTGTGATGTCTATGTAATCCAATCTACGTCGGACCCTGTCAACGAACACTTGATGGAATTACTAATTATGATTGATGCACTCAAACGTGCCTCTGCTCGTACGATCAACGTCGTGAATCCATATTATGGTTATGCGAGACAAGATAGAAAAGCACGTCCGCGTGAACCGATCACAGCAAAATTGGTAGCAAATTTGCTTGAAACAGCAGGAGCGACTCGAGTTATCGCAATCGATTTGCATGCCCCTCAAATTCAAGGGTTCTTCGATATTCCAATTGATCATTTAGTTGCAGAACCAATCTTGACGGAATACTTCCAGCAAAAAGGTTTTAATAAGGATGAACTCGTTATTGTATCACCAGATCACGGTGGCGTGACACGTGCAAGGAAAATGGCGGATCGTATGAAGGCGCCAATTGCGATTATCGATAAACGACGTCCGCGTCCGAACGTTGCAGAGGTTATGAGCATTGTTGGACATGTAGAAGGGAAAACGGCAATTCTGATTGATGATATTATTGATACGGCCGGTACAATCACAGTTGCAGCGGACGCGCTTATTGAAAGTGGCGCAAAAGAAGTCTACGCATGTTGTACGCATCCTGTATTATCAGGACCTGCAATCGAGCGCATCGATAATTCTCAAATTAAAGAGCTTGTTGTAACCAATTCAATTGAGCTTCCAGAACATAAGCAATCACAAAAAGTAAAACAACTTTCAATTGCAAAACTTCTAGCGAATGCAATCATTCGCGTCTTTGAGAAGAAATCAGTAAGCATCTTATTTGATTGACAACCAAAGGGGTATACTGTAACCTATAGAACAGTCTAAAATATACAGATTTAAGTTAAAATACTAACATATTTGGAAAGGTGACTATGTAAAATGAGTACAACAATACAGTCCGAACTTAGAGTAAAAGGACAACACTCAACAATTACTGAATTAAGAGCTGCTGGCTTCGTTCCAGCTGTCGTATACGGTTATAATACGGAGGCAACTTCGATTTCTGTAAATGAGCGCGACCTGCTAAAAACATTGCGTGTAACTGGACGTAACGGAGTCATGAAACTCCAAGTTGATGGGAATGAAGTAAACGTCGTGTTAAATGATTATCAAGCGGATCCATTAAAAGGCACAGTTCTTCATGCGGATTTCTTGGCTATCAACATGACTGAAGAACTCGAAGTCAGCGTTCAAATCAATCTCGTTGGAGAGTCAAAAGGCGAGAAAGAAGGCGGAGTTATTCAACAACCAAACTGGGAGTTGGATATCAAAGTCAAACCAGCTGATATTCCGGAATCATATGACATTGATATTTCAGAACTAGAAATCGGAGACACGCTAACTGTAGCAGATATCCGTGAAAAATCTAAATATGAAATTTTAAATGAAGATGATTATGCACTTGTTACAATTTCAGCTCCACGTTCAGAAGAAGAGCTTGAGGCACTTGATGAAGCTACTGAGGATGTAAGCGCAGAGCCAGAAGTAATTGGCGAAGACAAAGACGAAGAATAATAATAAAAATGGCGTGCGGTTCTCCGCACGCCTCTTTTCTATTTCTATGGAGTATAAGCATAATTACTTGCAAAAGGAAGAGAAAATTAATGAAAATGATAATTGGGTTAGGAAACCCGGGGAAGCAATATGAGAAAACTAGACATAATATCGGTTTTCATGTCATCGATGAACTTGCCAGAAGGTTAAGTTCACCACCGATGCAGTCTAAATTTAATGGCATGTATTCGGTCATCCACCATTCTGGTGAAAAAATCATTCTTGTTAAGCCACTTACTTATATGAACTTATCGGGTGAGTGCGTCCGACCTTTAATGGATTATTACAATGTGGAGCTTGATCAAATCGTCGTTATCTATGATGATTTAGATTTTCCTCCAGGTGAAATCCGACTTCGTCAAAAAGGCAGTGCAGGCGGCCATAATGGCATGAAATCCCTCATCGCGCATCTCGGGACGGATAAATTCAACAGAATCCGCATGGGAATTGGAAGGCCGACGAATGGCATGAAAATTTCGGATTATGTACTTTCGAATTTTCGCAAGGATGAAGAATCCATTATTGGCGAAGCAATCTTAAAAAGTGCCGAGGCTTGTGAAAAATGGATAGATACGCCTTTTCTAGATGTCATGAATAATTTTAATGGCAAGTAGAGAATAATAACGTCGCTTATCGCCTATACTTTGAGAAAAGGGGGCGTGAACAAAGTGACAATTCGTTATCATTGCCGACATTGCAAAACAGAAATTGGTTCGCTTCCGTTTGAATCAGCCAGGGAGACGTTGCGTCTCTTGGAAAAATTGGATCAGGAAGAAGAAGAACGATTTCTAACGGTCGGAAAAGGCGGGGAAATGACTGTTCGTTGCATTTGTGAAGAATGCGAACATACCCTCCGCAGCTTTCCGGATTATTATACATTTACTAAATGGATTCAATAGGTTTTTCGCTTTGGCGTTTAAAAGACGTCCAAAGCTTTTTCTGATTTTATTTTCGAGTGACCAAGTAATTTTTGATTAATAAATTTATCGATTAATTCCTCTTTAAAATGAAAGTTAGGTGTGTATTATTGGAAGCGCTTGTTAATTTATATTTACAAAATAACGAGATTACTAATCTTGTAGAAGAGTTGAAAAAGGGTGAAGACCGCCAACTTATTGCGGGATTATCGGGCGGAGCCAAACCGATATTTTTTGATTCGCTGAAAAAGTCTATTGAGAAACCGATTCTTATCGTTTCTCCAAATCTTCTGCAAGCACAGCGAACATATGAAGACTTAGTGAAAATGCTCGGTGCTTCTTCCGTGAGGCTTTACCCGGCTGAGGAACTCGTCGCGGCCGATTTCTCAATTTCTAGCTATGAGCTACGAGCACAACGAATTGAAACATTGGATCATATGGCGCGAGTCGGTAAAGGGATTTATATTACTCCGATTGCGGGAATGAGAAAGCTATTGCCAGGTAAAGATTGTTGGCTAAGAAATAGTTTGTTAGTAGAAGAAGGGGCGACAATCGACGTTGATAATTGGTTGAATCAACTAGTTGCTATGGGTTATTCAAGACAACCAATGGTGACGGCACCCGGCGAGTTCGCTCTCCGCGGAGGAATCTTGGATTTGTATCCGATTCATATGGATGATCCCGTCCGAATTGAATTATTCGATACCGAAGTAGATTCAATTCGCACATTTTCCGCAGATAACCAGCGCTCAACTGGAAAATTAGAGACTCTTTCAATTTTACCGACTTCTGAATTTGTTTGGACGAAAGAAGACATATATACGATAGCTGAAAAACTCGAAACAGCACTTTCGGAAAGTTTGAAGAAAATGAAAGACGTCGAAGCAAAAGAGAGATTGCTGCAAAATATGACGGCAGATATTGCGCAAATGAAAGATGGAACTGTTCCTGATGATATTTTAAAATATGCATCCTTTTCCAAAAATCGACCAACAACATTAGGCGCTTATTTTCCGCAGGATGGGTTACTCGTGTTTGATGAAATTGGTCGGATAACTGAAGTTCTCGAGTCTCTTGAAGTGGAGGAAGAGCAATGGTTCGCATCACTTCTTGAAGAAGGTAAAATTGTCCACGCGGCAAAAATATCATTTACATTTAATGATTTAAAAAAACAACTTAACCAACAAAAGCTCTATTTATCATTATTTATTCGAACAATGCCAGGAATTGTTGTAAAGAAAACAATAACTATTTCATGTAAACCGATGCAACAATTTCATGGACAAATGCATTTATTGAAAAACGAGATGGATCGTTGGCGAGAAGGGCGTTACCATGTATTCCTCGTAGCCGATGGGAAAGAGCGGATGCAAAAGGTTCAATCGATATTAAAAGATTATGATATGGATGCTGATTTAACCGAAGATGCTACAAGCCGAAGAGTGCAAATAATTGATGGCGATTTGTCTGCCGGATTCGAATTGCCATTCCATCGGATTGCTGTGATCACCGATGCAGAATTGTTTAAAGGCAAACCGAAACGAAAAGCGCGCCCGCAAAAAATGTCGAACGCGGAACGGATTAAAAGTTATTCTGAGATCAAACCGGGCGATTATATCGTTCACGCCCATCATGGAATCGGACGGTATAAAAAACTTGAGACACTTGAAGTTGCCGGCGTCTATAAAGATTATCTTTATATCGAATATCGAGGGACAGATAAGTTATATGTTCCGACCGATCAAATTGATCTTATTCAAAAATATATAGCTTCCGGAGAAAAAGAACCTGCATTGCACAAACTGGGCGGAGCGGCATGGAAGCGTACGAAAAGTAAAGTATCGGCAGCCGTTAAGGACATCGCGGACGACCTCATCAAACTTTACGCACAGCGGGAATCTGAGGAAGGTCATGCTTTTCCTAAAGACGATGATATGCAAAGAGCTTTTGAAAATGCTTTTCCTTACGATGAAACAGAAGATCAACTTCGTTCCATCAAAGAAATAAAACAAGATATGGAAAGAATTCGTCCGATGGATCGTCTGCTTTGCGGAGACGTTGGCTATGGTAAAACAGAAGTTGCAATTCGGGCAGCATTTAAGGCTGTTTTAGATGGTAAACAAGTGGCATTTCTTGTTCCGACAACCATTCTTGCACAACAGCATTATGAAACGATGAAGGAAAGATTTTCGGGGTTCCCTGTGGAAGTTTCCTTAATGAATCGTTTCCGAACTAAAAAGGAACAGACTGCCACATTGAAAGGATTAAAAGCTGGGACAGTTGATATTGTCGTGGGGACACACAGACTGTTATCAAAGGATGTAATTTACCGTGACTTGGGCCTTCTTGTCGTGGATGAGGAGCAAAGATTCGGTGTAACACATAAGGAACGTTTAAAGCAGCTTAAAACAAACGTAGACGTGCTGACACTGACAGCAACACCGATTCCTCGGACGCTTCATATGTCGATGCTCGGGGTCCGGGATCTCTCTGTAATCGAAACGCCTCCCGCAAATCGTTTTCCGGTTCAAACGTATGTCATGGAACATAACTATGCGCTTGTTCGTGAAGCGATTGAACGCGAAATGGGCCGAGGCGGGCAAGTATTCTATTTATACAATCGCGTGGAGGATATGACAAAAAAAGTTGAGGAGATTAAACAACTTGTGCCTGAAGCTCGCGTAGGATTCGCCAATGGCCAGATGGGCGAAGCTGCTCTTGAATCGACGATTTTAAGCTTCCTCGAAGGTGAATATGATGTTCTCGTAACAACGACGATAATTGAAACAGGAATTGACATACCAAATGTCAATACGCTGATTGTTCACGATGCTGACCGAATGGGTTTATCACAGTTATACCAACTGCGCGGACGTGTTGGACGATCCAACCGAGTGGCATATGGGTATTTTCTCTATCAGCGGGACAAAGTATTGACAGAAGTGGCGGAAAGCAGATTGCAGGCCATCAAAGAATTTACAGAACTTGGATCTGGATTCAAAATTGCTATGCGAGATTTATCGATCCGCGGGGCTGGAAATTTACTCGGCTCTCAACAACATGGCTTTATCGACTCTGTCGGCTTTGATTTATATTCGCAAATGCTGCAAGAGGCAATTGAAGAGAAACAAACAGGTATCGTGAAAGAAGATATTCCAGATGTTGAAATTTCGCTACAATTGAATGCATATATTCCGGATGAGTATATTCGCGACGGCTTCCAAAAGATTCAAATGTATAAACGCGTTAAAGCTGTTGATAGTGAAGAGGATTACTCCGAGCTTGTTGATGAAATGATTGACCGCTTTGGAGATATGCCATTAGAAGTGGATATTCTTCTTCGCATTGCGCGAATAAAAGCATTGGCAAAAGCTTCAGGTGTAGAATCAATTAAAAAACAACAATCAAAAATTGTGGTTAAGCTGACCTCCGAAGGCACGGTTAAAACAGATGGCGCTAAACTAGTATCAGATTCACTACATTTAGGACGTGCAATAGGGTTTTCGATGGAGAATGATCAACTTCTGGTAACGGTTGATGAACGCCATACAGGTAAGCGTACCGGATTCGATGTTCTCGAGTCGTTGATGGAATTACTGCCGGCTGCGAAAAAGGGAACTGCTACTTCAAAATCCGTGTAAAGGAAATGTTGCATATTTTGTCCAAACATGATGCATACTAATATCGTAATAATGAGAAGTGTCAATTTTGTGGAAAGCGAGGCATCATGATGAAAGCAACCGGTATCGTTCGAAGAATTGATGATCTAGGAAGGGTGGTAATTCCAAAGGAAATTCGAAGAACACTTCGAATTCGGGAAGGTGATCCACTTGAAATATTCACGGATCGAGAAGGCGAAGTGATTTTGAAAAAGTACTCCCCGATATCTGAGTTGGGGCAGTTTGCTAAAGAGTACGCAGAGACGCTTTATGAAACACTAGGAACGCCAGCGCTTATCAGCGATCGAGATGAGATGATTGCAGTCTCTGGCCTGTCTAAAAAGGATTATTTGAATCGACAATTATCACCTAGCGCAGAAGAGATTATTGCTAATCGAAAAATAGTAACAGAAAAACTCGAGAAGTCTGTTGAATGGGTGCCTGGGCAAATTGAGCAAGTCAAGTCCTACTGCATTGCGCCGATCATTTCGGGCGGAGACATGATTGGTGCGGTTTATTTACTCTCTAAAGTCCACTTTATCGGGGAGCCCGAACAAAAGGCCGCAGAAACAGCCGCCCATTTTTTAGCTAAACAAATGGAACAATAAAAAAACAGCCGACAAGAATCCAAGAACATATGGGTTCATGTAGGCTGTTTTATTTTGCCAATGGGCAATAAGGACATTGTTCAGTACTAGGTAATTCTTTATACAAGCAACAAGTCATTCTTTTATAATTAGCCATGGCATCCACTGCTGGCTGATTTTTTATAAACTGCTTAAACGGGGAACGACGCATCGCGGGTTTCCACGTTTCATCATCCAATAAAACAGTTAAGTCATATTGGGCAGACGGTGAATTCTCCTGAAGCAACATTGAATACATCCATAAAACGTAGCCCCAGATATTTTCCCACAAAATTAATTTTGAAATTTTTGCCTGCTTACTAAAATAGGTAACGACAGGGTGACCGTACTTCTCTAAAATAAAGCGTATGTCTTCTCCTCGATTTTGCACGTTTCGAAAGCCCTTGGAAGGAATAGAAAATAAAATCGTGTCACTGTTTGTGAATAATGATATATCATCCAATTCGCCAGTCCAAAGTAAATTATGTTCACTCATTATATGAAGTTGTGCAGCGATAAAGAAACCATACCGTCTTAAATACACAGATGCTGACACAGCATTTGTCGATGTTCCCGTCATGCTGTGGATTTTCTCAAACAGTAATTTGCTACCCGAATCGGATAACGCATCAGCGGCAGATAAAAATGTGTTTTCCTGCCCGTCTACAAAGACATTGAAACGTTCTAAGTCATTTAGTTGTTTCGCATGTAACTTAAGCACCTGCGATTTTCCTTAGTTCGGGTACGATGCAACGACCGCGACCATAAGGAACGCAATGCGGTGTACCAAAGAGAGGATCAGTCGAAACTTGGCACTCCATCCCGAAAACAGCACGCACTAAATCACAACTAATGATATCTTCAGGTTTTCCTTGTGCGTACACGCCGCCATCTTTTATGGCAACGATATTATGCGCATACCGAGAAGCTAAATTCAAATCATGCAATACCATGACAATTGTTCGGTTTTTTTGTTCATTCAACTCGAACAGCAAATCTAATATTTCAATCTGATGGGTCATGTCGAGGTAAGTTGTTGGTTCATCCAATAGAATGACATCGGTGTCTTGAGCAAGTGTCATCGCAATCCATGCACGCTGACGTTGGCCGCCCGATAACGTGTCAAGCGCTTGGTCCCGAAGATCACTAATTCGGGTTGCTGCCATTGCGGCTTCCGTTTTTTTCGTGTCTTCGTCAGTCCATCTCGTCAGCCATGATTGATGCGGGTAACGCCCTTGTTTCACGAGATCATGGACAGTTAGCCCTTCCGGCGACACGGGACCTTGCGGAAGAATTCCCATCTTTTTAGCGACATTTCGAGAGGACATCGAGTGAATATCCTTTCCCTCCAGCAAAACAGATCCGTCTGCGGGTTTCAAAAGTCGGGCAATCGAACGGAGCAGTGTTGATTTACCGCACCCGTTACTTCCGACGAAGACAGTAATTTCGCCCCGCGGAATCGACAAGTTCAAATTTTCGAAGAGCAGATGATCTTGATAACCGATCGATAGATTATCAGTTTTTATTGAAGTGTGCATAGGAATGCCTCCATATCTATAGTAAATCTTACCGAATTTTATTTTCAATTAATGATAAGCATATCATATTCTCACCCAATTGAGAATGATAATCATTAATTTCAAATTAAACTTTACAAACATACCAAAAAAAGTTTACACTACTAATTGATAATGATTATCACCGATGTTAAATAGAGGAGTGTTTGATATGAAGCATAAATTGAAATCGTTACTGGTCTTAGCGCTGGCAGCAGTGCTTTTAGCCGCTTGTTCTTCTAAAAAAGAAGGGGATAAAGTATCAACGAATGATAATGCAGAAGAAAGTGTGACAGTCACGGATATTAACGGTGAAGTGACACTTGATCAGCCTGCAAAAAGGGTTGTTGCACTAGAATGGACGTATGTTGAGGATTTATTGGCGGTTGGCATTCAGCCTGTCGGAGTTGCAGACATTCAAGAGTATCATAATTGGGTGAACATCGATGCCGAATTGAGTGATGATGTAACAGATGTCGGGGGTCGCCAAGAACCGAACTTGGAAGCAATTGCCGCACTTGAACCGGATTTGATAATCGGCGTGAAATTCCGTCATGAAAACATGCTCAAAGAATTAGAAGCAATTGCACCGACGGTTATCTTCAATCCATATCCCGAGGATGAAAGTGTAGACCATTATCAAGAGATGATCGATACATTTAATGAAATTGCAAAGGCAGTCAATAAAACTGATGAAGCAAAAAAAGTATTAGCAGACCTCGACGCCAAATATGAAGAAGCAAGAGAGAAAATTGAAAACGCGAATTTGAAGACAAAAGATATTTTATTAACGAATGCATATACGGGCCCTCAAGCGCCGGAAATCCGAGTGTTGACGCCGAACTCAATGGCTTCGCAAATCGTTGAGAAAATCGGCTTGAAAAACATACATGTTCCCGATCAATATGAAATGTTCGGATCCAGCACGTTTAACGTTGAAGGGTTAACAAAGTACGAAGATGCGAACTATTTATATACTGTACAAGAGGAAGATAATATTTATGAAAACCAATTAAAAGAGAATGCAGTTTGGAAAAATTTGAACTTCGTGAAGGAAGATCGCCTATTCAACCTGGGTGGAGATACTTGGTTATACGGCGGCCCTCTATCAGCAGAAACGCTGTTGAATAAAGTTGTGGATTCAATGGTAACAAAATAATGACCATAACAGCAGGAGGAAAAAAATCCTTTTATATCATGATTGTCGGTTTTTTTCTGTTGATTGCGCTCTCTTTTATTCATTTAACCCAAGGTCAAGCCGATTATACAGTTTCGCAACTAGTAAAAGAAGTATTGACAGAAGGACGCGTGCAAGATATAGTCCTTTCTCTTCGTCTCCCGCGCTTAGTTATCGGGCTATTGGCGGGCGGAGCACTCGCGGTGGCTGGGGCTGTCTTGCAGACGTTGACGAATAATCCGTTAGCGTCTGCAAGCACGCTCGGCATAAATGCAGGCGCGTATTTCTTCGTAGTAATTTCGATGATTTTCTTTCCGGCGGTACTTGGAAATTTTCCGTTCATTGTGGCTTTAGCGGGCGCTGTATTGTCCTCTGTTCTTGTAGTGGTCCTGGCGGGAAAACAGATGGAACCGGTACGCGTTGCACTAACGGGAATGATTATTTCGTTATTGTTTGCGTCATTAACCGGATCGTTGCAGTTATTATTTGAAAATCAGACGAACGGTTTATTTTTATGGGGATCGGGGACACTTGTTCAGTTGAATTGGGACGGCGTATCATTTGCAGGGCCGATTATCGGGGTTTTCTTCATCGTGTCGTTAATTTTGTCCAAGCCAATGGACACGTTATCGCTCGGTGAGGACATCGCGTCGTCACTTGGTCAAAATGTCCGCTTTGTTAAGTTGTTGGCATGGGCTGTTGCGATAGTACTTGCAGCCGCAACAGTAAGTGTTGTCGGTCCAATCGGCTTTGTTGGTTTGATGGCGCCGCATATCGTTCGGATGCTCGGGGTTCGCGGCCACTTTCAAATTTTCCTGCAATCATTTTTGTGGGGAAGTGTCATGTTGATTGGCGCGGATGTGTTAGGACGCTTGATTCAACCAGGGCAAGAAGTTCCGGTCGGAGCTATGACTGCGTTGATTGGCGGACCTTGGTTATTGTACTTAGCGTGGAAAACTGCGAAAACGCATAGCCGAGGAGATCGTCAAATGGGCGGCACATTAAAGCCTGTGAGACTTCCAGTTGTTGTAACGGTTGTTGTTGTGCTTCTAATAGTTGTAATGTCTTTCGCTTTATCATTTAACGGTTCTGCTTGGACATTTGAGTGGTTGAAGCCTGTCGTTTGGAATTTTCGTATTCCACGTGTGTTAACTGCGTTTATTATTGGCGTTATGCTCGCGGTTGCGGGTGTTTTATTGCAAGGGGTATTACGGAATCCATTGGCGGATGCCAGTATTTTAGGGGTCACGTCGATGGGCGGCGCGGGCGCGATGATGCTTCTGGTGTTATTTCCCGCACTTCCGGTCCACTATATGCCACTTGGGGCAGTCGTCGGAGCAGCTATCGCTCTCGGAATCATTTTAGGAACTTCATGGAAGAACAATTTTCAACCGATGCTCGTAGCATTAATGGGAATTGCGATTTCCGCGTTCGGTTCGGCCGCTACGCAAGTGTTTGTTGTGAAAGCAAAGCTCGCTGTTGCAGCTGCACTCGTTTGGCTATCGGGGAGCACCTATGCAAAAGGTTGGGACGATGTACAACTCGCCTTTCTGTTATTTGTTTTGTTCATCGGTCCTGCGATTTATTTGACGCGCAGCTTAGACACGTTGACTTTCGGTGACGATGTCGCATCAGGACTTGGATTATCTGTAAAAACAACTCGTATTTGGGCATTGGTTGTCGGTGTCGCGATAAGTACGGCGGCTGTTTCTATTGTGGGAACAATCGGTTTTGTTGGACTCGTTGCACCGCATATCGCACGTAGGCTAGTCGGATTCCGACATCTGCCATTGATTGTCGTTTCTGGATTATTAGGCGGATTACTGCTCGTTACAGCAGATTTTGTCGGACGAATTGTCATTGCACCGAAAGACATTCCTAGCGGTTTAATTGTTGCACTTATCGGCACGCCTTATTTGCTGTATTTGCTTCGTAAAATGAAATGAAGAGAGAGCCGCATAATTATCATGGGCTCTCTTTTCGTGTTGAAGAAGAATTTCATAATCACATTGCTTTTAATCCTTGGTACCTGTTTAGTAAAGTGTCCAACTCTTGACTGCATCTGATTACGCTAGGGTGCGTAAAGCCGAGATTCTCGGCTTTCATATACATATCCTTTTGTTTTAACTTTATTCGTTCTAACAAAACAGTTTTGCTCATAGTTCCTCTTTCCTCCATTGTATTTTTTTAAGCATATCTCGAATTTTATTGAAATAGTTGTATATTGACACACGCAATTTCCATCTTATAATATCTTTAATGAAAAAAATGTCGAACCATGGACAAATTAGTAAATGTAATAATTTTGTCACAAACAGTAGGAATAAACCCATTACGTGGCTTGTAAATCCAAATTCATTTCTTAACTGACATTTCCCGCATTTGCTAAATAATAAACCTATTTATCAGAATGATTTTTAAACCTGCTAACGCTCCGCTTTAAGAATTTCTTCAAATCCGGATGATGATATACTATATGCATTACATAGGAAAGAGGCGCGGAGCATGTCTTCATCTAGTTGGAATATGAAAACGTTCATGAAAGGCGCATCGATTCTCACGATATCGGCAATCATTGTCAAGTTGCTCGGCGCTGTCTATAGGGTTCCATTTCAAAATCTTGTCGGTGACAAAGGGTTTTACATTTACCAACAAGTTTATCCGTTTATCGGAATTTTTATCGTCTGGACATCGTACGGTTTTGCGGTCGCAGTGTCTAAACTACTAGCAGAAAGCGACAGCCGCGGCCAAGCAAGAGCAATGATGCGTATTGCTTTCATCTATTTACTGTTATTGTCGTTATCTTTTTTTATAGTATTAACTGTATTCGCTCCTTTTTTCGCCCGTTCCATGGGTGATCCAGAGCTTGTATCCTTACTCCGAGCAGGTGCTTTTATCGTTCTGCTGATGCCGGCCCTAGCCGTCCTAAAAGGCTCATTTCAATCAGAAGGGCGGATGGTGCCTGTTGCTGTATCCGGAGTCGGGGAGCAGGCTTTCCGTGTCGTTGTGATCCTTCTTGGAACATGGATTGCGGTACGAGCCGGAGCATCTCTCTACACAGCAGGTGAAATCGCCATGTGGGGCGCAGTTGTTGGGGAATTTGCGGGTGTCATTATTCTTGCTCTTTATTTCCAAAGAACATTAAAAGGGCCTATAGAACAAGTTGCCCCTTGGCCAATCGTGAAGAAATTAACAGTTATTAGTTTAAGCGTGAGCGCGAGTTCGCTGATCTTGCTGTTATTTCAGCTCGTCGATTCGTTTACAGTCTTTCAAATTCTATTATCGAATGGTTTATTGGAAGAAACAGCAATGGAAACGAAAGGGGTTTATGATCGCGGGCAACCCCTTGTGCAAATGGGCATTCTGATAGCCTCGACACTGTCGTTAGCAATCGTTCCGCTGATAGCACATCATACGACGAAGAATGAGGGAAAAGGAGCGTTGCCGTTTATCCGCCTAACTTTCCGAACAGCTTTTTTATTTGGTTGGGCAGCCGCCGCGGGATTGGCACTGGTTCTCCCGTTTGTGAATGAAATGCTATTCGAGACACGGACCGGGTCGATAGCACTAATCATTTTTGCCTTGCAAATATTTTGGCTCTCGCTTATTTTGCCGTTGACAGCGATGCTTCAAGGGGCAGGGAAGGTCAAAGTGCCTGCGCTTTTTCTAATCGGCGGACTCATTATGAAAATTATTGCTAACCTTCTCCTCATCCCATTTTACGGAATTATGGGCGCAGCGATTGCTGGGAATATTGGTTTTGCGGTAATTACACTTGGGCTCGTCCTTTATTTTAAAAAAGTTTGGCCGATCCGGCTTGCTGAGACTCGTTTCTACGGTTGGGTCATGGCCGCAACTGTGCTGATGATAGTGGTTGTGCTACCTTGGATGGTCCTGGCGGATTGGTTTATATTCGACGGATTACCGAGTCGGTTGAGTTCGACGGTCATTGCCCTCACCTCTGTCGCAGCAGGCGCGGCCATTTTCCTCTTAATCGTTATGAAATCGCGTATAATGGGTGAAAGAGAGTGGTACCTGCTTCCGTTCGGGAAGCGTTTAGCTACAATGCAATTACTACTTACGAAAAGAAAAGGTGAATGACGTGCACCAGTTAACAATAATCGGCCTCGGCGCCGGAGATCTTGATCAACTATCTTTAGGAACCTATCGGAAATTGAAGAAAGCAAGTTTTATCGTGGCGCGTACGGACCAACATCCCGCCATCGCGGAATTAAAAGAAGAAGGAATAGAGATTTCAAGCTTTGATGAAATTTATGAAAGGCATGATTCTTTTCAACTTGTCTACGAAGAGATTGTCGAAAAACTTCTAATGCTATGTGCAGAACAACCGGTAACGTACGTGGTGCCAGGGCATCCGCTCGTAGCGGAAAAAACAATTCAGCTTCTTGTGGAGAAAGAACGAGAGGGCATTATCGAACTCGATATTGCCGGAGGAAACAGCTTTCTCGACCCGATATTTGCGTCGCTTCGAATTGACCCGATTGAAGGGTTTCAACTGCTGGACGGCACGGATATGGAACGGGATGACATACACATGACGCAGCATATTCTAATTGGTCAAGTGTATGATGCCTTCGTCGCGTCAGAAGTAAAACTATCACTTATGGAGAAGTATGATTACGAACATCCGGTAACAATTGTCACAGCAGCAGGTTCGGTTAACGAAAAACTAAGAACTGTGCCTATGTTTGAATTGGACCGGGTTACTGAAATCGACAACTTAACTACGGTTTATGTGCCACCTGTAAACGCAATGGAAAAAAGGCTGAAAGAATGGTCGACATTTAGGGAAATCATAAGAAAACTGCGCGCTCCCGACGGTTGCCCATGGGATCGCGAACAAACTCATGAATCGTTAAAGAAATATTTAATTGAAGAAGCGCATGAACTTCTGGAAGCGATTAATAATGATGACGATGAAGGCGTCATTGAAGAACTCGGCGATGTTTTACTACAAGTTTTTCTTCATGCGCAAATTGGAGAAGACGACGGCTATTTTTCGATGGAAGACGTCCTGCAAGCAATCGGTTCGAAAATGATTCGTCGCCACCCGCATGTTTTTGGCGATAAAAATGTTATTGACTCCGAAGAAGTGCTTCAAAATTGGCAGGAAATTAAAAAACAGGAGAAGCCTCAGGCGGAATCATTGTTAGACAATCAAAATAGCTATTCTTCGTCGTTATTGACGTCAATGAATTACCAAAAAGAAGCGGCAAAGGTTGGATTTGATTGGCCGGATATTGAAGGAGCAATTGAAAAATTTGAAGAGGAATGGCAAGAGTTCCGTGCGGAAATAAAAAGTGGAACGAAAAGTAGCCAAACCGATGAACTCGGAGACGTTCTTTTTACGCTTGTCAACCTTGCTAGATTTTTAAAGCTCTCACCAGAGGAAGCGATGATTCATGCAAATCAAAAATTCAAATCTCGTTTCAATTATGTTGAAAAATGCGTACTAAAAGATCGGGGGAATTTTGTCGACTATACATTAGATGAACTTGAGTCATTTTGGCAATTAGCAAAAAGGAGGGAAGAGAATAATGAGGATAGATAAATTTTTAAAGGTTTCTCGGTTAATCAGACGAAGAACATTGGCGAAACAAGTTGCCGACCAAGGCAGAATCGAGATAAACGGTCAAGTCGCGAAAGCATCCTCAACCTTGAAAGAAGGCGATGAAGTAGCTATTCGCTTCGGACAAAAAATAGTCACTGTAAAAGTCGACATGCTTAAAAATACGACGAAAAAAGATGAAGCCGAGTCAATGTATACTTTGTTAGAGGAAAAGGTAGTTGAGTAATATGAGGAAATTTAGAGTTATCGGAATGGTTATTTCAGTTTTAATTATTGTTTCTATGATTGTTATCATGATAAACATGAATTTTGGTGCGAAAAACCATTCAAATGACCTAGAAGAGTACCCAAGCGGATTAATAGAAGATCTTCCAAGCGATCTAATAGACGAAAATATAGATACCGAGTCTGGCCTTGATAAAAATAAGTTAGCGCCGGACTTTAAACTGACCACATTAACTGGCGAGACTGTAAGTTTATCGGATTATAAAGGGAAGACAGTCATTCTTAATTTCTGGGCATCCTGGTGCCCGCCTTGCAGGGTTGAAATGCCGTACATGGAGAATTACTACGAGGAAAATAAGGATTCTGAGAATGTAGAAATACTTGCCGTAAATATGACGAAAACGGAAAGAGGCGGAGGCGACAAGATTGGAAAAGTACAGGGGTTTGTCGACGAACTCGAACTAACCTTTCCAATCTTATTGGATGAAGCTGGTGATGTGATGAAGCTATATCAAGTCATGGCCTATCCGACAACGTATATCATAAATCCGGATGGTATCATAACAGATGTAGAGATACGTGGTTTGGATGAGGAATTAATCGCAGAACTTGTGAACAACAGTCAATAACAAATTCAGGTAAGTAAGTCTGTAGATTGGTATGTTTTTTTATCCCGTTGCATAAGATGCTGTGAACGTACAAGCAAAGGGGGAAGCATATGCATATTCAAACAGACAGTCCAACGTATACAATTCCATCAGGTGATCATGTTGTAACAATGCGCAATCGTAAAAGGATGGACTTAACCTCGGTAAAGTCTATCGACCGATTTGACCATGAAGAGTTTCTCGTTCGAACATCTCAAGGGCTCCTGCAAATACGTGGTGAGGAATTGCGCATCGTACATCTAGATGTCGACAAGGGTCTTCTTACGTTGGAGGGGACAGTCGGTCTTATTCAATACGATGAGAATGAATCAGAATCGCGGAATTTCCTCCATAAATTATTTGGATGAGTTTATCCGTACAGTTTCTTAGCCTCCTGGCAATGATTGGAACGGGCATTGTGGCGGCTGGATTCATTGATATGATTGGTACTGGAACATCGCACGCCGGGAAAAAGTCGATTATTCGAAGGCGTGCGGTGCTACTTGAAGTGATTGGTTGGGTAGTGGTTGGATGTTGGTCATTTTATGTTTTATATGTCGTCCGGGACGGCGAGTGGCGCATTTATGATCCATTTGCCCAACTGAGCGGAATACTTTTGTACGCCAGTTTTTTTCATAAACCTTTCCGCTTTTTCGGGAGAATTCTATTAATTTTATTTTTAAAGCCTTTGGGGTTTATAATCCGTGGAATTTTTATGATTATTGCATGGGTTATTCGTCTCTTCATCAGGATTATTGACTTTCTATTTAGTCCCCTGTTTGCAATATTCCATCGGTTTCAAAGAAAGCTCTTTAAAAGTCAAGAGAAATGATATATAATCGATGGACTATCGAAGTGGGTTCTATTTGGAAAGGAAGTGCTGGACATGGTACAAAAACAAAATAGAAAATCACCTGCTACAATCGCTGCCATTAATAAAGAATATGTCCAATCCCTTCAGCAAAAAATTGATCGGAAGAAAGCACGCAAGATCCGTTTGTATCGTAGATTAACAGTTTTCGCGGTTGCTGCACTCTTAATTCTCGGGTATTTAACGCATTCGTTTTTTGAACAGAAAAAGATTTTGGCGTTAAAAGAACAAGAAAAAGCTGAAATGCTTGCCGAATTAAAGGAAATAGAAGACGAACAAGAAATGTTGATGAACCAACTGGCAAAACTAGAAGATGATGAGTATATCGCCAAACTTGCAAGGCAAGAATATTTTCTATCCGATAAAAATGAAATTATTTTTTCAATGCCAAATCAAAAAGCTGAAGATAAAAAGAAAACAGAGGAAAAAGAGTAGTCTTATTGACACTCTTTTTTTTATTCGTTATAGTAGAAGGTAGTATATTGTTTATTTTCAGGACTTGTGAATATGGTTGGAAGGCTTTTTGCGAAGCCCGCTTAAATCTTAAGGAGGAGCATTTTTTTTATGTCAATAGAAGTAGATAGCAAGTTACAGGGTAAGGTAACGGGGATTACAAATTTCGGAGCGTTCGTTGAACTGCCGAACGGTTCGACAGGCCTTGTTCACATTAGTGAAGTCGCGGACAGCTATGTTAAGGACATTAACGAACATTTTAAAGTCGGCGATATGGTTGAAGTAAAAGTGATGAATGTTGGGGCAGATGGTAAAATTGGATTGTCGATCAGACGAGCAAAACCAGAATCTGAACGCCCACAACGTCCGCAACGCCCACGCCAAGGAGGACGTCCAGGTGGTGGAGGACGCCCAAGCGCTGTTCGTCCGGAAAACTTCGAACAGAAAATGGCACGTTTCATGAAAGATAGTGAAGAGCGTCTATCAACTTTGAAACGGGCAACAGAATCTAAACGCGGCGGTCGAGGTGCAAGAAGAGGGTAACTTGCTAGCTTTTTTACAATAAGAAAAATGATTCATATATGTTAGTGGCGTGTTAGATTCTATCTGATATGCCACTTTTTGTTATCGTTAAATGAAAAACAACGCGACTTCCATTTGATTCTGGAGGTCGCGTTGATGGTTTTTAGAATATGTCTGTCAATTTGTTCGATACATTACGCTACGGGGAGAGTAGAATGTACAAGGTTTTTCCGGCAGTGCTATTTTCGATAGGATCCTCGAAAATATGCCTCAGGGTCAAAACTTTGTTTTGACAAGAGGTTTAAGGTGGAAACTATGAACGCAAAGTATGCGTTCAAGTGCTTTTTTGCGTTTCAAATTTCTTTTATGACCCCTACGGGATTCGAACCCGTGATACCGCCGTGAAAGGGCGGTGTCTTAACCGCTTGACCAAGGGGCCTTGGTGAGATGTGTGATTGGCGTTTTATTAAGATTTTTTTTGGTAGACGCGTAAAATCTTTTCCGGCAGGACTATTTTCGATAAGTGCCTCGAAAATATGCCTCAATGTCGAAACTTCGTTTCGACAAGTGCTTTAGGGTAGAAAATTCGGCTAAGTTCGCCGATTTTTCTTTAATGGCGGCGGAGGGAGTCGAACCCACGACCTTACGGGTATGAACCGGACGCTCTAGCCAGCTGAGCTACGCCGCCTTTTTTCACAACATCTTGTATCTTACCTGTCCCGGGGATAAATGTCAAGACGCGTTGAAATAGAAAAAGAGTTCGGAAAGAGTCGAAAAGTTTCTCTATTTTGCTGCCATGAACAGACAAATTCTTTTCCATTACCTATGTATACTCAAACATACGTCGGCATAGGGGGGATGGAAAATGAAGTTAGCAGGTAATATTGAAAGACCAATTACTCAGGCAGTGAGGATGAATGTTGAGGAACTTAAGAAAAGAAAAACGCAAATCATGATGGCGACCCTATTTTTATTCGGTTCATTTTTCTTGGCACAGGCAGTGTTGTTCGATGCGGCGGTTCCTTTTTTCTTGCCAGTTTGGGCATTGGCGGCTGCGCGTTTCAGGAAATATTTAATCTGGGTCTTTATCGGGGGAATGGCGGGGAGTGCATTTCTGGGGATTGGACAAGCGGTTATTCATTTATTCCAACTTGGACTTTTCACCACTGTTATTCGGTATCAGATTTCCCGAAAATATGTACAACTAACTGTTGCCTTATGTATTCTTCTAGTCCAGTTCGGCTGGCAGTTAATCATGTATGTAGGTCAGATACCACTGGAGATTCAGCTGGTGATCGGTTATGAAGTGATTCTAGCCTTATTTATGACATTCTTTTTATTTGTCGCTTTTCCGCCGGAGAACCGTATTTTTTTTGGACAATGGTCAAATGAACGATTAGGCGCTGCTTGTGTGATCGGAGCGATGGCGTTAACTGGCATGAAAGGAGTAGTGATTGGTTATATTTCAATCGCGGGGGTTCTCATTCATTTAACGATACTTCTAGCTGCCTCTACGGGTGGACTTTTATTTTCAACGACGGTGGCAATGATAATTGCAGCGATTATAGGAATCGCGGAATTGTCGTTCGCCGGAATGATTGCGGTATATGGTATGACTGGATTTTTCTCAGGCGCGCTAAAGCGATTTGGAAAACTTGGGATTGCTGTTGGCGGCGGATTTGTTTCACTCTTTTTCTACTTGTACGACCTGACCTTACCGATTGATAGTACACATTTTTATACCATCGGACTGGCTACAATGATCTTTTTGTTAATTCCGACGAGCAAAACACAACCGCTCAAAAAAACGCTGTTCCCGGAAGTTATCGATAATTCAAAGAAAAGACAGGAGTGGGTTTCTGAACGACTTGATGAACAACTGAATGATTTTCAGCAGTTTACGGAGTTTATGTCGTCGCTTGTCGAAGAAAGAGAATTGGGAAATGGAAATTCGAATAATATAGAAATAAAAACGCCATCTGTTTGCAACTCTTGTTTCCGCTATTCGAAGTGTTGGGAAAGCGACGAGGCTGATATGGCACGGCTAATTGGTGAGTGGGAGGCGTCCTATTCGCTAACGAAAAAGTCTGCTCGCCATCGCGTTGAAGAAAAAATGAAATATAAATGTATTCGCTTTGCTGGGCTTGCCGTTGAATTAGAAGAAACATCAGCAAATCGACTGTTGAGCGGGCAATTGCAACATGGCAGGAAAATGCTTGCGCTTCAATTAAGAGATTTAAGTACCCATCTAGATAAACTGATGAAGGAGATAAAAGGTGATTTGTCCGTTCATATAACAGCGGAAGAAGAATTGGGAAAACAATTGGATCGACAAGGAATTGAACATTTTCAAATAGACGTTATATCAGAAGAACGAGGGGCGCGTAAAATCGTTTTCAGTCTTCCAGAAACAAAATCGGATTTCGAAACCGACACCATGGTCGCTGAACGCTTGATTTTGCCTATTTTAGAGAATATGTATGAAGAACCTTTTCAAGTTCTTAAATCTGTTGTAAAACATGAACCGTTTACGCATATTCGCGTCACGCTGACATCAGCAGTTCGATATTCCTTTGATTACGGAATCGTTGCAACATCTGGTGAAAAATCATTTCGTGCCGGGGATGCCTATGAGGTATTTCAAATTCATGAAGGGTTAGCCGCGGTTCTTCTTTCAGATGGCATGGGGCAAGACATTAATGCTTATCGTGAAAGTCGAAAAGTGATTCGGTTGATGAGAGAATGTCTTAATCGTAAAATGGACCCTGAAACTGCAATGCATACACTTCATTACATGATGTCATTAAATGGGTTGGACGATATGTACGCAACAATTGATCTTGCTTTGATTGATTTGCAAGAAGGAAAGTTATGGGCATGGAAAGCAGGCTCCATGAGCACTTATATTAAACGTGGAGATGAGTATTTCAGAATTGATAGCATGTCTGTCCCGGTTGGCTTTCTCCCGTCATTTTCCGTCAAAGCTAAACAAGTAAAACTAAAAGCGGGTGATATGTTAGTAATGATGACAGATGGAATGTTCCAGGGAGATGTTTCTCTCGAGTTACAAGAAAAGGCGCTTTACGGTATACTTGGGAAATACGGACATTTGCATTGCGATGATGTGGCCAACCGAATCGTCAATGAATTAGAAAGACGGTTTAAAGCCGTCGAAGACGATCGAACAGTGCTGGTTATGAAAATCGACCACGTTCTTCCTGAATGGTCGAGTTTTACCCCCTATTCGCAGGTTGCTGCTCGATGATAGCTGAAAGTAGGTGGAGTGTTGGAAAGTTTTAGTGATACGATTCTTCAATTTATTAATGAGAACCGTCTCTTAAAAGCACAAGATCGCGTACTTGTTGCATGTTCAGGAGGGGTGGATTCGATTGCACTTCTCCACTTTCTTGCAGTGCATCGCGAGAAACTAGCTATCGAAGTTGCTGCCGTCCATGTAGACCATATGCTACGAGGAAAAGAATCGGCTTTAGAAGGCGACTTAGTTAGCGATCTATGCAGACGACTCAAGGTTCCTTTCTACGGAGGACAGGTGCCAGTGCCTAAAATCCTTGAAAATGAAGGAGGAAATGTGCAAGCGGTATGTCGTGCAGGAAGATATGATTTTTTCGAAGAAACGCTGCGTTTAAAAGAATATAATGTATTGGCTACGGCACATCACGCGGAAGATCAACTAGAGACGGTTTTAATGCAACTGACGAAGGGTTCAGTACCTTCAGGAATCCCGATTAAAAGGGAAATAGGCGAAGGTATGCTCATTCGTCCTTTTCTCCCTGCAATAAAAGAAACGCTCTATGCGTATGTAAAAGAAAACGACGTGCAATTTTCCGAAGACCCTAGCAATAAAAGCGATGCTTATATGCGCAATCGCTTCAGAAGAGATGTTATTCCTCATATAATTCAAGAAAATCCAAAAGCTCCCGAAAGAGTTGCCGCAATGGTCGGGAATCTACAAGAGGACGAGGCATTTCTATGGGCGTCGGCGGAAGAACAATTAGGCAAGATTATTGGGTTTACAGAAGAAGGTCTGCCCACAATAAGCAAACAATCATTTGGAAGCATGCCAACTGCTTTACAAAGGCGAATGATTAAACTACTATTAGATTATCTTTATGATAATAATAAAGTCCTCGTTCGTTATAAATATACACTCATCGAACAGTTGTTACATCATCTCAATTCCGAGGATGGAAACGTCTCGATTCATCTCCCATTAGGTTATCGGTTTGTTAGAGAATATGACAAGTTAACATTTGTGAAAGAAGATAGCCTGTCAAATCCCTCTGCGATGATAAAAATCATGCCACAAGGTGAAAAAACGGATTGGTTAAATAATGGTTGGATATATTGGGCGGAGATCGATGAGGCACGACCGGATATTCTCGAGCAGGCTAAGGAAATCAGGTATTTTAATGTGCTCGATGATTCATTGCCACTTTCGGTCAGGCAAAGAAAAGAAGGCGACCGGATGTTGTTAGCAGGCATGGCGAATCCTAAACGGTTATCAAGGTTGTTTATCGATGAAAAAGTGAAATTGTCTTTACGCGACGAGTTGCCGGTTATCGTTACGAATAATGATGAAGTATGTGCAGTGCCAGGTTTGCGTTACGGCGCCTCGTTTTCCAAAAACAGGCTAACGACGAGCCGGTACATATTTATTTTAGGGAATTATAATTCCATTACTGAGGAGGAATTTCGATGCTCGCCAAAGACATTGAAGAAGTACTGATTACGGAAGAAGAAATACAACAAAAGATTGATGAGCTAGGTGCCGCGCTTACGGAAGAATACCAAGATAAGTTTCCGCTCGCGATTGGCGTGCTAAAAGGCGCTCTCCCATTCATGAGTGACCTTATCAAACGCATCGATGCTTATATCGAACTTGATTTTATGGACGTTTCAAGTTACGGGAACGCGACTGTATCATCTGGCGAAGTGAAAATCGTGAAAGATTTAAATACGAGCGTCGAAGGGCGAGATGTATTAATCATTGAAGATATTATTGATAGTGGAAAAACATTGAGCTATCTCGTTGACCTGATGAAATATCGAAAAGCAAACTCCATAAAAATCGTCACGCTACTCGACAAGCCAACTGGACGGAAAGTGGATCTGGAAGCTGATTATATCGGTTTTAATGTTCCGGACGCTTTCGTAGTAGGGTACGGTTTAGATTACATGGAGAAATATAGAAATCTATCTTATATCGGAGTATTGAAAAAAGAAATTTATTCTTTTTGAAGCTTTCCGAATCTCCCCCAAATAGGGGGTAAAGGAAAGCTTTTTTTGCGTAACAATTATAAGGCGTTTTCTTTGTAGATTGAAGATTACTTATGGTAAGATTTACAATAGTTTTCTGTTTAATGAAATGAGGAGGCCTAGGGATGAATCGAATACTTCGATACTTTCTACTATATGGACTAATCTTCCTGGCTCTTATGGGGATATTTGGTTCACTGAATAAAACAAACCCGAAAGTAAAGCCGATAACATACAATGAATTTCGGCAGGCACTTGAAGAAGGAAAAGTAAAAAGCGCAACAATTCAGCCTGACCAACTCATCTATGAAGTTAAAGGTGAGATGAAAGGTTATGAAGAAGGCGAAACCTTTATAACGAATATTCCGCAGTCACATGAAACACTGCTAAATTATATTGATGAGGTTGCAGCATCGACGTCTGTTAAGATCGAATATTTAAAAGCACCGGAGACGAGCGCACTCGTATCATTTTTCACCGGACTCGTTCCATTTATCATTATTATTATTCTGTTCTTCTTCCTGTTGAATCAGTCGCAGGGCGGCGGCGGCGGTAAAGTAATGAATTTTGGTAAAAGTAAGGCGAAGCTTCATACGGATGATAAAGAGAAAGTTAGTTTCGATGACGTTGCGGGAGCAGATGAGGAAAAAGCAGAACTTGTTGAAGTTGTTGATTTCCTTAAAGATGCGCGTAAGTTTATCGAAGTCGGCGCACGCATACCGCAAGGGATTCTCCTTGTAGGACCGCCAGGAACAGGTAAAACATTACTTGCGCGTGCAGTTGCAGGTGAAGCTGGCGTACCATTCTTCTCAATATCAGGTTCTGATTTCGTTGAGATGTTTGTTGGGGTCGGAGCATCGCGTGTACGTGATTTATTCGAAAATGCGAAAAAGAATGCCCCGTGTATTATTTTTATAGATGAAATTGACGCGGTTGGACGTCAACGTGGCGCGGGACTTGGCGGCGGACATGATGAACGTGAACAAACGCTTAACCAATTACTTGTTGAAATGGATGGTTTCGGCGAAAACGAAGGAATCATTATCATTGCAGCTACGAACCGCCCAGACATTTTAGACCCAGCACTTCTGCGTCCGGGTCGGTTTGACAGGCAAATTACAGTTGGTCGTCCAGATGTAAAAGGAAGAGAAGCAGTTCTCCGAGTTCACGCGCGAAATAAGCCATTGGACGATACGGTGAACATAAAAGCACTTGCTCAACGTACACCAGGTTTCTCTGGAGCGGATTTAGAAAACTTGTTGAACGAGGCTGCACTGGTCGCTGCAAGACGCGATAAAAAGAAAATTGACATGTCGGATATTGATGAAGCAACGGATCGAGTAATTGCTGGTCCTGCTAAAACAAGCCGTGTCATCTCTGATAAAGAAAGAAATATTGTCGCATTCCACGAAGCAGGACACGTCGTTGTCGGACTCATGCTTGATGAAGCGGATATTGTGCATAAAGTCACGATTGTACCTCGAGGCCAAGCTGGCGGTTATGCCGTCATGCTTCCGAAAGAAGATCGTTACTTTATGACGAAGCCGGAACTGCTTGATAAGATTTCCGGACTTCTCGGCGGACGTGTTGCAGAAGAAATTGCACTCGGCGAAGTTTCGACCGGTGCGCATAATGACTTCCAACGTGCCACAGGAATTGCAAGGTCAATGGTGACGGAGTACGGAATGAGCGAAAAACTCGGCCCGCTACAGTTCGGTCAATCACAAGGTCAAGTGTTCCTTGGAAGAGACTTTAGTTCTGAACAGAACTACTCCGAGTCGATTGCTTATGAAATCGATCAAGAAATGCAACGCATAGTTAAAGAAGAATATGAGCGTACGAAGAAAATACTGACAGAAAATCGTGCATTGCTTGATTTAATTGCTACAACTCTTCTAGAAGTAGAAACACTTGACGCTGAGCAAATCAACCATTTGAAAGATCATGGGACATTACCAGATCGTCCATATGACAATAATGGAAAAGAACAAAATAAAACGGAGTCAACTGACAAAGAAGATAACAATGTCATCTCAGACTCAGTAGGCGCACCGTCAGATCCGTCAATTGCCAATTTGCCAAAAGAACGGGAGTATGAAAGCCCGCCAAATCCATTTGACGAAAAACGAAGAGATTAAAAATAAAGCTGGCCCTTTTTGAAGCGGTCAGCTTTTTTTTATTCTTCTGTTTGTGGTATGATATGTTGAAAAATGTCGAAGTTAGCGAGGAACTTAAAAATGATCTTAGTGATGGATACAGGAAATACAAATATCGTCCTCGGTGTTTATGACCAAGGAAAACTCAAATACCATTGGCGCATGGAAACATACCGGCAAAAAACAGAAGATGAATATGCGATGCAAGTAAAATCGCTCTTTACGCATGTCGGCTTAACGTTTGAAGATATTCATGGAATTATCATTTCGTCCGTTGTGCCGCCAGTAATGTTTCCTCTTGAACAAATGTGCAGTAAATATTTCAACCTAAAACCGCTCATTGTTGGCCCAGGGATAAAAACAGGATTGAACATTAAATACGAAAACCCGCGCGAAGTAGGTGCAGATCGAATCGTGAATGCTGTTGCAGCCATCGAGGAATATGGAAGCCCTCTAATAATAGTCGATTTTGGAACGGCAACGACATATTGTTATGTAAATAGCGATGGGGGCTATATGGGCGGGGCAATCGCGCCCGGTATTGGCATATCGATGGAGGCCTTATTTGACCGCGCTTCTAAACTGCCGAGAATTGAATTAACGCGTCCTGACAACGTAATCGGGAAAAATACAGTCACCGCAATGCAGGCAGGAATTGTATTCGGTTATGTCGGACAAGTTGAAGGTATTGTTGCCCGCATAAAAGCACAAAGTAAAGAAGAGCCTACTGTTATTGCAACGGGAGGTTTAGCTGATCTGATAGCTAGCGAAACAACGGTAATTGATGTAGTCGATAATTTCTTGACACTTAAGGGACTGCACCTAATTTATCAACGAAACATATAAGATATTAAACCGATTTTAAAGGAGCAGATCGTAATGAAAGATTATTTAGTAAAAGCATTAGCGTTTGATGGAACAATCCGGGCATATGCTGTCCGTTCGACAGATACAATTTCTGAAGTGCAAACACGTCATGATATTTGGCCTACAGCAAGTGCAGCCCTCGGTCGCTCGATGTCGGCGGCGGTCATGATGGGTGCGATGTTAAAAGGTGAAGATAAATTAACGATAAAAATTGAAGGTGATGGACCCATTGGCCCGATGGTGATCGATTCTAATGCTCATGGTGAAGTACGCGGCTACGCAACAAATCCCGCTGTTCACTTTGAATTGAATGAATCGGGCAAACTTGATGTCAAACGAGCAGTTGGGACTTCGGGAATGCTAACGGTCGTGAAGGATTTGGGACTGCGTGAATTCTTTACAGGCCAAGTTCCTATTGTTTCTGGTGAAATTGCCGAAGACTTTACGGAGTATTTTGTCACATCCGAACAAGTTCCGTCTGCAGTTGCGCTAGGCGTACTCGTTAATCCGGATAAGACAATAAAAGCGGCAGGTGGATTTATCATTCAGGTTATGCCAGGTGCAACTGATGAAACAATTGATATCTTGGAAGAACGAATCGCGACCATGGAACCGATATCGAAAATGATTGATAAAGGACTCGCACCTGAAGAAGTATTGCATACGGTGCTTGGCGCTGAAAATGTAGAAATCCTCGATAAAATGGATGTTGCATTCAAATGCAATTGTTCAAAAGAGCGTTTTGGCGATGCGATTATTGGTCTCGGTGAAAAAGAAATTCGCGAAATGATTGAAGAAGACGGCCAGGCCGAAGCAAACTGTCATTTTTGCTTAGAGTCTTATGTTTATGATAAAGAGGATTTAGAAGGGTTCATCCATGAAATACAATCGCGGCCATAAAGAAGAGCAAGCAAAAAAGGGAACGAGAAGATTAAAAGCAAAACCTCTTTTGATTGTAATTGGTATTCTGTTATTCAGTAATTTGCTATGGTTCATCGCATGGAAAGTAACGGATAAGTCGTGGGAAACTGGAGAAGTAGTTGCTTCAGTTGATGGCAAGTCGATTAAGCGCGAAACCTGGATGGCCGCAATGGAAGAAAAAATCGGTCGTGAAACTCTATTGGAACTTGTGAACAACAAAGTGATGGAAGCCGCGGCGAAAAAGTATGATATAAAAGTTTCCGATAAAGAAATTGACTTGGAACTTGCGCTAATTCATTCGGTAGACGATCAAATATTCACGGGTATGACTACCGAAAAAGAACGAGAAAAAATCAGCACCTCGATTGTATTAGAAAAAATACTGACAAAAGATATTGTTGTTAGTGATGAGGCGATAAAAGCAAATTATCATAACAATGCCTCGTTGTACAACACAGTGAATGCGTACCGAACCGCAATTATAGTTCTTTCATCAAAAGAAGAGGCTGAGAATGCACTAAATGAATTAGCTGAAGGCTCGAGCTTTAATATATTGGCGAGAGAACGTTCAATTGATGCATCATCTGCAAGTCTCGGTGGCGATCTTGGGTATATCAGTGAAGAAAAAGATTCTATTGATTCGGCTGTCATTAAGTCAGCATCCTCGTTAAAACCGAATACAACGAGTGGTGTCATCTCCCTTTCAAATGGAAACTTTGCGATTATACAAGTAAATGACATCATAAAAGGGAAGACATTTAAATTAAAGGAAGTAAAAGAATATATCAAACGTAAACTAGCAATGGAACAACTAACTGAAACAGTCAGCATTGAATCGTTTTGGAAGGAATTCGACACAAGCTGGTTTTACCGCGAATAAAAACTACTAAACTAACAAAACCATCTACTAGATGGTTTTTGTTGTTTCAGGGATTACATACTCGAAGAAAGGGGAAGAAATAGGTAGATAAAACATTTGACACCATGCACACTATAGTAGTAGGATTAATATCATAAAGCATATCAAAATAGTAGGGATTGGGAGAGGGTACTATGACTATCGTAGGAAATTCCGTTGCGGATTTAGTTGGGAAAACGCCACTCGTTAAAATGAATCGAATGACAGGTTCCGATGACGCAGATGTTTATTTGAAGTTGGAGTATTTTAACCCGGGCTCTAGCGTAAAGGATCGAATTGCACTTGCTATGATTGAAGCAGCTGAAAGATCTGGAGAGTTACAAAAAAACGGCACAATTATCGAACCGACAAGCGGCAATACTGGAATTGGTTTGGCGATGATTGCAGCGGCCAAAGGTTACAAAGCAGTTTTAGTCATGCCGGATACGATGAGTACCGAACGCCGAAACCTATTACGTGCATATGGTGCAGATCTGGTATTGACGCCAGGCGCTGAAGGCATGAAAGGCGCTATTGGAAAAGCAGAAGAACTGGCAAAAGAAAACGACTGGTTCATGCCTCAACAATTCAACAATGAAGCGAATCCTGAAATTCACCGTCTAACGACTGGTCCTGAAATTGCAGATGCGCTGGACCGTGTAGATGCGTTTATTTCGGGAATTGGAACGGGTGGTACAATTACCGGTGCAGGAGGCGTATTAAAAGAACGTTTTCCCGATGTGAAAATTGTAGCTGTTGAACCGACAGACTCTCCTGTTTTGTCTGGCGGAAAACCGGGTCCACATAAAATTCAAGGAATTGGCGCAGGTTTTGTGCCAAAGGTGCTTGATACAGACATTTACGATGAAATAATACTCGTAACAAATGATGAATCATACGAAACGGCGAGACGCGCGGCAAGAGAAGAAGGAATTCTCGGAGGCGTTTCCTCTGGAGCTGCTATTTTTGCAGCCCTTCAAGTCGCAAAAAAGCTTGGAAAAGGAAAGAAAGTAGTCGCCATTCTTCCATCAAACGGAGAACGGTACTTAAGTACACCGCTTTATCAATTCGAAGACCAATAAGTCACAGGAAGAAGGAGCACATGCACTCCTTCTTTTTTTATGCACAAAACAAGAAATGTGCGTTAAGATAGGAGTATCAATCGGTACCAGGAGGAAAGCAGAATATGACACAACATGTACCGGCCTACACGGCTAAAACAATGACTAAAGATCAGTTCTTCACGGCTTATAAACAACTTGCACATAAAAATGAGGAACACGTCCTTCTGGAAAGCGGACGCGGCGGCAACTTATCAATTGCTGGAATTAATCCAATGGCAACATTTCAAGCGTTAGAAGGCGACAATTTAAAAATAACATGGCGAGATGGCACCGAAGAAATTAAACAAGGAGACCCGCTGGAACTCCTCACTCAGTTTGTTGTTGATTATGAAGTGGATTTCATTCCAGAGCTCCCCGAATTTCAAGGCGGTGTAGCGGGATTTATAAGCTATGACTACGTTCGAAGGTATGAAGCGATACCGAATGACGCGATAGATATCTTAAAAACACCAGATTTATTCTTTTATCTATTCGATGAGTGGGCAGTTTTTGATATCCATAAAGAAACAGCCTATTTCATAACGCTTCCAGGAAGCGGGATAAATCCCGCAGATGTTATGGCTAAATGGATGGAAGCAGCTGAATTTAAAGTTGAATTCGCAACATGCGAAGCAGAACCGTCAGATAATCTAGAAGTATCTGTGACAGGTCCGCAATTTGAGAAAATGGTGGAAGACGTACAAAAATACATTGCAAAAGGCGATGTAATCCAGGTGAATCTTTCAGTTCGGCAATCGAAAGCGTTAAACGCTCATCCGCTTGCGATGTACGAAGCGCTTCGTTCTGTCAACCCGTCACCATATATGGCCTCAATCGGCGCGCCTGAATTTTCGGTTGTATCAAGTTCGCCGGAATTACTGTTGAAAAAACGCGGAAATGAGTTGAATACGCGCCCAATTGGCGGTACGAGACCGAGAGGGACGACATCGGATGAAGATGCCGCCTTCGAACAGGACCTTTTATCGGATGATAAAGAAAAAGGCGAACATCTCATGCTTGTAGAGTTGGAAAAAGAAGATTTAGAACGAGTATGCAGTTCTGGCACAGTAGAAACAAACGAATTCATGGCCGTTGAACGCTATTCTCATGTCATGCACCTCGTATCGAATGTTCGCGGAGTAGCAGATGAGAAACTGTCAAATGCCGATATTATTAAAGGCGTTTTTCCCGGCGGCACAATTACAGGTGCACCGAAACTGCGCACAATGGAGATTATCGAAGAACTCGAGCCGGAGCGAAGAGGTTTATACACAGGATCGATTGGCTGGTTCGGTTTCAATGGAGATTTTGAATTAAACGTAGTCATTCGCACGGCTTTTATTAAAGATGGAGTCGTGCATATTCAAGCAGGCGCTGGACTAGTAGCAGATTCGATCCCGAAAAAAGAATATATCGAGTCGTTAGCAAAAGGAAAAGCGCTATGGCAAGCGAAAGCGATGGCTGAAAAATAAAGGAGGTCTAGCTGATGTTGTGCTGGATGAACGGTGAATTTGTGCAAGCTGAAGATTTGAAAATCTCTCCTTTCGATCACGGATTTTTATACGGCGTCGGTTTTTTTGAAACGTTTCGTACATATAACGGCAATTTGTTTTTATTTCAAGCGCATATGGATCGGTTAAAAACTTCGCTCTCCGAATACCAGATTTCGATGCCCTATGAAAATGAGAATATAATAGCTGCTGTTGAGAAGCTAAATGATGCCGCTGGCGGTTCAGATGGTTATTTTCGGCTGAATGTATCGGCGGGGGTTCACGATATCGGCCTTGCACCTTCATCGTATACAGCACCGACTGTTATTCTATTTAGAAAAGAATTACCCGAAACTGCTGCTGGCACTGAAAAAAAGGGTGTTTGGCTGGATACAATACGCAATAATCCGGAAAGTGCCATTCGCCATAAATCACATAACTTCCTCAACAACGTCCGTGGAAGACTCGAGCTCCCTTCATTAAGAGAACATGAAGGATTGTTTCTTAACAAAGACGGTTTTGTCGCGGAAGGCGTGACGTCCAATGTGTTTTGGATAAAAGATGGAGAGCTATTCACGCCAGCGATTGAAACAGGAATTTTACCCGGAACAACCCGAGCATTCGTTATGGAAATCGCTGAAAAGGATGGAATTAGCGTGAATGAAGGGTTTTACACCTTAAAAGACGTTGAAGCGGCAGACGAATTATTCGTCACAAACTCAATTCAAGAAATTGTGCCATTAGCCAGTATCGGGGGTAAATCATTACCGGGAGCAACTGGAGCTTATTATCAAAAATTGCGCAACTTATATAGTGGAGCCATTGAAAATATGAAAGAAGGAATCGACTAATGGAATTAGCAAATGCCAAAGCAATCTACCGTTTCGGAGAAATCGAAATTGACTTCCGAACAGAAACGGTGGTTATGGGAATATTAAACGTGACACCTGATTCATTTTCCGATGGCGGAAAGTACGGACGAGTTGATAGTGCCCTTAAGCATGCAGAAGAAATGATACGAAACGGCGCGAAAATTATCGATATCGGCGGTGAATCAACCCGTCCAGGACACGAACCCGTTTCAATTGAAGAAGAGCTTGAGAGAACTGTGCCAATTATCGAGGCAATCACTCGTGAGTTAAATTGCGGAGTTTCAATCGATACATATAAAGCAGCGGTTGCGGATGCGGCAATGAAAGCCGGCGCGCACATTATTAATGATATTTGGGGTGCGAAACGCGAACAGGAAATTGCGAAGGTTGCTGCTTTCCACAACTCACCAATCATATTAATGCATAATCGAGAGCAAGTGGATTATAAAGATCCGTTAATGGATGAAGTAATTGCTGACTTGATTGAAAGCATTGACATTGCAAAGAATGCAGGAGTCGCTAAGGAAAACATTTGGTTAGACCCTGGTATCGGATTTGCAAAAGATACGGAACAAAATATAGCGGTCATGCAGGGACTACAGAAGATCGCTGATTTAGGCTACCCACAATTACTTGGAACTTCGCGGAAATCAATGATTGGCAATGTTTTAGATTTGCCTGTTGAAGAACGTCTTGAAGGAACAAGTGCAACGGTTTGTTATGGGATCGAAAGAGGTTGCCATATCATACGAGTTCACGATGTAAAAGAAATTGGGCGTGCAGTTAAAATGATGGATGTATTAACAGGTAAGTCTACATATAAGGGATAGGAGAATGCCAATTGGATTATATTCATTTGAACGAAATGGAGTTTTACGGTTACCACGGCGCATTGCCGGAAGAGACAGAGCTCGGTCAACGTTTTCGTGTGACAGTATCGCTCGCGACCAACCTTGAAGAAGCGGGGAAAACCGATGACCTGGATAAGACGGTGAATTACGCAGAAGTTTATCAGCTTTGTAAGGAAATCGTAGAAGGTGAGCCCAAAAAACTAATTGAAGCAGTCGCAGAAAATATCGCGGGAAATCTATTAAACTGTTATTCGAATAAAGTAACGGGAGTGCGTGTAGTTCTCATTAAACCTGACCCGCCGATTGCCGGACATTATGCATCCGTTTCTGTAGATATTACACGAGGAAATTTCAAGTGAACAGTGCATTCATCTCGATCGGATCAAATATCGGCGAGCGTTTACTCCATTTGAAAGGCGCAGTGCATGCCCTTCATTCGCATGGTGGAGTGTCGGTTTTGTCGGTGTCATCCGTTTATGAAACAGCGCCAGTTGGGTATACGGATCAAGCGGACTTCTTAAATATAGTCATTGAAGTAAGAACTTCGTTAGACGCCTATGACTTGTTAATCGTTTGTCAAGAGATTGAACAAGAATTAGGCCGTGTCCGCACAGTAAGGTGGGGTCCAAGAATAGTAGACCTTGACATATTGCTCTATAATAACGACAATATTAAAGCGGAGAACTTGATCATTCCGCATCCGCGAATGCATGAACGGGCATTTGTACTTATACCGCTTCTTGAAATCGCACCGGAAGCCGTTCATCCAGTGACCGGTCGATTTTATTCAAATGAGGCGGCAGTCAATGAACCAGGTGTTTTACTTAGGCAAAAAGTGAACGGGGTCGAAGAATTTATTCGATAAAAAATTGTCTCCGAACTATATAGCTTCATATCGATGCAATCGAAAGAAGGAAATATAATGAACGATATTAAAGAAAGACCATTTAAAATCGGCGATATTACGATGGACAATCGTGTTGTTCTCGCACCGATGGCTGGAATTTGTAATTCAGCGTTTCGTCTGACAGTCAAAGAATTCGGGGCGGGTCTTGTTTACGCAGAAATGATCAGCGATAAAGGGATTGTCTTCAAAAACGATAGAACAATGAGCATGCTTCATATCGATGAGCGCGAATATCCATTGTCTCTGCAAATTTTCGGAGGCGAAAAAGATACGCTTGTTCAAGCGGCGCAGTATGTCGATAAGCATACGGCGGCGGATATCATCGATATTAATATGGGGTGCCCTGTCAATAAAATCATTCGATGCGAAGCCGGCGCGAAGTGGCTTCTGGACCCGAATAAAATTCATGAAATGGTTTCAGCAGTTGTCGACAACGTCGATAAACCAGTAAGCGTTAAAATGCGTATTGGTTGGGACGACGAACATATCTTTGCTGTTGAAAATGCGAAAGCAGTCGAAAGTGCTGGCGGTTCGGCAGTAGCGGTTCACGGTCGCACACGTTTGCAAATGTATGAAGGAAAAGCGAACTGGGATATTATCCGACAAATGAAAGAAGCAGTCTCGATCCCTATAATCGGGAACGGCGACGTCAACACTCCGCAAGATGCGAAAGAAATGTTGGAACAGACAAATGTCGATGGCGTCATGATTGGACGAGCTGCACTCGGAAATCCTTGGATGATCTACCGTACAGTGCGTTTTCTTGAAACAGGCGAATTAATGGAAGAACCGAATGCACGCGAGAAAATTGATGTTTGTTTACTTCATTTTGAACGACTAATGGCTTTAAAAGGTGAATCCGTGGCTGTGCGAGAAATGCGCAAACATGCATCGTGGTATTTGAAAAGCATTCGAGGCAATGCCAAAGTTCGGAAATTAATTAATGGAACAGAGACTGCAAGTGATTTAAGAAGTCTTTTGAACAGTTTCGCAGAAGAAGTGATGGAGCGTGAGCAGGCAGAACTTGCTGGAAGTGCTGTCTAATTCTAAAGGTTTGAGCTGCCGCGAATTGTGGTAGCTCTTTTCTTTGTGTACAATAGGGATATAATCAAAACATGTAATGTAAGAATGTAAATTATCGGAGGAGTGAATGAAATGTCTAATCTCGATGAACTAAACGACCAACTTCTGGTGAGACGACAGAAGATGTTGGATATAAGGGAAAGCGGACTCGATCCGTTCGGTTCGAAATTTGAACGAACGCATTTATCTGAGGATATTCGTAAAAAGTATGATGGCTTCACGAAAGAAGAATTAGAAGAAGCTTCATATGAAGTGAAAATTGCGGGACGTATAATGACAAAGCGTGGAAAAGGAAAAGCAGGATTTGCCCACCTTCAAGATTTAGGCGGCCAAATTCAAATCTATGTACGGCAAGATGCTATCGGAGAAGAGGCATACAAACTATATACAAGTACTGACCTCGGCGATATTATCGGTGTTGCCGGAACAATCTTCAAAACAAATGTCGGCGAACTATCAATCAAGGTAAAAGAATTTACCTTCCTCACAAAGGCCCTTCGCCCTTTGCCTGAGAAATTCCATGGTTTGCAGGATATAGAACAACGATATCGCCAGCGCTATTTAGATTTAATTTCAACAGAAGGCAGTAAAGAAACATTCATCTTGCGTAGTAAAATCATTCAATCGATGCGACGCTACCTTGATGATCAAGGATTCCTCGAAGTTGAGACGCCAATGTTGCACGCAATCGCGGGTGGTGCTTCAGCTCGACCGTTCATTACTCACCATAATTCACTAGACATGACACTTTATATGAGAATCGCAATTGAGCTTCATTTAAAGCGTTTAATCGTAGGCGGTCTTGAGAAAGTATACGAAATTGGACGTGTGTTCCGTAACGAAGGAACTTCAACTCGTCACAACCCTGAATTTACAATGATTGAACTATATGAAGCGTACGCTGATTATGAAGACATAATGGCTCTTACAGAAAATTTAATTGCACATATCGCCCAAGATGTACTTGGCACTACAGAAGTTACCTATGGAGAAGATGTCATAAATTTAGCGCCGGGCTGGAAAAGACTTCATATGGCGGATGCTGTTAAAGAGTATACGGGTGTAGATTTCTGGAAAGAAATGACGAAAGAAGAAGCACACGCTCTTGCGAAAGAGCATGGCGTTGAAGTGACGGTGATGATGGAAGTTGGTCATGTACTAAATGAATTCTTTGAGCAAAAGGTAGAAGAAGAGTTGGTGCAACCAACATTTATCTACGGGCATCCAGTAGAGATTTCCCCGCTTGCGAAAAAGAATCCTAAGGATGAGCGTTTCACGGACCGATTCGAATTATTTATCGTACGTCGTGAACATGCGAACGCCTTCACCGAACTTAATGATCCAATCGATCAACGTCAACGTTTTGAAGCGCAACTTGTGGAAAAGGAACAAGGAAACGATGAGGCGCATGATATGGATGACGACTTTATTGAAGCATTGGAGTACGGGTTACCGCCAACGGGAGGACTCGGGATCGGAATTGACCGTCTAGTTATGTTGCTAACGAATGCACCATCAATCCGGGACATTCTTCTATTCCCGCAAATGCGTCCGAGAGACTAACTTCATTAAAGAGTTAAATCAAACGTAATGATGAAACAATCAATGCACTCGAACTGTAATTTGAACAAAAAATGCATTTCATCGCAAGCGAAACTGTTAGATGCAAGTGCTTTTAGTAAGTTTTAATAAAGTGAAAACCAACGTGCGAAGCCGTAACAACTAAGGTTTCGCACGCTTTCTTATGTAATGTAATACAAACATGTTAAAAAAGTATTAAAAAAGTGTTGCATTATAGTTTCATGCCTGTTATAGTTATGAATGTCGCCAAATTCACCATAGAAACAACGAAAAAGAAATTGTAAATAGTTGTTGACATGGATAAACAAGTTTGGTATGATATAAGAGTTGCTGTTGCGAGACGGTAACGCAGAAGCGAATATGTAAGTGAAGTTCTTACTTATATAATGAACCTTGAAAACTGAACAGCAAAACGTCAAGATATAACGTTTCGTTAATTCGAAACAAAAACGAATCTTCGGATTCGAAGTCAGCAAATGAAATTTGAGCTATTCAAGTTTCTCTATTATGGAGAGTTTGATCCTGGCTCAGGACGAACGCTGGCGGCATGCCTAATACATGCAAGTCGAGCGAACATTTATTGAAGCTTGCTTCTTTGAATGTTAGCGGCGGATGGGTGAGT
>NZ_JAAOIY010000009.1 GCF_013184495.1 Sporosarcina jiandibaonis | reverse complement strand
ACTCACCCATCCGCCGCTAACATTTAAAGAAGCAAGCTTCAATAAATGTTCGCTCGACTTGCATGTATTAGGCATGCCGCCAGCGTTCGTCCTGAGCCAGGATCAAACTCTCCATAATATGAATTCCGATACGCAGCACATGCGTCGTCAGCTTCACTCGTTCAGTCAGTCACGTACTAATGTACGCTCCTTCCCTCACTCATTCGCTTCCTAGCACTGCACTACGTCTCGAAACTCAAAGAGAAACTTGAATAGCTCGAGTTTCATTTTGCTGACTTCGAATCCGAAGATTCGTTTTTGTTTCGATTTATCGAAACGTTATATCTTGACGTTATATCTTGACGTTTTGCTGTTCAGTTTTCAAGGTTCATTTATTTAATAGTTATATAGCAATTGTTCGCCGTCCTTACTTGACGGTCTATACATCATAACACGCCTATCGACATAAGTCAACACTTCTCGTCAATTAAATTCAAAGTGTCGTAAGGCGAAATCTAAATATAACCCATTCAAATCATAATGTCAACCTAAATTTTAAGTTTTATACCACAAAATCAAACTATTGCGGTTGTTAATTTACCTCTATGGTTGATTCACATTTCATTTAGTCGTTTAAAGGCTGTCATTAATCGTTTCACTACTTGATTATTAATAAGTCAAAAAAGATTCCCTCATATAAATACAAGAGAACCTTTCTTATTTGAATACATTATTTTATAAATAAGAAGTATAGAACAAAGATAATCCATAAGCCATACATGATCGGATGTATTTCTTTTCTATTGCCACTGACAATCATCGTAATTGGATAGAAGATGAACCCGATTGCAATTCCTGTTGCAATACTATAACTAAGCGGCATAGCAATGATCGTAAGAAATGCCGGTACTGCGATTTCAAAACGACTCCATTCAATATTGCCGAGACTAGATACCATAAGGACCCCTACAATAATTAATGCCGGTGCTGTCACTTCTGATGTAATGACGAGCAATAAGGGTGAAAAGAAAAGTGCTAATAGAAATAATATGCCAGTTACAACTGAAGCGAAACCGGTTCTAGCGCCAGCTGCCACTCCCGCGGATGACTCTATATAAGATGTCGTTGTCGATGTTCCGAAAACAGCACCTGTTACTGTTGCGAGAGAATCAGAAATCAATGCTCGGCCTGCACGCGGTAATTTATCTTCCTTCATTAAACCCGCTTGATTGGCGACTGCAACAAGCGTACCTGCTGTATCAAAGAAATCTACAAACAGGAATGTAATAACTACGATTAAAAACTGAGTTGTTAGTAATGATGTCGGATCTTGGAAGATTGCTTCGAATGCCGCACCGAATGTTGGAGCGACACTTGGGATTTTGTCGACTACTTTAGTCGGCACTTCAATTAGTTTGACAAACATTCCTAGTATCGTCGTAAGTATCATTCCATAAAAAATGGCCCCTTTTATTTTACGAACCATCATGATCACCGTGATCACCAGTCCGAAAATCGCAAGTAATGTCGGCCCTTTAGAAAGGTCTCCGAGAGTAACTAACGTATTAGGATCTGCAACGATGATATTTGCATTTTGAAATCCGAGGAATGTGATAAAAAGTCCTATACCAGCCCCTACTGCGTATTTAAGTTGAGCCGGAATAGCGTTGATAACAATTTCACGTAATCCTGACAATGATAAAATAATGAAAATTATTCCTGAAAATAAAACTCCTGTTAATGCTGTTTGCCAAGGAATGCCCATCCCCAATACAACTGAGAATGCAAAGAAAGCGTTAAGTCCCATTCCAGGGGCAAGTCCGATTGGATATCTTGCGATCACACCCATCATAATGGATCCAACTGCTGCGGCAAGTGCTGTTGCAACAAATACTGCTCCCTTGTTCATGCGCATCGCCTCTGGAACATCAATGCCGTCCAAAGATAGCATAAGTGGGTTAACAATCAGAATATATGCCATCGCAAGGAAAGTTGTAGCTCCTCCAATAATCTCATTGCGGTAATTCGAACCAAGTTTATCAAACTCAAAATACTTCTTCATAGAAGACCATCCATTCATAATTTTAGATTTTCAAACAAAAAGAAGCATGCGACCAGTTAGCCGCATGCTTCTCAGATACAAATCTAATAGACAGGGATATCCCTGTCCTGTTAGATCGTAGTCGAAACATTTATGGTGTTCCGGTAGAAACGTCCGAGCCATATTCTCGGATATATACGACATTTTTATTCAATTATCATTCCCACTCGATTGTTGAAGGTGGCTTGCTCGTTATATCGAAGAGGACGCGGTTAATCTTAGGGACCTCTGCAGTAATGCGAGCGCTAATTTTTTCAAGTACATCCCAAGGAATCTTCGCCCAGTCAGATGTCACGCCATCTACGGACGTTACTGCACGAATTCCGATTGCATAGTCATACGTTCTTTTTTCGTTTTTGACTCCAACACTTTGAATGTTCGGTAAAACTGTGAAATACTGCCAAATGTCCCGTTCTAAACCAGCTTTTTTAACTTCATCTCGCAAAATCGCATCGGATTCGCGAACCATTTCAAGTTTTTCTTCCGTAATTTCACCAAGTACGCGAATGCCTAGTCCTGGACCAGGGAATGGTTGACGCCAAACGATTTCTTCTGGCAAACCTAGTTCTAGTCCTAGCGCTCGTACCTCATCCTTGAATAGTGCAGCTAACGGCTCGATTAATTCGAATTCCATTTCTTCAGGAAGTCCACCAACGTTATGATGCGATTTTATCGTCTGCGCTGTGAGTGTTCCACTTTCAAGAATGTCTGTATAAAGCGTCCCTTGAGCTAAAAAGTCTATACCGTCAAGCTTCGCGGCTTCATCATCAAATACATATATAAATTCATTTCCAATAATTTTTCGTTTTTGTTCAGGGTCAGAAACACCTTTTAATTTATTCAAAAAGCGATCCTGTGCATCTATTTTAATAAAATTCATATTGAACTTTTTCGCGAATGTATCAACTACGCTATCCGCCTCGCCTTTTCGAAGTAAACCGTGGTCTACGAACATGCAAGTTAGCTGATCTCCAATCGCACGATGAATTAATGCCGCAACCACTGAAGAATCTACGCCGCCGCTAAGGGCAAGAAGAACTTTTTTGTCTCCGACTGTTGAGCGAATTTTACCTATCTCAATTTCAATGAAGTTTTCCATCGTCCACTTTGTTCTCACTTCACAAAGATCAAAGATGAAATGTTTTAATAATTCAAGTCCATATTCAGAGTTCGGTGACTCCGGATGAAATTGTAGTCCATAAATTTGACGTTCGTTATTGCCTATCGCTGCAATCTCTCCAGCGTTTGTTGTTGCAATGGTTTTAAATCCTTCTGGAGTCGATGAAATACGATCACCATTACTCAACCAAACTTTTTGTGTTTCTACTTGTCCCATAAACAGATTAGATGATGTATCTAATTTCACTAGCTCTTCGCTGTATGTGCGATCATTAATTGTTTCCGTAGTGCCGCCAAATTGTTTAAGAATTAGCTGTGTTCCATAACAAATTCCCAGGATTGGAATGCCCGCATCAAAAATCTCGGAATCGATAGGGTACGCATCTAAATCTGTAATAGATTTAGGGCCTCCCGATAAAATAATTCCGACGGCATTCATGTTTTTCAGCTCATCCGCAGTAATTGTATGCGGGTGAAGCTCACTGTACATACCGAGTTGACGTATTGAACGCGTCAAAAGCTGATTGTACGAACTGCCATAATCCAGAATTACAATTTTCTCTTGCTCAATTAACAAAGGAGTAGTTGACAATTTTTCCACCTCTTCTTCATTTTGCTAGGATAGCCCTGAATAGTAAAAGACGCGACAACCTGATAAACTGCGCGTCTCATCCTCCATAATTAACGAAACAGTTCCTAAAACAAAACCAGTCCGCAATCGTAGCCAAGTCATTTCCGGTAACTTGGTCGAAACTTCGGGGCATTTATAAGCAGTTCTTTTTTATAATCTTACTGCTAAAAACGCAAGAAATCAATCGGAAGTCCTATTGATTAAATGTTCCCACAGTTCCTGTAAGCGTTGCCAATCGTGTTCAGTTCTATTTTCTCCATAAATACCTTTTTCATAAGCAGTCGTCAAATTTTGCATGGTGTCTCCTCCAAAGTACGCATCGACTTGAATTGCATACTTCAATAGCGTTTCCCCGTTCTTGCGCTTGAATCCAAATCGATCAAGTTGTTTCAATAAACTCACATATTGCTTAGCGTACTTCGTCCAGTCATTCTTGCCGAACCTATAATATCGAACGAGTAATTTCGGCAACCATTTTCTTCTACTTCTATATAATATTGCCACTAAAAATGTCGATATGCTCAGAATAGCTAGCAATATCCACTTCTTGTCCATTATCCATTGTTTGAGGAAATCAAAATTTTTATTGAAATCAAAAGCACTTTTTTTATCCTCTTTTTTAGGTTTCGACTTCTGTTCGAGTTTTTTACGTTCGGGTTCCGGCATTTCAGGAACTTCAGGATCATCTAGTTGTAGTTCAATATCGTACTCGATACTCGATGCCCCGCCAAAACCGATTGTCGGCTCAAATGGCATCCAACCAATACCAGGCATAAAAGCCTCAACCCAAGAATGTGCTTCATTATTTGTTATTTTATAAACACTTTCCTTATTTTCATTTCTCCCTAATTCACCGGGCGCAAACCCTTTCACCCATTTTGCTGGAATTCCGATTGTACGCAGCATCACAACCATTGACGTGGAAAAATTATCACAATAGCCGCTTTTCGAATCAAACAAAAATTGATCGACGTAATCCTGGTCTTCGGCTGGAATCGCGACATTTTTTTGATCATAGACAAATCCATTCCTACCAAAATAACGTTCAATCGCTTTCGCTTTGTCGTATACACTTTCACTAGACCTCGTGATTGTTTCGGCTAGCTCTCCCACTCGTTCAGGCAACTCTTTTGGAAGCTGCAGGTAATCTGCGAAGTCATCCTCTAAAGAAATCACTTCATCCATAGTTGTTTCCCGCAACGCTTTCAAACTAAAATCATGCTCGATATATTCAATTCCATACGAATCGAGTGATACGGGTTCATCACCGATTGTTGTGCGGTATTGCTCTAACATTTCTAACTTCATAAACTGCACATCTTCATCTGTTTCTACATTCATCATGCCGTATGGATAAACGATAAACGGAAATCGTTGTAAAATATTCAATTGTGCTATTTTCGATTCCCCGCTTATAATTCCTTCACTTTCTGCAAATGTCCCCATCCCCATATTGGAAGAATACGTAATCACGCTACTCTCACTAGGTTGTTCCCATCCTTTTGAAGTGTAGGTATTTTTCGTTTCAATTTTCCAGTATTGTTTTTTTGGAACCGAAGCTTCGAAAATCAAGGTATTATCCTGAATAAATGGACCACCGAGTCTAGAATCATCAGGATCATAGCCAGTTTTGGAAATCCCTTCTCCATTTCCCCCTTCCCCTGCCCCGTCAACAACTGATGTCAGGAAAGGAACCGGGTCAGCCCATGCCGGTTCTAGTTTTGGAAGAGTTAACATGAAGACCCCGCTTATAACCAGAATCACTACCAAAGGGAATGAGATGCTCACTAATTTATTTGCCGAGATTGATAGACTATGCTTTTCAGCAAGTTTAGGAATCGTTAGCAAACCTAGGAGCAACAGACCGGTTATCATAATGATTAGTATGGAACCTTTTGCAGAATAAGCCGTGAACGTATCGATAATGGCGATAAAGATAATCGTCATACTGTAAAAAAGAAAAATACTTTTTCTCGATTCAATCCAATGGCGGATTAAGTAAGTCGTCATCCATAATAGAATGAAAAATAGCATCGTTCGAAATGGATTTGATAGTTCAGACCAATTACCAACTAAGATGACTGCAAAATTGGAGTTGAAATCTTCCAGAAGTAATGTTGAGGTTTCCTTCGTTAAAAGGATTCCTTCGAAGAACGTATAATGAATGGCCCAGATTATATATAGAACCTTTATGAGCGAAGAAATCCACCATTTGACAGATTGCAAAGCTAAGAAGAAAGCAATCACAATAAAGATTAAAAACAAAGAAATCTGCCCAGTTTGTGTGAGCTCCATTACAGGGAGAAGCCATTCTCTTAACAGGACAATAGCCAATAAATATAATATCGCTAGAAACCATTTATCTAGCCGCATTTCACTCATGAATGAATCACCCCTTTAAATGCAGTAGGGAATTGTTCTTTAGTAAGCGCATGAACGGAAATTCCTTTGGACTTGGCTAAACGAATGTCCTCCGCAAGCACATTTTTCACCGGTGCATCTTTTTTTACCACAGTAAAACAGGTGATTGATCGGGCGTTTGTCACGTTACTAATAACCGACTCTAAAAATGGCCAATCCGGATGCGCGGTAATTAAAATAACACTTCCGCTTTGGCTAAATTCAGTTCTATAATCATTAGAGATGACTGCTGTACTTTCATCTGACGGTTTGATTTTCGCCAAGTGGATAAGGACTTTGTTAAACTGCTCTTCCGATTGAATAAATGGAAAGGTTGCGGACTCTGCACCTGTTGTTAAAAATCCGATTCCAGCTTGGTCATTCGTTGCTTCTTTCAAAATTGAAGCTGTGAACTCAACTTGCTCTTCAAATGTTTCGGATGGACGCCCATCAAATATTACTAGCAAATCTTGAGAACGACGGTCTTCGAATTCCTTTGTCATTAATGTCTGCGTCCGCGCAAATGATTTCCAATGAATCCAAGAGACCCGATCTCCAGATTGGTAATCTCGGATGCCCGTTGCCATAGTGGTATCTTTCACAATATTATACGGAGAAATCATCGAACCTAAATCATATTGCGTATCAATAGGTACATAGTGAATATCTGTCATTTTCGGATACACTAGAACTGTATTTTTTAGCGGAATGAAATGTTTTTTACGAACCCATCCAAAAAAATCCGAAACTTCAATTTCCAAGCCCTCTAATACATGTTCACCGCGCGGCATTCTATCTATCTCGTACTGCCATTCTTCCGTCTTTTGAAAACCGAAAACAAAAAGTTTTTTCATAGTGCCTTTAGTAACCAAAAGTATGTCCTCATCACGCCACTTTTCTGAAATCACTGTATATAGTAAAGGAAAAGGAAAATCCCTTTTGACTGTTAAACTAACGAGCAACTTCCCGCCGTTTTTAACGCTTGGGGTTCGAATGACACGTTGAGCCGTGACAGTTCGAAGAGGGTATAAAAACAATGAAATAGAATAAAGAATAAATGGTGTTATTGCGTAAAAAATTGCCCAACTGACATATCCGCCTTGAAACATTGCAAATACGAAGGCCGCTAGAATAATGAGCAAGACAAAAACAAGTCGCCCCCATATTGAAATTAGCTTTCGAAATCGCTTCATTTAATCGATACCTGATCAAAAGGCACACTGACTTTCGCCAATATCCGCTCTATAATTTCATCAGATTCAATTCCTTCATACTTAGCTTCTGGTTTTAAAATCATTCGATGACCAAAAACAAAAGGGGCTAAATATTGAACATCATCGGGTGTCACGTACATTCTTCCGACTAGTAACGCATATGCTTGGCAGGCTTTCATCAGCGAAAGGGATCCACGCGGGCTTACCCCAAGATAAACGAATGGATTATTTCTCGTTTCATTTGCACAGGTTACGATATAGGATTTTACAGCATCGCTTACAACTACGTCTTTAACGGCGTGTTGCAAGTTTATAAGGTCGTCTAACGTTATTACCGTCTCTAAATTATCGATCGGGATTTCTTGTTCAGCGCGCCGCAAAACTTCTATTTCTTCACGCGGTGTAGGATACCCCATTTTCAACTTGAACAAAAATCGGTCCAATTGAGCTTCCGGCAACGGATAAGTTCCTTCATATTCAATAGGATTTTGCGTCGCCATGACGAAAAATGGTTGTGGAATCCGCATTGTTTCACCGTCAATCGTTACGGAAGATTCCTCCATTCCTTCAAGTAATGCAGACTGAGTCTTTGGCGATGTCCGGTTAATTTCATCGGCAAGAATAATATTCCCCATGATCGGCCCCGGTCTGAATTCAAACTCCATTTCTCTCGGATTATAAATAGATACGCCCAATACGTCCGAAGGCAATAAATCTGGCGTGAATTGAATTCGCTTGAAGTCTGCGCCAATCGATCTTGCCAATGCTTTTACCATCATCGTTTTCCCCACGCCCGGTACATCTTCAAGTAAGACGTGTCCGCCCGCAAGAAGCGCAGTCATGCTAAGTTCGGCAATATCTCTTTTACCGATCATCACTTTTTCAATATTATTTAAAACTCTTCCAATCAATTCTTTTTGCAATATGGTTCCCCCCAATGAATCAATATATAGCAAATTATTTGAAAAGTAACTATACACTTTCATATTACAGGATAACCCTACTATCTACAACTTAAGCAGGAAGGAAAAAAGAACTTATCAATACTAGATAAAAACCATTGAAACAGCTTGTTTTATAGGACTATTAAAAAATGCTACTAATAATTCTCTATGCATAACGCTTCGGCGCTAGGGAAAGATTGAACTGTATCTTTCCGCACTTGGTGGATGCCTCCCGCGGTAAGGCGCCTACGCCGGATTGTTTTTATAGATTATTGTGGTTTCTGTCGTTAGATATTATTAGATTTATATCAAGACCTATATATCTAAAACTTTCTATTAACATTAATTAAGTGTCTAGGAATATCTAATTCGAATGCAATTACTGAATATCCTCTCTTTCTACAGTGAAATTAGTTGATTGGAGTGGAGGGCGGCGACTCCAGCGGGAATAGCATCAACCGAAAGCCCCGCAGGAGCGAAGCGACGAGGAGATTGAGGTGATGCCCGCGGAACGCGTCCGCCCGGAACGGAAATCAACGAGCCTATACAAACCAAGTACTTGAATAATAATTGTTCCATTACGCATTAAAACTGCTACTTATCAGATAACCCTCACTTCTCTAAAAAATCTCCAAATAAAAAAGTATAGAAGAAGAATAATAAAATTCTCTTCTATACTTAATCAACGATTCATTTCCAAAAGTCATCAAAGACTGTTATTGGCATATGTCGTTTATGCATGGATTTAAGATAATACTGTTCGAGTCGTTCCCGCGGTTCTTCGGGAATCTCTTTTCCTTCAAGATAATCATCGATATGGTCGTAGGTTATGCCTAGCGCTACTTCGTCTGGTAGTGAAGGCTTCTCGTCTTCAAGATCTGCGGTCGGAACTTTTGTATATAGATGCACAGGGCAATCCAGTTCTTTCAATAGTTCCTTACCCTGCCTTTTATTCAATCGAAATATCGGCATGAGGTCCGCTCCGCCGTCTCCGAACTTCGTATAAAATCCAGTTATCGATTCTGCTGCTTGATCGCTACCGAGCACAACGCAATTATGCATGGCTGCTACCGAATACTGAACTTTCATACGTTCTCTGGCCTTCTCATTTCCTTTGGCATAATCGGACAGATTTACGCCAATTTCAGTTAATGCCCGAACGCTCGCATCAACTGACTCCTTAATATTAATCGTGTATATCTTAGAAGGCTGGATAAAATCAAGTGCATCCTGACAATCCTTTTCGTCAAATTGCGTACCGTAAGGAAGTCGAATCGCGATGAATTGATAACGATCGGTCTGATTTTCGTCGTTTAATTCATCAACGGCGATTTGAGCGAGCTTCCCCACCAGCGTAGAATCTTGCCCGCCTGAAATCCCGATAACGAAACCGTTTAAAAATGAATGCTTCCTTGCGTATTCCTTCATGAAATCCACTGACTTCCGAATTTCCTCATGCGGATCAATGACAGGTTTAACTTTCAATTCAGCAATAATTCTTTCTTGTAGCGATTCCATCATTATCTCTCCTTATTCGTGCGTATACTCTTCCACCATTTCTTGGACTTCTTGAATATTACGCATTTTGTTATCCCAGCACTTTTGGCTTAAATCGACAGGATATTCTTCCGGATTCAGAGATCTTTTGTATTCTTCCCATAGCAGATCTAAATTCTCTTTTGCATATTTTTGCATTTCCATCAGGCTTGGATTTTCGTAAATAATATTTCCGCTTTCCACTACTTTCACATGTAAGTTCTTCGCCTCGAAATTCGTGACAAACTTAGATATAAATGTATGAACAGGATGGAACATTTTCAAACGCTTTTCTGCTGTCGGGTCTTCATCGTGCATCGTTATATAATCGCCTTCAGCTTTTCCGTTTTCACGGTCGATAATTCGATACAACTTTTTCTGACCGGGTGTCGTCACTTTTTCCGCGGTGGAAGAAATCTTAATCGTATCTTCCATTTCGCCTTCATCATTTTCAATCGACACGATTTTATAAACAGCTCCAAGGGCCGGTTGGTCGTATGCGGTTATAAGCTTCGTGCCAATTCCCCAAACATCAACTTTTGCTCCTTGCGCTTTTAAGTTCAAGATCGTATATTCGTCAAGATCGTTTGAGACGACGATTTTAGCGTCCGGGAATCCGGCTTCATCCAGCATGCGGCGAGATTCTTTTGATAAGAATGCGATATCTCCGCTATCAAGACGAATCCCTTTGAAGTTAATTTTATCACCGAGTTCTTTCGCTACTTGAATCGCTGTCGGAACTCCAATTTTCAACGTGTTATACGTGTCGACTAAAAACACGCAATCTTTATGACGTTTTGCATAAGAATGAAAAGCTTCATATTCACTTTTGTATGCTTGTACGAGTGAATGTGCATGAGTTCCCGAAACCGGTATGCCGAATTTCTTCCCTGCCCGAACGTTACTTGTTGCTTCAACGCCGCCGATAACCGTAGCGCGCGCACCCCATATGGCAGCATCCATTTCATGGGCACGTCTTGTTCCAAACTCCAATACCATTTCATCTTTTGTCACTTGCTTGATACGGCTCGCTTTCGTAGCGATTAAAGTTTGGTAATTAACAATATTTAATAAGGCGGATTCAATCAACTGCGCTTCAATAAGTGGAGCTTCAACACGCAGGATTGGTTCATTCGCAAATACGAGTTCCCCTTCTTCCATTGAATAAACATCGCCTGTGAAACGCAATTCTTTCAAATAATCGATAAAGTCATCTTCATAATGGAGCTCTTCTTTCAAATATGTTAAATCACTTTCGCTAAGTTTAAATTCCTTCAAGTAGTCCAAAATCCGTTCCAATCCCGCAAATAGGGCATACCCGTTTCCGAATGGTAAACTTCTGAAAAACAATTCAAAGACGGCTTTTTTATCGTGAATCCCGTCTGCCCAATATGATTCAGCCATATTGATTTGATATAAGTCTGTATGTAATGCATTGCTATCGTCTGCATAAATTGAACTCATGTCAATCTCCTTCTCCCAACATTCAAATTGTAACTAATAGTATACACTAATTACCCTTTTCCAACGTCATTCAATCACTTATGTAAAGTTTCATCCGAAAACTTTCAATCCTACCGCGCCGGCGATGATAAAAGATAAAAACAAGAGGCGTTTCCAGCTCGCGGGTTCTTTGAAAAACAAAACGCCCATTAGAACAGCGCCCGCCGCGCCTAATCCGGTCCATATCGCATAAGCGGTTCCCATCGGAATATCACGCATTGCAAGTGCCAAAAAAATGAAACCAAACGTAAAGGTGACGACGATGAGTAGCAGCCGGGCCATCGATTTCTTTTGTATGTATAAATTAATACTCATAACGCCAAGTATTTCTCCTAAACTTGCAATAACAAGATATAACCAAGCCATTTTCCTGCCTCCTTTACGATGATTGATCAACCTGCGACTCATTTTCACCGCTATCCGTAATCTTAATCCCGACAACGCCAACGATGATTAAACCAATAAACAGAACCTTCATAAGAGAAAATGCCGCATCAAAAACTATGAAATCGATCAGAACAATCGCAGCAGCGCCTGAGCCGGTAAATACGGCGTATACAGTTCCAGAAGGTAAGTTTTCGCAAGCTTTGATAATCAAGTAAAAGCTTAAAACAATCATGATGGTTGTTCCGGTCCACTCCAAAACCGAGTCGGAATAGCGCAACCCAATCACCCAGAAAACTTCAACGATTGCCGCAAAAAGTACGTAGAGCCAAGCCACATTTGTTCTCCCCTTTCCGCATTTGCTCTTTTACTTACCTGTTGATTCTCCACTTAGTATACCCTATTGTTACATGTATATAGGGTAATCATGCCCGATCAGAAACGAGGTCATGTTATGTATCTATTTATTGTTAACTTACATTCTGGCAACAAAAACACGTTAAAAAAATGGTCGCAAATCGAAAATCTATTAAACGAACAACAAATTCCTTTCGAAAAGGTTATGAGTAATTCACAAGTAGAAACAGAAAAATTTATTTCCAAAAATCTACTAACACAAAATGACTTAAAAGCAGTGGCCGTCATTGGCGGAGACGGGACGATAAATTCCGTCATTCAACAACTAGCCGAATCGACTGTCCCACTTGCGATTTTCCCTTCAGGATCCGGCAATGATACTGCGAGAATGTTTCAGTTAACCGATAATCCTAAAGACTTCGTGTATAAGCTGCTGGCTGGTAAAACGACTTCAACCGATTTAATTAACGTGAATGGACGTTTCGGCATTACCGTTGCAGGTACTGGTCTCGATTCTGCAATCGGGAACCAAGTAAATCAGTCATTTTACAAGCCGATTCTCAATAAGCTTGGAATCGGTTCATTTTCCTATATAATCTCAGCTGTTATAACGCTACTGACTTTCAAACCCTTTAACGGAAAGCTGACGATTGACGGCGAAGTTCTGAAATTAACGAACGCTTGGCTTATTGCTTGCGGCAATACAGCCTTTTACGGCGGCGGATTAAATATTTGTCCGCACGCGAATCCTTCAGACGGTTTTCTAAATATCACGCATCTCAATAATGCCAACCGTTTAAATGTCCTATTTCGACTATTCCCTGATTTGCTTCGGGGGGGTCCGGTTACGAAAGAAGGGGTATTTTACAATGCCGGCAAAGAAATAACGATTGAAACCAATCGACCGATTCCTGCCATGGTTGATGGAGAAATTATCATATCCACCCCACTGCATATAACCATTCGCGAAAATGCACTATCTTTAGTATTAACTGTTTAATCGCCAAATACTTTCGCGTCTTGCCAACGGCCAAATCGATAATAAAGAAAAGCAAAAACGCTGCTGATTGCAAAACTGATACCGATACCGAGCGCAATCCCTTTTTCGCCGAATATGGTTGAAAGCAAGTATGTCATCGGATATCTGAGTATCCAAAATGAAATAATATTAAGTACGAGGACTTGAAACATAGCGCCAGCAGCCCGTACTGTACCGTTCAAAATAAAGTTAATGCCAAGGAACGGGTAGAAAAAGGCGACCATTTTTAAATAGCTCGTTCCAAATCTTGCTGCGGCCGGGTCTTTAATAAAAAGCCGTATGCCATAATTAGCGAATAAGAACATGACTAAAGCGAGCATAAACATCACAATTAAATTATAAATAAATCCATAAAAGGTAATACGATGCACGCGGTCCCATCTATTTGCACCAATATTTTGGCCCGCCATGCTATTCACAGCTACACCAAGTGCTTGCGCTGGCAACATAATGAGACTATCCAACCGCTGCGCTGCCCCGTATCCAGCTACTACTGCAGAACCAAAAGATGCGATGACGCTCATGATTGCCATGGAGCCGGCAGAAATGACGCTCATTTGCAACCCTGATGGTATTCCCAATTTCAAAATATCGAAAACTTCCCTTCGCGCCGGTAAATGCGGCTTTGAAAACGGAACAAGATTTTTCTTCAAGGTGAAAAAGAGTCCTGTACCGAATGCCACCCCTTGCGATACGATCGTCGCATAAGCGGCCCCCTCGATTCCCCAATCAAATGTATATATGAAAAGCGGGTCAAGAACGGTATTTAGTATGACAGCAATTATCACAAAATATAAAGGCGTTTTAGAATCTCCGACGGAACGAAATACGGTTCCAATGAAGTTATAGCCGAACAAGAATAACATGCCGATAAAATTAATTTGTAAATACGATGCCGCCATGTCTATCATCGCATCAGGCGTTCCGAGTAGAAGCAAAATTCGTTCCGCCATTATAAAGCCGATTAATCCCAAGACGACGGACATTCCAGATAGCATGACAACGAATGCATTTAAATACCGCTTCAGTCCTTCTTCGCTCCCCTTTCCTTTTTGCTGGGACAATATGGTGAGTGCAGCATTGTTTAATCCGATCACAAAGGAAAGAACCGTAAAAATGACTGTCCCCGATATGGCTACAGCCCCGAGCGCGTTGGATCCAATTAAATTTCCAACCCAAAGACTATCGATAAATTGATAGGAGATTTGCAATAGGTTTGTAAGAATAATGGGCGCAGAAAAAATGAATAGCTGTTTAAAAATGTTCCCTTCCGTAAAGTCATATTGTTTTGCCACTTCGAAACTCCTTTCACCTGGCCTAGAAATCTACAAAGTATCCTCTACTTTATCAGAATTTGATTTTGAATACGAAAACCTGAAACTTTTATCCGTTCATTTCGTACATTATGAATAGACAGCGAGGTGGTTTAGTGTTTGGTGAAATGAAGATCCGGCATTTGATCGGGGTTACAGCATTATTCTTAGTTCCAACAGTAGTGTTTCTATTTTTCTTGTTACTGTTTACTGGCGTGGATATTGAATTTGTTTCTGCTGCATTCGGACTCGTTTTTTATGCGCTTGTTCCGGTTGTTTTCTTCGGTTATCATTTTAGAAAACATGATATTTCCATTCGGCGAATCATCTATACAAATGGCGTGCTTCGATGGGTACCTTCCATCTTCGTCATCGTCATCGTTTCCATCGCTTTTTCATTAAGCGCGTTTTGGCTTTATTTATATTTATTAAGTCCGATTTTGCCATTTGTAGTAGATTTTTTATTGGCAGAAACACCAATGCCCGAGAGCGGTATGTACTTAATCATTGAAATAGTCATGATTACAATTTTAGCGCCTATTGTCGAGGAATTCTTTTTTCGAGGGGTAATTCTTCAACGGCTTATCAAAAAAACCTCTGTTTGGGGCGGCATTTTAATATCTAGCATCCTATTCGGAATTTTGCATGCCGATATTATCGGGGCATTTTTATTTGGTGTGATTACAGCCCTTTTAGTTATACGAACCGGCAATTTACTAATTCCTATATTATTGCATATGCTTAATAATACGCTTGCTGTGGCATTAATGTTTGTTCCTCCAGCCTGGATTGAATGGCTCGACGTAATTGCGCTCACAAGCCGTTCAGATCTTGCGGCAACAGCTATACCGCATCTCGTACTCTTATTCATAAGCAGCATATTAACCGGCATTATTGTTTACCGACTAGGAAAAGGGCTATTTAGCAATAAAATTACAATGGGGAGCTAAAACCTGCAGGGTTTGGAGCTCCTTTATACGTATATTTTCTTTTAGAAGTAAATAGCTTGTTTTCTTCATCATATAGGTTAATACTTAGAAGAAATAGATTGTCAGGCATTATAATTTTTTCATAAGGGGATTGGCTTGATGAATGGATTACTAGAACTCTTCCGAAAAAGGGAAGTAAAACGCATCATTATTTTCGCTTTATTGATTTTAATTCTCTACAGTGTGAGAAGTATGATTAATATTATTCTACTGACATTCATATTTACATTTTTAATGGATCGGCTTGTAGAATTCACGACCAAGCGCGTACATATAAAGCGCACCTTGCTCGTCATACTTCTGTATTCCATAATTGTAGGCATCATGACAGTCGGAATCGCCAAATACTTACCAATCATTACATCGGAAATCAGCCAACTCGTCAAGAGGATTACGTCTTTTTCTGCAGCGTCACAAGACAATGTGCTGATTAACTACATAGAAACAGTTATATCAAGCGATAAGATTGCAAAGTATATGGAAGACGGATTTTCTTTTCTTTTAAAATCGTTCACAGACATTAGTAAAACAAGTATTCAAGTATTGCTTTCCTTGATTTTAAGTTTATTTTTCATACTTGAAAAACCGAGATTAAAAGAATTCACGAGTAAGTTTAAAAACAGCAAAATTGCCCCTTTTTATTATGAAATTGAGTTTTTCGGCCAAAAGTTTACACGCACATTTGGAAAGGTAATTGAAGCGCAATTTATCATTGCAATCGTCAACACGATCTTATCGGTGCTAATATTAATGGTGCTTGGTTTCCCGCAAATAATTGGATTAGCCATCATGATTTTCTTTTTAGGTCTCATACCCGTTGCCGGTGTAATCATATCTCTTGTCCCTTTGACTATCATTGCATTTACAATTGGCGGTTACCTAAAAGTCATCTATCTCTTTGTCGCAATCATGATAATCCACGGGATTGAAGCATATATCTTAAATCCAAAACTGATGTCATCGAAAACGGATTTACCTGTTTTCTATACATTCGTCGTGCTGATCTTTTCACAACACTTCTTTGGCGTCTGGGGACTGATAATCGGGATTCCAGTATTCGTGTTCCTCCTGGACATACTCGATGTCACGAATAAAGCGCCGGCGAGTTCAAAAATCAACGAATAAAAAAACTGTCTGTCATCCGTATCGAAAGCGGGTGACAGACAGATCTTATTTATTTATTTATTTATAAAACTCTTCGGGAATAGCTCCGATAGTTCTTCTGTGATATAGAAGAGGCTCTTTTTCCTCGTTATGTATATCGAGTACTTCCCCAATCATAATTGTATGGTCGCCGGCATCAACTTTTTTAAACACTTTACATTGTAATGCAGCCAATGAATCTGATAGAATCGGTAGATTTAATTCGGACTTTTTCCAGTCGCATTCGCCGAATCGATCCTCTACTTTGCTAGAAAACAATGTGCATAAGTCCGCTTGATCTGATGCCAATATATTAACCGCAAACTTTTCGACTTTCAGAAAATCTTGGTATGAACCCGCGCCCTTATTGATTGACCATAGGATTAGCAAAGGTTCTAAAGACACGGATGCAAACGAATTAACCGTTAATCCCATCGGTTTATCATTTTCATCGAATGCAGTTACGACTGTGACTCCTGTCGGATAACTCCCCATTGCTTGCTTAAAACGATTTATTTGCTCAAGATTAGCTCCCACTTTAGCAACTCCCTTTCTACTCTTTCACATAAAATCATACCAAATTCACTATAATCTTACTTACTTTTTGATTTGTGAATAAAAAATGAATTATACGCGGAAGAGTTTCTCAGCAAATAATCCATTTGGCCGATTAGAATCTTTCCTATTCGACTGTCTTAATTATCCGTGCAGGATTTCCGCCAATCACCACATTATTCGGTACATCTTTTGTTACAACGGCACCCGAAGCAATGACGACGTTATTTCCTATTCGAACACCGGGATTAATGATGGCTCGGCCGCCGATCCATACATTATCGCCAATACTTACCGGTTTCCCGTATTCGGTTCCCCCAATTCTTTCTAATGGGTCTATTGGATGTGTGGCTGTATAAATATGTACACCCGGCGCGATAAAGCAATTATCCCCTATTCGAATATCGCATACATCTAAAAAAGTACAGTCAAAGTTTGCGAAAAAGTTCTCGCCAACATGGATGTTATAACCGTAATCACATCGTAAAACCGGCTCGATATGTATACTTTCTCCCGTTGAACCAAACAACTCTTTCAGTAAATTTATTCTTTTTTCTTCTTCTGTTTCGAACGTTTGATTAAATATCCATGTAAGTCTTCGTGCATTTCGGCGATCTTTTCTCAGCTCTTTGTCATCGGGGTTATACATTTCGCCATTCAACATTTTCTCTTTTTCAGTTCTCACATTGCATCCCCTTTTTATTTACTATAAGAGTATTCTACATACATTCTAAGAATACTACCTAAAAAAGGCTTTTCGTTAGAAAATAACGAAAAGCCTTTTTGTCATTGTTTCAGCAAGCTATACACTTCGATTTCAATCTCTATCCGATTATCGTTTTCTACAGTAGGTTGCGGATGATACCAATTAATTTCGTCATCCTTATAAACGCCTTTGAATTCCTCACCATTGAATGTCAGTGTAAACTGTTGGCATTCATGAATCCGTCCTTCAAATAAAGGTTCTTCTAGTTGGAAATTTTCAATCATCCTTTTTTCCTCCTATATATCATGCATTTTTCTTCGCTGTTTTCGTTGTCTTCTTTCGCGTTGCCGGTTTCTTTTTTGTTTTATCTAGCGAGGCTTGAAGTGCAGTCATCAAATCCATGACATTCGATGGCATGTCCGGCCCTTTCTCGCTAGGGGTTACAGTTTCACCCGATTTCTTATGTTCAATCAAATCCATTAAGGCTGATCGGTAATCATCGGTATATTTGGCAGCATCAAATTTTGTCGTCAATTGTTCAACCAACATGAGCGCCGTATCCAATTCTTTCTGGATGACTGATTCAGCACTTGGGATGTTCGGAACATCTTGCACATTTCGCACTTCATCCGGAAAATGAATCGTTTCCATCAACAATGTGTCGCCATAAACACGAACGACAGCCAGTTGTTCCTTGGAGCGAATGACAATTTTGGCTACCCCGATTTTTCCAGAATCACCGAGCGCTTTTCGCAACAATGCATAAGCCTTACCCCCACCGCTATCCGGGGCCATGAAATAACTGCGTTCAAAGTAAATTGGATCGATTTCTTCTAACTTGACGAATTCGATTATCTCTACAGCTTTGTCTTCATTCTCTTTTTTCAGTTGTTCCAATTCTTCTTGATCTAGAACGACGAATTTATTTTTCGTGTACTCATACGCTTTGACAATTTCCTCACTTTTAACTTCTTTATCGCATATCGGACAAACCTTTTGATAATTCACTGGCGTATTGCATTCTTTGTGCAATTGGCGGAGTTTAATATCTTTATTTTCGGTCGCTGCATGAAGCTTCACAGGGATATTCACCAATCCAAAACTGATACTGCCTTTCCAAACTGTATGCATTTGCTGCTCACCCGCTTTTTGGCTTATTATGTGTGCACTGATTAAATTTATGTATAAGAAATAAATTTAATCAAATCCTAAGAAAAACGCGGAAGAGGTTCAGAACTATGAAACCGATGCTTTTGACATCAGCAAATGAGATTCCAGTCGGCAATGATTGGATTTATGAAGTGAAATACGACGGTTTTCGTTGTATTTTAGTTTGGGATGAAAAATCACCAACTTTCGTTAGTAGAAATGGCAACGACCTTACTCATCTCTTTCCCGAAATTATTCATTTTTACACTTCCATTTATGAACAAGTCGCTCCTTTTCTTCCGATAACTGCAGATGGTGAATTAGTACATTTAGTCAATGAGTTTAAAAGTGATTTTTCAATCGTTCAATCACGCGGAAGAATGCGAAATGAAAATGTCATTTCAAAACATGTCGAAAATTATCCTTGTAGTTATATCATGTTCGATCTCCTTCGAATTAAGGGAAAGGATTTGACGAATTTACCTTTGTCACGCCGTAAAGCGGAACTACGCAAAATATTCCAGTCGACTCTTGTGTCGGCGAAAGAGCCCATCCAAGTCATCGATGTATACGATAATGCCGATAAAGTGTGGAATATAGCACAAGTAAACAACTCGGAAGGTGTCGTTGCGAAAAGAAAAACAAGTGATTGGCTGAGTGGACAGCGGACGAATCAATGGCTAAAGATTAAAAACTGGAGATACGTGACTGTTGTTTTGACGAAATATAATCAAGAAAACGGCTTTTTTCACGGTTCTGTATACATCGCGGAAAGCTTGGTGGAGATTACTGTATTTCGTCACGGCTTCACGGATGAAGAAAGAAATATTTTAGTCGACTTTATTCAAACAAAAGGTACTAAGTTTAATCAGGATATTTGGGAATTGTCCCCGTCTATTTGCGTTAATGTCGCCTGCATCGATTTTGATGGAAAAAAGCTGAGAGAGCCTCGATTTCATGAATTCAATTTTGATATGGCACCGGAAGATGTGAGCTGGAATAAAATGCAGCGGCAACTCCATCCTATACCGCCGTCTATTCAAATAACCCATCCCGATAAACCTGTTTGGCCAGCTATCGACATTGAAAAAGATGACTATATTTTTTATTTGCAGCAGATAGCTCCATATCTTCTCCCTTTTCTGAATGACCGTCTTTTGACCGCGATTCGTTTTCCGCATGGTGTACCGGGAGAAAGTTTTTATCAGAAAAATGCACCAGACTACACGCCTGATTTCATCACTACTAAACAGAATGATGATATCCGTTATATTGTCTGCAATGATCTTCAATCCTTGCTATGGTTAGGAAACCAGCTAGCGCTAGAGTTTCACGTCCCATTTCAAACGATAAAAACACATTATCCAACCGAAATTGTATTTGACTTAGATCCTCCTTCGGTAGATGCATTTTCATTGGCGATCAAGGCGGCACTGAAGATGAAAGCAATATTCGATCAGTTCAATTTACATTCATTCGTAAAAACATCCGGCGGCAAAGGACTGCAACTGTACATTCCATTGCCAATAGACGCATTTACTTATGAGGAAACGCGAATATTCACGGAATTTGTCTGTCGTTTTTTATGTGAACAAGAACCGGAGTGGTTTACAATCGAACGGTTAAAGAAAAACCGGAATAACAAGTTGTACTTGGATTATGTTCAACATGCTGAAGGAAAAACAATAATCGCACCGTATTCCCCCCGAGGCAACGAGCAGGGACTTATCGCCACCCCCTTATACTGGGATGAAGTGACTGACGAGTTACGACCCGCTTTATTTCCAATGTCGACCGTTTTGGAGCGAATTAAAGTCAATGGCGATCCTTTCAAGAGTTTTCGTCAGATAGGAGAGGATCAAAAATTTGAAGTCGTTCTAAATCAGCTAAAGGATTTGTTGAACTAAACAAAAAGAAGTCTTTCAGGGAACGATTGAAAGACTTCTATTTAGATTTACTCCTTGGATTTTAATAACTCAATAACGGTCGCAAGGCCCATTCCTCCTGTTCTTGGTCATCAGCCCCAAGAAAAATCGCATCAAATGATTTCAATTATTCAATGCCATTATCGGCCATCATTTTTCCGTTTGCTAAATAATATTCACAACCCCACGGAAATTCGGTGAACGCGAAAGCGATTGTTGAATCGAGCTGTTCGATTGCCTTTAAAACTTTTGTGCCCTCTGCAACAACTTCGGGACCTATTCCATCTCCAGGTATAAGCGCGAAATGGTTTCATTGTTTCCTCTTATTTGCATAACTATGTATTTTTTGTTGATTGCTTAATTTAAGCTTACATGAATTCATTATACAATTGTAAAAAATCACATTGCCGTAAGATGATTCGATTCATTCTCCTGAGGGTATTTCAAAATTAGCAGGTTTTTGCTTGGAAGGAGATAAATATGTTTGGATTTTCTGATTTAATCTCGTTAATCATTTCAGCATTTATTATTCTACCTGTCGTTACATTTTTAAGGGAAGCTGGTTATTTTGTAATCAGCGGACTTTTTGGCGTTAAAAATCCCAGATTGACCATTGGTTCTGGTCCGCGCATCTATAAGAAATGGATGTTTGATATAAGAAAACATTATCATCTGTATAGCTGGTTTTCTTTCGACGAGTTGAAAAACAAAAGCAAACTTGCTTATATAGCGATTTATGCAGGACCGATTTTAATTAATCTATCTCTGGCATTAGCTCTTAACGCCTTGCTAGCCAACGGTTATCTTCAAGACTATAAAACTTTTTTTGATCGTTTTATTTTTTATGCGTTCTATTTCGTTCTTTTCGACATCGTTCCGATGTTCACTGTAAATGGAAAACCCAATAATGGAATGATTATTTACGAAATGATACGTTATGGAAAACGAACGGATTATAATAACGAACCCTTTATTCCTTCAACAACGGAAGTAGAAGAACAATACCAAGCCGATATGGAAGAAATAAAAGAACTTGAAAGAGAAAAAAGATTGAAAGAGCAGGAATTCATTGATGAAATAGAAGAATTGGAAAGAGTGAAAGACGAGGAACTGAAGAAGTAAATGAAGACAAAATTAAGGAACCTGCGAGTGCTTGGTTCCTTATCAGTTTCAAGTTATATTGTTCCCCTATCAATTTGTTCTTTCAATATTCGGATATTCGTCGATACACTTTTAGATATTTCTAGAGCTGCGTCTATTGCCTTTCCTTTTTCACTACTTAATTGTTGCGTGATATCGTTAAACAGTAAATCCATTTCATCAAAAATTGACGAAGACGCGATATTATAGAGGCGTATATTTGAATATTTGCTAGGCAGGAAAATTGCCGTGTCAATATAGGATTTAAAGTTATTCAACATTTCTGGAAGACCTATCATTAATCGATCCATTGCTATTCTAAGCCCTTCAATTATAGATTCCATCTCTTCAATCGGCTTTCTCGCTTCTTTAGCAGCATCTTTTACTTTTTCGTCATAATCAGTAAATATGCTCCAAAACAAACTTACTGGATTTCCATAGATAGCTATATTTGTAGCAGCTTTAATCGCAAAAATTGCCGACTCCAAAAGCCCTTCAATTGCTCTGAGCGCACCTCGAATAACAACAAGAATTGGCATTAAAATTGTCATTGATTTATTTTTTAGCATTGAATGTACGAAATCCACATGTAATTCTTTTAGCTTCATTCGATTTTCTAGGTAAGGCGAATCCTTAAGCGATACCATCACCTTCTGTTGACTATTCTTTAGAATTTCTATCGAACTTGACTTTTTCTCTATATATCTTGCGGAATTTTGATCAACAAAACTAAAGACATCCGCGATGGTACTAATTTGTTCCCCGTACATGGTTAATTGGCTATCTACTTTCACTTTATTATCTTGGATAATCATATAATGCGCATCGAGTTCGCCTACTATCGCATCTACAAAATCATGTTTTTTACTTTTAAATATATCGGGTATCTCGTTACGGATAATATTTTGTGCACTCGAAGCAAGTTCGTTAACATCATATCTAAGATTCAAGAGGTATTCTTTAGCAGGTGCAAAAATGCTTTCAACACTAATATCGGTTGATGTGATATGTTCAATTATTTCCACCGGTTTCGAATTTAGAACGCTGTTTAAAAACCTGCATTTTTCTTCTGCAGTATTTAAAAGTTCTATAAGTGTGTCAATATACGATTTAATGATGTAACCTGTTGTCGTAATCCCTTTGAAAATTGGATCGCCGGCAAGATCTTCGAACAACATTTGAAACATTTCCTGTAGTTGGGTGATGCGACGATTGAACTCGACACTTTCATCTTGCACAATACTAATGGAATTTTCTATATAGCCGGCAGCAATCTCCACGCGGCCCTTCACTTCAGACTTTATGCCTCCCGCAAGCTGATGCAAAATTTCTTCATTTATTTTTATTCGAGTTGTCTGACCACCGTAAAGAGGCGCCCCCGTCCAAATGCTCGTCACAATATGATCATCGGCACCTACATGAATATAGCCATGACCCGGTTCTCCTTTTTTGCCTATTTCAATTTTAAATTCACCGTCCAATTTTGCTTCTGGATACCCTTTATGATTTCCTATAATCTCCGAAAACTTAGAAACGCCATTGTTAATGACAAATACATTACCCGGAATGCGGTCGCTGTATCTCATAGTATCTTGGGATATCGTTAACACGTCGTATTTACTGTAGTAGTTTGTTATATTGGAATACTGTTTCGTTGAATCAATCATTCCACCCGGGAGCATCGCTGGATTAAGTGTCACAACTTTAACGTTAGGGTTCTCAATCCCCACAGCATTTGCATTTGCGCCTGCTAGAGAATTTCCTGTGACGGATGAAACTTCTCCGAACCTATCTTGCACATCTTTAAAATACTTCTTTGCGGCACTCATCTGTGTAGGTTCTACATAACTTGGAAGTTGGGTATTTGTTTTCAACCAATCACCTATTAGTTGATCACTGCCCACATATACAACGGACAATTCATCCGTCTCCAAATTTTTCACCGCCATCGCATCAAGCCCAGTTAAAGTATCATATTCGGTGTCTATGACCTCGAAATATTTTCCATTTAAGATTTCTACATGACCCACATCGTAATACTTATACGCATGGTATCCAGCTAACTGAACTAAATCCTTGTCATGTGTACCCGCAGCACTGGAAATGTCAGCAGTAGCACTCATACGTAACGCCCCCCTAATTCATTATTCTTTAATAATTTTATCTTTATCCGTCCTCAACGTATTATCTTTCGTTCCAATGCCTCTTCGCTTATCGACTAAATTGTCATTTAGAAGGACCGTATATTCGCCTCGTGGAATGCCTTCTAATTCGTTCAAATCGGATACAATTGCGGAAAATATCTCATTGTCCGGTTCGGCGTCAGCCTCTTCCATAAATAAATAAACAGTAATTATTGCATATTTCGTGTCAAATTCATTGTGGTGGAAGTATGCCATGATATCTTCTTTGGAAATATTCGGATTCTCCAAATACATTTCTAGGATCGATTCAAACGTTTCCCCTACTGTACTCATATAATAATAGGGGGTCGCATAACCATCAGCTCTCACATTTTCAATAACTTCCAAGGGTCTGCCAACAACAGGGTATTCTTTTACTAGCTTATTGAAGTATTCATCTAACTTCTGGAACTTTTGATCATAAGCCATCGCATAGAGGCCACTTTGTATCGCGTTTTCAACTTGGCCTTCTTGAGACCAAACGCTATCCGTTTTTACTTCTTTGTTTTTCACGTCAACTGGGACAATCGCAAAAGTATAGAAATGCGGTTCACCGACCGACTCCACAAACACAGATACCCCGTCGGCAGCACTGACAATATTATGAACTGTCACATCTGTTTTATATTTTTCCTTAAAAAAATCTTGAACTGCTATTTCAATGTCTTCAAGATTGTTTTGTGCAATTTCACCTGTTTCTTTTAGACTGCCTCTAAGTTCAAAACCTTCGCCTTTATAATCTTGAATCCTGACAAAGTTTTCTTTTTCATATCCATCTTGTTCAACTGAATTTTCTGGTTCCCCACCTTTAGTAACCTTCACGCTGTCACAGCCCCCTAACAAAAGTAATAGTCCCGCAAGTATGCAATAAATTTTATTCATCAGAGTAGAGTCTCCTCTTTATTTTAATAATAGTTTTATATTAATTGTAATGATGTTAGAAGCTTTTGTGAACTAAAAAGGAACTAAGATTCTGCATTTTCGGAAAACAGTAGTTAAAGCATAGGGATTTAGACTAGTTGATACTACCCATGCACACGAACATTTGGTAATCAAATAAGAAGACAAGTCGTTAGCTGACCTGTCTTCAATCCAGTTAGAAGAAAACAATGATTACCTAATCCCAGTCCCTTCAAATGTGTTGCCATCCTCTATAGTTCCGAATTCAAATCCTTTATAAAACCAATTTTTCCGTTGCTTAGATGTGCCGTGTGTGAAACTATCGGGAACAACATATCCTTGGGCGCGTTTTTGTATTGTATCATCTCCGACTGCACTTGCAGCTGTCAATGCTTCCTCCAAATCCCCTTCCTCCAATAAATCCATGCCTTGCGCGTGATGGGCCCATACACCGGCATAATAATCAGCTTGGAGCTCTAGCATTACGGAATATTTGTTGAATTCTTCCTTACTTAAACGTTGCTGCAACTCATTAACTTGACCGCTTGTCCCAAGCAAAGTTTGAACATGGTGACCCACTTCATGGGCAATGACATAAGCCATTGCGAAATCGCCAGGAGCTTGGAATTTATTCTGCAACTCTTGATAAAAACTCAAGTCTATGTACAATTTCTGATCGCCAGGACAATAAAACGGACCGACAGCGGAACCCGCAACACCACAAGCGGATTGAACACTACCCGAATATAAAACGAGCTTCGGCTCCTTGTATGTCATGCCTTCTTTTGCAAAAAGATTTGTCCATACTTCCTCCGTATCAGCCAATACAACTGATACGAATTCCGCTAATTCCTTCTCTTCTTCCGTTTGTTCATAAGGTACATTTTGGTCCGTACCCGTTGCCCCTAAATTATTTAAAATCTCACCCGGATTACCGCCCATGAACGTTATGATTAAAACGATAATCAGCCCGCTGATTCCACCGCCCACGAGTGTCTTGCCACCCATCCCGCGCCTGTCCTCAACATTGGCGCTTCCTCTTCTACCTTTATATTTCATTAATAATATCCCTCCATCAAACCATATCGAGATTCAGTAATCATGGTATACCCTTTTTTATAAATATTAGTGCATCTTTCGGGAACATAAAAAAAGACTGCGATACCAAAGTAGGTAGCGCAATCTCTTTCATTACTGCTTCACATAAGTTTTACTGTTACAAGCAGGGGAATAAGTTAATAACGATATATTCCAACTAAAGGAGGAATAAAATGAGAAACCTCTTCAAACTAGTGGCTATCGGAATCTTTGCGGGTATCGTGCTGGCAGCCTTTATGAAAACCATCCATCTTCTCACCGGCAATCAAGCCTATATACTTCTTTTCAATATGGATTACATACCATTTTTGAATGCGTTTCGTCCACTAACAATAATTGGTTTAACCTTTCATTTTCTCTTCTGTATTGTTAGTGTCGTTGCCCTCTTCTTTATCTTAAAAACGATTCATCTGGAAAGACGCATTTCAACCTATTTAATCGTTTATACTGGCGGGGCAGCTGTTCTTTTCTTTTTGACTGCCTTAACTGAAAAACCGCCTGCTGTTACAGATGTACTTGCCTGGTTTTATTGGACAATCGGTCACGCAATGTACAGTTTGATTGTTGGTTACCTTATAAAGTACTGGCTATGACTTTTGTGAACTGTTCAAAATAGAATCTAACTCAGGTAACCTTTGGGATGTATTCGATTGATTGGCCAGCCTATTAACATTCTGTACGCAGATTATTGCGACCTTTTCATCATGACTTAAATATACGAAGCCAACCTTTGTATTTAAACCACATCACCATGGCAGCGCCCGTAAAAAACATGGCACCTAGTACGATCACATACCCGTATCTCCAATGTAATTCGGGAATATTATCGAAATTCATCCCATACACTCCCGCGATGAAAGTAAGCGGTATAAAAATGGACGAGATAATTGTCAAAGTCATCATAATGCTGTTCATCCGATTCGAATTGATTGATAACTGACTGTCCCTTATATCGGATGTTAGTTCCCGATTTGCTTCAATGATCTCCCCCAGCCGCAACAAGTGGTCGTGAATATCAGTAAAATAAGCACGTTCATTAAAAGTAAGCCCTAACCTTTCCGAATGGAGCATCCGGTATAAAAGCTCGCGCATCGGAAAAATTGTTCGCCGTAAACGCAGCAAATCACTGCGAACTTCAAATACATAATCCATAGACAAATGGACTGTAGATGGTGACAATTGGTCTTCAATTTCATTTAGGTGGTCTTCAATTTTATAAAGTATCGGGAAGTAGTGATCAACTAAGTTATCGATGATTTGATAAGTTTTAAACACTTGTCCACGTTCCCACTTTTTCGGATTCTGTGTTATTTCTTCACGTGCACGCTTCAGTTCTTGAATATCATCATAATGAAAAGTGACAATGAAATTTTCTCCAAGGAAGAGATTTAGTTCTTCTGCGGATAAATCCTTATGACATATGGAATGCAGGACAAAAAAAACGTACTCATCATAGTAATCTAGCTTCGGTCGCTGTAAACGATGCAAACAGTCTTCAATTGCGAGTGGATGAAAATTAAATACCGAATGCAACATTGATTCTTCTTCCTTAGTAGGCTGATCAAAATCCACCCAGTACCATAGGAACGACCCATTTGAAATCTCGTCCAGCGGGAAGTCGAAAATAAGGTCATCATCTATAGTAAGTCCCATCGTCCGTATCATTGGCCAACCTTCCTTCTTGTCCACTATCGTCGGAATGCGTTTGTACTAACCCTACAGTCACTATTTGCCAATGTTCACAGGATTAATCATTTTTTGCGGTAGACGAAAAAGAGACTACTCCCCATTTTTTGGAAGTAGTCAAAACTGAAGATTTATGACAGAAACTTCAACATCTTTTCAGCTGCACTTTTCCCTTGCTGAACACAATCCGGAATACCTACGCCTTCATAGCCCGCCCCGCAAAGAAATACGCCTGGCTTTTGAATTATTAAGCTCTCCCTCAGTTTTTTTAATTGATCAATATGGTTAACGGGATACTGTGGCATCGAATGCTTCGCTCGAGTGATTACATGAGAATTCGGCGTGGCAGTTATGCCCATAATATTTTTTAAATCATTTAACGCTTTCGCTAATAACTCCTCATCAGACCATTTAACCCATTGTTGATCCCTTTCTCGGCCTACATAACATCTAAATAACAACTTGTTTTCCGGAGCCGCATGTAACCATTTTGAAGAAGACCATGTACAAGCTGTGAGTACAGTTTCTTCTTTCGCGGGGATAAGAAAACCGGTCCCATTCATCGGAAAAGAAATGTCTTTTTTATCAAACGTCAAAGCGATGTTGGCAACTGAAACATAGTTGATTTTCTTCAACCAGTCGATAAATTCCACATCGGGTAAAAGCGAAGCTGCCTGTTGAGTCGGCAGTGCCATGACAAGACCATCCGCTTGGAGCATGGTATCATCCTCCAGCAGAATTTCATAGCCATCTTCCATTCTAAAGACTTCATCTACACCTTTTCCTTTAATAATTCGAATTGACTTTAATTCTTCTGTTAATCTTTCAACCAATGTCGACATCCCATTTTTATAAGTTAAAAACATACTTTTTTCCGCGGAATTGGGCGTATTTGAAACGGGCGCTTTTTTCATCCCAGCAACCATTCCCAATATAAGACTGCGGTGCTTCTGTTCCATTTCAAAAAAGTTCGGGAACGTCGCTTGAAGACTAAGCGTCTGCGTATCACCTGCATAGATTCCGCCGAGCAAGGGTTCTGTGATATTTTCCAATACTTCCTTTCCCAACCGTCGTTGGATAAAATGGCCAAGAGATTCATCGTCTAAAGTTCCCTTCTTAGGAAGCAGCAAATCAAGAGCTGCCCGCAACTTTCCGAAAGGAGATATTAAGCCTGTTTTCATGAATGGCGTCAACTTTGTGGGAATACCAAGCACAAGGCCAAGCGGCATTTTATGCAGTTTATTCTTATGATATATATAGTTTGTCCTCGCCCTCGGATTTGTACCGACCAACTCGTCTTCAAGCCCAAGCTCTTTCGTTAAGGTAATAATCGGTAATTTACGGGCAAGAAAAGCATCAGGGCCCCTTTCAATGATAAAGCCGTCCCGACGAAGCGTCTGAACTTTTCCTCCCAACTCCTTGCTTTTTTCAATTAAAGTTATGTCAATAAGCCATTTCATGACTTCTTCATGTTCCTCTGGACTCACCATATCTTTTTGCATTCCTCTGCCCGTTGGCACCAGGAAGAACGTGCTCCAAAGAACTGCGCCCATTTCCTTCACTTTTTCAGCAATCGCTTCAAGGTCGTGAAGATTATATTTCGAGATGGTCGTATTTACTTGAATTGGAATTTCCGCTTCCTTCAAAAATTCAATGCCTTTCATAGTCCTATCGAAAGACCCCTTCGTCCCGCGAAAATGGTCATGAATCTCCGCACATGAACCATCCAAACTGAATGCCCAACGCGACAACCCAACTTCCTTCGCTTTTAGAATAGCATTACGTGTCACCTTTGGCGTAGCACTCGGTGTCATCGAAACAGGAAGACCTTTTTCTTCAATCGAATACTTGGCAAGTTCAAAAAGATTGGGACGCATTAATGGGTCTCCCCCAGTAAAGACGAAAAGAGGATTATCCATTTCCGCGATCTGATCGATCAGTTTTTTTCCTTCCTCGAATGATAATTGATACGGATCAGCTTGATATTGCGCCTCCGCCCGGCAATGCAAACACTTCAATGCACACGCGCGAGTCACTTCCCATATAACGATAAATGGATGCACGTTAAAATCTCTTTCCTCGTTTAAATTAAGCATATTAAACACTCCTCTTATTTTGGAATGATAGTAGAAACTAGTACCTTCCATTTAAGAATAGTGATTAATCTACTATTCTACTGTGATAATCATCACTATACGAGCAGTGTATTGTGTCAGAAATAATAACGTTTAAGGAAACACCATTCGGGAACAGTTTAGTAGATTACTAATTATTCGAATGGAGGAATTCAACTTGACTGAAAACCGCAATGTCGATGAAAGAAGCAAGGACGAGCAATTGGAAACTTTCCGTTCTTATGAAAAAGATGAAAAGCTAACGACAAATCAAGGGCTCCGAGTCTCTGAGGATGAGCATTCATTAAAATCCGGTGTTAGAGGGCCAACCCTTTTGGAAGACTTTCATTTACGTGAAAAAATCACACATTTTGACCATGAAAGAATCCCGGAACGAGTTGTTCATGCGAGAGGATACGGGGCCCACGGGGAATTCGAATTATATGAATCGATGAAGGACTATACGAAAGCGAAATTTCTACAAGAGCCAGGATCTAAAGTTCCGGTATTCACGCGATTCTCAGCAGTGGCGGGAAATCGCGGATCCGCAAACACCGTGCGAGACGTACGCGGTTTTGCGGTGAAGTTTTACACGGAAGAAGGAAATTATGATTTAGTCGGGAACAACATGCCCGTGTTCCACATTCAAGATGCGATAAAATTCCCGGATCTCATACATGCAGTAAAACCGGAACCGCACAATGAAATGCCGCAAGCTTCTTCCGCACATGATACATTTTGGGATTTCGTGGCCAATAATCAGGAATCTGCACATATGGTCATGTGGCATATGTCCGACCGCGCAATCCCCAGAAGCTATAGAATGATGGAAGGATTCGGCGTTCATACATTCCGTTTGGTGAACGAAGAAGGTAAAGCGCATTTCGTTAAATTTCATTGGAAACCTGAACTTGGCGTCCATTCCCTGGTTTGGGATGAAGCACAGAAGTTAAACGGAAAAGACCCTGATTTCCACCGTCGCGACTTATGGGAATCAATCAATCAAGGGAACTTTCCCATATTTCATCTCGGCGTACAACTTATTGAAGAAAAAGATGAATTCATGTTTGATTTTGATATTTTGGATCCGACAAAAATATGGCCTGAAGAACAAGTTCCCGTAAAATTAATCGGAAAAATAACATTGAACCGCAATGTCGACAATGTATTTGCAGAAACAGAACAAGTTGCCTTTCATCCAGGAAACGTCGTTCCGGGTATCGATTTCACGAATGATCCACTTTTACAAGGTCGACTCTTTTCCTATACAGATACTCAACTGATTCGTCTTGGAGGACCGAACTTCCACGAACTGCCTATCAATCGCCCAGTATGTCCATTCCATAATAACCAACGCGATGGTTATGGCAGACAAACGATTAACGTTGGACAAGTAAGTTATCATAAAAACTCATTGGCGGATAACACGCCCGAAACTTCAACAGAAGATGAAGGCGGTTATGTCCATTACCAAGAAAAAATAGATGGCAGAAAAATTCAAGCGCGCAGTGATTCATTCAAAGATCACTTCTCCCAAGCCCGTCTTTTTTGGAACAGCATGACACCGCCTGAAAAACAACATATTATAGACGCCTTCAGTTTTGAAGTCGGGAAAGTCAAGAACAAAGATGTTAAACAACAAGTTGTTGATATGTTTGCCAATGTTGATCATGCACTTGCAACAACCATCGCAGATGCAGTAGGCGTTAATCCGCCAGCAGCTGTCGAAGAATCAAAAGTAACAGCATCATCTCCAGCATTAAGCCAAGAGTCGACAGCTAAGCTGCCAAATACGCGTAAAATCGCGGTGTTGATCGGCAATAATTTCGACGGAGATGAAGTGAAATCAGTTGTTGATGCGTTAGCAAATGCAGGCATGATAGTCGATATAGTTAGTGAAAAACAAGGTAAAGTTAACGACAGCAACAATCAATTAACTGTCGAAGTGAATGAAACATTTTTAACGGTCCATTCAGTCTTGTATGATGGTTTATATGTTGTCGGAGGCAAAGCGGATAACCAGAAAAAATTTGAAAATGACATTGCCGATTTTATTAATGAAGCGTTCCGTCATTACAAACCAATCGGTATCGCAACAACCGCCAAACGGCTATTTTCTTCATCCAAGACTGAACCGGGTATTGTTTTCGCTGATGAAGCAAAAGATTTCAATGAAGATTTCATTGCCGCAGTAGCAGCTCATAGACATTGGAATCGTGAAATCCTGAAATGATTAATGTGTCAAACGTAAAGAGCATCGGCCTAGAATATTGGCTGATGCTCTTTTATTAATAACAAAAGTTAGCGCTAACCCGAAGATAGGTCAGCGCTTTCTTAACTGTTGTTCTACGAGTTATCTTGTCGATCTTCGGTCTTACCGTGATTCCTTCGAGAAGAAGTGTTGAGACTTCCGTAAGACCAATTCGGTTTATTACGGGGATCTTGAGACATTAAGATTTCTAATCCAGAGCGATCAGTACTTCTCTTCACTCTTTGTATTTCATCTTCAAAAAATAGCGACATGTAGTCCCCCTCCTTTCTAGCTATTTGAGAGAAAGAAGATTGGGTTTGCAAGTAACTTAACCTTATAGGACAATCCTTTCCACTCCCTTTAAGGTACGTCGTTGTTCTGAGGGCCAGGGGGACAAGTGCTTATTAATGATAAATTTAAATACGAAGCCCATAGCGTTGCACGGCAGTATAGCCATATAAAAAGACCGTCCTGGATTCATTCGATGCAGGTGCAGAAAATGGTACAACGCCTTGTCAGATTCTACGCCCCTGATTTGGTACTAATAGAACAGTTCTATTCATATTCTTAATAAGAAAAACAATTAGAAGGAGTGTAAAGTTGATAAAAGTTAAGGTGAGTTTAAGGCCCATTGTAAATAAGGTGAATTTACCCACTGTATTGAAAACAACTATACTTCCGGGCGACTCAATTGAAACATTATTTATTGCAACCCAGGTAGGAGAAATCTTTTACATACGAAACGGAGTGATAAGAACTTTTTTAGATATCCGCCCGCGAATCATAAAACTAGGGGTTTCTGATGGTGGATATGATGAACGAGGATTGCTAGGTCTAGCGTTTCATCCCGACTTTTATTACAACGGTCTGTTTTATCTTCATTATTCTGTAGCTGGAACACAAGGTCCTGGTGCTCTCCCTAGCCCAGAAGCTGTAAGACAAGGTCAAGATGCTCTTCCTGAATTTTTTAATCCTAACCCGTGCGATCCCAGTACTTTAAATCTAAGGTGGACAAATAGAGAAACTCAATATGATCATATTGATACAGTTGAAGAATGGGTTTTACAATCGAATGGCCAACCTCAAAAACGGCGGACATTACTCAACTTGAGAAGACCATTTTTTAATCATAATGGTGTCAACAGCTTAAACTTCTCACCTGAAACAGGGAAACTTATTTTAACAACCGGAGATGGCGGATCAGGCTATGATCCATTTAATTTGAGTCAGAACGATATGGAAATAGCCGGTAAAATAATTGAAATTGATGTAGATAAGAATACATTTATCTATAATCCACCCGTAGTCACACGTTTTAATGAACTTCCCGCACCAATTCAGGAAACACTTACGGTCATTGCCAAAGGCGTTCGAAATATGCCAGGCATTTCATTTCAAAGGGTTTATAATCAGTATATCAAATATGTGGGAAATGTCGGACAGGATTTGGTGGAGTCGATTTTTTCATTCGTTCATTATAAACAAATACCGGTTACTCAACTTGTCCAAACTTCTTTAATGAAATCTGAACCTGACCAAGAAGGATTTATTAACTTTGGCTGGCGAGGGTGGGAAGGTGATTTTCCTGCTTCGATTATAAGGGGCTGCTCTGCAAATCCGACTTTGGATGAGAAAACAATTGCTTATTACAATGAAGCAGTAGAAACAACATCGAGACGTCTTCGGCCTTTAACTAGTTATTTTCATAAAGATCCTAGGCCCGATAAGTTTGGAGGAACTGCACTTACAGGAGTGCAAGCCTATATGGGGAATGCTGTCGCCGATTTAACAGGAAGTATTGTTTTCACCGATTTTGCTCGGGATGAGGAATCTGCGCCTCCGGGAAGAGGGGTTTTAGCTTATAGCAGGGTCAGAAATGATGGTAAACCAAATGATTTTAGTGTGATTCAAACCGATTATGACTTTGGTTCCGGGTCAGCTTATTATGTTAGTTTAGGAACAAATCTGAATCAAACCAGAATATATTTAGGGGTTTATGGCTCTATGAATGTAACTGATTATAACCAAGGTACCGTTTTTGAAATTGTTCCATCGACTTAATAGCAGATATGGATTTAATTTAATTTAATTGAATTTAATTGAATCTAAATATAAAACAAACAAGTGAGCACCTACGCTCCCTTGTTTGTTTATTTTTCCGGGTATTTAAAAGCCGAACAAATAGATTTCATCCTAAATATCTGTATTTCTCTTTCAATAAACGAAACGGGAATACAGTATCTATATAATTCTGTCGGTCATGGTTAGAGTATTATACGTTAATAGCCATAAGGACGGTAGTATGGATAGCGATAGTATGGCGGGTATGGTGGGTAGATTGGGTAGAATGGATAAATCGGGAAAAATGGGTATCGTTGACGCGGGCGCCGCCGTCTTCTGCGACGTCTCCCATAACTGTCATAATCGTATTCATAGTCATCATCATCGTCGTATCTGTCATATCGATCATAATCAAATTGTCTCATTATATTTCCTCCTTTTGATTTCAGTTTAGGTTATGCTATGTAAGATTTACTGTCTGTACATTCGCCTATATTTAATCGGTTTAACAAGTGTGGCGTATTTTTACTAACAAACCTCTTTATCGACATAAGTTAGAATCCTTTTTCACCTCCCATACATATAGTAGTGAAAAAGCAAAAAGGAGTTATACTTTTGGAAATACCAGTTTCTGGATTCATGTATCATTCTGATGATTTTGATCCTATGCATTCCCATCAGCTTCTTATTACTCAATGGGATGGAAGACCCGTGCCTGCTCATGTCCACGAATTTAGAGGTGTCACTTCTTTTGATGCAGGACATAATCATGGATATGCCGGAACTACTGAACCAGCTCCAAGTGGTGTCCCACACACCCATAGATACTTTACTTTTACATCTGTCGATGATCGACATCGACATGAGATTCGTGGAGTTACCGGGCCAGCTATTCCACTTCCTAACGGCGGTCATTATCATGAGTTTAGTGGTTTTACTACTGTAAATGGTGCTAATCCCCATAGACACGGTTATATCGGTAGAACAAGTTTGTGATGGTGTTTTCTGACTAGCCATTTATATGATTAACCAAACAAACCCTTTGGACCTCGAAGGGTTTGTTACTCTTCAATGGGGTGCGTTTACTCTTTCATTTGTAAATTGTTACACACATAGTTTCTTGCAGAGGATGTTGGTGTAGTACTCGGAAAAAGATGTTCAATGATGTCTATCCCCACGTAAAAGAAATGAGAAGAAGCTTCCCAAAAGTTTTAACAACTAATGGGAAGCCTCAGTTTTTTTAAATCATCTAGGTAGCAAAAGGGAGAATTGTCCATTTTAGGTGGTGCGTTTCACATTCAATCGTGGCTCTACTTTCAGGTCTCCTGTCCGCTTCAATTTTCCCCAGCCAACCCGGGTTCCTTTTAGTGCAGCAAAAATAGATTTCCACGTTACCCATAGCAGTAAGTAACGGTAGAAAATTCTTTGCAGGAACAAGAAAATAAGCGGTTTAAAGCTAAGCTTCTCCATCCTGAAAGCAACTAAGCAAACAAGGAAATCGACCAAGAGATAACTCCCGAAAATCAGTATTGATTTTTGGGCATACCCTGCCAGGATTCCTAATAGAAACAATACATCTAAAATCGGACCAAAGAAAGGAACAATAAACTGAAATAGAAGCATATTAGGGAGGGCAATGAATCCCAGTGATTTATGTTTTATTCCCCCAAACGCTTTCTTATGCTTCCAAAAACATTGTAAAGTTCCAAAGGTCCATCTGAATCGCTGTTTCAGGAAATCTTTAATCGTTTTAGGTGCCTCCGTATAGGCGTAGGCCTGTTCATCAATCACAACTTTATAGCCTTGTCGAAGGATTTTCAACGTCATGTCTGTATCTTCGGCAAGCGTATCTTTGCAAAAATAATCTAGCTTTTCAACCACCTGTTTGCGCCACGCGCCAAAAGCTCCCGGGACTACTGGGACGCAATTAAGAGTGGCAAAGCCGCGCTTCTCCAAGTTAAATCCGGTTACATACTCAATATGTTGCCAAGCAGTTAACAGGTTTTCCCTGTTCCCGACCCTCACATTTCCAGATACCGCCGCAATAGTTTCATCATCAAAATGTCGAATAAGCATCGAAATCGAATCAGCGGTAACAACTGTATCCGCATCAATGGCAACAAGAATATCACCCTTTGCCTGCTTGACACCCAGATTAATCGCTGAAGCTTTTCCCCCATTCTTCTTGTTGTAAATAAGTACGTTTTCATTAGTTTCGTACTCACGGGATACAACCAAGGAGGTCTGGTCTGTAGAACCATCATCGACAACAATGACCTCTAGGTTTGGATAATCACTTTTCAGGATCGACTCGATGGTTCTATTTATAACCTTCTCTTCGTTGTAGGCCGCAATAATAACACTTACAGATGGGGTAGACCGCCCTACCGGATGTCTGACACGTTTTTTATGTATTAAAGCTAAACTCCCTAGAATCAAAATGCGCAGAGCTAAAATGAACATCGCACTGTAAAGTAAAATGAAAATAACCTGATTAAAGTTTGCTATATTGAATAGCATCACTTTGTAGCTTTGCATAATCTGATTTTCCACCTTTGCGACTGGCGGCATAATATTACTTTGCCTTTGATTCATTAGATCGCTGACCGTCACAAATTTATACCCTTTATTCTGTAACTGTTCAATAATTTCAGGCAGTGCCTCGACGGTAGCCTGCCTATCTCCGCCGCCGTCATGAAGTAGAATAATGTCGCCGCTCGATACCTGCTTCAAGACATTCTCCGCAATGGCCTTGCTATCACGCAGCTTCCAGTCTTTTGAATCTACATCATAATTGACGGTGATGTACCCCAATTGTGTGACATCCTCTAATTTTTGAAAATGTGCTGGCATGAATTTTGCCTCTTCATCTCCATAAGGGGACCGATACAACGAGGTGGTATGTCCTGTAATTCCTTGAATGATGCGTTGAGTACCATTTAGCTCAAGCTTTAACTGTTTATCGGACATTTCATTTGTTTTTGGGTGAGAAAACGTATGGTTACCGATTTCATGGCCATCCCGATGAATTCGTTTAATAATACCTTGATTGTGGATTGCCTTATTTCCAATGATAAAAAACGAAGCTTTAACATTGTATTGTTTCAGGATTTCCAATATGCTTTCCGTATATTTAGGGTCAGGCCCATCATCAAAGGTTAGGACGATTTCCTTTTCCCCGGGTTGGCTTAAACGCTCAAACTCCGATGATATCGGGTTGGAAATATAAGTTTCGCTCGTGATAAAGCCGGAGTCATTAAACTGAAGGCTGCGTTCCCCCTCTTTCCGGCTCTCTTTCGCCCTGAAGATATTCCCATCCCCTGTACTGTAAATATTTCCTCCATTCTTGACAGTAAGCAATTCTTCCATTTTATGCCCTCTGAGAATATCCCAAAGAGATGGATCCTCTGATCCGAGTCTCCAGAGCGCAATGCCCTGCGCACCAGCCTCAGTAGACATTTTCAATTGGTTATAGAAGGTTGCACTGTCTAGGAACCATATTTCATGTAGTTTGTTGTTTTTCATATATTTAAGGTAAGGAGTTTGGCTCATATCGTCCCATTGGATATTCAAGTTCGCTTTTTCTGCTAGTCTTGTAACGTCATCAAAGGAAACTGCTTCTCCCGGCTGTTGGCTTTCCCATTCCCAGTCGTATCCATAATTCCCAAGCCCGACGATCAGCTTTTCTTTAGGTAGTTTTGAGAGAATCTCTTTAAACCAGGATGAAGAAGCAATCGTGCCAGGATTGTCCACATTTTCATCGTATGCCATCACAATCATCTGATCAACGTGCTTTTCCAGTCCTTTATAATCAAACGCATCATTGGCAGCCGGCACATCGATGGATACAGAGAGGCCTTCAGCATGAAAACTCGTGTACAGCTCCTCCATAAACTGAGTCAATAAATCCCGGTCGTTCTTGTTTAGATTCTCAAAGTCAATATTGATTCCATCAAAGTTATGCTTTTTAATAAGTTTACGCAGTTTATTAATTAATTTCGCTTGTTCTTCAGGAGAATTTAAAAGTTGATGAACTGTCTCCTGATTCCACTTGCCATTCTGTATGTTGTGAATTAACGGCACGATCTTAACACCATTCTTTTTGGCGAGCTCTACTATTTCTGGCTCAATATCGGTTTCAAGCTCCAATTCAGCATTCAAACTCAACCATTGCGGAACCAGAACATCGATTGTATCAATATTTTTCCTCAACGATTGTTCACTATTGCTGTCCCAATTCACATAAAATGCGTAAACATCATCGTTATAAGCAATTTCCTGCTGGAGATACTCCCTATTCGTATCGGTATTTGCAGATACATTCTTTAAGGAAGTCATTGTTTCGGATGAATGGATGTGCGAAAATTCATCCGCTTCTTTTGTCTTCAGTTGAGGAAGATGGGGATCAGCATATAGACCCAATCCTCCAAAAAAGATTAACAAACAGAATAGAATAACTAGAATGGTTGAGAATATAGTAAGAATACTCCAACGTTTGTTCGATTCGCTTTCAAAAATAAAATCATTTTTCTCGTTCTCAAAGTGCAAATATGTTTTTTTATTTTTATTTCTGCTCCGGAAATTCTTTTTTCTCATTGTGTTACCTACCTCATTTTTGATCTTTGCATAAGCACGATTCCTAGGAACTTTCCTATTCTCTATTTTAGTAAAGTGGATTGTTCACACTTTCATACAAGCCAGGAATTGCCAATTAGAAAGAAAACCGCAGATAGCAAGAGCTGTAAATTCTTCCAGTCTTCCAATCCATTAATAAGAATAACAAAAGGATTTATAAGAAGATATAAGCTGATTTATCCATGTATCTCGGACATCTGCCACTTTCAAGCTATGCCCAAGCAAAACAATAATTTACTTGCTAATATTCATAGTTCCTTTGACCTTTTCCTCTTAAAATTACTCCAATTTATTGTTTACTTGAATAATTTTAAGTGAAATCTAGCACTTATTTCAGCAATATTACGATTTTTGTAATAAAAATTTAATATAGGCGAAACATTATGTTGGCGAAAAGAGGTTCCTCTTGCCCAGGAACATTATACCAATAGAGGTAAAATCCAGTATAATTGAAGCTTCTCCGGTTATTTTGTTGGATACCTATATATTTTATTGATGCTAAAATAAAACGAGATTACTGGAAAGGAAGTGTTTGAATGGAACAGGAACATAAATCACCATCCCCTAAAAAAAGGAAGATAGGATTCAAAATTACACTTATAGTTATTTTCTCCCTTATTTTAGGTGCAGGTGCATACGGTTTTTCTGTATATAACTCTGTTGCTGGCACACTCAAAAAAACACATGAACCACTAAATCGTTCAGAATCTGAGCAACGTGTTATTAATTTGGCAGCAGGAGATCCCATATCTATTCTATTATTCGGGGTGGACCAGCGCGAAGGTGACCGCGGGCGTCCAGACTCACTAATTCTATTAACAGCAAACCCGGGGGATAAATCTATTAAAATGGTAAGCATTCCTCGTGATACATACACCGAAATCGTCGGCCAAGGAATAAAGGATAAAATCAATCATTCGTATACATACGGCGGAGTCGACATGTCCATTAAAACCATTGAAAATTTTCTAGATGCCCCGATAGACTACTACGTGGAAGTAAATATGGATGGTTTTAAGGATCTGGTAGATGCTGTTGGCGGTGTAACCGTGAATAACACCTTGGACTTTTTCTATAATGGGACAAACTTCCCTGTCGGTAAACTGGAATTGAATGGTGAGGAAGCATTGAAGTATTCTCGTATGCGAGCTCTTGACCCACAGGGTGACATAGGACGACAAGAACGCCAGCGTAAAATCATTCAAGGTTTTATCAAAGAAGCAGTACAACTTGGAACACTCACAAACTATGGAAGCATATTAGAGGTAATCGCCAAAAATGTAAAAACAAATTTAACGTTTGAGGAATTGAAAGACATTCAGGCGAACTACTCAATCACACGTCACAATCTTGAACAAATCCAAATAAACGGAAGTGGCAAGGAAGAAAAGGAAGTCTATTACTACATTGTGCCTGAGGAAGAACGAACAAAATTGTCTAAAACGATTAAGAAACACTTGGATATTCAATAACTTACATTCTAATCAAGTGTGACTTCCCTAGAGAGAAATTTGCTAAACATTAAAATCTAAAGAAAGTGCTTCACCTGCTCTGCGCTACCCTTCCCACAATAATGAATACTTTCACTTTGAAAAGGCCTTCCATCAGTTCAGTGAACAGATGGAAGGCCTTTACCTTTAAAGATATTTATATGTTAGGAATTAAAGCGCCCTATTTTTGTAAGTAATATTTATTATTTAATTGGTGCGTTATTAATAATTGATAATGCTTCGTTCACTTCAAAAATTTTACCTCGAACATCAGTAATACCAAAACTGGTTAATCGATTTGAATGCATGACTAAATATTTTTCAGCATCCTCTTTCGTTTCGAATAAGTATATCCCGCCAGCTTCCTTAGCAGCCGCATCCTCTGTCCAAATCTTCCAAACCACACCTGACTCATTATTAATACTCTCGGCTAGATCAACGAAAGCCTTTGACATTTCTTTACCGAATGGGCCATCCATTTTAAAATCTACTTGTAATACATATTTCATGATTAGCACTCCTTTTGGTCGCCATTGTATCTATAATACCACCCAAAATAAAAATAATACTCAATACTGCTCTCGACAAAGAATAAGACATTTTAAGGATCAGTGTGAGGTAAAATCAGAAATCCTCGTTAAGAATTCATGATTTTTCCATTCTCATTCTGTGTATACATAAATGGAGTTTCGCGGATAATGTAATTATATATCATTTACACCTTAATATTTATAACATCTTGATAATAATCTATCAAAATAGATTTCAACTGCAAAGTGTTAAAAGGGAAAATCCGATGAAAATTCGGTTCGGATATGTAGCAAATGCATTGGGCTTATGGGATGCCAGTCCATCAAAAAATTTAACTTCTACACGGTATACAACGTTTTGATTAGAATAAATAAAACTGCTGAGGTGAAATCAATGACGATTGTACGGCTTGGTTATGTCGCAATGAGTATGGAACTTAAAAATGCCTCCCCGTCGCAAACGATGACATTTGCTCAATTTGAAAAAATTGATGACCGGGAAGCTGCCATTCGTAAATTAGAACGTATTGCACTATCGAATTTGCACAACACACTAAGACTGTTAAAACATAATGCAACGTCTGATATTCATTTTTATCGATTAACCTCTCGCCTCATCCCTTTAGCAAACCACGAAGAGCTTCTTGATTGGAATTATATAAAGCCATTAAAAGAGCAGCTACGTGAGATTGGATTTTTCGCAAAAAAACATCAGATAAGAGTTGATTTTCATCCAGATCACTTTGTTCTAATTAATTCTAAAGATAAGCATGTCTTGAAAAATTCAATAAGGACCTTAAAGCTGCATTACTTATTATTAAAGACGATGGGGGTTGACCCAAATCACCGCTGCGTCATGCATGTTGGTGGTAATTATAAAGAAACCGAAATCTCACTTGAACGTTTTGTTGATAATTGGATGGACATCCCAAAAAGGATTCAAACGATGATCATGCTTGAAAATGATGATACTTCTTTTATGTTAGAAGATACACTTTACTTATGTGAAAAACTAGATATACCTCTAGTTTTCGATTATCATCATCATCTCGCCCATCACCAAGATCCAAATTGGGAACACAACTGGGATAGAGTTGTGCAGACATGGCGGAACTCCCCGCTCCCAATAAAAATGCATATCTCTAGTCCTAAAAGTGAAAAAGAATATCGCCATCACTCAGATTATATAGATGTCGATATGTTTTTTAGATTTCTTAAAGTAATAAAGGGTAGTATTCCACAAATTGACTGTATGATTGAAGCCAAGAGGAAAGATGAAGCGCTTTTCAAATTAATGGATGAAATAAAAGCAAGGGAAGATGTTGAAATAATTGATGGCTCTTCTTTCTTCTTAAGATAACGAAAGGGAGAGTCAAAATGTTGATTTCAATTCCGTAATATATATTTCATCAATCCCGATTCAATTGAAGACTCCTTACGCCAATAATACCGTAAAAAAAGGGTGCCAGCTCCTAACGCTGGCACCCTCTACTCACGGAGTAATCTCTTTTGGTTCCTCCCCTTTTTTATTCATCAAACGAATTGAATCGGGTGAAATTTTCAATATCACTAGATCGGGATCCTCTGGGCCACTGAACCATGGTTTCATATGCTCATTCCATACTTTCTCTTTTATACTCTCATCGTCTGAAATACTGACGGTACCTTCTATTTCAAGATATTCGTCACCCATACCTTTACCTTCATACCCGATTAAAATATGAGTATGCGGATTTTCTTCAAGTTCATCCACCTTATGTGTTTGTTTTGATGTTGCGGTGTAAAGAGTAAATTCATCACTGAAAAACGTCATATAACGTGTATGCGGCTTGTTCTGTTGAACTGTCGCCATTATTCCAACAAAGCTCTCTTTCAGGATTTTCAGTGCTGCTATTTTTTCATTCATCAGTATCTACTCCCTTTTTTAATCCTGTTGTAGTTTACCTCTATAAGAGGGTAACTAAACACCATTTACTTAAATGGAAATAAATATGTACAAGGAGTGAAAATATGCTTTTAACAAAGCAGGGTTGGCAAAGAGCTGTTTTATATGGACTGATTTCAAAGTGAATTTGCATATTACAAAAGGAAAATAAAAAGGCGTCTCAAAAGTTTGGTCAACTAATGAGAAGCCTTCAATGATTAAAAATAAGTTTTAGGCATTAAATATGACGACACATAGCTTAAAACCCCGTTGTGAAAGGGACTGTTTTGCTATATTACATCATTCCGCCCATTAAATAACACGAAAAACACAATGAAACAGACCCCTCAAATGCCGTATTATCAACTTTTACAAGTTACTACCACCATCGTAAATAGTTGGTATTAAACGCGAACATGAACAAAACATGAACATAAACATAGTGGACGGGTAAATCGTGGACAACTTTATTCATAAAAATCCATCCACTGAATCTTCATCATCATTTTCCATTGACCTAACAATAACCGGGATATGTTGCTGCGGCATACTTTTCGCATCTCGATAAAACGCAATCGCCCTTTTAACAAACTCGCTATAATTACCATGCTCAGGATCTTCCGCATAGTTGAGTAAACCCACTTCGTACGCATCCGTCAAATCATAGCTTTCAGATTTTGTTTGTCTTGTTTTTTCAGCATCTTTGCTAACCACTTCGCGTAATTCTCTCATTTAAAAGTCATCCTCGCTAAATTATAAAACCCTATCGCATTGGCAAATACGGGATCCGCAAATATCACGTCGCCCCTATTTTTCAACAACGGTTCCAACAAACGAGCGGACACATAATATTTTGCAATAAAAGGCAATATATCTTTCGAAATTCCTCCGCAAATTAAAACTATATCATTTTTATCCCACTTTAATTTAGTGGTCCCGCGAATAATACCTCGCGCAATACTTGCAAGATCGTTTTTATTATTGACGGTTTCCATTCCGAAATTAAAAGTGTCGGATGCATTGTTTATATACCGTTTATCGGCAATCGTCGCACAATTGACCGTACCGCTTCCCACATCTATGATTCTAGCGGACCTAATCCCCGAAGTAGCCCAATACGCCCCGGACCCCTCCGCGCCAACAGCGACATCGTGGATATGAATACGTCGCCACTCTTTATTTACAATCAATTCATGAGTCCCTTTTAGCATTTCAATTATCTTCTTCTTTTCTGCATCTTTGTGGGAGCTAATTGGTTGCCCTGTAACCAAACTAACGTTTTCGATGCCAGGACTATATTTTTCTATATACCTATGGATTGCCAGCAACACGCGAATTTTGGTGTCTTCGTGCGCTTTGCTATCACCAAACATGCTCCCACCGCCAAATTCATCTTCATAAACCGCTATCGTTCCGGCGAATCCTTTTCGTCCATCTATTTCAAACTCCATATCATCAGCACCGTGGATTTCTACTACGTCGCGTTCGAACCATTCACAAATAGCAGTTCGATAACTATCAATTCCATACTCTCCCGCGACCTTTGCCATATGATTCCCCGCGTCGATCCCTAATATTAAATTACTCAACTTATTCCCTCCGATTTTTTATTACGCTTGTAATAAATTCGAGAAATTCTCGATTGCTGTTATTACGCTTGTAGTAAATGATATGGAACAACGGAAAGGATTATGTATGGATGTTGTTAAAATTGTAAAGACTATGAAAAAATAGATGGAGATGATATGCCGTGACTAGGAAAGACACTACTAAATTAGCAGCAGAGATCATTAAAAACGCAGACAAATATAGCATCCCTTTGAAAAAGAAACCGAAATCAAAACGCAAATGACATATCCTCCCCCATCTCTTCATATCTTGGAATATCCTCGGTACAAAAGTACAGTGTACATGAGGTAAATGCCGTAAAGAGGAGTGGGAAAGTGGTTGGAGAAGGGAAGAGAAAGGTGCGGAACGATAAAAAAAGAGATATTAAGCCGACAGTTACCAGAGAATTGAAGGACTGTATCTATCGACTATCGTTCATCACTGACACGCCAGTAAAAGATGTAATCGAAGAAATACTAATAGCCGGATCGCAAAGAAGAAAAGTCGTCAGTTATCTTTCACAATATTTTTTGCGTGACGTTAGAATAGCAAACACTCTATATATGGGAGATTTAAATAGAATACCAATTAAAAAAAGGGCGTCTACAGGAAGAAATGAAAGAGTATCTACGAGAGTCACAGAATCGATGCATGATAGCTTGTCCGCTCTTGCTTATGCTATGGGATGCTCCGTTTCCAAGGCCTGTGCTTTGCTTGTAGATGCGACTGTACGAGATACAGATTTCGTGAATGAATTTGCAAAGGGCTATATTGAAAAGAATGTGGATGAAGAGAGAATGAGAGAGTTGAAGAAAGTCTTGAAATATATAAATGCCGGGAACCCGTTTGATGAAAGAATTTCATGGGCTGCGTTACTTAGTCACCTGCTGGAAGAGGTTCAAGTTCACGCTGAAAAGGTCCAAGACACTGTTTCGGAATTTGTTATAAACCATTGGAAGAAATAAATTAAAGGCGACCTCTCAAATAAATGAGTAGTCGCCTTTATCCATTCAGAAGTTAATAACTTGAGTCCAATGCGTAGCATTATTTAGTCATGGAATGACCCCATTTTCACCCGAAAATATTTGGGTGTGTAGATGGGCACTCTCTGTGATTTGATTTTTTCACTATCCGAATAAATCATCAAGCGTACAACCGAAAAACTTAGCCAACTTTAAGCCTTCGCTTATCGTAAATTCCGATTTCCCATTTTCTTTAACGTAATAAGTCTGTGGAGTTATCTCAAGAATCTTGGCCATATCGACTTGGCGTAATCGGTTTTCTCTACGGTAAATATAAAGTTTATAATTATAACGCATAAATTCAATCGTCCTTTTTATTTTGATTTAACAAATTAGCTTTTTCCTGCGTTTCTAACTGCTCCTTCTCATATTTTTCAATCAATTTCGGTACCGCCGATGTGGTCATAAGGTACTCCCACATTTTTTTTAGTACATCATCTGGAATCTTCTTCAGTGAACTAGAAGCGCTGCCTATCTTTTCATCTGTGTCTTTCATTTCTCATTTCACTCCTCACCAATGGATACTATACTATCTATTTTCATATCAACCATCGAATATTAAACATGCTTATGCAATGCATTTGCATACTGCTTTCGTATACTTTCATACGTTATTCACATCTTCATTTCTATTTGAAAACACGATGGAAATTCTTGTCCAAAAACTCGGCCATCTTTACTGCTTGAAAACTCCAATTCTGACCTTTCGCTTTCGGATAAAAAACAAAACCACCATTCTCGCTGTCTAATTCTTTTTTGAATCGTGGATGTAAGAGAATGTTTTCTTTCAGCCAAATCCGTCCCCGATTCGTCCGTTTTTCTAAATCTTTCATGCTCCAATAGACACCGGATAACTCATTTTTCTTTAACTGCTCCAATTCTACTTTGGAAATGATGACAGAATCAGATGGGATTGGAATTGTCAGGCTAACTTTCAATTGTTGGATTTGGATTCACTTCTTTCATTGGTCTGCTAATCCGATATATTCCTTTAATAACTTCGGCGAAATGTGATACGTCCACTTAGACGACATTTGCACCGCAAATCCAAAAGGCAATATATTTCTTTGTAAACCGATTCTTACGAACTGCTCTGATTTCCCTAATAACTTCGCCGCTTCGAAAACTTTTACGTTTTGGGGTGTAATCATTTGTCTCATCCTTTCAACAACTAATAGAGAAAACGACCTTACCTAAATGGAATGGTCGTTTTTATTTTCTGTGATTCGGTACATTTTCAACAATTATGTACGGATCGCTTTTACATGATGGACAGTTAGCTTTAACCACTACGCTTCCATAGTAATCAAAATTAATGCTTTCAAAAATTAAAGTTGATTGCTTACATTCTTGACAGATTACTTGCTCCACCATGTTTTTAATGTCTGCTGCTATTTCGATTTTAGACAAAGGCCATCTCCTTCCATCACTTGCTTGTAACATCATAAGCTTTAAACTTCAGGTAAATAAAAAGCCATCCAATTAAGGATGGCTACTAACAAAGGAGATGGTGCTTTTTCCCTAATAAAAATGATGCTTCACCAGATAAAAGATGATGCTTTCATGAACGTTTTTCAAAAATGGATTATTCCACTTTTGAATCATGGGGGTTACCCCCTGTGGTGCGGGAGGAAAGAAATCATGTTCCTTTCCCTCGGTTGTCGCCATGCGATTTTTGTCGTTTCGCATCTAGCCAATGTGCGTAAATCAGAGGTATTACAAAGAGTAGAAAGCCCCTTAACTCCTTGAAGTCAAAGTTTACAACTCCTTGCAACCACCCTGAAAGCATCATCACAACCACCAACACCACAATCTCTTTTTTAATCATACACTCATCTCCCCGTTAGATTTACTCTAACGCGAGCTGTTACGCACACTTTATAGATGGCAGCCTCTAAGCCTACTACGCCTGAGCTAATTCAAATTATACTAGTTTAGTAGTACAAAAGATACCTTAATAGTCCGACAAATTTCGACAAATAAAAAAAGCGACCGCTCAATTAAGAGTAGTCGCTTTTGTCTATGCATACGCGATGCACTTGCATACCTTTTGCATACCACTTTCATATAACTCCCATGCTACTCGTCACTAGTGGCTCAGGGTTTCAATCCTAATCTTTCATAAATGTCTATTGTATCAATAATAAACTTCTTATGTTCGAAGTGATCGCCATTTCTTTGGAGTAAATCAAAATTACAATCAGTCGAAACTAGTTCATGGTGTTTTTTGCTAAGATGGGCATGAACAAAGACCATTCTTTCTACGAAGTTCTCAATCGTTCTTTCACCCACTGGTAAGAAGAAAGCCTTGCGATATTGAAAATCATGTTCGGGTTCCGGTCCATTAATAACTGACGGATACCCTTTTCTTTCATCAGACGGCATTTCTATAAAGTTTTCAGTTCTGACGTCCACAAGTCCAGTAACTCCCGAATGGGTAAAGCCGAACAAGTAACCCGAAAAGTTTTTAGAATTCATCAGCTTTATGGCCAATTCATCTTCTTCACTTAAACCTGTTACTTTACCCTCTTTAAGATTTGAAATTAAATCCTTAATAATGTTTGCGCATTCTATTAAGTCGTTATTTTTGTTTACTAGTTCCCGAAGCTTTTTCTCCAATAGATTACCTATGAAATACCAACCCGATGTGGATAGTAATACTTTATCGGCAATCCTTATGACTTTTTCACTTTTGAAATCAGCTTCACGAATCGTATCAGATTCAGCTTCAAAAGTTTCCCCGTCATAATATCGTTCAACTACTTTTGAATCACTGGACACGAGAATGAAATCGTTATACGTGACACCGAGAATTAAAGTCATATTAGACCCCCACGCATAATGCAGCACTATTTGAATGGTAACTTGTACTTGCCGCATAAGCGCTTATTGCTCTAAAGTCATGCCCTTGTAATTGAATTCGCTTATTGACTGGCGCTGATAGTTGCTGATCCAACGAAAGAATGGAAGGATTCGTTCTGATTTCAATATCTTTAAAGATTTTCTTTCCGGCAATCTCATTCATTTCACCGAGTTTCTTCTTCGCTGTATCGATTTTTCTTTGTTGTTCGTTAAGTTGTTCATTTTGCTCTTTATACTTAGTCGTGTTTTTACCGTTCTCTTGCCCGAACTTTTCAAGTTTTTCTCTAGCCTTGTCAATTTCCCGCTGTTCTTCTTTAATCTTTTCAACCGCTTTACCTTTTTCCGAAACAATTCCCTGTTCCAAAAGCATAGCTTGGGCATATTGGTCAGTTAACGCTTCAAATGCCGCTAGTTCTTTATCCGACATTTCAAGTTTAGTTTTTCTGTCGGCAATTTGCTTTTTAAGCCTGTCTAATTCTTTATCGTGTTGGTGTAGTTGCTTGTCTAATGATTCCCTGATACCTTCTTCTTCAATTAGCTTGCGCTCTAATTCAATTCTTGTTTCGCCTGTAGCGCCTAGAATTTCTTTTTCTAAATCAGCAATTACTTTATGCTTTTCCATCAATGCCGCACTAGTTTCCCGACGTTTATTGTATTCTTCGGTCTGCTCTTTTTCTTTAGCGGCTATTTCTTCAGTTAATTTTTTATGCTTTTCTAATTCTTTGGTTTGTTTCTGTGCTTCTTCGCGAAGGTTTTCTTTTATACGATCATTGTGTAATTCACGTTCCGCTTGATTCAAGTCTTTAACCGCATCTAGCACATCCACATAAGCATTACCCTGGTCACTAATCGCTTTCGCTGTTTCGGGGGCTTTCTCCACAAGTTGTCCATTTAGCCTTAAAAACTCTTCCATTTGTTCATTAGTAAGACCGGACTTTTCGCGAAGTTTTTCTTGCTCGTCCTTTAACTTTTTAATAGCTTCTTCGGATTTAGCATCTTTCAATTCGGACATAATATCCATATAACGCAATACTTCATCTGTGGACAATTTATTTTTACGTTTCAATTCTTCGAAACTAGCAACTAATTCTTCGTTCGCTTCAAGCTCTTTTTTACGAGCTTCTACCGCTTCTAATGCTTTTTGGGTACTATCTTCTGTCTTTTGGCTTAATGCGTACATAACGGTGGCAAGAGCGCCCACGCCGAGCACTGCTAAGCCTACCGGATTCGTTCCCAAACCGAGCAAACCGACACGTCCGATTAAACCTGTTCCGCCTTTTTTGCCAAGCATAGTTGCAGCGCTGCCACCGATTTTCATAAATCCGCCAATTCCGGTAGTTAGTCCACCAACCGCCAAACTTGCCGGACCAATGGCCGCGACTAATGCTAGGGTTTTCAAAATGGTTTGTTGCTCTTCTTCGGTCATATCGCTGAACGCCTGTGCGCCTTCTTCTATTTTCTTAATTAACGGTTCTGCTGCCTTTAAAGCGTCCATGACCGCGGGAACTAATGCATCGCCTAATGATATGGCCATATCCTTCACACGATTCCACAATATCTTTAATTGTGATTCGGATGTAGCGTAGCGCTGGGCCGCTTCATTGGAGAGTGCCGAATTCTCTTTCCATGCATCGTTCGATGTATTGATAGAGTCTGTGACCAATTCATGAGCACCGGATAAACGTTTGATAACGTCTACTTCACGGATTCCCTTGATGCCCATATCATTGAGGATGTCACTCATATTCTTCCCGGCTTTAGACGACTTGTTCAGACCTTCAAGAAGCATGGTGAAAGCGACTGTTGGTTCTTCCTTCCACGCTTTTGCAAAGTCTTTCGCAGTTGCACCGGAAGCATTTGAGAACGCTTTGAGATCGTTGCCGCCCTTGTCAACAGCATTTGTGATTTTCGTGAATGCCATGGAGAGAGCTGTTCCGCCTGCCTCTGCTTCTATGCCGAGGGAAGATGCCGCTGCCGAAATCGCCATGATTTCCGCTTCAGTCATACCCGCTTGAGTTCCTGTCGCCGCTATCCGCATTCCAAGGGAAACAATCTCTCCCTCCGTTGTGGCGCTGTTATTCCCCAAATCTACAATAGTGGAACCAAGACGAGACACATCTTTCATGGACATACCGGTGATATTCGCAAATCGTGCAAGTTGAGTGGCCGCTTGTTCGGAAGTCATGTTAGTAGATTCGCCCAGGTCGACCATGACGCGCGTAAATTCGAGCAGGTCATCTTTGGCAATACCAAGTTGACCCGCAGATTCAGCCACACTTGCGATGCTTGTCGCACTCGCAGGGAGTTCTTTTGCCATATCCCGGATGCCGCGGGAGAGGGATGCAAATTCTTCTTCTGTCGCATCCGTCGTTTTCCTAACCCCCGCGAATGCACTTTCATAATCCATGGATGCTTTAAACGCCGCAACGCCGCCCGCCACAATTGGAGCAGTAACTCGCATAGAATACGACTTTCCAAAATCAGTCATGTGCTTCCCGACTGTTTGAAACTTCTCGCCTGTATCAGTCATATTCTTGCCTAACTGTGTCCATGGGCTTTCTTGCCGCCTGATCTCTTCGTTCAATCGTTGAAGTTGTCCTTCTGTTCGATTCATTTCAGCCGTAGCATTGTTATATTGGGCAGCTAAATCTTTTGTGGATGACGCATCTTCGCCTTTAACTTTTACGGATTCGTCATAACGCTTTTTAAGTTCTTTAACTCGTTCCTCTTGCGTTTTAAAGCGCCTAGAAAGAATATCCGACTGTTCTCGCATACCTTTCAAGCTGTTGGTGTAGTCACGACCACCAGAGCGCGCTAAGTTCATTTCAGAGCGTAAGCCTTTCAAATCCTGTTTAAATCCCGCTAAACCTTTTGAGTTTCCTTCATCTTCGAAGGAAAGCCTGGTGCGTAAACTCCCAACATCCTTGCTCGCCATGTTCTGATCACCTCATTTTATTACCGAGAAGAGGGTTACCCCTCTCACAGTTATTTTAGTTTTGCTAAGAGTTCCTTCTTCTGTTCTTCAATACTTTTAGTTGGCTGATGATTCTTTTTCGCTTCTTTTAAATCCTTTTGGCGCTTCTCAATATATTCAATAGAATTGTGCCGACATAATAATGAATTGACCATTTTTCACACCTCCTTCTAACAATACAGTTCAGTCAAGTTCTTTTAGAATACTGGTTAGTACGGATTTACTGTCCGAATCAATCACTACTTTTTCAAGTGATTTCGGGGAAAGGCATAACCTGTCTGAATAACTCGCAATATCTTTTCTTAATGACTCCATAGCAGTCAACAGCGGTACTTTTCTTTCGTTAGTAGCTCCGGCTTTATTTGTATACGGTTCAGTGATCTGGTACTCGCTTTCATGAAATTCCTTCTCAAACCACAAATATTGATGAAGCATACCTGCGTAAATATTAATAATCATGTCGAATTCCTTCCTATATACACCAATGCTTTCCATTTCACGCCTAACCTTTAATTCAATTCCTCGTTTTGAATCCATAAAAATTAACACCCCCTTTTCAAAAATGTTCAGTTTAGCGGAAGACCCTCCCCTCTTCGCTCCCGTTGTGTCAAACAATTCGACAATGGTGAGGGGGGATGCACAATTTTAAAAACTTGTTTCAGATTTCCAAAGAATTCTTTCTCCAATATCAATCACCGACACGCCCAGGTCTACCGTTCAATAGATCTGTTTCTTCCCCTTGCTTAACAGTTCTCATTCACATTGAAATGATTTATCGAATTGATTTGCTTTAAATTAATTAATTAAATCTTTGTTTGAATGTAGCGATGGAAGGGCGACTGTACCGCCCACCATCTTGCTACCGTACTCAAACCGTACTGACAACCGTACTAGAAAATACGCTCACAAACTGTCCAGGTGTTTTAGAGCCAACTCATTTACAAGCACCTTCAATTTATCGTCAGTCATTTGTCCGTGCTTTTTATATAACTTTTCTCTAGTTTCTCGTGATAGATAAAGAGGAACATGAACGAATCGATTCGCTTGAGTTGCATCAAGTTGTTTCTTTATTTGGTTACTCTTCTCACCTTTAGCGGCTTGTCCTAAGCCATAGAAGATTGCCCGCATGTAATCGTTCAAGGTTACGCCATACCGGTTCGCTTCACCCTTTAGTTCTTCGTACACCGCTAGATCCACACGAATGATATTAGGTGAAAGGATTCCCGATTCACTTATAACCAACTCTTCTAACTGGCCACGCCGTTGAATCATTTCATGAATCGCTTCGGATGTTTTGATGTTATAGTTACCCGTATTGGCTGCGCGTGACTTATACTGACTGATACCTCTTAAGTCATCAGCCGATAACTTAACCTTCATTTCTCTCTTGTGGCTGCCATTCACTTTCACCATCCCGACACCTTCCTGTAATAACTCCTGATGTTGTTGCATTGCATTAGTGCGATTCTTTTCATTTACCTGGTCAATTCGTTTAACTGCTTTCATAAGTTAATTCCTCCAAAGTTTTATTTTTTTCTTGAATTTCTTTTACGTCTGCTGTATGCTCGATGCTTCTTACCTACTTGAAGAACACGCTGTATTTCTTGTTCAATCTCATCTCTCCTCACTTCATTTGCTTTTGCAGTAGCCACTTGTTTTCACCCCTTAGTGTTTATGTATTGTTTGGGAAGTTGCCCGTTTCTTCTTCATGCTATATTCCTTTTTCAATTGTCGTTCCAGTCTCTTCAATCTGTTTTTCTCTGATTCTACTCGCTTATCTATTGAACTCTTTCGGCATCTATATTTAATTGACATATCGTTTTCCCCCTTCAATATTTAGACACTCACTGATTGTTCTAAGTGATCCTCATATTCTTCGGGCGACATATAAACGAACTGGCCATTTATTAAATATTGTTGTTTACTTTCGTCATTCTGTAATGGCAATTGTGTTGAAAATATCTTGAATCGTTCTGGAAACTGTTTCTGATACTCTCTGTACTCTTCCATTGTTTCTTGGTCCATAGCCTTTCCTCTAGCTTCTTCGGAGGATTCCAGTATGCGACCTGCCTTGAAAAGTAACCGTCTAATGGTTTCATAGGAAATCGGGTCCCCATTTTCAAAATAACGTCTTAATAAGTCAGATTCTTGCTTGTTGAATTTGTGTAGGAATCCGCGCCACCGGGCATAACGTTCATTTAACTTCATAATTCGTTTGTCATAAGCTATCTTGGCATCAATGATTTCCATGGCTTGATAATCTACTGCTGGATTGCCGCTGCCTTCTCTAAATGGGTCTATTCGAACTGAATAATATCGTATATCTTCATACAGACTTTCAAAGTAACTGGCACGGTCTTTCTTCATTTGATTCGCTTCATTCTTTGCTTGGGCGTTTTTTGCTAATTCGTACATAGTGATTCGTCTGTTTTCTTCGGCTTCAGGAATGAACTCTTCAAGTTGTTCCACACCACCACCTCCACAATGGGGATAAGATTCATATCCAGGTTATTCAGGCTTATAATTTATTAAAGGAATACCTTCTAGCCCTGGGATGGGTACAGTTAATAAAATTTGCATAGCTTCCAAACGTTCGGCCTGTTCAGCTTTCAATTCATCAATGTTCATAAAATCAAAGTATTTCTTTTCCTCCACAGTCAAACCGCTTTCCATTCGTTCCAATCCGTCTATCAAGAAGCCTAATTCTTTGTACTGGATAGCCATTGTTCGGATGATTTCTTCTTTTGATTCCAGTATCAATTTGAAACGTGCTACTTTTGCTTTGAAGTGAGGATCTACTTTATCAATTTTATTAACGACTGATTTTGCTTTAATTGCTAGTTCCATTAAATCAGCTGGCATTAATGCTTCCCTCACATCAACCATTAGAATCACCGCCCACATTAAGCAACTCATAATAACGACTTTTCAATTTGGCATGTTTCGGCACTTTCCAATCTATTTGTAAATAGTATTGTCGAGTTGAAAGCCGTTTTCCTGTTTTCTTATTAAAGCAGTCCGTCACTCGCCACCCTTCCCCGATGCCATGATTATGGCGATTCTTGCAAAACGGACACTTCTTCACGACTAATTGAATATGCTTAGATGTTTTGCTTGGATGCAGTTCGACCATTACGATGTTTTCTGTTTGTGTATTCATGAAAATGTCACCTTCCTAGTTTTGGTTAACATTTTCTCCCCTTCTTACAAATGTAATATGTAATAACGAATGTAATCACTCGAACCCTTGACCCGATTGACTTACAGACTTCCTATTACTTATTACATATTTTCTGAAATATATAGAGACACCCCACGTATAGTGCGTACATTTGCTACATTCTAAACTTTTAGGAATGATGTAATATGTAAGATATGTGCCACAACCCCTTACAACTCTAAGGTTTAGGTCGATTACATATTCCATTACATATTACATTTCTGCTTCACTTTCTCATATATCCTCTTTGTGTTTTTCCTTTAATGTAAACAGGCTTGCTTTCCCAACCTCCATGATTATCCATATACAATTTAATCTTCTTCATCTGCGAATTGGCGTTTCTGTCTTTTCCATCCAGTCCGAGCATATAAGCGACTTCTTTTGCTGTTGTCTTGCGAAGAAGGTAAGTGCCCGGCGCTGGTTGTCCGTGCTGGTATCTGCCGAACTTGAATTTTTGATCTTCCATATTCATTGAATCCCAATGTTCAGGAACTTTCATTTCCAAGTAATCCTCAATGTTTATGAAGAATAGACTTTCTTCTGTTGCCTGGTTGCGATATTGTTCTGCGATTGCTTCATCTTCCTCATCATCAAGGAATAACTTTTCACCGTTTCTATATAGGACAAAGGCTTCTGCCCATATTTGTTGAATTGTTTCATTATCCAGCGCGAAAACATCTTTCTTCGCCTTTTTCTCTAGTGGGATAGGGAAGAATCGTCTGTTACCCGTCAAGTCGTTCAAGAACTCGCCATTGTTTGTTGTTCCAATGAATACACAAGTACGGTGATATTTCTGTGGAATAACGCTATAAGGTAAGCGAATCTTGTCGAACTTAGCGCTGATGAACGATTTTACTTTTTCCGTTTCAGTGCTGTTGAAACTGGCAAGTTCTCCTAACTCAATGATCCACGATCCGATTAGTAGCTGGTAATCGTCTTTTGTTTTCCCGAGGGAAGCAAGACTGTCCACAAAAAACTCACCGCCCAGCTTACTGGCTATCGTACTCTTTCCTACTCCTTGCTTACCTTGTAATACCGGAACCATTTCCATTTTCACGCCTGGTTCATATATCCGAGCCACCGCGCCGGCAAGCCACTTTCTCGCAACTGCACGGGTATATGGATTATTTTCTGCTCCTAGGTAGTCTGTAAATATCAATTCTGCTCTAGGTTGCTTGTCCCAATCTTTATCCTCAATAATTTGTTTAATAGGATGATAAGAGTTTTTTTCTCTAGCAATGGAACTCACCATTTGTAAAATATCCTCTTTGGTAAATGTTATATGGTACTTTTTATCAATGGCGAGCCTTAAATCTGCTATAAATTCATCTGTAATAGCGCTTTTATTCACTGTAATTTCCTGTGCGAATTCATCAAAGCCGAGACCTTCTATTTTAGGTTCAAAAATTAGCATTTCCCTTAGATTGGATAGCGTTTTTTTAATCCCACCGTCCTTATTTTTGACAAAATTAGCTTCTGTTCCGGATTCCTTCTTTTTAACTCGATGTTCTTCGAATGAAGCTAAAACATGCTCACGAGCCATTTTATGCTCCACCTCTATTTCTTCTCTTAATCTCTTTTTCAAAAATACTGTTTATCACTTTATAAAGTTCATCACCTAATGGTGGATTGTTACGCTGATCCCACATCTCCATAATTTCCAATACTAGATAAGGGTCTATGTAGCGCCTGAACAAATGGCCGGCTAATGATGCTGCCGCTGGATTCCTCCCTTGACCTTCGCTCAACCCCGCCATTATTTGAATCCAATGACTGTTGGGCTTTTTCTCGACTTTATTGCCCTCTGGCTGTACTAATGAATTGAGTAACCATTCAGGCATGGTCTGAATCTGTACTTCGTCCGGTCTACTTGATAGTTCCCATTCGTAATGTTTACCGCTATTGTGTAAGGATGGTGGAGCTACGATGTAACCGCCATCTCCCCTAATGTCGACTCCGGGCAACCAAGCCTGTTTATTGCTTATAGTCCCTTTAAAACCTTCAGAGAATCCTAGCAATATATGTCGCCCACCACTTCCAGTAATAGACTCAACCGTATTAGGAAGTGGCCCGTATTGTTCTGCTAGTTGTTCAAGTGATTCCTCTCCACCATCATCTATATCAATCACAATGAAACCCGATGTGCGACCTGTAGCTATGCCAATATTTGCATCGCGCCATTCTGACCACCAATGATTGATTAGGCTCTGGTTTACAGTTGCATCTCTCAGACCGTGCATTGTCCTGGGGTGTTTGCCCGCTTGACTACAGTTATTTTTGCCGCATGTGCATTCACCATCCCGTATACTATGAACGGGGAATACTGACCATTTGTAATGATGTGCATAATATGAAGCGGCTTTATGCTTTTGTGATGGCTCATTTTTAGGTTCTTCTATATGATTTGGTACTTCTAAAGGTTTAGTCATAACTCAATCCTCCTTCCGATTAATTTCGGTTCGATTGCAGTCACAAGTGGTAGCCTTTTCTCTTTTGGTCACTCACTTGCGACCTTCCTTCTCCCTCACGTCGTCGGAAAACAACGTTTTTTCTTTTTTCTTGAATAAATCATAGAAACTAGCGTATAATTGAAAGTAGAATGTTTTATAATTTGCCTTTCGACTTGCCGGTCGAGGCTTTTTTTTGTTGTTCAATCGGTCTGCATTCTGTTTCGTCATCAACTTTTCCTTCTCTTACTGCAGCATCGAACAATCCCTCTTTTAAATATTGAATATTTTTCAAGTCTTCCATTAGATCAATCATGTTGTACCTCATTAAATCGTCTAACATTCTGACTGTCCGGTGAAATTCATCAAACTGTAGTCTCAAGTTTTTCACGTTATCCATATCCACGCGCAAATGTCCTAACGTTGTTTGGATGTCTCCCATTGTGATTACCTGCAAATTTAATGAACCAACCTCACTTTCTAATTCCTGCGTTAAATGTTTAATGTCTTCCGTTCTTTCGTTTGTAATTGTCATTTTTTCTTCCTCCTCATTTATTTTTTCTCTCTCGCTTTCTTTTCCTCGACCAATACAGTCAACTTTTTAATTAACAGCCCTAAATCAATTGTTTGTTTAGTCATAATTTTCTACCCCCCTTTCAAAATAGTAAAAAACTTTATATCGTTATTTGTCGCGGTCATACTGGCGGTCATACTATCCAGAAATGCATCTACTTCATCACGCTTAAAAAGGTACTTACTTCCTTGCTTGTAATACTTCATGCCGTTTTTGATCAGACGGTCTTCGATGGTTGGTTTTGATAAATTTAGGTATTCGGCTAGTTCGTTATAAGTCATGAAATATTTTTGTTTTGCTAATTTCTCGACTCGTGCATTAATCGCTTTTTCAAGCATCGACTTTACTGTTTCTTCATTGACTTGAATATCTAGCACTGACTACCACCTGTCCCTCCGAATAAGTCGTCAACAGTAGCATCTAAAACCCTAGCCACTTTAAAAGCGCTATTCATAGATGGTCTGCTTTTACCGTTTTCATAAAGCGATATAGATGCCTTACTCAATCCAGTACCCATAGCGATATCCTTTTGCTTCAAACCTCTTTGCAATCGAATTGTTTTCATTCTGCTCATTTTTTCCCTCCTCACTTTTAACTGCAGTTAGTTAACTCTAGTTAAAAGATACCACGTACGTTTTAAGAAATCAATACATTTAAACTTAAATATTTACTGAGGTTAATTTTTGTGTTAAAATTGAGTTAATAAAAAGAGGGGGAAACTCGATGAAATCGAATGAACTCGGGGAATATATAAAAAGGCAGCGAACAAGAAGAGAAATGACTTTAGGAAAATTGAGTGAAAAGATAGGTTACTCTGATGCGTATATTTCGATGGTTGAAAACGGGAAAAAGAAAAAACCATCCTATGAATTTTTATCCGAGCTAGCGAAAGGATTGAATGTTGATTACAACTATCTGTTGTACTCTGCAGGTTATTTAAGCCCGGAGGAATATTTCAAACACCGTATAACCTCTAGTCAAGAAGAAATGGATACACTAGTTGAAGAAATGAAGCGATCAACAGATAAGAAAGACTTAGAAATGCTGAAGGCACGTCACCTAATCTTTGAAAAACAAGTCCAGAGTTATGACGCCACTTACAAGAATAATATGCATGATTTGAATTACATTCTCGATTTAAAGCGCGACTTATTTTACAAAGAAAACGAACTTTCTGATTCCGACAAGCAAGATATAAAAACGTTTATCGAACATTTTGTTATAAAAAAAGAAGGTGATTAAACATGGCATACATCTATAAACGGGGTAGTAAATGGGCATACCGTGCCTATGCTGGAAAAGACCCGGTCACTGGAAAGGATAAACAGGCCAGCAAGTCGGGATTTTTAACAAAGAAAGATGCCCAACTTGCTGCCGCATTGTTCGAAAGGCAATTTCACAAAGGTGAATATATTGAACCATCCGCTATTACGTTTGAAGCACTTTGTAAGGATTGGTTAAAACATTATCTTTCACAAGGCGCAAAAGAAAGTAGCCAAAGGGCTAGGCGTATAGCGTTGACTCACATTATTAGTGTTTTTGGTCAAACCCCAATTCAAAAAATAACGAAAAAGGTATACCAGGACACGATAGATGACTTATCTAACCGATTCAGTACAAACTATGTTTCCAGTATCCACACTTCTGCGAACATGGTTTTTGTTTATGCTCATGAAAATAAATTAATTAAGGACATACCTACAAAAGACATTAAATTAGCTAAAAAGAAAAAAACTGTTGCTGATCTTGAAAAAGGTGACGACATAAATGAAAAATTTCTTGAAAAAGAAGAATTGGAAGAATTTCTAACCGTTGCGAAAAACGAAGGCTTAGAGGGTGATTTATTAACGTTCACTTTGCTGGCATATACCGGTCTTCGTATAGGTGAAATGATTGCTCTGAAATGGTCTGATATTGATTTCATAAACAACACACTAAGGGTATATAAAACGTATTACAATCCAACCAATAACAAACTACATTATCAGTTACTTACTCCAAAAACAGAAAGTTCTATACGTACCATTTCTATTGATACCCTATTAATCGATTTGCTCAATCTGCATAAACAGGAACAAGAAAGAACAATACAAGATAACGAACCACTTTATAATGATAATGACTTTATTTTTGTAACCAATGAAGGATATCCTAAAACGATCAAACATTTCGCCATTAGGATGCAGCGACTCTTAAAAAGGACAAACATTAAAAAGAATGTGACTCCCCACTCATTCAGACATACACACACCTCTTTGCTCATTGAAGCTAATGTTCACATAAAGGAAATACAGGAACGTCTTGGACATTCGGATATTAACACTACATTTTCAATTTATGCGCACATGACAAAAAACATAAAAAAAGAGGCTTCCACTAGGTTTGGTAACCTGATGAAAGACCTCTCTAATAATCTTATTCAATGAAACATGAGCATAAACATGAACAAATAATAAGTTCATGCTAACAAAACTTTTTGTAACGGGGTTTATATGACCCCTTACATCATTCCGCCCATTCCACCCATGCCGCCCATATCCGGCATTCCGCCGCCAGCATTTTCTTGTGGAATATTTGCAACAACTGCTTCAGTTGTCAGGAACATAGCTGCAACAGATGCCGCGTGTTGAAGCGCGTAACGTGTAACCTTAGTTGGGTCGACGATACCTGCATCCATCATGTTCACCCAGTTGCCTTCTGCTGCGTCGAAACCGATACCGATTTCTTCACGCTTTAGACGATCTACAACGATTGACCCTTCAAGGCCCGCGTTGTTTGCGATTTGACGAACTGGTTCTTCTAGTGCGCGCAGAACAATGTTCACGCCTGTTGCTACGTCACCTTCAGTAGATTCGATAAGAGTAGCTACTTTATTGTAAACGTTAACGAGTGCAGTTCCGCCGCCCGAAACGATTCCTTCTTCTACAGCTGCACGTGTTGAGTTCAGTGCATCTTCAATACGAAGTTTGCGCTCTTTCAACTCAGTTTCAGTAGCTGCTCCAACCTTGATAACTGCAACGCCTCCTGAAAGTTTCGCAAGGCGCTCTTGTAGTTTTTCTTTATCGAACTCAGATGTCGTTTCTTCAAGTTGCGTACGGATTTGATTGACACGGCCTGCGATTTGGTCTGAATCTCCAGCACCTTCTACAATTGTCGTGTTATCTTTCGTAACAACTACTTTTGAAGCTGTACCAAGTTGAGTAATTTGTGTTTCTTTCAGGTCAAGTCCAAGGTCTTCTGTGATAAGTTCGCCGCCTGTAAGGATTGCGATGTCTTCTAGCATTGCTTTACGACGATCACCAAAGCCCGGTGCTTTAACTGCTACCGCGTTAAACGTACCGCGAAGTTTGTTTACAACTAGTGTTGCAAGTGCTTCTCCTTCAACGTCTTCCGCAATCATTAGAAGTGGTTTACCTTGTTGTACAACTTGCTCAAGAACAGGTAAGATCTCTTGAATGTTTGTAATCTTTTTATCTGTAATTAAAATATATGGATTGTCAAGAACTGCTTCCATTTTGTCCGTATCTGTGGCCATATATGCTGAAGCATAGCCGCGGTCAAACTGCATTCCTTCAACTACGTCAAGTTCAGTTGTGAATCCTTTTGATTCTTCGATTGTAATAACGCCGTCGTTTCCAACGCGCTCCATTGCATCCGCGATTAGCTTACCAACTTCTTCATCACCTGAAGATATTGCTGCAACTTGTGCGATTGACTCTTTTTCTTCGATTGGTTTTGAAATAACTGTTAACTGCTCAACAGCTTCTTTAACAGCTAGCTCGATTCCTTTACGGATTCCAACTGGGTTTGCACCCGCTGTTACGTTTTTAAGACCTTCGCTAATCATTGCTTGCGCAAGAACTGTAGCTGTCGTCGTCCCGTCACCAGCGATTTCGTTCGTTTTTGAAGCAACTTCAGCTACGAGTTTTGCACCCATATCTTCAAATTTGTCTTCAAGTTCGATTTCACGAGCAATCGTTACACCATCATTTGTAATAAGTGGCGATCCAAAAGCTTTCTCAAGAACAACGTTACGTCCTTTTGGTCCGAGTGTTACCTTAACTGTATCCGCAAGCTTGTCAACTCCGCGTTGCATCGCACTACGTGCATCTTCATTAAATTTAATTTCTTTAGCCATTTATAATTTCCCTCCTGAATTTTAAGCATGTTTGTACAGTACTCATTTTTTCCTAGAATTAACCGATAACAGCTAAAACGTCGCTTTCACGCAGGATTAAATATTCATTACCTTCATGTTTAACTTCAGTTCCGGAGTATTTTGAGAAGATAATCTTGTCGCCTTCCTTAACTTCTAAGTCGACACGTTGGCCATTTTCCAAAACGCGCCCTGTTCCAGCAGCAATTACTTTTCCTTCTTGCGGTTTTTCTTTCGCAGAATCAGGCACGATAATGCCGCTCGCCGTTTTTTCTTCCGCCTCAACTAATTCGATTACGATACGGTCACCTAATGGTTTCAACAAGTAAAACAACCTCCCAAAGATAATAATTTCTTTTAGCACTCATCTACAAGGAGTGCTAACACAATTCTAATCATAATAAACATCTGCCTATTTTGCAAGTAATTTACTCATACATTCTTCCCTTTGCTAATGTTGGTTAAAACAGCTAAAATAACAGCAGTTGTTATTTAAGGGGATGAACATTTTGAAAAACTGGAAAATCTATTTTTACCTGATCTTCACTTACGTAATTATGCAAATCGGCAGCGTATTTTTAGTTAAGCCGATTTTTCAATACTTTAAAGGAAATCCAAGCTTAACTTCACAAGAGGCTGAATATCATGGAATTGCATGGTCGCTTTTCACCGCTAATACCCTGGCTGCGATTATCTTCCTTCTATTAATTTTCACAAGAAAAAAGTTCTTTCATGTATTTAAAGGAAAACCAGCTTCGGTGGGGAGCACTATTTTATGGGGCGTCATTGGGTTTTTTCTTGCACTTTTCGGGCAAATGGCTGCAGGTTTTATCGAACAAATGATGGGTATCGAACCAGGCTCGGAAAATACAGCTTTTCTATCTGAAATCGCTAAAGTATCTCCCATTATCATCATTTGTATTGTGGTATTCGCACCACTGTTAGAAGAAATTGTATTCAGGCGAGTTATTTTCGGCGGTCTTTATCAAAAAACCAATTTCATCATCGCCGCTTTAGTGAGTGGATTAATATTCGCGGCTGTCCATGGAGAACTCCAACATTTGCTCATTTACTTAGCGCCTGGTCTTGTTTTCTCATTCATCTACTTCAAAACAAAAAGATTGATCGCACCGATGATTTCACATTTATTAATGAATGGACTCGTTGTCACCGTCCAACTGAATTATGACAAGATTGAACAACTACAGAATATGCATCAATCTTTCATAGCATTCCTAATAAGATAAAAAAGTCTTCCATCCGATCATCATTCGGTTGGAAGACTTTTTATTAATTTGTAGCATCTTCAATTTGTCGTTGTTGTTCCGCTTTTAAATATTTTCGGTAACCGACGCGAGAAATAACAATACTAAACTCATAAAGTATAAACAGCGGTACCGTCACAAACAAATGGGACATTAAATCAGGCGGTGTTATGAATGCTGCTATTACAAATAAACCAAAGTATGCATATTTTCGTATTTTCACAAGTAGTGATGGATTTAATATACCAAGCCGTGCTAAAAACACAATTACAACCGGTAATTGAAATACAATCCCGAATGGGATCGTAATTTGAAATAAGAAATTAAAGTATTCATTAATACCAATTGTCTGTGTGATACCTAGGTCCGTTGATAACATCATCATGAATTTTATGACGTACGGCAGCAAGACAAAATAGGCGAAAGAAATCCCGCCAAGCAATAGTAAAAAAGCGTATGGAATATAACTCAACGTCGCACGTCGTTCTTTTTCGTGCAGGCCGGGAGCAATAAAAGACCACATTTGGTACATAAGAATCGGAGATATGATGACTATCGCAATAAAGAAAATTACTTTTAAAAAAATCAACATCGGATCGATAACATTGAATGCATTCAATGTTATATCTCTTGCTTCACCGTGCATCTGGAGAAAACGAATGAGCGGTTTCGCAAGAAAAAAACTGCCTATGATCGCTACAACAAAGAAAACGACGATTACCATCAGCCGTTTTCTCAATTCATCTATATGTTCAATGATTGTTAAATTTTTATCGTTCATCGGACTAACATCCTAACTCACTTCTGTTCTTCTTCGGTCTTTTCTGCTTTCTTAACTCCGTCGTCATCTTTGACGAGTCCCTGTGTCGCATTTTTAAATTCACGCAATGAAGAACCGAATGCTTTTCCTATCTCGGGCAACTTCTTCGGACCAAATACAAGCAATGCAATAATTGCAATTAAAACAAGACTCATAGCACCTGGCATCATCTTCGGACACCTCCTATTCAAGAGTTGGTAAACGCGTTACCTAGTCGCTAGGGATATTAGACTCGTCCCTCTCACTTATCAATATTTTACACTAAAATCGCCTACATTGCTATAATAGGGCTGTTACATTTGTGAATCTTTAACGTCATTTTTCATGAAATAAATAAGCGTCTGTAATTCTACAGATAAATCGATTGTATGGACGCGAACGGATTCTGGTGCTGCAAGACGTACGGGGGTAAAGTTTAAAATCCCTCTAATTCCAAAGCGAACCAGATCATCTGTAACGCCTTGTGCAACGTCTGATGGCAATGTCAGGATAGCAAGTTCGATTCCATGCTCCTTCAGCTTCTCTTCAGCAACCCTCGGATGATAAATGGGAATCCCGCTTATCGTCTTCCCCTCAACCGGAGCATTAGTATCAAACGCCACTACGATACGCGTATTATGATTTTTATGAAAGTTATATTTTAAAAAAGCACTGCCTAAGCTTCCTACACCGAAAAGGGCTACATCAGTTTCTTCATCTTGATCAAGAATTGTACGAAAAAAATTGACTAAATACTGAACATCATACCCGTATCCTTTTCTACCGAGCGCGCCAAAATGAGAAAAATCCCGCCGAATTGTCGCTGCATCTATTTTCATTGCTTCGCTTAATTCGCTGGATGAAACGCGCTTTTTGTTTGCGTTTGCAAAGTTTTGGAGAAATCTATAATAAAGAGGCAATCGTTTAGACGTTGCCTGTGGTATCTGAGGCATTTCCTCTGCCATATTACCCCTCCTACACGTACTTAGAGCCTATTCTATCCTATCTTAATTACTGATTATTGTAAAGCTGGCCATTGCGCGCATTGCGCTGTTCTATTAGACTAGAGAAGAATAGAGGTGTTTTATTATGATTGTTTTACAAGTCAATGCTTTAACTAAATCATTTTCAGGAACGACTATTTTAGATAATGTTCAACTAGAAGTACATCAGCGCGACCGCGTAGCCCTTGTTGGACGGAACGGTGCCGGAAAATCAACCTTGCTAAAAGTAATAGCGGGTGAAATGACTGCAGATTCGGGTGATTTAATCATCCCGAGGAATATACGAATTGGATACCTTGAACAACATTCTGGGATTGATTCTTCATTAACGGTTTGGGATGAAATGATGACCGTTTTCGAGCCGCTTCGAGCAATGGAAAGGCGAATCCGCGCCCTAGAAGAACAAATGGCAGATCCAGCAATCTTTTCAAATAGCATTGAATTCAATCGGGTTTCGACCGAATATGATGAATTACAAACTGAATTCAGTAATTCAAAAGGCTATCAATATGAAGCAGACACACGGTCTGTTCTTCACGGCATGAGATTTTACCCGGAGGATTATACAAAACAAGTTAACCTGTTATCTGGTGGTCAAAAAACGAGACTTGCACTCGCTAAAATGTTGCTAAGCAGTCCTGATTTATTAATTTTAGATGAACCGACAAACCATCTTGACATTGAGACGCTCAGTTGGCTAGAAAAATACCTTGTAAATTACGAGGGTGCATTGTTGATTGTCTCGCATGATCGCTATTTCCTCGATGAAATTGTTACGATTGTTTATGAAGTTTCAAGACATAAAGTAGCAAAATACCATGGCAATTATAGCGCTTATCTTAACGAAAAAGCAAAAAACTATGAACGTGATTTAAAGATGTACGAAAGAGAAGTAAGTGAACGCGCTAATCTCGAAGATTTTATCCAACGGAATATTGCACGTGCTTCAACATCTAAGATGGCCCAAAGTCGTCGTAAAATGTTGGAACGAACGAATTGGATGGAGTCCCCGGATGGTGATGAAAAGTCAGCTAACTTTACTTTTTCTATCGAGCGTCCAAGCGGGAACGATGTCCTTGCGATAGATAATCTGGCTATCGGATATAATGATACTCCAATTTCAAAAAATCTTAACCTACGTGTGTATAAAGGCGAACGAATCGCATTAATTGGACCAAACGGCGTCGGAAAATCGACTTTACTAAAAACAATAGTAAAAAAGCAAGCCGAACTTTCCGGAGAAATTAGATACGGGACAAATGTTCAATTCGGCTATTACGATCAAGAGCAGGCCACCCTAGTCGGTAATGATACCGTCCTGGAGGAACTATGGAGTGAATGGCCGATGATGAACGAGAAAGACATACGAAGTGTTCTTGGCCGTTTTCTTTTCACTGGAGATGACGCCGGAAAATCCGTAACATCATTATCCGGCGGGGAAAAAGCACGACTTTCTCTTGCGAAATTGATGCTACAGAAATCTAACACGCTCATATTGGATGAGCCGACAAACCACTTGGACTTGGATAGTAAAGAGATTCTCGAAAATGCACTGGATGATTTTCCTGGCACTATCGTCTTCGTATCACATGATCGGTATTTCATTAATCGCCTAGCAACAAAAGTCATCGATATCAGTCCACAAGGTGCAGTTGAATATTTAGGCGACTACGATTACTACGTGGAAAAGAAACAAGAACAAGAAGAACTACTAGCAGATAAAGAGCGAGCCTCATTAGCAAACAAGCGCCCAGCAGCAACCGGACAGGGCGATGATAGAGAAAAAAAGCGACAAGAGAGAAGATTAACACGTGCAATCGCTGAAATTGAGGCTGAAATTAATGCGCTTGATGAACGCATTGCGTCTTATGAAATTAAACTATCAAATCCTGATTATGCGGATGATCATGTAAAGCTTATGGAAATTCAAAATAGCATCGACAACTTGCAAGCCGAACATGACGAAAAAGCTGAAAACTGGCTCACTTTACAAGAAGAACTTGAACATTTATAAACTGAAAACAAAATCAAATAAATGGTCATCTTCATGCACAATCATGGGATGGCTATTTATTTTTCTGAAATAACATGTGAATGAACTCTATCAAATAATTAACTTCTCCACAACCTTATCCACAGTATAAACACTTTAAAAACAACGTTATGATGCACTTTCCCACATTCTCCACAGATATATATTTTATTATACACAAAGTTATCCCATCAATTTTATTATTAAATAAACAACTACCTTAGTTATCAACAAGTTATCCACAACATGTTCATAAGTACGAATGTTCCTCTTGACAATTGATAAAACACCAAAATAAAAACGTGGAAATTGTCCGAATAGACATTCTCCACGTTCTACTATTTATTCCAAGAAACAAGCTCCATCCCAGGTCTTCCATTCATCGACAACGTGCCCCGTATTCCGCTCTCAAACATTGAAGATCCTGCTGCAGCTATCATTGCAGCATTATCTGTGCAAAGCGATATAGGCGGGACATAAAAAGGAATATTTAGTTCTTTAAATTTCGCTTCAAGTGATGTGCGCAGCTGTTTGTTCGCAGCGACACCACCCGCGGCTATGACCTGTTTCACATTAAATTCCTGTGCTGCTCGTACTGTTTTTGTCGTTAGCACATCAACAACACTAGCTTGAAAGCCTGCCGCCACATGATGTGGATTTACATGCTCCCCGCGCTGTTCCAAATTATGTTTATAGTTAATAACTGATGACTTGAGTCCGCTAAAACTAAAATCGTATGATTCCGGTTCAAGCCACGCCCTCGGGAATTCGACTTCCCCATCGCTTTCAGTAGCTAATCGGTCAATTTCCGGTCCGCCCGGATAAGACAATCCGAGTACGCGAGCAACTTTATCATAGGCTTCCCCTGCTGCGTCGTCACGCGTCTCTCCAATCAATTCAAATAATCCGTGCTCTTTCATAAGAACAAGCTCAGTGTGACCACCTGAAACGATGAGTGCAAGCATTGGGAACTCCATCGGTTGAATAAGTTGGTTGGCATATATATGGCCCGCAATATGATGCACACCGACGATCGGCAATTGATTTGCGAATGCAAATGCCTTTGCGGCATTAATCCCGATAAGCAAAGCTCCTACTAGACCTGGTCCCTCCGTCACCGCAACTGCATCTAAATCCTTTGGTTGCAATTTGGCAATTTGAAGCGCTTCTTCAATAACTAATGTAATTTGCTCAACGTGGTGTCTAGAAGCGATTTCCGGGACAACACCGCCAAATCTTTTTTGGCTTTTAATCTGCGATGCAACTACATTTGAAACGATTTCTGTTCCATTTTTCACAACAGAAGCTGCTGTCTCATCACAACTTGTTTCAATTCCTAATATATACAAATCTTTTTTCACTATAATTCCACCCACATGACGAGGGCATCTTCGCCGTCGTCGCTATAATAGTTTTTACGTATGCCGCCTTCTTGGAAGCCAAGCTTTCGATATAAGTTTTGCGCTGTATGGTTACTAACTCGAACTTCTAATGTCATTAACTTCACTTTCATTTCTTCACAAAGAGCAATAGCCTGTCGCATTAAGCCTTCACCAATTTTATACCCTCTGAATCGTTTCAGAACAGCAACATTCGTGATATGACACTCGTCCAAAACAATCCACATTCCACAATGACCAATTACCTCATCATTTTCCAACGCAACAATATAATGAGCATAATTATTACCAGTCATCTCATGTTCGAATATTTCTTGTGTCCATGGAACCGTAAACGCTTCTTCTTCAATAGTTACTACAGATGGAATATCAGCTCGCACCATTTCACGGTAAATAATTTCTTTAACCATGGTCATTTCCCTTTTCCTGCGCTTTCAACCAATTTGCCTCCGCTTCAGCAATTCGACGATATTCTGGAACGAAATTATGAATATCCACTTTCTCTTCAAATTGCTGTGCCGCATGAATGAGGGAAGACGCACGCGGTAAATTAAACTGGATTGGAGCAAACACTGCATGATCTGCAAGCTCATCAATCAATTGATCTTTATGCAATGACGTATCTTTTCCAATAAACAAAACTGGATATTTAAAAGATTTCAGTTTTCCAATTAATTCCCCAAGTGAAAAATGTCCATCTTCAATTATTGCGGTTAACTTTCCATTTTCAAACCGGTAAGCACCAGCATACACATTATTTCTCCGAGCATCTATAATTGGGCAAAGTAAACCATTAAAATACAGGGCATTTGCAGCGAGCGCTTTTAAACTAGAAACCCCAATAAGCGGTTTATTAAGCGTCCATGCAAGTGTTTTCGCAATCGTCACGCCTATTCTCACGCCTGTATACGAGCCTGGTCCTTCAGATACAGCAATTGCATTAATATCTGAAGGAGCAATACCCGTTTTTTGAAACACTTCATCAATCGCTGGCATCGCACGAAGCGAATGGTTAATTGCCATTGAGGTGTTTTCTTCAATAAGTATTTCACCATCTTTAACGATTGCAACTGAAAGTGGTATATTTGCTGTATCTATTCCTAGCCAAATCATAAACTTAACCCCTCACAAATTTTTTCATATCGGCCGCCTTGCGGCTTAACAGTAATAATTCTTTTTGTATTTCCTGCATGAACAATTTCAATTTCCAGACGTTCTGCTGGTAAGTCTTCCTCAATCAAATGAGCCCATTCAATAATAGTGACGGCATCACCGTAAAATAATTCTTCCCAACCGAGATCTTCCTCACTTCCGGCCAGCCGATAGACATCCAAATGATTAAAAGGAAATTTCCCTTCATATTGTTTTAAAATCGTAAACGTAGGACTGCTAACAGTCCGCGTAATTCCAATTGCTTTCGCGAATGCCTGTGTAAAGGCTGTTTTTCCGGCTCCCAAATCGCCTTCTAAAGTAATGACATCCGGTGGAGATACAAGTAATGCAAGATTTTTGGCAAGCTGTTCCGTTTCCTTAAGGGAATGAACGGTAAATTGTTTTTTCATTTTTTATTTCCTTTCGAGTAGTCCACTCCGCTTATTTTCTTTAATTGTACAGAAAATATATTCTATCGGAAAGCGTTGACGCTTATTAAAATCATAAAACAAAAAACCGACTCCGGGAAAATCCCGTAATCGGTTTCTATGTTTTAAATTAAATGACGGTCCCGACGGGAATCGAACCCGCGATCTCCTGCGTGACAGGCAGGCATGTTAACCGCTACACCACGGGACCTTAGTATGTATAGGAAGGGCATTGACCCTACCCCATTTCCATTTCAATAAATCATGGTTTCTTGATTGCATTTATTGTTTAGTTGATCAATCTTTACCTGTTGATGAAATGAAAAAATATGCCTAGCAACGTCCTACTCTTGCAGGGGGAAGCCCCCAACTACCATCGGCGCTGAAGAGCTTAACTTCCGTGTTCGGTATGGGAACGGGTGTGACCTCTTCGCTATCGCCACTAGACTATTTGAGCTTGTTCGCTCAAAACTGGATAAAACGAATGATAATGTTCACAAATCAGGGTCAATCAAACCCTTTTAACTTAATAGGTTAAGTCCTCGATCAATTAGTATCCGTCAGCTACGTACGTCGCCGCACTTACACCCCGGACCTATCAACCTCATCTTCTCTGAGGGATCTTACTTACTTGCGTAATGGGAAATCTCATCTTGAAGGGGGCTTCATGCTTAGATGCTTTCAGCA
>NZ_JAAOIY010000008.1 GCF_013184495.1 Sporosarcina jiandibaonis | reverse complement strand
ACTCACCCATCCGCCGCTAACATTTAAAGAAGCAAGCTTCAATAAATGTTCGCTCGACTTGCATGTATTAGGCATGCCGCCAGCGTTCGTCCTGAGCCAGGATCAAACTCTCCATAATAGAGAAACTTGAATAGCTCGAGTTTCATTTTGCTGACTTCGAATCCGAAGATTCGTTTTTGTTTCGAATTAACGAAACGTTATATCTTGACGTTTTGCTGTTCAGTTTTCAAGGTTCATTATTCTATTTAACTTAAATTGAGATAGTAGCATTTGCCACCGCATCCCAATACGTTAATTTGCGACGTCCTCTAAAAGCGACTTCTCAAATATAACATCTTCATTCGAAAGAGTCAAGAACTATTTTCATAAACATTTAGTTCGTATTTCTCTCTCAAGCGACAAACAATAGAATAACACGATATGACCTAGGATGTCAACATAAATTTAATGGAGCATTGATAAACTGCTCCATTAAATTAATCCTTTCTCAATTCACTTGATATTCTCGATGCATTATCATTTCATTTTTCGACATGCTTTCTATTACTTTAATAAAACCTTTTTCAACTAGAAACTCAATGAAAACTTCTAATTCAATTGAGTATATACGTAATTCTTCATGGTCATGAAGCTCTTGGATTTCCCAGCTTTCTTTAGAAGCCATGACTTCTAATATATGTTGGGCACCATCTGCAGTCCTATTATGAATAAAGAATTCACTTGCAAGAAATAGAAGTTCAAGTCGTTTTTGTAGAGGTTCATCGCTTGTAATCAATTCTTCATAAAGCTTATAAATTGCCGGGTCTAGTTTTTTAACTTGAGACCATACCGTCACTTCTGGCGAGATGCCTTTTTCAATGATTGCCAACCTAGCAAGATAATGCAAAGAATTAACGACGTGGTTATAGGCATCCATATAATTTTCATGTTCAAAAAAAGTCTTTCCTTCTATATAAGCCCTGATAAGTCTGGATAACTCAATCCCCATCTTTATCTTTCTACCGATAAATGGGTATTCTAGTAATTCTCTTTTTAGTTTTTCAACATACTCATTGCGGTCAAAATAAATCTTGCCGTAATAAAGCCAATCCACCACTTTTCTCTGAGTACCAACTAATATCCATTTTTGCAATTGGCTCTTGCTGATAACATGCATTGCCGCTATACCAGAACTTGAAGTGTAATGCTTTGTATAAATGGGAATCTCATCATCTGCCGTGATAATTAAGAGAATCGCGTCAAACATATCTGTTATCGGATCCCCTTCTCTTCTTTTTTCTACGAGAATGACTCCTAGTGTTTCGGGATCACTTGCACGTTCTTGGTATATTGATCTTAATACTTGTTCCACTCTCATAACCTCCCTGCAGCTTAACTTTCGACAATCATCAACTATATCCTTTTTTCAAGCATCAAAAATTTCGTCTAAAATAAATTTATGCTATAGTAATTGAGGATGTATTAAGGAGGTAACTGTCGATGAAACCATATAAAAATAAAATAAATCGAATTAGATCATTTGCTTTATCACTCATATTCATAGGCGTGGTCATTATGTATCTGGGTATCTTCTTTAGAAAAAATGAAATTATCATGATTATCTTTATGTTGCTTGGCGTTCTAGCAATTCTTGCTAGTACGGTTGTATACGCATGGATTGGAACTTTATCCACCCGAGCCGTTCAAATTGTTTGTCCGAATTGCGGCGGGCAAACGAAAATGCTAGGTCGTGTTGACATGTGCGGTCATTGCCGCGAGCCACTTACACTCGATCCTTCTCTAGAGGGTAAGGAATTTGACGAAAAGTATAATCGATCAAACAAAAAAGTTCAAGAAACAAAAAACAAATGAAAATAAAAAAGACATCCAGCAAAGACTTGCTGGATGTTTTTTAATGAGTTTCAGTAACATTTCCTGCACATATTGGACAGGTTCCGTATACTTCCATCCGATGGGCATTAACTTGAAACCCAGTTACATGGGAAGCAAGATGTTCAACTTCCTCCAAGCCGGGATAATGAAAATCGACTATCTTATCGCATTCAGTACAAATGATATGATAATGATCGTGTGTCACAAAATCAAAACGACTAGAGGAGTCGCCATAAGGTAGCTCTTTTATAAGATTAACGCCTTGAAACACACGAAGATTGTTGTAAACCGTTGCAACGCTCATGTTAGGGAAGGTACTTGCAAGTGATTTATATATTTCATCGGCCGTCGGATGTGACTTAGAAGTAACGAGATATTCTAAAATGGCATGTCTTTGCGGAGTAATTCGCACTCCATTTTCTTTCAACGTGTCCAGCGCGCCTCTTAACGTGACATCAGACATCGCTATGCACCTCAATCCTATAGAGATTCTTACTTTGTAATCATTACAATTAGTTTACTGAAATAGGACGGTGTTTGTCAACTAAAGCGATGCCTATCCTTTTCTTAATAGCCCGACTCAGGATTAATCACATTGATAAAATCCTTATCATTCTTTAGCCATATCTGTAAGTTCTTTTTAAATACAATCAGTGATCTTTCGATATACTTTCCAGACTTACTAGAAATATGCGGAGACACTGTGCAATTTGGGAGCGCCCATAATTCATGGTTTTCTGGTAATGGTTCTGCTGCAAATACATCAAGTACTGCATGCCCAATCACGTTGTTTCTTAATGCTGTCACAAGTACTTTTTCGTCAATAATATCACCGCGACCGAAATTCATAAACACGGCTGTATCCTTCATCGATTCGAGGTGCTTAGCAGTTAAAAGTCCTCTTGTTTCTGGCGTGCTTGGCAATACTGATATGACAAAATCAGCTACTGGCAACTTGTTCAGTAATTCATTATACGTTATGATTTCGTCCATCGATTCAACACTTCGTCCTGTGCGATTACAGCCAATAGTCTTTACCCCGAATGCTTGCAATAGTCGACCGATTTCAGCTCCGATAGCCCCTGGACCCAAAATAAGTGCAGTACTTCCATTCAGTTCTGTTGAATGAAATTTAGTTCTCCATTTTTTCGTCACTTGGTTCGCATAGATTTCGGGAATAGATCGTTTCAGCGCTAAAATATGTGCGAGAACTGATTCGGCCATTGGCGTCTTATGGATGCCGCGCACATTTGTTATCAATATGTTACGCTTCGCGATTTCGAGTAAAGGCATTTTTTCAACACCGGCTGACGCAACCATCAGCCACTTAAGCGCTTTAGCTCGATTTAGAACCGCAACATCAATATTGCTACCGAAAGTAACAATAACATCAGCAGTTTCAATTTCTTTATCATCAATCGAACCGTTAAAATAAAATGAGACTGATGGAAACTCATCGATTAATGCTAACTCTTCGTTTTCTTTTATTTTAAACGCAAATAAAATCTCCATCCTTCTTCCCCCTAGAAATTAGGCATTTACGATTTCTTGTAATGTTGTTAACGCCTCGTCAATATGACCTTTCACCCTAACTTTACGCCATTCTTTTACAACTTCCCCTGCTGGGTTAATAAGAAATGTGGATCGTTCAATTCCCATGTATTCACGTCCAAAATTCTTCTTCAATTTCCAAACGCCATATTTTTCCGCGACTTCATGATTGTCATCGACTAGAAGCGAGAATGGTAATCCTTTGTTTTCGATGAACTTGGTATGAGAAGCCTCATCATCGGGACTTACTCCCAGAATAACTGCATTCAATTTACTGAAGTCCTCATACGAGTCCCGAAAGTCGCAAGCTTGTGTTGTACATCCAGGCGTTGCATCTTTCGGATAAAAATACAATACTACATACTTTTCCCCTGCAAAATCGGAAAGCGAGACATTGTCACCTTTTTCATTGCGAAGTGTAAATTGTGGTGCTGGTTTTCCTTCTAGTTTTGTCATCATCGATTCCTCCATTATAATTTAGGTACAGGCCAATCAATTACTTACGTTCTACATTAATGGTACTTGACACATCCTTTACTTTCAATTTCTTTGGCGTATCGAGTGGATTTTGTTTAGAATAGAGGAGATAGATACGAACGGAGGAAATAAAATGATCAGAACAAAATCCGAAACACTTTATAATGAAGCAACAGAACATATCGTAGGTGGAGTAAATAGCCCATCAAGAGGATATCATGCAGTTGGAGGGGGATCTCCGACGGTCATGGAACGTGCGGAAGGCGCATACTTTTGGGATGTAGATGGAAATAAATACATTGACTACCTAGCTGCATATGGTCCGATTATTACAGGTCATGCGCACCCGCATATTACAAAAGCAATTACGCATGCAGCTGAAACTGGTGTTTTATATGGTACGCCGACACAACATGAAGTCAAGTTTGCTAAAATGCTAAAAGAAGCGATGCCTAAGATGGATAAAGTTCGTTTTGTCAATTCAGGCACGGAAGCTGTCATGACAACCATTCGTGTATCTCGCGCTTACACGGGTCGAACAAAAATAATGAAATTCGCAGGTTGCTATCACGGGCATTCCGATCTTGTACTCGTCGCGGCGGGTTCCGGCCCAGCAACATTAGGAACACCGGACTCAGCGGGCGTTCCGCAATCTATCGCGGAAGAAGTCATTACGGTTCCATTCAATAATCCGGAAGCATATAAGGAAGCCATGGAAAAATGGGGAGATGAAATTGCATGCATTCTTGTCGAGCCGATTGTAGGGAATTTCGGAATCGTAGAACCGAATGAAGGATTTTTGGAACTTGTGCATGATTTAGCATCGAAACATGGCGCGCTTATTGTTTATGATGAAGTGATTACAGCATTCCGATTCCACTATGGCGGCGCGCAAGATATGCTTGGCCTAACGCCTGATTTAACTGCATTAGGTAAAATTATTGGCGGCGGCTTGCCGATTGGTGCATACGGCGGCAGAAAAGAAATCATGGATCAAGTTGCACCTTTAGGACCTGCATACCAGGCGGGAACGATGGCTGGTAATCCTGCATCGATGCTTTCTGGCATTGCTTGTTTGGAAGTATTGCAAGAACCAGGGATTTACGATGAAATGGATCGACTTGGGGCAATACTTGAAGAAGGAATTTTAGCATCTGCTAAAAAGCATGGGATAACGTTGACAACGAACCGTCTAGGCGGAGCGCTGACATTATTTTTCACTGATGTAAAAGTTGAAAACTATGAACAAGCTGAAGCAACAGATGGCGATGTATTCGGGAAGTTTTTCAAGCTGTTATTGAAAAATGGTATAAACATTGCTCCATCTAAGTATGAAGCTTGGTTTTTAACAACTGCCCATACGGAATCCATCATTAACGAAACAATTACCGCGGTTGATAAATCATTTGAGGAACTTGCAGCTACCCTGAATAACTGATCGGGAAAATTAGCGAAAAAGTACTGTCCACTAAGAAAGGGAGATTTCCATGAGACTTGGTGCCCGCATTATTAAAACCGGTGTTGCGATTGTGTTGGCGTTATTCATAGCCGAATTACTCCAACTTCCGCAAACAGTATTCGCGGGAATCGCAGCAATTTTTGCGATTCAGCCTTCTATTTACCGATCCTATTTAAGAATCGTTGAGCAAGTTCAAGGTAACATCATCGGCGCGGTTATCGCAATTTCATTTGTACTTATATTCGGCCATCAACTCGTTGTCATCGGCTTAGCCGCGGTAATCATTATTTTGATTATGAATAAATTGAAGCTCGAAGCATCCATTTCGATGGCGCTCGTAATGATGATCGCCATTATGGAAATCCAGAACGATGAATTTCTAATCTATGCCGTATTAAGATTTACAACATTGCTCGTCGGAGTCTTTGCAGCTTTTTTAGTCAATCTGCTCTTTCTGCCGCCTAAATACGAAACCAAGTTGTTCCAATCGATTAATCAAAACCAAGATGAAATTATTCGATGGACTCGAATTGCTGGAAGGCAATCGTCAGATCATATTGCAACAAAAATGGCGCTGAAGACAATAAAAGATAGGCTCGCTACAATTGAGCAGACGTTTCTATTTTATAAAGAGGAACGTAGCTACTTTAAAAAAATCTCGAGATCCAAAGGAAGAAAGCTTGTTGTTTATCGTCAGATGATTGCAGCGTCTAGACGAAGTTATGAAGTACTCCAACGAATTCATAAATATGAAAATGAGCTCATCGACTTGCCAGAGCAGTTTCGAATGATGGTGCAGGAACGGCTTGATGCGCTTTTGACCTACCATGAACAGTTGCACCTCAAATTTGTTGGAAAGTTAAAACCTGAAAGCATGTCTTCCGATACAAATGAAGATTATATTCAGCGCCATGAAGTATTAGAGATTTTCGCGAAAGAAATCGCACTTACCAAGGAAGAAGAAGAATTTTCATCCTACCATCTACTTCACGTTCTTTCCGCTATCTTGAATTACGAGGAGCAGCTAGAACATTTGGATAAACTTATCGTCTCGATTCATAAGCACCATAAAGTCAAAATAAATGTCGATTTTAACGAAGAAAGTTACTAAAAATGATAATCCCGCACATCAAGAGTGGTCTCGATGTGCGGGATTTCTTTAGTTTTTCATCCGCGGGTCCATTGCATCTCGTAATCCGTCCCCCATTAAATTGAAACCTAGAACGGTGAGCATGATGGCGAGTCCCGGGAATATCATCGTCCACGGTGCCGACTGAAGATAGTTTTTCGAGTCTGCAAGTATTTTTCCCCACTCGGGTTCTGGCGCCGCAGCACCAAGTCCGAGAAACCCTAGTGCAGCTGCTTCTAAGATTGCTGTCGCAATGGCTAACGTTCCTTGCACAATTACTGGCGCCATAGAATTCGGCAGTATATGCGAAAATAATATTCGCGCATCTTTCATGCCTACTCCTTTGGCTGCGGTAATATATTCATCCTCTTTTATACTCAGTACTTTTGAGCGTATTAGTCGTCCAAAATTCGGTACATTGATAATCGCGATTGCTATTAACGCATTTCGTAGTGAAGGTCCTAGTACTGAAACAATCGCGATTGCTAGCAGGATTGATGGGAATGCTAGCATGATATCAAAGATTCTTGAAATAATCGTATCAACCCAACGACCATAATAACCAGCAATTATCCCGAGAACGCTCCCTACTACGACAGAGCCAATTACTGAAAAGAAACCGACCCATAATGAAATACGTGCACCGTGAATAATTCTGGATAATATATCACGCCCAAAGTCATCTGTCCCAAGCCAATATTCTGACGAAGGAGGCAGAAGACGATCGGCCATAAACTGTTCATTTATGCCTTCTTTTGCAATAAACGGGCCGACTAGAGCAACGACTATAAAGAAAAATACGATTACCATGCCGACAACCGCTACTTTACTTTTTCTAAACCCTTTCCAAGCTTCACGCCAAGGCCCTGCTGATCGGTCAACTTCCGCCTCGACGATTCCATCTACTTTCGGTGAAAGTTCAGACATCGTCACTACCCCCTTCCTTAATCATATTTAATCCTTGGGTCAATGAAGCTATACAATAAGTCGACAAATAAATTTATCATGACAAAGAAAAATGCAATGATTAAAATGCCCGACTGGATAACAGGGTAATCCCGATAACCAATTGCATCGTAAATGTATCTTCCTACTCCCGGCCAAGCAAAAATCGTTTCAGTTAATATTGCACCACCGAGGAGCATTCCCATTTGCAACCCAATCACTGTTAATACTGGAATAATAGCGTTTTTAAGTGCATGTTTGTAAACGACCCAAAACATTTTTTGCCCTTTTGCGCGCGCTGTGCGGATAAAATCGGAACGCATTACTTCAAGCATGCTTGATCTTGTCATCCGGGCAATTATCGCCATAGGAATCGTTGCTAACGCAAAACCAGGTAATATTAAATGCCGAATGACTTGCCATAGTTGGTCAAAACGTCCGGCTATTATCGTATCAATTACATATAAATTGGTTATCGATGCGACCGGATCACGGACTTGCATACGACCTGTTGTTGGCAGCCATCCCAGCTCCAATGAAAATAACCATTGTTCCATGAGGCCGAGCCAAAAAATCGGCATGGAAACACCAACAAGCGCAAGAACCATAGCTGTATAATCAAACCAAGAATTTTGAAACCATGCCGAAATGATTCCAGCATTAATACCAACAACAATTGCAATGATGATAGCAAAGATCGCGAGTTCAGCAGTAGCTGCTAAATAAGGCCATAATTCATCCGCTACAGGTGCATGGGTTCTCATCGATTCGCCCAAGTCTCCTTTTAATATGGCACCGAGGTATTTAAAATATTGGATATACCATGGATTATCGAGTCCAAGTTTCACCGTCAACGCTTCGACAGCTTCCTTCGTCGCTTGTTGGCCAAGGATCATTTGTGCCGGATTACCAGGAATCGCTCGGATAATCATAAACACGATAAATGTCATCCCCAGCAAGACTGGGATAAGATGCAGCAATCTTTTCCCTATATAGTTCAGCAATCAATTCACCCCTCTGACTCAATAGCTTGGATTTTTATTTATGTAAAAATAATGCGGATTAAAAAAGGGAGAATCCAACAGACCCTCCCTCTTTTCATCAATTACTTAAAATCTACGTTTTTCAAGATATCCGAACCAGTTGGGTGCGGCTTGAAACCTGTTAACTCTTTAGCCCCTCCGAGAAGTGGCGTCGAGTGAGCAAGCGGAACCCATGGCGCTTCATCGTGAATGATTTCCTGAGCTTTTTTGTAAAGCTCTATACGCTTATCTTCATCGACTTCTGATTGTGCTTCGATGAGTAAATCGTGCATGCCGTCATTTTTGAAGTACGTATAGTTGTTGCTTCCGATATTATCTTCATCTAGTAAAACATATAGGAAGTTATCCGCGTCTCCGTTATCCCCAGTCCAACCGAGCATAAATGCATCTGCGTCGCCTTTACTAGCAAGATCCAAGTATGTTGCCCATTCATGAGAAACAATTTTTGCTTTAACACCGATATCTTCTAGGTTTTTCTGAATAACTTCGGCAACTTTTTCACCGTCCGGCATGTATGGACGCGGTACTGGCATAGCCCAAAGCTCCATTTCAAATCCATCTTCATATCCAGCTTCTTTCAATAACTCTTTTGCTTTTGCTGGATCGTATTCGTAGCCTTCAATCTCATCGTTATAACCTGAAATTGATTCTGGCATCGGGTTTACAGCAATATCAGCGCGCCCTTCAAAGAACGAATCGATGATTGTCTGCTTGTCAATCGCATGGTTCATGGCTTGACGAACTAATTTATTGTCAAACGGCGGACGAGTCACGGTCAAACCGAGATAGCCGACGTTCATCGATGGACGTTCGAATAATTGCAAGTCGGCACTATCTTCAATTTTTTGACCATCTGAAGGATTGATGCCGTCAGCAAGATCGATATCGCCTTTCAGAAGCGCGTTTAGACGTGCTGAGTTATCCGGAATCGACAGAAAAATAACTTTTCCGAGTTTCGGAAGTCCTTCTTGCCAATAACCATCAAATTTTTCAATTGTGATCGAGTCATTTGGTTTCCATTCGACAAATTGGAATGGACCCGTACCGACAGGATTTCTTGCAAATTCTTGGTCACCCTTTTCAAACGCGGTTGGACTTGCAATTGCAAACATGTCCATCGCAATGTTTTTAAGGAATGGCGCTTGTGGTCTTTTCAGTTTGATAACGACTGTGTAATCGCCATCTGCCGTGACTGATTCTATGACATGGCTTTCATCATCTTTAAATCCGCCAAACATTGATGCATAGTAAGGGAACATCTCCTCATCGCCATTAGCCCATCTTTCGAAGTTTTTAACGACTGCATCCGCATTAAAGTCTGTACCATCATGGAACTTGACACCTTCTTCTAATTCGAACGTATACGTCAATCCATCTTCAGATGGTGTCCATTTCTTGGCGAGTCCAGGTTGAATCGTTGTGTCTTGTTCGCCGAAATTTAGAAGCGTTTCAAAAAGATTCACCGTTACTTTAAACGTTTCGCCTTCAGTGACTCGTGATGGATCCAGCGAAGTTGAATCCCCACCGCGTCCGAATACTAATGTTTCTCCGCTACCTTTTGTTTCTGTTTCTGTCCCTTTACTATCTTCTCCTTCTTTTCCTTTATCCCCATCATCGTTCCCGCATGCTGCAAGAACCATGGATAAAACGAGGAGAAGTAATAGCGCTAACGACCAAAACTTACCTTTTCTCATTGAATGACCCCTCCATCTGTTTTTATATCATTGTCGGTACCATCTGGATAAAGATGACACGCAACAGAATGACCTTTTTCAACTTCTATAAGCTTTGGAATAGCCCGCGTGCAAATATCCATCTTAAACGGGCATCTTGTATGGAATGTGCAACCAGTTGGGGGATCCGCAGGATTTGGAATATCCCCCTCAAGAAAAACTTCCTGCTTAATATAGTCTGGATCTGGAACCGGGACTGCTGATAATAAGGCTTGTGTATATGGATGGAGCGGATTTGCATAAAGATCTTCACTCTCTGATACTTCTACTATTTTCCCTAGATACATAACCCCAACTCGATCACTAATATGGCGAACCACTCCCAGATCGTGGGCAATGAAAATATAAGTTAAATTAAATTCTGTTTGCAAGTCTTGCATTAAATTAAGAACTTGCGCTTGGATCGACACATCAAGCGCGGATACCGGTTCATCTGCAATAATTAGTTTCGGATTTGTCATAAGAGCTCTCGCGATTCCGATTCGTTGCCTTTGACCGCCGCTAAACTGATGCGGGTACCGTTTTGCATGAAAGTCGCTCAAGCCGACTACTTCTAAAAACTCGCGAATTTTAGCATTTCGTTCTTTAGCGCTTTTTATGCCATGGACCAATAATGGCTCCCCCAAAATTTTTTCGATAGTATGTCTCGGATTTAAGGAAGCATAGGGATCTTGAAACACCATTTGAATATCGCGTCTCGTTTTCCGCATTTCTTCCGCAGATAGTTTAGTAATATCTTTCCCGTCGAACTCAACCGTGCCTTCAGTTGGTTCAAGTAGTCTTAGAAGCATTCTGCCGGTTGTCGATTTACCGCATCCCGATTCACCGACAATTCCTAGCGTTTCTCCTTCATTCACGTAAAAAGATATATCATCGACCGCTTTTACTTGGCCTGCAACTCTCCCAAGCACACCTTTTTTAATCGGAAAATACTTTTTCAAGTTTTCAACTTTCAATAAGGGCTTTGTCAAGCGCTTCCGCCCCTTTCTTGTCATATAGGAAGCACCGTGTTTGATGAGCGGTGGATGTTTCGTATAGTTCCGGATTTTCTTGAAGGCAACGCTCGAATGCAAACTCGCAACGTGCAGCAAATCTGCATCCACGTTCGATTGTACCCGGCCTCGGCACGTTCCCAGCGATTGAATAAAGTCGGTCCTTTTTATATCTTATGTCGGGCACCGATTGAATAAGCCCCTTCGTGTATGGATGCTCGGGATTTTCAAAAATCGTTTTTACAGGCGCTTCTTCAATAATTTGACCTGAATACATAACAATGACGCGTTCGCATGTTTCTGCGACAACGCCGAGGTCATGTGTAATGAGAAGAACCGCAGTGTTAAGCCGCGTATTTAATTCTTTCATCAATTTTAAAATTTGCGCTTGAATGGTAACATCGAGTGCGGTCGTCGGTTCATCGGCGATTAATACAGTTGGATCGCAAACGAGTGCCATTGCAATCATTACACGCTGTCTCATGCCTCCAGATAATTGATGGGGATAATCTTTCATTAAATCGCTGGCTCTAGGTAGGCCGACCAGCTTTAGCATTTCAATCGCCTTTTCCCTAGCTTGTTTCTTCGACCATTTCTTTTCGTGAATTAAGACGGCTTCAATGAGCTGATTGCCGATTGTAAAGAGCGGATTTAAAGATGTCATCGGCTCTTGAAATATCATTGCAATATCATTCCCGCGAACATGGCGCATTTGGGCTTCCGACATTTTCAGCAAGTCGCGATCTTTAAATAATATTTCTCCTCCGACAATCTTTCCAGGCGGACTCGGTACTAGTCCCATAATTGATAGCGAAGTTACACTTTTTCCACAACCTGATTCCCCGACAATGCCAAGAACTTCTCCTGCTTTTAAATGAAAGTCAATATGATCTACAGCCGGAATTTCCCCCGAGTCCGTGAAAAAAGTAGTCTGAAGATTTTTCACTTGAAGAACAGATTGTCGATTATCCACCAGATCACCCTTTTCTAGTTCTATCTTGGTATTCTGATTAATTCATATAATGATAATTATACTGACAATATAAAAAATTACAACAAAGATTTAGTTTGAATATTTTCTGTAACAAAAAAACGTTATTGAAATCCCGGCAAAGGATGACAATAACGTTATAAATTAAATATGTTGCACTTGGAATAAACCATAATAAATTCCTTCTTTTTTCATTAACTCTTCATGTGTGCCCACTTCTTTCACTTCGCCTGCATCGACTACAAAAATCTTATCTGCATGCGTAATTGTCGATAATCTGTGGGCCACAACAAGTGTTGTTCTTTCATGCGCCAATACCTGTAGTGAATCTTGGATTAGTGATTCACTTTCAAGGTCTAAGGCCGAAGTGGCTTCGTCTAAAATAAGAAGTGGCGGATTTTTCAAGAATACGCGTGCAATGGCAATGCGTTGTTTTTGACCTCCTGAAAGTTTAACTCCGCGTTCTCCGACAGTCGTTTCATACCCTTCCGGAAGCTCTTCGATGAAATCATGCGCGTTTGCGGCAACCGCAGCGGCAATCACTTCTTCATCCGTCGCATCGGGTTTGCCCATTAAAATATTGCTCTTCACGGAGTCGCTAAATAAAATACTATCTTGCAAAACAATCCCGATTTGATCTCGTAAGGATTTCACTTTCACATCCCGTATATCATGTCCATCGATTCGAACAGCGCCGCTTTTCACATCATGGAAACGCGGTATCAACCCGACAATTGTCGACTTTCCTCCGCCGCTCATCCCAACGAATGCGACTGTTTCTCCAGGGTTCGCTTTGAAGTTAATTCCTTTTAATACATTTTCTCCGTTTTCCTCATATGAGAAACTTACATTTTCAAATTCTATTTCACCTTTAATTTTAGGTAATGAAACTGCGTTTTCTTTATCTGTAATATCGTACTTTTCTTCCATTAATTCAAAAACACGATCCATGGATGCAAATGATTGCGTCAGCGAAGTGGAAGAATTCACAAGCCTGCGAAGCGGACTATACACGCGCTCAATAAATGCGATAAACGCAACCAACGTTCCTACTGTAAGGCTCCCATTGATGACTTGGTATCCTGCATAGGCAAGAACGAGAAGCGGCGCAACATCTGTAATCGTATTGACTACTGCAAAAGCTTTAGCATTCCACCTCGTATGATCGATTGCTTTGTCCAAAAAGGTCCCATTCGTCTCATTGAATCGTTCCTGCTCTACATCCTCTAATGCAAAACTTTTAATAACGCTGACTCCGGAAACTCGTTCGTGTAAATAACTTTGGACGTCCGCAAGTGCTTGGGATCGTTTCCGAGTCAATATGCGAAGTTTTCCAAAGAAGTGTTTTACACTGTAACCATAAAACGGAAATGCAAGAAGCGTCACGATTGTAAGCGGAATATCCATTGTCAACATGATTCCAACCGCGATAAGAATTGTCGCCAAGTCGAGCCAAACGTTCATGAGTCCTATCATGACGAAGTTTCTTGTTTGTTCAACATCATTAATGACACGTGAAATGACTTCCCCGGCCCGCGTATTGGAATAATAGCGCAGACTGAGCTTTTGTAAATGCGAGTAAAGGTTTTCACGAATATCATATAATATTTTATTGCTCACATACTGAGCATAATATTGTCGGTAGTATTCGACTGGAGGACGAATGATAAAGAATAATAACATCGTTCCTCCGAGCCAGTAAAATAATTGCTTCGTCGCTTCCTGGGCTGATAATGTCGATGATCCAATAATATCATCAATCACGATTTTCATGAGAAGCGGCATGAATAATGGGATTGCAAATTTAATAATCCCTATGACTAAAGTAAGTGATATTAACCATGAATATGGCTTTACGAACTTTAAATAACGTTTAATACTGCCACCCATCAATTTTCCTCCTACTAGAATAAAGCTTATTCGGTGTGCGGCGGTTTCTCACTGCTTCGAATTTTCTTTTGAAATTCATATCTTGCTGTCCATGCTTGTATGAAATCAGGAGCAAACGGACCGCGTCGTTGCTTAATCCAACTCAATAACTTATCGAGATTATTGTACAATATTTGGTCGATGACATCTGGATAGTTCATCTGTTTTTTATGATCCTCATATTCATCTTCGTCTAAAATCATGTAACTCATATCTGGAAATACTTTTACATCCAAATCGTAATCGATATATTTCAGCGTTTTGTTATTATAAACAAATGGAGAGCTCATATTAATGTAATAATAAACACCATCTTCTCTGAGCATGCAAATAATATTAAACCAATACTCCGCATGGAAATAACAAATTGACGGTTCACGCGTTACCCACGTTCGTCCATCCGCTTCCGTGACGAGTGTCCGCTCGTTGCCGCCGATCACAATATTGCGAGTCCCCTTTAATACGGTTGTTTCCTGCCACACACGGTGGATATTGCCATCATGTTTATAACTATGTACTTGTATTGTTTCCCCTTCCTTAGGAATCACCATTTTTTCATCCCACCTTTTCGTTGCTCTAAAGTTTCGATACGCTTATATGATTTCACTAGTATATCAATAGAACCTTCAAAGATGAAACCATAGCATTTGAATCTTCCGTGTTTATCCTTTGCAAAACAAAAAAACCGGCAGAAGCTTATGCTTCTGCCGGCAGGTGATGTCCATCCACTTACTTAGAACCGTTTTGGAATCGATTAGCACGCATACCTGAAGATTGTTGTTGCTTTTTCGCTTCAGCCTGCTGGTTTTGTTGCCTAACCTGATTTACATCAGTCTCGGAACCAAATTCCTCACCCATCGGATTTTGTTGACCTTGTCCTTGTAAGGATTGCTGGTTTTGTTGCCTAACTTGGTTCACGTTTGTTTGATTCGGTTTTTTAGTCATGGATATTCACCTCCGTGCTCCTTAACATGTGCAGTAATTTATTTTTTATCCCTTTATTTTTTTACATTACGATTGATCGTCCACCATCGACAATAATCGTTTGACCGCATATCATGTTGGAATCATCAGAAACCAAGAACATTGCCGTTTTTACCATGTCCTCAATTTCTACCATTCGTCCTGCTGGAGTATTTTTTCTAGCGTCATCAAGTAACTCTTCGCGATTCGGAAAATGTTTTAACGCATCCGTGTCGAGCGCTCCTCCTGATACAGAGTTCACAATGATTCCTTTGGGCGCGAACTCGACAGCTAAATAACGCGTTAACGATTCAATTGCTGCTTTGGATACGCCAATCGTTGTGTAATTTTCGAGGTAACGAATTGAACCGAGCGAACTTATACCAATAATTTTACCGCCTTTATCCATGAGTTTAGCTGCTTCTTGTGCTCCGAATAACATCGCTTTCGCGTTAATATTCATCGTCCAATCCCAGTGCGATTCTTCAAGCTCCATAATCGGCCGCAAAACGCCCGATGCTGCATTTGAAACGAACACATCCAGACGACCAAATTCTTCTTTCACTTGTTCAAACATTGCACGTAGTTTTTTTACGTCTCCCACATTTGCCCGAAGCATGATTGCTTTTCTGCCAAGCGCTTCAATTTCTTTTACAGTATCTTCAGCTGCTGATTTGCTACGTGCATAATTAACGACAATGTCATATCCATCTTTCGCAAGCTCAATCGCGAGTGCTTTTCCTAAACCTCTTGAACTTCCCGTTACCATAGCTACTTTATTTTCTGTCATTTTAAAATTCCTCCATTTTTAATTGATTCCCATATTTTTATAATCGGTACAGGCTTGGGCAATGATTCGACTTCTTCTTCTGTAAAAAATTGATAGCCGTCCGGAACTGTTTCCTTTTCGTCTATTCGTGCCCGAAAGCTGTTCATTTCCCACGTTATATGGGTGAAAATATGCTTAAAGGCTATAATTTCATTGAGTGATTTTATATGTATGCCTGTTTCTTTCGTGAATATTTCCATTGGGGTGTGATCGCTTTTGTATTCAATGATCGGAAATTCCCACAGATTTGCAAGCAGTCCAGTTTCTGGCCGCTTTCTTAATAACCAGTGGCCGTTTTTATTTTGGATTGCAAAAGAAGTTACGGGAATAATCTTGCTCTTTTTCTTTTTCGTTCGAACCGGCAACTCATCTTGTCGTCCTTCATCGAATGCCGAACAAAACTCGCGAACGGGGCAAAGAAGGCATTTCGGTCTCGGTGTACAGATTGTTGCGCCAAGTTCCATGAGTCCTTGGTTAAAAGAAGACGGATCATTTGGGTCGATTAATTCCATAATGATATCTTCAAATATTCGTTTCGTTCTTGGAATTGTAATATCTTCTTCAATCAGAAGAAGTCTGGAAACGACACGCATAACATTTCCGTCTACAGCATGTTCTGGAATACCGAATGCAATACTGAGTACCGCGCCGGCTGTATATGGACCTACGCCTTTTAATGTCGAAATTTCTTTTCGATTTTCCGGAACTTTACTGCCGTACTTCTCAACAACTTCGCGAACGCCGGCTTGCAGATTCCGAGCACGAGAATAATATCCGAGTCCTTCCCACATCTTCAGTAATTCATCTTCCTCTGCAGTCGCCAAGGATTCCATCGTAGGATATCTGGTGATAAATCGATTATAGTATGGGATTACTGTTTCTACCCTGGTTTGTTGCAGCATTACTTCTGACACCCAAATATAATAGGGATTGGATGTATGTCTCCACGGCAAATCTCTTTTTTCGTCGTTATACCACGAAATTAGCGCGTTACAAAATTTATCTTTTTCTTCTATTATTCGCATGTTTCCCTCCATAAAGCGTATGTTATGATTAAACCGAAAAGGGTATACATTATACAAGGACATCCTTATGCACAATTCCGATTCCATGTTAGGAAGCAAAATTGTTTCTTCCGACAAAAGGAGCTGATTTTTTGGATACTGGAACTCATGTTGTAATGGGTGTTGCGATTTGCGGACTTGCCTTATCTGATCCAGTCGTTTCAGCAGATGCAGTGACGACTAGTGCTGTTTTTTCTGGCATTGTCGTCGGTTCTCTCATTCCAGACATCGACACCGTTTTAAAACTTAGAAACAATGCAGTATACATTCGGCATCACCGTGGAATAACGCATTCAATTCCCGCAGTGTTACTCTGGCCACTTCTATTAACTATAGTGTTGACTTTAATTTTTCCGGGGGCCAATTTTATCCATGTGTGGGCTTGGTCATTTTTAGCTGTTTTTTTACATGTATTTGTTGATATATTTAATTCGTATGGAACTCAAGCATTGCGACCCTTCTCAAAAAAATGGGTCGCAATTGGTGTTATCAATACATTCGACCCGATCATTTTCATCTTGCATATTTTAGCGATTACGATATGGCTTTTCGGCGTCAAACCGATTTACCCGATATCGATTACGTACGGGATAATCTTCATCTATTATTTGCTTCGGTTCATGTTGAAGTACGCTGTCAAACGTGCTGTTGCACATACGATTCCCGATGCGGATGAGATTATTATTGCGCCAACTATTCGCTTTTTCCAATGGAGAGTTGCCGCCTCTTCTCCAAAATGCCATTATGTCGGGCGTGCGTATGGACGCTCCATTACGATTTATGATCGATTTACGAAAGATCCTTTGCCAGATTTTCCAGAAGTAAAGGCTGCTCTAGAGGATAATAATGTAAAAGCATTCACCGACTTTTCACCAATATACCGATGGGAAATTACGAAAGCCGGCGATTTATGCGAAGTTCGCTTAATCGATTTACGCTATCGCAATAAAGATTATTATCCCTTTGTCGCTGTGGCCCATATTGATTCGGAAATGAATGTTATCAATTCATATACTGGATGGATTTTCTCTGAGGAAAAGCTCAATAAAAAGTTGAATTTTATACCACATTCTTGAAACAAATGAAAAGCTATGACATTCTTCATGTTCATAGCTTTTCGCCTATTCTATTTCCCTGTTTTCACTGGTTTCAACATTGAAATCGGCAATGCTTCTTTTGCCAGACTGCCGCCCAATCTATGTCCCCATGCGAAACGCCCTTTTAAGTAATCGACTTGAAAAAACATTCCTTCATCGCCTTCGATGCGATAAATTTCTCCATTTTCTATTGTGGAGGGATCGATTAAATAAGCTTCGGCCATTAACATTTTTCGTTGATAAACCGCAAATTCGTTTAGAATACCGAGCTGTTCTGCTTTACGCGCTTTTTCGCGTAAATTTGCTATTTCACTGCGCAATTCATGTTCTGTCATTTCGCTGTATTTTTTCTCAGTTGTCATCTTCATTCTCCTTCTCTTCGATGAAACGATCGATTCGGTCAAGTGGTATTCCTTTTTGGTACATGGATTGTTTTACCCGATTATTTCGATCTCTGCCGCTAAATTTCGAACTATAACGGCGCCATGCTTTCTCGCCGATCGATTCGACCACGTCGGCCCATTCATCTTCATCAATAGATAAGTCTAGATTTTCTAAAGCCTGCTTACTAATTTCATATGAATACCCTTTGCGTAATAAAACATTATGAATTCGCTGTTTGGTTTGGGACGGAGATTGGGAACGGCTTTTTGCAGCTTCTTTCTCCGCCAACTTCCTAGCGATTTCAACTTGCTCTTCTTCCGTGTAGGAATCAAGCACTTGTTCCTGGAGTTCTTTCGCGATGCCTTTCTTCTGAAGTTCTTGTTGAATTGCCCGCGGACCGCGACTAGAAGACCTTTTCTGCGTTTCCAATAACGCTTCTGAAAACGTTTCGTCGTTCAGAAAGCCCAAGTTTCTTAATTTCACAATCGCCTCTAATACAACCGCTTCGCCGTACCCGATTTCCATTAGCTTTTGTTTCACTTCAAATTCACTGCGCATACGGAAACCCAAGTAATGAAGTGCACGATTAAATGCTTTACGAATTTCATCTTCATAAACCATTTCATCGACAGACCAATCTTCCAACGACATCCCTTTTGTCAATTCAAATTTAACCAAAACTGATTCATGAACGCTGAACGCGTACTTTTCATCAAGGAATATATTATACCGTTCCTTATCTTTCTTTTGTTGTGTTATCTTTGTAATAACAGGCACTTTAAATCCCTCCTGTACTTTCCCTAAGTATACATGTTCTGCCTGATTGATTCAGCTATACAAATTATATTTTTTAAGACGGAGGCGAAAATAATGAGAATTGTACTTGCCGGCGGTTCTGGGTTAATTGGTCGGAAGATAACTGAAGTATTGCAAAGAGCGGGTCATCAAGTTGTTGTCTTAACGAGGAAGAGCGCGACAAATGATCAAAATATTTCTTATGTGAAATGGCTTCATGAAGGCCTTTTTCCAGAAAAAGAGATTGCTTATGCGGATGCATTTATTAACTTTGCCGGCGTTTCTATAAACGATGGACGTTGGTCAGCAAATCATCAACGACAGATTTATGATAGTCGAATGACTGCCACCGATGAGTTGCTACGAATCATTCGAGCACTTCCAGAAAAACCATCTGTCTTAATTAATGCGAGTGCAATCGGAATTTATCCAGCTGACGATCAACATCTTTATACTGAACAATCACATGAGGTTGCAGATGATTTTATCGGCAAGACAGTTAATGATTGGGAACAAAAAGCGTTAAGTGCTAAATACGACGGGCTGCGTGTCGTTTGCACGAGATTCGGCGTCGTTCTCAGTCGAGACGGCGGTGCATTCCCCCTTATGGCGCTTCCCTATAAATTATTTGCGGGCGGGACGATCGGTACAGGTAAACAATGGATTTCATGGGTTCATATAGAAGACGTCGCCCGAGCGGTTCTCTTTGCTCTTGAAAATGACAATCTCAGGGGTCCATTAAACGTAACAGTGCCATCGCCAAAACGCATGAAAGAATTTGGCCAAACAATTGGCGCAATCCTTCAAAGAACTCACTGGATTCCCGCGCCATTGCAATGAAATTAGCACTGGGCAAAAAAAGTGCATTAGTATTAACGGGGCAGCATGTAACGCCTGAAAAATTACTTGAAAACAACTTCGATTTTTCATTCCCCACGTTGGAATCAGCTTTGGAAGATCTAACTACTAAAGACGTATAATTACTTAACTAACACGCATCCTACCTAAAAAGGAGGATGCGTTTTTTATGAATAAATATCACTGGCGTGGTCTAATGCTTGCTGGCATGATAATTTTGGCGGGAATCTTTTTCAATCCTTATTCAGCAGCCGCGGAAGAATTCCATTGGGGATTCAAGAAAGCGACGAACGGCGTTCCACCGGATGCAGGTGCTGCTTTTAACGAAATATTAGATAAATACGGCGCTATTTATAAAGGAAAACCAGATGAAAAAGTAGTTTATTTATCATTTGATAATGGGTATGAAGCAGGTTATACCGAATCGATTTTAGATACGTTGAAAGCAGAAAATGTCCCCGCGACATTTTTTCTGACGGGGCATTATTTAACGAGCGCGACCCCTATCTTGAAACGGATGGTAAATGATGGCCATATTATAGGGAACCACTCATACGACCATCCCAATATGGCGAATTTATCGGAAAAAGGAATGGAAGATGAGTGGAGTCGATTCGACAATAAGCTTAAAGAGTTAACTGGGATTGAACGAACCGTTTATGTAAGACCGCCGAAGGGCATCTTCAATGAAAAACTTCTAGGTTTTGGCAATGAACTCGGCTACCGCCATATTTTTTGGTCAATTGCATTCGTAGACTGGCATGAAGATAAGCCGAGAGGAAAAGATTATGCTTATGGCGAACTGATGAAACAACTGCACCCCGGTGCCGTTATCTTAATGCATACAGTATCATCGGATAATGCTGAAGCTCTTCCTTCTTTTATCCAAGATGCTAAAAAAGAGGGTTACGTTTTCAAATCCCTTGATGATTTGGTCATGGAATACGAAGGCATTGAACCGGTGTTTTAATAAAACAGTTATGCGCCTTAATATAGGGCGCATTTATATTCTCATTTTATTGTTGTTCGGTTTATTAATAGCGGATATTAGAAATAGCGTGCCCAAAAAGAGTGATATGAGTAATAAAAAGCTGAAAGTGGCCTCGAACTCTAAAAATAAACCGCCTAAAAATGGACCCGTTAAACTACCGAAACTAAAAAAGATCCCGCATAGGAGATTTCCAGTTGGCAACAGTTCAGCTGGTGTCAGGTCTGACATATATGAAATTCCGAGTGAATAGATGGATCCTACAAATAATCCAGCTATGAAAAAAGTTCCTATAACGAGTAATGTTGATGCTTCAAAGAGACTTGCCGCAAAAAATGCTGCAGCTCCCCCGCCCAGTGCAATGAGAAATACTGGACGCCTTCCAATGCGGTCTGAAAGCATGCCAAGCGGTATTTGCGAGACAATTCCCCCTGCTGAAAATGTCGCCAATATAACTGAAACAGAAGATACACTAACACCGTTTCGTAGCGCATAGACAGGAAAAATGGCATTCAAGGAAGATTCGAGAAACCCATAACCAAATGGCCCGAGAAACGCCAACCATGCAAAGGCAGATGTTGTCTTGAATCTATTGATGAATCCAGTTTCTGCAGACGTTCCTTTAATAACATCTGGAAAATCATTTTTCAATAAGAAAATCAGCGACCATGCGAGCATGCAAAGAACACCTGAAACAATGAATGGCAACCCTTCAAAAATATTTACAAGCGGGACAAATAAAGGGCCAACCGCAAAACCTACCCCGAATGACAAACCGTACACTGCAATATTGCGACCAAGACGATGTTTCGGCGAAAAACTTGTCACCCATGTTTGCGTCGAAAAATGAAGTGCATGATCCCCTATTCCGATGATTAATCGCAAGATGAACCAAAACACCATGCTTTTCCATAATGGAAATAATAATAAAGAAATGAACACCAACATGCCGCCGATGACAATGATCGGTTTAAAACCGAATCTTCGCAGAGGGGCTTCCATGAATGGCGATACGAGAAGCGTCCCGATATATAAGCCAGTTGCGTTTAATCCGTTTAACGCACTTGAAACGCCATCTTTTTCGAAGATGACTGAAATTAAAGGCAGGAGCATTCCTTGCGAGAATCCTGAAATTGCTACAATCGCAACAAGAATTCTAAATCGCCTTTGTTCTATTACTGTAAAAGTACCCATTAAGTCAACCCGTTCTAATAAAGTGTGAAATCGTGTATAATTCTACCATATCGGGGAGGGATTACATATGAAATATACAATGACGGAAAACGGCTTTCAAACAGAAACATCTTTTGGATCGCTTCAGGTTTCTTCAAATGATGAATACGGATTTAGACCGTACCAACTGTTAGTATCTTCAATCGCAGTTTGCAGTGGCGGCGTATTGCGAAAAGTGCTGGAAAGAATGCGAATGCCTGCTAGAGATATTCGTATTGAGGTGAAGGAAGTTGTTCGAAATTCGGACGAGGCAAATAGGGTCGAGAAAATCCATCTGCATTTCATTATTGAAGGTACGGAAATCAATGAAGAAAAAATGCCGAGGGTTATGGATCTAACAATGAAGAACTGTTCAATGGCGCAATCAGTATCAGAATCTATCGAGATTGTTAAATCTTACGAAATCCATTAGAAAAAGGCTTAGTCCATCTCTTACTTTCAGATGAGCTAAGCCTTTTATGTTTGAAATGATTCTTCACTTTCTGCTTCCATAAATCGTATTGTCCGTTGGGAAAGTTTAACGCCATTGGACGTTTACGAATCCCCTCCTTCAACTTAGATTCTGAGTTCGTCTACACAAGCACTACGCCCTCCCTTTCAGTTGATTAAGTATAGCTTAACATATCGACACTATATTGACAATGTTCATACTACTCTAATATTAATTTGATTCAAAAGAACTATTTAGAATTCATTGAATTGCATTTTATCTTCAAAGCAAAGTCCTTACCGTTCTTAAACTCATATGTTATAATTAGAATAATTATTATCTGATACTCATTATTTTAATAGGAGGGAAATATCATGGATGTCCCTTTTGAAAATCAACGCAAAATCAACCGGCTTGAGCATATTGAACTCGTGGCTGCTATCCTCTCCGGACTTCTTATAGTAGCGGCGTGGCTAAGTGGCGAAAATGGAGCCGATGCTATTTCAGTTTCCTTGTATATTGCCGCATTTTTAATTGGCGGGTATGCTAAAGCTAAAGAAGGCATCGAGGAAACCATTAACGACAAAGAGTTAAATGTTGAAATGTTAATGGTGTTTGCCGCAATTGGATCTGCAGTTATTGGGTACTGGACAGAAGGTGCAATACTAATATTCATATTCGCATTAAGCGGAGCATTGGAAACCTATACACTCAATAAAAGTCACAAAGAGATTTCCTCATTAATGGAACTGCAACCTGAAGAAGCTTGGCTCCTGAAAGAAGATGGAACGACTGAAAAAGTAGCAACGGATTCACTAGTAGTAGGAGCTTTACTACTTGTAAAACCCGGTGAGCGAATTCCGGTTGATGGTAAAATCATAAGTGGAATGACGTCAGTTGACATGTCCGCAATAAACGGTGAATCAATTCCGGTTACGAAAGGAATTGATGATGATTTATTTGCCGGTACAGTCAATTTGAGTGGCGCGATTCAAATGGAAATGACGAAACCGAGTTCAGAAACGCTTTTCCAGAAAATAATCACGCTCGTTCAAAGTGCTCAAAGCGAAAAATCTCCTTCCCAACAATTTATCGAACGATTTGAAGGGACCTACGTGAAAATTGTCCTGATCGCAGTTTTCATTATGATGTTTCTTCCCCATTTTGTTTTTGACTGGGATTGGACGACAACTTTTTATCGTGCCATTGTTCTGCTCGTCGTCGCCTCGCCTTGTGCGCTTGTGGCGTCCGTCATGCCGGCTACACTCGCTTCAGTTTCGAACGGCGCGAGAAGAGGAGTTTTATTTAAAGGCGGAATTCATCTTGAACTTTTAAGTTCAGTTAATGCAATTGCTTTCGATAAAACAGGCACGTTGACAACTGGTCATCCTGTTGTTACAGATTTCATCGTCCGCGAAGGCGAGGACGCCGATGAAACCTTGGCACTCATTGCCGGAATCGAATCGCAATCCAATCACCCGCTTGCAATCGCAATTACAAACTTTGCTAATGAGAAAAAGTTGACTCATTTACAAGGCATGCAAACTGAAGACTTGCCTGGACATGGTCTTCGCGCAATCTACGGCGGTAAAGAATTTCTTGTCGGCAACCCCGGATTTGTCGGAAAGAAGCTAGCAGAGGACTTTAACGACGGGATTGCTATGAATCTATCTGAAGGCGGAAAGACTGTCGTTTTCTTGAAAGATGATCAAGGGATTGTTGCTGCAATCGCTTCGAAGGACACATTACGAAATGAATCGATACAAGCGATTAATGAATTAAAAAAAGCCGGTATACGAACAATTATGCTAACCGGCGATAATGAAAAAACAGCCGCTGCTATTACGAGCGAAGTTCAAATAGATCGTTACGTTGCTGAATGTTTGCCTGAAATGAAAGTCGAAAAATTAAAAGAGCTTATTCAAAAATATGAGGCCGTCGCAATGGTCGGTGACGGGATAAATGATGCGCCTGCGCTTGCTACGGCAACTTCGGGGATTGCAATGGGTGACGGCACGGATGTCGCCTTGGAAACGGCAGATATTGTTCTAATGCAAAATGATCTTACAAAAATTTCTTATGCTATTAAATTATCGCGAAAAATGCAACGTATCGTAAAACAAAATGTATTCTTTTCAATTGCTGTCATCGCAGTCTTGATTGTTTCGAACTTCATGCAAGTCGTCGATCTTCCTCTCGGCGTGATTGGCCATGAAGGAAGTACGATTCTTGTAATTTTAAACGGATTACGGATGCTGAATAAGGTAAACTAAATAGAAAAGCAAAGCGGTCAAATGACTGCTTTGCTTTTCTTTTTCGCTAAAATCGCTTGTCGGCGCTCGCTCATGACTGCGTTAATCTGACCGCCAAGCATTAATATAATGGCGGAGAAGTATAGCCACATCATCAAAACAATGATAGCCCCAATACTTCCGTATGTGTTCGAGTAGTTACCAAAACTACTAACATAATACGAGAATCCAACCGAAGTAAGTATCCACCCCAATGTCGCAAAAGCCGCCCCTGATAAGACACTTTTAATATTCAATTTCAAATTCGGCACAAGCCAGTAAAGGATTGTAAAAACGCCGAATATCAAAAATGGCGGAATGATCCATCTCAAATTATTCCATATAGACAGAAAGCCAGCTTCTAATCCCAAATATGAAAATGCGAATATGCCGATTTGTTTACCGAATACCGGTAATACCAATGCGACAATAAGCACTGATATAAGCATGATGGTGAAGACAACCGACATCCCGCGCGCGACAAAAAAGTTTCGCGTTTCTTCTGTAAAATAAGAACGATTCAATGCTTTCGTAAGTGCATTCATTCCTTTCGAGGCAGACCACACTGTAGCTAACGCCCCAATTGAAAGTAAACCGGTATTACGCTTACTTAAAATTTCGCCGACAGTGTCTTCAATCAACGATGCTACACTTGCCGGCGCATAGTCCCTTATAAACAAGAAAATTTCCGATTGGTCTAAATTTAAATAGGGCAAAAGGGTAAATAGAAAGATTAATAGTGGAAAAAGAGATAATAAGAAAAAGAAAGCGAGTTGTGAACCAAGGCCCGTAACATCGACTTTCCTTATTCGTGTTATCAACTCTTTTAAAAATCCACTGACTGTTGTCACATCAAACTTTTCCAGATCTCCCTCTTTGACATCATCCATGAATTTGACGATGGCCAAGTTCCGAAAACTAGAATTGCTTTTCTGATGTTTTTTCTTTTCTACTACATCTTGTTTGATTGCTGCTGATAGTTCGGATTCTGATTTAGATTTAGGAGTATTTGATTTTTTTTCTGTCATCATTTCCTCACTCCCCTCTTCATCCTTTATTTTCCCATTGAATCGCTGGTAGAATTTTCGCTTACCATTGCTTTATAATCATCCTTCGCTTCAGTGAATGCATCTTTTGTGTCAACAACTAATTCCTTTACTTGGGGGCTGAGTTCTTTTAACTCATCAATTTTCCCTTTGAAATAAGTCGCATCATTTGCAACTTGTTCATAAATCGATTGATATTTTTCTGACTTCTCTTGGATCTTTAATTTAACCACATCCGGATTTTTCGAATAATAGCGAACATCAGAAATAAAATCCCTTGATTTATTCATGACTTGTTCACGTGTCGTTCTGTCGAATAAACTGATTATCCCTCCTGCCAATGCACCAAAAAGGATATACTTTCCCAACTTATTTCCGCTCATTGAACACCCTCCACTTTTAAAGAATTTGCATAGAGCATTATACCCTTAATGATATAGAAAAAAACATGACTTGAAAAATAAAAAAAATAAAGCTTGACTATTAATACATTATTTCGGAAGATTGTGAATAAGCATAATACTATTGGTTTCAAGGAGGATGATTATCTTTATTCTAGTTTAATAGATGGACAATCTTTATATGAATATAGACAAATTGGAGGGAATGAAATGGGAAATTTTAAAGAGATACTGGATAGTATCGGTGGTGTCATTTGGGGTCCGCCTTTACTAATCTTGCTTGTCGGTACCGGAATCTATTTAACAGCGAGACTCGGGATTATTCAATTACGATTATTGCCCTACTCTTTAAAACTAGTCTTTTCGAGAAATCAGGATAAAAAATCAGAAGGAGACATTTCGCATTTCCAAGCGCTTATGACTGCCATGGCCGCCACTGTTGGCGTCGGTAACATTGTCGGTGTCGCCACAGCTGTCGTGCTCGGAGGACCCGGAGCAATCTTCTGGATGTGGATGGCAGGATTTTTCGGAATGGCTACCAAGTATGGGGAAGCCATTCTCGCAGTTAAATACCGTGTTAAAGACGCTAATGGGCAAATGGCTGGGGGCCCGATGTATTATCTTGAACACGGGCTTAAGCAGAAATGGCTTGGCGTTCTCTTTGCAATATTTGGCGCGCTTGCAGCTTTTGGTATCGGAAACGGTACGCAAGCTAAGGCTGTCGCCGATGTTATGTCCCAAACTTTCTCATTTCCCCACTGGGCTACTGGTCTTGCGCTAGTCTTACTAGCAGGTTCCGTTATCCTTGGAGGAATTAAAGTAATCGGGCGTGTAACTTCTTTCTTCGTTCCCATTATGGCTCTCTTTTATATTATTGCAGGTGGAATCGTTATGATTTTAAACATCGGTCTTGTTCCAGAAGCTTTTGCAATGATTTTCAAATTTGCTTTTACGGGTGAAGCAGCTGTTGGCGGTTCAATTGGAGCCGCAATTCGTTTCGGGGTTGCACGCGGTTTATTCTCCAACGAAGCGGGTCTTGGATCTGCGCCGATCGCAGCAGCCGCTGCAAGAACTGACATGCCTGGCAGACAAGCCCTTGTTTCAATGACGCAAGTTCTATTTGATACACTCGTCATTTGTTCAATTACAGGAATTACAATTGTCATGTCCGGACAGTGGAAAGATACATCAATTGAAGCAGGCGCTTTAACGGCCGCCGCTTTTGGTGAATTCCTAGGCGGAGCCGGTCCAATTGTAGTATCTATCGGACTAATATTCTTTGCAACATCTACTATTTTCGGTTGGGGTTATTATGGCGAGAAATGTTTCCAATACTTATTCCCGAACGTTTTAGCAGTGCGTTTTTACAGACTCGCGTTCGTGCTCTTTATCTATGTAGGCGCTACGGCATCCCTTGATGTCATTTGGGCTCTAGCAGACGTATTAAACGGCCTCATGGCGATTCCGAACTTAATCGGGCTTCTCGGATTATCCGGTGTCATCATTTATGAGACAAAAAGAGTTCAAGCGAAAATCAAGGAAGAACAAGCGGAGGCGAAGAAGTAATTGTATTTTCACTTTCAATTTGACAGGTTTGAGATATAATGAAATGATAAGTGACAGTTAATGAAAGGCGGCTACTAATCATGGATTTAACAAAACCTTCAGATGAAAATGTAAAGTATATGGTTGAGCAAATTAAAGAAAAGCTTCGCATGGTTAATGTTGATGCGATGAAAGCAGAACACTTCAACACTGATAAATATGACGACTTGCTATATATGTACAATATGGTTATGAAGCGTAGTCATATCAGTTCAAACGAAATCGAAGCAATCGCTGCGGAACTGGGATCTTTACGAAATTAAAGGAGAAGCTTTCTATCCTCTCGGATAGGAAAGCTTCTTTTTTTACGCGAATGAATTTTTTAAATACTCTATGACTCAATTCACAAAATAATATGTACCTTCTAGTTAGAAATTGGTACTATTGAAAGTATATCGAAAGGAGCAATGTATATGCCCACATTTGAACAACAACTTTCCAATTATGCTGAATTAGCCGTCAAGGTAGGCGTTAATATCCAACCAGATCAACATCTATTTATTAGCGCATCAACTGACGCAGTTGAATTTGTTCGCCTCGTCACTGAAAAAGCCTATGATGCGGGTGCACGCCAAGTAATCGTCGATTTCTCGGATGATGTAATTTCACGCTTGCGGTTTGAAAAAGCGCCTGCTGATTCATTCTCTGAGTTTCCCGAGTGGAAAGTTATGGAGCGTGAACAACTGGGAGCAAAAGGTGCCGCATTTATGAGCATCATGTCTCAAAGTCCCGATTTATTACAAGGTATTGATCCTTCCCGGATTAGCGAGTCACAAAAATCATCTGGAATCGCACTCGATAAATTCCGTCAAGATATGCAAGCCGACAAATTTAGTTGGACAGTTATTGCTGCACCATCAAAAGCGTGGGCAGCAAAGGTTTTTCCGGAGCTACCTGCCGAGGAACAAGTTCCCGCTCTTTGGGATGCCATTTTCAAAGCTGTCAGAGCAAATACAGAAAACCCTGTTCAATCTTGGATCGACCATGACAAAACTTTGCATGAAAAAGTCGATTATTTGAATGAAAAGCGTTATAAGAAACTGCATTATCGTGCACCTGGAACAGATTTAATTGTTGATCTTCCCGCAGGACATTTGTGGTGTGGTGCAGGCAGCCTAAACGAAAAAGGCCATGCTTTCATGGCGAATATGCCGACTGAAGAAGTATTTACCGTACCGCATAAAGATGGAGTTAATGGCTACGTTTCGAGCACAAAACCATTAAGCTATGGCGGCAACATTATCGATAACTTCAAGATCACTTTTGAAGATGGACGTGTAACTGATATTTCAGCTGAACAAGGTGAAGAAGTCATAAAGCGCTTAATCGATACTGATGAAGGGGCGAAACGTCTTGGTGAGGTTGCACTCGTTCCACATGCCTCTCCTATTTCACAATCAAACGTACTTTTTTACAATACATTGTTTGATGAAAATGCTTCTAACCACTTCGCGCTCGGCAGTGCATATGCGTTTTGCCTAGAAGGCGGAAAAACAATGGCACGTGAAGATCTTGAGAAACACGGATTGAATCAAAGTATTACCCATGTCGATTTTATGGTCGGATCCGAGGACATGGATATTGACGGCGTAAATGAAGATGGGACTACAGAGGCGGTATTCCGCAAAGGCAACTGGGCGTTTTAATGCTAGCAGCCTTTGCCCCTGAGAAGCGTTCAACAATCTGTCACATTTCAGCATGATTATTGCTGAACCCCTTAAAATGTTCAGCTGAATAAGGTATAATGCAGATAGAGAAATTATGATTATGAGAGGGGTCAATGAGATGGGCTTAATGTACTTAACAGTTATTGGATACATGGTAATGCTTGGTCTATCAGCAGGATTCATCATGCATTTTCTAGTTAAAGCATTTGATTCTTCTGAAGCAACTAAAATAGATCCTAAACCAGATACGAATTACTAAGATTACTAAGAGCTGCCTAATGCAGCTCTTTTCTTTTTCTCATTTTTTCAGTACAATGGTTAGAATGAAACCGAAGGCACCCGCCCGAGGCTGAAATTCAAAAAGATAGGAGCTTTTTCTATGACACTTCTCGGTGAAATACTAGAACATAATAAACAGTTTGTAAACGAAAAACAATACGAACAGTATTCTACTACGAAATTCCCCGACAAAAGAATCGTGATTTTAACATGCATGGATACGCGCCTTACAGAACTTCTTCTCAAATCAATGAACTTGAAAAATGGCGATGCTAAACTCATCAAAAGTGCTGGGGCTGTTGTCACGCATCCTTTCGGCGGAATCATGCGGAGTATTCTAATTGCAGTATATGAACTTCAAGCAGATGAAGTATTTATCATCGGTCATCACGACTGCGGGATGAATGCAATTGATACAGATCATATCATTGAAGATATGGTTGCACGCGGAATCGACAAAAGCCTTTTTAAAACACTTCAATATTCAGGTATCGACATGGAAGAATGGCTGCATGGATTCGACGATGTAATGGAAAGTGTTAAAGCTAGCGTAAAACAAGTTCGAAATCATCCTTTAATGGACCCAAAAGTTCCTATTCACGGATTAGTTATTAACCCGACAACTGGTGAATTAGATACTATTGTTGACGGATATAAAAACATCTAGGAATTCGACATATTTCCCGGGCAATCTACAAAATAATAAGCAAAAGCCGATTCCTTTTTACAGGAATCGGCTTTTTAATTTTGCTTTAAGTTTCCGCAAAGCGGTCTTGCCCTTTCAAAAATCGTCCTCGATCATTGCATACATATAATGATCCTCCCACACGCCATTGATATAAAGGATTTGCCGCAATAATCCTTCTTGTCGGTAGCCTGATCTTTCAAGCACAATAATCGACCCTTTATTCCGCGGAGAAACATACGCTTCGACACGGTGTAAAGCGACTCTGTCGAAAGCGAATTCCGTCACGAGACGAACCGCTTCGGTGCCAATTCCTTTTCCAGTATGCCTTTCGTCGATTGAATAGCCGATGAATCCGCTTGAAAACGGAAGCCGTTTAATACTGTATAAGGATATATGACCTATTAACTGATTCGTATCAGATTTGAAAATGCCGAAGTTATACTCTCTTCGATCTCGCATTTGAAAGAGCGACTCTTTAATCTTATCTCTTTGTATCGCTACAGTGTAAAAACCTGGTTCCTGTCTCGGTTCGAAAATCGACCAATATTTTTTATTGGCACTTAATAATTTTGTGAAGATTGCGGCATCCTCTTCAGTTAAAATTCGCAAGTAACAACTTTTACCTTCGAGAAGAATCATTTTTTATCAACCTTCTTTTGTAGTGAGTTCAAGAAAGTCCTCAACGTCTTTCACGCATAATGCAACACCCTTTGCCCAAAACTCTTGTTTTGTAATGTCTTCGCCGAGATGTTTCATCGCCAGGTCCTCAACGCTCATGACTGCTGTATCGCGAAGCAATGCGATATATTTCTCCTCAAAACCAGCTCCCTCTTCTAACGCCTTGGCATAGATACTAAGCGAGAATAGGTACCCGAACGTGTACGGGAAGTTGTAAAATGGAACGCTGGTAATATAAAAATGAAGTTTTGATGCCCAGAAGTGCGGATGAACTGTATCGAGTACATCCCCGTAAGCCTCTCTTTGCGCTTCTTCCATAAGTTCATTTAATCTCGTTGCTGATACGATACCTTTTTCACGTTCTTCATAAAAGCGTGTTTCAAATAAGAAGCGAGAATGGATATTCATGAAAAATGCTACGCTTCGTTGAATTTTATCTTCAAGTAAGGCGATTTTTTCATCTTTCGTTTCTGCCGCTTTCACAGCCGCATCTGCAACTATCATTTCCGCGAATGTAGAAGCCGTTTCAGCTACCCCCATTGCATAGCCGCGGTTCATCCAGTGTACTGGACGCAGCGCGTAAGAGTGGAATGCATGGCCTAGTTCATGCGCAAGTGTCGCAACGTTCGACATGGATCCGCTATACGTCATGAAAATACGAGATTGCTCAGACATCGGCATTCCTGTGCAGAACCCGCCAGGTCGTTTGTTGGGACGATCTTCTGCTTCAATCCAACTATCCTCAAATGCTTTACGTGAAAACGACTCCAGTTGCGGTCCGAATTCGCCGAAATGCTTCAGGATGAATTCTGCACCTTCTTGGTAGGATAATTCCATCGTCGATTCTGTGACTGGCGCGTCAATATCGTACCAGTTCATCTTCTCAGTTCCCAGCATTTTCGCTTTCACATTTAAATAGTCGACAAACGGCGCTTTATTGGCACCGATTGCGCCCCACATTGCATCAAGTGTTTTTTGGCTCATGCGATTTGTGAGTAATGGTTCTTTGAGGACTGAATCCCAACCGCGCTTTTTATACACCGCTAACCTAAAACCAGCTAAATGGTTTAATGTTGCCGCAAAGAAATCTTCTTTTTCCGCCCAAGCTTCTTCCAGTGCTTCGAAGGAACGTTTACGGATACCCGCATCTGAATTAGAACTTAAATTAGCTGCCTGGCCGACGGATAATTCTTTTTCTTCTCCGTCTACTTCGATTGTAATCTTAATATCGCTAACGAGTTGATCATACAACTTTCCCCATCCGTGGTATCCGTCAACGCTGAGCGCTGTAACAAGACTTTCTTCCTCTTCTGAGAGCTTTAATGCGACCTCATCGCGCCACTCTGTTAATATAAATGCAAATTCTTTAAGATCATCGGATTCCATTAGTTCCTTCCAAACCGCATCTTCCGATTTTGAAAGTGTTTGTTGAATCTTCAACATTACAGTCGAGAATCTTGCACCTAACGTGCTCGTTTCACCTTGTAATAAAAGTGCTTTTTTGTCTGTTGTATCCGCCGCAAGAAAACATCCGATTACCGCCCCTGCTTGCGTTAAGTTCAATGCAACGTTTTTAATTGATTCGATTAGGTTAATAATATCATTGGCTGCATCTACTGATTCGGGAACACTGAATTCCACCGCTTCTTTTTCCAATGAATTAAGTAATTTATCAACATCATCAAGATGTGTTCTCAATTCTTCGGAATCGCTTCCGCCTTTATAAAACACGTCTAAATCCCATACTTCAGAATACTTTACTTTATTCATTCTCGTTCCTCCCCCGGGCATTTTCAATTTTCTAAATATGCTTATCTATTATACCATGGAATTTCGAGAATCGAAAAAAATCATTTGTGACAGAAGTTTCATAATTACGCTCGCAGGGGAATGGTTTCAACTGTATACTGATTAATTAGGAGGATTTTAACATGTCGCGAATAATTATGATGGTATTATCACTCATTGGCACGATTACTGTCTATGTCACATCTATCTTCATTCCTTTTAATGATGTAACGGCAGCAGAAATCATGAATCGTTTACCCATTCTGTTTACACCCGCTAGCTATGTTCTCGTTATTTGGGTGTTCATCTATATACTTCTTGGCGGTTGGATTTACAACTTTTGGCGTACACGAGACAATTATAGTCATTCAGTCTTGAACAAAAGAACTGTATTATTCATTTTTATTTCATTATTAAATATTGTTATGATTTATTCATGGCATTATGAGTTCTTCAACTTGGAATTTGCTGTCATGTTGACTATTCTGCTACTGACTGCAACCCTTTATTTTACGTACCCCAAGAGAAAGAATCATTTTTGGGATAGAGTTCCCATTTCATTATTATTTGGATGCAGCGTCATTTCCCTAATCGAACTAACCAATTATTTGCTTACCTTTCACGAGTGGAGCGGATGGGGGCTCAGTAATTCACTGTGGGCAGTCATCTATTTGACAATATCAACGGCAATTGCGCTTCACTTTATGTATCATTATCGAGATATTGCATTTAACTTGGTATTCATATGGGTATTTATCGGCATTGCGGTGAAAAACGGATTTGATGAGCTCTTTGTTTCCACGGCTGCCCTATTCCTGACGTTTGTTATTGGGGCTGGCTTGTATTTACTAAAACCTTCACATAAAAAATAACCTTTCCTCCCATCTTTGGGACGAAAGGTTATTTTTTATGCGCGTTTTAATAGTCTTGGTGCTGTCGTGAATAACAATACCGCTACAATTGCACATAATATTATGGATGGAATCATATAGCTTCCGTTGTATATGAGTGAATAAAGCCATGCTGGTTGACCTTCAGGTGCATACTCCCCGAAAAAGACAATTCCGCCGATAAAATGAATCAGGTAGCGAAGTAGTCCACCAACCACCGTTCCGATAATTATAGCTGCAGCCATACCGCCTTTGTTCTTTTGCGCGACATTTCTAATTAACCAAATGCCTGTTATAGCGGCTAAACCAACAAGCGTATACGCTAACGTATAATCGAGAAGAGCTTGCGCCCAATGAAACACTTTACCGCCTGATATTAATTGCAATAATCCGCTAATAAATCCAGTTAACATTCCGCCAGCCAGGCCCCATCTAAATGCCATGACGATGATCGGCAGCATAGAAAGCGTAATCGATCCGCCTTGAGGCATTTGAAAGACTGTCAACTGGTCAAGCACGAAGGAAAGCGCCCCTAATATAGCGATTTCCAATAATAATTGTAGTCTACCTCTGTCCAAAATAATCTTCTCCCTATTAGTTGATCGCAGGGACGCCGGATTGAAATAAAAAAAGACATCCCGGATAGAACGGGACATCTTTATTATGAGAGAAGCAAATTGCACTTCTTCTAATAAGGTCTGTTTCCATCCACATCCCTACGCAAGAATAATCTTACAGGTTCGAAGGGTCAAAACATATTGTTTTATCTCAGCCGAAAAGGCCCCCCTTGTGGTTTAACTTATTAAGTTTTCCTTGTCTATTGTATAATAGAAGCTATTTTATAGCAAGCTGACCTTATACGTTCAAGGAGGATGACCACGATGACAAATCAAAAACTACTAAGTTCCTTATGCTATTTTAGCGTATTCTTTTTTCCTTTATTGCTGCCGTTTGTCATCTATTTGGTTACAGATGAACAAGAAGTGAAAAATCATGCTAGACGCGCATTCATCTCCCATCTGATTCCTGTCATTCTTTTAATTGCTGGCATTATCATCTTTTCTCTTTCTATGTTTTCTTTTGAAAACAGAATGACTAGCATTCTTAGCGGAGGATTTGATTTTTGGAGTTTCGCGCCGTTTATTTTCACGCTGATTTATTCAGCATTATTTTTAGCCGTAATTATATGGAATGTTTTTCATGGTGTCAAACTGTTGAAATGAGTAGTTGTCTTCCCTATAATTCCTGCATACATTGTTAATGTATGCAGGCTTTTTTCTATCGTTTTTTGTGCTATAGTGTAGGATGGAAATAAACGTAGGCAAGAAAGGATTGTACAATATATGATTGCTAAAACAGAACAGGATTTTACGGGTTTGAAAAAAATCGGCAGAATCGTTGCTGAAATCAGAGATACGATGAAAAAAGCGACTGTTCCCGGTATGACGACGAAAGAATTAGACGAAATCGGCGGACGCCTCTTTAAAGAAAAAGGCGCAGTTTCTGCTCCGATCGCTGAATATGACTTCCCTGGATATACTTGCATTAGTGTCGATAATGAAGTCGCGCACGGCATTCCTGGATCACGTGTCATTAAAGATGGAGATATTGTAAACATAGACGTTTCGGGCTCTTGTGATGGATACTTTGCAGATACAGGTATTTCATTTGTCGTAGGGACACCTGATGAAAGAAAACAAAAATTATGCGATGTAGCGAAAGAAGCGTTCGACCGGGCGATGTTGCGCGTAAAAGCGGGTTCTAATTTGAGCGGCATCGGAAAAGCTGTCGAACGTGAAGCAAAACGAAACGGCTTGTCCGTTATTCGTAATTTAACAGGCCACGGGATCGGAAAATCGTTACACGAAGAACCACAACATATTCTAAACTATTTCGATGCTTGGGATAAAACATTGCTGAAAGAGGGAATGGTTTTAGCTGTTGAACCTTTCATCTCGGAAAAAGCCGAAAACATTGTTGAATTAGGTGATGGGTGGACATTTGTAACGCCTGACAACTCGCTGGTCGCGCAAATCGAACATACAATTATTGTCACGAAAGATAAACCAATTATTTTGACTGAAATCTAATAAAAAACAAAAAGTTGTCGATAAAAATCCTCCAAAGAGGATTTCGTCGACAACTTTTTTATTTCCTTCTATTTGTTGGTCTTCTAGGAATCGAAGAGACTTCCTGCAGTCTTCCATTCCGCCAAATCTTTTCTACTGGGCGATTTCCTCTTGTCAGCTTTCGGTAATCTCGTTCTTCGGCAGGTGTCAATAAGGAAAGCACTTCCCCGTCTGCACCCGCGCGTCCGGTTCTCCCAGAACGATGCACGTACTGCTCAATTGTATGAGGCGTATCAACGTGGATTACATGTGTCAGCCCTTCAATATCCAATCCACGAGCGGCCAGGTCCGTTGCTATTAAAATGGAAGCGTCTCCCTTACGAAAACTTTCAAGCGCGGTTTGACGATCCTGCGAACGCATATTGGAATGCAGGACGACAATCGGCGCTTTGTTGTAATTCAACTTCATATCTTTCATTCGAGCTTGGTCGATGTTGTTCAAGAAAGCGAGCGCTTGCATGCCTTTAACGTGAGAAAGTCCCCGCAGTATATCCGTCTTATCGCGCACCGTCGTTTTAATGTATGAATGCGTGATTGTGCCCGTCTTCGGCATATGTTCCGCTTCAAGATGGATGCGAAGCGGTTCGTTCATGAACTCGCTTGCCACCCGTTCGATTTCATCAGTAATCGTAGCAGAGACAACAACCACTTGACGGTCAGGATTTGCGCCATTAATCATATTTTTAATGATGACGCGATGTTCACGCGATAAGAGTATATCGCCTTCGTCCAGCACGATATGTCGAACTTCAAAAATCTTGAATTTTTTCGTTTGAATGAGCTCAGCAAGCCTGCCCGGTGTACCGACGACAATTGTCGGTTTCTTTTTTAATCGGTCAATTTGGCGTTTAGCATTCGCACCGCCGATCAATGGTGCGACTGTAATGTTCGTCCCGACAATCCATTCCCGAATGACATCGGTGATTTGTATCGCCAACTCTTGAGAAGGAGCAACAATCAGCCCCTGTGTTTGTTGTTTGCTGCCGTCCACCAAATGTAAAAGAGGTATCGTGTATGCAAGCGTTTTTCCAGTGCCGGTCGGAGATTGTGCAACGATATCCTTGCCGGCTAGTATTTCTGGAATCATTTTTTTCTGGATCGGCATTTCATTTTTAAACTTCCATTTCTCTTTAAATACATCGTCCATTTTTTCCACAAAAGACATCTTTATCCCTACTTTCAGACTGTTCTTACAAGTGTATCATAGACATTATGACTATCCATTAAAAAAACATTCAGAAGTTGCCCTCGCACACTTCTGAATGCTTCTTTTACTTTAATCGATATCCGCAAGCCGTTATTGCTGCTTCGGCTAGAACGAGAAGCGAATCGATGCATCCTTCAAGCTTTAATTCTTTACGCACGATTGACAGTTCCGTGCAGCCAAGAATTAGCACATCACAACCCGCTTCCTTCATCGCACGGCTAATCGTATTCCATTTTTCCGGATCTACAGGTTTACCTGCTTTAACATCGTCATAGATGAGCGACATGACGAGTGATTGGATATCGGAATCTGGCAATACAGGCGTCAATCCATACTTTTCACACGCGTCCTGGTAAACGCCTGAGGAAATTGTCCCTGTAGTCGCAAGAATCCCAACACGTTCCGCATTAATCTGTTTCGCCCGCTCGGCCGTTTCATCAATCATATTAATAATCGGCAAATCCGATTCTTTTTGAATTTGATCGTAAAAGGAATGCGCAGTATTGCACGGCATGATAAGCACTTCAGCTTGTGCAACACGAAGTCGGTTTGCATCAGAAATAATATACGGCACAGGATCATCCGTGCTTTCCCCCAAAATGAATGCGGTTCGATCAGGAATCTTCGTATTATTGGTGATGACCATATTTATATGTTCTTGATCTGTATCGGCATCTGTCATTCGAACAAGCATTTCGCCAATATACATCGTCGCCAATGGACCGACGCCGCCGATAATTCCCAAAGTTTTCTTTTCCATATCACTTCAAAACCTTTACTTTATGATTTCACCAACAACTATCTGCGACTTATTTTCTTCCGTAAGTTTTGGATTTTAGGGACCATAGTCTCCAACACATTGTACATAAACGGTTTATACACCTTATTAATCTCTCCGATGTACTGGGCAGGTTCATCTTTATCGCAAAAACTCTTTTTAAACATATATAACCCATCATTGTTCGATAGCTCGAAAACGCCGCCAAAGTCGTATTGCTCGGCGCCTGTTTCGATTCCCCATTTTATCATCTCGTAATTCATGAGGTGATTCGGATTCAAGTTACGCTTTATATTCGTACTGCCCGCATATAAGAAATATAATTTACCGTAATAATTAATCGTCAAGCCGGCTGCTAATATATCATCCTCATGCGTCGCGATATAGATTCTGCAATTTTCTCCAAAAGAATCTCGGATTTGCTTAAAATATTCAACCGATCTTGTTGATATTTTATTCCTCGCGGCCATTGTCATATAGGCGTCATGGAGGATTTCAATATCCTCGTCGCTTCGCGAATAACGAACTTCTACGCCCCTTCTAGCCGAACCGCGGATTGAGCTTCGACATCTTTTTGAAAATTTCATCATAATAGACTCTTCATCATGATCTTCTAAATAGAGAATCATATTTAATCTCGGTTGTATTAATTTGTCTTGGTCATCATCTTTTGAAATTAAACTAAATCCTTTATTTTTATATAAATTATACAATTCATCCGAATACGATACTTCCGGATCGAACTTCAACATAATTGCTTTGTTTTTTTTAGCGACTATATCGGCTTCTTTTAGTAGTTCTTCCACAAGTTCAATATCTGAAACATCGCAAACCGGTCCCCTCGGTGCATATAAAACCGAAAACCCACCAGGAAGTCGCTTGATCAATATTGAAAGCGCGGCAACAATTTCGCCATTTCTCTCTAGATAAACATGCTCGTTGCCCCAATCGTCTTTAACCTCGGACCATAAACGATCCTGAGTCACGGAACGATATTTGGAATTTCGAACAAAATCATCATATCTTTTCACGTCTTGCTTATTTGATTTATCAAGCAAAGCCATTTCGTTAAACCCTCCATTTTCTCGAATTAACTACAATCCGAGACATTACCTTACTCTTTCAACTTAAAATATTTTTCAAATCTACCATAATAATCTTTATAAAATGAATTTAATTTAAATCGACGAATAAACCCTAAATCCTTCGGGTAATAAAGCGTGCTTGAGGCTTCGCCTTTTTCAAATCGATCGATAACTTGTTTTTTCAAATCCTCATCCATCGTATACTTGATCAAAAGATCCTTTGGAACCGTATGCCATAGATGATTGTTCGTGCCGTATTCAGTTGGCGCAGGTCGGTCGTATACACGGTCTTCCACGAGGTATTTCGCCATATTATATCCATTTGCAGTTACAAAATAGCTACTGCGACCTTGACGGATATTCAATTCGAAAATTTTATACTTGCCGTCACGGCGGTCGTATTTCAAATCGATATTGGCATAGCCTCTGAATCCGATTTTCTCGAGGAAGTTTTTATATTTCGCATAAATCTCTTGGTTTTCCTCGCCAATAATTCCGACGTAGTTGCCTATTAAAATCGGGGTGTAATCTTCCAATATAACGCGACCCATACACATCATACGCACTTTCCCATGTTGATCGACATAAGCATTCAAGACACGCATTACTGTATCATTACCAGGTATATAATCTTGAACAATCAGCGAGTCTTCATATGTCGATGAATAAATATCGTTGATCGTCTTGGTGAAACTTTCTTTGTCATGTAGAACGTAAGCCTTTTTCTTTCCTTCAAACTGCGCATTGAAATAAGTCATGCTGTCTGACGGCTTTACGACGATTGGAAAATCGAATGGGAGCTCCATCTCAGGATCCATTCCCTTTTTGAAAATTAGCGTGTCCGGATAATCAAGTCCATGCTCCTCGCACATCTCATAAAACCGTTCCTTATAAACGACTTGATCCATCAGATCTTCGCTGATAAACGGCAGGATATAATGCGGTTCAAGCTCCGCTTTATGACGAATCGCGAGTTCAGCGTAGTTTTCGTTGCTGGCGATAACGAGCAGTTTTTCAGCACGGTTTTTCAACTCTTTATGTAGATCGAGCATGCTTTTAATGAAATACGCAGGTTCGTCCAATTTTTCATATATCTTTTTCTCAACAATCTTACTGTGCATCGTCGGCAAAATATGCCCCTTCGTTACGACGATGCTTTTAATTCCATATTGTTCGTGGAAGGCTCTTGCCATTCCATAAGCATTATCATCAGATCCCAGTATCACTGGCAGGAAATCTTCTTTTTTCAATAGTAACTCCTCATTTCTTAACAAGTGTCTTTATTTCAGGCACCCCGTAAAATGAAATTTATATAGCCGTTCATAACGGCTAAAATAAGAATACACACATGTCTAAATCTACGTGAAAAAAGGGACACTGTCAATTTAACGAGGTGTTTCTTATCTTTTCATCGGGATTTATGCGATAATCTAAAATAGAAATTAGATAAGGATTTATTTTTCGATCCAATTGATGGAGGCGTACGGTTTGACAATTTTTTTAACAGGCACAACAGGGTTTTTAGGCGGGAAACTGCTGACAAATCTTTTACAATCGACAACCCATAATTTATATGTGCTAGTCAGAGATATAGAGAAAGCTGAAAAGCTAGTTTCAACTCTCCCGGGTGACGCGGAAAATCGCATTACACTGCTCCGCGGGGATATTACAAAACCAAACTGCGGACTTAATGAAGATGAAATAAACGAGCTTGTGAATGAAGTTTCGATTTTTTATCATCTAGCCGCTCTTGTTAAATTCGATCAAGAATTACGAGATGAATTATTTTTGATTAATTACGAAGGTACGAAGCAAGCTCTTGAACTTGCTAAACGCCTGAATGTATCTAAATTCTTTTATATAAGTACCGCCTATACCGTAGGAAAGCATGCGCATGGAATTGAAGAACTTTACCCGATAGATGTAGCAGGTCATAATCCATACGAAGATAGCAAAGTTCAATCTGAACATCTTGCCTTCACTTATTCGAAAGACTTTGATGTATCGATTTTCCGTCCCTCAATTATTGTGGGCGACTCCGTTACAGGCGAGGCTGATTCAGAATTCACCTTATATGGCTTTATGCGTGCACTTGATGTATTTAAGCGCCGCATTGCAAGATCATCTGAAGAACCAGACAAAGTCTATCGTGTTCTCGGCAGTAAACATGCAACTTCGAATTTTGTGCCGGTCAATTACGTTGCAGATATTTTAGCGCTGGCTGAAAGAAAAGCAAAACCAAATACAATTTATAATATTACAAATCCAAACCCAGCGACAAATTACGAGATTTTAACGTTGATCAAAAATGCGCTTGATTTTGATAAATTGGAGATCATCGAGGATGCTGAAAACGCAAACCTCACACCTGAGGAAGTGCGGTTAAATGAGATGATTAGCGTATTTATCGACTATTTATCCCGTTCCTTCGACTTTAACGATGACAATACAGTCGAGTTGATTTCAGGGTCGGATATTGAGCACCTTCATATGCCAGAGGATACGTTAAAAATGATTATTAATGCTTATTTTGGCGTTCAAGATTGCAGCCAGTAACCATTCAGGATAAAACAACCAGTTTAATCTGGTCGGGATTGGGGAAAATAGAAAGAACAATCCTGAAAGTTGAATGGAGGCTTAACAGATGGATTTATCTAATAGTAAAAAGAATGAAAATGTCGAGATGGGCACTGACTGGGCTAAAAATGCCGAGGATGCCGCGAAAAGAGCTGAAGAACAAGTTTCTAAATTAAAAAAAGAAGCGCAACAACAGCTTAATGGCAGTAAAAGTTCTTACCACAACCCAACTGATGATAAATAGGCTAATCCAGTACTCACTTTAAAAATGAGTACTGGATTTTTTATGTTTTACTATTTAATTTATCTAATTGCGCTTTTGAAAACCCTCGACCAAGGATTTCGGATGCGTTCAAGAAAATCACGAATGAATCAGGCTCGACTTCTTGTAGCAGCTTTTTAAAATAGATTGCTTCCGATTGTTCAACGACACATAAAATCATTGTCTTTTCTTCATTCGAATATCCACCTATGGTCTTCACTTTCGTTAGCCCGCGATTAATTTCATTTTTAATAATGGATTGGATTTTTTCCTCTCTATCCGTAATGACAAGGATCAACTTTGTCGGCGATGTTTGCAACTGGACAAAATCGATTACTTTACTAGTGACATAAATAGACATCAGCGCATACAAAGCCAGTTCAAAGTTAAAAACAAACGCTGATGTCGCAACAACTAATCCATCCACGAGAAGTTGTGAAAATCCACTAGAAAGACCGGTAAACCTCTTCAACACCTGGGCAATTAATGCCGTGCCCCCCGTTGAACCGTTTCCGCGATACACAATGCCAAGTCCGACACCTAGCATAATCCCGCCGTAAATCGCACTCAATAATGGATTATCTACAGAAAGATTCATGCCTTGGGTAACCCATATCGTGAACGGAACGAATAAGGTTCCAACAAACGTTTTCACACTGAACTCCCTGCCAATAAACACAATGCCGACGATTAGTAAGGGGATATTGATAAGCCATTGCACATAAGCCGGATTGAATTGAAACACTTCATAAAGAATCGTACTAATACCTGAAATTCCCCCAGCCGCTAAACGTGCCGGCAAAAGGAATATATTAAACGCCAAACCGACTAACGCGGCACCGAAAATAATTTGTATATATTCAAATGCTAATGATTTTTTAAAAGTACGCATAATCGTAAATCTCCTTTCATACCCAACCTCCCTATTTTAACAAAAACCGAGCGGCTCGTCTGTAAAATTGTGAACTGTCCATCCAAACAAAAAAACATTGCCGCGACATAATAAAATGTCACAACAATGTATTTACATGTGAATTTAAAAATCTTCTTCACCCGTAGAATAAATTACATTCCAACTATCCGATTTGAATAAATCATCGCTCTTCACGCGCTCACCGTGTCCCAAGATCGCCTCATTGTCTACTAATGCGACGACCATCGCTTTAATGCCGTTATCCAAGTTAAGATAAATGTCGCCAACTGACGGCAATTTCGCCGCCTCTTCAACAGCTTTCTCTTCTAATTCGCGATCTGCTTCTAGTTGTTCCGCGGTCACAAGCGATGGATCTAAGTAATCAATCACTTTACTGTCAGGCGCTTCGCCGGGTTCCAGCACTAAAAACTCTTTCGGCTTAACCGTGTTATAAAGCGTCGTATACACCTTATCGCCAACAAGTTCGCCGACTTTTTCAAATTCGTTCAACGTATAATGATCTAACTGACCAGGGTCCGGATGCGTAATTAAGATATACCCATCCACTTTCGCCGGCTTGTCTTTTCGAAGCGTATAACGGACCCCTTGGAATATGAGCGAGTCCAAGTGTTGCGGCCGGTGCAGAGTGAGTTCGTCAGCTCTGCAATTCACCTGTTCCATGTCCTTAATCCGAAACAATTTAATGGATAATCTTGACAAAGGGCGAACAGAATAAACCTTATGCAATTCATTTTTATAATAGACAAATTGTCCTTTTCGTACTTGTAATAAATTCATACATAAAACCTCCAATGCTTTTATTACTGTTGTCATCATAGTATAAGATAACCATTCAAATGTCCAAGACGGCAAATTGATTTGCTACGAAAATTTATTCATCAAAAATTAGGAGGATTGAAAATTGGCGATAAAACCGCCCCGTTTACAAAAAGGGGATACTGTCGGAATCGTTACTTTAGGAAGTCCATTGGCAGCCGGCAGAATCAATGAAGGAATCGCGAAATTGAAAAGCATGGGCTATGAAGTCATCGTTGGTGAACATGTCTATTCCGCGAATGGATTTTTAGCAGCAACTCCTGAACAAATGGCATCAGATTTAATGAGTATGTTTGAAAACCAAAAAGTCAAATGGATCTTGCCCGCGCGCGGCGGTGTTGGAGTTGAAGGGATTCTTCCTTACTTGGATTTTTCAGTAATCGCCCAAAATCCGAAAATCATCTCGGGATATAGTGACATAACAATTCTGTTGAATGTGCTTTATGAGTATGCCCAGTTAATCACATTTCAAAGTCTTCTTCTAATCGATTTCAAATCAAATACGCCACAATATAACTTCAATCAATTCTTCAATGCGACTTCGACTGTGACTTCTCCTTGGCAAATTACCAATCCACCTGGCATGGCCTTGAGAAGTTTGGTGCCCGGAAATGTTTCAGGACCAATCGTCGGCGGAAATATTACGTCATTCTTAGGTACTTTAGGAACTCCATATGAGATTAATACGGACGGAAAAATTATCCTGCTTGAAGAAACCCATGAACCCGTCAATACCGTCTTCAGATATTTGAACCATCTTTTATTGGCTAAGAAGTTCGATCATTGTGCAGGAATAATAATTGGCGAATGCACGAATTGCCAACCCGCATACGGTATAAACTACAACGATTTGATAAATCAATTCTTTGTGCCATTGGGTAAACCACTAATGTCTAATCTAGCCACTGCTCACGGCAGATTCAAAGCAACGATACCGATCGGCGCGATGGTAAATATGAATACGTATAATCGAACATTAACAGTTATGGAGCCGACGGTAAGCCCTTGAGTTCAGCGTCCATAGATTGTCTTTTCATTCATATACTAGTAATAAAATGAAATGAGGAAAATCATGGAGGCACGTAAGGATTACATTCACGAGACTAAACATTGTACCTGTCCGCCGTGCAAACAAGTTCATTGTCGAAATGACCTTTGCGATACGGAATTTACAATTAGGTTAGAAGGTCTCGAAAATAGTCTTACCTACAGGCTGCTTTGGAATGAAGTTATTCTTAAGTTGGATAACGGAAATAAAATTCAAGGCACCCTGAACTTCGTCGGATACAATTTTGTGGAGATTATTAGCGGGGACCCCAGCGATGATAGACCGCATGAAAAAGGACAATCATCAATTATCTCGGTTAAAGATATAGATAAGATTGAATTAGTTTGTTTTTGATAGGAGGCTATTTTGCCAGTCTATATATATGACAAGTTAGACTATTATTTTCTATAAAAAAAGCCGTCTAGTGAAGATGGCTTTTTTGATTACAGTTATTTCAAATTCGCTTGCAAGTCGGGACCTCAGCGAACGAGGCGGCTCACCGTCCGCCCGAAACATAAAAACCGTGGACTTGAATAATGAATAGTTCAAGTACACAGTGAATTTCAGACCATTTTTACACACTCAATCGAATTTCCTCTTCTTTATTAAAAAAGGTAAGAATAAGTTCTTTTTTGGTTGTTTTCTTCATTTTTCCGAAATAAAAATTCTTACTTGTTCGAACTTCTACCCATACGCCTTTCCATGTTTGGAGATTTGTTTGAAGCGATTCCTCAAAGAACTGTCGAACGAGTTCCTCCCTTTTGGTTACCGTGTCGCCAAATTGAAGGACAAGTTTTTGCTGCAATTGATTGTCATAGATAAAGTGTTGCTGGGAGTCGGAGTAAGTGGGATAGCCAAAGGAGATTGTTGCAGATTCAATTGCTGCATAAGGAATCCAAATTCGCTTTTTCAAGTTCGTTACCATGACAAAGTCCCTTCCAATCGTAGAAACTTTCCCCTCAGTCATCACATTTGCTTCTTCATTACAGACAGAAGTAATGACTACTTGTTGGTTTCGCTTCATTTTAAAAAACTGTTACAACATCAGGGACTTCCGAAGTGTTTCATCTTGTGTGGTTACTCTAAAAAGGTTTTTCTGGTGAATATATTCTGTCAGAACTCTCGTTTCTTCCGATGAAACAGCACTTGTAGGCGATGAAAATGATGCAGGGAGTTCCTTTTCTTGCATGATGGGTATCCTCCAATAAAATAATGAGAAAATAAATCCGAATTATTTAATCAACGACTCCAGATGGTTTGCAATCTCTTCAATATTGACACGTTTCTTTCCTATAGCCATATCATGATGGGCTCTTATATAATCATTTGAATCGACAATGTACATGGATGTAGAGTGAGTGACAAAACCGTCTTCATTTTTTTCATAGTAGAAATTGAAATATCGTGTAAATTTTTTCGTTTCTTCTATTGATCCTCTTAAAAATAACCAGTTCGGATTCGAAATTTCAAATAGCTCTTTATAATGATTTATTCTCTCATCCGTATCATATTCAGGGTCCAATGTGACAGATAGGACAATATACCGGTCATCTGCGATGCCTTTTTCTCGCATTAGATTTTGCAACTCTTTTAAGTCCCACATTGTCGTGGGACAAATATCTGGACAATTCGTAAAGAAAAAAGATATTAGCTTCGGTTCATGCTCGTTGCTGATTTACAAGAGCATTTTCGTTATAAATTAGCGACATTGCTAGTTATACAAGTCGGTTGACCATAAATCGTGTCAATATATCAAACTCCGAATACTATAAGTATGGTGAATACTATATGGGGAGTGAACATTCGATTTCTACATTTGTAACCCGATCGTTGGAGGAAATTCGATTTTGGTCACGGATTATGAAAGAGCACGCATTCTTTTTAAGTCTCGGATTTACCGCGGATGATACAAAGTTAATTCAAGAGGCACATCAATACATTGCAATATTTGAACGGATTGAAGAACAAGTTAGTGAATATAACGAAAGAACAGACCCTGAAGTGATTAGAAATCTAAATATACAAGTTTATCAAGCAGCAGTTTCTATTTGGGCATTCAAAAGAAAAGTACTCGGGCTGATTTTGCATTGCCAAATTAATGGAAGTAACTTCCCTTTATTAGTTGACCATGTTAGCCGAGAAGCAGCGTATTTTGCTAAACGTTTAAGAGAATTGAATGAAGGTAAGATAAAACCTTTAGCCGATGCGATTATCGATGAAAATGTATTCTTCTTAAAAATAATGGCGGACCATTCAAAATTCATAGGCCACTTGTTAGATCCTTCTGAAAGAAAACTTGTCGATCAAGCACGCGAGTTCAGCAATGATTTCGACCAACTTCTTTACCAGGCACAAGATTTAGACAGTATGCGTCCGCAATCAGAAACAAAACCGCTTTACGATCAATTTCTTGATCAGAATCGCGTGTCTGTTGTGTCGTTACGAGATTTCAAGAAAACAGCTAGAGAGTTAATCGAGGAATGTAGAATAAAAAGCATCATCCACCCTCTTCTTGCTGACCATGTATTCCGTGAAGCAAGTCACTTCCTTGAAATTATCGATGCCTTTGATGCACATCTTAGCGAACAAAAGGCTTAACAGAATCTGACTAAAGATAATAGGCTGTCCCCATTCACCTTTAAGTGTCCGGGAACAGCCTATTATTTTGATGTTTTGTGATTTATTTCATCTGATGAGTTGTCCAGAGATTCCAAGGATACTCATTCGGCGGATGTGATTCGACTCGAATGATTTCTTTCGTAGTCGGATGTGGAAATTCGAGCACATTTGCCCATAAAGCGATTTGTTGTCCCGGCCGATTTACATGTTGGCCGTATTTTTGATCGCCGTAAAGTGGAGTTCCCGATTCGGATAATTGAACGCGAATTTGATGGGAACGGCCTGTATGGAGACGAACCGATACAAGGCTTAGCTGGTCCGAACTGCTGATTGTTTCATAGTCAAGAACAGCTTTTTTCGCTTCTTTATGATTAGCGGAAACAGCATGCACTTTATTTTTCTTCGTGTCTTTATATAAATAATGCTCTAACTTTGCCTTGTTTTTCTTCGGAACACCTCTTACTACTGCTAAATACTTCCGCTCAAGTTCATTTTTCCGTATGACATCCGATAATCGCGAAGCAGCTTTTGAAGTCTTTGCAAACACCATAACACCGCCTACTGGACGATCCAAACGGTGAACAAGTCCCAAGTAAACATTACCTGGTTTATTATACCGAACCTTTATATCTTCTTTTAATAGCGTCAGTAAATCTTTATCACGACTGTCGTCTCCTTGCACAGGAATATTGACAGGTTTTTCTACGACGAGTAAATGATTGTCTTCATATAGAATTGGGATTTTCATGGATGGTATTGCTCCTTTTAATTAACTCATATCTGTCCCATTGTAATGCAATCTTTGAGTTAAGCCAATTAAATAGGAAACAGTTCACTTTAATCAAAAACCGCGCTAGCAATTATAACGAGGGCGGTAATATTCTAACATCACGGTAAATTGCTCAGTAGTTTTCTTTTCTTTTTTCTAATAAACTTCATGATCCCCCTTCTCATTTTCCCATCAATCATCGGGTATATGATTAAGGGCAATCCGGGTACGAAAGATACCACTATAAGAGCTAACCAATAACTTTTCTCTGAAAGAAAATAGATAAATGTTGCTGGCAAGAATGGGTAAAATAAGCCTACTTGAATAGTTGATTCGTACATACCCGGTTTTCGGGCGGTTACTGTAAAGTTTGTTTCTAGTTGTTGGCCTTGTGAAAGATATATATTTTTATGGCTTGGCACAATCTGCTTGTCATTCGTTGTAATGGAACCGATTAACGGAATGAATGCTCCATTTTCAAGTTCTGATAATGGCTGTGTAACCTCATCACCAACTTGCAAAATACCAACATCGCTTCCCATCAAAACACCTCTGCCTTGTGCTGAGATTTCATAGATTAAGTTTAATGTTTGTCCCGAGGCAAGCATGGTCGCCCCCATTATAATGGCTATCGTTAATCCGCCCATTACATAGATGAGTTGTAATTCAATTCCTTTACTTTTTCTCGTTTTTTGTTTTTGTCCAGATTTTAATTCCCCAAATCCGATAAGTACAGCAAGAATCAATGCGAAAACAGGTAATAGATATGAATTGCTTAGATATTCTTCCATCCATAATGACAAGTACCCTATTTTAGGAATGACTATAGGTTTTTCTCCTATCGTTAATGCCCTACCTGCAATCCATTCCCGTTCAATCGGTCCAGAGCCGTCTTGTTGATCTGTTGTTTTATTTGCGTCCCCTTGTGTAATAAAGCCTGTATCCACATTCCCATCTACCACCCGGTGTGCTATCCACCCCTTCTCGGCTAGGCTCCCCTTCTTGGTTTCAAAAAATATAATATCTCTATTATGAACAATATCTTTTTCTTTCAGATTTTTTACGATGACCATATCGCCCCGTTCCCAAACGGGTGACATACTATTCGAGCGGATGACGGTTAATAAGACGGGTTCTTTTGTAATTGCGGATCCAACTGCTGCAATTAATGTACATAAAATAGCAATTGCTAATAGGATATTTAATATTCTTGTGAATAATTTCATGCAATCACTCCTCCCACGTCTATTTTATTACATCTCCGTGGAAGAATAAGCCCTCTAAAGTGGTATTAGTATGGAGAATTAGTATACCGACAGTAAACTAAAGTAGTAGAAGAGAGGATAAATAGTAGAAGTAAAAAGTAAACCAAAGTTTCTAAACTGCACACTTCAGAGTGAGGATAGCAAATAGCAGCCCACCTATACTTAAGGTAGTTCCAAATACGGCATAGCAGCCGAAAACAACTTAGGAGGAGATTTAGAAATGAAAATGAAAAAAGGATTATTAATGGTCGTATTACTACTCGCACTATCCAGCATTATGGCGGCAATGTCTTATACGTCAGCTACGGTAACAAGTGCTATGTCAGGGACAGTGAAGAGCACTGATGCATCACTTCTTGCACTTAAAGCCGGATCACACAAAGCAGCAACGATTGATAATGACATATTAAAAATTGATTTTAACAAAGGGAACGTAACAAGTATGCCGGTCAGCACTTATGGACTTCAAAAGCAGAGCGAATATGTTTGGAATGGATTGTTTTCCGTTGCTAACAACTCAGATAACGTCGTTAATGTAACGATTAAAACAGAAAATAATTTACCTGCTGGCGTTAAGTTGTATGTTAAAACTACAGGTGGATGGACTGAAATTAATAGTATTAATGGCCATACTCACTCAGGACTGCCTGTCGCATTTAAAACTAATGCCGGACACGAAGTTTCAGTTGATATAAAAGTAGTAGTTGGTAGCAATGCTAGCTTGGGTAATTTCGCTCCTAATCTTGTAGTTAGCGCTCAATAATTCCAATAAAATTGTAGTTTCACAACAGTTCTAAGAGAATTCTTAGAGCTGTTTTTCTTTGATTTGATTGCTAGATAAGTAAAGTTAAGGACAAAACGACAAAATATTTGGTTTTATCACAAAAGTAGAACCTAAACAACCGCGCAATTTGACGAATTATTCTCAATTGCATGGTTATACTGTACGTATAGTCGCATAATATTATCGGAAACTGTGAAATACGTCCTTTATATGGGCACCTTGGGCGTATGGAGTAACTGGTGCAACCGGCCTAATTAACATTGGACAATCCTGTCTAAAGTTAATTAGGCTTTTATTATGAATATAGGAGGAGCACTATTGAGATTAATTGTTTCGTTGTCCGTCATTTTTATTTTCATGTCATTATTGGTGGTGCATTCCACTAGTTTTTCTACCACAAAAGTAAAAAATGAAGCAACTCTGTCTGTTACCACCGAATCGAATGCACTTATTGCAATTTCCTACACGAACGGTAAAAAGTTTGAGATTCGTAATAACACTAATCGAACCATCGTAGTGGAAAATGTTGAATTAATGAGTGAAACAAAGAACGACATAATTAATGTAAATGTTCCATTTTCCCTTACACCAGGAAGTAGTCGAGAATTGAATATTACCGCTGATCCAAAAGAGTTGACCGGCAAGGTTATAGAAGTGAAAACCCACTGGAATGGTGGCAGCGCTATCGTAAAGTCTACAATACCAAATTTACAAGAGAATAAATAATTGGGGTGATAGGAATTGGACTCGTATACACCTTTAAATAGTTGGTTGAAGACTAATGTAAAAGCTATATTTTATGCTTCGCTATTATTATTTGTTATATCGGCGGGGGTTATGATTCTCTCTTTATTACAACCATTAACGACCGCGAGTGAAATCAATGACAATATCGCACATCTGGAAACTAACTACGATTACAAAGCGACAATTACTCGTAATGTCCTTTATCCAAAGGGCGGAACAATTGATGTTGGGGATACAATTTTCACTAAAATCACAACGGCAATTCCTTTTCATTTAATAACCTTAATGTCATTGGACCATGAATCTACAATAAAAGGTTCCCATGAAGTTCAACTAGTTGTTGATGCTGGCGGACTTTGGAACAGAGTATTCCCTTTGGAATCTAAACAATTATTCGACTTAACGGGAACCGAGCTTGCAGTTATTGACAAACCTTATCAAATTAAATTGAATGAAATTACTACTTTCATTGCCCAAGTTGAAGAAGAAACAGGAATTAGAGCAGACCAATATACGATTGAAGTTATTCCTAACATCGAGGGAACGATTTCCTACGCCGGAAAAACTGAGTCCATTCCAGAACTAGGGAGTTTAGTCTTTCAATTAGCTAATGATGAATTGATATTGTTAAGTGAAAAATCGTTTAATACTGTAGCACCATTTGTTTCGACAGAAATCCTGACGAATACATTCAATTTCTTTGGAAGCAGCCTTTCATTAAGTCATGTTCGAGTAATCAGTTCCATTTTATCGATATTGACGTTTCTATCAGTAATTTATCTCTACACTATCTTAATGGTTTCCCGTAAAAAATCATCTTCAACACAAGTCGATAAAATCAATAAAAAATACGGCAATCGAATCATCCCGGTATCGCAAAAAATTAATTCCGACGAAAAAACAATGATCACGCTCCAATCGTTCAAATCAATCATTCAGATTGCTGATGAAAAAGAACTGCCGATCTTTTACCACCGGATTCATCAAGACGGAAGCGCATTGTATTTTATAACCGATGGAGATTACTTGTACAAATATGAAACAGTTAAATTGACGATAGCACGTAGTACCGAAGAAATTCTAGATGGTGATGAAGCTTATGCAAAAGGTTAATCAGCTTTACCAATTCATTAGTAGTAACCCGTCTAGCAAGGGTCGTTTAGTGCTCTTGTTTAGATTCAGTTCACTTGTATTAACATCATTCTTTTTTTTACTAGGACCACAGTCTCCATTTATTTTCAAAGCTCTTGTCGTTGCTGCGCTTGTTGTAGCTGCCGGTATTTTAACTGATTTACAAAAGAAGCATGCTAGAAATGATAAGGTTCTAAGACTTATAGTATTAACTGAAACAATCGGGTTGACATTATTGTTGATTCCAACTGGGGGTATTTCCAGTCCTTTTATCTGGTATGCGCTAAATCCTGTGATTGTTGCGGCAAGTTTTCTTACGCCATTATTTTGTTGGGCTGCATTAACTTTTTATCTCGGAAGCGCCACTTTAATTGCTTACTTGTTATTTCCGATTGACAGCATGGTTGCAATCTTGCAAGATAATTCGTATTTCTACCTTGTTTGTTTATTAATAACATTACTTGCGAGTTTGTTTTCCGGTCTGACGAAAGAATTAAGTTCGAAAGCAGCCGTCTTGAAAGAACAGCATGAGGAACTGTTGATTGTAAATAAGGAACTGATTGAAATGAATGGAAAATACGAGGAAACACTCGACCACATCATGTCCCTTTATCATTTAATGGATAATTTTTCTTCCAAAAGCAGTCCTCAAAAACTGGTTGATGAAATTACGACATCTTTGCTGAAATTTACGCAAAGTGATGCCACGTTCGTTTGGTTAACTGATAAAAATCACGCCACCAGCTATCTTTCCACATCCAGTCATATTACTCACCTTGAGGATAGTCTTAAACAACAATGGATTGCCATCAGAGGTAAACGGGAGCCATTTATTCAAACCTTGAATAATAAATTCTATTTGATGGGCTTAATCAGAACCTCTAGGAAAATTGGGGTTCTGGGTGTTCAAATTTCAAGTTCGAGTATAGATAATCTCCCATACCTGCTTAAAAACACATTTGAGTTTTTAACCGAACTTGGTGAAATCATGCTTGAAAGAATTTATTTGGATCAAATCATCGAGCAAACCGTGATTATCGAAGAACAAAACAGGATTGCAAATGAAATTCACGATAGCGTGTCACAGCGATTGTTCGGCATTGTTTACTCCCTTCACGGTTTGCAGGCTAAAAGTCAACAACTTTCAAAAGAGCAATTAAATGAGGAATATCAATTTCTTTCACAATCAGCCAATTTAACCATCAAAGAACTTAGATCGGCAATATTTCGTTTGAGTTCAATTAAAAAAGGAGAAAAACCATTTCTTGCTCGCTTAAGAACTTATTTAGATGACTTTGCCCAGCTCAATGATATTCATATCGATTATCAAATTTCGGGAAGTGAGATAGGGATTCCTGCCGAATTAAAACAAGGGCTTTATCGAATCATTAGTGAAGCTTGCGGGAATGCGGTGCGCCACGGGGAGTGTCATATCATTCACGTTCAATTAGATTTCTCTGCAGACAAAACCGTATTAGTTATCCAAGACGACGGAGTTGGTATTGATTCGCTTAAAATTAAAGACAAAAAAGTAAAAGGTATCGGCTTATACAATATGCAAAATATTGTTCGTTCTTTTAACGGTAAATTCTCAATCACTGAAAGGCACCAGGGGGGTACAGAAGTAATTGTAGACATTCCATATACAACGAAAATAATGCAGGAGGTAATCGGCTAATATGAAAGTTGTCATCGTGGACGATCATCCGTTGGTTCGAAAAGGTCTAAATACAATACTTACTTTAGAAGGCATGGATGTAGTCGGTGAAGCAAGGAATCATAAAGAAGCAATTGGACTTTTTAAACTAAGAAAGCTAATTTGGCGTTGGTGGACCTTCGTTTGGGTAGTGAATCCGGTTTGGATTTAATTGCGGAAGCACTTCCACTGAAACTGGGTTGTAAATTCATCGTCTTAACTTCTTCTACTGACGAAGCTGATTTTAAACGTGCGAAAGAAATAGGGGTCGATGGCTATGTGTTAAAAGAAGCTCTGCCTGAGGAACTCATTCATGCATTAAGGGTAATTGCTAGAGGACGTAAATATTACGATCCGGGCGTAATGGATTTATTAATCGAAGCAAGGGATCCTATCAAGGTTGATGGTCAATTCGAACAGTTGACGCCAAAAGAAAAAGAAGTATTGCTAGAATTGGGGATGGGCCATTCCAATAAAGAAATCTCGCAGAAATTGTATATTACGGAATACACCGTAAAAAAACACGTCAGTCAAGTGCTCGCAAAACTTAACCTCGCAGATCGGACTCATGCCGCCTTATATGCCAATGTGAAAGGATTAGTCACCTACGTAGTCAATTAAAAAATAATGCCCATTTGTGAAACGCCGGAAATTCGTTTCGCAAATGGGCATTTCGTATTTAAATATAAGCGCGGTGGACCTTTTTTCCGCCATATGAAAAGATTACCTTCCTTCTATTGACAGTGGTTTCGATGTGAACGATGCGTCCCCATAATTGGTAAATATACGGAAGGACATTTTCCAAATAGTTGATATCGAGTTCGGTTTTCTCATAGCGATGTTCCAAATAGAGTTCTCCATTTCGCAAGTAATCCCCGTCTTTCACGACGATGTATGGGAACCCTCCATTCACCCGCATATTGATGAGCTGGTCTCTCACACCTTCATATTCCTTGCTTGTAATTTGATATTCTTTCCCCTTTTTTTCAAACAAATAAAGATCTTCTTGTTGGACAAGTTCCTTTGTTAGGTAATTGCGGATAAAGGAAATATCCGATTCAACTTCCCTCACCTCAAATATTTTTTCCCGGCCGCTATTCGGCTTAGCCCCGTATTTCATCATTTCATCGGATGGTTGGTTGTATCGTTTCTCGATGTCTTCAAATATTTTTAAGCCCAAATAATACGGATTGATACTCGTTTTTGACGGTTGAACGACATCTGCATTCAACTTTGCAAATTCGATCGATTCGTCCGACGTCAGCTCCATCTCCCGTAAGATACGTTGGTGCCAAAACGAAGCCCACCCTTCATTCATGATCTTCGTTTCAAGTTGAGGCCAAAAATATAGCATCTCTTCCCGCATCATCGTTAAAATATCGCGTTGCCAATCTTCCAGTTCGCGACTATGTTGCTCGATGAATAACAAAATATCTTTCTCAGGTTTGGGCGGGTTTTTCTTTCTGCTTTGACTCGGTTCAATCGCTTCGTCTTCTTGTTCATCTAATCCCCACAAATCATCGTATGGACCTTTTCGACTAACCTTTTTCTTATCGGCTTCATCTTTCAGTTCTTCAGCGGCTCTATCCCTCTTAATAATCGATGGATCAATATGTTCTTGAATCGCTAATACCGCATCTAGAAAACGCTCTACTTCATCTTTCCCATGAATCACTTCATACCGCGCGATTCGTTCAGCCGTAGCCGTCATGCTTTCCACCATGTCAGACCTTGTATTCGAGAAGCGTACATTGTTTTTAAAAAAATCGCAGTGCGCAAGAACATGGGCAATGATAAGCTTATTTTGAATCAAGCTATTCGTGTCCAATAAAAATGCATAACACGGATTCGAATTAATGACGAGTTCGTAGATTTGACTTAATCCGAGATCATAATGCAATTTCATTTTATGAAACTGTTTCCCGAAACTCCAGTGAGTAAATCGTGTCGGCATGCCGTATGCGCCAAATGTATAAATAATATGAGCAGGGCAAATTTCATAGCGCATCGGATAAAAATCAAGACCGAAACCGGAGGCAATCTCTGTAATTTCATCGATTGCGTAATGCAGCGATTTTAACTCCATTAATCGAATCCTTCCGATTTATTTTGGAAAAAGCTTTTTAGTGCATGATAGACGTCGCGATTTTCCTTTAAGATGTAATGCCGAAATTTTGGGTTTTCAATTTTTTTATACGTATTCATCAAGGTTGAATAGCGACTATAGGCATTGACTTCCCCGTAGCCGAACATATTCGATACCTCCATTAATTTTCCAACGAGATCGATGCATAAATTATTGTCGGACGACATATTTTCACCATCTGAAAAATGAAACGGATAAATATTATACCTGGCTGGATTGTACTTTTCTTCAATAAGTTTCAAAGCAGTTAAATAAGCGGATGAACATCTTGTGCCCCCACTTTCACCTTTTGAAAAGAAGTCTTCCTCAGACACGACTTTCGCTTCCGTATGATGGGCAATAAATTCAATTTCCACGGTTTCGTATTTAGTGCGCAGGAAGCGAGTCATCCAAAAGAAGAAGCTCCTGGCAATATATTTTTGAAAGGTCCCCATTGATCCACTCGTATCCATCATCGCAAGTACCACGGCTTGAGATTCCGGATTTTCCACCACATTCCAGGTTTTGAAACGCAAATCGTCAGAATGGATTGGCGAGATTTCTGCTTTTCCATTAATTGCATTACGTTTGATTGCCGTTAATATCGTTCGTTTTTTATCGATATTACCGATAAGTCCTTTTTTTCGAATATCATTAAATTCAATATCCTCGGAAACGATCTCAGTTTGCTCTTTCTCCTCCAAATCAGGAAGTTCTAGTTCTTTGAACAGGACTTCCTCGACTTCTGTCATGGATATTTCAGTTTCATAATAATCTTGACCTGGTTGATCGCCCGCTTCTTTCCCTTGCCCCGAACCGCTGGCTGGTTTTTCGCCGCTGCTTGCAACAACGTCGCCTATTTGACTGTCGCCATCGCCCTGGCCCACATGCTTTGACTTATCATTATCGTAACGAATTTTATACTCATCTAATGAACGAATTGGAATTTTGATGATTTCTTGCCCATTCGATAATATGATGCTTTCCTCGCTGATCAAATCCGGCAAGTTATTTTTAATCGCTTCTTTCACTTTCTCCATATGGCGATCCTGATCTTGATAACCTTTCCGATGAAGAGACCAATTTTCCTGTGAGACAATAAAAAGATCGTTTTCTTTCTTGTTCATTTTATCCTCACCTACTATCCTTTAAGAGTTTATAACGGATACTTTCTTCATCATATGCAAGTACAAACAAGTAATTTCCTATATGAAAAAACAAGACTACTTGAAAAAGATAGTCTTGTTTTCCAAAAGAGGAACTTAGCGATTTAATAAACTTCCAACATAGCGCAATAATTCATTGGCCGAAATTGAATTGTACCCATACTCATTTATCAAGCTCGCAACGACTTCGTTTATCTTTTTTAGTTGCGATTCATCTGGCGTTTGGGAGGACGTTGTAATTTTTACAATATCTTTTAAATCCGAGAATAATTTCTTTTCAACCGCTTCTCGCAAACGGGCGTGGGAATTGTAGTCGAAACGAGTCCCTTTTCTTGCATAGGCGGAAATTCGAATCAGAATCTCTTCCCTGAAAGCTTTTTTCGCATTTTCCGATACGCCAATTTGTTCTTCGATTGAACGCATGAGTTTTTCGTCCGGATTCATTTCTTCCCCAGTGAGCAAGTCCCTCATCTTATTTTTATTGCAGTAGGCTTCTACATTGTCCAGATAATTGTCAACTAACGTTTTAGCCGACTCCTCATACGAATAAACGAAAGCTTTTTGAACTTCTTTCTTCGCGATATCGTCGTACTCGCGTCTCGCAATTCCGATGAAGTTCAAATACCTTTCACGGTCTTCATTTGAAATGGATGCATGTTGATCGAGGCCGTCTTTTAAAGAACGCAAGACATCAAGCGCGTTGATCGCCGGGACTTCCTTTTGAATGATCGCCGATGAAATCCGATTAATGACATAGCGCGGATCTATCCCATTCATGCCTTCATCCGGAAACTCTTTCTTCAAATCTTCCACATTCACGCGGTTAAATCCTTCTACGTTTTCCCCATCGTAAAGGCGCATTTTCTTAACTAGATCGACGCCCTGCTTTTTCGAATCTTTTAATCTTGTCAATATCGAAAAAATAGCGGCAACTCGTAATGCATGCGGCGCGATATGAATATGATCCATTTCGCTATCTTTAATCATTTTTTCATAGATCCGTTCTTCTTGATGCACTTTCAGATTATACGGGATTGGCATCACGATAATTCTTGAATGGAGCGCCTCATTTTTCTTATTTGAAATAAAAGAGCGGTATTCCGTTTCATTCGTATGCGCTACAATTAACTCATCAGCACTGATCAAAGCGAATCTTCCAGCCTTGAAATTTCCTTCTTGCGTCAATGATAATAAAAGCCATAGAAATTTTTCATCCAACTTCAGCATTTCTTGAAACTCCATGATGCCTCGGTTGGCTTTGTTCAATTCGCCGTCAAAACGGTAAGCGCGCGGATCCGATTCTGAACCAAACTCTGCAATAGTCGAAAAGTCGATGCTGCCCGTCAAGTCCGCGATATCTTGGGATTTAGGATCAGAAGGCGTATACGTTCCGATGCCGACTCGTTTATCTTCCGCGAAAAAGATTCGTTTCACAAGTACATTTTCAATTTGTCCATCGTACTCTTGTTCAAGCCTCATGGCGTTTAATGGCGACAAATTCCCCTCAATTCGAATCCCATACTCTTCGTAAAAGTCGTCACGTAAATGCATCGGGATTAAATGAAGCGGATCTTCGTGCATCGGGCAACCCTTAATCGCATATACTGCGCCCTCATCTGTTTTAGAATATTGTTCAAGTCCACGTTTTAGCATCGTGACAATTGTCGATTTACCACCGCTGACAGGTCCCATTAATAATAGAATTCGTTTTCGGACATCAAGTCTTTTGGCAGCTGGATGAAAGTATTCTTCTACAAGTCGTTGAATAGATTCTTCCAATCCGAAAATTTCTTCCCCGAAAAAGTTGTATGATTTACCGCCATCAGTTTCAGTCACCCCAGCGCTTTTTATCATATTATAGACACGTGAATGTGCGGTTTGGGCGACTTCTTTTCTTTCCTTCAACAAGTTTAAATACTCTTCGAATGTGCCCTCCCATTGAAGTCTGTCTTCTTCTTCTCTGAAATTCTTTACTTTATCTAATATACCCATTATATCCCCCTCCATTTAGGGTATGGTTTATACATAGTATGCAAAGGGGATTTTTATAATTCCGAAGCTTGCTTTATATAAAAGAGAAAACACTGATTCGATTGCCTAAAGCAAACTAATCAGTGTTTGTAATTTGTTTAGTTTATGCCTTTAATTAACTACCGGATCAATCGGCCCTTTACCGGTCAGAACAGCGACTAAGTTTTCGGCGGCTCGCATCGCCATCGCTTCTTCTGTTTTTGCCGTTGCTGAACCGATATGCGGAACTGTAACGACATTTGGAAGCTTGAGTAAGGGATTGTCTGGTGCGACCGGTTCTTTTTCGAATACATCTAAGCCGGCGCCTAAAATCTTTTTATTTTCCAATGCCCTAATAAGTGCTTGTTCATCCACTGTCTGTCCGCGCGATACATTTATAAAGATTGCCGTTTCTTTCATTAATTTAAATTCCTCTTCTCCAATCAAGTGGAAAGTATCTTTAGTTAATGGGGTCATCAATAATACATAATCCGACTTTCTTAATAGTGCATCTAAATCACAGTATTCTGCGTCGTATTTCTTTTCAGCATCGGCGTTTCGATTGCGATTATGGTAAATTATATTCATATCAAATCCGAACTTTGCCCTTTTGGCTATCGCTTCTCCGATTCTGCCCATTCCTATAATTCCCAGCGTAGTACCGTGTACGTCTTTTCCGTACAAATCAACATAATTGGTTTTATGCTCCCAATTTCCTTCCTTGACGAAACGATCCAATTCTGGAATGCGCCTTGCGGTAGCTAATAGAAGGCCGAATGCCAAGTCAGCGACAGTTTCATTCAAAACATTCGGGGTGTTTGTTCCGATGACATTGTGTTTAGTCATCGCCGCCAAATTGAAATTATTGTAGCCAACCGAAACATTGCTGACAACTTTCAGTTGCGACGCATGACTTAGTAATTCCTCATTAATCGGTCCGGTCATGCTTCCAGAAGTATATAGCCCTTCAACTTCTGCAATTTCTTCTATTAAGATATTTGTAGGAACTCGCCCATTCCCATCCCATTTATGAATCTCGCAATGTTGCGCTATGAAATTTTCGACACTTTCAGGTATGGGATATGCAATATAGACTTTTAGTTTCAACTAATTACCTCCTGATTCAATTCTAGAAGTTTCTGATAATTATACCATAAATGTATCTACTATTTGATAGATATTTTATATTTTGTTAGTATTATATAGACGAATTGTAGTGTATTAAAAAAACGAGAGAGAGGTCGATAATGAAATTCAGGAGATGATATCTATATGGGCTCTGTCCAAGTTAATCAAAATGAAACAGTAGAGACACAAGATGATTACTCATTAGATCGAGTCCCGCGTTCAAAAAGAACTATGGGCTGGATTAGTATTACAAATATCACGTTCGGGATAGCTACTGCTATCTTTTATTTTCAAATGGGCAGTGTGATGGCGCTTCAATTCGGAGCTATTAATGCGATTATTTCTTCCATTTATGCAATTATTGTTGCCGGTATATTAGGGACTTTTATTGCCTACTTTTCTGCGAAGTCCGGCATGAACGTTAATTTACTGTCAAGAGGCGGCGGATTCGGCTATATAGGTGCATCGCTTACCTCTTTCATCTATGCAACGAACTTCATTATGTATTGTGCTTTTGAAGGTTTAATACTCGTCTCAGCGGTCCACGCATTTTTCCCTCAAATACCACAATGGGTTTACATCGTTTTCTTTGGATCGATTGTCATCCCGTTAAATTGGTTCGGAATAAAACAATTAGACAAAATACAAAAATGGTCGTTACCGATTTTCGGTATCTTTTTAATTACAGCGATTGTTGTTTCTATTTATACGCCATCCGTTTACGAAGGAAGTTTTTGGACATACATGCCAGAAGGCGTTCAAGTCGGCGGGACAGCGTTACTTCTATGCATAGGAATGCACCATGGAATAATGGGTCTAACCGCTCTTCTAGCGTCCGATTATGCGAGATTTCTTAAACCTGAGGATGTAAAATTAGGCTCTATCGCCATTGGATTTATTCCGCAAATTTTCTGTTTCGGAGTCATGGGCGGTTTAGGAATCTGGTTTGGTGTTCGTCTTGGAGAATCGAATCCCGGCATATACATCGTCATGCTCCTTGGTGTAGGCGGCGCTCTATTTACGATGCTGACGCAAGTAAGGATCAACGTAACGAACATTTATAGCGGCTCTTTATCACTATCAAACTTCTTTGAAAACATCTTCAAGTTTACACCAGGCAGACGTTTTTGGGTTGTCGTGACGGGCGTAACCGCAATGGCATTAATGCTCGGCGGTATCGTCGATCATTTGGATACGGCGATGACGTTCCAAGGCGTCTTTTTACTTTCTTGGGCAGCGATTTTAGTAAGTGACGCCCTAATCGTGAAAAAGTTATTAAAAATTGGTCCTCGCTATTATGAGGCGCGGCAAAAGTATCTGTATAAATGGAATCCGGTCGGCGTTGTATCGTTAATCGTTGCAAGTGGTCTAGGTACAATTGCTGCATTAGGATACATGGGGACATTTTTACAAAGTACTGCAGCATTTTTCGCGGCAATTTTAGCGGCTATACTCACGATTTTGATTGCATTGATCACTAAAGGAAATTATTATATCTCAGAAGAACCGATTGATGTTCCAAAAGAAGATTATATTGCCTAATCAATTATTACCTGTTGATTTACTTCTTCTATAATGTTTATCTATCAATGAATAATACTTCTCATACTACACAATTCGTTTCATCGTCCTTTCTCCGTATTCAGTTCATAATCATTGGAGTGAGTGAATATGATTTATAGATACCAGGATGAAGGGGTGAACTTTTGGCGAAATGCAAGAAATGTGGCGCACCGAAAAGCGTAAGTAAATCTTGCAAAAAATGTGCTTAATACGCTGCCTATCCTATTCATAGATCTAGCTCATATTGAATTGAAAAACTCTAATGATCAATAAAAATTAATCCGTTTTTTAAAAAAGCTCAAGCAGAAGCATTGCTTGGGCTTTTTGCATATTTGAAAAATAAACATGCTTAATTTTTCAGTTACGGGAAAACATAGTTGCTAAGAGGTGATTTTTTATGTTCAAACGAATTCAGGTACTGATTATCTTGTTTTTGATGTTCCCTGCAATTATTCATGCGGATACAAGCAGTTCGAGTGTCATGGTAGCGTTTGTTAGAGACGGTCATTTGTGGATACAAGTCAATGACAAGGAACAAAAATTGACGGCTAAAAAAGCGTCTTACAGCTATCCGCCCCAGTGGTCGTACGACGGAAAAATGCTTCTTTATCAAAAAACTGTAACTGGAAACATAGATGACTCTAAAAAAACGTCAAATGAGTTATGGGTATATGATTTAATAACAAAAAAACATCAGAAAATCTTTTATGACGGCCAAAATCCGAAATGGTCTCCGACGGAAAACATTATCGCATTTAGTGATGATGGCGTATTAAATATTTCGGATTTGAAAAAGTTCTATAATATCGCTTTAGGCGTAAATGATTATGTTTGGCAACCTGACGGAAAAGGGTTCATTGCATCGTCCAGCGCTTCGCTGCGACCCGATGGATGGACCAATCCTATCTTGTTTGCCATATCGATTGAAGAGGGTTATAAAGACATCCCCGACTTGACACGGCATGTAACAAAACTTTTCACAATCCCGCAAGAGGTGGGAATAGGAAATGCAAAAATCCCTGCAATTAGTGCGGGATCTTTTGATTTTTCTCCAAATGAAAAATGGTTGTCATTCATTATCTACCCTACCGGCTCATTTTCGATGGATAGCGATATGCTTAGCGTGATCTCGGTTGACGGAACAGGATTTGAAGTGATTGACGAGGTCATTCCCGATTTTGAACCGAAATGGGCATCTCGAACAAATTTACTCGGATATATTGCTGGCGGCGGCCGGATTGTCTTCGGTTTTAAGAATAAGGATTTAAAAGTAACGGAACTCCCCGCTTACTATAGCGAAAGTCTTACACCCGAAAATTATGCGGAGTTAGGGTTCACATGGGTTACAGACGGTTCGCTAATTGTTTCGAGAGTGAAGGAAAGCGATTGGTCAAATGATCCAAAAAAGCGTCCGAAACCTTCCCTTTACTATGTGTCGCTGGCGAGCCAGAAACAGCAGGAAATTACAACGCCTCCAAAAGGGAAAGGCGATTATAATCCACAGTTTTTACGCTCATCTATGAAAATTACTTGGCTCAGAAAAAGCGATATTGCGGAATTGAAAGGAGATTTATGGATAGCTGATTCTAACGGTGCCAATGCGCGGGTATGGATTGAAGACATTGAGCTGTACAGCTTTTATTCGCCATATAAATAGAAGAAGTTAATAGCCAGCGAAATCGCCGGCTATTTTTTCATGAAATAAAGTTCAGCACCAACTCATAGGATAACGAAAGCAAATGGACTAGCAAGGAGGAATGGGATGGAAGCAACTTGGTGGTCGATTGTCCCTCCGCTTCTGGCAATCACTTGTGCAATTCTTACGCGCGAAGTAATCATTTCGCTGTTACTCGGCGTGATAAGCGGTGCGCTAATTTTAGCCAACTTTTCGCTCACCGGCGGATTAAGCGATTCATTTCAAACGATTTTCACACAAGTGGCCGACCCGGAATGGACAACACCGATACTCATCTTCGCTTTAATGCTGGGCGGAGTCACGGCTTTATTGTCAAAATCAGGCGCGACAGAACAATTCGGCGTATGGGCGATGTCCAAAGTAAGGACGCGTGTGGGCGCTCAGCTCGTTACGATGGTCACTGGCTATGCAATTTTTATCGACGACTATTTTAATAGTTTGGCAGTCGGACAAATTGCACGGCCGATTACAGACAGCCACGGGGTCTCAAGATCAAAACTAGCCTATTTAATCGACTCGACCGGAGCTCCGATTTGTGTACTGATTCCTTTATCGAGTTGGGGCGCTTATATCTTTTCCTTGCTTGCAGAGCCGATTAAAACGTATGGTCTAGGGCATAGTCCGGTATCCGCTTTTTTCAGCGTTTTGCCAGCAAATTATTATGCCATTGCGTCACTGGTGTTGGTTTTCCTAATTATTTGGTTCCGGGTGGATTTTCCGTTAATGAGAAAACATGAACAAAGAGCAGCGGACGCACTTAGGAATGAACAAAAATTAAAAGTAGTAGCCATAAAAGTTCCATTCACTCAATCATTAGATTTACTGTTACCAATACTCACGATGATTATCGGTACGATTCTTTTTTTCTTGAACTCCGGCGGTTATTTTAATAGCGGTGTTAGTTTAATCGAAGCGTCTGGCGAGGGCAATATTACGTTATCTCTAGTTTATGGGGTTGTTGTATCCGTTGTTTTAGCTGCGTTACTTTATATTCCAAGGAAAAAATTGAAAGCGAAAGAGTTTTTGTCGACTTTTACAAAAGGCATGGAAAGCATGCTCGGCGGGGCTATGATTCTAGTACTTGCTTGGTCAATCGGTGATATCGTCGGTCGCCTGGAAACTGGACAATTTTTAGCTTCCTTGGTTGAAGGAAATATCCCGATGTGGGTGATTCCGGGGATTTTGTTTGTGCTGGGTTGTATGATGTCGTTTGCAACGGGAACGTCCTGGGGAACTTTCGCCATCATGATTCCGATTGCCGCAACGGTTGTCGGCTCGACAAATCCAGAATGGATACTGCCAGCAATTGGCGCTGTAATGGCGGGTGCAGTCTTTGGGGATCATTGCTCACCGATTTCCGATTCAACAATTTTGTCCGCAATTGGTGCCGAATGCGAGTTAATGGATCATGTTTCCACTCAGATTCCTTACGCATTGACCGCAGCCTTCACTTCACTGATCGGCTATATCGTGTTTGGGTTAACTTCGATCGTATGGCTTGGATTAGCAGTGAATATCTTAGCATTAGTTGGCATTTTACTCATATTGAAGCGGCGAACGGAACCAGTATTGGATGTGTTTGTAGAAGAGGAAATTGTCCAAAGTTGAACAACTAATCCCCCAATCGAAATCATCGATTGAGGGATTTTTATTTTATTGCGAATTAATTTCCATGGCGATAAATCAAAAATCGTTCGTCATTATTAATTTTATAAAGTCCTGGAATTTGAATTTCACGATACAAATTAAATGGCGTACATAATTCGAGGTATTCAACATAATCAGGAATTGGATAATAAAGAATGATATCGACTTCGCGAGGGTGTTGTTCTACCGACCTTAAAATATTATTTACAGTCTTCATGAATATCTCTATTGAAAAAGGATTGAAAAAGTAAAATCGGTTTTCCCGTTCATCCACAGTATATTCCTCCGCTTTGCAACAGCTCACCCGGATTGCGGGACTTTTCCCTTTTGATTTCTGTAAGTAATGGGTCATGTTCGTAAGTGCCTTATGGTAAAGTTGGTCATTCATCTCAATTCCCGTTATCGGAACATTAAAGCGACTATGCGCATAAAACATGACGCGGCCTTTTCCACATCCATAGTCGACAAGACCGTCTGTTTTCTTTAATGTGTATGTATCAAAGAGTGCATCTAATACGATATACGGCGTTGCCTCGTAATGATTATAATGATCGGATTGACTTGGTTCCTCACTTAAACCGGTTGTATTGATTCGAAGCAGACGGTCGCTATTCTTGGTCATGTAAAAATCCTCCTGAAATATTTCTCATAAAAAGCACCAGTCCACAAGACTTTTGACTAGTCTTAGAGAAACTGGTTATGTTGAGTTTTTCTAATTTTAGTTACCCGAACCGGAAAATAAATTAGATTAAGTATGTATTTACCTATCGATTGTAGCACATTTAGTAGGAGAGATGTCTTGTATACCGAAACCAAAACAAATGCAATACAGTATGCAGCTGTTACACATAAAAGAGCAACGATTACTCGTCACTCTTTTCGAATGTATTTTTAGAACTGCTATATAGCCCGCTTGCAGAAAGTCCAAGCATCGCACCGACTAGCACGCCTTGTTTCCAATCAAAATCGGTAACGTATACTACACCTATCGCAATACCGATAACTAACGCAATAAACGGCAATAATTTCTTACTAACCCCTGCTCTTTTAAACACTTCTACAATCCCCAAAATCAGAGGAATTATAATTACATCATAAAGTTCAAACATATCATCACCTCTTCTCCTTTTTGTATTTTATGTGTGACATGTCCTTCTGAGAACGGCTTATGTTCGGAAGTTTAATGATTGCACCTGGCGCAATAAGGACTATCTCTATCTCTATCTCTATCTCTATCTATATCTATATCAACCTTAAACACAAATAACCCCGTCCATATTTTAGGACGAGGTTAAAAATACTTTATTGTAATGAATGGATCTTCTAAAAAATCGTCTGAATCAAATAAATAACTAACGGTCCCAACATCACGATAAACATAGCCGGGAAGATAAATAGCAACATCGGAAACACCATTTTAACCGGAGCTTTCATGGCTTGCTCTCGCGCCATTTGTGTTCTTTGTTCCCGTATTCGATTAAGATTTCTTAAAGAAAGTTTTTTCCCATCTGCCCTGAGATTTCCTAAATCGCCTCATATCCTATATATATGTCAATAGGAAAGGGGTGGATAGAATGTCTTCTGAAATCGAAAAGAAAGTTGGCAGCTTTGGATGCGGCTCGGGATTTGCCTTGATCGTTGTATTATTTATCCTGTTGATCATTGTTGGTGCAGCTTTTGTTGATCATGGTTTTGACGGAGGTCATGGCTATTGCTACTAAGTCGTAAAAGTAGTAAAACCAGGAGAATACCTAATGCACAATAGTTATATAGACTTAGTAGCTAATTTCGGAATTGGCGGTGCACATCCTGGCGGGTTTTCTCTGACACAGTCCATATTGGAAGATGAAAATATTCAACCCCGTGAATCTGTGTTGGATATCGGTTGCGGAACCGGTCAGACAGCCGCATTCTTAGCTCAAAGATTCAAGTGTCAAGTGACTGCAGTAGATAATCATTCAGTCATGTTAAAAAAAGCAAGAAAACGCTTCGAAAGCTCTGACTCTTCTATCTTAGTAATTGAAGGAGATGCACAAAGTTTAAATCTGATGGATAATTCCTTCGATTTAATAATAGCGGAATCCGTCATTTCTTTTACGAATATTTCCAAGACGCTAAACGAACTTTCCAGAGTTTTAAAAAGTGGCGGACGAATGATTTTGATTGAAATGACGGCTGAACAATCCTTGCCGTTAGAGGTACAAAATAAAGTATGCAGCTTGTACGGTATTAACGAAATTCTAAATGAACAAGAGTGGAAATCGAAGCTACAGCAAGCCGGTTTTTCACAAATTGAAATAATCGATACTCCCTCTGGACTTATCCAAACCGATATTACTGATATTAATCAATCGGAAAATATAAATATGGACCTCTATGATGTATGGGAAGAGCATAATCATTTCATCACTCAAAACCATGATTACATTGGCTTTCGTGCGTTTCGATGTCAATTGCTGTAAATACAAAAACAATCTTTATTCTAGACAACGATCTAGAATAAAGATTGTTTTATTTTTTATTGACTAATTGGCAGGAAACTTAGAACCTGCAATTAGTTCATCAGACGTCTTTTGGTACAATTCATATTTGTTAAAGGGCCCGTTATTCATTTGGAATGAATTAACAATTTGATAACCTATATGATATCCAATCCATTTAGGAAAAGGGCTTCTCGCTTTGCCATATAAAAAAACTTGATGATTATCAGTACCCAATAAATTCAATTTTGGAATGAAGTATTTAGTCCATATTCTGATTGAATCTTTAAATGAATAGAGATCAGTCCATGGCGCCAGCCACTTTTCACCGTATAATTCTTTGATTGCAAACTCCCCAAAACCTTCAATGATTAGCGAATCCTTTAATGGGATTTTTTTAGACTCTAATCCTAAATAATTTAGTCGACAAACATGATTGTATTCATGCGCTAATAATGCTTTTATTTCTTCCACCCTAAGCCCGCCGGATAAAAATAAAAACAATGCTCCTTTATATGCGACACCGTTTTTCGTAGGAGCTTGCTCTTTCTTATTGAGAATCACATTGTTTAATGGATAAATATAGATTGCTACCTCTGGACCTTTCCACAAAGTTTTTAATAACTGATATTCCTGACCGACAATTTTCCAGATACTTTGTTTCTCCAATATCTCCACTTGATTTCTAATATCCGCCCATTTATCAGGATCAAATAATCCATGATTTAGAAGCTCATATTGCAATTCTTCCGGTTTTATTTCAGGAAACGGCTCTACGATTGGTGCACAGAGCATCTCACATTGAAGGGCATATGGACTTTCACTCGATTTTTCCGCACATGCACAAAGAAATTTATATAGCCATTTTTGTGTTTGGATAACTGACGAGGCTCTCATCCTTTATGTTTTTTCTAAATGAATGATTAGACCCGTAATTACTGCAAATTAGGACGGGTCTAGACGTTTATCTATTACACTGCATTATTTGTATCATATGTTAACTGTACATGCTATGTGTAAATATGATTGAAAGGAGGAAAATAATGTCTCAAGCTAATTTTTATGATCTTTGTCGCAGATATCATGGAAGAAATGTGAGAATTACTTGTCGTGATGGTCGGGTTTATAGAGGAGAAATTACTAGAGTAACTCGCGATATGGTCTGGATTAGACCTTTTGATGGTCTTGGCGGATATGGATTAGGATTCGGCGGATTTGGATTTGGGGGATTTGGAATTGGGATTGCTCTTGGTGCAATTACGGGCATAGTCCTAGCCTCGGCATTTTTTTGGTAAACCTGCTATTGAAACCGAAAGTATAATAAAGTCAAGTTGAACTATACCCCGAATTACGAGCCCTTTTCAAGGTGGGCCGTATTTAGGATATAGTTCAGATAGGCTATTTCGGTATAGAGATTTATTAGAACTGGTGCCTTACATATTGCTAATCTTGATTTTTATGTAATGCTAACGAGTATTCTTCACTAAGCGCTTGCTGTAAGGAAGCATGTGTATCGATATCGGAAAAATTCAATCCTAACTGGACTGCTGTTTGAGCAAGCTCCGGACGGATTCCGGTTAATGTCGTATTTATCCCGAGTAAATTTAATACTTGTATCAGTGGATTGATTTGCTGCACAACCATTGTATCGATTTCAGACACACCCGACAAATCAATGAATAAGTGGGTGAGATCTAATTCAACACATTTTGGAGGGATATAATCCAAAAACCCTTCCCCGCGAAACGTATCAATATTTCCGATTAGCGGCAACACGCCATTCAATTCATTAAGTTTTATAATTGGAAAACTCAATTCTTCTATTAAACCTTGCTGCATCTTAAGTCTTCTGTTCATAATTTCATAATACATATGGGAGAAATCAATATACAGTTCATCGAAAGCCAAATGGATTGAAATTCCCCATCTTAACAAATCATCTGGGGTTACTTCTTCCCCTTTCATTTTCGCAAATTTCTCTATGAATGACCAGTACGTTTGCCTGGCTTTACTCAGAGCCCCCAACACTTCCGGTACAGACGTATTGCTGTTCACTCTACTTTCAGCCACTTCACGAGCCCATGTTTCTTTATTGGATTCAAATATCTGTCTATCATTCAAAAGTATGCTGGTGACAGTCATATTAGTTAAACGGTTTTGTTCGCGAAGTAATGCTTCTGCAGTTTCACCAGCATCCATGGAATAGATGGATCCTCTATTTTCCTCACGCAGGGAAAGCCATTTGTCCGATATAGCTGTCATATTTGCTAGTAGGTAATCATAAAGTTGCTTATCCATTGCACTCAATTATCTTCACCCTTTTAATTTTATTTCTCTATTTGATTCATGTTATTTTATTATATCATTAAATCATAAAAGTGTTGATTACACCCTAATTTAAACAATCCTATTGCGAATATAATTGTTTATCAATGTAACAATGAATTTTGTTAGGCATATTACAACGTTTCACTTAATTTCACACTATAATACCGCATCGATTTGAGATTCCCTTTTATTTCAAAAACGCCATTGAATATAAGATGTCTGATTGATTCAACAGCGTATTCTTTGCTTCGGCGCAAGATTGCTTTTTTACGGATTGAGCTAGTTCATCCATCATTGATGCATCCCCCTGACTATTCTTGCGAAGATATTAAAGACCGTAGTTTCTCGCTCATTTTTTTCGTGGCAAAATAAACTGCATCATCTCCTAAATACATGAACATACTTTTTTCATCTTCCTTGCCCAACCATAAATGCATAGCATGAGTTGGCAATTGGCAATTGGCAATTGACTATTGCCTTTTGCTACGTATACAACCATTACATCATATTCAGGTTCCGTCACGTCAACTATTCCCACTTGTTTTCGAGCGGTAGCGATTGCCTCTTCGAATAATGTAATGGATTCGTCATTAGAAAATGAATGAAGAATGTCTTCATTCATTCCATCAAATTCATTTGATTTTGAAAGTTTAATTTCTGCAACCTTTTCTTCTAAAAGAGACATCGTTTCTGCCTGATGTAATTGACAACCGACTAAAACCGTTATAAGTAAAGTAATGCATAATGAAAATACTGGCTTCATAATAAATGCCCCTCTGATTGAAATTAGTAGTTTACTGAATCTTTGGCACTTGAAATATAACGTATTTTCCTGTCCACATTCCACCTTCGACAATTATTTCTTCACTCTCTTTTTCGAAAAAGAATCCCGCTCCCATTTGTTCTTTGAAAACCCATCCTCTACTTTCCATCATTTGCTTCATTTGCATTTCCTTGATTCATTTTCGAGATATACCACTCATAACCATTTTCTTCCGTCAATTTTATGATGGTATCATTAGAGGCTTTCCCCATTTTAACGACTTCACGCTTGGATACTGACTCTATAGGCAAGGCGGGATAATAACTTTTAAAATAAAATAACATTCCTAATCCAATTAATATAAGTACCAATATAATTACGATCAGCTTTTTCAAACAATCCTCCACCTTTCAAATTCACATCATTCCACTCTTCTTGATTATCACCATTCATTAATTTGATAAAACTTACTATATATACGTTCTCATCGACTAATATGTTTCATTAATCGGAAAGTCTTTCATTAATTACTTATCAATCTAAGGATAAATAGAAAAAACTGAATCCGTTATTGGATTCAGTTCACTTTAAACACTTATTATTGATTCGCTTTTTTAACCCATTGTGCAACTGTAACTGTACGTTTAGCTTGATGTTTAACCGCTGCCTCTACATCTTCAACCATTTTCCCATCTTGATCTACTGTCACACTTGTTCCATAAGGGTTTCCACCCGCGCCAAATATTACAGGATCTGTATAACCTGGAGATGCAATAATAGCGCCCCAATGATGCATGCTTGTATATAGCGATAATATCGTCGCCTCTTGTCCGCCATGAGGGTTTTGTGCGGAAGTCATTGCACTTACTACTTTGTTTGCAAGCTTTCCATTAAACCATAACCCCCCTGTTGTATCCAAAAACTGCTTCAATTGTGAAGGCATGTTACCAAAACGAGTAGGTACACTAAAAATAATTGCGTCCGCCCATTCAAGGTCATTTAAAGTTACTTCCGGAACATCTTTTGTCGCTTCAATATGTGCTTTCCAACCTTCATTTCCATCAATGGCTGATTGAGGAGCAGTTTCAGGGACTTTTAAAACTTTTACTTCAGCACCAGCTTCTACTGCTCCCTCTTCAGCCCATTTTGATAATTGATAATTTGTCCCGCCTGTACTGTAATAAACCACAGCCAATTTTACTTTTGGCATTATTTTCTCTGTTTCCTCTATTGATTGGCCGCCAAATAATTTAGATAAAAAACTCATTTAATTACTCCTCCTATTGATTTTTCCAGTTGAAATCTACATTTGTTATTAGGCAGCTTTTGTTAAGTCTTTCGAATCTTTTTGAGAAATGAATTGACTTACTGATAATAACTTACTGCCATTGATGGCTAGATAGATTGCCATTGCTAAAAATGCTAGATCGAGCTCATACCCCGCCATTTCTCCATTTCCTAATAAACCTACCGCGAGCTTAACTTTCAGTATTGCGCCAACCATAATGATTGCAATCAGGGCAGATACAAATCGGGTTCCTAAGCCAATGACTAATGCAACTCCGCCAACTAACTCAATTAATGCCACAACATACGCGATAACTCCTGGTATGCCAATGCTATCAAACCATCCTACAGTATTACCTATTCCTCCCTGGAATTTCACTAACCCATGAATGAAAAATAATACACCTAATGTTACACGTAAAATAAGAGCTCCTAATCCATTTTTAATCATAACTAACTTTACCTCCAAATATTTTTTATTTTAACAAGCCTTAATCCAAATGCTTCTGCATAAATCTGTGATGCAAATATATTCCATCCAACCTCAGTGTTTTTTTACACCATTGACGCGAACAAACAAATCAATTTCATTTTTACCTCGAACTCAAGGTATTTTTCCACAAAAAAATTATGCTTCCCTGATTCGCTCTTGAATTGATTAGCTTGTTCTCATTACTACTGATACACGTGGTTCGCACATTTTCCCTTCATATGATTACCTCCAAAACAACTACCTCGAATCCAAGTATCTTGAACTCAAGGTAATATTAACACGTTTTTTTTAGCATGTCAACATTCTCTTTGTTTTACTTTTAATAACGAAAAAATCATCCCCCAAAAGAATACTTTTCAGGAATGATTAATTACATTGTATTATTCAGTTATAGACTTTGCAATTATTTTATCACCATTTCTATTAACTACTTCTTTTTCAACATGACTACTATAATCAGCATGTCTTTCTTGTATAAATATCATTGCCAAACCACCCAATACAGCAACTACTCCAATCGCCGCAAAGTTAAATTGTGGCGAAAGCTTCATTGTTAATAACAATCCAATTAGGGTTGGCGCAACAATTCCCCCATACGACCAAAGCCCATCGTTGTATCTACCGCTGTTGTTCTTACTTCCGAAGAATAATAGTTAGAAACATACGAAAGTGCCAAAACCTGTACGCTGAAAACCGCTGCCCCTACAACGAGTAGTAATGCATAAATTGCTACCCCGGCTCCATATTCGCTTTCAATTGTTTACCTAATCGCGAATACTCGGAGCGATATTGGATGCTCATCACAAGGTTAGAGGGAGCAAAAATCAACCAAAAAAGCCGAATTCCTTATTAAGATAAGAATCCGACTTTAAAATAGTTATAAAAATTGCCTAGCATCTTTACCGACTGGAATTTTCCCCTTAACCCGTTTTAACGTCGCTACTATTAGAAAGCTAACAATCACCAATAATAGCCATGAACTCACCTTTCCTAGATGAACGAGACTCCATGCAGCGGTTTGGTTTGGATATTGCCAAGCGCCAAAGAATGTCGCGATGTTTTCGGCTACCCATATAAAAAATCCGATGAGCACAAAAGAGAATACGAGCGGCATCCGGTAACGAGTTCCTCCAACTTCGTATATGACCCAGGCTTTCCAAAAGACGATAACGACAAGTGCAGATAACCACCAACGAACGTCAATCCAGTAATGGTGGGAGAAAAAATTCAAGTAAATCGCGGCTGCAAGTGGTACAACTACTAAAAACGGCGGCCACTGAACTAGTTCAACCTCGAACCTCCGCCACGCCTGACAAAGATAACTTGCAACACTTGCGTACATGAACCCGCTGAACAAAGGCACTCCAAATATCTTGAAATAGCCTTCCTCTGGATAAGACCACGATCCCATATTGACCTTGAAAATTTCTAGTGCGAGTCCAATAAGGTGGAACAATGAAATAACCTTTAGTTCATCCCGCGTTTCAAGCCCAGAACTCACCATCCACCATTGCATCAACAAACAGATGATCAGAATCCAGTCATACCTCGGCAGAAATGGAAGTGGAATGATTTGCGTGATAGCCAAAGAGGCGAAAATAACGGCGGGAAACAAACATGATAGGGCCTGCTCATATCCAAAACGAACAAATTGTTTTAGTGCTCTCATAGTTCGTACCTCCAAAGGTATTGATACACCGATGAATAACTTTCTAGTTAATCTTGGGTAACTTCCTCTTTTCGATATTCTAGAATATCTCCGGGCTGACAATCTAACGCCTCACATATAGCTTCTAGCGTAGAAAATCGAATCGCTTTCGCTTTTCCGTTCTTCAGTATCGAAATATTTGCCATCGTTATTCCGACCTTCTCCGTAAGTTCTGTTACACTCATTTTCCTTTTAGCCAGCATCACATCAACATTTACTATAATTGCCATATCATTCACCTCAGACCGTTAAATCATTTTCGGATTTTATGGTAATCGCTTCTTGTAAAAGTCTTTGGAGAACAGCTGCAAAGACGGCGATTACAATGGAAGCAAATATAGGAACCATTCCAACTATTACTAGACCTGGAGCGTCGTCTACCTCCGCCATGATAAAGACGAATGGCAGGGCTACCGCATACAAGCCGCTGATTATGATGCCACAGTTTTTGATCTTTTTTAGAGCTCCTACGGATAGTTCCGAGAAAGCTTGGTTCTTGTCAATATAACTTAAAAGGTTAAAAGATTGATACAAAGCAAAGTAAAACGGGATTGCTGAAATATACATAATCATTAAAATGCCGTATACCACAAAAGCCAAATCTGAACCTCTTGCCGCTGCTTCATTTGCTTCATTCGCTATCTGTGGCAATAAAAATAGACACAAAGCCAGAACAGGAATTCCCATTAGAATAACAGCTATCTTCAAAAAGAGTGTTGAACCTCGTTTCATAAAAAGCACCTCACATATTTATTATTAATTTGATCTTAGCACGCCATTAATAGGCGCACATAATTATATTTCAATCGGAACTAATTGATAAGGGACATGGATTTTTTCATTTATGCCTCTTGGATAATCGTTTAATCCACCTTCAAACAACAACTCGAAATTCGCTAAATGAGTCAAGTCACTTGGTTTAACCAGTGAAAGATCCTCTTCTGCATAGTCAATGATCTTACTTTCCTTTAGGACAGATGCCACAAACTGAGAACAGAAGAAAGCATTCTTTCTTTTAATCGGCTTTTTAAATAGCACCCCAAATAATCCTATGAAATTGTAGCGATATTTTTCTCTATTGGAAGCTATTTCTTGAATATATTGATACATCTTTTGAAATTCATCATTTGTTATGTTTAAAGAATAGATAGCACAATCTGCCTGTCTAAATATGACCGAATGAATATCTTCTCTAACGAATCCCCCAATAAGAGGATTTTTCGCTGTTTTTCTCCCAAAACTATATACCTCAATTAACTCAGCATCGAAGGCGATTGAGGCATGATTATAGGGTTTTTTCGTATAGAACTTAATCAGTCTTGTTAATAACGTTTCTGTATCTGTTAAAAGGATATAAATCTTTTTATCCGTGATCATAATCCTCACCTTAACTATTTTTATGCCTGTAAAATAGGCGGTATCAAAACACCTCATACCTCATAATTAGCCTTGAGTATCTTCGCCCTTTTTGTATTCTAAAATATCTCCAGGCTGACAGTCTAGCGCTTCACATATCGCTTCTAAAGTAGAAAATCGAATCGCTTTTGCCTTTCCATTTTTCAGTATCGAAATATTCGCCATCGTGATTCCGACCTTCTCCGTAAGTTCTGTTACGCTCATTTTCCTTTTAGCTAGCATGACATCAACATTTACTATAATTGCCATATCATTCACCTCAGACCGTTAAATCATTTTCAGATTTTATAGTAATCGCTTCTTGTAAGAGTCTTTGAAGAACAGCAGCAAAGACGGCGATTATCATTGGAGCAAAAATAGGAACCATTCCAATAATTATGAGCCCCGGTGCATCGTCTAGCTCTGCGACGAGATATACAAATGGTAAAATTACCACATACAAGCCACTGATCGTCAATGCACACAATTTAATTTTCTTTAGAGCTATCACAGAGAAATCGGAGAAAGCCTGGCTTTTATCAATATAGCTCAAAAGTTTAAATGCCTGGTACAATGCAACGAAAAACGGGATTATTGAGATATACATGCCTATTACTATCGGATAGAGTATATGGGCATAATTTGGATTGGCAGGATTATTCACTAAGTAAGTCACCCCAAATATACCGAGAGCAAGAACTGGAGCTCCGATAAGAAAAACAGCTATTTTTAAAAAGAGTGTTGAACCTTGTTTCATTAAAAAGCACCTCACTTATTTATTGTTAATTTTATTTTAGCATAGGGTTTATCGAATAGCAATAAATAATTACTGATTATAACTATATTTTTATTGCAATAGGAATATACCCCGAATGAGAAAGAAATCATAAAAGTGTTTTTAATTTTTCCGTAAGGGAATACTTTATCTAAAGATCCAAAGAGGTGGTTTTATTGAATCGATTATTCGCCATTATTATTTTCACGGGCATACCGCTTGTCATTGCGGGCGCAATCCTGACTTGGAATGACATATTGATGTTCTTTCTCTGTTGCTTGAATATCATCGCGCTGGCGGGATACATAGGAAGGGCGACAGAAAGCTTGGCCATTGTGAGTGGTCCTAGGGTGGGCGGTTTGTTGAACGCTACTTTCGGGAATGCGGTTGAGCTGATTATTTCGATTTTCACTTTGAAAGCCGGAATGATTGGTATTGTTTTGGCGTCACTCACCGGATCCGTTCTTGGGAATCTTCTGCTCGTGCTTGGCCTTTCATTTTTTGCAGGCGGACTCAAGTTTAAGCGCCAAAATTTCAGTATCCATGATGCCCGCTATAATTCGGGGCTACTCATCTTCGCTGTCATTGTCGCATTTGTCATTCCGGAGATGTTTTCGATGACGTTGGATCAACAGAAAACGTTAAGCCTGAGTATCGGCATATCAGTCATTCTAATTACCCTTTATCTCGCGGGCTTACTCTTTAAGCTCGTCACGCACCGGGGTGTTTTCGGTTCCTCGGATAAGGAGGAAGTCGAAACGGAGATACCGGAGTGGACGAAACGCAAGTCGATTTGGGTTCTTTTACTATCGACGGTGGCTGTCGCATTTGTATCGGAACAGCTGGTCCAGACCTTTGAGACGATTGGCGAGAAATTCGGATGGACGGAGTTATTCATCGGTGTTATTGTCGTTGCAATCATCGGGAATGCGGCGGAACATTTCTCTGCCATTACGATGGCGATGAAGAACAAGTTGGATGTCACGGTTGAGATTGCTGTCGGCTCGACATTGCAAGTCGCTATGTTCGTCGCACCCGTGCTCGTCCTTGTCTCACTGTTAATGCCCGAACCGATGCCACTTGTTTTTACGGTACCTGAATTGGTCGCAATGATCACCGCGACGCTTCTTGTTATTAATCTCAGTAATGATGGTGAGTCGAATTGGTTTGAGGGGTTGATTCTTTTCGCGGCTTATTTAATTATGGGGATTGGATTTTTCCTTCTTTGAACTTCAACGACTAAAAAGCATCGGTTATAGCACCGATGCTTTTTATTTTCGTATACGTTTAATCAACTTTTAAATCGGGACTCCAAGGCGGTTCTTTTCCAATATCCACTTTTATTTCTTGCCTTTTCAACCCTATTTTCTCAGCATAATAATCAAGCATTTCAAAAACTGTAAAACGATGAAAACTCCCGTTGAGATATTGCGGTTCATTTCGTCTAGTCGGATCTATACTCCAAAGCGGTATAAAAACTGTGCCTGTATTATCATCGAATTCATTAATTGGAACATTGAAATCGACATACTCGTTATACCCATTCGCAACAGCGATGACAGTGACTTCTCCCATTTTTTTCATTGGAAACCTAGGGTCTTTCTGAACTGTAACAGGTATGTTTACTTCACCTTCAGAATTTGTTAGCTCTGTTCCGACGATTCCACCTGATGAATTTATCACAATAATTTGGGCGTTATTAATGGGTGTACTATGTTCTTCAGAAGTTGTTGTTACTTTGGCGGTTAATATTGCTGATACTGTGTTTGCATTTGTTTTTTCAAAACCTGTTAAGGATGGAAAGAGATAAGCAATAATGAAGAGAATAAAAAGACTCTTTTGAACCAAGGAGGTCACAACCTTCTTTTTCTTTATCCTTGGTATTGTTTGATATATTACTCAGTTTATACACGTTTACTTAACCAGTTAGACGAAATGTAAATTCATGCACCCCAGTTCCATCTATTTTTTGAGTGGTAATACAGGATCATCCTCACTATATCTCGAGAAAGTCCAACCACCGATTTCCATATCCGAACATGTTTTGTCCTTACAGCTGAAAATATATGATTGCTTATCGGTTCTAACCGTCACGTCATAATGAAACGGATAAACCCCGCCCTTATTACGATCTACCGCTGTTGTGATTGCATAAACCTTTTCCGTTTCAGTAAGTTTTTGATAAGCATCACTTTCCACAACGAGTTGCGTCATCTCACCCAAAATAACCTGATCTTCTTGTGTTGGCGTATACATGCTTACCCAAGAATCTTTGCCTATAGCGTACACGTTGAAGCAGAGACTTATTATTAATAGCATCCATAATATCCGCTTTTTCATTTGAAAACTTCCCCCTTTGTTATCCATTCAATGGAATCCCTGATACTTTAACGTTCTTAAAGAATGAAAGTTTCAAGCGAAGTTTTCATGCCTCTTAACCAATCTTTTCTCGTCAACTTCATATTCACCGAGTCAATCCATTCCTCTTCAAATTCCAGTTTATTTTCATCAATGCTATCCACAAGAAATCCCACTTTTTTATAAACACGCTTAGCTCTAGGATTAAAATCAAAAACACTTAAAGTTAATGCCTTAAGTGTCGTATGAGAAAATAAATAATTTATGAAAAGTCGAGTTGCTTCCGATCCTAAACCTCGGTCTCTTCCTCTTGGTCCAATTAAAATTCTGAAATTCATGCTATGGCTTTTTTCATCATACAAATTGGCGACGACTTCACCTACTAGAATACCTTTAGATTGGTCAACAATCGCAAGGTCCAAGCGATCGATTTGTTCATTTCTCGTATTATACCAATTTTGCGTAAATACCTTGTCATATTGTGAATCGCTGCCTGTCAGTTTAATTACTTCGGCATCCTGTAAACATTCCTCGATATATGTAAAATCAGCCTCTTTAAATGGCCGAAGTATGACTTTATCTCCTTTGAGCAATGGTTTATCCTTTAAATTTATCACTATAATCACACTCCAGTTTTTACGTTTTCATATAAAATCAATTCTAGTTTAGATTAAAATTTGATGCCCAAAATTGTAGAAGATATTATCTACTTAACATTGAGATCCTACTTCGCTGTTCTATCACGATATACAATTAGTGTAATGGCATTTAATGTGATGGTAACAATCAGAAGAACTGCCGCCGCAAACGCCATAGCACCTGTTGTATCCATAAGGGCAGACCAATCCTCAATCTGTACCAGATTATAGTTATAGATAATCTGGAATCATAGCGAAATTGCACAAGCACTGAGACTCATAATGGAAAGAGTGGCCCAATTCCGACGGCCATGTTTTCCATATCGCATGAGATTAACAACAGGAAGTATCCAAGCAATTAGTCCAAGCACGAAGCTGCCGAGATTAAGCAAACCAACCATATCCAATCCCCCTTCGTATTTATCAAGAAGTTGCATCTATTAACCTTCAAGCATCTGCAGATATCTTATCTCCTTATCATCTACAATGGCGATGTAGATTTGTGTATCCGTGTCATATATTTTTGTTCCCACAGGTAGTTTGTTGGATGTACCATTTCCAAAACTAATCGCTTTATCCGTTTGTTTGATTATTTCACCGACCTCTTCACCTATCGTATAATCTAATTCTTTTACCCAATCTACATCTTCAACATTAGAATAGACAATGCCTTCAAAAACAAATATGTCAGCACCAGCATCTTTGAGAAAATCCTTTGGAGTAGGATTACCTATTGACCCAGGTTGTGAGATATTTATTTGAGTGTTACCACATCCTGACAGGAATACAAGAAATGCAGTTAAACATAAGAAGTATTTTCCTTTCTGTCTAATAAGATTAAGTGTTAACACTTTATCCCCCCTTACGTTTATCTTATCAGGAAATTTCAACAGCTCATACCTGTCAGCTTTTCACCCCTTCACGAAAATCTAATAATACAGTATATTAAAGTTATACATTTCAAAATGGGGTGATTTTTATGACAAGTTTGGTAGATGAAATTGTTGGAAGGTTGGTTAATTCTCACGAAACAAAACAGCCAATTGAATTTATCCGTCATCGATATACGTTAGACGAAGAAACTTCATATTTAGTACAAGAAGAATTAATTAACCAGAAATGCAAGTTACATAATGCTGAAATAACAGGCTATAAAATTAGTATGACAAGTGCCGAAACCCAAGCAATTGCAAACACGGACGAACCAGCTTACGGGACGCTGCTTTCAACGCATATTACCAATAGTGGTGATGCTGTTTCTTTATCATCTTTGTTTGCTCCTTTAATTGAGCCTGAAATTATGTTTGTTTTGACGGAAGATTTATCAGCTGAGGCCGATGAAGATGAGATCATTCGTAAAAGTAAAATTTGTGCGGGGATAGAAATTCCAGATGCCCGATATGTTGATTGGTTCCCAAATTTTTCATTACCTGATTTACTTTGTGATAACACAGCAACAGGTCTCGTTGTTTTGTCTAATCAAATTGAACCATTGCCTTTCAACGAATTTGAGCATATTAAAATGGAACTTTTCCATAACGGAGCAAAAATTAGTGAAGGACTATCTTCGGCAGTGTTAGGTAATCCCGTCTTATCGGTAGCTTGGTTATCTCGAAAATTAGCTAAGAAAAATAAAATCTTGAAGAAGGATATGATTATTTCTTCGGGTACTTTTATTTCACCACTTGTTGCGAAGGAAGGTACATATAGAGTGACCTATTCGGATATTGGCGAGGTTGAAATTACTTTTGTGCCATGATAGAAGAAAAGGGGAGAATTTAATTTTCAATTCCTCCATACAACACGAGGTTTTCCATTACATCTTCAACGTTAATACGGTTTTTTTAGATAAATTAAAAAAGGAGCGCCATTTTATGCGCTCCTTTGGATTATTTAATTACATATCCCAAACTAAAATTAGTAAAGTACCAAAAATTGTAACGAGGGCTATCGCAACGCCGTAATAAATGTTCATATAGATCGCGACCTTATCATCCGTTTCACCAGCATGCATGAACACTACTAGTTGAACTGCGGCTTGTACGAATGCAGTAACTAACAACACTGTCATGCCTACAGCAAATGACAAATCCATGAAATAGACTGTCAATGCGGCAGCGGTAAGAACCAATGAAAAGACAAAGCCCATTACTTGTTTACGCGGGAATAATTCACTCATGTTTACATCATTCCTTTCAAGTAAACGAAGCTGAAAATAAAGATCCAGACAACGTCTAAGAAATGCCAGTAAAGCGAAAAGATGAATGACTTATTAGCTGTTTCGGGCGTTAGACCACGTTTTTTTACTTGCAGGATGATAAATAATCCCCAAAATAAACCGAGTGTAACGTGCGCGCCGTGCGTCCCTAATGTCGTTAAGAGTATAGCTGTAAATGCACTTGTTTGAAGTCCTGCTCCAATATGGACATAATGCGTAAACTCATAGATCTCTACACCTAAAAATGCGAGACCCAAAAGCAACGTGACAGCAAAGAATGCTATCATTGCATTCTTTCTACCAAGTCGCATTGCATGTACACCAAGCCCAATCGTAAAACTACTCGTTAACAATAAAAATGTTTCAATGAGCACTGGAGCGATTTCAAATATCTCTGCTCCCGACGGCCCATTTCCTGTACGGTGCGCTAGCGTGAAATAGGTTGCGAATAAGGTTGCAAACAGCATAACTTCTGCTCCGAGGAAAATCCAGAAGCCTAATACATTCATTCTATTTTGTTCTGTACTATATTCGAGAGGTAGCGTGTTATCTATTTTCATCTGCTTTGCACCTCGCATTCTTTCTCTGTATCTTCAATTTCCTTTACAGAAATATAATATCCATCGTCCTTCTCGAATGAACGGTGAGCCATACATACAAAAATTCCAATTGTCGTAATGATTGCAGGAATCCACATGCTGAACACGAAAGAGAATCCCCATACGAAGAATATGCAGCTCATAATAAACGGAACACCGCTATTATTTGGCATATGAATTTTTTCAATTGGACCACTGAATAATGGTTGACCTTTTTTCTTATGATCCCAGAGCGCCTCTATCGAATTCACTTGAGGCGTGATCGCAAAGTTATATGATGGTACCGGACTATGCGTAGCCCATTCAAGCGTACGTGCATTCCATGGGTCAGCACTAATATTTCTTGAAGCGTAACGTGTACTGTAATAGACGTTATAGACAATTAGAGCAAAACCGATCATAAGTACAATTGCCCCGGCAAACGACAACATATTTAACGGACCAAAACCAGTTGCCTCAGAGTACGTATACATCCGACGCGCTTGCCCATCTAAACCAGTAAAGAACATTGGGAAGAATGTTACGTTAAAGCCGATCGCGATAAACCAGAATGCCCATTTACCGATTCTTTCATTAAGCATGAAGCCAAACATTTTTGGCCACCAGTATGTGAGGCCGGCAATCATTGCGAAAACAACACCAGGAATAATTGTGTAATGGAAGTGCGCCACTAAGAACATCGTATTATGGTATTGGTAGTCAGCACTTGCCATACCGAGCATAACCCCAGTAACCCCGCCGATTGTGAAAATCGGAATAAATCCTACAGAGTATAGCATCGGAACGGTAAATTTAATACTCCCTTTTCGCATCGTTAGCAGCCAGTTAAAGATTTTAATACCGGTCGGAATCGCAATCGCCATCGTCGTGATGGAGAAAATGCTATTTGTTAGCGGTCCTTGACCCATTGTAAAGAAATGGTGTGTCCAAACTAAGAATGAGAAGAACGAAATAATCACAATCGAACCGACCATTGATTTATAGCCATAGAGGTTACGTCGCGAAAAAGTCGAGATGACCTCGCTATAAATACCAAATGCCGGCAATATGAGGATATATACTTCCGGATGTCCCCAAACCCAGAAAAGGTTGGCCCAGAGCATGTCCATTCCGCCATTCGTCATCGTAAAGAAGTTTGTACCAAATAGTCGATCCATTGTTCCCAATAGAAGTGCAATCGTTAGCACGGGAAATGCGAAGAGAACAATTGCATTCGTAATTAGAGCTGTCCAAGTGAACATTGGCATTTTCATCAATGTCATTCCAGGTGCTCTCATTTTGAAGATGGTCGTAGTGAAGTTAATCCCTGATATTAATGTTCCGATACCAGCGATTTGAATCGATAGCATGTAGTAATTCGTCCCGACAGATTGACTGAAGTCATTTCCTGCAAGCGGGAAATAAGAAGTCCAACCTGCATCAGGAGAACCGCCAATGACGAACGAAATGTTGAATAGCATTGCCCCCATAAAGAACAACCAGAAACTGAGTGCGTTCAAACGGGGAAAAGCAACATCACGTGCTCCAATTTGTAATGGAACAACAACGTTCATTAATGCGTATATAAACGGCATCGCCATAAATATAATCATGACAACCCCGTGGGTCGTGAATACTTCATTGTAATGCTGAGCATCTAGCAGCTTATTATCTGGTACCGCTGTTTGCGCTCGCATCATAATTGCATCTACACCGCCGCGGAACAGCATAATTAAAGCGGAGATGAGGTACATAATTCCAATTCGTTTATGGTCTACTGTCGTTAACCATTCACGCCATAAGTAACCCCATTTTTTAAAATAGGTTAAGCCAAAAATTATAGCGACTACGGTGAGACCAATGGCAACCATTGATGCGTAGATCGCTGGACTTGGATGAGGTATAGCAAATCGATCAAAGTAATCCATACATGTAAGACTCCTTTCGGAAATTTAATACTTGATCTTCTTAGTTAATTGTGTTGAAAGACTATTAATGGTTATGGCCTCCATGTTCACCTTCAGGAGGAGGCAAGAATTTCAAGTGAGTTCCACTAAATGTCATTTGTCCAAGGTGCCCAGGTTCTAATAGCTCTTTAAACTTCTCTTCAGAAAGAGGCGCGGCAGTAGATTTAACGTCTTCTACCCATTTATCGAACTCAGATTCAGGCATCGCCTTCACTTCGAATATATTTTCAGCGAATCCTTTCCCGCTAAAGTTTGCATTTCTTCCCATATATTCACCTGGTACAGTTGCTGCTAAGTGTAATTTAGTGACCATGTCCGACATGGCATATTTTTGTCCACCCAATTGTGGAATCCAGAAACTTGTAATTGGGCCGTAAGAGTACAGTCTGAATTCTATTGGACGATCTGTCGGAATATACAAATAGTTTACTGTTTCGATATTTTCTTCCGGATAGCTGAAATGCCATTTCCAGTCAGAAGACGAAGCGTAAACAATCAATGGTTTCTGATCTTCATATCCTTTAGGTGTTGCTTCCACCTCATATGTCGATTTGACAGTGACAATAGAAAGGAAAATGATAATTAAAACCGGAATCCCGACAATAATCGATTCAACAAGATGATTCCCTTCGATGTGTGGAGGTTCATAATCAGGGCTCTGTCTTGAAGCACGATATTTAAATACGATGTATGCCATCATTCCGAAAACAACAACAACAACAAAAGCCATCGTCGCGATTGAAATCCAAATGACATTAGCAGTCGTTTCAGCTTGGGGTCCTTTTGGATCCAAGACCATCACTGGCTCACAACCCGCTAATACTGCGAAAATACTGATGACCAAACTATAAAAAGCCAACTTGGTTTTCATGGAGAGTTACCCCTTTCTATTATTTTAAAAGCTTTTCAGCTTACTAAATTAGGTATTGAATTATTATCATCCACAACACAATAATAATTTTAATATATTGATTCCTCGAAAACAACATTCCAAAAAGAACGTCACAAAAGCTTCACTAAATCCTTTAAAAAAATTCATAAAACGTTCATATTACAACACTTCATTACGTCACACCTTGTACAATTAATTGGATATCATTCTATTAAATAGTAATGAATTACAAATTTATAACTTAATATAATGCTATCCAAATTATAGTAATAAACCCAGACTAATTTCTAGTGGATACAGGTTTAATCTCTCTGAAAACCAAAACAAGTTAATTTTCATTAACATTATTTACAAGACTACCTCATATAAAAAAGACACTCTCCGCTATCTTGGAAAAGTGTCTTTTGCCTTTGTATTAAGTTGTAAAATTGAGTGGATTTCACCTTGGAGTTATACGTACAACCCATTTGGGTAAACCACAGAGTCAACATTTCTATTCTGTTACTCAATTATTTCATGAAATTGGCACCGTAATAAACTGAGTCTGGGTTACCTATTCACTTCCAGCTACAACCAATCAGTTCTCTTCTATACTAACGACTCCTTTTTGTAAAAAGTTTTTTCTTTATGTTTAAGTAGTTTTCCATTTCAAAAATTAAATAAAATAGATTCGCCCGTATTTCAAATTCTTCTCTTGTCTTCGGCAACTCCGTCCTGCGGATCGATGCTTTTAATTCCTCTAACTCATTTAATGAGATGTCGGTTGTATCTCCTGAATGGACGTTCTGACTTAAATTCTTCAAGAACTCTGCAAACATTTCTTTCTGTTTGACATGTAAGCTCGATGAAGAGACAATGGCAACGATTTTCATCATATGTTTTAGGAGTTCCAGTTGATTCTCTCGCATTTCCAGATAATAATAATCTTTATTTTGTTTTCGTAACAGATGATTTTCTACATCTTGAACAGCAATGCTTTTGGATTGATTAATCGAATCTTCTACCTCAAGTATTTCTTTTCCATCCCAGTTTCGCTCACTATCCCTTAAATGGGCAGAGAATTCATAGAGAATAACTTCAAACTTTTGTTCAATCTCCTTCTTAAAGGTCTCAATATCTCGCTTGAAATTTGGCATGAAGCTGTTGACGAGAAGAGCAATTCCCATACCGATGAAAATAATGTAGAGCTCGTTCAAAAACATAGCCCAGTTAGCATTCTTTACCGTATAAACATGTAATACCACGACCATGCTTGTGACAAAACCGTCCTGGATACCCACTCTTACAAGGATAGGTACAAATAATAAAATAAATAAGGCAAAGACAATGGGGTAATAACCTAATACCTCAAAAAATAAAGCACCAAGAATCAAAGATAAAAGAGAGGCAAGGAATTTTTTATTCATTGTAATTAATGTCTTTTTCTTCGTTTTCTCGATACACATAATAACGATAATTGCAGCAAACGTTGCAAATTCCAAATCCAATAAACTCGCAATCCAAATTGCCAGCCCTGCTCCTACAGCAGTCTTTATCGTCCGGTAGCCCATACCAATCATTAAAGCACCATCCTATTATTTTCTATATATAAATCCTATGCTTAGTGAGGGGTTCCTTCAACGATCACGATTCACTATATAAATCCACTTTTAACAGGGGTGCGATATACGCCTTTTGCAAAAGCTGCACGGAAAGTGATTCAAAATAATGAGTAGCCTCCTGCTCAGCCAATCGATAGCATGCATTAGCATTTTTTAGTAACTCTTCATTCATACGATTCAATACCTCTACTTAATGGTTTTTGATATATGTATGCGAAATAATTCAAAGCAATGTTAATAATTTACACATCATCTAAGGTTTATCTACTCATTTTTTGACAGGTACCTATGTATTACAAACATTCACGATAATCCACGCATCTATACAATCACACGATTACTGTTTCTAAGCCTATAGTTTAACATGTAAATAATAAATCGTGATATATATATCCGACGCAGTAAGGCGGATATACATAAATTTAATGACTATATCCGACAAATACCCGAGTATATCCGCGCCTTTTTCACAAACATATACGCAAATCATTACTTTAAAAAAAGCAGACGCCATAACGACGTTTGCTCCTGATTCTTACCTATCGATTTTGGCGCAACATTAGTTCCAACACGACATTTTCTTCTTCTACTAATCTTCTGCTCTTTAGCTAAAGCCTTCGTTAGCATAATAAGTTACCCAAGATTATTTTTGTAGTATTACTTCTAATTTCTTTTTATATTTGTTCCGATATGAATTTTTTCTCATCTTTTCAATGTTTATTTGACCAATGATAAATCGAACATCATTATTTTCCCTTATTAATCTTTTGTGTTCCTCATTATCATAGTATGATTGAAACCATTCATATTTATTGAGAAATGTGATGTTCTGGTCAATTTCTTCATCTGTAACATCTTTCATAGAAGAAATGATAAGTGTTGCAATAGAACCTATTAGTTCCAATAAAGCCCCCATCGTTTCTCCCCCTATCTCGATTTCGACCGTTGCTGTAATCTCAATCCCGTTCAATGCCTGTGTAGCTAGCCTGTCTGCTTCTGTATTCCCTTTTCGAGATACCAACTCATACTCCGGTGTAATTCTAAGGGCTTTCATTTTGGCTTCGATTCGGTCTGCCCAACTGTACAGGTTCTGTTCTATCGCCGGCCACTCCTCGGTCAAATGATTGATGACAACCCGAGAATCCCCAATAAATCGGACCGGAAGATGGTGGACATTCAAATTTTCAAGTTCCTTTATGCAAAGATGTAGCGCTGCATATTCCGCCTCATTATTCGATGTGAGCTCCAGAACAGATGCGTTTCGCCTTAGCCTATACGATTTCCCATTTTGATCGTAATAAATTACGCAACCCAATCCAGATGCCTTCGTAGTCTGGTCGAACCCTCCGTCAAAATAGACTATAATATTATGCGGCTCTGTTTCGATTTCTTTTAAATAACTCTTCATTTGCTTAATCGTCCACAAGTTGTCATATCGATCGATAAATTTTAAAGTTTTCGTACGTCCCGTCCTCTCCAAATCTTCCGCAATGAGCATTGCATGAGCTGCTTTCATTTCATGCGATTGGAAGACGGTTTCCGTTCCTTTAGGTGTTCGATAACTCCATTCGATTATAACCTTCATCGCAATTCCTCCAACTAGTTTGTCCCTGTAGTGTACCTAATGCGATGCTCTTTTAGAAGTCTTCTCGTCACAATCCAACAAATATACCCCATTAAGCATATCGGATAAACCCCGGAATCCTTTTGAGGAAAACCGGGATAATTTTGAGTAAGATAATTTAAATTCATTAACCCGAATATTTCAAGGCAGACAAAATTGACTGCCTCAGTTCTCTCCCACATTATGCTGTTCTCTTTTTCTCATGATCCAAGCCAAGACAATTGCACCAATTAACGTAAAGCCTAGGTAGCCCATTGCCGGATAGACCGTTCCAACAAGTGTGATGAACCCAACAAAACTCGCTCCAAATGCGGCTACCCCGAAGAGGACAACGGCACCTTTGAATTTTTTCGTTTCCGGGTTCATGGTACGCGCCGTAAATGCATAGAGCATACCGACAGCGGTATTGTAGACCATACCAAGTAAAATAATAGAAAAAATTGTACTCATGACCGGGCTCATGCTATTGGCCAACGCTAACATCGGCATTGGTAAGGACGCAATATCCTTCAACTGTGTCAGCATTGAAACATTAATGAGGATAATGAGAAGACCGAGACCCAATCCCCCGATAATGCCCCCCCATGCCGCCACTTTCTCATCCTTGACTGTCCCGCCCATGACGGTCAACATCGCTGCACCTGCAGCAATATTATACGATACATATAAAACTGCCCCTAACAGCCAGTGAGAAGCAGCCCGATTTTGACTAGCCGAGACAGCTTGCAGATCTGCTGATGCGAGGTCGAAATTGATGACCGAATAGATGGTAATCACAATGACAATCAACAATAAAAAAGGTGTGAACGCACTGATGAGCGAAATCACTTTTTGCACATTTAGTGTAACAGAAAGGATTGTTACCACTGCCATGAGTATACTTCCTATGACACTTGGCACACCAAATTGCTGTTCGAAAATGGCTCCGGCCCCTGAAAACATGACGACTGTTACACCGAACAAGAAAAACGTAATAATGGTGTCGACAATTATTCCTAAATAACGTCCACAAATATGATAAATGACTTTTTGATGAGATGTTGTTTGTAAACGGCTCCCAAGCTGAGTCAAATTCATGCCAATAAATGCGAATAAAAACGTTGCAACGATTGAACCGGCAATACCGATTGCCCCGAAACTCGTGAAAAATTGTAGAATCTCTCGCCCTGATGCGAACCCTGCCCCTACTATGACTCCAATAAAGGCTGCACCAATTTGAAAACTCTTTCTCATAAACATTCCCCCTGCTAACTGATCTCATTTGATATATTTAAATTTTCCGAATTCGGCAGCCGGAAGAAATCATGTGGATGCTTGTTCACCCACATGATCTTTATTATTCGGCGCTAAAATGGTATTTTTCGATTGTAAACTTGTCCATTGCATTGAAATTTGGTTCATAACCGATTCCATATGCTTTCGGCACCGTAATATAGCCGTCTTCCACGACCACTTCTGGCGCAATAACATCTTCTTCCCAATAACGGGAGGAACCGGCAGTATCGCCTGGCAAGACGAAGTTCGGCAATGTCGTCAACGCCACATTATGGGCACGCCCGATGCCCGATTCCAGCATGCCACCACACCAAACTGGAATGTTTCGTTCCATGCAATAATCATGTATTTTCTTGGCTTCCGTTAAGCCACCGACTCGGCCGATTTTAATATTGATGATTTTTGTGCTCCCGAGTTCCAATGCTTTCCGCGAGTCTTCAAGGGAATGAATACTTTCATCCAAACAAATCGGTGTAGACATTTGTTTCTGCAATGTCGCATGGTCGATAATATCATCTGACGCAAGTGGTTGTTCAATCATGGTCAAGTCAAACGCGTCAAGCTGTTTCAACAGTTCGATATCATCCAGTGTATAAGCCGAGTTGGCGTCCGCCATGAGCGGTACGTCTGGGAACTGCTTCCGGAGCTCGCGCATCACTTCGACGTCATATCCCGGTTTGATTTTCACCTTGATACGTTTATAACCTTCCTCTACAAAGCCACGGACGGTTGCAATCAAATCTTCGATATGTTCATGGATCCCAATGCTGATTCCGACTTCAATTTTGTCGCGCTCCCCGCCTAAAGCTTGCGCCAATGTCATCTGGTTCCGTTTGGCATATAAGTCCCAAATAGCCCCTTCAACGGTCGATTTCGCCATGTTGTTTTTACGGATAGCGCTGAAAAGTTCACTCACTTCATCGGGATGTCCTATTTCTTTTCCTAATATGAGTGGAATCAGAAAGTCTTGGATGATATGCAAATTCGTTTCAAGCGTCTCTTCATTATACCAAGGCGCGTTGAATGCAACAGACTCACCCCAGCCGCTATTGCCCAGCTCATCTTTCGCCTCTAACAATAGAAAATCCTTTTCATGTAATGTACCGAAACTTGTTGTAAACGGATGCTTCATCATCATTTTCATTTTACGGATGGTGATTTCTTGAATGATCATTCGATTTCTCCTCTTTCATTCGTATTCAATGGGATTGTATTTCTTTTGACCACTTGGTAATAGTGGATGCCATATGTCGTTCGATTGACGCTTACCAAAGCATACTCTGCACGGAAGAGCGTTTGGAAGATTTCCCTAATTTTCAGTCGCCAATCCAGTGCAAGCTGCGGCTCATTTTGTTTAATCAACTGAAAATTTTCGGGTATTGGGATTTCAATACCGGCACTGTTGATCGGAATATCCCGTTCACCCCATTCTAGAATTGGATTTCCCTGTTCGGAACTTCCCACCGTAAACGGACGATCAAAACGATCAATTGTCGGAATATAGCTTTCTTCGACCCTTTTACTCGTAATCCACCATTCGATTTTAAAACGATCAGTAGGTAATCCTTTGTTCAAACCGTCTTCCATTTCACCGTACCAATTTTCTAAATAAATTTCGCATACCCCATATAACTTCGACAAATTCAAATACGCGTTCCGGCTTTCCAACGGATCGAATGTCCATGTTATCAGGTCATAACCCATATCTATGGCGAATTTTCGTTGCTCTTCCTTCAACGTTTTTCCGATTCCCATCAGCTGGTAATCGGGATGGATCCCGAGCATATGGGAACATAAATACGTTTTTCCATTTGCAAATCCAGTAAATCCGTATGAGAATCCGACGATTTTCTCGCCGTCGAAAGCGCCAAGCATTAGGCCTCCATTTGTGACTGCTGTATAGGTTTGATGGATTGGAATCGACTCCGATCCCCATACTGTTTTTTCAAGGGATTGCATGAGACGCATATCTTCAATTGTCTCCAATTTGCGCGTTGTAATATTTGCATTCATTGAATCACGTCCTTTTTTTCTATCGATATCTGTACGAAGCCCAACGCAATGTCCATTTCATTGTTTCTCCGTCCCTTCCACAAATAAGAAATCACTTTTCAAAGATTGATAGGTCTCTTGACGTTTTTCGAAGTTATCTTTTTCCTTCACGGACACCCCGGCAACCATCGCATTCATAAACGAAAACAAAGCAGTCGTCGCATCAAGTGTGGATTTATTCGGTGAATGAATGGGAAATAGCACATCACTATGCGCTTGAACAGGTGCCAACAATGAGTCTGTAATCGCAATGACATAGGCTTGCTGATCACTGGCCAACTCAGCAATACGGATTGTTTCTTTTAGATAGCGATGGAAAGAAATGGCAACTAATACAGATTGATCATTCATGGTACTAATCGTTCGAATAACATCTTCCGCCTCTATCCGAATGAGCCGGACGTCATGCCTGACTAGCCCAAGTGTATAGGTGAGCCAATTTGCCGCAGCGTAGGATGAACGAAGCCCCAAAATATAAACCGTTTCTGCTTTTGATAAATGTGTAATTGCCGTTTCGTAATCTGTCTCATTGATCTGCTTGATTGTTTCCACAATGGAACGACAATCCTGTTCCATCACTTGTTCATAGAAATGGGGTGATTTTTCCAATTCAAGCTTGGATTGTTGATAAGTATACAAACTGCTTTCTTGGAATAATAGTTGCTCCCGGGTGGTCTTTTGCAATTCTGAATAACCGGAAAATCCAAGACTATAACAAAAGCGGATTACCGTCGTTTCACTCACCCCGATTATCATGCCGATTTCCTGCGCCGAAGACACAGCGACATTCCGGGGATGATCCAATACGTAGGCAGCGACTAGCTTTTGACTTTTCGACAGTTTATGGAAATGCTCATGCACGAGCTCTTTAAATTTCATAATTGATCACCATTTGAAGTGCAGGATTTTTTATTTCAATAAATGAAGTTCAAACTTCAATACTGATTATAAACTAATTTAACATATAGTTTCACAGAATACAATCTACTTTCTGAATCTTTAATGTGTAACTCGACATGGCGTTTATGGGAGAATTCCCCCAGTACGGAAGCACAAAACCAATTATCATGGATTACACTATAACGAGGGGTCGTCCAGAAAGTCAGTGAAAGCAATTTTCTGGAACAGCCCTTTTCATATTCCAGACAAAAAAATCGTCCAATCTTGTAGGACGATTTCATATGGTATTTTATTAGATGAATAATCAATCCTAATTATTCCTTGGAATGAACAGTCTCAAATTTGTCACGTACAGACAAAACTTTGTGATTCGTCTAAAAGAAAACGTTGTGACTTTTCGTCAAAAAAAATAATCCCAGAATCTTGTTGTAGAAAACTGAGACTATATCGGGTTAGATATGTTGTAGTGTCTTGAGAGACTGAAAGGCCAACTCCTCCATATCCAGGTAAAGCATGGCCTAACCTGTTTAGACACTAAATATTTATTAATATTGAGGTACAGTAACTATAAATATTATCGATGCACCTGGAATAGCTTCAAGACGCAAGTCTGTTACATTGTACCTGACACTCGCTTTCCCCTGAAATATAAGGAACTTCTCCTCTTTCTCTGTATAATCAATATTCTATCCGTCAAAGTTATCGAGCAATGTACGCACTTCATCTGTTGACTCTGTGCTCATCATTTGATTTCTTAATTCTGCAGCTCCTCGAAACCCACGAACATATATCTTAAAAAAGCGATGAAGAGCTTTGAATGAACGTAATTCTAATTTTGAATATTTATCATGAAGGTCAAGTTGTAACCTTAAGAGATCTAGAAACTCCTCACTACTATGTTCTCTCGGCTCTTTTTCAAAGGCGAATGGGTTATTAAAAATACCACGCCCAATCATAATCCCATCAACACCGTATTTTTCGAAGAGCTCCAAACCAGTTTGACGGTCGGGAATATCCCCATTGATTGTTAATAGTGTGTCTGGTGCTATTTGGTCGCGAAGCTCTTTAATCTCCGGAATCAATTCCCAATGAGCATCGACTTTGCTCATTTCTTTTCTTGTACGCAGGTGAATGGAAAGATTAGCGATGTCTTGTTTCAATAAGTGTGTTAGCCAGTCATGCCATTCGTCTACATCGCTGTAACCAAGCCTTGTTTTTACACTGACAGGCAAACCTCCTGCTTTTGATGCTTGTATGATCTCTGCTGCAACTTCTGGACGCAGGATAAGGCCGCTTCCCTTCCCTTTCGATGCCACATTAGGCACAGGACAGCCCATATTAATATCCAAACCTCGAAAGCCTAATTCCGCCATGCCAATACTCATTTCTCTGAAGTATTCAGGCTTATCCCCCCATATATGGGCGACAATCGGTTGTTCATCTTCTGTAAAAGTCAAACGACCGCGCACACTATCTTTTCCCTCTGGGTGACAATAACTCTCTGTGTTTGTAAACTCTGTAAAAAACACATCAGGTCTAGCTGCTTCACTCACTACATGGCGAAAAACAACATCCGTCACATCTTCCATTGGTGCCAGCACAAAAAACGGTCGTGGTAAATCACGCCAAAAATTATCTTTCATTGTTAAATTCAAATCCTTTCATGATGGGACACCAGCTTAAAACGGTGTTTCCAAAATAAAAAAGCATAAATGTCTCTGCTTCTTTAGAGATATACCATGCTTAAGTAATTTTTATCAAACTATAGCAACATTCTATTAGTATACACTTTAATATTAAGCATTAAAGAGTTCAAAGTAAATCTAAGTAGATCAGGTGATATAGAACATGGGGATAGCTAGGCTTCTACTGCATTTTGCTGGAAAATTCCTGTTAATAGATGATGTCAAATAGTGTTCGTTAGTAATTCACTTAAATTATTAAATTCAAGAAAACGTGTGCAAAATCAACTAATTGGAGTAAGTTCATGTAATGAACGGTACCTGAATCGCTCCCTGACACCGTTCATACAATATATCTTATCCCAATTAGTTCTTTACTTTTTTATATTTCCAGAAACGAGTATAGACCCAATAAGTACGATGATTGCGCCTATGACAAATTGGAAGTTGACCCGAGTGCCAATAAACACAATTTCAGTTAAGATTGCCCAAAATACGTACGTATTGTTCAGAGATTGACCCCTAGCGGCACCGATTAAATTAATGGACGAATAGTATAAGGAATAATTAGCAGTCCCTAAAAATCCGGCGATGACGATAAGCCATACGATATCGGATGTTGCCGCTTCAAATACTAAAGGATAGCCATGCAGTAATGGTACAAGTATGATTGCATAACTGAGCGCGGAAGTCATTTGCCTAATATTAATCGCATATAGCGGTACGACGTCTTTTCCTCTCATCCCCCAAGCGCCAATCACGCCTTCAAGACCCCAAAATATGGCAGCTCCCAACGCAAACAATATTCCGATGAAAAAGGTGCTTTCGGTGTCAAACTTCGTTGGCACATAAGCCAGTACAATGACACCGATGATACTTAGCACAACACCAGACCAAGTTCTTCTATTCATTTTTTCCTTCAAAAAAAAGAATGCAAGCACCGCTCCTATGCCAGGAAATATAGAAGCAATACTTGCCGCATAGGTGACTCCGGCATATTGAATACCAAGAAAGTAAAAGCTCATTGCCAAAGGTCCGCCCGACAATGCGCCTAACACTAAAATCGCACCGCTTTTCGTTTTATACAGCTTTAAGACATTTAAAAATTCGCCCTTTATAATCATCAACAAAGATATCCATATTGAAGAGAAAAAGTCGTGCATGAACGCAGCTATAATCGGAGCAAGCATCACGGCCTCTTTAAATGGCGTACTCGCTATGATAACGCCAATGATTACTGTATCGACTCCCCAAGCAACAGCGGAAGTAGCGCCGAGGCCAATACCCTTTCTACCCTCTTTAATACTTTTTTTAGTCATCGACCTTACCTCTTCCCGAAAAATTAGTTTCCCGCAATCTGAATGAATGATTGTAATGACCATTGGAATATAAGTACGTTATTGTAGCTCATTCATTATTGTATCTATCATGGAAAGGATTATACGGAAAGATATCATATATTAATTTCGCCAAGTTGCGATAAGTTGAGATACCGTAAAACTCGGCTTATTATTTTAAATAGCTATACGCGTATATTAGAATTGCACAAACACAAAAAAGACTGAATCCATATGGAATCCAACCTAAATATATAATTGATTTCGGATTGTAAAAGTCGATTGAATGATAATTGGAACAACAATCGAATTACGTATTTTTCTCATCGTTCAGAGAACAACATGATTGACTTAGTTACGGATGGAAATACAGAGTCACATGAGAAACGGAACATCGTCATGGATTCTTTCGGGTATATATTCATCACAAAATAGGATACACCATTACTCTTGAGAGAGTATCCATGTCAACTAGCTGAGTTACATCAATCTTTGTGTTGCTTTTGTTGCATCCCACCGAGATAAATAACAACGATAATAGAACAATGATCTGTTTACCGAACCTCTTTTCCATAATCTCACACCCTCCAGTATTTTCTATCCGCTTTCTGTATTGTCTTAATATTCTATATAGGCTATTATCACCTTAACGCTTGTAACTTATTTTATAAATGGAGGAATTAAATGATAATTAAACGAAGTTTTAGTACCTATAGGTGATTTGGGGGCTCCGGTATGTTCGACTACCCCAAACGGCAAAGCAGACAGAGCTGGTACTAACATGGCAATGGCTTACTAATGGTGAATGGGTAGCGACTAGTGATAATAATCTTATCTGGTCCTGCCTTAATACAGATAGGGGGAAATTAATGGATAAACATATCAATCTATTCATCGCACTCATGGTTATCCTCTTAGCAGGATGTGTAAATAAGGAAGTCGAAACTGAAAAAATAAAAGAAGCGGAAGAAATGAAAGAGACTGTTATCGAAATACCTTTTGCCAATTACAATCATCCTGTTATTCAAGGAGATGAAATGTTTGTTCCTATCAATCGTAATACAAGTGATTCGTTCGATGTGGATACATTGATTCAATATAATATTGATAATGGAGATAGAGAAGTTTTGTATGAATCGGAATATGATGAATCCTCTATGCAAGCGACTCAGGTGAATGAAGACTGGTTAATTTGGGTTGATTCAAGTAGTGATGGATATTATGAAAAGATATTGTCAATGGAACGTTCAAGCGGTAAAATACAGACACTTGCTGAAACTAATCCTAAATATTTAACCATTCTATCACCTGAACTCTATCATGAGTATGTCGCTTGGACACAATTGGTTGACGATGGAATTACTGTGGAAGTTAAATTGCATAATCTTATCACCAATGAAACCATTAGTGTAGCAAAAATGAATGATTATTCCTTATATAATGCTTTTGTTCATATAGAGGATAATAAATTATTATGGACCGATACAGAAGATGGGCAAGGCTATTACATTCTATATGATATTGAAAGTAAAAGTACTGAAAACTACAAGGCTCCAAAAACCTTTCCCGGATATGCGACTTATAGTAACGGTAAAATTTTTTCTATCAATTTTGATGATGATAGGAATTGGACTTCACAAGAGTTTGGTTATTTGGATATAGCCACCAATGAATACCATACTTTCGAACATGAGAGTACATTAATTATTTTGATACATTCGCCAATAAAGTAGCCGTTCTGGACAGTAACAATGAATTATTTTTTTATGAATTTAAAGACGATGAACCTGTTCGAATTGATGTTGAGATTACTAAAGAAGAAAATCCATTTTTTGCTTCTTTTGATAACGAAGGTCACTTGATGTTGAAGTTTAATATGACGGAAGGTACAAATAAAGCGGAAATCGGTGTTATTTATACAAAATAATATAAATAAACTTCCCCGATTAACCATTGCGAGGAAGTTTTTTCGTTTAATTCAACATGTTCGGACAAACGCAAATACATCCCGACATTAAATACTATCAAATTCATTCTCCCTGTAGAATACGAGTTCAGGCCCCATAAGAAAGTCCGCTTCACCCGGTTGATCTGATAGATGAACTCTTCATGAGCTTAATTACTTTAAGTACAGTATTTTCACATTAGAAAATCCTTAACTTTCTATAACCACCATTTTTCTTGTGGAATTAAAATAGATTTTATCCCGAAATTGCCTTCAAACCAATCTTTTATTAGGTGTTTTTTCACAAGATATTCTGATGCAGAATGTGACACACCAATGAGTGACATCGACGTGACCTTGGCATAATCCATCATCTCTTCATATTTTACTTTCCCATAATTATTATCAATATGGCAATGAATTTCACCTGTAATATATGCTTAAACACCTTTTCCTTCTGCTTCTTTAATCCAATCTACTTTATCTCCACAACCAGCTACAATAGCAACTGTATGGATATGATTTAAACGTTGCCCTTCAAAATCAACGTAAGGAATCTCAAAGATTTCTTTCAAGTCCTGTTCTAAATCATCAGTATTTGTTCCTTTAATATTACAAATTAATACCAGACTATCACCATTTTCATTTTGCATAAAACCGTCAACAATATTAGCATTTAAAGATTTAGCTATTGAAACGTTCGTGCCTAATTGTTTGTGATAATCTAAAGGGGCATGGCAAGTATAAACAGATAACTTTTTATCCTTTATTTTTTTTATATACTCTTCTTTTATTGGGACAAAACCCCTGCCCCATTTTCCATTTGGATCTCCACATTCCATAAGCAGTGGGTGGTGCATAAATAATAAGTCCCCTGTATTACTTTCGTCGATAAATCGTTCCAAAACATGGTCTGTAGGAAATACCGCAAGAAAAATACGTTCTACCTCTTCAGCACCTCGGATCATAAGCCCATTAAACAAATCCGTAAACTCCGGTTCAAAAGCAGTTTTCCAATCAAAATGAATCGGATCATAGACACTAGGAACAAATCGACTAAAAGCAGGGTCCTTACCAAACGACCTAATGTTAAATTCTATATCTAATTTATTGACGACCTCATTCAGAAGTACCACATTTCTCACTCTCCTTTAGTTAAATAAGACCCTCCTAAAAATTCTGTTTGAAGTTCTGTTTCTATAATCTTCTTTTCAAAAGAATCTCTATAGGCCTTGGCAGAAGGTTCGAGCTAACTACTTTAAAGATTTCTTGTTCCTTATAATGAATCGCGACCCCATCATCTGTCGCAATTCCTGACTGTTTCCCCGGTTTCCCTCAATTCCGAACCCGGAAGCCCTATTGGATTAGTACTGGGGTTCTAACAGAGTCCTATGGCTTTCCACATAGAAAACCCCGAGTTTGTAGTGGATCAAACCCGGGACTTTATTGAATAACATTCGGAAATAATAGGTGTTTATTTTAACTAGACAAAGCCAATTCCAACCAAGCCACACACTCTACATGACTACTCTGCGGAAACATATCCACCGGCTGCACTTCCTGCGTAAGATACCCTCCATCTTCCAAAATACGTAAATCTCGCGCAAGTGTCGCTGGATCACATGAAACGTAGACAATGCGTTTCGGTTTATATTCCAAAATTGTGTCCAATAATTTCTCGTCGCAGCCTTTACGCGGAGGATCGACGACTAGTACGTCAAATCGCTTTCCTTCAGCGTACCACTTAGGAATTACCTCTTCTGCTGGACCGGCTTCAAAATGGGCGTTGTCGATGCCGTTCAATTCAGCGTTTCGTTTGGCATCTTCGATTGCTTGCGGAACGATTTCGACGCCGTAAACTTCTTGGGCGTTTTGAGCGAGGAACAGTGAAATTGTGCCGATCCCGCAATAGGCATCGATGACAGATTCAGTTCCTGTTAGTTGAGCATATTCGAGTGCTTGCCCGTATAACACTTCTGTCTGCTCGGAGTTCACTTGATAAAATGAGCGTGCGGATATTTCAAATTTTATATCGCCTATTGTATCGACGATGAATGGTTTTCCGTAGAGCAAGAGTGTTTTATTGCCAAAAATAACGTTGGTTTTTTCGCTGTTGACGTTTTGCATAATTGATGTCACATCGGGAACGACGCGTTTAATGAGGTCTATCGCAGCATCTTTTTGCGGAAACTTTTTCGAACGGGTCACAAGCACGACCATTAATTCGCCCGTTGCACGCGCTTTTCGGACAATTAGATGACGCAGCATGCCGCGGTGTGTTCGCTCATCGTATGCTTCAATCCCCATGGCATGCATTTCATGTTTCAAGGTGGACATGATTTCGTCTGCTTCTTCGCCTTGAATAATGCAGACATCCGTGTCGACGATATGATGGGTTCGAGATCGGTAAAAACCCGAAACTACTTCCCCGTTTCGTTCACTGAACGGAATTTGGGATTTGTTCCGATAGCGCCAAGGGTCATCCATGCCTTTGACTGGATGTACGGGGACATGCGGAATTTTCCCGATGCGTTCCATGACGTCGCGAACCGTTTTTTGTTTTTGGCGCAGTTGTGCTTCGTAAGATAAATGTTGCAATTGGCAACCGCCGCATTCCCAAAATACATGACAAGGGGGCGCAACACGGTCTGGCGACTCTTTCGTCACGTTTATCAACTTCGCGAAACCGTACCGTTTCATTGTTTTCATCACTTGTATTTCAGCCTCTTCGCCTGGAAGCACGCCGGGGATGAAAAGCGGGTATCCGTCCACTTTTGCTACACCGGATCCATCATGCGTTAAATCTTCCACATAGACGTTGAGGCGATCATTTTTGTTTACAGTAAAAGACATTACTATTCCTCCAAAATTCATATGCCTATAGTTTAACACGTAGATAATGAATCGCGATATATATCCGACGCTTTACGATGGATATTCGCACATTTAGTGTCGATATCCGATACTTTCCCGGTGCTATCCGTCAGATACTCATTTATTTCCGCACTTTTCACAAACATATCCGCAAATCATTACTTAAGAACTATCCCCTCAAAAAAAACAGACGCCATAACGACGTCTGCCCCCTCCCTACTTATTCTTCCTCATCAATCTGCCGCCTCACCGCATCATCCTTCGGAGCCACGACAAATGCGAGAACAAGCGAACCGATGAGCACAATGAATGGGGCGTAAAACATTAGAAAGTTATTCAGCACAATAAATTCCCCCCTTTAAGCATGATGCTTACTTTTTCCGCGGACATAGTCTTTGTCAAATAGGAACAACCTCATTAGCAAATACAAGGACGGAATCAATAATCCGAGTCCCATTATGAACACGACAATTAACGAAATCGCCATCGCTGGATTCGTGAAACTGTCGTAAATCGTCAAGTACGGGTAGAGCAAATACGGGTAATGTGATGCGCCGTATCCGAAGAAGGCAAATATGAATTGCCCTGCCAGCAAGATGAACGCAAGCCCATAATTACGACGGATCCATAATAGCCAGACCGTCCCGATGAACATGATAAATGAGATTAGAAACATCGGCCAGAAATTTTGGATATTGGCATAATGCTCCGGGTTGTGTCTTCTTAATTCGAAAATAATGCCGCCTGCTGTAATGATTGTCGGCAATGCCCAAATGAGCGCATATTTCCGCAACAGATTTGCCGCTTCGAAGTAACGCGCTTTATTCGCGTACCACGTTAAAAATACGGCAGAAATATAAAGTGTCGCCGCAATACTTAGAACGACGATAGACCAAGTCAAAGGACTCGTGAACAATAACCAATAATCGAGCACGGGATTCCCGTCCACCATCTCGACGAAACCGCCTTCTGAAATCGTCAGGACAATCGATAACGACGCGGGAAGCAATAACCCGCTAAGGCCATACATGAAGGAATAGCCCTTATGTCCGCGCGACCCATACGTTTCAAACGCATAATACGAACCCCGAATCGCGAGTAAGATAATCCCGATACTGACGGGAACCAATAACGTCGTGCCATAATAAAATGCTGTTTTCGGAAAGAATCCGATGATCCCGACGAAAAAGAAGACGAGGAAAACGTTCGTCACTTCCCATACCGGCGATAAATAGCGCTGAATGATATTTGTTAAAATATGCTTCTTGCCTGTGAGCAAACTATAAGCGTTAAAGAACCCTGCTCCGAAGTCAATCGCGCCGATTAGAATATAACCGAATAGAAATGTCCAAAGAACCGTTATGCCGATTATTTCTAGGCTCATAGCATGTCACCGCCCTTCTCCATATTCCGGTCTTCGATTTCTTGTTCGACTGGATTTTTTCGGAACATCCTTCTTAAGATGACAACGCTTCCGATACCAAGTATGAGATAAAGCAAACAGAACAAGACAAGCATCGTATCTACATGACCACTTGTTGTCGCAGCATCTTGGGTTCGCATGATTTTACGAAGAACCCACGGCTGTCGCCCGACTTCGGCCAGCCACCAACCTGCTTCAATCGCGATAATTGATAGCGGTCCACCGAGCACGATTAACCAGCGGAACCATCTTGTCGTGACCATTTTCCAACGTCTTTTGGTGCCGATCCAGAATACGGCCGCTAATAAAACCATCCACACGCCGATGGTCACCATGATGTCGAATAAGTAATGGATATAGAGCGGCGGAATTTCATCTTCAGGAAACTGATCAAGCCCGATTACTTCTGCTGACGGTATGCTATGGGCGAGAATACTTAATGCATACGGAATCTTTATCGCATATTTCACTTCTCCATCGTCGAGCACACCATACATAATTAGCGGCGCGTTTCCTTCAGTTTCAAAATGCCATTCAGCCGCGGCAAGTTTTTCAGGCTGGTATTCAGCTAAATACTTCCCGGAGAAATCTCCGATGACAGCCGTTGCAATTGCAAAGATTAGTCCGATTTTCATCGTCAAATAAAGGGCTTTTTTGTGATATTCATGATTGGATCCTTTTAATAAACGAAAAGCAGCGATTGCTGCAAGAACGAAAGCTGCAGTCATATATGCAGTCACAACAACATGCGCCACTTTCGTCGGCATTGCCGGGTTAAACATCGCTACGAGCGGGTTAATATTGATTAATTCCCCATTCACGATGTCAAATCCGCGCGGCGCGTTCATAAATGCGTTTACCATCGTGATAAAAACAGCTGAAAAGGATGCGCCGATTGCAACTGGAATAAGCAAAAGCAAATGTTTTTTCTGGTTTTCAAACCGATCCCAAGTGTATAAATAGATGCCAAGGAAAATCGCTTCAAAAAAGAACGCGAACGTTTCCATAAATAACGGCAGCGCGATGACATTTCCTGCAAGCTCCATGAAGTTCGGCCACAACAACGACAACTGCAAACCGATTGCAGTTCCGGTTACAACTCCGACCGCGACGGTAATGATGAATCCTCTTGCCCATCGTCTTGCCAGCAAAATATAATGCTCGTCATTTTTCTTTATTCCGACCCATTGGGCGATCATAATCATTAAAGGAACCCCTACGCCAATTGTTGCGTAGATAATGTGGAATGATAATGTGGTTTCCGTTAATACGCGCGAAAAAAATACAGCTTCTTCATTTCCCAATCAAATTACCTCCTTCAACTCCCAAAAATTCGACCGACGATTGAGAGGAGCATAATTCCTGCGATAATGAAGACCAGCCAAATAAGACGTTTTTCATGTTTTTTATACATCCAGGCACGTCCTTTCAAAAGTCATTCTTCCCTATATCATATACCCGCTATACCCAACATTAACTCCGCTATTAACTTCAAATAGTGAACCTTTTATGACCAATATCCGACAATTCAGCAACAAACACTTGAGAATAGTATGAATCTTAGGTATAATGAAAGAATAAGCCCAAGAGGTGAAGGCAAATGAAAACCAAAAGAAAAGTACTAGCTTATATTACAAGAGGCGAAGAACCGGATTGGGAAATTCTCGTTTTCCAACAAAAAGACAACCCCGACGCCGGCATACAAGTTCCAGGCGGTACAATCGAAAGTGATGAATTGATCATCGACGCACTATACCGTGAAATCGAAGAGGAAACCGGGATTACTCGCGAAAACCTCGAGCTCAAGGGCAAGGTAATTAAAAACAAGTACTTTCCCGAACATAAAAACAAGATTTATGAACGCACAATTTTCCATCTTTCCTACATTGGAGACAATGACAAGAAATGGGAACATATTGTCAAGGGGAATGGCAAAGACGAAGGGATGACATTTTGTCATCGATTTGTTCCGATAGATCAGATTCCCGAACTCGCGGGAAACCAAGACGAAGCGATAAATTTCTTAACATAAAAAAGTTGTATGCAAGTCATTTAATGACTGTGCATACAACTTTTTACGTTTATACCAAATCCTGTTCTCTCAATTCGTCTAATGGCGCAAACATTTCAATATGGCGGTATAAGTTTTTAAAGGTCGCTGGCAATACCCCGCCGTATTCGCCGTCCAAATTCAAGAGAACTTCTTCTGAAGATGTGACGACGATTTTTTCCGCTTTGCTTGAAATAACGAGCGGATCGTCAATATGTTCACCGCGCAAGGCCAGCGAAACAATGCGAATAAATTCAGCAATATTACATTTCTTTAAAATTAGCAACGTGAATTTACCATCATTCAAACTTGAATCAGGCGCAAGTTTTTCGAAGCCGCCCACTGAGTTTGTTAATCCAACAAGGAACATCATCGCTTCATCATCAAAGACTTCCCCGTCATATTCAATTCTTACATGGGAAGAATTAATCGATGGCAACATTTCAATTCCTTTTAAATAATAGGCCAGCTGACCGAGGACAGTTTTCAACTTGCTCGGCACATCATACGTAAGCTCAGTCATTCTTCCCCCGCCGGCAATGTTAATAAAATGGCGATCATTCATTAATCCGACATCAACGGGAATGGTATCTCCCTTAAGAATGACATCTAGTGCACCGCCAATATCGCGCGGAATTCGCAAGGCGCGAGAAAAATCGTTTGTTGTTCCCATTGGAATTAGTCCGATTTTGGGACGTTTTTCAAAAGGGCTGACGCCTGCAACAACTTCGTTGAGCGTTCCATCGCCACCTGCGCAAATAATAAGGTCAAAACCTCGTTCTACTGCTATTTTGGCCGCTTCGGTTGCATCGCCTTCTCCCGTCGTTGCATGACAAGAAGTTTCATAACCTGCTATTTCAAGCTGTTCGAGCACATCGCCGAGATGTTTTCGAAACACTTCGCGACCAGATGTGGGATTATATATAATACGGGCACGTTTCATCCGAGTATTCCCTTTCTTTCTATACATTTAAATTAATGTTTACGCGTTTTGCAATACCGGCATGAAAGTCTTACGAATATCCTCGTAAACAGCCAGCCAATATTCGGGTTTCGTCGTGTATTCTGAAGTAATTCGAGAAATAAATTCTTTTTGTTTTTCAATATATTCAGGTGCATCCTTTGAAGGCAATGACTCCCTGAGTTTTAAAATATAGTCTTGAAGTTGGCTAGCACGCGGACCCCATTCTGCCACGACTTCTCCATCGTTTCCTAGTAGTAAATACTTCGGGATCGATCGACCGCCATTCGTTAAGTGTCGATCGATTAACGTCGTATCCTCGTCCCGATAGACTGCACGAACATCCAAATCAGCCGCTTCCGCTATTTTTCGAAGTATCGCGTTGTTCATCATTGCGTCCCCGCACCAGTCCTCCGTAATGACAAGGATTTCGGGGTTTACCGTCTTCAAAAGTGCGATAAATTCATCGTCTTGCGGGCATTCGAATTGCTCATAAATACGATGCGAGTTTTCTTTGTGGCTCTTCATTTGATCCATATACGATTTGAGTGAAATTGCTTCATCGAAATATTGTTTTTCAGTTTTCATGGACAACACACTCCCTTCCATCAATTGTACGTTTTCCTCAATTGCTAATCAACTTCCACGGTTCGTTTGGAAGGATGTGAATCTAAAAAACGTCCTATGGAACGACTGGTACAGTCATTCATAGGACGTATAGTTTAAATTAATGTTTCTCAATTTCCTCAAGAAGGATTTTATTGACAAGTTGCGGGTTTGCTTGTCCTTTAGATGCTTTCATAATTTGCCCTACTAGGAAGCCTAGCGCGCGGCCTTTACCGTCTTTATAGTCGACGATCGATTGAGGATTTGCTTCGAGCGTTTCAGCGACCATCTTGCGAAGTGTGCCTTCGTCCGAAATTTGGACAAGTCCTTTCGCCTTAACGATGTCATCAGCGATACCGCCTTTTTCAATCAGTTCCTTAAATACTTTCTTCGCGATTTTAGAAGAAATCGTTCCGTCTTCGATGAGCTTGATCATGCTGGTAAGCCCTTCAGGAGTAAGTTTAGTCTCCGCAAGTTCTTTTTGTTCAGCATTCAGATATGCAGATACTTCTCCCATTAACCAGTTAGAGGCCAATTTAGGATCTGCGCCCGCTTCAACTGTCGCTTCATAGAAATCGGACATTTCTTTCGTCAATGTCAATACCATTGCATCATAAGCTGGTAGGCCGAGTTCATTCATATAACGATCTTTACGCGCATCCGGCAGTTCTGGAATTTCAGCACGAATACGCGCTTTCCAATCCTCATCAATATGAATTTCCGGTAAGTCCGGATCATTAATGAAACGGTAATCATCCGCTGACCCTTTGATACGCATGAGCACGGTGTCTCCAGTTGATTCGTCATAACGACGCGTTTCTTGCTCAATTACACCGCCTGAAAGCAAGATTTTTTCTTGACGTTCCACTTCTTTAATGATTCCTCTTCTAACAAAGTTAAAGGAGTTCAAGTTTTTCAGTTCCGTCTTCGTGCCAAATTCTTTCTGACCGACTGGACGCAATGAAATATTAGCGTCACAACGAAGCGAACCTTCCTCCATGCGGCAATCTGACACGCCTGTGTACTCGATAATCGCTTTTAACTTTTCAAGAAAAGCGTATGCCTCGTCCGCAGAACGAATGTCCGCTTCTGAAACGATTTCAATTAGCGGTGTTCCTTGTCGGTTCAAATCGACGAGTGAATATCCGTGTTCCGTATGCGTCAGTTTACCCGCATCTTCTTCAAGATGGATTCGGTTCAATCTGATTTTTTTCTTCTTGCCATCCACTTCAATTTCAACCCATCCGCCAACGCCGATAGGACGATCTTCTTGAGAAATCTGGTACGCTTTCGGATTATCCGGGTAAAAATAATGCTTTCGATCGAAATGCATGACATCAGCAATGTCACAATTCAGCGCCATCGCAGCTTTCATGCCAAAATCGACGACCGATTTATTCAATACGGGCATAACGCCAGGATAGGCCAAGTCGGTTACGTGAATATTTTTATTTGGTTCTGCACCGAAATGGGATGGTGCAGAAGAAAAGATTTTTGTGTTTGTTTTTAATTCGACGTGAACTTCTAGTCCGATTATTGTTTCAAAATTCATCGTTATTTCTCCTCCCATATGGCCGGAGTGCGTTTATGGAAATCGGTTGCTTGTTCGTACGCATGTGCCACTTTATAAATTGTCGCCTCATCGAAGTGATTTCCGATGATTTGCAAGCCTAACGGAAGTCCGTTCGAAAATCCGCAAGGGACAGAAATTGCCGGAACACCTGCAAGGTTTATAGGTGTCGTCAAAATGTCGCCCATGTATTTTGTGACGATATCATCTGGTTCCCCATCGATTTTATAAGCTGTTGTCGGGGCTGCAGAACTTATAATGACATCGTATTTGGAAAAGACATTTGCAAAGTCTTGCGCTACTAACATTCGTGCTTTCTGCGCTTTTTTATAGTATTCCTCGTAATGTCCGGCACTTAACGCATAGGTACCTAATAAAATACGTCGTTTCACGTCACGTCCAAAGCTTTCTGCCCGTGACTTTCTGTAGATTTCATCGAGACTTTTTGCATCTTCAGAACGATATCCAAAATGTACTCCGTCATAGCGGGAGAGATTGGATGATGCTTCAGCGGAAGAAATATAATAATACGCTGGGAGTGCATATGTTGTATGCGGAAGCGAAACTTCTTCCCACTCTGCCCCGAGTGATTCTAGTACTTTAAGGGCTTCGAGTACTGCATTCTTCGCATCTTCTCCAACGCCTACGCCCATATATTCTTTCGGAACGCCAATTTTGATTCCACGAATATCGCCTGTTAAATGTTCGATATAATTAGGCACTTCTTTCGAAGAAGAGGATGAGTCCTTTTCATCATGTCCGGCGATTGCTTGTAAAAGGAGCGCATTATCTTCAACCGTGCGCGTAATCGGGCCGATTTGGTCTAATGAGGATGCAAGCGCGATAAGTCCATAACGGGATACTCGTCCATAAGTCGGTTTCATGCCGACAACGCCGCAGAATGCCGCTGGTTGGCGAATCGATCCGCCTGTGTCTGTTCCTAATGCAAAAGGAACTTCACCTGCTGCAACAGCTGCTGCAGAACCGCCTGATGAGCCGCCAGGGACATGGTCAAGGTTCCAAGGATTACACGTTGTTTTGAATGCAGATGTTTCTGTTGTTGAACCCATCGCAAACTCGTCAAGATTCAGTTTCCCGATTGAAACCATACCGGCTTGGTTTAATTTCTCAACGACTGTTGCATCGTATACAGGGATGAAATCTTCTAGCATACGACTTGCAGATGTCGTAGTGATTCCTTTTGTTACAATATTATCTTTGATGCCCACAGGCAAACCAAATAGCGGACCGCGGTTTTCAACCGGTTCGTTATCCAACTGTTCGGCTCTTTCCAAGGCTTTCTCTTCGTTGGTAGAAATGAAGGCTTGTACCTTATCATCCGTTTTAGCAACGCGAGCAAATGTTTCTTCAGTGAGTTCTTTAATGGTTATTTCTTTATTATGTAACAGCGACTGAAGTTCCGCCGTCGTCTTATTAAGTAATGTCATTGGATTTCCTCCTTGGGCTTTTATGAAAGAATTGTCGGTACTTTAATTTCGCCATTTTGATGTTCTTTCACGCTTCTCAGCATTTCATCGCGGTCCAGAACATCTCGTTCCACGTCTTCGCGCATCACGTTAATTTGTTGTAGCGCATGCGTCATTGGAACAACGTTCTCCAAATCCAATTCATTTAGTTTATCAGCATATCCGATGAATGTCGCTAAATCTTCAGTAAAAAGATCCGCTTCTTCATCTGTCAAGGCAAGCATTGCACGATCAGCAACTGCAAGCAATTCTTCTTTTGTAACTTTCGTCATTTAAATTCCTCCTTTAGGTCCAATAATACTCTTTATCATAACACCAATCTGCTTATACATAAAAATAGTCGGCTTCAACTGAATACGGTCAATAGCCGTAAATATGAACGAACGGTTCGTCTTCACCAGGTTTTTTTATAATCAACGCTTCTGGTCCGTTAATCGATGTAATGCTCACTTCAGTATGGACATTCGGAAGATATTTCGGCATTATACTGACTAAGTATTGAATAAAACCGATCGTTTCGCTAGTTCCGTAAAATTGAATCGGAATTTCAATGGTTAATGAATTCAGTTTGCCTTCTTTATGAAATCCACGTCCAATAACGTTGACGAAACTCGGAAAATAATCATCAATCGCTTGTTTGAAGTTTTTAAAAGCCGTGTTTGTATCCCGGTATTTTTCATCATTTGTCCGCGTCGGGAACACGACGTACTTCTCATTGATGCGCTTCCAACCCGTCAATCCTTTTCCTTTATCCGCAAAAGCCGTTGCGAAATAGGTGCCTGGCACAATCGAGGATTTGCGGTTTTGTTTAAAGAGACCGACAACAATCGGGATATCTTCAAGTCCTTCCTGAGCGCGAAGACGTTTGACAACTTCCTCAGCCATCAACATGCCCTGCTCTTCAATCTGTTTATCCGGTATTGCCGCTATCTGATGCCCGCTGATATTGTAATAATAGGATTTTAACGCAAGGCCGATTGATATGCCTCCCAGTTTCACTTCTTTTTTATCCTTTGTCATGACTAGATAGTTTTGTTCTACGATATGTGAAAGATAATCTGGCGCTTTTTCCGCTATTTCAGCATCCGATGTCCCTTTAGGCGGACGTTTGGGATTAAGGCCTGGGTCTACTTCATCCTTGCCTATACTTTTATCGTCACCTTTTCTTTTTAGCCATGACGCTGCGGTCTTCTCGTCAATATACTGGCCTTCTTGAAAGTAATAATCTTTCGGGGCAAAGTGTTGAGCGGAAAGGCGAAGTAAACCTTCTTCCACTTCTTTAATGTCATACTTTGTTCCGGCCCGGTCCTCAGCAACCAAACCGCGACTCGCGCTTTTCTTAAATGGCAATAAGGTTTGGTAATAGTCGTCTTTCAATTGGACATCTGGAATTATTACCGTTTCTTCAACACTTTCTTCCGTGTCCTGGATAAGTTCCTCATCTTCACCGCCTATTGAAGGGAGACATCCCCCGACTAAAAGCATCAAGACAAGTCCTGGAATTAATAAAAATCTTCTCATAAGGTTTTACTCCTTTGCACCAAGTGCTTCAATCAGCTGCGCTTCATTCCAAACTAGGATTTCAAGCTCCTGTGCTCGAGTCAATTTGGAACCGGCAGCTTCTCCGGCAACGACAAGATCCGTATTTTTACTGACACTTCCCGTTACTTTTCCACCAAGCGCTTCAATTTCTTTTTTTGCTTCTCCTCGGGTCATTTCAAAAAGTTTCCCCGTTAGCACGACTGTTTTGCCAGCAAAAGGCCCTTCTGTCGGGACATCCTGCCTGCTTTGACCTTTATATGTCAAGTTAACCCCGTAACGCTCAAGTTTTCGCAAGACTTCGAGCACATCTTCATTGGCAAAATAAGTTGTGATCGATTCCGCGACTTTATCGCCAATTTCATGGATGGACACTAGTTTCTCTGCATCGGCTTTCATCAGCGCTTCGAGCGTTCCGAACTCCTCTGCAAGAATCCGTGCCGCCTTTTCCCCGACATGACGAATGCCTAGCCCGAATAAAACTTTTTCCAATGAATTCTTCTTTGAGTTTTCAATCGCTGTCAATAAATTAGAAACAGATTTCTCGCCCATCCGTTCAAGATCGATCAATTGCTCTCTCGTTAACGTATACAAATCAGATACATCTCGGACAAGTTCAGCCAAGTATAATTGCTCAACGACACGTTCACCAATGCCTTCAATATTCATCGCATTCCTTGAGACGAAATGAATGATCGCTTCTTTCATTTGCGCAGGACATTTCGGGTTCACACAACGGAGTGCAACTTCTTCTTCAAGCCGTACTAACTCAGAATCGCATTCAGGACAGTTTTCCGGCATTTCAAACGGCACTTCATCCCCCGACCGCTTTTCTACCATAGGCGCGACAACTTCCGGAATGATATCGCCCGCTTTACGGATGACCACCGTATCCCCGATTCGAATATCTTTTTCCGTTATTAAATCTTCATTGTGAAGTGTCGCTCTTCCTACCGTCGAACCGGCGACGAGTACGGGTTCAAGAATTGCTGTCGGCGTAACAACGCCAGTACGCCCAACGCTGAGCTCGATATCAATCAGTTTGGTAATCACTTCTTCTGCCGGAAACTTAAAAGCAGTCGCCCATCGCGGACTGCGCGCGGTGAACCCAAGCTGTTCTTGATCTTCGAATAAGTCCACTTTCACCACGATGCCGTCAATGTCGTAATCCAAATCTGATTTCGCATCAGCCCATTTGTTGATATAGGCAATCACTTCGTCAATCGATTCACAGCGCTGACGTTCTTTATTCGTAACAAACCCAAGCGTATCCGCGTAATTTAGCGCATCGGAATGACTGTCAACTCCGTATTCGCTGCCGTCTCCGCCAATCCCGTAAATAAAAATAGCGAGGTTTCGACTTGCGGCAATTTTCGTGTCGAGTTGGCGCAAAGAGCCTGCCGCCGCATTTCGAGGATTCGCAAACGGTTCCTCACCCGCTTCGTCTCGAGATTCGTTCAATTTCACGAAGGATTTTTTAGGCATATATGCTTCACCGCGAACTTCAATAGAAACAGGTTCATGCAAGCGAAGCGGAACCGACCGTATCGTTCGCAAGTTTGCAGTAATATCTTCACCGACAGTCCCGTCGCCCCGAGTCGCGCCTTGGACAAAACGTCCATCAACGTAGCGCAATGAAATCGCGAGGCCGTCGATTTTCAACTCGCAAATATAGGAGACACCAGCGCCTGTTGCTTCTCGAACTCTTCGATCGAAATCACGCAGGTCGTCTTCATTAAACGCATTCGATAAGCTAAGCATCGGGTTTTCATGAGTCACTTTTCCAAAACCCGAAAGAACTTCGCCGCCGACGCGTTGCGTGGGCGAATCCGGGAACCGCAAATCCGGATTTTCAGTTTCGATTTTCAGCAATTCTTGAAAATATTCATCATAGATTGCATCGGAAACGAGCGGTTTATCGAGTACATAATAAGCATGACCGTATTTATGGAGGAGGCTATTCAGCTCTTCCACTCGCTTTTCTAGTTCAATTCTGTCTTTCATTTCGTTTCCTCCTTGGCAATTCACACCTTTTCAATCGGAGCAAATTTAGCTAATAATCGTTTAACACCGACTGGATTTGGAAAAGCGATATCAAGTTCGATATCATCAGCAGATCCTTTCACGCTGACAACCATGCCGGTGCCCCAAACTTTATGGCTCGCTTTGTCTCCAACGCTCCAGCCCATTTTCTCGCCACCGCTCGCTTGATAAGCAGGTCTGGTTACAGCAGCACGTCTAGCTGATGCCGCCATGCGATTTCGCGGGTTGCTTCCGATAGAAAACGCGCTTTTTTCGGAAAGCTCTTCCGTAATGTCTTCCGAAATTTCCGTGATAAACCGGGATGGATTATTATAACTTGCACGCCCGTAAAGCGTTCGGTAACGCGCCGAAGTCAAATATAGTTTCTGTTCCGCACGTGTAATGCCAACGTAAGCAAGACGTCTTTCTTCTTCCATTTCTTCCTCATCCGCCATCGAACGGGAATGAGGGAATACATTTTCTTCCATGCCGATAATAAAGACGACAGGATACTCAAGACCTTTTGCGCCGTGCATCGTCATTAAGACGACTTTCTCGGCATTTTTGTTCTCTTCTTCATCAAGCGAATCGATATCCGCTATTAAGGCTAAGTCAGTCAAAAATGCAACAAGTGACTTATCATCATTTTCTGCTTGCTCTTCAAAAGATTTCGTAACAGATAGAAATTCTTCAATATTTTCAAGTCGGCTTTCTGCCTCAATCGACTTTTCGCGTTTTAGCATTTCACGATAACCCGATTTATCAAGAACTTCTTCAACAAGTTCTGAAACCGGTAGAAATTCAACCATCTTTGTAAAACCGGTGATCATATCTCGAAACTTTGCCACTTCGTTTGCCGTGCGCGGCGTAATCCCCATAAAATCCACCTCTTGAAGGGAGTCGAAAATTGAACGATCATGCATGATTGCAAAGCTCGCCATTTTTTCAAATGACGTCGCCCCGATTCCCCGTTTCGGTTCATTAATAATTCGCGCTAACGCTAAGTCATCTTCGTTATTTGCTATTAATCGCAAGTAGGAAAGCAAGTCCTTGATCTCTTTTCGATCATAGAACTTCGTGCCTCCGACAATTGTATAATCAAGATTCGATTTTACGAGAAATTCTTCAATCACTCGTGATTGGGCATTCGTTCGGTATAAAATTGCAAATTGGTCAAGTTTTAAATTCTCTTCCTTTTGCAATTCAAGAATTTTTCCAACGACAAATTGAGATTCATCTTTCTCATCGCTCGCTTTATAAATATAAATCGGATCGCCTTCCGTATTCTCTGTGTGAAGATTTTTATCATACCGGGTTCGGTTATTAGAAATGACATCGTTCGCTGCTTGCAACACTCGTTTTGTTGAACGGTAGTTTTGTTCAAGCATTATCACTTCGGCGTCTTTATAATCTTTTTCAAAGGAAAGAATGTTCCCGATATCCGCGCCGCGCCATCTATATATCGACTGATCGGAGTCGCCGACGACACATAAATTATTAAACTTAGCCGCGAGCATGTTAACGAGTTGATACTGCGCATTGTTCGTATCTTGATACTCATCTACGTGGATGTATTGGAATTTGCTTTGGTAGAATTCCAATACATCGGGAACACGCTTAAACAGCTCGATCGTCAACATGATCAAGTCGTCAAAATCGAGCGATTGATTTTGGCGCAGACGTTTTGAATAGCCGTCATACACATCAGCAATCGTTTTTTCATAAGGATTGAATTTGTTCATTTGTTCACGATACATTTTTGCATCGATGCATTCGTTTTTAGCGTTGCTTATCGTATTCAATAACATTCTCGCGTCATTTTGCTTTGGATCTAAATTTAATTCTTTGAGTACGTTTCTTATGACTGTCAGTTGATCGGCTGAATCCAAAATCGAAAAGGATTTCGAATAACCTAGCTGGTCAATGTTTCGGCGCAATATGCGCACGCACATGGAGTGGAACGTCGATACCCACATTCGCTCGCCCGTACCTGAACCAAGCAAACCATCGATTCTTTCCCGCATTTCTCTCGCTGCTTTATTGGTAAAGGTAATCGCTAATATATTCGATGGATAAACGCTTTTTTCCACGACAAGGTAAGCGATTCGGTGCGTCAAAACACGGGTTTTCCCCGAACCGGCGCCCGCCATGATCAGTAGCGGCCCTTCTGTCTTCTTAACTGCCTTTATTTGCTCGGGGTTCATGCCCGCCAGTAAATTCTCTGCAATTGTTTTCATTGTTTACATCGTCCTTTCGGAACATTTGTTCTTCATATTGTACACTTCTTATTCAGTGATGGAAACTGATTTAACAGCTTTGACTGTTGAAAGTGCATTTTTGAAATTTTCATAAATTACGTTTCCTACGATAACCGTGTCGGCAATTTCGGCCATTTCCTTGGCATCATGAGCATTTTGAATGCCGCCGCCGTAAAACAACTTTGTGTTTTCAAGTATTCGCGCTGCAGCCCGGACGATTTCCGGATCACCGTACATTCCGCTGTATTCCATATAAAAGACGGGCAGCTTGAAAAGATGTTCCGTCATTCGCGCATAAGCAATAATATCTTCCTCGTCGGGGACTTTTGTGACACCCGTCAATTGCGCGGCTTTGCAATCTGGATTTAAAATGCAGTAGCCTTCTGTTATGATTTCGTTCCAATCCATCATATGGCCATATTCGCGAAGCGCTTCGTGATGGATACCGTTAATCCATTCAGCTTTCGTAGAGTTTAGCACTGTGGGAATAAAATAATAGTCGAAGCCCGGCGTAACTGATTCGACGGTTGACACTTCGAGGGCAAGCGGGACGGAATATCTTCTGATCCGAACGAGCAAGTCCAGTACATTATCCAGTGTGACGCCATCAGTTCCGCCGACGATGATTCCGTCTGTTCCTGATTCTGCAAGAAGTTCAATTTCTTCATTTGTAATTGTTTTAGCGGGATCTAATTTAAAGGCATGACGCCATGTTGTGATGTCCATTATTAACCACCTAACCATTTATGTTCGTTCTTCCATTATAGCAAAAAAACCAGACAGATTCTTTCTCTGCCTGGTTGATTGTTTAAGTTTCACTATTGGGTTATTTTCTACAGGAAAATAACTTGTTATTTTTTTCATGAAAAATAACTTATTAGCTTTCTTCGTCCTTTATCGGATAAAGGCGATTTAGAATTTTATTGTAACCGCCGGAGCCATAATCGACACAGCGTCGAACGCGTGAAATGGTAGCGGTGCTTGCACCTGTATCATGTTGAATCGTATCGTACGTTTTTTTCATATTTAGCATGTGCGCTACGTCAAGTCTTTGTGATAGTGATTGCATTTCACTGATTGTACAAAGATCATCAAAAAATTCATAGCATTCCTCAATCGTTTTCAATTCAAGAATCGCTTTAAATAGTTGGTCTGTCTGATGTCCGCGTATTTTATTTAATTGCATACGATTTCCCTCTCTTCCCAATCTATTCGCCAAGGGTACTGTTAGTGTCCAACATTAGCAAAGTACCTTAATAATGGTGATTTCCATTAAGGGCGGACGGTGAGCCCGCTGGAGCCGCCGCCCTCCACTCCAATCAACTATGTTCACTATATATACAGAGGAAGTTAAATTAGTGCCTATTATTCATTAATGGTATACGAAACATTAGTACCAATCCCAGGATTTGTCTTAATGACGTGAATCCATGTTTTACCCGGGACGAGTTTTGCAGGTTCGCCGTTGTCAAATGGCGTTAAGATGCCGTCCAGGTTTACCCATTCAATCTCTTTTACAATTCCTGCTTGAAATAAAAGAGCCTTGCCGCCGGATTCAAGATCGATGGCTTGTCTACCGTCTTTGTCGATTGTCTGATGATTTGCTTCAAACACTAATATATTTGAAAGCGCAATCGGCTCATTGTTTGTGTGATCGATGGTTAAAACGTCGTTCACCGTCCGGTCATACGTCCCGTTGACTTCGTTATACGCATACGTACTTGTAAAATTTGGATGCGTGCCGTTTTGAACGACCACAGATGTAGTACTATCTCCTATTTTAGCACTTTCAATAAATTCATGGAAAGAAAGTGACGGCATTTTGTCAATTACCTTCGAAGAATTCGTCGTTTCTAGAGCTTCTATTATACTGTCATTTGAAATATATGAATTATGCGGAGCTTTTCGATCCGGTGAACGTTTGAAAAGAGTCCCGTCATAACGCATGCCGTTAACATGGTCGACATAGCCCGCATTTAGTAAATCGAGTGCATCTGGGCTATATCCATGAGCAACATAAAATGCGTCAAGTCCCTTAGTAATATGAATAAAATAATCCCGTGCGCTTCGAACGGGTCCGATTTGTTCGGGTAATTCACTTTGAAACAAAGCTAACAATCTCGTGACATTTCCTTCTGTTATTAATTCATAAACGATATCCGCATCACTTAATCCTGATTGGGGTCTGGCAAGCGGATGATTATTGATCATTACGGCTACTGGACGACTCAAACTTTCTTCTTCAGACATGACACCCGTAAACGGTGCCTCATACAAAACAGTTTCATCGGCTGGTTCTTCTGTATTTGAATCTTCCGGCCCTGTACTAGGTACCTCCACTTTTTCTTTACTACAAGCCGATACTAGTAATATAGCGAGTAAAATATAAATGAGTATGCTCTGTTTACCTTTCATCTTCTTCTCCTATCTTTCCGTCACTGGAATGAGTACTTTGTTTTTCAAGACATCATAGATACCGACCTGCGTAATTCGGACATACGGCAGATGGGTCGATTGTAAAAATAAAAATGTATAAACTGCATCGGCGAAATGATAGCCTCGTTCTTTTAAGGCAGATTTAAGTTCGAGTTCTTGTTCGATAAGTTTTTCCATCGGTTCCGCAGATAAGCCGCCGCCAATCGGGAGTGGAAGTGTTTTCAAGACTTGTCCATTTTCAGTGAGTACCATACCGCCGCCAATCCGCTTCATTTCATTGTATGCAGTTAACATGGCAGACTTGTCCTTTCCTACCAAAATAATATCTCCCGTGTTGGAATAGGATGTTGCAAACCCTTGTACATGCGTAGCGAATCCTTTTAATATCGTATTCACGCGCCATTTTCCTTTTTTATCAATTAACACTAGAAAACTTTCATCGTGATTGTTTTTTAAACTATCAACTGACGTGTCAGTTGTTACTGAATACGGCTTTGTAATTACATCATTTACCATTTCTATGCCGGTTGATACGTCAAAGGAGAAATCCGCCATCGTTAGATTGAATTCCGGTTTAAATTGCGGAATGACTGACCAATCGATGGGAGGAAATGCATGTGGACATTCACCTTCTCGTTTCAACCAAACGCCTTTCGATAAAACATCCGTTGGTACTGGATTTCGTTCATCCGTCAAAAAATTTAATGTGGCAAATCGCCCAGTCGCAATAATTCCATGTAGGTCCGTCATATCGTAATAACGCGCAACATTATAAGACGCCATTAAATACGCGTCAATCGCTGGAACCCCCGAATCCAACGCAGCGCGAATGCATTTATCCATGACGCCGTCGCTATGGAAAGCTGGTGTCGAGCCATCTGTCGTCATCATTAAATGGCCGAAAACATTCAGTTCTTTTTCAACAATATCCTTTAATAAATTTGGTAGATCCGGACGGATGGATGAATGACGAAGTGTTACGGCATAGCCGTGCAATAATCTGCTTTCAACTTCTTCTACTGTCATCGCTTCGTGATCGCCGTCAATCCCAAGTAATTTCATCCGCGTAAGCGTTCTTTCCGAAGCGCCCGGTAAGTGGCCTTCAATCTTTTTACCAGCTAATTTTGCCTCACGAACGGAAGCCACCATCGCAGGGTCCCCGCCCATGAGACGAGGCCACCCCGTTAATTCGCCGCCCATCAATACTTCAGGTCGTTCTAGCCATTCCTTTATCGACTCAAGGTTATAAAGCTCCGCCTCGTTTTGAAGCACCGTCTGCGAATCAAACCTCGCCCACCAATAAAATGAAAACGGCAATTTATTTAATTCGTCAAGTAGTGAAAATGAGGTTTCATTTGCTAGGGACATGAATAATGTAAGATTATCTGCGATAAACGTCGTAGTTCCTAGACGGCCAGCGTATTCTGCGAACGTTCTCGGGTTATAAAGCTGAAACGGATGGACATGCGGTTCAATATAGCCCGGAACAATTCTCTTTTCCGTCGCATCTACAATTTCCGTACCATTTGTCATGGCCGGCATTTCTTTCCCGACATAAACAATCCTGTCCCCTGAAATCCAGATGTTGCCGGTCAACCATTTTTTATAAATAGAATGCAGATATGTAGCGTTACCAATCACGAGATCCGGTGCTTTTTTGCCGTCAATAATATGTAGTTGTTCCTGTATGACATGATTCTCCCACATTGAATTCGCTCCTTTTACTACTATTTCTTTGTTATTAATCGTAGCACAGCGAAGCTTATAAAAATAGTGAGCGATAAAAACAAGGATTTTATACATTCATAGCGAATATAGTAGAATTGAATTAGATAGGATTTGATAATATGCAATATAATGAAGAAATGCGACGGAATATGATAAAGGGATAAGGCGGATGTTTCCTTCATATGATTCTATATTTAGACTCGTGCAAGTAATCTTCGAACAAATACAGAGAAGGAGGCGAGCCTACTCAATGTTAGAGCAAGCGGGGGTAGGTAATATCGCGATTTTCTTTCAAACAAATATGTTGAATAGAGGGAGGAATGAGAATGGTTTGGGACATCATCGGACCAATACTTTTAATACTTTTTACTGGTATTGCAGCATGGGGAATTATCGGGTATATACAAAAAGATTTATATCTACTTATCGTAGGAGCGGTTGCTGAACTTTTAATCTGTTATATTTTTGGATCCTCTATCGGCAAACTACTCCTGATTGTTCCCTTATTACAGTTGGGATTGGCTGGATTTATCATTTATAAGAAAATAAACAGCAATTATAAAAAGGTGAGTGATTAAACGCTTAATATAATCCTGATCTTGAGATATCTGATCATTCAAGATCAGGATTATTTTTATTGGTTTAATTCCAATAATCTTTCATCAGTTCAGTAGACCATTGTGCCTGTTTTATTTCTTTCTTCGGAAGAAATTCTTTCATGACTGGTTTTATATCAATAATTGGAGTACCATCAATTGCATCTAACCCTTTCACTATTAATCTTCTTCCATTATGTTCGATTAGCTCAACGGTAGTTAACCCTAATTTGTTCGGTCTATTTTTTCCACGTTGCGCAAATATGCCTACCTTCGGGAATTGTTGATTATTACGAGGATTCCGGGCCCCGGATTGAATTTCTTCATCCAAAACTTTGTCAAAATAAAAAATGATTTCAAGGTGAGAAAATTCATCTATCCCTTGAAGAGAGGACTCATTCAATTCATCTACAAGTTCAATCTCTGAAACGGTGGATCCCCAATCGTCATCTTTAATCTTCGTTCTCGAATTACTTACAAATGCTATAGGTTTAATAAAAAATTCCAACCTCTGCCCACCTCTTAATTCATTTCATTCTACACATCCTAAATCTCTTTCTGTTCATGCCCCGACTGAATGCTTAATAATTAATAAATATTTCCATTCAGGCTCAAATATATTATAATCCGACTTATCAAAAATTACTATGTTTGCTTGTGGCATTTTTTCTAGTGTTAATCATTTACTAACACACCTTCACATGATTTATTAAAATTTACCGGCAATAAAGCCTAAGTCTCTATATGAAATTTTTCATACAAAGATGACTATGAGGAGAAAATTAGTTGAAAAATGGCAATGGAAGATGAAACGACCTAGCAGGCTTATACTCCAGAAGAGGAAATTCGATGCAGAAGCTCTGACTTCTAACCTTCAAGCATTAAAAAGTCCACTCTCCCAACTAAGAGAGAGCGGACTTCAATTTATTCAAACGTTCGCCAACCAATATCAGTACGGTAGAAAAACCCGTCCCATTCCAGGTATGATAAACCTTCATAAACACTTTTCTGTGCTTCTTTTAAAGAGTCTGCTTTCGCCGCAATTAGAATTACTCGGCCACCGTCACCGACAAAGTTTCCGTCATACAATTTTGTTCCTGCATGAAAAACATCTAATCCTTGTCTTGATAGTGAATCTAAATTCGGTAATACGCTCCCTTTCAAAACAGCTTCAGGATACCCATCGGAAGCAACAACAACGCCTAACATTGCTTTGTCATTCCACTCCAAATCAAACGGTTTACTAGCCATAAGTGCAGTCATAAATTCACCGAAATCAGATGCCATGCGCGGAAGAACGACTTGTGCTTCCGGATCTCCGAAGCGCGCGTTGAATTCAATCACTTTCGGACCATCCTCTGTGAGTATTAAACCTGCATACAAAATTCCCGTAAACGGAGTCCCTTCAGCCGCCATCGCTTCAACAGTCGGAACGACGACTTTTTCATAGGCTTCATCCACGACTTCTTGTGAAATTTGCGGAACAGGCGAATACGCGCCCATTCCCCCTGTATTCGGTCCCCTGTCGCCGTCATACGCGCGCTTATGATCTTGCGCGATAACCATTGGGTAAATCTGTCCGTCATGAACAAACGACATATATGAGAACTCTTCGCCGTCCAAGAACTCCTCGATGACAACACGAGATGATGATTCGCCGAATTTTTGATTGCCAATCATATCGTCCACCGCCGCCATCGCTTCTTCAAGCGTCATCGCAACGATAACACCTTTTCCAGCCGCGAGTCCATCCGCTTTGACGACAATCGGCGCGCCTTTTTCACGGATGAATGCTTTCGCCTCTTCCGCGTCTGTAAACGTTCCGTAACCAGCTGTTGGAATATTATATTTCGCCATAAGTTCCTTGGCGAATGATTTACTGCCTTCAATGAGTGCCGCCGCTTTCGTCGGACCGAAAGCTTGTAATCCGCGTTCCGCGAAGTAATCAACGATGCCTTCTGCTAGTGGTTGTTCAGGACCGACAAATGTTAAATCAATGTCGTTTTCTTTCGCGAATGAAGCGAGTGCTTCGAAATCTGTGGCGCTAATCCCGATACATTCAGCGACATCTTTCATGCCAGCATTGCCAGGTGCAACAAATACTTTATTGACCGAAGGGGAGACATTGAACTGTCTGGCAATCGCGTGCTCACGACCGCCGCTCCCGATAACGAGTACCTTCAATGCATTATCCTCCTTAGTGTTTGAAATGCCGAACGCCGGTCATTACCATTGTAATCCCGTATTCGTTCGCTTTCTTAATTGAATCTTCGTCTTTCACAGAGCCGCCCGGCTGGATAATTGCCGTAATGCCCGCTTTCGCAGCTGCTTCGACTGTATCGTCCATCGGGAAAAATGCGTCTGATGCAAGCGCCGCACCTTTTGCACGCTCGCCTGCTTGGGTAAGCGCAATATTCGCCGCACCGACACGGTTCATCTGCCCCGCACCGACGCCGAGCGTCATATGATCATCAGACACGACAATTGCGTTCGACTTCACATGTTTAACAACTGCCCAGCCAAGTTTCATCGCTTCCCATTCAGCTTCCGTCGGCTCACGGTCTGTCGCGACGCGAATGTCTGCATTCGCAAATCCATATGCATCAGGCTCTTGCATCAAAAGTCCGCCTTCTACAGAAACTGTATTCCAGTTGTCTTGTTTGTTTTGTTCAAATGAAATAGTCAGTAGACGAATGTTTTTCTTCTTCGTTAGAATCTCAATCGCATCTTCTGTGAATGAAGGCGCGATGATAATTTCAAGGAATATACCTGATAACTTCTCAGCAGTTGCCCCATCCACTTCACGGTTCAAAGCAATAATGCCGCCGAAAATGGACACTGGATCTGCTTCGTATGCTTTATTGAACGCATCGAAAATCGTTTCGCCAGTACCAACACCGCAAGGATTCATATGTTTAACTGCTACTGCTGCAGCGCCTTCAAATTCTTTCACGATTTGAATCGCAGCGTTCGCATCTTGAATGTTATTGTACGAAAGTTCTTTGCCGTGCAGCTGATTCGCATACGCAATCGAGAAGTCCGAACCAAGTGGACGACTGTAAAATGCCGCTTTTTGATGCGGATTTTCACCGTAACGAAGCGGTTGTTTTAATTCGTATGTATAAGTGACTTGCTCCGGGAATTCTTCTCCCGCAAGATCCGTTAGGAAATTCGCAATCAATGCATCGTAAGCTGCAGTATGGCGGAAAACTTTCGCCGCAAGACGTCTGCGTGTTTCATTGGTCGTTTTCCCGTCTGTTTTTAATTCCTCAAGAACTTGGTCGTAATCTTTTGCATCGACAATAACCGTGACATATGCATGGTTTTTCGCAGATGCACGAAGCATTGCAGGACCGCCGACATCAATATTTTCAATCGCATCCTCAGTGGATACATCAGGTTTTGAAATCGTTTCTTTGAACGGATACAAGTTGACACAAACGATATCAATCGGCTGGATGCCATGCTCTTTCATTTGCGCTTGATGTGTTGGATCATCTTGTTTGGCAAGAAGTCCCCCGTGGATTAACGGGTTAAGTGTCTTCACGCGCCCTTCCATGATTTCAGGGAATCCCGTCACTTCGTCGACAGCCGTTACCGCGACACCGTTGTCCGCCAAATGTTTCATCGTTCCGCCTGTAGATAATAATTCATAGCCGAGACTTTCTAGAGCTTTTGCAAATTCCAAAATCCCGCTTTTGTCCGACACGCTTAGCAGTGCACGTTTTTTCACGAATAAAACCCTCCGTTTTATAAAATTAGTAGTTTACCACTCAGTGAAATAGTTGGGCCAAAGTATCTTTATATAAGAAATGTTCAACAGCGTGAATTGCCTCCGCCGTCTTTTCAGCGTCGCCGTCTACAACATCAACTGCGCACTGCGCAAGTATCGGTCCCGTATCCATTCCTTCATCGACAAGATGAACGGTAACTCCAGTGACTTTTACGCCGTGCTCGATTGCTTGTCCAATCGCATCTTTTCCTGGAAAAGACGGTAGAAGCGAAGGATGAATATTGACGATTCGCGATGGGTAGGCAGCGAGAAGCGTATGCCCGACTAGTCGCATATAGCCCGCAAGTACAAGCCATTCCGCCCCTGCTTCTTGAAGCGACTCTAGAATTGCTGCCTCGTAGAATTCTCTAGACTCGTAATCTTTCGGACGAAATGCAGCAACTGGAATGCCGGCCATTTCAGCGCGTTCTACTACATACGCCTCGGGTTTATTTGTCACGACTAGAGCAATTTCCGCATTTAACTCGCCGTTCCTGCATGCCTCTTCGATTGCTGCGAAATTACTTCCGCTTCCGGAAGCGAATACAGCAATTTTTGTTTTCCGTGTCATTAAGCCAGGCTCCCGTCATGCTCGCCGTTAAACACGACGCCTTCTCCCGCAATCACACGACCGAACTTAAACGCTTTTTCACCATGTTCAGCTGCAATTTGGAGCGCCTTCTCAGCTTCCTCTTCTGGTAAAGCAACGACAAATCCAATCCCCATATTAAATACGCTATATAGGTCCTTATCCGAAAGTGAACCTTTTTCTTTTAGCATATTGAATACTGGCAAGACTTCCCATGAGCCGAGTTCAACTTCTGCTGCGAATCCATCCGGCAACATGCGCGGCAAATTTTCAAAGAAACCGCCACCCGTAATATGCCCCATTGAATGGATATCGAGTTGTTTATGCATCGCTAATACAGGCTTTGCATAGATTTTCGTTGGCTCAAGAAGCGCATTCCCGACTGTTCCCAGCTCTTCATACCCCGCGATCAAACTATTAATTTCATAGCCTTCATCCTCGAGAACGATTTTACGAACAAGTGAAAATCCGTTCGAATGGATTCCGCTAGAAGCAATTCCTACTAATACATCGCCTTCAACTACTCTTTCGCCTGTAACAACATCGCTCTTTTCACAAGCGCCAACTGCAAAACCAGCAAGATCATATTCATTCACGTCGTAAAGTCCTGGCATCTCGGCTGTTTCTCCGCCGATTAACGCCGCTCCCGACTGAACGCATCCATCTGCGATTCCTTTTACAATGGCTTCAACTTTTTCAGGCACTGCTTTTCCAAGCGCGATATAATCAAGAAAATATAACGGTTCCGCACCTTGTGCGACGATATCATTCACACACATAGCGACACAATCGACACCGATCGTGTCATGTTTATCAGCCATGAAAGCCAATTTCAATTTCGTGCCAACACCGTCAGTTCCAGAGATCAATACCGGCTCTTTATAATCAAGTGCTGACAAATCGAACATTCCGCCGAAGCCGCCAAAAGTACCTGCGACTCCTTTTCTTACCGTGCGCGCAACATGGGATTTCATACGCTCAACCGATTCATAACCCGCTTCAATATTGACTCCCGCTTTTTCATAAGCATTCGACATGGAAAAGCCCCCTATCTAACAGTTTCTTTTTCGTGTGGCATAACTGTATCCGCATAAATCTCCGTCGGATAATCGCCTGTAAAGCACGCAAGACATTGCCCGCAATTTTTCGTTTTATCCGGTCGCCCAATTGACTCTAACATGCCTTCCGGCGATAAAAATGTCAGCGAATCCGCTTCAATTAATTCGCGAATTTCTTCAATAGAACGATTTGTCGCGATCAATTCAGAATCCGTACTAATATCAACGCCGTAAAAACATGGACTGACAAGCGGAGGCGATGCAATGACGACATGCACTTCTGTCGCGCCTGCTTCTTTCAACATTTTCACAATCCGCTTAGACGTCGTTCCGCGGACAATCGAATCATCCACCATGACGACCCGTTTACCATTCACAACTTGACGCACAGGAGATAATTTCATCTTGACACCTTGCTCACGTAATTCTTGTGAAGGTTGGATGAATGTTCTCCCTACGTAACGGCTTTTAATAAGTCCTAGTTCATATGGAATTCCGCTTTCTTCTGAAAAACCGATTGCAGCTGAAATGCTTGAATCCGGAACTCCAGTGACGACATCCGCCTCAATCTGCACTTCACGCGCCAGCCTCTTGCCGCAACGCTTCCGTGCCGAGTGGATATTGATTCCGTCGATGTCCGAGTCAGGTCGTGCAAAATAAACATATTCCATCGAGCACATGGCAGAATCTGCAGCTGGTGCAAACCGTTCTGAATGAAGACCTTGGTCATTAATAATGATTAATTCGCCCGGTTCAACCGAACGCACGCTTTGGGCACCGATAATATCGAATGCGCATGTTTCCGATGCCACAACCCACGCATCCCCCATTTTCCCCAAGGATAATGGGCGAAGACCGTTTGGATCCTGCGCAATCAGTAAACCGTCTTCTGTTAAAATGACAAACGCAAAAGCGCCTCTAAGCATCGACAATGCTTTTTTCACGCGGTCGCGCTGTCTAGGTGTCCCATTACTTCTTTTAATTAAATGGGCAAGCACCTCGGTATCCGAATTCGTCTGAAAAATACTGCCTTGTCGCTCAAGATGCTCCCGAAGTTCTGCTGCATTTACGATGTTGCCGTTATGCGCGACCGAGAGACTTCCCGTCGTTGAACGAAAAACGAGCGGTTGAACATTTTCAATGCCACGACCATTCTCTGACGAATAACGCACTTGTCCAATTGCAGCGTTTCCCGTCAAGCTGTTTATTTCATCGCCGGAAAACACTTCATTCACCAGACCTTCGCCTTTATGCACATGAAGTCCTTTGCTATCCTTCGTAACGATACCAGCGCCTTCTTGACCACGATGTTGCAATGCGTGCAGACCATAATAACTGATCTGCGCCGCATCCTCATGACCCCAAATTCCAAACACGCCGCACTCTTCGTTTAAGCCTCTGAGTTCAGCAAGCATTGAATTGCCCCTCTCCAAGCAGAACGGAACTCTTCAACCGTTCCGTCGATTAATACCGTGTCTTCACCGTTAACAACAATTCGATCAGTATCAGTAACTACGCCAACTTTCATCGCATCTTTTACAGCAGCTTCAAAAGCTTCAGCATTTTCTTTCTTAACCGAAACAAGATAACGCGATTGCGATTCACTGAACAAAGCAGTGACTGCTGACCCGGAAATAGTCACATTTGCACCAAGTCCATTAGCGCCAAATGCTTTTTCACAAAGCGCAACCGCAAATCCGCCTTCTGACAAGTCAGTTGCTGATTCAACAAGGTTATTTTGTATTGCAGTAAGAAGTTCTTTTTGTCTAGAAGCTTCTACGTCTAAATCAATGGAAGGAGCTTGTCCAGAAATCTTGCCCTCTTGCATTTGCTGTAGTTCGCTGCCACCAAAATCAAGCTTTGTTTCACCAATCAAATAGATAACATCATCAGCATTTTTAAATTCAGTTGTCGTAACGTGAGATAAATCGTGAACCAATCCAACCATCCCGATTGTCGGCGTCGGATAAATTGCTACACCGTTCACTTCATTCGACATCGAAACGTTACCGCTAATCACTGGCGCATTTAACTTGATGCATGCCTCTGAAATCCCGGCCGCTGATTTCTCAAACTGCCAGAACACTTCTGGCTTATCCGGATTTCCGAAGTTCAAGCAGTCCGTAATCGCAATCGGTTCAGCGCCCGAACAAATAATGTTTCTTGCCGCTTCCGCAACCGCAATTTTCCCACCTGTTTCCGGATCCAGATAAACATAACGCGAGTTGCAATCAGAAGTCATTGCCAACCCTTTGTTCGTGCCCTCGACACGGATTACACCCGCGGATGAACCTGGCGCGACAACTGTATTTCGGCGAACATGCGTATCAAATTGGTTATATACCCATTCCTTCGACGCGATTGTTGGACGTTGTAAAAGTGCTTTTAATGTTTCGCTTAAATCTTCAACAACTGGTTCAGACATTTCCATTGCTTGAAATTCTTTAAAGTAATCTGGTTCCGCTGATTCTTTATAATAAACCGGCGCATCTTCAGCAAGTGCATCTGCTGATACTTCCGCCACTACTTCACCTTTATGGAGTAAACGGAGCATTTTATCATCCGTTACTTTTCCAATTGAAACTGCTTCAACGCCGTATTTTGCAAAAAGATCGGTTACTTCTTGTTCGCGACCTTTTTTCACGACGATTAACATACGTTCTTGAGATTCTGAAAGCATCATTTCATATGCAGTCATTCCCTCTTCACGTTGCGGCACTAGATCCAAATTCATTTCAACGCCGTATCCGGCACTTGATGCCATTTCAGCAGATGCAGATGAAAGTCCAGCCGCACCCATATCTTGTATCCCAATAAGCGCATCTGATTTTACAAGTTCAAGACATGCATCCATCACAAGTTTTTCAAGAAACGGATCGCCGGCTTGCATGACTGGCAACTCACCATCTTCTTCAACTGTTAATTCAGAAGAGGACATCGTTGCTCCATGTATGCCATCGCGTCCTGTTTTAGCGCCAGCATACATGACAGTATTACCAACACCCGCAGCAACACCTTTTTGAATATCTTCATGATTAAGCAACCCAACTGCCATCGCATTTACGAGTGGACGCTTCGAATAGCAATTATCGAATTGCACTTCACCCGCAATTGTTGGAATTCCAATTCCGTTTCCGTAACTAGCAATACCCGCAACTGCTTCTTTGAATAAGAAACGGTCTCGCTCCTCTGTCAAATCCCCAAGACGAAGCGAATTGACAAGTGCTACTGGGCGTGCACCCATTGAAAATACATCGCGAAGAACCCCGCCCGCGCCTGTCGCTGCACCGATAAACGGTTCAATAGCGGATGGCGAGTTATGTGATTCCATTTTGAAAACTGCTGCTTGGTTATCGCCGATGTCAACAATCCCCGCACCTTCACCAGGACCTTGAAGAACACGTTCGCCACTAGTCGGAAACTTTTTCAAAATCGGTTTCGAGCTTTTATATGAACAGTGTTCGGACCAAAGAGCCGAAAACAATCCTGTTTCTGTATAGTTTGGTAAGCGACCCATGCTTTTTACCGCAAGTTCGAATTCTTCATCAGTCATTCCCATTTGACGGTACAATTTCTCATCTTGAATTTGCTCTGCGCTTGGTTCATGATTGGTTGACATTGTTTTCATTCCACCTTTTCAAAATTGACTTGAATAGAGGCAATCCATCGGTACCACCGATAAGCTCTTCGATCGCACGTTCAGGTAACGGCAATATTCCTAGCACGTTTCCATATTCATTCAAAACACCCGCGATTTTTTCAGTACTGCCATTATCGTTTTCGTCTTTATAGGTAAATGTGATTTGTCCATTTTCATTTAACTCAGCTAACGTCGTTTTATCGACGTAATAATTTCCGTATGCTTGCGCAAATGGAATCGTAATTTCTTGTCCTTCGTCATATTCAGAAGTAAAGATGGAATCCGCATTTTCAACTTTCAACTTTGCATTGCCCGATTTAAAAAGCAATTCTTTATTTTGAAGAAAAGCACCCGGCAACAGATGTAATTCCGTTAAAATTTGAAAACCGTTACCAACACCTAATACAGGCTTCTTAGATTCGACAAATGAGATCAAGCTTTCCACTGCTGGAGAACCTTTAGCCAGTGCACCCGGGCGAAGATAATCCCCATAAGACGATCCGCTTGGTATGATCACCGCATCAAAGTCTTCTAAATTAGCCTCAGTATGCCAAACATAATCCGCTTTTTCACCAAGCACTTCATTGATCGCATGGTGCATATCTACATCGCAACTTGAACCTGGAAAAACAAGAATAGCAAACTTCATCGGATTCAAGCCTCCTCGATTTCATAACGGTAGTCTTCAATCACTTTATTAATAAGAAGCTTGTCGCACATCTCTTTCACACGCGCATCAATATCAGTTGTCGTTTCATCAATCTCAAGTTCAATTAACTTCCCGATTCGAACACTCGTCACTTCAGCAAAGCCCATATTTTTTAGTGCGTCTGTTGTAGCAATTCCTTGTGGATCAACAACACTTTCACGAAGTGTCACATATACGTTTACTTTTGTCATGTTAGTTCCTCCTGAATGAAGTTTCATTTCTTCAATTAATGAATGCCGTGTGAATTAGAAAATTTCTTTGTTTAGTCTGACCAAATACCTGTCGAATCAATTTCATTTAATGTCGACTCAATGCTCTCCGTCATAATGGTGATATGCCCCATTTTACGTTGCAGTTTCGCTTCTGCTTTGCCATATAAATGGATTGACCAATCGGGATACTTTTGAAATGCTTCGTTTAAAGCTTCGACATGCTCTCCAAGTACATTAACCATAATACACGGTGCCCAAAGCTTTGGTTTTCGAAGCGGCCAACCGCAAATCGCACGAATATGCTGGTGAAACTGTGAAATATTACATGCCTCAATTGAATAATGTCCCGAATTATGCGGTCTCGGGGCAAGTTCATTAATCACGATATCACCATCATTGAGCACGAACATTTCTACTGCTAGCGTACCGACAAGTTCCAAATGATTTGCAATTTTAGTTGCCGCTTCTTCAGCTTTCACCAAAACATTTTCCTCTACCCGCGCCGGTACAATCGATTCGTGCAGTATATGATTCTTATGGATATTTTCCGAAATGGGCAAGCAATAAGATTCACCAGCAGCATTTCGCTGGATAATAACAGAGATTTCTTTTTCAAAAGGAACAAATGCTTCTGCTATACAAGGTGAATTTTTAAATAAAGCCTCTGCTTCATCTAAATCTTCTAGTGAATCTAATTTAACTTGTCCTTTTCCGTCATAGCCGCCGAATGCAGTTTTTACAATGCAAGGAAAACCTACATTATCAATTTTACTTTTCAGTTCTTCAAAGGTTTCAGCCGTAATATAGTCGGCAACGGGAGCACCCGATGCAGTTATTTCGGCTTTTTCGTTCATGCGGTTTTGCGTAATTCGAACAAGTTCAGATCCTTGTGGAACATATGCCGTCTCGCATAATGTTTTCAAGCCTTCATAATCGATATTCTCAAATTCGTACGTGATAACATCGCTAACCTCTGCAAGTTCCTTTAAAGCTGCTTCATCATTATACGGAGCAACTATTCGAATATCCGCGATTTGTCCGCAAGGGGAATCCTCAGTTGGATCCAATACCGCAATTTTGAATCCGGCCTCTTTTGCGGCTACTCCCATCATGCGGCCAAGCTGTCCACCGCCTATAATTCCTATAACCTTTCCGGGATAGATCACCTTCAAACTAAATCACCACTGCTTTCTAGTGCCATTTCCTTCATTTTCAACCGACGTTCATTTATCCGATTCATTAAATCTTTATCTGTAATCCCAAGCATTTGAGCGGCTAGAAGTCCGGCGTTTGTAGCTCCTGCTTTCCCAATGGAAACTGTCGCGACCGGAACACCGCCCGGCATTTGAACAATTGAAAGCAAAGAATCCATGCCATTAAGGGCTTGCGACTGAATTGGAACACCAATTACCGGCAATAAAGTTTTAGAAGCAACCATACCTGGTAAATGAGCCGCTCCGCCAGCACCAGCAATAATTACTGATAATCCGTGTTTCTCGGCTTGCTCAGCATATTCAAACATGTAATCCGGTGTTCTGTGCGCTGAAACAACTTTCTTTTCATAAGAAACTTCAAGCTCGTCCAAAACTTCGCACGCATGTCTCATTGTTTCCCAATCACTTTTACTTCCCATAATAACTCCGATTTTCGGCGCCACAATTATTCCGCTCCTTTAAGATAAAAGTTCATTATTTACTATCAGGTGTTTTTAAAATCAAAAAAAACCTCGAATAAACTACTTTCCACTGAACATGAAAAGCAGATCATTCGAGGATATATAATATGCGTTAAGATGACTGTGCTCATTCCTAAGGACACACACCTTTCGCTATCATTTCCTAAAAAGTCGCTTTCCCGCATAGTCCAGACATTAAGGTGTCACGGTAGAAACACTGAAGCCAATTCTTCAGTTTATATGGGGATTCTGAATTACATTACTTATTTTATCAATAAACATGCCATTCGTCAACGTAAAAGCGAACATTTAAGCGACATCAAAAATTATCGTTCGGCTTTTTTACTTCAAAGTACCTTTGAACTTGATTATTTGACGAATCGGGACAATTTCTCCGTCAATATCTGAAAAAATCGGCTCCTCTTTTTTCCCGGCTACCTGATAGCCTTCCCGTTCCATCCTCTTCAAACACTCATCGATAGTTTCGTTTTCAGCAACCCCGAACCAAATCGTTTTCTTTTGTTTCATTTAAACAAATTACCTCTCTTAATTGACCTCACCCAGAACCCGCCATGAATCGCTTTTGGTTCATAAGAAATTATAAATGCCTTTGGGTCTAATTCTTTGATTGTCGTATAAAGTTTTAGTTCATATTTTCGGGGAGTCAGTATTTGAAGCGCGGATCGATTTCCTTCCATGCCATTTGCTGACCAGTCCGTTACACCATAACCTTGGTCTCTCAGCAATTTTGGTAGTAACTTATCCTCATCAGCTGTGATCACATTTACGGTTATATAGCCTAAAGCCATTTTCTCCTCTATTTTCGTGCCAATAATAACTCCGCAACCATATCCGACTGCGTAAGCGACCAAGTTTTGAATTTCATTCAGATTATCTAGCACAAGTCCAAGACCAACTACATAGATAACAATTTCAATCATACTGACACCAGCCGCAATATACCTATACCCTTTTAACGTTAAAATCATTCGAACCGTGAAAAATGTCACGTAAACGATGTTAATAGCAAAAATAATTAATACCATTAACAATACGACCACCCCTTTCTAGAAATAAACAAAACCTTATCCCAACACTTTTTAAAAATGAAAAACCACTACCTCATTGGCAATGGCTTTTAATGTCTTGCTGCTTCCGCGAGGTGTCTTGGTATGAATTCACAACATCCTCAACTGCGATTGACATTAATACAGCCTTCGGTTTTTCTTATGTATAAACAAAAAAAGCCACTACCATGTGGTAATGACTCTTTAAGTGCCTGGCAACGTCCTACTCTTGCAGGGGGAAGCCCCCAACTACCATCGGCGCTGAAGAGCTTAACTTCCGTGTTCGGTATGGGAACGGGTGTGACCTCTTCGCTATCGCCACCAGACTTCCTGAGCTTGTTCGCTCAAAACTGGATAAAACGAATGATAATGTTCACAAATCAGGGTCAATCAAACCCTTTTAACTTATTAGGTTAAGTCCTCGATCAATTAGTATCCGTCAGCTACGTACGTCGCCGCACTTACACCCCGGACCTATCAACCTCATCTTCTCTGAGGGATCTTACTTACTTGCGTAATGGGAAATCTCATCTTGAAGGGGGCTTCATGCTTAGATGCTTTCAGCA
>NZ_JAAOIY010000007.1 GCF_013184495.1 Sporosarcina jiandibaonis | reverse complement strand
ATCAAGAAGACAATGGAATCTTAAAAAGATGACTCCGATTGAATATCGAAGTCATCTCATAGCTGCCTAATTAGCAGCGGGTATTTTATTAAACTGTCCGAAATTTAGGGCGCAGTTCAAAAAATCCATAGGTTGTTTTATTTCATACGATGCATTTCGCTTCGTATTTTATCGCTAAAAGCTTATAGGATATTTGAACGCATTTTTCAATTGGAATCCACATTTCATATGAGTGTTCGTAAATCTCGCGAATCTTTTTCGCGAGGTCTGCTGGATGATCAAGGCGATGCAGTTCAGCTACGACATCCACGATTTCTAGTTCGTATGCTTTCTCACCTTCGTCAAATGGGTCCCATTGTTCTAAAAGACTGATTGCTTTTTTATTCATTTCTATAGTTTCCATTATTGATTCACCTTATTTTTATTTGGATAATTATATGATAGCATAGGAATGGAAAAAGAAAAGGAGGATTTTTATGAGTATTTTCGAGAAATTCATTGATAGACGTAAAACGCGGTCCATTAAATGGGATCGGTTAGAAGAAGTTTACGGCATCGAAAATGCCTCCGATATATTACCAATGTGGATTGCCGATATGGATTTTGCTGCTCCCGGGGTTGTTATTGATGCGATGCAAGAAGTGCTCGATCACGGGGTTTTTGGCTATTCATACATATGCAATGAATGTAAAGACGGCATCCGATTATGGCTTGAACAACGCCATTCTTGGAAAACAGAAAATGAATGGATGTTATTTCATCACGGAGTTGTCCCCGCAATCGCTACGGTTATTGAAACGTTTACCGAAAATGGTGACGGTATTCTCATTACTCCACCTGTTTATCCGCCGTTTTTTCAAGTTCCGGAACGTATGGAGCGTACTATTGTTGAATGTGTAATGACTGAAAAGGACCGCAATTATTCAATCGATTTTGTGGAATTTGAAAAAGCGCTACAACAGAATGTGAAATTGTTTATTCTTTGTAATCCGCATAATCCAGGAGGAATTGTCTGGACAGAAGCCGAACTTTTGAAACTGATTGAACTTTGTGCGAAATACGATGTCTTTATATTATCTGATGAAATTCATGCGGATCTCGTTTTCCCTGAACATCGACATATAGCTTTGGCTTCGATAGCCGGTGAAGAAGCACATCGAATAATTACATGCGTTGCCCCAACGAAGACATTTAATCTTGCGGGTGTTCAAGCGGCCATCATGATTGCTTCTGATCAAGAAGTTAGAGCAAAACTTGAACAAAACGCGCTAGCACATGGACAGATGTCACTTAGTCCGTTTGCTGCAGCTGCTGTAAAATCAGCTTATACAGAGGGCGGGCCATGGCTTTCTGAGCTTCTTGACATCATTTCTGGGAATATGGACTATGTGATTGCCGAATTAAAACAAGCAGTGCCGAGTATTAAAATAAATAAACCGCATGGTACGTATTTGCTATGGATAGATTATCGCGATACCGGACTTTCTGAAAAAGAGATAATGGAAAAATTATTAACTAAAGGGAGAATCGCTCTGGAACCGGGTTCGAAATACGGTGAATCTGGAATAGGTTTTCTCCGCATGAATGTTGCTTGCCCATTAGCTACCGTGAAAGACGGAGTGGGGCGGATCATTACTGCATTATCTTAAAAAAATGAGAACCTTCAATTTTGAAGGTTCTCATTTTTTTTCGCTTCGTTTTCTGCGCGACGTTCACGCAAGATTCTTTCTTCAAGTTCTTTCGTCTCTTCTTCTTGCTTCTTGGAATTACGACGAATCCAATTGAATGTAAGGATTAATAGAATCATGAAAATCACAAATGAAATTGCGGCAGGTATATACTCTGCTTTATCTTCTGGAAAGTAAAGGAACGGCATTAATAGAGCGTTCATTTACGTACACTTCCTAACTTAATTTATTTCGCATGTCTAGTTTATTTTTGAAGGATTTCGATCGATTCGATAGAAACATCTTCAACTGGTTTATCTTGCGGGCCTTTTTTCACTTTTGCAATTGTATCAACAACATCCATTCCTTCAATCACTTGACCGAATACTGTATGTCTATGATCTAAATGCGGCGTGCCGCCCATTTTGTCATATGCTTCTACAATTTCTTCCGGGAAGCCTGCGCCTCTTAATTGGTTTACAGTTCCGCCAGGTAATTTTGACGCTTGAACAATGAAGAATTGGCTGCCGTTCGTCCCTGGTCCAGCGTTCGCCATAGAAAGAGCTCCGCGTAGATTAAAGACTTTAGTCGAGAACTCGTCTTCGAATGAGTCGCCCCAAATACTTTCTCCACCCATGCCAGTCCCTGTCGGATCGCCGCCTTGGATCATGAAATCTTCAATTACTCGGTGAAAAATAATACCGTTATAATAGCCGTTTTCAGCATGCGTCAAAAAGTTTTCAACTGTTTTTGGCGCAACTTCTGGAAATAATTTAATCTTGATCGGGCCGAGTGTCGTGTTCATGACTACGAGTGCCTCGTTTGCCGCAACTTCGTTTGTTAATTGTGGATACATTGTTATTGCCTCCTATTTTTCCGTAAGAATTTCGATTGATTCAATGATAATATCTTCAATCGGTCGTGTTTCTTTTGCTTTTGCTTTTGCAATTTTATCAACTGTGTCCATTCCTTCAATCACTTGACCAAATACTGTGTGGGAATGATCGAGATGCGGTGTGCCGCCCATATTTTCATAGGCTTCGCGAATTTCATCAGAGTAAACTAAAGGTTTTTCCTGATTGAGAGCAGCCTCATCCACTTCAGTTTTTTGTACGATGAAAAACTGGCTTCCGTTCGTGTTCGGTCCTCCGTTTGCCATTGAAAGAGCTCCGCGCAAATGAAAAACCGAATCTGAAAACTCATCCTCAAATGAATCTCCGTAAATACTTTCACCGCCTGCACCTGTACCGGTCGGATCACCGCCTTGAATCATGAACTCGTCCATTACTCGGTGAAAAATAACACCTTCATAATAGCCTTCCTTTGCATGCGTCAAGAAATTTTCAACCGCTTTTGGTGCAATGTCTGGAAAAAGTTTAAGCTTAATCTGGCCAAGTGTTGTGTTCATAACAACTACTTCTTCATTATCCGCGACTTTTGGCGATAATTGCGGATAACCGACTACGTTGTCTTTTGAAACATTTACTCCATCGACTTCTTTCGTTTGTTCCTTAACCGTTCCTTTACCGCAAGCAGAAAGGACGACAAGTGACAAGACTGTTAGTAGAAGTAAAGGAATTTTTCTCATTATCAATCACCATGTTTACTCTACCATATTCAATTTCAGATTTCGATAATAAAGCACGAATAAAGCACGTTCCTTTCTTCGGATTCCGAAATGTTTTATACTAAGAATGAGCTCGACTACGAAGGAAGGTTTATTTTCATGAATGTACTAAAAAGAAATTTTATCATTATGTGGGTTTGTAATTTTCTCGTTGGTGGTACAACGACAATGATTATGCCATTCCTTTCTCTCTATATCGACACGTTTGGCGATCATCCAGCTGCCTATGTTCAAAAATGGGCCGGTCTCATTTTTGGCGCTACATTCATTACTGCCTTTATTATGTCGCCTATTTGGGGAAGGGTCGCGGACAAGCACGGCTTTAAGCCAATATTGATAATTAATGGCCTTGGCCTTGCCACATCCATTTTTTTGATGAGTTTTGTGCAGACCGTTGAATCTTTTTTTATTTTAAGGCTTTTGATGGGAATCGTAACTGGATTTATCCCTACCTCTTTAGCGTTCATTTCATCCCAAACATCACGGAGTGAAGCCGGAAAAATGCTAGGAACATTGCAAATGGGAAGTGTTTCAGGAATGCTTTTCGGCCCCATGTTCGGAGGTCTGTTAGCGGATGCATTCGGATTCCAATATACATTTATCATAACTGCGGTTTCTATTACGACTGCGACAATTATCGTGTTACTCGGGATAAAGGAACAAATTAGAGTGAAAAGTAAGCGTGCAATTATTTATACGCGTAAAGTGATTTTAGGTGGCATTTTTCGTCATCGACTGATGATGAATGTCATGTTGGTCACGACGATTATTCAAATTGCAAATTTTAGTATACAACCTCTTCTTTCGCTCTATGTTGCCGAATTAACGAATGCGAAAGACGTCGCTTTTCTTGCTGGTATCACATTTAGCGCGGCAGGCCTTGGAAATTTATTGTTTGCGAGATTTTGGGGTCGCCTTGGCGATGATATCGGCTATGAGAAAGTCTTATCGATTCTCCTACTTCTATCCTTCTTATTTGTCATCCCCCAGGCATTTGTCACGGAATTATGGCAGCTCATAATCTGTCGTTTATTATTCGGGATTGCCGTCGGTGGAATGATACCAATTACTACTGCTCTTATCAGACGAGATGCGCCTATCAATATTCAAGGAGAAATGATGGGCTATAATACGAGCTTCAGATTCCTTGGAAATATTATTGGTCCGATGTTTGGCGGTATCGTGAGCGGATTTATCGGCATCTCTTCTGTGTTCATTGTCACCTCCTCTCTATTTCTTGTTGGATTTACTTTCCTTTATCTTGCCAAACGAAAGCCAGGACAAGATTTTGAAGAATTCTTAGCTGAAGAAAATCAATCTACCAAAACATGATTTTTACATTTAGCAATAGTGAGAGAATTGCCCTTAATTCATATTAGCAAAATGACTTTTTCATGTTATACTATTAAAAAATTAACGAAGGAGAGGTCATATGATTTTAGGACTTACAATAATCTTAATTCTCGTTTTATTTATGCCGTTCACAATAAAAATTGTCGAACGGAACTTGGAAATCTTTCTCTTTATCATGGGTGTTGCAGCCGCATTTATTAGCGGGGTTTTTGATAAGTCGCTTTTAATGAAAGCGCTCGAGGATCCCATACATATAACATTAGCTGTTTTAATAGCGGGGCTCGTATTCCGCTGGTTGCAAAAACCGATTGAAAAAGGAATTACGGGAACGAGTAATGCAATGCCTTTTCGGTTGTTTCTTGCGCTTGTCGTTATCGTGCTAGGAATTATTTCTAGTATAATAACGGCTATCATTGCGGCAATCGTTCTGGTGGCGGTCGTCAGTGTTCTCAGACTCGACAGAAAATCTGAAATTCGCTTAGTCGTGTTAGCTTGTTTTTCAATTGGAATGGGCGCTGCGTTGACACCGATTGGCGAACCGCTTTCTACAATCGCTACAAGCAAATTGAATGAAGACTTCTTCTATTTATTACGATTGATAGGACCGGATGTCATCCCTGCGGTAATTATATTCGGAATTCTTGCTGCTGTCCTGATCACCCCAAAGAAATCTTCAAATGGGCTATCATCAAAGCTAGAGAAAGAATCCTACTTTAAAATCTTTATTCGCAGTTTTAATATTTATTTATTCGTCATGGCATTAACTTTACTTGGTGCGGGATTCGAACCGTTTATCGAGAAGTACTTGCTCGGACTTAGTCCACTCGTACTTTATTGGATTAATATGATTTCTGCTGTATTGGATAATGCGACATTAGCTGCAGCGGAAATTAGCCCTGCGATGGATGGACCGACGATAAAAGCGATTTTACTTGGATTACTGATCAGCGGCGGTATGCTAATCCCTGGAAATATTCCAAACATCATCGCGGCCGGAAAATTAAATATTACCAGCTTGGAGTGGGCGCGTTTCGGCGTTCCTGTAGGTTTAATCGCAATGATTGCTTACTTCATCGTTATTTTGACTATGAGCTAAAACTATTTTACAATATTCGCGGGTCATGCTATACTGACCTCAATCAAATAAACGGACGTGTTTTGGAGGAGTCTGTCACCAAGGGGTATCTATGCCTTTAGTGGTAGACTTTTTTTGCGTCTTTTGATGAAAACAATGATTTGGAAGGAGGATTTTCTTGGAATTCGTATTGTTAATTTTTCTGCCGATAGTGGCAGCACTTTTCGTTCCATTCCTATATAAGACAGTAAAAAACATACATACAGGATGGTTCGTATTTATCATATCGGCTGCTTTGTTCATCTATTATTTACGTTTTATTGAAAAGACTTTGAACGGCAATGTCGATACATCAACACTATCATGGATTCCATCGCTCGATATTGCATTTATCGCCTATATCGATGGGCTAAGTCTTCTTTTCTCTTTGCTCATCACTGGAATCGGAGCACTCGTTGTGCTTTACTCTATTTTCTATCTTGACAAAAAACGTGAGAAATTGAACAACTTTTACGTGTATTTACTAATGTTTATGACTGCAATGTTGGGAATTGTACAATCCGATCACATGATTACTCTCTATTTGTTTTGGGAGTTAACATCCATTTCATCATTTTTACTGATTGGTTACTGGTACACCCGGGATCGTTCGCGATTCGGCGCACTCAAGTCGATGATGATAACTGTATTCGGCGGACTGATGATGCTCGGTGGACTTGTACTTCTATCCATTATGGGAGATACGTATTCCATCCGCGAATTAATCGCAAATGCGTCCTCCTTTATCGGACATGATTACTTCACGCTGGCACTTGTCCTAGTCTTACTCGGTGCCTTTACGAAGTCCGCACAATTTCCATTTTACATTTGGTTGCCCGATGCGATGGAAGCGCCTACACCAGTAAGTGCTTATCTCCACTCAGCAACGATGGTCAAAGCTGGACTTTATCTTGTCGCCCGCTTCACACCCATCTTTGCGTCTTCAGAAGTGTGGATTTGGCTCGTTACAGGAATCGGTCTCCTCACCTTATTCTGGGGGTCGTTCTTTGCTGTAAAACAAACAGACTTGAAAGCCATTCTTGCTTTTTCTACGGTGAGTCAACTTGGACTAATCATGTCTTTACTAGGTGCTAGTGCTGTTGCGTACCACGTAACCGGCGCTGATGCAGCGATTTTCAAATTTGCGGCATTTGCTGCGATTTTCCATTTAATTAACCATGCGATGTTTAAAGGAAGCTTATTCATGGTGGCGGGGATTGTTGATCATGAAACGGGAACCCGAGATATTCGTAAACTTGGTGGCTTGATGAGCATTATGCCGGTCAGTTTCACCGTAGCGTTTATCGGCTCTATGTCCATGGCAGGATTGCCGCCTTTCGGCGGATTTTTAAGTAAGGAACTTTTCCTCACTTCGATGCTGGCCCTTCGCGATTTCGAATTATTTAACTTTGCCACATGGGGTATTATATTCCCGATTGTTGCTTGGGTGGCAAGCGTCTTTACATTTGTATATAGTTTCTATTTTGTCTTTAAAACGTTTGCCGGAAAACGAAAAATGCAATCACTTCCGAAAGAGCCAAAAGAAACTTCACTTGGAATGCTTCTTTCACCAGTCGTTCTTGCAGCTATCGTCGTTGTGATTTTCTTCATCCCGAATCTGATTGGAAAAATGTTTGTCAAGCCAGCTGTTGTTGCGATGCAATCCGGTTTGTACAATCATCCCGATGAAGTCACTGTAAACGTTTCTGCCTGGCATGGATGGTCGCCTGAACTTATGATGACGTTAGGCATTATCGCTTTAGGCGCATTTCTTTTCTTAACCATGTCGAAATGGCAAAAACTATACGATATACAACCGCAGTATTTCTCTTTGAATGCGTTGTATGACACATTAATGGTTTTCGGAGAAAGCGGTATGAACCGGTTGTCTCGTTTCTATATGACGGGATTAATCAGAACATACCTGGTCTATATGTTTGCATTCATCGCTGCGATTACGACTGCGGCTCTTTTCATACAAGACGCATTTGCAGTTGATATGGAAAGCTTTTCTCCGCTGAATACTTACGGCATCATGACAGCTGTCATCCTCGTGCTCGCTGTAGTAATGGTATTATTTGCTAAAACCAGATTAGCGGCGATTATCGCACTAGGAGGCGTTGGCTACTCTGTTGCCCTGTTCTTCGTCATATACAAAGCGCCAGATCTAGCTTTGACACAACTGGTAATTGAAACAGTTTCGGTAGCGCTATTCTTGTTAGCATTCCATCACCTGCCAGCACTCAAAAGGCACGGTGAAAGTACAAAGTTTCGTTTAGGCAATTTTATAATCGCTGCGGCAGTTGGTATTACCATGACACTACTTGCTTTATCCGCACATTCGCAAAAGCTCATTCCATCGATATCCCAATACTATAAAGATACGGTCTTTACAGAAGCAGCGGGTGGAAATATAGTAAACGTCATTCTCGTGGATTATCGTGGATTTGATACCTTGTTCGAAATTGCCGTCCTCGCGATTGCAGGCATCGGCGTATATAGCATGATCCGATTACGCCTTTCAAGAAAGGAGAATTCTGATGAAAACAAATGATGTCATTTTACAAACCGGAACGAAAGTTGTGTTTTTCATCATCTTTCTCTTTTCAATTCATATATTTTTCGCCGGACATTTTGCACCCGGGGGCGGATTTGTCGGCGGACTTCTTACAACAGCAGCAATCGTCCTTTTACTGCTTGCTTTTGACTTGAAAACTGTTCAAAAAGCATTGCCGTTCAACTTTATGATTGTTGTAGCCGTCGGTTTATTGCTAGCTCTCGGAACAGCAGCGGGTTCGATTTTATTCGATGTACCATTTTTCACGCATGCTTATGATGATTTTAACTTACCACTCTTCGGGGTTTCGTCACTGCATACAGCAATGATTTTTGATGCGGGCGTGTATCTTGTCGTAGTTGGTTCAACAATTACGATGATCCAAACGATTGGAGGGGATTCGTAATGGAGTTTGTGATGGCGATTGTTATCGGCATTTTATTCATGGCGGCTGTGTACTTGATTTTATCTAAAAGCTTGCTCCGCATTATTCTCGGAACGGGTCTTCTCAGTCATGGGGCCCATCTACTTATCTTAACGATGGGAGGACTAGGGGGTACATCGCCGCCCGTTCTCGCTGAAGGGGTTACAGATTATGTAGACCCCCTTCCGCAGGCGCTTATTTTAACGGCGATCGTCATTAGCTTCGGTGTAACGGCATTCATTATTGTTCTATTTTACCGAACGTATGCTGAACACAAGACCGATAATATGAATTTAATGAAGGGAAATGACGAACATGATTAATCTTTTATTATTGCCGATCATTTTGCCGTTTTTCTTCGCGATTATTCTTCTATTCTTTAAGGAGAATGTCCGTGTCCAAAGGACTTTGACGCTCATCGGCTTAGCAATTAGTTTCACTTTCTCGCTAGTTCTTATGGCTAAAGTGAAAGCTGACGGCGTACAAACATTAACACTTGGAAGTTGGCCGGCACCTTTCGGAATTACGATGGTTTCTGATATGGTATCCGTTTTACTCGTAACGACTTCAATTCTCATTACATTTTTCATTGTGATGTACAGTTTTGAAGCAATCGGTAAAGAGAGAGAACGGTTCTATTATTATCCCGCGGTACTCTTTATGCTCACAGGTGTGAATGGGGCGTTTACGACAGGTGATATTTTCAACATGTTTGTATTCTTTGAGGTATTTTTGATGGCTTCTTATGTACTCATCGTCCTTGGCGGCGAGAAAAAACAATTACGCGAATCCATTAAATACATACTTGTTAATGTGATCTCTTCCGCATTGTTTGTCGTGGCAATTGCGTTGTTGTATTCCGTCATTGGTACGTTAAACATGGCAGATATTTCGGTGAAAATTGCAGAAGTCGGGCAACCGGGTATTATCACAGTAATTGCGATTCTATTCCTTCTCGTTTTCGGAATAAAAGGCGCGATTTTCCCGCTTTACTTTTGGTTACCTGGCTCATACTCTGCACCGCCTATCCCAGTGCTTGCATTGTTCGGTGCCTTGTTAACGAAAATTGGCGTCTACGCAATTACTCGGACCTACACATTGTTTTTCATTCATAATATGCCGGTGACACATGAGTTACTGTTAGTGTTATCCATCCTGACAATTGTTGCGGGGTGTATCGGTGCTCTTGCTTATTTTGATTTGAAACACATTATGATTTACAACATCATTATTGCAGTCGGCGTCATTTTATTTGGTGTTGCGCAAATGAATGATGCCGGCATGACTGGCGCGATGTTTTATTTAATTCATGACATGATTATTAAAGGAGCGTTATTCCTCCTTATTGGTATCATCATCGCAATTACGGGTACTTCAAATTTACGTAAGATGGGCGGACTAATGAAGACCAATGCCCCTCTTGGTTGGATGTATTTAATTGCGGCGTTTGGCCTTGCGGGAATTCCCCCGCTCAGCGGATTTACGGGTAAGCTTCTTATTGTGAAAGGCGCATTTGAAGCGGGTAATGTTTGGGGGAGTGTTTTTATTCTCGCCTCTAGTTTAATTGTTCTATTATCCGTTATTCGAATTTTCATCTATGCATTTTGGGGAGAGCCTGTCGAATTACCAACTACAAAGCGCCGTTCTTACCGAATTATGATTGTTCCCGCTGCCCTGCTTGTCGTGATTTCGATTGCGTATGGAGTTGGAACAGAATGGATTGTTCCGTATATGACGGACGCTTCGGATGTATTATTAAAACCGTCTATTTATATTGATGCGGTTCTAAAGGAGTAGATGACGATGGCTTTCCAAATACTGTTAAACTTTTTCATCGCGCTCGTCTGGATGTTCTTGAGCTCATCGATGACGGTTACGACATTCGTCATCGGTTATTTAATCGGGTTCATTCTCCTTCTAATGATGAGACGATTTTTTCATGAGAGACTTTATATTGAACGACTTTGGGCTGCGATTAAGTTAACGTTCCTTTTCATCCGGGAATTAATAATGTCCAATATTTCAGTGTTGCGCTTGGTGCTTCGTCCGAAACTGGATATCCAACCTAGAATCTTTGCGCTGCCGACTGACCTTGAACAAGATTGGGAAATTACATTGCTTTCTAGCCTTATTACGTTAACGCCGGGAACGATTGTCGTTCATGTTTCTGATGATCAAAACATTTTATACGTTCATGCGATAGACGCAGATGATGTCGATGATGCAATCGATTCAATTAAAAACACGTTTGAAAAAGCAATCAAGGAGGTGAGTCGTCCATGATGACATTCATTTGGATTTCTCTAATTGTTGTCATTTTATCAATGGTAGGTATGTTGTATCGAATTTTCCGCGGACCTTCGATTCCGGATCGACTTGTCGCCCTTGATGCTATTGGCGTTATGTTTATTTCAGCAACAGCGCTACTTTCTATTTTATTTGAAACTGGATTTTTCTTAGAAGTGATTTTACTACTTGCAGTTTTATCGTTTATTGGGACAGTTAGCTTCTCCAATTTTATAGAGAAAGGAAAGATAATCGAGCGTGACCGTAATTACTAATACACTAATCGTTGCTACAATCGGTATAGGACTCATTTTCACGGTCGTTACAGTTATCGGCGTCATACGTCTACCTGATGTTTACACACGTGCACATGCAGCTTCTAAAAGCGCTACGCTAGGCGTGCTCAGCATCTTGGTCGGAGTGTTCTTTCACTTTTGGCTAAACGAAGGACATTTTAGTATAAAAATCCTTCTCGGCATTCTTTTCTTATTCATTACTGCCCCCATTGGCGGCCATTTGATGAGTAGAGCCGCATATATGTCAGGTGTAAAACCGACTAAACATACTGTGGGCGATGATTTAGCAGAAGTTGTTGAACAAGCGAAAAAAGAAAAATTATAATAAAAGCATGGAGACCGGTTATATCGGTTTCCATGCTTTTTTCTTCAAATTATTAAAACGGTCGATAATATCCATATGGCGGATAGCCGTAGTACGGATACGGGGCATATGGGTAACCGTAGTACGGTGGGTAGCCTCCGTCGAATCCATCAAACAATACGCTTCCTAAGAGACCGCCTGCTAATCCTCCAATAAATGGTCCTCCAAATCCTCCAAAACCAAAGCCGCCGTGTCTATGTCCGCGATGGCTGTGATGGCCGTGATGGCCGTGAAATCCTCTAGGCAATTTACCTTCCCCCTTCTCACTTCTCACTTCTCACTTCTCACTTCTCACTTATCCTATTCAAACAAGAACATGAGAAAGAGGACAGCAGCCTATTAGTTGTTTATATCGGTATTTGCCATGCGTTCGACAACTGTCGCAAGCGTGCGGACCATAACGCCAGTTGCTCCTTTTGGACCGAGATCATGGGCAGAACTCGCGTCTGAAGTACCTGCAATATCCAAATGAATCCAAGGCGTATCACCGACAAATTCTCCGATGAATCCCCCGCCGAATATCGCATGACCATCGCGACCTGGGGAGTTATTTAAATCAGCTACTTCACTTTTGCGAAGACGTTTCTTATCGCTTTCAGTTAATGGAAGTCTCCAAACAAATTCTCCCGTTTCGGTTGCTGCATGCATAAACTCTTCAAAGAACGCCTCATCGTTTGTAAGTGCTCCCGTCTTGTCTTTGCCTAATGCAACGATAACGCCTCCTGTGAGCGTCGCTACGTCGATTAAATAGTCTGCACCGGCTTGCTTGGCAAATGTAACCGCATCTGCAAGAACGAGACGACCTTCTGCATCCGTATTTAACACTTCAATTGTTTTACCGCTTAACGACGTGATGACATCATCCGGTTTAAAGGCATCGCCAGATACCATATTATCAGTTGAAGCAATGACGGCTATGACGTTTTTCGCGGGACGTGTTTCCCCAATGATTTGCATGGCGCCAAGGACAGCAGCCGCTCCACCCATATCGCCTTTCATGCCAACCATACCGTCACGCGGTTTTAGTGAATAACCTCCTGTGTCGTATGTAATCCCTTTTCCGACGAGCCCGACAACGTCTTCCCATGTATCGGTTGCAGTATATTTTAAAACAATGAGTTGCGGTTCTTCAACGGATCCTTTATTGACCGCTAGGATCGCGCCCATTCCCTGCTCTTCCATTTCTTTTCTTCCGAGAACTTCGATTTCAAAATCATATTTTTCCGCAAGTTGACGGGCATAGTTTGCCATTTCAGTCGCAGTTAACATATTTGGCGGCATATTCACAAGGTTTCGCGCCTCATTTACTGCCTGGGCATTTATGCTTCCTACTTCAAAAGCTGCCTTAAACTCATCTTGATTTGTATCTGATAAAAATGACACTTCTTCAAGTGAAACGTCGCGTTCATTGGAATCAGTTTTATAGCCTGCAAACTTATACATGCCAAGTCCAATTCCTTCGGCCGCAATAAAGGCTACATCCTCATCCGTTATTTTTTCATTTGTAAATGGAGTCGGCCAAATGGCAACTGAGGAAGCTTTCATGTCTGAAAGTTCTTTCCCGACGGTTGCAAATACTGCACGCAGCCGATCTTCACTTAATTTTCTTTTCGCTCCAAGCCCTATAAACAAAATTCGTTCGAATCCGTTCTCATTAAAAGCCGGCATTTTAACAACTTGTTTATAATCAGTTTTTATCTGACCCGATCTTACCCACTCAGGAAAACTGTTGCTATAGGATGCAACGAAGTCTTCCCACCCTTGAGTATTTTCCGGATGTTCGGGTACACCAATGATAAGGACTTCAGTTTCAACCTTGTTAAAATTTTGTTCGACCATATTAATTTTCATTAGAATCCCCCTTTTTAAGTACATCTTTAATTATAGACTATAATTTCATTTGTTAGAAATGACCTTTCTCATTTTTATGATTTCTGTTCTTCTATTGGTTTTATATGGTATACTATCGATAATATTTTTCGTAGAAAAGAGTTGTAAATTTAAATGGCTATTTTTCAAAATATCCCGCTTCTTGCGGCATTATTCGGTATTATTTTTGCGCAGTTCATTAAAATCCCGATTAAATTTCTAATCACTCGAAAACTTGACTGGAAGCTCATGACTTCTACCGGCGGGATGCCAAGCTCCCATTCAGCTGCAGTCACATCTCTCACAACTGCAATTGCTTACGAAACGGGAATCGATTCGCCACTTTTTGCAGTCTCGGCGATTTTTGCGGTCATCGTGATGTTTGATGCAACTGGAATTCGTTTCCAGGCAGGTCAACAAGCAATCATCATTAACCAAATGCGGGTCGACTTTCAAACTTTTGTACAAGAAGCGAAGGGCTGGCAGAAAAAAGACGAAGAACAGAAAATCAAAGAATTAAAAACTTTGCTGGGACATAAGCCGAGTGAGGTATTCGCTGGTGCCGTCACCGGTGTTATAATTTCGATTATTATTTATACTTATTTTGTTTAAGAAATGGAAAAGAGAGGTTCAGCAATAATTTGCTAACCTCTCTTTTTAATATTGAATTAGAACATTTGATATCCTTGCTTGCGGAGTAATTTCATGACAAATCCAGAAATAATTGCGCCGACAAGACCGCTTGTTAGTATGATAATGTCTGCTGTTTGAAGCGCCATGAATTTCACGCCCAAAAGTTTAAACGCATATGCTGGTTTCGTTATATATTCGTATATTTTCACTTCATCAATGATTAGAATAACGATAATCGGATAAATAATCGCCATTAGCCAGGTCATTCGAAGTAACATATTCAATAAAAATCCGATACCGAAAAAGATCACGATAAATATAAGTACGGATAACACGACATGAACAAGTGAAATCGATCCTTGTGGCGAGGCTGCTGCAATCGCTAAAGCATTCATAAAAGTCATTAGGGTAACCTCCATTTTCCATTCATAATTTTACATGAATTGTCGGAAGCATTCAACAGAACATCACTAGTTCGATAATTTGTCAGATTTAAGATGCAATGTCTTGACCATTACTTATTGAAATATAATTTGTAAGACGTATACCCGAATCCATCTCCCGGATTTACATTTAATATTTCATCAAAGCCTGATTCCAATACATGTTCCGCAATTTCATGAATCATAACGGACACATTTTTATCCGCTTTCAATTCTGCTGGACTTTTCCAAGCAACTTCAGAAATTTCTTCCTCTTGAGGTATGATGGGTTGATTTTCATCGATAGGCTTCAGGAGAAAAATTGCTAAATTATCGCTTATTTCATCTTGCAACACGCCTGTTCGAAACCCGATCATGGCCACGACTTTGCAGTCAATTCCCGTCTCTTCTTTCACTTCGCGAACTGCTGCAATGTCCGCTGTTTCTCCAACATCGACAAAACCAGCCGGAAAAGACCATTTCCCCATTAAAGCACTGTATTTTTTCTTTACAACAAGCCAATTTCCATTACTATGCCTGACTAAACCTGCAGCACCCAGCCAAACGTTTCCTCTTTTTTTCCGCGACATCTTAAGACCTCCAATTTGAAAAAAGCATCTCCTGTCAATTAAAAACTGACAGGTAGATGCTTTGCAAACCTCTTATTATAATATATTGAATTTACCTTTTTTAATTGTTAAACCGATTCCGCCAATGAGGAATAGCGAGCGATTATCAACCACTTTCTTCATGAATGAGGCCTTTTTACCGGTCAATTTCTTGCCAAATGCGACACCAATCGCATCGTCACTTCCAAGTGAACAAATAGCACCTTTAATATCTGGTGTAAAATCTTCTGTTGGTTGTCCTTTTAAAAGTGCAATAATATTGTTGGCACACATATCACCTTGTTGCATCGCAATTTGAGCTGTTGGCGGATATGGACGGTTGATTTCTTCGTTGATCATAAGTGCACAGTCTCCAACGATAAATACGTCAGAATAACCCGGTGCGCGAAGATCTTTGTCCACTTTGACGCGTGCACGCATGTTTTCAATACCCGTTTCTTCGATTAGACGGTTACCGCGTACGCCTGCAGCCCATACAACTGTACCCGCTTTAATGAATTCAAACTCATCTTCGCCTGTTTTAATTTTCACGCCTTCTTCAGTCGCTTCCACAACTGGTGTCCCGATTGAAAACTCGATGCCTTTTGATTCTAGTTGACTAACCGCATATTTAACAAGGTCCTCATCGAATCCTGGAAGAACCATTGGCGCCGCTTCAACGCAAAGCACACGTACTTTTTCGAATGGAACATCAAACTCTTTACAAAGTTCAGGTACACGATTACCTAATTCACCCAAGAATTCGATTCCTGTGAATCCAGCCCCGCCGACAATAATCGTTAGACGGCTATCGTCTTTCTCCGTTTCTAGTGACCAAGTCGCGAATTGGTATTCAATATGTTCGCGGATTTGACGAGCTGCTTTAACGTTTGCAATCGACAAAGCATATTTATCAAGTCCAGGAATACCGAATGTTTCACCTTCGAAACCGAGTGAAATAACGAGGTAATCGTATGTATGCGTTCCGACATTTGTCGTTACAACTTTCCCTTTTACATCGATTGCCTCAACGGTCGCTTGAACAAAATCAACATGAGATGCAATTACATCTTTGATATCATAACGCACTTGTTCAGGAGATAGTGTCCCCGCAGATGCTTCATGCAACCATGTAGATTCATAGTGATAGTCATTTTTATTAATAAGAACGATGTTAGCCTCATTGGCTCCCAAAGATTTTTGTAAATTAACAACTGTTGATAAGCCGCCGTATCCTGCACCTAAAACTAATATTGTCGGTCTTTTCACGAAGATCGAACCACCTTTTAATTTTTTATTTTACTCAGAACAGGTAAAATGACATGCAGAGCTCTCTGCACTAAATTTACACGTTCCGAGTTGCCGTCACATTTTTAACAAACTTACTCTCTCCTATATTAGCCCTTTTGGAAGGGTATTTCAATACCGCAATTTAATTGGGAATGGTATGAAAATACTGAATAGGCAGTCGTGTAGATGTGCAAGCAAAAAAAACAGACCCTCCTAAATGCTTTTTTAGAAGGATCCTTAATTTAATAGAATGCTTCGGATGTAATAATTCCGAGATATTTTTTTAACAGTCTTCCGGTGAACCGACCTTTGTCGCTGTTCTGAATGAGGTTCCGCAACCGCATGATAATATTGCGTTCGGATTATTAATCGTGAATCCGCCCCCCATGAGGGATTCTTTATAATCAATTTGCGTACCTTTTAATATATCTACATCGTCGTTCGCAACAATCATTTCGATGTCATGTTGCTTCAGTAACTGATCTTTATCGGTCAATTCTCTCTCAAATCCTAAACCATAAGTGAGTCCGCTGCACCCACCGCCATTAATCGCGACACGGAGGTATGAACCTTCTTCCCCATTATGACGCATCATTTCTTTAACGCGGTATGCTGCCGCTTCTGATAGTTCAACTAATTGAGTCATTTACGTTCACCTTCCCTATCCTTTACATCTATTGTAGCAATCTTTCGACGTTCTATGCAATCAAAAAAACTCGTTTTTAATGTTGGTTAAGCTATAATAAAGTTGGAGCGTTACTAAAGTAAACCAAAAAAAGGCCCGAATCAGGCCTTTTTAATGGAGTAATTTTCAAGTTAAAATACTTGTTCTACTTCTACTACGCCTGGAACTTCTTCGAGCAGAGCGCGTTCAATACCCGCTTTTAGTGTAATCGTTGAACTTGGGCATGTGCCGCAAGCACCGAGAAGGCGAAGTTTTACGATACCATTCTCAACATCGACGAGCTCACAGTCTCCTCCATCGCGAAGAAGAAATGGGCGTAATTTATTTAGTACTTCTTGTACTGGTTCTGTTAATGCTGCATCAGTCATTTAATTTCGTCCCCTTTCCTTATAATAATCATTATAAACTGGAAAGAAGAAAAAATCCATCTTTGAATTCCAAAGGAGTGTTTTTAATTGAAAAATCCTAATGTAGTGATTGAAGTTTACGGTGCAGATGTGATTTGTGCAAGCTGTGTAAATGCCCCGTCCGCCAAGGATACGCATGAATGGTTAGAAGCTGCCATCAGTCGAAAATATCCTGAACAACCTTTCAACATCGAGTACATTGATATCGATTCTACAATTGAGAATGATCGACAAAATGAAATTGCCGAAAAAGTCCGCAACGACGAATATTTTTATCCGCTAGTCATGATTAACGATGAAATGATCGGCGAAGGCCATATCCAATTGAAACCTGTTTTTAATGCGCTTGAGAAGCTTGGCTATGAGGCTAGTAAATGATGCACGTGGAAAGCGTCCGCACGAAACGGAAATCAATGATTCATATAATAAACAATTACTTAAATAATGGATCAAAAAAAGTATGGAATGAGATTTTTGTTGAAAAATCTCATCCATACTTTTTCCTTTTCATTAGCCATTATGGCGTTTGTACATCCATAGTACGCCTGATTTTAGTAGACGTGCGATGCGGCCTGTTACGGTGCGGTCTGCGAGGTAGGCGAAGCCTTGCTTTTTACCTAATGAACCTAGGAAACCTTTCAATTTGATTTCCGGCATTTTTTCAGGCAGCGGTTCTTCATTCCACACATGACGCAAGACTTTTACAATTTGCTCTGCTTGTTCCTCTGCGACTTGCGCACTTGGCGCGTAAGGAAGAGCTGCGCAATCTCCTGCTACATAAACATCATTATAATTTGGTAACTGGTGATATTTATTTAACACTAGGCGACCTGAGTCACCTTTTTCTGTATCAATATTTTGTACGGGAGTAACCGGACGAATTCCCGCTGTCCAAACAACCGCATCTACCGGAATGGTCTCTTCATGGTTATATAGCACACCCGGACCAACTTTCGTAATGTTTGATTCCGCGACAACGTCAACGTTATGCTCGTCAAACCAACCTTTTACATAATTACTTAATCGTTCTGGAAAATCTCTTAAAATTCGAGGACTGCGATCAAATAACTTAATCGTCAAATCGGGTCTGCTTTCGCGAAGTTCACTCGCAAGTTCGATTCCACTCAAGCCGGCTCCGACGATTGCAACAGTCGCCCCGCCGCCGAGACCTAATAATTTTTCATAGGTTATACGCGACTTGCCAATTGTTTGAATGCTATATGTATGTTCCGCCGCGCCTGGCACATCATGATAATTGTCCATACAACCGAGGCCGATAACAAGTTCATCGTACGTAATGATTTGTCCATCATCAAGATACACACTTTTTTCATCAGGAGAAATTTCGATAATTTCGCCTTCTACCACTTTTAGCTGATCGTGAACAGGTAATGGTACACGTACAACTGAATCTGATACCGTTCCTGCGGCAAGTGCGTAAAACTCTGTTTTCAGACTGTGAAATGGAGTACGGTCGACTAGAGTTATTTCAATGTTGCTAGGTAAATCCTTCGTTAAAAGACGCAGTAAAATACGCATATTCCCGTATCCAGCACCTAATAAGACAAGTTTTCTCATATTTTTCTCCTTTGTAACTCAATTTCCGTTGGCTTCTCGTATTTGATTATATCAAGTTGTGACATGTTTCACAATAAGGCTGAGAAATTGACGGATGCATCATAAAGTAGTAGGATTCCTAATAGTGAGGTGATCTCCGTGAATCCAATTGTCGAATTTTGCATGAGTAATCTTGCAAACGGTTCACATAAAACTTTAGAAAAACTAGAGCTAGATCCCAACCTCGATGTTCTCGAATATGGTTGTTTAAGCTATTGTACAATATGCGCTGAATCACTTTATGCTTTGGTCAATGGTGAAATTGTAGAAGCCGATACATCTGAGGAACTGACAGAGCGCATCTATCAATTCATAGAAGATAATCCGCTCTTTTAGAAGGGCTAAAGTTCGCCCGAATTTATTAACTTTCCGTGTTCTTACACGGAAAGTTTTTTTATAGTTGCCAATCCGCAAGCGATTTAACTATATGAGTCGGTTGTTTGTCTTTGCTTAAAAGTTCTTCTACCGATGTAACGCCGCCCTCTACATAAATGGTGTCGATTCCATAGTGAATCCCGGAAAGAATATCCGTGTCATAATTATCGCCCACCATCACCATTTCGTCTTTACTATACCCGTTTTCCTCTTTTATAAAAGCTAACATATGCGACTCTGGTTTTCCGATAAAGACAGGCTTTACCCCTGTTGTAAATTCCACAAGTTTGACGATTGATCCTGCGCCAGGTAACAAACCTCGCTCTGTCGGAATTGCTTTATCCCCATTGGTCGCGATAAATTTTGCACCCGAGCGGATCGCCAAGGCAATTTCGGTGAACTTCGCATAATTTACTTCGCGGTCAAGTCCCACAACGACAATATCAGGATTTTCCTTTACGATTTTCAAACCTGCCGAAACTAACGCGTCATGTAATCCTTTTTCACCAATAATTTGAACCGTAGCTCCGTCATAATGTTTTTTGCAATAATTTGCCGAGACGATTGCCGACGTCATAATTTGCTCGACCGATGTTCTGATTCCAAAAGAGGCAAGCTTTTCTATAACTTGTTCTGGTGTTGCTGTCGAATTATTTGTTATGTAATAAGGTTCGATGCCTTGTGATTGCAAGTTTGCAATGAAAGACACTGCTTCAGGAATCGGCTCTGTCCCGTGATATACAGTGCCATCCAGGTCAAGACAATATACGTTATATTTCTTCATAGTTCCTCCTCGACAGGTAAAAATGCAGATACCGGTCCCAGTTCATGATCTAGATAGTGACGAACTTTCGTCGGAAATGCAATCAGCGCATCCATTGATTGGTTTAAAACTTCAATGACCGTTCCCGTGTTTACATTGATAAAATCTCTGACAATCATTTTCCGAAGATCAATGACATCCTTTAATGGATCAGTCATATCGGCTGTTATCACTTTTTCATCTTCCATAATGTCGATAATATCCTCATAACTCCCTGGATCGCGCATGATAAAGCCGTCAATCATTGAATTGCCGACATCGATAATTGATTCGATAACAACATGACTAAGTCGAGCTACTGCGAGGGAATGAATTAGATCACTCGTCCACTCTTTTTCTTCGTTGTAAAGCGTCAGCAATTTTTCCATATGGGTCAGTGCATTTTCTATTTGATTTCGATCAATGAAATACATTTGTTTACCCCTCTCATCTAAATTCGATATCCTTTTATATTCTACCATACGTGGACATAAAAAAAGGAAGCCCTTGTATTGATCTCGTGAGATCTTTACATGGGCGCCCGTTGACTGGTTATATTTTTTTAACTTTGCCTACCTTCTTCAAGACAAAGTGAGCACACCCGAAATTACAATACTCGTAAAGATAATCTTGCAAAGTACTTATTTTAGTCTCATAAGTAGCTTTCTGATTACGGTCATCAAAAAAACCTTTTAATCGAAGTTGCCCATATCCCCAATCACCGAGTATATAATCATATTTTTGCAACACTTCGCTATACCGTTCTAGCAAAGCTTCTTCTTGAAAACCATTTCGAAAATCTTTGATGATTTCATATTCCCAATTTTCAAGTGTTATCATTTATCTTTTCACCGCCACTCAACTTTGCAGAGTTTCTTCAAGCTTCTCTTCACCTAATCGCTGTCTTTCTTTAGCGGCTGCGTTAACTTGTTCATCTGCATGGTAACTTGAACGAACGAGCGGCCCAGCTTCACAGTGGGAGAACCCTTTTGACATTGCAATTTTTCTTAATTCGCCAAATTCTTGTGGCGTATAATATTTTTGAACAACTAAATGTTTTTTCGTTGGTTGTAAGTATTGACCAATTGTCATGATGTCTACATTGTTTGCTCTTAGGTCGTCCATTGTCTCTAGAATTTCTTCATGCGTTTCGCCAAGACCGAGCATCAACGAAGATTTCGTTGGGATGTCCGGGTACATTTCATTTGCTCGCCGGAGCAATTCAAGTGAACGGTCATACGTTGCACGTGCACGAACTCTCGGCGTTAGACGGCGTACCGTTTCAATATTATGATTTAGAATATCTGGTTTAGCATCCATGATACGTTCTAGATTTTCATAGACCCCGCCCATATCAGAAGGAAGAACTTCTATCGTAGTAAATGGGTTTTTCCTGCGGATCGCGCGAATTGTTTCTGCAAAAACTGCAGATCCGCCATCTTTTTGGTCATCACGAGCAACAGCCGTTACAACAACATGTTTTAAATTCATAAGTTGTACTGAATCAGCAACGCGTTCTGGTTCAGCCAGGTCAAGTTCGTTGGGTAATCCTGTGTTTACAGCGCAGAAGCGGCACGCGCGCGTACAAGTCGCCCCTAAAATCATGAAAGTGGCGGTACGGCGTTCACCCCAGCATTCATGGATATTCGGACAGCGGGCTTCTTCACAAACCGTATTTAGATTTTGTTCCCGCATTAATTTCTTAAGTCCTCTGTAGTTTTCATTCGTATTTAATTTAATATTGAGCCACTCGGGTTTTCTTAAATGTTCTGACTTTTTTCCACGTTCTGGTCTACATGACACGTTTACCGACTCCATTCTTTCCAATCTAGGTGAAGGATTCACATAATTAGCGCATTTCTTTGACTGTTTTTAATGTATCACATTTACATTATCTGAACAACCTCACAGAGATTTTAGGAATCTAAAAAAAAAAGAAAGTGCCCGTTTTGTCGGGCACTTTCTCATATTATTTGCTAGCTCTTGATTTAACCACTGCGTTTACGATACTTGCCGCTAGTCCTCCCCATATTATGAGGATTCCGACGACCATCATCAATATTGCTCCACCACTCATAATGAATCCTCCTTCGTTTCTACATAATCGGTTTCTTCAATCGTGTTCTGTTTCCATTTGAACAATGTGAATATAATTCCCATTGCCAGCGCGAACAAGGCAACCGACCATCCGCCATACAAGATAAATGCATCGCTGTATCCTTCGTAGTTACCTAAGCTGCCGTCAGGCTGCTCATGTAGTTTCATCACGTTTGTGCGTATTAAACCGAACATCATATAACCGAGCACTAACGGGGTAATGAATCCTAAGCAAATTTTCCACCAAGAACGAATTTGGATGTCTGATAATGCATTTGCATGCCTTTCGAATACATCGACCTTTCTGAAAAACCAAGCGATGAGTACTACTTCAACAAGCCCGATCGCTGCCACACCGAATTGGTTGATGAAGTAATCCGCTACATCCAGGAAGAATAATCCTCCGCGTGTCGCAAACAATGTAGAAATGATCGCGGCTAAACCGACCGTGAATATAACAGACTTGCTTCTTGAAATATTAAATTTGTCAGCTATACCAGCAATATACGTTTCAGAAATAGAAATCAGTGAAGTTAGACCCGCCAAGACGAGAGACAAGAAGAACAATGCCCCGAATATTCCATTCATGCCCGGCATCTCATTAATGATTTGCGGGAAAACAACGAATGCTAAACCAACGCCAGCTGATGCCACATCAGCAACCGCAACATTAGCTTGTGTTGCCATGAACCCAAGTGCTGCGAAAATACCGATTCCGGCTAATAGTTCAAATGCCGAGTTGGCAAACCCGGTGATAAATGCGTTGTTCGTTATATCTGATTTTTTCGGAAGATAACTCGAGTAAGTGATCATGATGGCAAAGGCAATTGATAAACTGAAGAAAATATGCCCATATGCCGCGACCCAAACGGTCGGATTGGCTAACTTGCTTAAATCAGGTTTAAAAAATGCATCTAGCCCGAGCAGTGCCCCATCAAGTGTAACCGCTCGAATTACAACAAGTAAAAACACAACGACAAGCGTCGGTATGAATATCCGGTTCGCAAGTTCGATTCCTCTTTTTACACCAGCGAATAAAATAATAAAAGCAATTGCCCAAACTAGTATAAGAGGTAATAACACGCCTGGGACGAATCCACCGACATCACCCGGAGTCTCGGCTAATTTCAGTACATCGCCAAATAAGAAACTTTGCGTATCTGATCCCCAAGCCATATTAAACGAATAGACCGTATACTTCATCGCCCATGCGATGATGACAGCGTAATAGGTCGAGATGACGAATGAGACGAAAATGCCCCACCAACCCATCCATTCTGCTCTCTTGCCTCCCATGCGGAAAAAAGAAAGCGGTGCAGAGCCACGGTACTTATGTCCGATGGTGAACTCCATTATCAAAATCGGAATTCCTGCAGTAAGCAATGCAAATAAATATGGTATAAAGAATGCGCCGCCTCCGTTCTCGTATGCTACATACGGAAAACGCCAGATGTTGCCGAGTCCTACTGCGGAACCGACCGCGGCCAATATAAAGCCCGCCCGTGTGCCCCACTGTGATCGTTGTTTCATACTTTTTCCTCCCCCGTTTTGTAAAACTCGAATTCTATTTGTCTGAAGATTAAATCACAGTCTTCTAGTTTATTATAACTACCTATCTGATAATTGTCAAAATACTTTTTTCTCCATTAATACTATGAAAAAAATAAAGAAGTGATGACAAGTCATCACTTCTTTATTTTGAACATTATTCAGTTGATGGGATTTCCCGTTTATTATTCCGTAGAATCAACACCGTAAATAGAATTATTAATATAATAATTACGGCGAGTAGGCCCAACCAAATTGCACCTGTAAAACCTAAGACTAAATACCCAACACAAGCAATCGCAGCACTGATTAAAGCGTAAGGCAGTTGCGTCGTAACATGATCCATATGATTACATCCAGCACCAGTAGATGAAAGGATTGTCGTATCAGATATCGGCGAACTATGATCTCCGAAAACAGCTCCAGCAAGAACCGCGGCTAGCGAAGGCAACAACATTTCAGGCGCTGCATCGATCATAATTTGAGCAGCAATCGGAATTAGAATACCGAATGACCCCCATGATGTTCCAGTTGAGAAAGCCATCAAACCTGCAAGGATAAACATGATGACCGGTAAAAATGCCACGGGAAGGTTAGCGTTCGTCACGACACTAGACAAGTATACGCCTGTTTCTAACACCGCGATTAGATCGGTTAATGCCCACGCAAAAATCAAGATGAAGACTGCAGGTAACATGGACTTTATACCACTAACAAGTGCACGCCCCATAAGCGGATAACTAGCTGTTTCATTTTGTTTCATTTGCGACAAATACAAAATAGCAGCTAGGATTGTGCCCGCTAAACCACCTGAAAGTAATGAAAAAGGAACATCCGTATTTTCAAATATCGACCAAATGCTAATTTCCAATCCATCGGCAACACTTGCCGAGTAGCCAGTCCACACCATCATTAGAAGTGTCACGCCGACTAACGCAACAATCGGTGCTACAAGGTCTCTCACACGGCCATGAGCATGCACTGGAAAATCTTCTTTCAATTGTCCCGGGATTTCTTTATCGGGACTGTATAATTGCCCTTTTTCTGTCGCAAGTTTTTCATGTTTTTTCATTTCAAATAAGTCAATGTCGTTCCAAGCAAAGAAGAATACGATAGCAAGAGTTGCAATGACATAAAAATTCATCGGCGCCATCATGATGAATGCCGACAACGGTGAATAGCTAATCGCAGCAGCGCCACCGAAAATCAATGCAAGTTGTCCAATTAAATAAGCTCCCCAACTTGATATCGGTGAAACAACACAAATTGGCGCTGATGTTGAATCAATGAAATAAGCTAGTTTCGCACGTGAAATTTTGTGCTGATCAGTTATCGGCCGAGCTATTTGACCAACTGCAAGTGAATTGAAGTAATCGTCAACAAAAATAATTATTCCTAGGAAAACCGTTAGCAGTTTTGCGCCTCGTTTCGTTTTAATACGATGCAATGCCCATTCAGCGAAAGCCCGGCTTCCACCTGACAAACTAACAAATGCGGTAATAACGCCTAACAGAAGGATAAATAACATAATATAAATGGTATATGTATTTAAAGCGCCTTCCTCCCAGAAGGAGACGATCATCGCGTTCCATAAATTTTGTACCGATTCCATAGGTGAAAAGGATGCGGCTAGTAATGCGGCAGAAATAATTCCCGCACCGAGTGACAGCAGAACCCTTCTCGTCGCCAGCACCATGAGTATGGCAATTATTGGCGGCAGTATAGACAACCATGTTCCAATCATTCTTGATTTCCTCCGTTTCGTAAGGCGAGGTATTCAGGGAATTAAAAAACCGGTCCATTTGCATGCTAGATGCATTAGGAACCGGCTCTTTCTACGCTATCGTTGTGTTGGATAAATCGATTATCAAACGCACGATTTGTAGCTCATCATACGCGCATTCGCAGTATGACAGTGTCATCCCTATTCGGAATGACCCCAGCTTAATCGGCTTGACAAACCCATTAAACTTCGGCAAAGCTTCCTTTCACCACGGTCTTCGAATGTCTTTCTCGCGTGAGTTACTCTTAAGCAATGCAGCCTCTACCCTATCGATATTTTTTTCTATAGCTAATACTAACATGATTCATCCTATTTTTCAACTGCGCTATTTACTCTCCTGCCGGAAGCGGAACTGGAACTTCGAATGACGGAGCTCCTGCACCACCATCTCCTGAACTAAAAATATGCGGTACAGCTCCCTGAACTAAACCAATTGCAACCGGTATTTTCTGTTCAACAACACTTGTTTTTGCCGCAAGCGGAACGATTATTTGGACATTTACTCGCAGCAAAATGTTCACTTCGATATACGCATTATTAATACCGAACTCTTCAATCGATGCAGATACATTTGCTTGTACGTCCCCGATCACATGAAAGCGGATTGGTATTTTTGGTCCTAGATTCCCAAGAAGCGGTATATTCGTTGCTTGACCGATCGGGACGAAAAAGACAACACCGCCTTGATCTTCCATTTTTTCCGGATCGTATTCTATATCGTCGGTAAGCGGCAACATGTCTAGATTCCCGGCTTCGGCTTGAGCTAAATGCATCTCGACAAGATTTCGCGTATCTGCTAACACTCTGTTTATGATTTGCGTATTAAATTTAGTCGTAACCATATTCGACGTTTCCGTTGGAACATGTTCGATGATATCATTCACATCGAGGACATTTGCAATTCGCGTACTAATCGCCTGACTAATGACGTGTGATGCAATTTTTTGCGTTTGGACTTCAGCATATGAGACATATGTTGGCGTAAGTCTGATATTGACCAAATAGAAAAAGAAGACGATGGCAAATAAGATCGCAGGGATTAATAGCGGCACCCATTTTCCTCTTCGGAACTTTGATCTTCGTCTTACCTGTCCTTGAAATCTCAAAACGACTCCTCCTGCTATAGATTATGCTCAGGAGGAGCCGTTGATTCTCTGAAATATTTACGACCATAGTCACTTGCGATGTCCCGGATTAATTCGGGCATATAATAATCCTTTTTTGCGTATTTTAGAGATGGAAAAAAGAAGCCGAAAGTAAACATATCAAGTGTGGCTAGCGTATAAATCTCGCCTGGAACAACTTCGCGATTGCCCGCAAAAAGTTGCCCGTATCTATTTTTATATAACCTTTCATATAACATGGCTCCCATTAATGCCCCGCGGAATCCTAATCCCTTCACTGTTACTTTTGGCCATTCTTCATTCAACGATAAATCGAAGATTTCCAGCAATTCCGTTCCTTCAAGAGAAATCACGCAGACATTTATCGGGTGCGGCAACAACGAATGCATATCTTCTTTCGTTACCCAGCCGCTGTCAAGGCTCCCAAGAAAAATTCCGGCGTTAAACATGGCACAATCCGCCTTGGTATAATCGATCAAAGCACGACCGAAAAAAGCAGATAACGGACTCGGCGCAAATAGATTTTGCTTTAATGGGCTTGGATTGTAAAAAAGCTTTTCTTGCATCGCTAGTTTCCCGAGGTCGAGTAATTCATTAAGTTTTTTAACATCATCGTCGTTAACCGGCAAAGTTTCTGACGGATATAAAGTTGCCCTCTTATCACTGACCCGTTTCATCACTTCGTCGAACTCGATTGTGACATGGCCTGTATAGTCTCCGTACTTCTCTGTCGCCGCCAGAAGGGTATTCCCGACAAACTCTCCATCAGTGAAGAGATGATGCGTATGGGCTCCTAAAATGACATCGATGAGCGGACACTCTTTTGCTAGCTTTTCATCTTCCGCAAGTCCCATATGTGATAAACAAATAAGTATATCTGCCTTCGATGCAATTTTCTCAGCAATTTCTTTCAATTTCTCCCGCGGAGGCAATATTCTCCACCCTAAGGTAGCATAAAACTGTGTATATAATGCTGTCGCACCAATAACCCCTATTTTTGTTCCTCTATCGGTTTCATATATCTTGTATTCACTTGCCCATTGCGGAAATTCACCATCCAAATCCACAAGATTTCCGAGAATAACATCAAACTCCGCATCATCATACAGCGAGGAAAGGGCTTCTTTCGACATCGTAATGCCTTCATTATTCCCAATTGTCACCGCATCATAGCCGGCTTCATTGAGCAAGCGGATATTCCCTTTTCCTTTGGTTCCTTCAGTAAAAGGATGCGATCGATCTACATTGTCTCCGATATCGAAAAGAAAAAATGCATCTCCTGCTGCTTCATGCGATTGTCTTTTTTCAATGAGAAGCCGGTTGATTTGAGGCCAATTTTCGAAATGACTATGTATGTCATTTGTATGATAAATATGTATTGTCTCCATTATGAACCCTCCAATTCACCCCCAAATACCATCCACAATCGAACGAATACCGAGAAGGAGAAGTATGATTCGTAAAGCGAATACGAGTGTTTCGGATTTCATTTTCTGGTTTAACTTTGTCCCTAGCTTCGCGCCAATATACGCAGCCGGAACAACCGGTATCGTATAAATCCATGGTACGTTGCCAAGTGAAATATGCGTAATCGAATTCACGATGGCCGATAAAAAAACCATGAACATCGACGTCCCCACTGCAACATGAGGCGGGAATAAAAATAGTAAAATCATAGCAGGAACGATGATTGATCCGCCTCCGATTCCAAATAGTCCGGATGCGAATCCAACGCCAAATGTTAATAATAATGCAAACCAAACCGGGTAGCCATATGTATATGATGTACCAGATTCATCCGTAAAATCCCGCGTCTTTCCACGTTTGACAAACCAACTGACGGGTTTCAAATAATTACGAACGAGTAACAGTATGGATAATAGAATAAGTAAAATACCAAAATATAAATTAAAAGACGGCAGATCTAATCCTTTATTTACAAATGCACCGAGAAGCGTTCCCGGTATGCTGCCCGCAAAGAAAATGAACCCGCTGCGAAAGTCTACGGTTTTTGTTTTCATATTTGAAAGCGTTGAGCCAAGCCCCGTAAAAATCATCATGATAACTGATAAACCTACGACAGTTTGTGGCGTGATTCCAGAAATCATGCCAAGATTTACACCAATAAATAGTGTTGCTGGGACAAGAATAATCCCGCCGCCCAATCCAACGAGCGCTCCAATAACTCCTGCCGCTAATGCAATAATAGCTAATATAATAAATTCCATTACCATTCTCCCCTTCGGCATTACAATGTTGAATTCCTTATATGATTATTGAATACTCTCATCCTATCATATATTCAATGATTTATTCTGCAAATAATTGTTGAAAATCAAAAACCGACCACAAAGGCCGATTTTATTTGAAAAACTATAAGGTAGAGTAAAAAGACAAATATAGTTTTTCACTGTTTGCCTTTATATACAACCCTACTCATCATTAACTATATACACATAATAAGCTGATGTTTTTGGTGGATTTGATTCTTTTATATTATCACAATATACCCGTACTTTTTGGTTTATCTTCAAGCCATTTAATACGTTCTTATCGGCATCAGCATGCCTGTATACCATAATACGTCCCTTGCCATAATCTTCGGTTACAATTCCCGCTACTCTCCTCCATATACTGACTGGTTCATCTGCTACCCATATATAACTCATTCTTTTGGATACCACATACCCCTCTATTTCCCCTGCATTATCCGGAATTTCAGCTTTATCAATAGAAGTTCTATTTTTTGACGTGAATCCATAGATGATAACTAACAAAACCAATGTGATCAAAACATAAAATATTAACCGTTTATACGTAACCATACTTAACCAATTTCCAGTCAAGTTCATTTGCTACCTCCAATAAAATGATTTAAATTACTAAATTAAAAATCTAGCTCAAGGTATTTTGAAGTTGAACAGGATAAAACTGGCCACAAAGAAATAAATTAAAAAAACACTGACACAAGCCAATTGTGTCAGTGTTCTAAATGTTTATAAGATTTTAACCGATTGAACCTTCCATCTCGAATTTAATCAAGCGGTTCATTTCTACTGCGTATTCCATCGGTAGTTCTTTTGTGAATGGCTCGATGAAGCCTAATACGATCATTTCAATTGCTTCCAGTTCAGGAACACCGCGGCTCATTAAGTAGAAGAGCTGGTCTTCTGAAACTTTGGAAACACTTGCTTCGTGTTGAAGTGAAATGTTGTCGTTCAGGATTTCGTTGTACGGAATTGTATCAGATGTTGAAATGTCATCCATTAGCAATGCGTCACACTCGATGTTCGCGCGTGCTCCGTCTGCATTACGACCAAAATGTACGATTCCACGGTAAGTTCCTTTTCCACCGTGTTGTGAAATTGATTTAGAAACGATTGTGGAAGACGTATTTGGCGCTAAGTGCATCATTTTCGCGCCCGCGTCTTGATGTTGTCCTTTTCCGGCAATCGCGATTGATAATGTCATACCGCGTGCGCCTTCTCCGCGAAGAAGAATTGCAGGGTATTTCATCGTCAATTTTGAACCGATGTTTCCGTCAATCCATTCCATCGTACCGTTTGCATCAACAACTGCACGTTTCGTAACGAGGTTGTAGACGTTGTTCGCCCAGTTTTGGATTGTCGTATAACGGCAATAAGCATTTTCTTTAACGATGATTTCAACAACCGCACTGTGAAGCGAGTTCGTTGTGAAAACAGGTGCTGTACATCCTTCAACGTAATGAACGCTTGCGCCTTCGTCAACGATGATCATTGTACGTTCGAACTGCCCCATATTTTCCGAGTTGATACGGAAATAAGCTTGTAGCGGCGATTCTACTTTAACACCTGGCGGCACGTAGATGAATGATCCGCCTGACCAAACTGCAGAGTTCAAAGCGGCAAATTTGTTGTCAGAGTTCGGAATTACAGTACCCCAATATTTCTTGAACAGTTCCTCATCTTCTTTAAGTGCAGAATCTGTATCTTTAAAGACAATGCCCAAATCCGTCAAGTCTTGTTTCATGTTGTGATAAACAACTTCTGATTCATATTGAGCAGAAACCCCTGCTAAATATTTTTGTTCAGCTTCAGGAATTCCTAGTTTATCAAATGTACGCTTGATTTCTTCTGGTACTTCATCCCATGAACGTTCAGTTCCTTCAGAAGCTTTAACATAATACGTGATTTCGTCAAAGTTTAGTGAGTTAAGATCTCCACCCCATTGCGGTGTAGGCATGCTGTAAAACAATTCTAATGATTTCAAGCGGTAATCCAACATCCACTGCGGCTCTTCTTTCATTGAAGAAATTTCTTCAACAATTTCACGAGTCAGTCCACGCTCAGAACGGAAAACAGATACATCTTTGTCTTGGAAACCATATTTGTAATCGCCCATTTCTGGTAATTTCTTAGCCATTAACTATTCCTCCGTTCAAATTTTATTCGGAGTCTTTTCTGACCCCTTGCTCCATCGCCTTCCAAGCAAGTGTTGCGCACTTAATCCGGGCTGGAAATTTTGCTACGCCAGAGAGCGCCTCAATATCTCCTAATTCGATGGAATCATCATATTCATTTCCTAGCATAATATTCGAAATTGTGTTTGCGAGAGATAAGGCATCTTCTACCGACTTCCCTTTAATCATCTGGGTCATCATGGATGCAGACGCCATGGAAATCGAACAACCCTCGCCTTCAAATTTTGCGTTTTGAACCGTGCCATCTTCAACTTGCATCGTTAAATGGATCACGTCGCCACACGTCGGGTTGTTCATGTCGACGGTGACACTGCTTTCTTCAATTACTCCTTTATTTCTCGGTGTTTTATAATGATCCATAATCACCGAGCGGTATAACTGATCGAGATTTCTAGTTGACATCGTTAAAATACTCCTTTGCGATGCGGAGTCCGTCCACGAGGCGATCAACGTCTTCTTCCGTATTGTAAATGTAGAAGCTGGCGCGTGCCGTGGCCGATACATCTAGCCATTTCATAAGCGGCTGACAGCAATGGTGTCCAGCTCTCACGGCAATTCCGTGCATATCAAGCACGGTCGCAAGGTCGTGAGGATGGACATCGTTCAGATTAAATGTGATCAGACTTGCACGTTTTTCTGGTTCGAGTGGTCCGTAAATCGTGATTCCTTCAACTTCAGACATGCGATTCATCGCATATTCGGCAAGATGTTGTTCGTGTTTTTCGACATTATCCAAGCCGATTTCCTCGAGATAGTCAATTGCCGCACCGAGGCCAACTGCACCTGCGATAATTGGCGTGCCGCCTTCGAATTTCCACGGAAGTTCTTTCCATGTCGATTCATATAGACCGACAAAGTCAATCATCTCTCCGCCAAACTCGACGGGTTCCATCTTGTTTAACAATTCTTTTTTACCGTACAATACACCAATACCTGTAGGGCCAACCATTTTATGCCCAGAAAACGCATAAAAGTCGCAATCGAGGTGCTGCACATCAACTTTCATATGAGGAGCAGCTTGTGCCCCGTCTACAACCATGATTGCGCCATTTTCATGCGCGATTTCAGTGATTTCCTTGATTGGATTCACGGTCCCCAGCACATTGGATACATGCATGATGGAAACGATTTTTGTTCGCTCAGTGACAACTTCACGTACTTTTTCAAGTGTAATTGTCCCATCTGCCTCAAGGTCGATAAATTTAAGAACAGCACCTTTTTCTCTGGCAAGTTGTTGCCACGGAATGATATTCGAGTGATGTTCCATATGAGTAATAACAATTTCATCGCCTTCGCCGACATTTGCGCGGCCGTAACTTTGCGCGACGATGTTAATTGACGTTGTCGTTCCGCGCGTGAAAATGATTTCTTCTCTCGACTTCGCGTTAATGAAATCGCGCACCTTATCGCGCGCGCCTTCATATGCTTCTGTAGCCTGGTTACCGAGCGTGTGCACACCGCGGTGAACGTTTGAATTATCTTTTTCATAATAATTGCTGATTGCATCTATGACTTGCTGCGGTTTCTGGGAAGTTGCAGCACTATCAAGATAAACGAGCGGATGCCCGTTTATCTCTTGTTCGAGTATTGGAAAATGTTTGCGGATGTCTATGTTAAGCATTAGCGCACTTTCCTTTCAATAACCTCCGTCAACAGTTTCTTAACACCTTCGACTTTTAATTTATCGACAACTGGTGCAAGGAATCCGTGAATGATGAGGCGTTCTGCTTCTGTCTTTGTAATACCACGGCTCATTAAATAGAACATTTCAATCGGATCGACGCGACCCACTGTCGCGGCGTGACCTGCTGTTACTTCGTCCTCGTCAATGAGCAGGATCGGGTTCGCATCTGCGCGTGCACGCGGGCTCAACATAAGCATACGCGATTCTTGTTCAGCGTTAGATCCGACCGCGCCTTTAGTGATTTTGCCAATTCCATTAAAGATCGCCGTTGACTCATCTTTAACAACAGCATGTTTCAAAATCATGCCGTTCGTGTTTTTACCCCAACTGATAATTTCAGTTGTGAAGTTTTGGCGTTGTTTTCCAGTGCCGACTACGACCGTTTTCATGTCAGCTCCAGAATTATCTCCAACTAAATGCGTGATGTTTTCTGCAATCGTGTTACCGTCGTTCATCAGTCCGAGCACCCAATTTAGTTGGCTATCGCGGCCTGTAACTCCACGGCGATTGACGTAAGTTGTAAACCCTTCTGAAAGAACATCTACAGCACCGTATGTTACGTTCGAATTATCTCCCGTAAACACTTCAGACACTATATTCGCTTGTCCTTTAGCGTTTGCAACAGTCGACATGTAGTTTTCGATGTATGTGAATGAACTGTTCGCTTCAGCAACAACGATTATGTGGTTGAAAAGTGAAACTTGCTCATCGTCATGTAAAAACAGTGCTTGAATCGGTTCTTCAATAACAACGTTTTTAGGAACATATACAAAAACGCCACCATTCATAAACGCAGCGTTAAGCGCTGTAAGTTTATGTTCATCGACTTTGACACCATTCGTCATATAGTATTTCTTCACCAATTCGCCATGTTCGCGTGTCGCTGTGAAAATATCCGTTAAAATAACACCTTTCGCCTTTAAATCATCTGATAATGAAAGAAATGCAGGTGTGTTATTGTGTTGAATGTATAAGCTACCAGGTTTTTCCGCATCAAACAATTCACGGGCTTTAGCCGGTAGTTCATCTAGAGATGAGTAAACAGAGCTTTCTACCGCATGGATAGGAAAGTCTGTGAAATTCCAGCGATCAATTCTTGTTTTATCTGGTTTTGGCATTGGAAGTTGTTCCAATTTCGCAAATGCATCTGCGCGGAAATCTGTCATCCACGCTGCTTCATTCATTTTTTCTGAATAGGAACGGACATCCTGTTCGGTCAATGCCAATTTTGTTTCAACCGTCATTTTGAATCGTCCCCCTTTTTATGCTTCTTGCTCTACAGTTTCTGCTTCGATACCAAGTTCTTCATGTAACCAATCATAACCTTGCTCCTCAAGTTTAAGTGCAAGCTCAGCACCGCCGGATTGAACGACTTTACCTTGAATCATTACGTGAACTTTGTCTGGCGTGATGTAATCCAATAGACGTTGGTAGTGTGTGATGATTAGGCAACCAAAGTCTTCGCCGCGCAATTCATTGACACCCTTTGCAACAACTTTCAATGCATCGATATCAAGACCGGAGTCAATTTCATCAAGCACTGCAAATTTAGGTTTCAACATCATAAGCTGGAGAATTTCGTTACGCTTCTTCTCTCCGCCTGAGAATCCTTCGTTTAAATAGCGTGTTGCCATATCTTCGTCCATTTCAAGCGTTTCCATCTTCGCATCCAGCTCGCGAATGAAGCTCATTAATGGAATTTCGTCGCCTTCTTCACGCTTGGCATTTATAGATGAACGCAAGAAGTCAGCGTTCGTGACGCCATTAACTTCACTTGGATATTGCATTGCAAGGAAGATTCCGGCACGAGCACGTTCGTCAACTTCCATTTCAAGTACATCTTCACCATCAAGAGTAATTGTACCTGCAGTTACTTCATATCTAGGGTGCCCCATAATCGCTTGCGCGAGAGTTGATTTACCTGTTCCGTTTGGACCCATGATTGCATGGATTTCGTTAGTGTTGATTGTTAGATCGACACCTTTTAATATTTCTTTGCCTTCAATTTCAACATGAAGACCTTTAATTTCTAAAGTTGACATTCCAATACCTCCAATATGTTAAAGATGAACGGAAAACCATTCTCTATTTAGTATCATTCTAATCTTACCCGATTATTCATTGCCTTGCAAATCATTGAGAATTCACGGCTTTTAATAGATTAGCCCTAATTCAAGACTTCTAAGGCGTTATCATAAAACTATAAACGCTATTCTCAATTAAACACTATTCATTGAGAATCGGAAACGGGAGCTTTATCTTTCGTAAACTTGTCCACAATGACAGCAAGCGCACCATCACCAGTTACGTTTGTTGCTGTTCCAAAACTATCTTGGGCCATGTATAAAGCAATCATGAGTGCAACCATCGCTTCGCTGAAACCGAGCATTGTGCTTAATAGTCCAACTGCGGCCATTACTGCACCGCCCGGAACTCCAGGAGCAGCAATCATCGTAACGCCTAACATGAAGATGAATCCTAGAAAACTGGAAAATACAATAGGCATGTCATTCATAAGCATTACACCAATCGCGCATGACACAAGTGTAATCGTGCTCCCTGATAAATGAATTGTCGCAAAAAGCGGTATAGAAAAGTCTGTCACACGTTCGGATGCGCCTGTTTTTCGCGCTTGTCTTAATGTAACAGGAATCGTTGCCGCAGATGATTGTGTCCCAAGAGCCGTGAAATAAGCTGGCGCCATCGTTTTCATTAATCCAAATGGATTGCGGCCTGAAAGTGATCCGGCAACCGTATATTGGATGGTCAACATGAGTAAATGAAGAACTATAATCATTATAAAGACGATAGCAAATACAGAGAGTACTTTAGCAACTTCTCCGCTATACGTCATGTTTAAAAATATTCCGAAAATATGAACTGGTAAAAGCGGTATAATGACATATGAAATGACTCGTTCAATTAAATCATTGAGTTCTTCAAAGACTGCTAGCATCGATTTACTACTGATAGCTGCCATCCCGATCCCGAATAAGAATGCAATTAATAACGCTGACATGACACCCATTATCGGCGTCATTTCAAGTTCGAAAAACGTTTCTGCTGGAACTCTTGTCCCTTCTTTAACCGTCGCCTCTGCAAAGTTTCCAATAAAGTTCGGTAATAATGTTGTAGCTGAAAAAAAGGCTAGAATCCCTGCGGCAATTGTCGATATATAGGCAATGACTGTCGCGACGCCTAGAAGTTTTCCCGATCCTTTTCCAAGCTTGGCTATCCCAGGTGCGATGAAAGCAATGATAATCAATGGGACAACGAAATTGAGAAAGCCGCCAAAGATCATATTAAATGTAGCAAAAATGCGAACGAATCCTTTCGCAAAACCCTCGCCGATCATCGGAACCAGTAATCCTAACCCTACTGCCAATGCAATCGCTATGACAATTCTCCATATAAGGCCTATCTTAAACTTCAAATCTATTTCCCCCTAAAATGATAATTTTTTAACACTAATCTTAAGATACCATAACAAAAAGTGAAATGTTTATTTATTTCAAAGAAAATTCATTGGAAAAGATGTGAAACGACTCCCAAGCTAAAAACCCCCGAACTCCAAATAAATCTGGGGTTCGGGGGATGTATCTTCAGTAGAAAACTATGTAGCATCAATTAATAGGAATGCCCATAGAACTCGGGACGTTCGGTACATCGAATTGATCGCTGTATTTATCATTGTATATGTGACAAGCCACCCAATGGCCTTTCTTCTCTTCTAGCATTTTCGGCACCACTTCACTGCATATATCTTGCGCGAAGGGGCATCTCGTTCTAAAACGACAACCGCTTGGCGGATCAATCGGACTTGGAATATCTCCCTTGATAATCATTCTTTCTCGATTACGTTCCAATATTGGATCCGAGATTGGTATTGCACTTAACAAGGCTTGCGTATAAGGATGCAACGGCTCTTCAAATAAGGCATCACTCGTTGTTACTTCAGCCATGCTGCCTAAATACATCACGCCAATGCGATCGCTTATATGCTTGACCATCGATAAATCATGCGCGATAAATAAATAAGTTAATCCGCGTTCGACTTGTAGTTTTTTAAGCAAATTCACAACTTGAGCTTGTATCGATACATCTAATGCGGAAATCGGTTCATCTGCAACGATGAATTGGGGATCTACCGCTAAAGCACGCGCAATACCAATTCTTTGTCGTTGACCGCCGCTAAACTCATGCGGATACCTGTTGCCATGATCGCTGTTCAGCCCTACCGTTTCAAGTAATTCATTTACTTTGGCGGCACGTTCAGCATTGCTTTTCACCAATCCATGAATATCTATCCCCTCAGCAATGATATCCTTGACCGTCATTCTAGGATTTAGCGAGGCATACGGATCCTGGAAAATCATTTGCATGTTCCGATTAAACTTTTTCAATTCTTTTTTAGACTTTTTCGCATGTACTTTTTCACCTTGGAAATGCACCTCGCCCCCACTTGACTCATATAACCGCATGATTGTGCGTCCTGCAGTAGATTTTCCGCAACCGGATTCTCCTACTAAACCGAATGTCTCTCCTTTATAAATATCAAAAGTGATTCCATCGACTGCTTTTAAAATCTTATTTCGATCAACTTTAAAATGTTTTTTCAAGTCTTTTATTTCAAGTAATTTTTCTCGATTTTCAGACATGTTGCTTATAACCTCCTACAATAGCAGTTTCCGGTATTTCTACTTGAGGAGCACGTTCATCCAATAGCCAGCACGCGGTCTTTTGCGTATCCGATAAATGCGTGTACTCGGGCATATTATTTCTGCAAACTTTCATCGCATACGGACACCTAGTGACAAAAGGACATCCTTTAGGAGGATCCGCCAAATCCGGAGGTGAGCCCGGGATTGCCAATAATTCCTCCCCTTTGCTATCTACTTTCGGCATCGAACCTAGCAGGCCCCAAGTGTATGGATGTTTTGGATTATAGAATATCTCATCGACATTTCCTGTTTCTACAATCTTACCGCCATACATTACCGCGACTCGACTTGCTACGCTAGACACAACCCCCAGGTCATGGGTAATCAATATGATTGCCGTGCCGGTCTTTTCCTGCAAATCGCGCATGAGTTCCAAGATTTGCGCCTGAATCGTCACATCTAGTGCAGTTGTCGGTTCGTCTGCTATCAGTATTTTAGGGTTGCAAGCTAAAGCAATCGCAATCATCGCACGTTGTCTCATTCCACCAGAATATTGATGTGGATATTGATTAATCCGGGTTTCGGGGTTCGGAATTCCAACGAGTTTCAACAGTTCAACACCACGCGAGGATGCCTGTTTCTTCGACATGTTTTGATGCTTGATCAGGCTTTCAGAAATTTGCTTCCCTATCGTCATAGTTGGATTCAATGATGTCATCGGATCTTGGAATATCATGCTTATTTCTTTCCCGCGAATCTCTTGCATTTGTTTTTCCGATTTCAATGTTAAATCTTCACCGTTGAATAAAATTGTTCCTCCATCGAACTTCCCGGGTGGCATATCGATTAATCGCATAATCGAATAGGCTGTAACACTCTTCCCCGAACCGGACTCGCCAACAATCGCCAATGTTTCCTTTTCTTCTAATTCAAAAGAAACTCCGCGAACTGCCTGCACATCCGTACCATATGTTTCGAATGATACCGAAAGATCATTTACTTTTAATATTTTTTTCAATTTGTGCGTACCTCCTTATTTGCCTTCCTTCGGATCCAACGCATCTCTCAATCCATCGCCGATGACATTAAATGCGAGAATCGTCAAACAGATGAAAAATGCCGGGAAAAAGAGTTGATATGGAAAATACTCAAACCCAGATAATGCATCCGAAGACATAGTTCCCCAACTCGCACGAGGTGCAGGTACACCTAAACCTAGATAACTCAAAAATGCTTCTGTAAATATTGCAGTTGGAATCGTTAGCGTCAATGTAACAAGAATCGGACCCAACGTATTCGGGATCAAATGTCTGAATAATAATCTTGAATTACTTGCTCCCAAGGATTTGGATGCCATGACATATTCTTCGGATTTCAATTGCAGAACCTGTCCGCGTACAATCCTTGCCATACTGATCCATCCGGTTATGCTCATCGCAATGATCATCGTCCACAACCCCGGAGGCATGACAACCATCAACAAAATAACGACCAATAAATAAGGTACACCATACAAAATATCTGCTATCCGCATCATATACTCGTCTATTTTGCCGCCAAAAAAGCCGGATATTGCCCCCCAAATCACTCCAATGACTAAATCAATCAAAGAGGCCATGAGACCAATGAATAAGGATATTCGTGCACCATACCAAGTTCTTGCAAATATATCTCGACCAAGATTATCCGTTCCGAACCAATGTTCCGCCGACGGAGTCTTGTTCACATTCATTATATTAGTATCATTGTAGCTTTTACCTGAGATTGGTTCGCCGATTAAGGCCATAATTGCGAGTAATAGAATCGTAATCACTCCGAAAACAGCCAGCTTATTTTCACGGAAACGACGCCAAGCATCTTTCCAATAAGACGTACTTTCACCAACAATTTTTTCAGATTCTTCATTGTCTATGCCCAATGGTTCGAAATCTGCTTTTTCAAGTTGCAAGCGTGTCATTAACTATTAGCCCCCTTATTCGCAAGTTTTATCCGTGGATCGATCCACCCGTAAATTAGATCGACTACCAAAATGGATATGAGTAATAGGACGCTAAAAAATACAGTAGTACCCATAATAACGGTGTAGTCACGATTTGTTACGCTTTCAACAAACTCGCGACCTAAACCTGGAATACCGAATATCTTTTCAATTATGAAACTACCAGTTAATATACCAGCCACTAATGGCCCCAAGTAGGATACAACCGGTAAGATTGCATTTCGAAGTCCATGTTTATAAATCACAACACGTTCGGACAACCCTTTTGACTTTGCCGTTTTGATGTAATCTGCATTTAACACTTCCAGCATACTCGACCTCATTAACCTGGCAATAAATGCGAGCGGTGTCGTCGCAAGAGCAAATGCCGGCAAAATCGTATGAGCAAAAGACTCGAATCGAGCAATAGGCAACAAGGACAATTTCATTGAAAAAATGAATTGCAGGATAGTCGCCATGACAAAGCTCGGGACAGAAATCCCTAGTATCGCAATAACCATGACTGTATAGTCACTCGCCTTATTATGTCTAATGGCAGCAATTGTTCCAAACAACACACCGAAAGCCAATGCTATAAATATAGCTTCTAATCCAAGTAATAATGAATAAGGAAAACTTCGTTTAATAATATCCGTAACTTCTTGTCCTTCATATTTAAAAGAAGGACCAAAATCAAATTTTGCGGCGCTAATCAAATAATTGAAATACTGTTCATGTATCGGGTCATTCAATCCGTATGCTTCCTGCATTTGACGTTCAATTGCCGGAGAAGTTTTTCGTTCGGATGTAAAAGGCCCACCTGGTGCTAATTTCATTAGTCCAAATGTGATTGTTATGATAAACAATAAAGAAACGAGAATATAACCGATTCGTTTAAGTAAATATCTAGCCAAGTGAAAACACCTCCGTAATCCTTTGGATAAAGCGCACTAACCAATGATGCACGCCTTTTCGCGATGATTCCTTCTTTATGAACGAAAAATAGGGGTGAAAACATATCACCCCTATGAAACCTATAACTATCTTGAGCAGTATTGCTATTTATTCTTCTGCAATATAGCCCCATTTGTATTGAACTAGACCTAGTGGCGATACTTCAATATTTTTAACTTTATCCTTATTTGTCCAAACGTTCGTATAGAAGTAAATTGGCGCTAGCGGCAATTCTTCCATAAAGATATCTTCTGCTTTACGTAGGAGATCTTCACGCGCTGCAACGTCTGTTTCAGCTCTTGATTCTTTCAACAAACCTTGGTATTCAGCATTCTCCCAGTTTGTATAGTTGTTTCCGCCAACTGATTCAAAAATCTCCAAGAAGTTGATAGCATCGTTAAAGTCGGCTAGCCAACCCATACGACCAACTTGGAAGTCGCCCGCGCCCATGGAGTCTAGATAGACGCCCCACTCTTCGTTATGAAGCTCAACATCAACTTCCAGGCCTTTTTTCCACATATCCTGAACTGCTTGTGCAATGGCAGCGTGCGCTTCACTTGTGTTATAAGATAGTTTAATTGTTGGCATCTCGCTCAAACCTAATTCTTCTAACCCTTTTTCCATCAATTTCTTCGCTTCTTCAAGATCATTATCTTTAAAGTAGCCCTCTGCATTTTCTTCGAAAATCGAAGGTGGAACCAATGCCATCGCCGGTGCTTGCTCAGCTTGTGTAATATTGTCTACAATCCCTTGGCGGTTGATCGCCATTGCGAATGCTTTACGAATATTAACGTTGTTAAATGGTTCTGCTTCTGTGTTAAATGCGTAATAATAAACGCCCGCAAGCGGAGATATGTTTAAAACATCATCCTTTTTGTATGATGGGATTGCTGCCAACGGAATCGAGTCTGTTGGAGAACCTAGCCAATCCAATTCACCTTTGTCATACATTTGTTTTGCTGTATTTTCTTCCTCAATCATAACCATCTTGATTGTTTCTAACTTAACTGTATCCGCATCCCAATAATCAGGATTTTTCTTCAGAACAATCTCATCTTTATGTTTCCAAGACTCCATTAGGAATGGACCATTTGTTACATAATTTTCGGATTGGTCCTGCGCCCAATTCGGATTTGCTTCCACTACACTCGCATTGACGGGAAAGAACGTATAAAACGCAGTCAATTCAAGGAAATAAGCTGTTGCCTGTTCCAACTCGACAACCAATGTTTGATCATCCTCAGCTTTTACTGCCACATCGTCCAAAGAGCCGCCCTTTTCTTTCGCAGCTTCAGCGCCTTTGATCATATACAATTGATAAGCATAGTCTGTGTCCACGTTAGCTGGATCAAGTACCCATTTCCAAGCATATTCAAAGTCTTTTGCTGTAACAGGGTCTCCGTTAGACCATTTTGCACCTTCCCGGATTTTAAACGTGTATGTTAAGCCGTCATCAGACACTTCGTAACTTTCTGCCATGGCTTCTTCTACTTTACCTTCCTGATTTACACGCATTAAACCTTCAAACGTCTGGTTTAATACCGCCCCTGATGTCGTATCTGTTGCTAACGCTGGATTTAGTGAAGGCGGTTCTGATCTGATATTCACATTTAACGTTTGATCCGCAGCTAACTTATCTGTCCCTTTATCATTGTCCTTCTTTTCCCCAGTTTTCTCCTCACCACAAGCTGCTAAAATCATACTCATAGTAAATACCAAAACTAATAGTACTAACCAATTTTTCTTCATACTTCAATCCCCCTCAGGCTTTTAGTTAATTCAATATGTCGAAAATACTTACAACACATCTTGTAGATAAGTATACTATTAATGATTGAATATTCCTACCCCGAATTAATAAATAGTATAGAAGAATATGAATAATACTATTTTTAAATAATTAATACAAAAAGAAAAACGCTACCTGGCTTTACCGGTAGCGTTTCGTTTCTATATTTTATTATTTTACTGGAACGACTGAACCTTCCCATTCTTCTAGGATAAAGTCCTGAATTTCTTCCGATTTCAGCGCTTCGATTAACGCTTTTATTTCTGCTTTATCTTCATCACCTTTGCGAACAGCAATAACATTCACGTACGGTGAATCCGAATCTTCGAGCGCAATTGAATCTTTAAGCGGATTCAGGCCTGCATCGATTGCATAGTTTGAGTTAATCAACACTGCATCGCCTTCATCATTGTTGTAAAGTTGTGGCAATAAAGCAGCTTCATAGTCTGCTTCGAACTTGATATTTTTTGGATTGTCGACTATATCTTTTACTTCGGCAGTCGTTTTCTCAACGTCCGCATCTAACTTGATAAGCCCTTGTGATTCAAGCATTGCAAGTACACGTCCATGATCGGCAATAGAATTACTCATCAAGATTGTTGCCCCGTCTGGAAGTTCCTTAAGAGATTTGTATTTTTTTGAATAAACGCCGATTGGTTCAATATGGATTCCACCCGCATTCACGAAATCATAGCCATGATCGCTCATTTGCGATTCCAGATACGGTATATGTTGGAAGTAGTTTGCGTCAATTTCACCAGAGTCCAGGTCCGTGTTCGGCAAGATGTAATCTGTGTATTGTTCAATGACAAGATCGATGCCTTCTTCTTTCAACAACGGTTTCACTTTTTCCAAAATAATTGCATGCGGTATATTCGAAGCACCAATAACTAATTCTTTTTGGTCATTGCCGCCACTACTTGCATTGTTTTTGTCACCATCATTTTTCGTTCCGCAAGCTACCAATGCTAGTACTAGTGCTGCCAATAAAATTGCTGATAAAACTTTTTTCATTGGTTAATCTCCTCTTTTCTATGATGTATATATATTTGACAGGCAAAGCCCGGTATTCCTTACAATAATTATCTTTTATCCAGCTTTCTAACAGCGAAATCTCCGATAAATTGGATGATGAACACGACGATTAAAATTAGAATCGTTGCCATTAGCGTAACATCTTCACGGCTTCGTTGGAAACCATCCAAGAAGGCTAGCGTTCCCAGTCCTCCAGCCCCGATAACTCCCGCCATCGCCGTATATCCGACCAGCGCGATTGCCGTAACCGTAATTCCAGAGAGAAGGGCGGGCATTGACTCTGGTAATAATACTTTAAAGATGATCGTAGATGTTTTTGCGCCCATCGATTTTGCAGCTTCAATGACGCCTCTATCGATTTCCTGCAAGGCAATTAAGACCATTCGACCGTAAAATGGTGCCGCACCTATAATTAATGCGGGTAAAGCTGCCTCAGGTCCGCGTATCGTGCCAAGAAGCAATTTTGTAAACGGAATAAGAAGAATAATTAATATGATAAACGGGATTGACCGGAAAATATTGACGAATGCCCCTGCAATCGTAGAAATCAGCTTATTTGACCATAATTGACCTGGTCCAGAAAGGAATAACAACACGCCTAACGCCAATCCAATGACAAACGTGAACACTGTCGACATTGCAGTCATATAGAGCGTCTCTACAGTCGCCTCCCACATCTTAGCCCAGTCAACATTCGGAAATAGGTTTTCAATCATTGCCGATCACCTCCGTCCGAACATCTTGTTCGTTAAGATAATGGATAGCTTCTTGAATAATCGATTCTTCTCCGACTAATTGAAGAATGAGCGTGCCGTATGCACCGTCATGCGTTTGAGCTATATTCCCTTGAACAATATTTACGTCAATCGTAAACTGTCGAATCATGCTAGTAATCACCGGCTGTCCAGTTCGTTCACCTACAAAAACAAGTTTAATAAGTGTTCCTGATGGAAACTCTTTCTTGATATGTTCCATGGCTTGTTTTGCTTCCGCGGGTTCTGTCACTTGCGACAAGAAACGTTTCGTGATCGGCTCTTGTGGAGATTGGAACACCTCAAGGACATTGCCCATTTCGACCACTTTGCCTTCTTCCATAACTGCAACCCGGTGGCAAATTTTCCGGATGACTTGCATTTCATGTGTAATAAGTACAATTGTCAGACCAAGCCGCTCATTGATATCTGTTAAAAGATTGAGTATTGAATCTGTCGTTTCTGGATCTAGTGCAGAGGTGGCTTCATCACAAAGTAAAACTTCGGGATCATTCGCTAAGGCGCGAGCGATACCGACCCGCTGCTTTTGTCCGCCTGATAATTCAGATGGATAGGCATTTTCTCGACCCTTTAAGCCAACAAGCTCAATTAGCTCAGCGACTTTTCGTTCTCGTTCCACTTTAGAAATATTTGCGATTTCAAGCGGAAAAGCAATATTGTCTTTAACGGTCCTTGACCATAGCAAATTAAAGTGTTGGAAAATCATACTTACTTTTTGTCGTGCTTCCCGTAATTTTTTTCCTCTAGTTGAAGATATCTCCAACCCGCCGATTGTGATTGTTCCCGACGTCGGCATTTCTAGCCCATTCAAGAGTCGAATCAGCGTACTCTTTCCAGCGCCACTATATCCGATAACACCGAAGATTTCCCCTTCGGCAATTGTAAAGGAGACTCCGTCTACGGCAACGATACTGCTTGAGCCTTCGCCGAAGACCTTGTTAACATCTTTTAAATGAATCATTTTTCTCCACCTCTATAAATAATAAAAAGCCTTGCTGCTAGATGCAGAAAGGCTCGACGTTTGAAATAAGCGTTTGTCCAATCTCTCATCTTCCAAAGTGGATCGCACTTTGTGTGATTTGGCACCAGTTCACAAAGGTGATGGTTGCCGGGCTTCATAGGGCACTTCCCTCCGCCGCTCTTTATAAGAGTGATTTAATTTTATTTTTACTATAGTAATAAATTTATCACAAACGACTAAGAGATGTCAACTTATTTTCACTAGAAGATCAGGCACTGACTTGAATGCATAAATCTTTTCCTGCAGTACGCCCTTTTTGGCAATGAGGAGGCATGGCACACTTTCAATTTGATAGTCGATTGCCAAATCCTCAATGTAATTCAAATCGGCCATCCCGATTGGCATGTCGGGCTTCATGACAGAAATTACATTCATCATTTTTGAAGCGACTGCACAAGTGCCGCACATCGGCGTGTACAAATAAAATACCGCTGTGTCCATTTCGCTGCTCTTTCTTTCCCATTCTTCCCTTGTCCATGTTTCCATTGTATCTACCTTCTTACTATCAAAAATTCAGGGCGGACTTCAAAATGTGCTGCCTGAAGAACTGCCGCCAATACGTTATAGGGTGTTGTTTCTACTTCTTTATATACCTTTTCTGTGTAAAGATGAATTGCCAGTGGATACTCTCTTTTGAAAAGGGCTCGGGTTTTTTCACCGTCTTCATCTGCATCCATGAAGACATATATCTCATGTTCTTCGTAAGGAGTTAGTAATTCTTCTAAATGGTACGGACTTATCGTTCCATGCGTGCATATTATTTCGATTGGTTCAGCAAGTACCCGGCGAACTCTAATACGATCCGACTTACCTTCTACAATGAGCACTTTTTCAAATTTCATAGTGACCAGCTCCTTGACTAATTTCATCTTTAGACAGACAAAAGTGCAAGGCGCCCGTCTAGCCCCGACAGGCATAAGCAATCCAACGACGTGGCGTCCTTTGCCTAAGAAGAATGCAGTTCAATTCTTCCTTGTTGGATTGCTTATGACCCGAGGGGCTGGCGCCTGGAACTAGACGTGAAAAAACGCCGAATAACGCTCGGCGTCCCATGTCGATGTTTACTCGATGGTCATTTTATCATATTCTTCAGCTGACATTAGTGAATCCAGTTCGGTAATATCCGATGGTTCTACTACAATCATCCACGCTTGTTCGTAAGGAGATTCGTTCACATACTCAGGACTATCTTCTAGCTCTTCGTTCACTTCAACTACTTTTCCGCTAATTGGCGCATATAACTCGGAAACTGTTTTAACTGATTCAACGCTACCGAAAGGCTCGTCCGCTGTCACTTCATCCCCAACTTCAGGCAATTCAACAAAAACAATATCGCCTAGTTCAGATTGCGCGAAGTATGTGATTCCAATACGGAACTTTCCGTCTTCGTCTTTTACCCACTCATGTTCTTCTGAATACTTAAATTCCTTTGGTGTGTTCATAATCATAGCCTCCAAAATAGTTATTCTTTCAATCTAATAGTGCCATAAGCTAGCTGTAAATACAAGGTGAGCAATCATTATTTCCAGACTTTTTCAAACTCTTCATCCTTGAATCCGACAGTTGTTTTTCCATCTCCATGGACAATCGGTCTTTTGATCAACATGCCGTTTGAAGATAGTAGTTTTATTTTCTCATCTTCAGACATTGTCGGTAATTTCTCTTTCAAATTAAGCTCTCGATATACTTTTCCGCTCGTATTGAAAAACTTTTTAATGTCCAAATCAGATGCGGCGATGATTTTACGAAGTTCATCTTCGCTTGGCGGGTTTTCTGCAATGTTCACTTCTTCAAAGTCAACTTCTTTTGACTCCAGCGATTTCTTCGCCTTTCTGCATGTGCTGCATTTAGGGTATCCGTAATAGGTCAGCTTCATAACAATAAACATCTCCTTCGTTTACCCCATTGTAGCAAAAATTCACCCAGATACCAAAAAGGCATCTGGGCAACTGCTAAATAAATTAAACGATATATCTTTCAGCATCAATCAGTTTTTCGGAAACTTCGCGTTTTTTCGCGATAATATTGTAAGGAGTCGAACGGGTTAATTTGCGAAGGGCAGAGAGCATCATGCGCTGGTTATCGCCTTCGACTGCCGCCAACAATATTTCTTTAGCGTCTTTTTCGATTTCTGCAAAAGCTTCCTGACAGAATATCTCCGTGTAAAGGATTTTCTGTTTTTCTTTTTCTTCTCCATTACGGGCAAGTGCTTTTTCCGTACGAAGAAGCGCCGATTCCATGCCAAATACATTGCTTGCAATATCCGCGATGTTGACGAGAATCTCTTGTTCCTGTTCAAGTTTAGTACCGAAGCGCTGCGCTGCAAGGCCAGCAACTAACAGTCCGATCTTTTTCGCGTTTTTCACGAGCACCTTCTCTTGTGCAAGGGCTTCGTCGCCGATTTCTTCAGGCATCATCATAAGAAGTTCCTCTTGAAGTCCCTGTGCTTTTTCAAGTAGCGGCAATTCGCCTTTCATTGCTTTCCTCATGAAAGTTCCCGGCACGAGCAAGCGATTGATTTCATTGGTTCCTTCAAAAATCCGGTTGATACGCGAATCGCGGTAGATGCGTTCGACTTCGTATTCCGCCATGAAACCATATCCACCGTGTAGTTGAACCGCTTCGTCAGCGACATAGTCTAGTAATTCAGAACCGACAATTTTGTTAATGGAACATTCAATTGCGTACTCTGCAATCGATGCCGCAATCGCTTTTCCGTCTTTACGCTCTTCGGCAGTCATGGCGCTATTTCGCTCTTCAAAATATCCAATTGTCCGATAGACCAAGCTTTCAGCTGCATAAGTGCGCGCGGCCATCGTTGCGAGTTTTTCTTTAGTTAAATTAAATGAAGAGATTGGCGTTTTGAACTGTTTACGTCCATTGGCATACTGAATCGCCAATTGAAGCGTTCGTTTTGAACCGCCGACTGTTCCAACTCCAAGTTTGTAACGGCCGATGTTCAAGATGTTAAACGCAATCACGTGACCGCGCCCGACTTCACCCAACAAGTTTTCAACAGGCACTTCGGCATCTTGAAGAATTAATGTACGCGTAGAAGACGATTTGATCCCCATTTTCTTTTCTTCTGCACCCACAGATACACCCGGGAAGTCTTTTTCAACGATAAATGTTGAGAATTTATCGCCATCAATTTTCGCATAGACAACGAAAACATCTGCGAATCCAGCGTTCGTGATCCACTGTTTTTCACCATTTAAAATATAATGCGTTCCAGCCTCATTAAGTTTCGCATTTGCGCTAGCACCCAATGCATCCGAACCTGAGCCTGGTTCAGTTAATGCGTAAGCCGATATTTTATCTCCCGTAACCGAGTTTGGCAGATACTTTTCCTTTTGTTCTTCAGTTCCAAATAATACGATCGGCAATGTACCGATGCCGACATGAGCACCGTGGGTAATTGAAAAGCCGCCCGCACGGGACATTTTCTCAGATATTAACGCGGATGAAATGGCGTCTAAACCAAGTCCGCCGTATTCTTCTGGAACATCTGCCCCCAGCAGACCCAAATCACTTGCTTTTTTCAATAAACGTACGGAGTGCTCGAATTCATGGTTTTCTAAATTATCGATGACAGGGACAACTTCATTCAATACATAGTCTTCGGTTGTTTTCGCGATCATTTTCTGTTCTTCGGTAAAATCCTCAGGTGTGAAGACACGATCTGCTTCGATGTCTTCGATGAGAAAAGCGCCGCCTTTGATTAAATTAGCCGTTGTTGATTCAGTCATTGTTTGTTCCTCCTTTTAATTAAAACAAATATAGTTACTATCTTTGAACATAATTTAGTGCTCCAAGGAAAGAGCGATTTCCTCTTTCGCACTGCGTTCGCTTTCCTGCGGGCGAGCGCGAAAGTGCGGAAAGATATAGTTCAATCTTTCCCTGCCGCTTCCCTCGCTGCGCTCAGTCCAGGGTCTCGGCTAAGGAAAGAGCGCACTTCTCTTTCGCACTTTGTTCGCTTTTCCCGCGGGAGTCTCACGACTGCGCACTAAATCGGTGAGTGGTGATATATAAAGAAGCATCTTTATACTTTTCCAGCGACCTTCGAGGTACCTTCGCTAGATTTAGGTTCATATTCATATATTTATCAAACTAGATCTAGTGCTTTTTATAAGAGTTCAAATACGCCAGCCGCACCCATTCCGCCGCCGATGCACATTGTCACGACTCCGAATTGCTTATTTTGACGTTTTAATTCATCCAACATGCGTATAGTTAATATCGATCCTGTCGCACCGAGTGGATGACCGAGCGCGATGGCTCCGCCGTTGACGTTCACTTTATCCATATCGAGACCTAGATGACGGATAACTTGAAGCGATTGTGATGCGAACGCTTCGTTTAGTTCCCATAAATCGATGTCTTCGATTGATAGTCCGGCAATTTCAAGCGCTTTCGGAACCGCTACAATTGGGCCGATCCCCATCACTTCTGGTGGAACGCCGCCGACTGCGAATGAACGGAACTTAGCGATCGGCTTTAATCCTTCCGCTTCTGCCACTTCGCGGTCCATGATCAAAACTGCACCTGCGCCGTCTGAAGTTTGCGATGAGTTCCCCGCAGTTACTGAGCCGGTAACAGAAAACGCTGGACGTAAGCGCGCGAGCACTTCTGTCGTTGTACCGTGACGAACGCCTTCATCCATTTCAAACATGAATTTCTTTTCCGCTGGTTTTCCGCTGTCATCAACATATCGCTGAGTTACTTCTACTGGAACAATCCCATCATTAAACTTGCCTTCAGCAATCGCGGCTGCCGCTCTTTCATGAGAACGTACGGCAAATGCATCTTGATCTTCGCGGCTTACGCCGTACTTTGTAGCGACTTGCTCGGCGGTATGGCCCATTCCCATATAATATTGGGGTGCTGTTTCCGCCAACCGTACATTCGGGCGAACGACATTCCCCATCATCGGAACCATGCTCATCGATTCCGCGCCGCCTGCGAGAATCGCTTTTGACGACCCGAGCATAATTCGTTCCGCACCGTATGCGATTGTTTGCAAGCCTGAAGAACAAAATCGGTTTATGGTAATCGCCGGCGTTGTATCCGGAAGTCCTGCAAGCGCCCCGATATTGCGCGCCATATTCATTCCTTGTTCTGCTTCAGGCATCGCGCAGCCAATGATTAAATCGTCGATTGGTCCGTCGTAACCGCCTGCGCGTTTTAATGTTTCTTTTACTGCAATCGCTCCGAGATCATCCGGACGAACGGTTGCAAGAGAACCTCTTTTCGCTCTTCCGACCGGCGTTCGTGCACCGGCTACAATTACTGCTTCACGCATTATTTCTTCCTCCTCTATGTTTGGTGCCATTAATTGCGAAGTGGTTTTCCTTTAATCAGCATATGTTGCATGCGCTGTTGCGATTTTGGTTCAGCTACAAGGCTTAAGAATGCTTCACGTTCAAGGTCGAGCAAATATTGCTCATCGACAAGCGTTCCAAATGGCACTTTGCCGCCTGCTAGAACGAATGCTAATTTCTTCGCGATTTTCAAGTCATGCTCGCTAATATACCCTGACAAGAACATCGCTTCTGCGCCGAGTAGTAATGTCGCGTAACCGGAATCGCCTGTTACCGGGATTTTCTCGCGTTTAGGTGCCTGATAGCCATTTTCATATAATGAAAGAGCGACTTGTTTCGCATCGTATAATTGATGGTCTGCGTTAACGCTAATTCCATCTGCGAAGCCCAGGAAATTATTGTCGCGCGCTTCATCGGCAGAAGTTGAAACTTTCGCCATCGCAATCGTTTCAAACACTTTGTTTGCGATGTTTTGATAGTCGACTTTTACGCCGTTCGGCAAACCTTTTAAGTGTTTAGTATACAAACCGACGTTACCGCCGCCTCCAGGAATCAGACCGACACCCGGTTCGACTAGGCCCATATAAGTTTCAGTCGTCGATTGAATATGTGCCGCTGGGAGACAAACCTCAGCGCCGCCTCCAAGCGTCATCCCGAACGGAGCTGCGACAACCGGCTTCGTCGAATATTTGATTTTCATCATCGCATTTTGAAACGTTCGAACGACGAAATCCAATTCAAAAATATTGTCATCCTGCGCTTCCATCAAGATTAGGCCGAGGTTCGCGCCGACACAGAAATTTTTTCCTTGGTTGCCGATCACAAGCCCTTTATAATTCTTTTCCACTTCATCGATTGCGAAATTGATCATTTGCAAAATATCCAACCCGATCGCATTCGATTGCGAATGAAATTCTAGTAAAGCGATGCCATCACCAAGGTCTATTAAACTAGCACCTGTATTTTTCTTAATGACTCCGTGCTTTTTCTTATAGCGTTTTAAGTCAATCACTTTTTCATTAACAGGAACCGGCTTATAGCCTTCTCCGTCGAAGAAATACAGTTCTCCGTCTTCTTCTTTATAGAAAGATTTATAGTTTTGATCTAGCAAACGTTGTACGAAAGCAGGTACCTCTGCACCTTCTTCTTTCATTTTTTCAACAGATTTACTAACCCCGATCGCATCCCATATTTCAAACGGTCCTTGCTGCCAACCGAAGCCCCATTTCATCGCGTTATCGATCGCTACGATATCGTCCGCTATTTCACCATGTAGTTCAGCGGAGTAGCGAAGCGTCGGCGCCATGATGTTCCATAGGATTTCACCAGTCCGGTCTTTTGCGTAGACAAGTGTTTTCACTCGATTCGCGAGCCCTTTTTGTTGCTTCGCCATTTCGATTGAAGGCGTTTTCATTCTTTTCGCTTTGCTGTATTCGAAGGTTTTTGGATCGAGTTCCAGGATTTCTCTATCTTTCTTAACATAGAATCCTTGTTTCGTTTTCGCACCGAGCCATCCGTTTTCAATCATTTTCTTCATGAAAGCCGGCAACTCGAATACTTTTTGTTCTTCGCCTTCTGTTTGGTCGTAGACATTTTTGGCGACATGCATAAATGTGTCCAGACCGACAACGTCTAATGTACGGAATGTCGCTGATTTCGGACGGCCTATTAAAGTGCCGGTTACAGAGTCGACTTCTCCGATTGAAAATCCGCGTTTCTCCATTTCTCGAAGGGTAACCAGTAACCCGTAAGTTCCAATTCGGTTCGCAATAAAGTTCGGCGTATCTTTGGCAATGACAACGCCTTTACCTAATGTGTTTTCGCCAAATCTGACCATGAAATCTACCACTTCCGGAGCTGTCGTGCTTGCCGGAATCACTTCAAGTAGTTTCAAATAACGCGGCGGATTAAAGAAATGCGTTCCTAGGAAATGTTTCTGGAAATCCTCTGAACGCCCCTCCTTCATCGCTTCAATGCTAATGCCCGATGTATTTGAAGAAATGATCGTGCCGGGCTTACGCACGGCATCCACTTTTTCGTATAACTCTTTTTTAATTTCTAGATTCTCGACAATCACTTCGACGATCCAGTCAACATCTTTCAATTTTTCAAGATCATCTTCTAAGTTTCCTGCTTCGATAAGCGATAAGTTGCTTTTTGTAGTTAACGGAGCTGGTTTTTGTTTGAGTAGTTTTTGCAATGCGCTGTTTGCAATTTTATTTCGGACTTGGCTATCTTCAAGAGTAAGCCCCTTCGCTTTCTCTTCGTCTGTCAATTCTTTTGGGACGATATCCAATAAAAGTACAGGAATACCGATGTTTGCGAGATGGGCTGCAATTCCAGAACCCATCACACCTGAACCTAAAACTGCTGCTTTTTTAATTTGATAAGCCACGTGCAATGCCTCCCTTTATTTTCTTGAATGAACACTCATTCATTATTTGGGCAAAAAAAATAGAAACGACTTCTATAACTTTTATTATAGAGCATTAGTTAATTTTTCGCAATATTTTATTCTGTACATATTCATAGAATAGAGAGAAACTTTGAATTTGATGGGGTTCGAAGGATTCAATTTATTATCCAGAATCGAAATTGGATTGTACACTGAATATAACTAATTAGGACTGTAAAGAAAGGGCGTTTCGATATGAAAACGGTACTCGATGTAATTGGCAAATCACAATTTGAACAAGATATTGATAAACGTTTTCGTCCATCTGCATGTGGACCGGTGACCGCTCATGTGATTCTAGGGTATCATTTTCCTCATAATATGCATGCAGTAAATGAACTGTACCGATTGCTGGGCAGTACAAAAATCGGATTATTTACTTGGCGTTTCATCCGCAATATGAAGAAGCTTCTTGGAAATGAGTGGACTGTTGAAAAATGTACAATTGATGAGGTCATTCATGAAATTGATAATGGCCGTCCTGTAGCCGCCAAGTTTGATAAATGGTTTACATTCAGATGGCGCGGCAAATTTGCTTTCGATTATCATTGGGTTCCTGTTGTTGGATATGAGAAAAGTGGTGATGACCTATTTCTCATCGTGCATGATAATGGCGGTAGAAATCGGGCTAGTCAATTACGAAAGATATCTTATGAGAAAAATAAGTCCATTTTGACGTTTATACAAATTAAAAAGTAGCCACTATTCATTCCAAAAGTGAATAGTAGCTACTAATTATATCTTCATGAAAATAATGAATCCGCATGTCGCATGATCATTGTATAGCCTTCTTTTTCAAATAGGCTTCTCTTTTCTACATCATATACTGGAAGTGTTAGGTCTTCGATTTCGTCTGATACTTTTAAGTCGCAATGAATTTCAGCGAGCTTTCTGGATAAGTGAAGCATCTCCATGCCTTCTTCGATTCGTTTTCTTCGTGCTGGAGTTAATTCGTCTAGAGCATCTAGAACGCCTTCAATGGAGCCATATTGTTTAATTAACGCCAATGCTGTTTTTGGTCCAATTCCTTTGACGCCCGGGTATCCGTCAGCTGCGTCACCGGTGAATGCTTTTTTATCGATGTATTGAAACGGCGTTATGCCGTATTCTTCGATGAACCGTTCGTCTGTGTAGATGTCGTATTCGCTATATCCTCTTTTTATTAGGGCTACTTTAACGCCGGGACGCAATAATTGCAGGAGATCTCTGTCACCAGAAACAATTGTTATGTCGGCTTTGCCGTCCCAATTGGTCACCATAGAGCCAATTAAATCGTCGGCCTCCATACCGGGTTCGCCGTAACTTTTCCATCCGATTAGTTCTGAAACGCTTCGAGCCATATCGAACTGCGGAACAAGTTCTTCGGGCGGCGCCGGTCGATTCGCTTTATAACCGTCGTACAAGTCATTTCGGAATGTGTGCGAGCCCATATCCCAACAAACTGCCATATGGGTCGGGTTGAATAGGGACATTGCCGTCATTGAATGGCGTGCGAATCCCTGGACGCCATTTGTTGGAATGCCCTCCGCATTCGGAAAAAAATGCCCCATTGCGGATGTCGCAAAAAAGGAGCGGAATAATAAGGCCATGCCGTCAACGATTAAAATATGTGGTTTTTCTTCTGTAGTCAATTGTCATTCCTCCAGTAATCGAAAGTGTTCGGTTCGACTGTGATCAATACTATAATAGTAGACTACTAAACGCGGAATCGGTAATAATACGCCCCATTACACGAGAATGCTACTTAAACAATCCATTATTCATATGTTCGTTTTTAATTTAGCCCGTTGATTTCCGTTCCAGGCGGACGCGTTCCACGGGCATCACCTCAGTCTCCTCATCGCTTCGCTCTTGCGGGGCCTTCGGTTGATAAAGAAAGAGTGAACTTTCTCTTTCCGTCTTTGCCCTCTATTCCCGCTGGAGTCGCCGCCCTCCACTACAATCAACTAATCTCACTATATGATGGAAGTTATTAAGTGTCCTTCTATAACTGTGGAATCATGAATAGTATTGCTAGAAGAACGAGCACTGTAATATGTGCAGAAGTGATAATTGTCCTTTTGTTTGTTTCCACTATCCCATATCTAAGCATGATAGACAATACGAACAAATAGATTAAAACTAAAAAGTAAATAATTGATAAATCTAAAACCCAGTGCATTTTTGGGGTTATCTGCGAAAGTATGGTGACACCTAGGATTATGAATACGATGAATGAAATGAATAGGATTACCCCGATGATAGCCGGCATGATTCTCCATATCTTATGTACAAATAGCGGCCTGCCCTTTTTCTCTTGTAATAGTAATAAGGATGAAAATCCCCATACAATTAATATCACTGTGAAGAATATAACAAGAATGCTCGGCTCAATAAAAGAGTTTACGAATGAAAAGAATGCACTGATTTTCTCTTCAAATAGATTCGTTAAAATAATGACGAATGAAAATCCTAAAATAGTTAGTAGTTTATAAAGCGTCCATTTTGACATATTACTTTCCCTCCAAATATAGATACGAGCGAGGATCGATTTGGATTCAAAAAAGGAACTGAAACCTGGTAATTGGTCTCAGTTCCTTATATTAATCCATAGGATTCTTCTTTAGTAATTGTTCAATCGCTAAGATATCCGGTGTGAAAATACGATCTTCGTTAATGGGGTCAACGACGGTTAGTAATTTTTCAAACTGTATACGTGTTTTGGATGCCATTAATTCTTTCCCGCGAATCGCACAACTGGTTAATGCGCAGAGTGCCTCTATAGCTAGAACATTTCTAGTGTTTTTGATTATCGACTGTGCGTGTCTTGCACCGATTGTCCCCATCGAAACGTGGTCTTCTTGATTTCCAGATGAAGGAATTGAATCCACAGACGCTGGATGAGCGAGTGTTTTATTTTCCGAAACCAGGCTTGCCGCGGAATATTGTAAAATCATGGCTCCGGATTGTAAACCCGGTTCCGGGCTAAGAAATGGCGGCAATCCTTCATTGAGTTGCGGATTGACAAGTCGTTCAATTCGGCGCTCGGAAATATTCGCGAGTTCCGCCATGCCGATTTTCAGAAAGTCCATCGCGAAAGCAATTGGTTGCCCGTGGAAATTTCCGCCTGATACGACTGTATCACCGTCATTGAAAATAAGCGGATTATCCGTCGCCGCATTCATTTCGATTTCCAGTTTTTCTTTCACGTAATTCAACACTTGCCAACTTGCTCCGTGCACTTGCGGAATACATCGAATCGAGTAAGCGTCTTGCACACGTTTTTCACCTTGGAATGTCGTCATTTTGCTGCCGTCCAATAAATCTAGCATTCTTTTTGCGACATCAACTTGTTCAGGATACCCTCGCGCTTCGTGGATGGCTGGATGGAAGGCATCTGTTATCCCGTGAAGTGCTTCCATTGTCATCGCAGCAATCCATTCACTATCAACGGCGAGTGATTCCGCCTCTAAATAATTAATAACGCCTTGGGCTGTCATCGCTTGGGTTCCGTTAATGAGCGCGAGCCCTTCTTTCGCTTCAAGCACGATTGGTTCTAGTCCATGCCTTTTCCATATATCAGCGGCTGGAACATGCTCCATTCCTTGCCAAACGAAGCCTTCTCCAAGTAGTACGAGTGCCAAATGAGCGAGCGGCGCTAAATCACCGGACGCGCCCAGAGAACCTTGTTGCGGAATGACGGGATGGATTTGATGGTTCAACATGTATGCGAATCGTTCCAACACCTCTGCACGTATTCCCGAAAAACCTTTCAATAAGGCATTAAGCCGTAGAACGACCATGGCGCGTGATACGATTTCCGGGAATGCATCTCCAACTCCGCAAGCATGCGATCGAATGAGATGAAGTTGTAACGCTTTCGTATCTTTTTCATCAATGCTGACATCGCTAAATTTTCCGAAACCCGTATTAATGCCGTAAACAGTTCGATCTTCTCGCACTATTTTCTCGACAGCGAGTCGGCTTTTATTGACGCGTTCAATCGCTTTTTCGTCTAATGAAACAACTGATCTTTTATATAAAATTGCTTTTAATTGCTCAAGAGTTAGTGTTGACCCTGTTAATGTAATCATGAAAACCCACCCTTTATTCTAATTTCATCAGCCAACTACTTTTACGCCTTTTTTCCAGACGGTTTTCACATGATTGACTCCGAATAAATATTGCAACTCTTGGTAATTTGAAATATCCCAAAGCACGACATCGCCTTGTTTTCCAACTTCAAGCGAGCCGGTCTTATTCTCCATTTGAATCGCGCATGCCGCATTATAGGTTGCCGCCGTCAAAGCTTCGGCAGGTGTTAGTCTCATTGAAATGCACGCTAAATTCATGACGAGCGGCATCGATGTTGTCGGGGAAGAACCGGGATTACAGTCTGTTGAAATCGCGACGGGTACCCCTTCGTCAATCATTTTACGCCCCTTGGCCGCCTCTTCCCGTAGGAATAAAGCCGTTGCTGGCAATAAACAAGCGATTGTTCCGGCATCCGCCATTGCCGTAATACCATCATCGGACGCTTTCAATAAATGCTCTGCTGAAATCGCGCCTACTTTCGCAGCTAATTCTGCGCCGCCATATGGTTCGATTTCATCCGCATGAATTTTTGGTATTAAGCCGTACATTTTTCCAGCTTCTAAAATACGTTCCGACTGTTCAGGGGTAAACACGCCGACTTCACAAAAGACGTCATTGAAGACAGCTAGTTTTTCATCGGCAACGGCTGGAAGCATTTCGTCGATAATGAGCTCGACAAATTCTTCTTCGCGACCTTTATAATCTGTCGGAACAGCGTGCGCCCCCATAAATGTAGGAACGAGATCTATCGGGTGTTCATCTTGAAGCCGTTTCATCACACGAAGTTGCTTCAGTTCATTTTCCAAATCGAGTCCGTAACCGCTTTTTCCTTCAACCGTCGTTACACCGTGTTGTAAAAATGAGTCTAGTCGTTTTTTCGATTGCTCGACTAACTCATCTTCCGACGCTTCTCGCGTCATTCGAGTCGTCGCGTGGATTCCGCCGCCTGCATTCATGATATCCATATACGTTGCGCCTTCGAGACGCATTTCGAATTCACGTTCGCGGCTTCCACCGTAAGCGACATGCGTATGCGGGTCGACGAGTCCCGGTGTGACAAGATGGCCAGATGCGTCTGTAATTTCGGCTTCATGCGCGCGGTCATTGAATTTTCTTTCAAGTTCAGTCGTTGTTCCGACTGCTTTTATTACCCCGTCTTCTATCCAAACGCTGCCGTCTTCGATAATCGATAATTCATTCATCGCTTCTTTAATTCGCGGGCCTTCTGAGTTTTGTGCGAGTGTTGCGAGTTGTGACGCGTGTTTTATCCAAACGATTGATTTCATTTTTGTTCAACTCCTTTAGCCATCATCGGAATGTTGACGCCCTTCTCGCGTGCTGTTTTTTCTGCGAGATTATAACCCGCGTCAACATGACGAACGATTCCCATACCTGGGTCAGTCGTCAATACGCGTTCGATTCGGGCTTCCGCTTCTATCGTTCCATCTGCAACGATGACCATTCCCGCATGAATGGAATACCCCATGCCGACCCCGCCGCCGTGATGAACTGAAACCCAAGTCGCGCCGCCGACTGCATTGATCATTGCATTTAAAATCGGCCAATCGGCAACTGCGTCCGAGCCGTCTTTCATCGATTCCGTTTCGCGGTTCGGAGATGCGACTGAACCCGAGTCAAGATGATCGCGTCCGATGACAATCGGTGCACTTAATTCGCCCGAAGCGACCATGTCATTAATAATTTTTCCGAATCGAGCACGTTCTCCGTACCCCAGCCAGCAAATTCTTGAAGGCAGTCCTTGGAACTCGATTTTCTCCTGAGCCATGCGAATCCAGTTGCATAAATGTCTGTTTACACTAAACTCGCGTAAAATCACTTCATCTGTTTTGTAAATGTCTTCCGGATCACCCGATAACGCGACCCAACGAAATGGTCCTTTACCTTCACAAAACTGCGGGCGAATATAAGCGGGAACGAATCCCGGAAAATCGAATGCACGTGTGACGCCCTCATCTTTTGCGACTTGGCGGATGTTATTGCCGTAGTCAAATGTAATTGCACCCAGGTCCATCATCGCGAGCATCGATTCAACATGGCTCGCCATTGAAGCTTTTGATTTCTTTACATATTCTTCTGGATTCTCTTGCCGAAGTTTTGCTGCTTCTTCAAGCGACATGCCGGAAGGAATATAGCCATTTAATGGATCATGAGCCGATGTCTGATCTGTGAGCACGTCTGGAATAAACCCACGAGCGATCATTTCTGGTAAAATATCCGATGCATTTCCTAATAGGCCAATCGACAACGCTTCCCCTTTCACTTTAGCTTCTTCCGCTAATCGAATTGCTTCATCTAATGAATCGGTTTTCACGTCCGTGTAGCGCGTTTCGATACGGCGGTCGATACGTGTTTCATCAACTTCTATGCCGATACAAACCCCGCCAGCCATCGTTACCGCGAGTGGTTGCGCCCCGCCCATGCCGCCGAGGCCTGCTGTTAATGTAATCGTTCCTTTTAACGACTCACCGAAATGTTGTTTCGCGAGTTCAGCGAACGTTTCATATGTTCCCTGGACAATTCCTTGTGATCCGATATAGATCCAGCTACCCGCGGTCATTTGCCCGTACATCATCAACCCTTTTTTATCGAGTTCGTGGAACGTTTCCCAATTCGCATACGCGGGGACGAGATTCGAGTTTGCGATCAATACTTTCGGTGCGTCTGTATGCGATTTGAAAATCGCGACCGGTTTTCCGGATTGCACGAGCAAAGTTTCATCATTTTCAAGTTCTTTAAGTGAACGAACAATCGCGTCAAACGACTCCCAGTTTCGCGCCGCTTTTCCAATCCCCCCGTAAACGACTAGCTCATCCGGATGCTCCGCCACTTCTTCGTCTAAATTATTCATTAACATGCGAAGTGCAGCTTCTTGTTGCCAACCTTTCGTATTCAATTCGCTTCCCCGGTACCTCATGATTTTTTCAGATGCTTTTCCCATATTAACTCCCCCCAATTTAAGTTCTACTTCCATCTTACACGATGAAAATGCTTTTAAAATGATTATTGCGAAAGTTTAGTCTGTGCTAACAGTGCGCTGTGTCAGCGTGGTGAAGCGTTTTCGGGGGTAGATTGTTGGGTTGTCTGCGGTGTTAATTTTCTTGCAGTCGGGGGTGGTTTCCTTGCACTAGATGACCATCTGCTTGCACTTAATAGATTTTGCTTGCGAGTCGGGACCTTTGTCGTCCTAGTGCTCTTCCGCGTTTCTGTCCATTAGACAGTCGAAAACCGATAAAGTTTTAAAAACAAAAAAGTCCAATCGCTGTCTAATATTGTTGCATACACTAGGTAGAATCGCTTGGAAGGAGAGAATTGTAATGGTAAACAGAGGATCAGAAGATTTTGATGCAGAACAATGGTATCCGCGATTACCCGATGGATATGACGATCAAGATATGTATGAACCAGGAAGATCTGGATTTTCGCCCGAATATGGGATGCCCGGATACTCAATGGGGCAAGGAGGTTATGGATACGAAATGCCTGGATATCCATCTTGGCAAGGAATGTCTGGATTTTCACCAGGGCAAGGAAGACCCGGATTTCCACCAGGGCAAGGTATTCCCGGATTTCCGCCGGGGCAAGGAGGTCCTGGATTCCCGCCAGGACAAGGAAGACCTGATTTTCCACCAGGACAGCAAGGAGGATCCCAACCTCCTAGATCTGCACCACCTAGTACTACGCCAACCTATCCTAGTACGCAACTATTCGCCGTAGATCCCGGTGCAATTAGAGGCTGCTTATACCGCTTCACTTTCATCTGGCTTTCAAGAAGGCAAGGATTCTGGTTCTTACCGGTTTTTGTCGGTCGAAGATCAGTAGCGGGTTGGAGATGGCGCAGCAGACAAAGAAGATGGGTATACATGGGGATTGACTTGGATAATATAGATAGATTTAGCTGTTATTAAGTAATAAAACGAGCAATTCCATATTCATGTGGAATTGCTCGTTTGTTTACCTATTAATTGAAAACGTTTAGGCTCAACTTCTGACAATGATTTTATTTCAATGCTGTTCTAACGATAGTGCATTTGCAATAATTACGGCCTGCGTTCTGGATTTCACTTGTAGTTTTGCATAAATATTGGATAAGTAGATACGAACTGTTCCAGGCGATAAAAACAACTCGTCAGCAATTTTCCGGTTCGACAAGCCTGTTGTTAATAATTTCAAAACTTCAAGTTCTCGAGGTGTCAGCCCATGGAGCGGATTTTTCTTTTCAACGACCAATCCGGATGCAGACTGTTCTTCTTTGGAAATATTCATTATACGTTCAACGTAATCCAAGGGAATCGAACTCCAGGATGGAATATGACGCTCTCTTCTTAGTTCGATATACCTTTCCATCAAAGGATAGATTTCGCTCTCATTTAGGAACATTCTTATATATCCATAACGATTCCCGAATTTCAAGGCTTCATTTAGCATATCGAGCGCTTGTCTATTATTTCCGTTCAACTTATGAAGTGTCGCTTCCAATAAAGAAGATTCTATTATTAAAGAGATTTGTTCTTCTTCATACGCACGAGCTTTTAATTGTTCGACCAATTGTAATCCTGTTTCAAAGTCTTTCTTTTTAATAAGTAATCGAACATGGACAAACCACCAAAATTCGTTTTCGATGCCACCAATGTATTCATTTGCTTTTGCTGCGGCGAGTTTTTCTTCTGCTATTGCAAGTTTATCCTGTTGAATAAAGATTGTTGCTTCCATTAATAGAAGTAAATCCACCCAGTGAGGTTCATCTTTGTTTAGTGCATAAGATTTCGCTTTTTCCAAATAGTGCTGTGCTTCTGCATAATCTTGTTTAGTGATTTCAATCCGACACTTTAATACAAACATCGGAATCACCAGACCAGAATCTCGAAAACTTCTCCCAATTTTGATTGCCTCTTTTATGACAAGCAAGGCCTCTTCGCTTCGATTCCATTCCACCAACTTTTCAGCGTACACCCCCAGATAATATCCCGTCACAATTAATCGTTTATAGTCCTTTGTTTGATGATTATTCAAGAAGCTTTCTATTTCTTCACAGTTAAGTTTCCCTTTACCGCCAATCTTTGTATGCAATAGTGTCAGGTTCCATACATTGTATCGAATCGATATTTTATTGAAGTTAGAATCCTTCGCCTCCCGCTTTGATTGCTTCAACATTAACCGCAGTGAGGTGTTCATACTATTTTGATCAACTAGCAAAGCATAAGCTTTAATTGCTAGAAAATCTGCGGCTTCGTTGTTGTATTCTTCGTTATCCATCCAATGATCTATTTCATGCCGCTTTTCCAATTGTTCAATGATGTGAAATGTACGACCAAAATCTTGTAACATCGCATGAGCCAATGCAAATAATGTTGTCATTTCAATGCTTAGTTCTTGCTGCTCTTTTAATAATAAGTCAATCCAACCTTTAAGAGTTTCTGTATAACCAAGTTTGAAAATATCAAGCGCATGGATTTCAATCCATTTCATTGCATCGACAAAAATATTTCCTCGCATGGATAATTCAATGGCGTTAAGAAAATCACCTAGTTTATAAAGTTCTTCCGCGGCTTTTGAAAACAACCGTGATACTTCTTCTTTGGAATAGCGTTGACGCAATTCCTTGTTTAAGAAATCGCGAAACATGTTGTGATACTGAAAATCCTTTCTCTCCTCATCCATTACATAAATAAAGTACCCTCTTTTTTCCAAAGATGAAAGAATAGTATCTACATCTATTTCGTCAGTTAACGCTTTGCAGACTTCGGGTGCAAGTACCTTTAATATAGACGTTTTCAATAAAAAACTCTTTTCTTGCAACGATAAACCAGTAATTAATTCATGAAATAAATAATCGGATACATACGAATTATTGCCACTGCTGCCTTCACTCATCACTTCTTCTAACTGTTTATTTTCAGTTACTTTCGTAACTAATTTGATGCTCATTGGACATCCTTCTGTTTTCTTGAAAATTTCATGGACGGTATTTAAATCCAAAATTGGCATGGAACTTTCTTTTAAAAATTGTACCGTTTCCTTATACGTAAACTTTAGTTGATCAATCGTGATTTCTTGAACAATTGAATCTGCTTTCCATCTGATTATCGGGAGCGGCAAATGACTTTGACTCCCGATAATCAGTCGGAAGTTCTTCTGACGATGTTCTATTAATCGTGCAATCGAGCGATGAATGATCGATTGCGTAATGACTTGATAATCATCGAGGATAAGTTGAACCCTTGTGTTGCTTTTGTTAATTTCAGTGCTAATTAGGTCGACAAATAGTTTAACTGGGAGTCTTGGTTGTGTGGTTAACAATGGGAGAAGTCGTTCATATAAATCAGTTTGCAATGACTGGCCGATCGCTTTCGCTATGTTTTCCCAAAATCGAATTGGATCATTGTCAGAGTGATTCAAGGAAATCCATGCGGTTTGGCCAATAAATCGCACTGACCATTGACTAAGAAGTGTCGTCTTTCCATATCCGGCAGGAGCACGGACAATAGATAAATGTTTGTCGACACCCGACTCTAGTAATGTCATAAGACGGTCCCTGCGCAGTAATCCGGAAGCAGCTTCAGAAACAAGCAGTTTTGGATTCTTTAGAACTGATTGCGGCATAATACTCCCTCCTCTTGTAGCTAAAACTATTTTCATAGGAATGTTTTAGTATATTAGATTTCTGAATAGACACAATAGTCCCTCTACTAATTATTATAGTATTTTTTTGAATAGTCAACCCTCACTAAAGTATCATGTTTTTATTTGTAAAATGAAGAAAAATGAGGATAGTAAAAACGACTCCACCCTAAGATGAAATCGTTTTTGTAATTATTATTATAGAATGCCTGCATTAGAATATCATTTCTCATCATCATACCAAGGATTTAAGTGAATTAGAACCTCATCCACATCATGATTATTTTCTTTTATTACTCTCTTTATTTTTCGGATGATGTCATGGCCTTCTTGTACAGTCAATTCGCCATGAACACCTACGCGCAGATCCACTAAGACATAATGGCCATGCTCCCTGGCCCGCAGGCGGTCTATCCGTTTCACTTCAGGAATCGAGTTGATTAAGGCAGTGAAATCATTCAATCTTTCCGGACTCACGCTTTTCTCCATAAGCGTGTCTAACGCTTCTTTTCCAATTTCATAAGCAAGCTTGAAAACTAGAACTGTGACAATTATACCTGCAATAGGATCTCCGTACGCTAGGATTTTAAAATGATAAAAGTCTCCAATGAGTGCTAGTCCAATCCCCAATACGGCCGCAAGTGATGCATACACATCCGCAAGATGGTCATACGCTGTTGCGATTAATCCTTTGCTATTGGCTTTTTTTCCAATTCGAATCGTGTACAAGTATAAAACTTGCTTCCAGACAAGAGAAACTACAGCAGTTACAAAGGCGATCATGCTCGCTTTTTCTGGTTCATTAAAAAAAGCTGAAATAGATTCATAAGCTATATAAATTGCGGCCAATCCTAGAATGATTGCCACAATGGCAGAACTTATTACTTCTGCTTTACCATGTCCATAAGGATGATCCTCATCTGCCGGTCGCTTAGAAATACGCATGGAAGTTAAAGCTGCAGCGCTTGCTACAACGTCCCCCGCATTATGATAACCGTCCGCGAGAAGAACCGGACTATGAAAAATTGTACCTACGACAATCTTCAGAATGGTTAATACGATATTGCTTATCAGACTGATCCACACAGCGATAAGCGGAGCGTTTGCAATCGGTTTTTGACTCATGAATTTACACCTCCAATAGAAATCTTTCCCCTAGGCAACAAAAACCCTAGACTGGTTTCAGTCTAGGGTTTGGGATTTTAAATTATAAAGTTTCGTGGAAATAATAGGGTGAATCATATTCATCGCTCACTTTGTTTAGGCGTTAACAAAGCATAGCATTGATTTATCAAGGCTGCAAGAATTTATGATATTAAACCACCTTCGCTACTTTCTTCGTATTTTCTATTCATGGACTCATCTCCAGTTATTCTGGAAATCAGTGGTATTTTTCCCTTAGGAGGCGTTTTAAAATTTAAAAAAGGAGACTCCCTAATAGATTCTTACTTCTCTTAATTTAACTATTCAAGTGAATTTATAAAGCCTACATGAACTAATACAACTGGCTGATGTAAAAAAGAAACTGATATTGATTTTCTATCAACTGTGTTGCTTACGCCGCCCGTAATGGGTCGTGCCCCGCGGCTTGTATACCGATAGTATTGTGATTACGAGCAAAATTAGTAGACCAACACCAGCATGTAGGAGTTCGCTCCACAAGCCACCGAGATCGACACTTCCCGTCTCTTTTGCTACATCTGCTAGAATGCTCACTGTCTGCATGTTCAGTAGCAAGACGGCGGTAGATAGAATGGTTAGCACGAGTTTGAAAATGACCCAATAGTGCCTTAACAAGCCCCATTTGGTACCCAAAGACATAACAAGTCCGGTTAGTAGAGAAACGAGGGCCAACGGAACGATGGCGTACCAGCCAATCAACTCCATCGCAATCCAAGCAGCATTCACCGTCTTGGCATCCTGGCTAGCGAGAGCGGCGACGACAAGAGCTAGGAAACCAACGACCGAGCCAAGCCAACCGACCGAGGAAGTGATATGTGCAGTAAGCGCGAACTTGCGTAGGCCGGGTTTCATGACCACGGCTGTTTCGCTACTTTTTCTATGTCGCTGGATGACGGGAAATGGCGGCCAGGACCGTGTTTACCGCCGCTAGCAAACATTACGATGACAACCAGTAGGACTAGGACGAATGCGGTAATAACAGACACCTTCACCCAGCGTGGTGTATTGGTGGCCGATTCATTGTCGTAATTCTCCGTGTCTTCCTCTGTTGCGCGTCGTGATAATAACTTTTTCATTTAGAGTTCCTCCCTCGAGTTCATGAATTGGTTTTATAATGCATAATCAGTATAACAATGTTCTATGACCGAATGATGAATATTGTTTAGTTCGGGCTCTATCTGCTTTAAAGTCTTCCCAAATAGATTGAATGTCTTCCTGTTTGATTCCTGGTCTCCATAATCTCGATTAGAAACCACTGCTGGTTTCCTTTTTTTAAAATTCACTTCCATAGCACCGAGTATCGGATTTCAGGGGATAGAGGATTGCAGATTGGCATGGAGCCTGATGTGGTCATCGATGCCCCGACTCATCATTTGTCGGATAAGAGGGTTCTCTTTTATGGAACATCAATTATGCAGGGAGGCTGCGCTAGTAGAATTTAATAGATTGTGGTGTCATAGCTGATGTCCGGACTGATATTAGGAAGAAACTGTAAAATTTCTGATGCGTGTTTTAAAGGAGACATAAGTGGAATTGAAGTGACGTTTACAATCAAATAATGGTAGATTTATCGTGACCTCCCTAAGCTGACTCGACATATCTGTAAAATACCAAATCATCTTTCTCATCGCGTCCCCCATTCTAGCTCCTAATTAGAATACACAGAATCAGAAAATACCGCCAACCTAGTAGGTTAGCGGTATTTAACTCAATCCTCTACTACGCCAATAACCAGTTCTGGCCAATTTGTATTATTCGTTTCATCTCGAGAATATAAATTAACGTTTCCATTTTGTCCTTCGATATCAACTACCATTAAACTAACATTCTCATTATTTCCTTCTTCAATAAAGGAACTAACATCGATACTATAAATACTATTTTCAGCTTGGTCTACTGTTATGGTTCCTAGATAAAATGCAGTTTCATTTATTCCGGTTACCTCTACGGTATCTGAAGCAACATTTGGTGCATTACGCCAAGTTAGTGTTTCTTCATTCCAATCATTGTTAGTAAGTCCATAGACTGCAAGTGCTACAGACGTCGTGTTGCTCCCTATTTTTCCGGTTAGCTGGAATGTTGCTTGGCCGATATCCTCGTAGTCAGCAATATCGAATTGATAGTAGGCGATTCTACCTTTTGACTTGTCTGCATTGCTTTTAATATTAAAATACTTATAGTAGTTTCGATCTGCTGTTCCTGCATCAATTAGCTCTTGATTAATAACTCCGTAATTGCTGTCAGGTCGTTCAATATCAATTAATGCGTCATCCGTTGGATTGAGGGAATAAATTGTATAATCAACCTCATCTTCATCGTTCTCTTCCTTAGAAATAAGGTCGATAAAGTCTTCTTGCTGATTATTATTAACCAAATTATTTTGGATAATTAACCCATTTCCTGCTTCTAACTTCATCCCATTTGTATTATTAACAATCTTATTATTTTCGATAACGATGTCTTGAGGAATTCCGGCACCTTTATTCCCATTTCTTGTATCACCGAAATCCTCGGCAACAACAATTCCCCAAAATCCAGGTGCCTTATTATTGATAATCTTGTTTTCCTTTACAATCGTGCGTGGAGCATTCTTTAAATAAATCCCTTTAGCATTTTCAGGTCCTCTTGTGTTGATAATTGTATTACTCTCAATAATGGTATCAGGGGATCCCATAATAACAGTGATTCCATCGCGTGTATCCGACAATGTGTTATGGTGAATATAATTCCCCGGTCCAGATGAAGAATGAGAGTTTGGCGGAGTTCCACCAGTATTTCCAACACCAATACCACCGCGTATGACGCCATCAATTTTGTTATTGCTAATTTCATTTAAGTATTCGCCTTGACCGTGTAAATCAATTGCATCATGGATAATATCCGTATATTTATTACCATCAAGTAAATTATTATGAGCAAAGTACTGAATTAATGTGCCATGTCTAATATACGGACCAACAAATTGACTATTTCGAACAATATTAAAGTAGGTATCATTTGGATGACCAAGTCTATCAATACCTGGCACACCCTGGATGGATACTCCATATCCAGCGCCGCCACCACCAACATCTGTGGCATTTCTAAATGTCGTATTTTCGATAATATTTCTGTTACTTTTCTCAATTCGGATACCCATTCGTTTGAACTTTTCAACTGTTACATGATTTATCGTAATGTGATAGGACGGCTGTCCAATGGAATCGGCGATAAATATTCCATATCCAGGTCCACCATGTTCAGGATTATTTTCTCCTGGGTTTTCTGAATAGGCGCCATCAAATGTTGAAGTGATTGTCATATTTGATATGACCACTTCATGTTTTCCATAGGAAGCAATCACTCTACTACTCGGAACTTCCTTTGAGTCAAAGTAAGATACGAGCACTACATCCTTTTCACTGTTACCACGAAGATTGACACCACTTTTCAGATAAAAATGTGCTGTAAAGTCCTCTGGCATCGTACTTATTAAATTATAAATACCATCTGGAAAATAAACCTCATCACCAAATTCTGCTTCCTCGATTGCGGCAATAATTGCAGGAGTATCATCCTGTTCATTATTACGAACATCCGCACCAAAATCGGTAACATCTAGCGTTCTACCTGTAACTTGGTTCGGTTCGTGCGGAACATACTTTATTCCATCTGGATAATAAAGCCCTGGTATAGTGAATGGATCAGCATCAGGCTTTGGTCCAGGGGGTACTATTTCTATTTCTTCAACAATTGGACCTCCTGCAAATGGTGCATAGATATGAACTTCAGTTATACTATTCCAATCATTACTTGAATTTCCGTAGCCAACTATCCGTATATAACGAGCATTCTGATTTTCAAAATCATATGCTTCTAAATTTAAAGAGCTACCGCTGCTTTCCTGTTGGTCAGTAACTTTAGTCCATGTCTCGCCATCGACAGACAACTCTAAATCAACTGTTGTTGTCCGAATATCGCCATTATGAAAAGCTATTCCTAGATACCCTACTTCCTGAATAGTGCCTAAATCATACAGAATCCATTCACCTACACCCTGTGCAGACCATCTAGTTGATAAGTTATTATCAATTGTATTTTCTGGCAGATTACCATCATGTGAACTCGCTTCTACATTGATAATTGGATAGTTAAATGGTGTTTCTTCTGCATGGATAAACTCATTTTGAAATGGAAAGGCACTACTCAAGACAATTAACATACTAAGGGCAATGGAAAATATAGTTTTTATTTTCATATTCCACCTCTATTTATATTAGCTATGAGTATTGTTAAATGTTTAATAGCGCAAGTTTCTAAAATACCTTCTCCTTCTCAATTCGGAATGTTTTACCATCCTCTGTAAAGTAAAACTGCCTGGAATACCCTTGATCGTCCATCGAATAAGAGACATATTTTGGCTCTTGTTTCTTCATTGGATGTAATAGCGTTACAATTTGATGATGCTTTGCTGCTTGCGTTTTTGCTTGTAAACGCCAATGAACAGAATCCCCTTCTAATTCGGCTAAATCTACTCCTGGAAAATCGTTATATTGGGTCAGGTTTAGCTCACCACTTGACGAGAAAATGAAGCGTCCATCTAATGAGGCATTTTCCCCATTAATTACGAACGATTGCCGCTTAAGTTCCATTTCATTTAAGCTATGGATAAGCCAGTCAATTTCAGCTTCTTGCTCTAGACTAATAGAATCAATGATAACGAAATAGGATTGATCAACAAAGTAAGTTTCTCGTATATAACTAGTTAAGTATGGAACATAATGCTGATACGCTTTAGTTGCATCGGCACAAACATATGCATGACTATCATGTTCTTCTACCTTCTTAATCTGGCCACTTGCCGCTATCGCATGAAACTTATCCTTTTCCGCATATTGACCCATTCCGTCGATCAAAATCGCATTCTTAGAAATCGTTTGTCTTCGCCAGTTATTATGCATCGTACTATTAAACGCAATATAATAGCCGCTATGGATTGCAAGTGGATCTCCAAACGCATGAAGTAAGAAGGCATTTTGATCGCCATGACTATGACTGATTGAACCGTAGCGACTACTTTTCGTTAAATACATGATGTGGTCATCCGGATTATCCAAATTTGCATGCATAGCTACCCAACCAACATCTTTAAACCATTTAACAGTCGGGATATCTTTTGGTTCAATTGCTTCAACGGTAGGAAAATCATGAACATACATCATGTCATCAAAATAAAAATCCCACCAACCCTTATTGTAAAATTTATCATATGGATTTGTATCGTATTTTTTTGTTTGTTCATAATACCACTGGTAATAGCCATTTCCCGTAACACCGGCAAATTGGCGAATATTATAGCCAACCTTGAGGCCTGGTAATTCTCCTAAATTTGCATGGTCACCAAAGCTTGCTCTGCTTGTATTTGGTGGATACACATATAAAGGGAAATCTCCAGTCCTGTGGAAAAATGGACGGTCGTATAAATTATAGCCATTAAATTTACGAACTAAGTTAATCGCATCAATAATATAGGACATTCCTGTTAACCAATAATGTGGTCCCTCTGCCCAGCCACCATCCGCTCCACCCCAAGGAGTATATAGGCCACTATAGTATTCCAATGTATAATCAAGCCATTCTTTTGCTTCTGGGCTATCCTCAAATAATGCAATACTACATGGAATAAGTACAGATGATAATGAGCGGACAGCATGACTATCATATGGAACCTGATGAATTTTTGAATGTTCCATGACATGTACTGCAACTTGCTTGGTACGAATGAAAAGTTGTTCTTTCACAAGCCCCTTTTCCTCGTCAGATAGATAGGAGTAAAGCCAGTCATACCCCCATGCAAGTGCTCCTGCAATACGAAATGCAGCCTCATCGTTATAGTCTCGTGAGGTTGTCCCATTAGGATCCCATGTACTTACATGGAGAAGCCATTCCTTTGCTTTCTCAATAATTTTCTTATCATTCAAAATAACCCCAGCAACACTTAAATGACGGATTGCATAAAGTACTTCCTGGCAATCCAAATACATTTGTCGCCATAACTTAGCAACTCGAATATGACGAGGGTAGGGTGCAGGTTCTTCCATTAAGGGAAGGGATAAATATTTTTCCACCGAATTTTCATAAAAGGCATCCCAATGACAGTATGAGGCATCATTTTTTAGTCGATCACGAAATGAAGGTAATTCCTTTTCTGTTAACCAAAGACGTGGTCTGGCTAAGCTAACATTTTCATAGCGTGTCTTTCGATCGAGTAATGGTGTTTCTGGTAAGCCCACTGAAATAGTAAATGGACGAATCTCACTCCAGCTGCTGATGATTGTGTCATGATTTTGACTATCAAGCAACGCGTAACGCCAGTAATATTTTCCTGGCTCTAACACCTCGTTAGGTGTAAATAAGTTGTTGTAAACAGGTTTATAAGATAATGTGTTTTCATGTTTAAATTCAGGGTGTGTTGAGATTTCTACTATATAAACATCATCTTCTAGTTTGGCTGGCATCCAAGTGAATCGTGGTGGATTTTCAATAATAGCAGTTTTTTCATCTGGTTGATAAGGTACATTCAGAACACCATTCTTTGGTTGATATAACTTAATTAATGTTTTATTCATTGAATAAAAAATCCTCCTTTAGTTACTTCTACTTTAAATCCATGATTTTACAGTATCATCCCCACCTATAAGATTAGAAGTGCGTAAAATCTCTAAGTGGGGATAACTGACTATTCCTGAAACTACATCACCAATTTGTTCTTGGTAACTGGACCCCATCCTCGTTATTATAGCGTTCCGTAGCTTCTTCAATAGCTTGAGTACCGCCTTTATTTAACCATTCTTCAATGACTTTATCATGATGGTCAATTGGTTCTTGACCTAGGATGATTTTTGCGGCTCCAGTCATCCAAATATCCGACGGTGTATCACTTCCTGGGCTTATTTCTGGATGACTACTATATACTTCTAGAGGTGGTGTAAACTGAATACTATCACGGCCTTCATTTATTAAAACTTCATCAAAGACGCGAAGCAACTCCTGGCCCTCTTCAGTTAATTCCAAGATTCCCTGCGTATACGTAGAATCTTTAACCATCCATAACCATCTGTTTAAATAATGCTGTGCATTTAGGAGATTTGTATCTTCTGGTACTTCGTAATTTACTGTTCCATCTTCGTTTAGGGTATAAGTGTCATCCTCAATGCCGTACGTAAAGAATCTTTCCGCTTCTTCTGTTAATTGCCAGTCAAAGAATTTAATGATAACTGCAGGATCGACTTTTGTTTCAGCATTAATGACGAATGAGCGCGTAGTACTTCCATACCAATAATGTCCGCCCTTTCCATCTGGACCTGTCGGGGAAGGGATAATTGCAATCTCTGCCTCCGGTACATTATTCTTAATTTCCTGTTCCCATGAATTAACCTCTTCGGCGTTCATGGACCAAATGCCAACCTTACCAGCTATAATGTTGCTTCGATATTCAGGCTGTTGGGTTGTTAAAAACTCCTGTGATAGAAGTCCCTCTTTATACAATGTATTGTAAAACGTAAGGGCATCTTTTATCTTATCCCCTGCCATGAACTTAGGGACTACCTGGCCCTCATACAGTTCATATTGATATGGAAATGCATCAAATGCACCGAAGAATGTATCGGAATACTTAAACTTCTCTCGACCTTGATAAGGATGTTCAACCCCTAGTTCTTTAAATGCTCGAAGCACTTCTAAATGCTCATCTACTGTTTGCGGCACATCCAATCCAGTTTGTTTAAGTAAATCCATACGAATCGCTGTACCTCGGCGCGAAGGATTCGATAGAAAATCTGGAATAGCATAAATTTTTCCGTCATACGTTACAGAATCCCAAGCTTCTTGTGGGATTTTTTTAAGTAGATTTGGACCATGTTCTGCTATTAAATCATCAAGTGGTAAGAAAGCTTCAGCCTCCACACCACCAGCAAGTTCTGGTCCAAGCACACCACCACTAGCTTGAAGTACATCTGGAACATCATTGGACGCGAGCATTAAGGTCATTCTTTCAACATACTCATTATGTGGGACGAGACGAATTTGAATATCGGTGTTTGATAATCTTTCCATCTCTTTTACAAATTTATCATCATTTATCTCCGGATGACTCTCAACATATGGTGTACCTAATGTCCTCATAGCAATTGAAAAAGAATTATCCGTAGTAGATTCGTTCTCTTTCTCGCCCTTTGTTTCCTCGGAGCCCTTTTCGTCTGTGCAACCTGCAATGATAGCTGTTAGCATTACTAGAAATAGGATAATTAGCCATTTTCTATTCTTCATAATTGATCCTCCCTTAACCTTTTTTTATATCGTAAGCGCTTACAATAATTAGATTAGCACAATAAAAAACGAAGTGATGTAGTCTGTTTTTAGGTGTCATTGTACTTTTTTTAGAACTTTGAAAAACTTAAAGACATATTTCAATACTTAATCCTTTAAGCTACCAAGCATAAATCCTTTTACAAAATGCCGCTGTAGAAATGGGTAGATTAATAGAATCGGTACAGTTGCAATAATAATTGTCGCCATTTTAATTCCCTCAGGTGAAGAGGACATAATCGTTGTATAGAAGTTAGATGTAGGATCAGTTATAAAGGATTCATCTACAATCATTTCTCTTAATTTAATTTGTAATGGGTACAACTTTCTGTTTTCGATATACATTAACGCATTAAAGTAGGTATTCCAATGAAAAACAGCATAGAAAATTCCAAGTGTTGCGAGTGCTGGCTTGGATAGTGGCAGAACTACTTGGAATAAGATTCGTAGCTCACCCATACCATCAATTCGACTAGCCTCTATTAGCTCTTCTGGGATTTGCACAAAGAAAGATCGCATCACGAATAAATTGAATGCACTGATTGCTGTCGGAAAAATTAATGCCCAAACTGTATCTAGCAAACCTAGAGACTGTACAACTAGAAATGTAGGGATTAATGGTGCTGAAAAAATCATCGTAAACAGAACCATTAATAATATGAATTTCCGCCCTTTAAGTTCTCTTCTTGATAATGGATATGCTAATGACGCGGTAGCGATTAAGTTAATAATTGTACCGACAACCGTAATAAATATTGTAACCCCGAAGGATCGCCAAATACTAGCGTCTTGGAATACAAAACTATAGTTATCCAAGGTAAACTCAACTGGGAGAAAACTAACTCGCCCCTGATCAATTGCATTAGCACTACTGAATGACTGTGCAAAAACATGAATAAAAGGTAGAAGCATTACGATTGAGATAATAATTAGAATGGTCATATTTGAAAATAGAAAGACCTTCCGTGCTTTACTTATTTTGATAGCCATCGTATCATTCCTTTCTAATATAAACTACTACCGGTTGTTCTCCGACTTACAAAGTTTGCTCCAACGATCAATATTAACCCTACTACAGATTTGAAAATACCAATCGCGGTAGTATAGCTATATTGATTATTTAATAAACCTGCCTTGTAAATATACGTATCAAAAATCTCCCCATTTTCTCTATTAAATGGATTTAGAAAAACATCTACTCTTTCAAATCCGAAATCTAGGAAGTTTCCGATTTGTAGTAAAAGTAGCATCATAATTGTCGGAAGGAGTGTCGGTAAAGTAATCCTCCATGTTTGCTGCCAACGATTTGCCCCATCAATTTCAGCAGCTTCATATAATTGCGGATTTATCCCAGCAAGGGCAGCAAGATAAATAATCGTTCCCCAACCAGTGTCTCGCCACATACCTGAGCCGACTATAATGGACCGAATATAGCTTTCATCAGCCAAGAAATATACAGAGTCTACTCCAATTGCATTTAATAATGTATTGATTAATCCAGTAGAAGGAGATAATAAGCCAATAAAAACCCCACTAATAATAACCCATGAAAGAAAATGTGGCATATAAACAACGGTTTGAATAATTCTTTGAGCAAGTACTTTTCGTACCTCATTTAACATGAGCGCTAAAAGAATTGGTGCTGTAAAGCCAAAAATCAAATCGTAAAAATTGATCAGCATCGTATTCTTTAGAATTCGCAGGAAGTCGGAGTATTGAAACATCTTTTCAAATTGAGACCAACCAACCCATGGGCTGCCCCAAAATCCTTTAAAAATGTTGTATTCTTGAAATGCAATAACGGATCCTATAATTGGAATATATTTAAAAACAATAAAGAATAATATCCCTGGAAGCGCAATAAAGTAAAGTGCTTTATGTTTCAAAATTGCTTCTCGTGTTTTTCTCACATCGGTTCCTCCCTTTCTAATATCTTTAATCTTAGTTTAGGGAATGAAAGGGCTTTCATCTATGGGATAGATTTTGGAAGACATGTGTTTTTTTTAGCCAGTTGATATAAAAATCCAAACCCGAGATTGTATTTAGAATATTTTCAGGATTTAGACAAACTGAATAAATTGTTATATAATTAAATAACAACGTTTTCATTGATTAAGGAAGGGGTGTAGGAATGAAGCTTTTAATTATTGAAGATGAGCCGATGACACGTCTGAAGATTAGAAAAATGCTGAAAACCATTCAAGTCGAAAGCTTTAAACCACAGTCGATTATAGAGGTAGAGTATGCGGAGGATGCCATTCCCTATCTCAAAAAAACACAATTTGATATTATTTTTACGGATATAGAATGTGGGGAATTAAGTGGACTTTCCTTAATAGAGGGATGGCGTGGACAGCAAGCACATGCACAATGGATAATCATATCAGGCTATGATCGTTTTGAATTTGCCCAAGAAGCAATATCCTATGGTGTTAAAGAGTATTTATTGAAACCGATTACAAGACAAACGCTGAGGGACACAATTGCGAGCTGTATCGCAGGCTTAAAGGAAAATGAATCCGATTATATTGGTGCAAATGAAATTGAAAAGATCCTGCAACAGCTTGAGAAGTCTATATGGACTTTGGACGAGCAAGAAGTGATCTATCTATTTGGCCAATGGCAAGCTAGCTTTGAAGCAAAGTCTATTTCAGTTAAATACTACTGTAATATTCTTTCCCACATTATGGAAGTTTTATTCCAAAGGATTAAAAATAAGGGAAGTCAATTATTACAAGCATTTCAGTGGGAAATAAATTGTCCGAGTAAGAATGTAGCAAATCAAATTTTTCTAGCCAAATGTAGAGAGATAATCAAAATGCTAGAGCAAAAGCGACGAGGAAATGAAATCGACCCGATTCAAACCGCAAAAGATTTTATTGCTGAAAATATTGAAACAGACATTGGTTTGAAGGAGGTAGCAGCTAAGCTAGGGCTAAATGCTTCTTATTTTAGTCAGTTATTTAGGAAAGAAACTGGGGAAACGTTTGTGAAATATCGAATTCGACTACGAATGGAAAAGGCAAAAGAATTATTATTGCGAAAAGATATTAGAGTTATTGATATTCCTTACTTTATTGGCCTAAATGACCACCCACACTTTACAAAAACATTTAAAAAGTATACAGGAGAAACCCCATCAGAGTTTCGAAAAAAAATGGGAGTGAACTAGTTTTATGTATCGATTGATCTATCGATTGAATATTCAACAGAGACTCTTACTCTATTTCTCTATCGTTATTCTGGTAGCAATTACATTGATTACTTGGGTCATTTATAACCATACTGCAAATGAAATTAAAGAACAATCCAGAGTAAATTTAGAGTACATTGTAGAAAATGCCAGTTATCAGACAGACGTTTTCATTCAGAGTATGGAGCTTGCTACACTACCTTTACTCATGAACAAAGAGGTTAAAGTATTTCTCGATTTATCAGGAGATAATAGATTTGATAAGTACTACTATTCAAAGGAAATAAAAAAAGAAATGCATCAAATAATGCTAAAAAACCAACATATTAATCTTATCTATTTATTAGCAGAAACGGGACAATACGTTTTATCAAGTGATAATTACATTAGAGGAGAAGATCCACTCGCCTCAAAAAAATTTTACAATGAAATAATTCGAAACACACCAGATAAAGGAAAAATAAGCGTGCTTTCTATTGAAAGCACTTACAATAATGAAAATGTTATAAGTATAGCGCGTAGAGTTAGAGGTAATCTATCTTTTGTACCTAAAGGGATTTTAGGAATTGAGATTGATGCCACCTCACTAGAGAAGCTTTGGAATATCGCTCAATTTAAAAATGGCACCTCATTATGGATTTTCGATAAAGACGGAAGGATTGTCTATCATCCAGATGAGGATTGGTTAGGCAAATATATAGGAGAAGACTTCCATTCAAAATTTAAAGATGCAACAGCGAATTCTATTAGGGATGAATGGGAGGGAGAAGAGATGGGATTTTATTTTAACCAGTCCCCTGAAACAGAATGGACCTTAGTAGCAATGCAACCGACAGAGGTAATTTATGAGCCTATCTCAGGCATTCGAAATACAGCAATTATTTCCTTTATGACTTCACTGTTCATTGCGCTTCTAATCTCCATAGTATTTGCAAAAAATATTGTTTCTCCATTACGAAAGGTACAGCAGGGAATGAAAAAACTCGAGGTAGGAGAATGGGAAAAGATTAAACCTTTAAAAGGGACGGATGAGATAAGTAGTGTCGTCTCGAGCTATAACAAAATGGTGAACGAGTTATCAAATCTCATTGATAATTTATATGAATCTGAGCTAAAAAATAAAGCTGTTCTACTGGAGAAAAAGAATGTTGAGCTTCAAGCATTGCAATTACAGATTAACCCGCATTTTTTACATAATACTTTGGAAACAATAAGTTCTTATGCAGTAATAAACGATGCGGAAGAAATATCCGATATGGCTTCAGCATTGTCGAAAATGTTTCGTTATTCCTTGCGTAATTTAGAAGTTGTGACAGTACATAGCGAAATTGATCATGTGAAAAATTTCATGATTGTCATGGAGCATCGCTTTCAAAAAAAATTACATGTCATCTATGATATTGCTCCTGACGCGCTCGATGCAGAAGTGGTAAAGCTATCCTTACAACCAATTGTTGAGAATGCAATACAGCACGGTTTACGAAAGCTTCGTTATGAAGGAAGCATTACAATTCGGGCTGTAAAGAGAAATGGTCTTCTAGTTATTCAAGTTATTGATAATGGAAGCGGCATCTCCGCTGAACGACTGATTGAAATTCAAGCTATGCTAGATAAAAATGAAGTCCGTGGAAATATGGGAATAGGTCTAAGTAATGTAAGTAGGAGAATTCAGCTTATTTTCGGTGAAGAGTATGGATTAAAGCTAACATCTCAACCAGGGGGTGGAACTATTGTCGAGATGGAAATCCCAATAATAGAATATGATTCTTTAAGGGCGATAAGTGTTTAAGAATATGGATTAACAAAGCCCTAGTTCGAATCCAAAGTCTGTTTTTGGTGATTATATTTTTTAACCTACTAAAAAAAAACGATAACAATACAAAAATAAACGAAGCAATTATGATACATTCTTTGCTAAGATTGACTTGAACATCATCTTCAATCCTGAAAGGAGAACGAATATGATTGGTAAATGGGAGAACGCAGAACCAGGGGTAGTAAGAAAGATATTTCCACCTGGAAAAAGTGTAATGATGATGGAAGTTCACTTTGAGAAAGGGGCTGAAGGGTTCGAGCATAGTCATTCAAACGAACAATTAACGTACTGTCTACAAGGTAAATTTCACTTCACGATTGATGGAGAGGATCAGATTTTAACTGCTGGTGAGACATTAGTTATCCCAAGTAACAAGAAGCATGGAGTAATAGCTTTAGAAAAAGGAATCCTAATTGATACATTCACACCCCTTCGCAAGGATCTCCTAGGTTTGTAGGGAGTGGATTAATTGGAGCAGATAATGGGACGTTTTTCAGTCATTAGTGAATGGGTCTACCTACTTTTCGTTATACAAATGTTCTGGCTCGTTGGTACTGTGATTGGCTTAGGTCTATTTGGTATCATCCCTTCAACCTTAGCTATGTTTGCTGTATTTAGAAAGCGCTTACAGGGTGAAGATGTTAACATCTTCAAGACTTTTTGGAATACCTATAGAACCATGTTTTTTAAAAGCCAATTGACAGGCTTGTTTTGGATATTACTTGGGCTATTTCTCTACTATGACATTCGTATCTTGTTTAGCTATCAAAATACATTCAGCTTTATTATTGGGGTTATTTTGATAAGTGTTCTATTAATCTATTTATTAGCAACCATGATTCTTATGCCGCTGAATGTTCATTATGAGATGACTAGTTCGAATCGAGTGCGCTTATCAGTAATGATTGCCATTACAATGCCACACATTTCAATCGGGCTAACATTAAGTACGATTTTAGTTTATTTCATTGCTACATATATCCCAATTTTATTTTTACTTTGCGGGATAAGCTTAGCAGCATTTCTATATATGAAGTGTTCCCAAAACGCATTTCTAAAGGTGGAAGCAACTGGATATATAAGAAACTTATAAAATAATGGGAGGATGGATAGAATGATAAATTTAAATTCAAAAAAGGCACTTGTCACTGGTGGAGGAACTGGAATCGGTAGAGGGATTGCGTTAGCGTTAGCAGAAGCAGGAGCCGATGTAATCGTTCATTATGGTCAAAACAAAAATGGAGCAGACGAGGTTGTTGAGCAAATAAAGGATTTGGGAAGAAATGCGATTGCCATCCAAGCAGACGTACTAGAAGAAGAACAAGTAAAAGGATTACTGGCTGAGGCAGCAAGCTTTTTTGATGATAAAATAGATATTTTAGTAAATAACGCGGGGCATTTAGTACAGCGGGCTACGATAGAGGAAATGAGTTCGGAGCTATGGCATAAAGTAATGGACGTCAATGTGACTAGTACTTTCTTAGTTACAAAGTATGCACTTCCTTTAATGAAAGAAGCGGGTGGAAGGATCGTAAACATGTCATCCTTAGCTGCTCATAATGGCGGTGGACCTGGTGCGTCTGCTTATGCAGCTTCAAAGGGAGCGGTAATGACATTTTCTAAGGCTTTAGCAAAGGAGTTAGCTGGATACGCAATCAATGTAAACGCCGTATCACCGGGCTTTATTGATAATACGCCTTTCCATCTAACATTCTCAACTCCAGAAGCAAGAGAAAACTCAGTGAAATCAATTCCAATCGGTCGTGGAGGAGAATCTGCGGATGTGGCTGGGGCAGTGCTATACCTAGTTTCTGATTTAGGCAACTTTATTACAGGTGAAACGATTGAAATAAATGGCGGTATGTTCATGAGGTAATAGAGGAAACTTCCATCAGCGGGGATAATTCCCCGCCTGACGGTTAGTTAGAGCCAACAGTATTTGGGTTACAAATCCGTTGCCACAGGACTTGGCGACCTTAGCTTTAATTCTTAACGGAACTTGAATTTCAATTGATCCCCCACCTACAATTCTTCGGTTAGTTTCCTTCGAAGTCTTCTCGTTTAGGATCAAAAGCCTGTTAATGCGGAATAAATATTGTAAATGCGAGGGCAAAATATGAAATTGCTACAAAATTATAAAGATTTTCCAGCCGCGTTATGGATATTACTTATAAATACGCTAATGATGGCACTTGGGTTTTACATGATTATTCCACTCCTGGCTGTTTACTTATTGGAGAACCTTGTCCTTTCTGCAACAATGGTAGGACTTATCATTGGGGTTCGCAGCTTTTTTCAGCAAGCATTTCAACTGTGGGGCGGCATGATTTCCGATCGGGTTGGCTATAAACTATTAATTTGTATTGGTGTTTTCATCCGTTCTATTGGCTTTATCATGTTTGGTCTAGTCGACAGCTTCCCAGGTCTTTTACTTGCTGCTATCCTTTCCGGACTTGGTGGCGCATTCTTTCATCCATCTAGCTATGGGCTCTATACAGTACTTTCAACGCCAAAAAATCGCTCTATTATTTATTCCACTAGGGATATGCTAAGTAATGTAGGTTTTATTGTTGGTCCAGTAGTTGGTGCATTTTTGTTAAAAATAGACTTTCAAATCGTTTGCTTGGTTTCTGGCATTATGTTTATTCTTGTCCTCATTGTAAGTATCATTGGATTACCCTCCTCAAAGCCTAAGCCAGATAGTACTCATCCAACAGTTTTGGAAGATTTACAAGAAATCGTAACAAATCAAAGATTTATGACGTTTACAATCTTAATGATTTTTGTTTGGTTCCTTTTTTCACAATTGTACATTGCAGTTCCAATAAAAATGGACTGGCTTGGAATAGATAATAATATTGGCTATATTTATAGTTCAGGTGCGTTAGTCATTGTATTCTTACAGGTTCCACTAATCAGCTTTTTAACCAATCGCTTCTCATCTCTATTTCTAATTGCCTTAGGTTGTTTCCTTCTTACACTAGGGTTATTCTTTATTGGAATAACACCAAATGTTATTGGTATTTACCTTGGTGTTATCATATTTGCTTTCGGTCAAATGTTTCTCCAGCCTATGATTAGCAAAGAAATTTCCGAAGTAGCTTCAATATCACTTACCGCATCATATTTTGGTTTTAACGGCTTGGCACTAGCAATAGGTGGACTAGCAGGAAGTTTATTGGGTGGAGTGCTCTATGATCTCGGAGGCACAGTTAATAAAATGATTCCATGGGCTGTGTTTATACTAGTTGGAATAATAACGGTTATTGTAATTCTAGCGAAAGAGCAAAGGAGTAAAGTTGTTAATAATATGGAATGAGATTAAGAGTTCGTTCCATTCACGATTGTCAAATAAACAATTTCCCCCTAAAACAACATTTGCTGTATTACGCCAAGGTAGTGTTATTGAAAAAAGCGCAGTCTCCATTACATAAAACTGCGCTTTTCCTCAGAGTTTATTACCTTAAGCTCCCTCGTCCCAAATATCATTTGCCCATTCTGGATAATCGATAAATGGATTGCGATTGCCTTGGATTTCCTCGATTTTTTCGTTACGATTCATTTCCCATTCACTGACAGGGTCCTGTTCATGCCATTCGAGTAAAATGGATAGCTTTCCGTGATATGGATTGCTGCCATTGTTGACTTGCTCATTCAGCTCTAAGTCAACCTTGTCGCCCGCTTCATAGCGGACAGCCATGTAAAACAGCATTCTTGCAACGTCACCTTTAACATCATTGGGCGGCTCCCAAGAATCGCCGTCACGTTTACATTCTGCGCAATTTTTTACGTTGGCAGTTCCTCCATTGTCAAAATCAAGGTTTCCTCTTGCGCTATTGACTTGGACATCGCTCGGACGGAGGTGGTGAATATCGGTACCCGGCCCTTTACTTGTCCCAAAATCACCATGCGATTTTGCCCAAGTATGTTCACGATTCCAGTCGCCAATCGCGCCACCATTAAGATTTTTCGAACGTGAGTCTCCTGAATAAAGGAGAATGACGTTTTCCGGATTGGTTGGGTCCTCATCCGTTATTTTCAAGGCATCCCATACTTCACTGTAGGATAGCTGATGATGATCATCAATAATCTCATGCAAGGCTGCTTTTAATACATCGCCCTTTTTACCGATTGCATCTGCATAATAATCATCTTCTGGAACTTCGGCTTCCTTAACCGTTACACCGAATGTCTCAGTTATACTCGCTTTTCCATCAGTTGCTGTAACCGCGACAATGTGGCTGCCTAACTCAAGTTGAAGGGTGAGTTTTGCAGTCTCCTGATTAACTGTTCCTTTTGTTGATGAAAATGTCAGCACATCTCCATCTGGATCGGTAAAGTAATCTGTTAGCGTTAATTCAATATTTTCCCCTTCAATCACATTTTGATTTGCAAAAGACTTCGTCGCTACTGGCGCTTGATTTTCCGGTGTATCTGGAAATTTAATTTTGTCTGGATCGGCGCCTTTCTTATATTTAATGTCTTTTATATTTTCTATACCCCTTAGCTCAGCGACATTTTTACCTTCGATTGTTACTTTCGATATTTCTGTCCCTTTGAAATCAAATATCGCCCCGGCTTTTTCAGGATTGATTGTTACGTCGGTTTTCTTGAACCCATTTCCATGGAATTCGGCATATTCGCCGGTAACGGTAATTCCTTTTTTAATTTTCGAATTTGCATCAAGCTTAATGGAGACGCTCCGATCGTGAAGAATCAGTTCATGTGCTTCGATGTTTGTGAAATCGTATATTTTTTCCGGGTTAATTGGCGTCGGTTCTTCCGGATTCTCTGCTCCCTCGCCATTTAAGCCCACTTTCACCATCACTGGGTCATGATCACTAGCACGTCCAGCCATATCGGTAAAATCTGCATTTATATGAAGAATATCAATTTCCGTTTCTCCCACTAAATTGTTCGACACTAAAATATGATCGAGCACTTGCGAATTTCCTTGGAAGAGGTATGTGTAACGATCTTGATCATCGACTTTGTTAATCATGTTTGTCATATGGTCGCCTTCATGGATTTTCAATGCTTCGGTGAACTGAAAATCATTGAAATCACCAACAGAAACAATATTGCTATTCGGATTTTCCGTTTTAATATCTGCTATAAAATCAGACACAACCGTTGCAATTTGCTTGCGTTGTACTTCACTACCATAAACAGGAGGTTGTGTAGAACCAAATAATGGTGTATCGCCAGATTTCGAATTCCAGTGGTTAGCGATGACGATCACACTTTCACCTTGGAAATCAAATTGTGCTGCTAATGGTTTACGGCTGTTATTAAACGCTGCATGATTCGGATCAATTCGGCCTGGGTTATGCGTTAATTTCCCGTTTTCATAGCCAACTGCTGTTGTTGCATCACCCGCGGGTATACCTTCCGTCAAGCTGACACGGTCTGGATTGTATAAGAAACCAACACGGATATTCGCATTCGGCGCTCCGCCATCCGCATTATTTACCGGATCAATATTGGCGTATTTATACCTTACGCCGCCAGCATCGACAATGGCTTGAATCAATCGTTCATAGCTTTCATTTGCCCGAGAATCTCCAGCATCTTGTCCATTATTATCTTGAACTTCAGTCACGCCAATGATATCAGGATTTTGCATATCCACCGCGAATGCGCGTGCTAATTTTCTTGCTTTATCGTCAGACGTTGACTTGGTGTTATTCGAAAAATTCTCCAAGTTATAAGAAGCAATCGTTAACTTATCTTCTTCTTTGACAATTGTCGTTGTTTCTGGTGTTGCCTCGCCTTTGACGAATTTAGCTTGCATATCTGCTAAATCAGCATAAATTTTATAGTTTTGGAAGCCATAATTCACAACGCCCGTGATTGGGCCTTCAAAAGTGTCCCCTGTTGCTACTTCGAAATCTCTTGCTTGGTTATTATCATATAATTTGAACTGGATGCGGTCAGGGTTTGCCGTTTCCTCTGTTAATTTAACACCGCCGTGAAGCGTATTGGTTTCCCTAGATTCAAGCACGGTAATTAAATCGCCATGTTCTTGTGGGGCAACAGCCTTTACTGTGCCAACTTCGACAAGCATACCCTCTAGGCTTTCCCAAAAATCAATTGCATCTTCTTCTGGATCAAATTGTTCAAAGCTATCATTGTCAATCACGTCAGATGGAAGGTTATCCTTATCAATCAAGATCGGTGCTGGGAGTGCGACATTGCTTTTCACCGTTTCAACGATTCCACCACGATCATTTCTTGCATTAATTTGTGTAACAGATAAATCGGTATCTTGTTTTGTATCGTTGTAGCCGTCGATATGAAACTCGTTAACAGTACCAGATACGCTGACTAAATCACCTATATTTACATTTGCTTTCTGGTTTCCTGTATAAACGACCAGCCCTTCAGAAGTGTTCTCATTGTTATCTGCTAGATGATCCGGTGTTTGGAAATGGAAATAGTTTCCGGTACCGATTTTGTACATGTATGTCACAACACCTTGGATGTCGTTAACAAAGGTGCCTGTTAGTGGAGATTCATGCGTTTCACCTTGAATATGATGAATTTGCATACCTGCTTCTTGGTCGAAAACAGTATAGGTAAATTCGGTAATATTACTAGCCTTTAGACCATCTTTTACTGCAATTGCTTTGATTACCATATCTGAATCAACGACAATTGGTTCGCTGTATTCCTGGCTACATGTCGATGGTTCATCACCATTCTGCGTAAAATAAATCGTTGCACCGCTAGTTAATGTAGAAAGTGTTACTTCTGTTCCCGCTGGAATCGTACCTGACGCCGGTGTTGCAGTTACAGCCTGGACAGCTGATGCATCAGCAATGATATCCGCTTGGTTTCTTGGAATTATTTGATATGCATTGTTAAATTCCTGAACAATACCTGTGATAGAATCATAGGTTGTGCCGGAAGAAAGGTCGAGTGTAGCTGTTTCATCTCGCACTAGAAATTCAGTTCCGTCCGTAGCTGTATAATTCGCCCAGCCATTACCCTCTTGAACCGCTATAAGCGTTACCCCGCTTACGGTTGCTAACTTTGATTCATTTTCTTCATTAAGCTGTGCCCCTGTTAAAATGGTAGCTTCTGGCATGCCTACCGGGTTCCTATCCCCCTCGAGCGTCACATCTATTAATTGTAAAAGGCCGTTGTGTGCTGCTAACGTTCCTGTTACAGTAATTTCATCGCCTTGCTGCACGTTAAGCGAGCTTGGATAGATTGCTAGCGCTGCTGTTTCATCCTGAAAATGAATTGTGTTTTTTAATTTAGCTGTGACAATTCCTTTTACTTTCACCACGCCAGTTGCCTGTGCACGTGCCTCTGCAATTGTGATAATATCCTCCTCAGGATCTTCAGGTGTGACGCCATCCATCTTGTGTGTTCCTAGATTGGAAGCATCGTTAATCGGGAATGCAGTCCATTCCACTGCTGGATCAAATGCATCATTAATAATCTTATCTCCTGTTGTGATATTGCTGTTTCTTACTAAGGTGACATCCTTTAAATTTTCAACCCTAGCGCCAACTTGTCCAATTGAATCAATCACTTGGTTGGATTTCTTAAGAACTAGCGCGTCATCGCCATTAAAATTGATGACGCTCGAGTTTGCTAGATTCCCTTTGCTTTTTATTTCATCATTTGCTTGATTATGATGGATGACATAAGTCGCACCATCCTCAAGTGAGCTTTCTAGTGCTAATTTCGCGGTAACAGAAGTTGCGCCATTTGCGTAAAGTTCTAATGCATAGTTGCTTAAATCGATTGCCTGACCCGTGCCATTGTAAAGCTCGATTGCCTTATTAAAGCTGCTTCCTTCGATATATTCAGAAATAATCAAATCGCTCGGTTTTGTCATCTCAGCGCTCACGACCGCCGGTAATGCTGGTAGTAGTAAATTCACTACTAGCGCAATGACGAGTATCAAACTCATCCTTTTTTTCCAGTTATTATTATGCATGAAGATAACTCTCCTTTTTTAGGTTTCGTTTCTGGATAATATAATAGGACAGGCTTATGCCTGTCCTATTATCCGCCTTATTCTGCCACGTCGATAATTCGACCTTCAACTTTTGGAATAACATTTCCTAAACTACTTAGATGTTCGGCAAAGTTTTCCCAATCACTAAGACCTAAATCTGTTACTCGACCCGCTTCATATGCTCTTGCAAAAACTGTGTAGCCGTCTCCGCCTTTAGCGGTAAACGCATTTGTCGCTATGGCATAAGTCTCATTATCACTAATTTCTGTGTAGGAGCCATCTACATTTTTATAAGCTACGGAAACAACACGCTCACCAGCGGGTTTTCCTGAATCGAATGTTACTTTTGCGCCTGATACGTGCAAGAAACCGCCATTTTCGCGCGGGTACTCTCGGAAACTAATTTCAAACGCCTCTTTTAATTCAGCTCCAGTTAGGTCCATCGTTGCTAACGTATTGCCAAATGGAAGGACTGTAATTACCTCTCCAACTGTAATTGGACCAGCATCAATTGCAGCCCGAATCCCGCCGCCATTTTGCAATGCCATGATTACCTCTGGATTATACGTTTTCGCTTTTGTTAGCATACCGTCTGTTATCAAGTTACCTAATGCTGTTTCATTTTTACGTACACTTGGCAATGTATTATCACCACTCGTTCGTGGATTTTCTAATTTACTTTCCGCTGTTGCTCCAATTTCTGTTTGTGAAACTTCTTCTACTCTATCCGAGTATGGTTTTAACATTTCAGCAGCTTCTGGATCTGCAACTTTTTCACTAACTGGGATTAACTCCCCCTTAAAGTCAACGATGACACCCTCTTTATCAAACTCAATATCTACGGCTCCTAAAAATTCATTGTATTGATAGGCTTGGACAATGAGCGTTGGATCTTTCGTTGCGCCAGTTTGATCTTGGTCAACGATAACAGGTTCATTTAATTGTGTATGGCTATGTCCGCCAACAATAACATCAATTCCATCAACTGTTGCAGCTAAAATCAAATCATTATCAACTGCCGGGTTATCATCGTAACCAAGATGTGTCAAAGCAATAATTTTGTCGACGCCTTGTTTTTCAAATGCGGCTACTGCTTTTTCAGCTTCGTCAATGTAGTCGCCAAAAGTTATTGCACCAGGACTTGAAAGATCGACTGTTTCAGGGGTTGTCAGTCCAAAGATACCAACTTTTTCTCCATTAATTTCCTTAATGATTCCATTATAGATTTTCCCTTTTTCTGGCTCACTTGAAATTAAATCACTGAATAAGCCCTGAAATTTATCATCTTTTGAAAAATCGGCATTAGAACTGACAAATGGGAATTGGGCTGCTTTAATAAAGTCCGCTAGTGCTTGATGTCCCGCTTGTGTTGAACCTAAATCAAATTCATGATTACCAAATGTCATCGCATCATAACCCATTAAGTTCATGAATTGTAAGTCTGCCATTCCTTGAAATTCGTTGAAATACAATGATCCCGACATGACATCCCCGGCATCAAGAAGAAGTGCATTTGGTTTTTCTTCCCGCACTTCCTTCACAGCTGTTACACGTTTTGCTATATTATTTAAATTTCCATGTGTATCATTGGTATGCATAATAGATAGATCAAACGGAAACTTAATCGCATCTGGGTCCGCGCCCTTGACATACTCAATTTGTTGAACGTTTCCGGCCCCTCTGATTTCAGAAACTTTATCCCCTTCAATAATCACTTTAGACATTTCAATCCCATTAAAATCAACAACCGCACCTGCTTTTTTAGGTTTAATTGTAACGGAAGTATCTTTGAATCCATCACCATAAAACGTTGCATAACTACCGGTAAATACAATACCATTCTTTATTGTTGACGTTGAATCGAGTGTAATAGAAGCACTTGAGTCATGTATCATCAATTTTCCAGTTTTATAGTTCTTTAGATCATATACTTTTTCGAATTCCGTTTCTGCTGATGCTTGTCCACTCATTACTTTAGATGAAGTCGTCGTAGCTCCGACTGTTGGCGACATTCCAGTTAATAATAAACTAATCCCTAAACTTGCCGACAATAATAGATTTGAACTTTTTCTCCATTTACTTGTACGCATTCAGTGAGCACTCCCCTTTTTTTGCTAGAACGATTGATTCCAAATTAACAAGTTGTGGTAAGCTCCCCTCCCATTGAATTAGGTTTAATCTAATATTCTAGTTCTTGTCCAATCAAGTTAAGTATAAATACCGACTAATTACTTGTCAATTATAACTTTTTGTAATTATCGGAAAGGTTTATTATTGTAACATCCATGAAATTAATATGCAGAGTATGATATGGTGGAACATCGACAACTTATGAGTAGAAGGGGAATACCATGTTAGAAGTATCTGAGAGTAAATTAATGCAGTATGTCATACATCACGTTAGTGATACGCCTGTTTTGGGAGATGAGGCATTCTCTCAACCAGAAGTCATGCTAGAAGCGGCTTTCACGCAATTAGCGTTTAGCAAAATAGATTTTGAACAGCAATACGAATTTTTCCATGAATCGGATATTGGATTGAATGAAGTTTTTACATACGTGAATTCAATTTTTGACACGGAAAGTAGTTTCCTTGAACAATCGAAGAATATCGCGACACACTTACAAAGCGTGTCTAATCATCCTAATATTAAAAGCGGCGAATTGTTCATTGGATTATTCGATAATTGTTTATGGCAATCAGAAGTGAAAAAGGCGATCGCCATTGTTAAAATAGATGAAAAAGAAATGTTTTTAGATGTGAAAAATGAGCAAAATAAAATGACTGTTGATGGTGTCGATGGCATTAATGTGAAGAAAATCAATAATGTTGCAGTCATTGTGGATATGGGACCTGACGCTATGCCTGCTGTCTTTATGAGAACGAGGAGAAAAGAGGATGTTGTTTATTGGCAAGAGCGTTTTTTAAAGATTAAGGTTGCCGATGAACACTATCATAATACCAATTTAGCCTTAACAGAAGTTAGAAAAATCATTAGTAAAGAAGAGAACTTTACAAATACCGAGAAATTAAATCTATTAAACAAAACACTCGATTATTTTAAAAATGAAGAAGAATTTCAGGTAGATGATTATATTGAAACGGTCTACATAGGAGCTGAACCCGAACAAAAAGAGATAATCATCAATTCGGTAAAACCATATGAGACAGTCATTTCCGAGAGTGCAATCGAAAAGGCAGAAAAAAGTTACAGACGTAAAATAAAACTGGATGACAATATTGAAATTCAAGTGAATGTTCGAGATATCAAGCAAATCGATGACCTGATTAAAGTTGGCTTTGACGAAGCGACCAATCGGAAGTTTTATAAGATTTATTTTGATGAGGAAAAGTAATTAGCGATCTATATTAGGCATTCGGCAAAGAAACTATAATAGCTAGTTCATCAGTGATAAAAAACGATCCCATCCTATGATGAGATCGTTTTGTTTCTCTGAGACTGCGAGAGACCTTAAAATGTCAAATTGACGATGAAACTGCAAGTCTACTGTCATCCCTCACAGAATTTTCCTCCATAAAATACTTCTTATACCATATTAAAAACATATAAATCGCCCATATTTTTCGTCCGTTTTTTACTTTACCTTGATAATGATTAGATAACAAATTCATGATTGACTTATTGTCAAAGAACTGTGCTGCCTCTACACTTTCAAAACTGGCCTTGATTTTTGAATAGTATGTTTCCTCCCTGATCCAATGGTGGATCGGAACTGGGAAGCCGATCTTTTTACGATTTGCATAATCTTCCGGAAGCGCCCTTTTTGCAGCTAAGCGTAAAGCATATTTCGTGTCAATATCATTTACGCGATATTTCGAAGGCACTTTTTCAGCAATTCTCATGACTTCGCCGTCTAAAAACGGTGAACGTATCTCAAGTGAATGTGCCATATTCATTTTATCCGCTTTCAATAAAATATCATCTACTAACCATAAGTGCATGTCCAAGTACTGCATTTTTGTTATGTCGTCTTCATTTTCTACTTTCTTATAGATAGGTTTCACAATTTCTTGTACAGTAGGCGCATTTTTATATGTTTCCGTTAACAGATTATTGACCTCTTTTTCTTCAAACACTTTTGCACGGCCAATAAACCACTCTTCCAACAAAAGACCACCTTTTATTAAAAAGTGCTTTCCTCTAACTTCAGGTAAACTTTTCGCAAAAATACCCAACGACTTACGAACTGAACCCGGAATTTTTTTATACCTTTTCATTATTTTTGTCATATCGTACTCATCATATCCACCAAATAATTCATCGGCGCCTTCGCCAGTGAGCACAACTGACACTTCGCGACTTGCAAGTTCCGCTAAAAAATACATTGGTATGATAGAGGGGTTTGAGTGTGGTTCATCCATCATATATAAAATTTCATCTAATTGATCAAAGCATTGGGTAGGATCTAATATTTTACTAACATTTTCAATGCCCAATTCATCTGACAATTTTTTTGCATTATCTATTTCTGAAAAGTTTTCCTTACTAAAACCGACTGTAAATGTTTTTTTTGGCTTTAAAATGGTGGTTACATAACTGGAATCCACACCACTCGATAAAAACGACCCCACTTTTACATCACTCATTTGATGTACGCTGATAGACTCTCTTAGCACGTCATCAATTTCTCCTACAATTTCTTCCAACGGTTGATCTGTTGGATTAAAATTTGGAGACCAGTAGCGTTCGGTAGAAATCTGTCCGTTATCACTTGTAAAATAATGCGCTGCTTGTAATTTAAAAACACCTTTAAAAAATGTTTCGTTTAATACCGGAAACTGAAATGTTAAATAAGGTTTTAATGCTTTTTGGTTAAGTTCTTTAACGAAATCTGGATGCGGCAGAAAGCTTTTAATCTCGGAACCAAAGAAAAAAGTGTCATTCATATGTGCATAATAAAAGGGTTTAACGCCAAACCTATCGCGGGCACCAAACGTTTTCTTGTTTTTTCGATCCCATATAACGAATGCGAATACACCGCGCAGTTTTTCAGGCAACTTTTCAGCATACTCTATATAACCGTGGATGAGCAGTTCACTAATGGTGTCTGTTTCAAATACATAACCTTTAGAAATAAGTTTTCCTCTTAACTCATTACTATTATAAATTTGTCCATCGTAAGCCACGACAAATGAATCATGTGCTTTAAAATGCAATTGACGCTCTTCTTCGTTAATATTTCTTAATGATAGAAAGCCTAGTGCTGCTTCGTTTTCTATAAAAATCCCCGACGAATTCGGTCCGCGATGACGAATCTTATCCATCATTTCAGCTAAAACAAGTGTGGCATTTTTAGTTTCACCAATAAACCCCGTAAATCCATTCACTTTTTACAGCTCCAATCTCTTTTATATGGATAAATTGTCAAGTCAAATAGTGCCTTGAACAACTAAAAGACTTGCTCTAACTTTATATACCCTTGACATGTGCAAAAAGTTTTCAGAAATAAATCTTTCTTACGGAATCAAATGTTGCATATATTAATGTAGTTTAATGCCTTCTACTTGCATGCACTAAACACAACAATACTACTACCAACCAAATTTGTCGATAAGTAAAGTTAGGAGTAATGTTGTTCATGATATTAAAAAGCAAATCTTTAACACTATAATAAAATAAAGAGGAAGACTTAGCATTTCAGACAGCCGTCTGGAAAATTAATATAAATAAAAAACAAAAAGAAGCTGTTCCTCATTCCTTGAAACAGCTCCATTGATTGTGTACACATATCTGTTTAGCCACATTAGTCGGCAAGCTTCATAGTTATTGGCGCGTCATTTCCTGTACCCTTTTCAGTAAATGTTTTTACCTCATCCTCTAATTCACACCAAAATTAAACACATAATAAAAGAAGAAATTCTCCTTATTAATAGTTGTACAGGTCACTCCCCTCGAATAAGATGCATAGACATCAATTTAAGGGAGGGCTATTTCTTGAATTCAATAGCTGCCTATATCTTTTTAGGCGTATCTTTAGCTGCACCAATCGGCCCTGTTAACGCCGCGCAGCTAGATACGGGGATTAAAAACGGATTTTTTCATGCCTGGATTTTTGGTATTGGCGCTTTAACAGCCGATGTCCTGTATATGATCATGGTTTATTTCGGGATTGGCCAAATTATTGAGTTTAATCCTGTTAAAATCTTTCTTTGGTCGTTTGGTTGTTTTGTTCTTACATATACGGGGATAGAGAGTTTATTTTCGCAACATAAAATTGACTTAGCTTTAAGATTCAGGAAAAAAACTCGTCTTAGACGTTCCTTATTATCAGGTTTTTTCATGTCGCTTTTGAATCCGCTTACTATTCTTTTTTGGTTAGGAATTTATGGTTCAGTTCTTGCGGAAGCAGCCAAAGAAAGTACGGATAATCAACTAATCATTAATAGCCTAGCCATCATAGTTGGTGTTATTTTATGGGATACGATCATGGCCACTATTTCTAGTGGTGCCCGCCGATTATTATCCACAAAGCTATTGAAGATTATCTCCATTCTTTCATCCCTAGCCATGATTGGATTCGGAATTCACTTTGGAATTCAGGCTTATCACGCACTGTTTTGAGCCTCTTCTTTCTGCCATCTTTTTCGCAATGACAAGACTACAATCCCGATTACCGTGAGAAATACTAAACTGATAAAAAAGCCTGGCCGACTTGTTTGATGGAAGAGAGTTCCGCTTACCGCCGCAACTATCAGGATCATTCCGATCACTCTTTTTACTTTATCTGCAGCAGTCGGTTCAATTAATCTGTGGTACATGCTTAAAATGAAAAACCAATTATAAAGCAGCATTAGTGCCGCAGCAGTGGTTATATATTCGTACACTTTTTCAGGCAATAATAAAGAAGTGACTATAGAAAGAACAAGACCAGTTGAAGTTAAAGCAATAGCAGGTAACGGCATTTTGAATTTCTTTTTCGTTTGTTTGCTGAATATCTTAGGAGCATCTCCATCTTCAGATATTGTCAGAAGTATCGTGGTAACCGAAAACAGGGATGCAGACATCGTCGAAAACCCGGCAATAATAATCGCCGCAGTAAACACATGCGGGAAAAATTCGATATTACTAAAACCTGATAAAGCCTCGACAAAGGGGCTTTTATTCTCCCTGAACTTGTCAAATGGCAACAGTAATAGCGCCAAAGAAAGTGCGGTAACATAAATTACTCCGAGCAACCCTAACATGACTTTGCCCGATTTGGGAGCATCCTCCTTATTTTTAAGATGGATGGCCATTACGCCCATTACTTCGATCCCACCATGAGCGTAAAAGGCAAATATTAGAGCGCTCCAAAACCCGAATACACCTTTAGGAAAGAATTCATTAACAGTTTGAGGAATTCCTGCCTTTTGACCTCCCTCAAGTGTCCCCGTCAGCGCTAAAATGGCAATAACAATAAACATAAAAATAGCCGCAATTTTCATTACAGCGTAGACACTTTCCAATTTCCCAAACGCTTTTGCTCCTATAAAGAGGACTATGAGACCGCAAACCGCATAAATTGAAGCAAATATCCACAATTTAACGTCAGGGAACCAAAACTTAGATAAGAGTGAAATTGCGGTAAGCTGACTGCCTATGATTAATATCTCTGAACACCAATAGACCCATCCACTGCTAAAACCAGCCCAACGTCCATATGCTTTTTTCGCATAGGTACGAAAAGATCCTTTTTGCGGATCCTTGGCAGACATTTTAGCTAATGCTTCAAACACGATGTACGTTGCACTTGCAGCTATTATAAAGGCCAGGATGACGGATGGACCTGTCATTTTAATCGCGATACTTGACGCCAAGAAAAATCCTGTACCTATAATGCAACCTACTCCAATAAGCGATAATTGCCACCAAGCAAGATTTACTGTTTCGTCCTTTGAACCTGACTTTTTTTCTCCCATTTCCACACCTCCCGCATAAAAGATAGCTTCCCACAAAAATGAGGATTTATGTGCTAATGAAAAGTGCCTGAGCAACAATCTGTAAAAGTTTCTAATCTCTAAATTATCTTTCTTGCCTTGAAAAATTCACCACACTGTCCCCTTTTCATCAAATCCGCCCTACATATGGTGTAAAGGGGGAATTTTGATGACAAACTACTTAGCAGAATATGCGTATTTCACAAATGAATTTGACTTAGACAAGGCACTTTCCGAGCATAAGCAAGACCATTGGCGAGCGATGAACAATACGGACCGCGATGTACTTAACCTTATTTATCACTATTCCATGGAGTTTGGAGCAGCTCATTTAAAACATGATACGATTGCTGCGGCAATTGGAAAATCTAACGGTACAGTTCGCCGAGCAATTCGGAAACTGGTGAAGCTCGGCATCATCGATCGCGTTCATTACATCCGGCCAGTTATGAATGGACTCGGTGCGAATATTTACGCGATCAGACCTTGCTAATATTTATCGAAATTACAGCTAAGCACAATCCTGCAGCCGCAATACAAACACCTATTTAAGAAGCGAAAATACTTGCTCGCAAATCTACTACAATCGTGATTACTTGAGCAATATAATACGTATTGTTGGTTGTTCATGGCTGTGTTGAAAATGGATGAGGCGTAAAATAGTAAAATTGAATTTACAAATTCTAACAAAGGAATATGTCACTTTTTTCATGCAATAATCGTACATTAATATTCGTGAATTTGGGGTAAACTCTTCACAGAGGTGAAAACGATGTATAAATTATTGTCGCATAATGATTTGGATGGTGTAGGTTGCGGAATTTTGGCGAAGCTTGCTTTTGGCAAGGATGTAAAGGTACGTTACAATTCAGTTTCTGGTCTCGATCGTGAAGTGGAGTGGTTTTTAGAAAATGATGACCAGAATACTTTTTTGTTTATCACAGATTTATCCGTCAATGCAGAAAATGAAGTAAGGCTGGAGCAGTTTTATCAAGATGGTGGAAAGGTGCAGTTATTGGATCATCATAAAACAGCATTGCATTTTAACGAGTACAATTGGGCTAAAGTGACGGTAGAAGAGGAGGATGGAAAACTCACATCTGCCACTTCGTTATTATACGAATACTTAACTTCCCATCATTTGCTTGAGCCAACCGAAGCCATCACAGAATTTGTTGAACTTGTTAGACAGTATGACACCTGGGAATGGGAGAAAAACAACAATGACCGGGCACAAAGACTGAATGCGCTCTTTTTCTTAATTTCCATAGGAGAATTTGAAGAAAAAATGATCATGCGGCTTCAGTCAAGCGACCATTTTCAATTTGATGAATTCGAAAAGAAGTTGCTCGATATGGAAGAGGATAAGATTGGGCGGTATATACGGAGGAAAAGGCGGGAACTTGTTCAACTTCAAGCGGAAGAGTATTTTGCGGGTGTCGTCTACGCCGAGTCTTATCATTCGGAGCTGGGAAATGAACTTGGAAAAGAATATCCTCACCTTGACTATATTGCCATATTGAATATAGGCGGAAGGAGGATGGGGTTTCGAACAATCCATGATCATGTTGATGTCTCACAAGTTGCGGGAAAATATGGAGGAGGCGGACATGCAAAAGCGGCTGGCTGTTCTTTAACGCCTGAAGCCTATCAACTGTTCATTGTTAATACATTCCATTTGGAGCCATTGCGAGAAGATGCACATCGAAATCGGTATAATGTCAAACACTCCCCATTTGGCACTTTGTATAAAAGCCGAATGGACGATGTTTTTCTTTTATATCCGATTGACGAAGACACATGGGCCATCGAACAAAACTATTTTCAGCGGGAAGAGCGTTTTGAAAGTTTTGGGGAGGGCGAGAGGTTCTTAAAAAGAAACTATGAGGCATGGCTTGTACGAGATGAAGCATTTGTGCATTTTTTAATGGAAGAAGTGAAAAAGAGGAAAAAAGGATAGATATGAAAATCGGCAGATACGATGATGTACCTGCCGATTATGTCGAAGAATTGCTGTTTTCAACTAATCTCTTCTTTATTCATAGATTACAATACAAAATCAAAAGGAGATATAGTTTTTGCCATCTATTAGCGCTTTTATAATTGCAATGATTCCGCTTTATATAATGGCTATTATTGGCTTCACTGCTCGCAAACTACGCGTATTCAGTGAACATGCTAATCAGGTCATAACACAGCTAATGCTCTATATAACGTTACCTGCGTTGATCTTGTTCTCGCTTCAAACGACTTTTTCCATTGATTTGCTAATTGAATTTATTTGGCTTGTCATCATGTCTATTTTCGTACTATCTGTATCCGTGTTTATCGGGGCAATTCTGCGAAAAAGAGCTGCACTTCCTGCCGAGCAAAAAAGCGTATTTGAGAGCTTAATTATCTTTGGCAACCAGGGATTTATTGGATTTGCTGTCATTTATATTTTGATGGCCGAGCAAGGGATTATCTACTTAACCGTATTTAATATCTGCTACTATATATTAATCTGGACGTATGGCATTTATCTGTTTACAAAGCATAACCAAGTCGTAAATTGGCGTGTGTTATTTTTCAATCCGGGGATATTGGCAACACTAGTTGGAGTATGTATGCTTTTCCTTCCGTTTAGTTGGCCAGACATAATTTTGACGACATTTGAAGATGTCGGTAAAATGACCATTCCTTTATCAATGATCCTAATTGGTAGTTTACTTGCTGACATTCAGATGAGAGATATTATACAGTACGGTAAAAATGTTTATATTTGGATCGCTTCCATGCTTAAATTAATTATTCTTCCTTTAAGCTTGCTTGTTTTTATATTCCTGCCTGTTCCACGATCGCTAATAATCGTTGCTATGCTGACAGCTGCAATGCCAAGTGCTACAACTACCTCTGTTTATGCACAAAAATATGGTGCGGATGCTTCCTTTGCATCGTTTGGTGTTATGCTGACTACGATCCTCTGTATTATTACCATCCCTATCGTTTACAACTTTCTACAATGGGTACAATCATATATAAACTAATAACGATAATCCTTTGTTTATAGGTTTTTGTTACACTTCAAATGCTGTAAAACTTCCTTCGTTATCAAAATCAGTCACTTCAATCAGCCTATCGGTGAACTGCTCCACCGTACTTCTGTTACAACCGATTACGAGGGATAGCACATTGAATGCCTTCTCTCGTTTCTTTTTATTGAACGCCTCCAGGAACGAATCCGTCACTCGGTCTTCGCCATCTGTAACAAAAACAATATCTGCTTGTTTAAAACGACTTTCATTGATTTGGTGCAGCGCTTGTTCAAGTGCAAGCGTAAAATTTGTTCCGCCACCTAAAAAGGTTCGTGCGAGTCTAGTCATTTCAGAAGCAGCAATTTTTCCTTTTTCATACCTATAAATTTTGATTCGTGAAGAGAATAGTACCAAGCATAAATCTCTTCGCTGCTTCTTTGCGATAGACATTAGCGCTAATGTAAATCCTTTCGATTGGGTTTCAAGGCTGCGCATACTGTCTGATTGATCCAGACAAAGTACAATTGGACCTTTTTTCAAATCCACACACCCTTTTTGTTCAAATTGCATTGTTTCGCATTCCGCAAAGCGACGAAGAAAATCCATTTTCGTAATCGGATGTGTATATAAGCAAAGCTCGATTGGCAGCAAATTTTCAATGCTATTCCCAATCGTAACGCTCCTTCTAGTTAGAGATTCGCTTTGTTTAGACTTTTGTTTTTTTCGGGCAGTCTGTTTAAATCGACCCGCCCATTCTGCGATTTCTTTCATCTTTTTAGTAGATGCAATTTTCTCGGCCAATAATATTTTATCGCGTAAGGGTACTTTTTTTAATTCTGCATCTGCATTTCCTGCACCTAAGCCACCCAGCAATGATTTCAAGTCACTTTCCACTTGCTTAGATTCTTGTCGAGCATCGGCCATTGCTTGCAAGAAACTTTCGTAATTCCCTAGAATCGTCTGCTGTAATTTTTCATTCAACTCATTCATTTCATCTGCTAGGCTATTTTCAGCGGCTTCTTGAAATTGTTGCTTGCGCATTTGTCCAAGGCGAAATTGGATTTTCATCAACTGTTCCTGAAAGTCTTCATCTTCCTCTAGTTGCTGAGCCAACCATTTGTTTATCTTTTCTCCAAACTGCAATGCACTAATGACGGATGTAAAATCATTTAATCTGGTGAAATTTCGGTGGTAGGCAAAGTATTCATTCGCCATGATGACTTCCATAAGTAATTTATTTACCGAAAGAAAGTCATCGACTTCTTTTACAGATATTGCTGGTTTCATCTTATAGAAGGAAGCCCAAATATCACTTAGTAAAGGTTCAAACGTAGGCAATGTTGCTTCATGTGCAAGTTTTTGGAGACCCTTTGACATCGCAAAAATTTCTTTGAAACGTCTTCTATCGAACGTATCTGTATTCAACACTGAACAGTTCATTTCGTCTATTTTAAACCTTTTCACTAACCCACTCCCTTTACATATTATAAAAAATTCCAGCAGTCGTCCCCATCTCCTTTTTAACATTTAACTCATAAAAATACATCGGCTCTAAAATAGCATTCAATATTTCTTGTTGCATCGACTTCACTTTAATTAGTAATGCATCGATTTCCATTTCCCGTCCTTTATAGCGCCCTTTCATCTCAATCATATCAGCGACTAAAGCTTCCATTTTTTGTGTTGCTTCCATTCCTGCCTCTACCGATTTATCCCGCATTATTGAATCGAACACTTCGTTCGCTTCACTTTGAATAGAATGGAGTGCCCGAATAACAGCATCTTGTGCATGTCTATGGACGATGACTGAAACAATGTCTTTTTGATTAATTGTTTCCCAAAGGGCATTTTCAAGGATTACAATGTCTTCTACCAACACGACATTCCTTCTGCGAATCAATGCCCTTGCCTGCAGCACGCTTAATGACTGCTTGAACCGTCGGTCGGACGGTCGAATCCCCTCATCCCATAACTCGTTGCGAATCTTTAAAATAGCGTTGTATACTTCGTCTTCGATAACTACCCTATCTGTCAACTTTTGAAAGTGTATTAAATCCTCTATTGTCATGGTTGGCATTTTCTTATGTTGGCCTGGATCCTTCATCATAGATATAAAATTCGTACCCTCTACTATATAATCAACCTCAAATCTCAGCAAAAAACGATCAAATAGCGCTTCCAGTCCCTCTCCTTCTTCTGGGTATTCATTCGACGCGCCAACTACAGACATCAAAGGAACTTGTACCGGTAAACCATTGTTGTAAAAAATCCTTTCATTAATAATCGTTAGTAAACTGTTTAGTATTGCGCTGTTTGCCTTAAATATTTCATCTAAAAACACTAAATTCACTTCCGGCATTTTTGATGCAGTATTGCGTTTGTATACGCCTTTTTCCAAGTCCTTCAGCGATAAAGGGCCAAATAATTCCTCAGGTGTACTAAACCTCGTCAGCAGCCACTGAAAATATTTAGCACCTTGGATCATTTCGGCCAGCTCCACGGCTAATGCAGATTTTGCAGTTCCCGAAGGACCAATCATAAGAATATGTTGTCGTGATAATATTGCGATCAGGAGTGCTTCCACTTCATCTTCGCGCTCATAGAACTTAGCGTTTAAAGCCCTTTTAATTTCGTCTAGTTTTGATAGATTATTCTCCATTCAGCACTACTCCCGTCACTAACCTATGTGTTTTAGAACAAGCTTTTCCATCTGCATTACTTTCTATTCCAAAAGTAAACAGCTTTTGTTTCGCCCCCCTTTGTATGGCCTCAGCTTATAAGGCACTTTTTTGCAAAACAAAAAAGCACTGTAATGAATAACAGTGCCCTTTGATAATCTAGAGATATTCTTTATAGATGATTCAAAGCACGTTCATCGCCATCAGGAGATTTAACAAATGTTGAAGGTTATTTCCCTTACCCTCATACTGGCGGTGCTGACTTTCTCCCTCTGAAGAACATGAATATCATCGCACTTAAAATAATGACGTATCCAATTAAACTATACCGATCCGGTCCTTCTCCAAAAAATGTGAAACTTAATACCGTCGTAAAGATGACCGTGGAATACGTAAAAATCGATATATCACGAGCCGCAGCATACTTGTACGCTAACGTAATCCCAAATTGACCAACCGTCGCAAATAAACCAGCGAGTAATAAATACGTTAACTGTTTACCTGTCATCGGTTCATAAAGCCAAATTAAAAACGGTAATAGCACGACAGTTGAAAAGAAGGAAAAATAAAAGACAACTGTATAAAATTTCTCTCGATTTCCTAGCACTCTTAAGAACGTATAGGCAGCTGCAGCGAATATAGCCGACAAAACGCCGATGAAATAGGGAACGAAGTCAGCTGAAAAAGAAGGCTTCACGATAAATAGCATTCCGATAAACGCCATGACAATCGTTACCATTTGGAATGGCAACACTCTTTCCTTTAAAAATAATGCTGAAAAAATTATGACTAGAAATGGACTCATTTTGTTTAACATATCGGCATCCGACAAAACAAGATGATCGATTGCATAATAGAGAAATATTATGCCCAACGTCCCAAAAATTGAACGACTTAGCAAAATAAGTTGGTTTTCCCGTTTACCAAACAAACTTTCCTTATGATAAATTACAAGTACAAATGCAATGACTGCTGATACCAAATTTCGAAAAAACGTCTTTTGAACCGAAGGAAGATCACCTGACAACTTTACAAATAACGTCATAATCGCAAATCCGATAGATGAAATCAGCATTAATATAATTCCTTTTACTATGTTATTCAATATGTACCACTCCAAACTTCTCATTTACTTCTGAAACTCCTCACATTACTCAAGTATCTACAACTTCAAAAGAGAGTTCAAGTGTACAGGCTCGAGTGATGGATGGCCTTTGTAAGTCCAATTATGATCATTCAAATAGTAGCGTAACAATATATAAATTAGCCAATCAAACATAAATTTGATTGGCCAATTAATTTTCTATATGCAATTGTGATTTATTGTCTGAATATTATCTTGAACAGGGTACCAAAATTTGCTTTATTCTATCTTAACGTCCGACAGTCCAACCACCGTCGACTTTAATTTCTGCGCCCTGCATATAATCTGATTCATCGGAAGCTAAGAAAACTGCTACTGATGCAATTTCCTCTGGCTTTCCTGCTCTACCTGCTGGAATATCCTTTAATCTCTCATCTTGGATTCCTTCAGTCATAGGTGTCTCAATAAATCCTGGCGCGATTAAATTCGTTTTGACTCCCTTATTACCAAAATCATAAGCCAATTGTTTCGTAAACCCATTGATCGCATGCTTGCTCGTTACGTAAGTGTTACCACCTGCACCGGCAACAAATGTAGATTGTGACCCGATATTAATAATAGTTCCTTTGCCTTTTTCTAAAAATATTGGCATAACAGCTTTCGTCGTAAGGTATGGCCCCTTAACATTTATAGCCATTAATTTATCAAATTGATCTTCGGCTGTTTCAAGGACATTTGCATAGGCATCATGAATACCAGCTCCGTTATATAAGATATCAATCGTGCCGTATTCTTCTACTGCTTGATTAACACCATTTTCGATTGATGCCGAATTCGTTATGTCAACTTTCACAAATATGGCTTCTCCATTATTCTGTTCAATCCCGCTAACAATACGTTGACCTTTATCTTCATTTGTACCAACAACGACCACCTTCGCGCCTTCTTTTGAAAACATTTTAGCTGTCGCTTCTCCAAGACCTGAAGTACCGCCGACAATTAAGGCAACTTTATTATCTAATTTTCCCATTCTGATTCGCTCCCTCATCATTCTAGATTCTATTTATTGTATAACTACATCCCAAAAAGATATACTTTGTTGCTTTATGAGGGGTTAAAAAGCTTGTATCTTATTAGAATTTATTATGCCGGCAGTATCAGGACATCTTGTGCGCTTTTTGGGGAATCTCTTCTGTTTGACTCAGGGGAAATGACGCACATTAGATACGGCGAAGTTAAAATGTTCTTTTTCTAATTTTTCATTTGGTTGTGGCTGAAACCCTTGAACTTTCTGATCATGAAAGATACCTCGATAATCTTGCCCTTCAATGTTTAATGTAAATTGAAAACGTTCGTTTACTTGACCTTCAAACAATGGTGTAATCACTATTATATTTTTCATGAAAAAGTAGGTGAAGAAGATTAGAGTTTCCTGAGAATGAAGCCATGTTACTTGTTTGATATTCAAGGAAACAACGCAAAAGAAAAAACCCTTGATATTCAAGGGTCTTGACAGTGTTTATAACCATACATTTCTCAGTATGGAGACGGCGGGAGTCGAACCCGCGTCCAGAGGCTCATATACTCGAGCATCTACGCGTGTAGTTTGCCAATTAGGTTTCGCGCATCATTTTGCCGGCAAACTAGGCGGCCTGTGCGCTATCCTGCGAATCTCTTCCGGCTACCTCAGGAGAGAGTAGACGTCGTATCCCACTTAAGTTGAGCCTTATAACCGCACATGGGCGATGAAGCTATAAGGCAGATTCAGTCAGCTTACGCTGCGAATGCTAGGTTGTTGTTTGTTTTGCCTGTTATTATAAGTGTCGTTTCTGACGGAGCCGAGCCCTCCGACGCGCAACTCAAGCTCAGACCACCCCTGTCGAATCCGTAACGTCCCCGAAAGGATGTCAGGATAACCGGTTAAGGTTTCTAAACTACTAATACAATACATAGTATACCTTATTTTCTAGCAAAAATCAATACTGCTGACTTTCTTTCAGCGCACGAGCCACGTCTCGCTTCGCTTCTTTTTGCTTTAGGTCTTCTCGTCTATCGTAATGTTTCTTACCTTTTCCAACGCCTACCAAGACCTTTGCAAACCCATTTTTCAAATGAATCTGTATAGGCACGATCGTATAACCTTGTTGTTGCGTTTTTCCCATCAACTGATTAATTTGTCTCCTATGAAGGAGAAGCTTTCGAGTTCGTACCGGATCATGATTAAACCGATTTCCTTGATCGTAAGGACTAATATGCATGTTCACGATCCACGCTTCATTATTGCGAATTTGAACGAACGCTTCTCTTAATTGGACTTTTCCGGCGCGAATCGATTTGATTTCTGTTCCTTGCAAGACGATGCCCGCTTCTAGCGTATCTTCAATTGCATAATCGAAATTCGCCCTTCTATTTCTGGCTAGAATATTACCTTTCCCTTTTGCCATCGATTCTTCCCCCTATTATGTGCCGGGGACAGCAATCGTCACTCCGGCATCATTTTCTTTTTCTAGGTTTTTTCTTTGTTTTTTTGGCGACGCCTTCATAAAATTTCTTCTTATTATTCGTAGCTTGGGACTTTCTTTTACCTTTCTGTTTATCTGATTGTTTGCCTGAACCATTTTGTTTCTTCGCGTGGATTACTTTAGGCGACTCTCTCCGCGTGCGGTGGAATGATTGCTTCATTCCTACAAGTTCAAAATCGATTGCCGATTCTTCTGGTTTCACAGCAACAACCCTGACCGTCACTTCAGCACCGATTCTGAATTGCTTCCCTGTATGCTCGCCGATCATCATCATTTGTCTATCGTCAAATCGATAATAATCATCAGTCATGTACGAGACGTGGACAAGCCCTTCGATTGTATTCTCCAGCTCAACAAACAATCCGAAATTCGTAACAGAAGAAACGACCCCTTCAAACTCTTCGCCAATTTTATCAAGCATAAATTGAGCTTGTTTCAGGGACTCAGTGTCTCGTTCAGCATCGACAGCACGACGCTCGCGTTCAGACGTATGTTCTGCTATTTCTGATAACACTGCATTCCAATGTTCGATTGTCTGTGAAGAAACATCTTTTTCGATTAGATACGTACGGATTAAACGATGAACGATCAAGTCCGGGTATCGACGAATCGGCGCTGTAAAATGCGTATAGAACTCAGTTGATAACCCGAAATGTCCTAAACTTTCCTCGAAATATTTCGCTTGTTGCATGGAGCGCAAGAGCATTGTGGAAATAACTGTTTCTTCCGGCATGCCTTGAATGGATTCGACAATTTCCTGCAGCGCGCGCGGATGGACATCATTGCCCGTTCCTTTGACCACCACGCCGAAATTCGTCAAGAACTCAAAGAACTTTTGCAATTTCTCAGCTTTAGGATTTTCATGAATCCGGTAAATAAACGGTACTTGAAGCCAATGGAAATGCTCAGCAACTGTTTCGTTCGCCGCAAGCATGAACTCTTCGATTAACTTTTCCGAAACCGTACGCTCGACAATGACAACGTCTGTCGGCCAACCTTCTTCATCCACAAGGATTTTTGATTCCTTGAAGTCAAAATCGATGGCTCCGCGGTCGATTCGTTTCGTTTTCAAGATTTTCGCAAGATCCGCCATGTCGTTCAGCATAGGCACGATATGTGCATACTTCGCGATCAATTCTTCATCTTTTTCTTCGATTATTTTATAAACATCCGAGTACGTCATTCGTTCTTTCGAATTAATGACACTTTCAAATATCTCATGGTCAATCACTTTACCGTTCTGATCGATTTTCATGACACATGAAAGCGTCAGTCGATCGACCCCTGGATTTAACGAACAAATCCCATTGGAAAGTTTATGCGGCAACATCGGGATGACACGGTCTGTTAAATAGACGCTTGTCCCGCGTTCATAAGCTTCATCATCCATTGGTGAATTTTCCGTTACATAATAACTGACATCAGAGATATGGACAGATAATGTGTACGTTCCATCTTCGTTTTTAGCGACTGCGATCGCATCATCCAAATCTTTTGCATCTGCCCCGTCAATTGTAATCGCCATGTCTTCGCGCAAATCGCGACGTTTGAACAAGTCTTCTTCTTCGACTGTATCGGAGATTTTATTGGCTTGGTTTAATACGTCTTCTGGAAATTCAATTGTGATTCCATGTTTATAAATGATCGATAAAATATCGACACCCGGATCGTTTCGGTGGCCTAGTATTTGCGTGATCATTCCTGTTGCGGACTTCGTATCGTCTGGCCACTCAGTTATTTCAGCGATTACTTTATGGCCCTCAACCGCATCAAGTGAACTCCCTTTGGGGATGAATACGTCCATTGGCAGCTTTTTATCATCCGGAACAACAAATCCAAAGCCTTTATTATCTTGATAGGTTCCAACAATTTTCGTTGTTTTTCTTTCTGCAATTCGTGTTATCGTTCCTTCGCGGCGATCTCCAGAACTGCCTCCTGAAACGCGTACAAGTACGATGTCTCCGTTCATCGCCCCATTGACTTCATGTGGCGGTATGAAAATATCATCCATTCCTTCAGTGTCGGGCGCAACAAAACCGAAACCCTTTGCATGGCCGATAAATTTTCCTCGTACATGATTCATTCTCTCAGGGACGCCGTATCGATTCGTTCTCGAGCGAATTAAATGTCCGCTTTGTTCAAGCTGGACTAGCATTTTCACCAATTCTTTAAATTCGGCTGCTTGTTCAAACCCCAGTAATTCCTGTATTTCTTGTACAGTAAGCGGTTTGTATGATTCTTCTTTCATCAGAGACAATATTCTTTGCCTCAGTTCTTGTTCATAATTATCCATTTGCATCCCTCCTTTTCAATAAAGCATGACCATTTCTACTCATTTTCACACGTTCCAATCCAGAGATTCAAGGAATTCAAAGACGTCTTCATGAAGTTGTTCTTTTTCTGGACCGAGTGTAATTACATGTCCTGATTTTTCATACCACTTAATCTGTTTTTCAACCGATTGTGTCTGTTCATAAATATAAGTGGCAGAGTCAGGGTTAATAACCGTATCAAGCGTACCTTGCGTGACAAATATTGGCGAATAAATTTGCTCGACATTTTCGCTTACATTATAAATGAGTTCACGCAAGTCGGGTAATGATGGCATTGTTTGTTCGCGCAACCGTGCAACTTCACGGTCAATCACATCTTGATCTTTGCCTTCATATTTCTTATATTCTTCGGCATATTCAAGGACGCCTTGGAACATAATATCCGTCGTGCGCATGGTCATAGGTGCGCACATAGTTACAATACCCTTTAATGGTTTGTTATACCCTAATTTTAGTGAAAATACGCCTCCAAGTGACAAACCTGCGACAGCGATTTCATTATATCCAGCCTCTACCAGTTTATTATAACCTGCAAGTGCATCTTCCCACCACTGCTCCGGACCTGTTTTTATTAATTCTTCAGGCGGAACTCCGTGCCCTCGATAATGCGGTGCTAGTGATGTATATCCTTTTTTCTCGAGAAATCTTCCAAGCATCCGAACATCAGCTGAAGTTCCCGTAAAACCATGAAGCAACAAAACTGCTCGTTTCCCTTGTTCAAAAAAGAATGGTTTTGGTTGTGCGATCCTCATTGTTCTACCTCCAAAAAAAATGCCTGACCATTCTGAAGTGGAATGTCAGGCGATAATGTTTATTTAAATAACTTGATTTTTAAGTTAAAACTTAACCACTAAAATAGCCAGTACGAAAAACAAAACTGCTAGCACTATGGTTACACGTTGTAGGACTAAGTCGAGTCCACGAGCTTTTTGTTTTCCGAATAGTTGTTCAGCCCCACCTGAGATGGCTCCTGAAAGACCTGCACTTGATCCGGATTGTAATAATACGACTACAATTAAAGCTAATGCTACGATTAAAAGCAGTGTCATCAGCAAAGCATGCATTTTGTTTCCACCTCCTGAATAGAACTTCACAACAAGTACTATTTTACCAAATAGAAACAATTGTGACAACCTTTATTTTTGACTAGTCATACAATATAGCTAAAAAAACTCACCGAAGTGAGTTTTTTCTATTATTTTTTCAAGTTATAGAACGTTTTGATTCCATAATATTCTGCTGTTTCGTCGAGTTGGTCTTCGATGCGAAGCAATTGGTTGTATTTCGCAACGCGGTCGGTACGTGACGGAGCACCTGTCTTAATTTGACCCGCATTTGTAGCTACTGCCAAGTCTGCAATTGTCGTATCTTCTGTTTCACCTGAACGGTGAGAGATAACTGCAGTATAGCCCGCGCGTTTAGCCATTTCGATTGCGTCGAATGTTTCTGTTAAAGTACCGATTTGGTTCACTTTAATCAGAATCGAGTTACTGTTTCCTTCTTTGATTCCACGCGCTAACTTCTCTGTGTTTGTAACAAATAAATCGTCTCCGACAAGTTGTACGCGGTCGCCGATACGTTCAGTTAGAAGTTTGAAACCATCCCAGTCGTCTTCGTCAAATCCGTCTTCGATTGAGACAATTGGATATTTACCAACAAGCTCTTCGTACCAATCAACCATTTCAGCAGATGTTCTTACGACGCCTTCGCCTTTGAGGACGTATGTGCCGTCTTCTTTGTTATAAAATTCAGAAGCTGCAACATCCATTGCAAGTAGAACTTCTTCTCCTGCTTTATAGCCTGCTTTTTCAATCGCTGCAATAATCGTATCGATAGCTTCTTCACTTGACCCCAAGTTCGGAGCGAATCCACCTTCGTCACCAACAGCTGTGTTAAGTCCTTTTTCTTGTAGAACAGAACGCAGGCTATGGAAAATTTCAGCGCCGACACGAACTGCTTCACGGAATGTTTTTGCGCCAACCGGCATGATCATGAATTCTTGGATATCAACGTTATTATCTGCGTGCTCTCCGCCGTTTAAGATATTCATCATTGGAACTGGAAGTTGTTTCGCATTTACGCCGCCAAGATACTGATATAACGGCATATCGAGGTAATCTGCTGCTGCATGTGCTACTGCCATTGAAACCCCTAGAATAGCATTTGCGCCTAGACGTCCTTTATTCGGCGTTCCGTCAAGTTCGATTAACGCCTTGTCGATTGTCGCTTGATCGAGAACAGAATAAGTTTCTTCTAGTTCATCAGCGATTTCTTCATTCACATGCTCGACTGCTTTTAAAACACCTTTGCCGAGGTAACGGCTAGTATCGCCATCACGTAGTTCAACAGCTTCATATTCACCCGTTGATGCTCCTGAAGGAACGATAGCGCGTCCAAAAGCGCCGCTTGCTGTAAGTACTTCAACTTCGACTGTAGGATTTCCTCTTGAATCAAGAACTTCTCTTGCTTGAATGTGTGTGATTAATGGCATTAGAATCTCCCCTTTAAAATAATGGTTTTCCGGTCATTTTTTCCGGTTGTTTCAAATCAAGTAATTTAAGCATTGTTGGCGCGAGGTCAGCAAGTATGCCGCCTTCACGCAATTCGATTCCTTGCTTCGTGACAATAACAGGCACAGGATTCGTTGTGTGCGCAGTCATCGGCGTCCCCTCTTCGGTAAACACTTCATCCGCATTTCCGTGATCGGCCGTAACGATTGCATGACCGCCTTTTGCTTGTAGCGCGTCAATAATTCTTCCCAAACATTCATCGACAGTTTCGATTGCCTTTATTGTAGGCTCAAGCATCCCGCTATGTCCAACCATATCCGGGTTAGCAAAGTTTAGAATGATTGCATCGAATCGATCCGCTTCGATTGCGGCGATTAATGAATCCGTGACTTCATACGCACTCATTTCTGGCTGTAAATCATAGGTGGCAACCTTTGGTGATGCGATTAACATACGTTCCTCACCAACAAACTGATCTTCTTTACCGCCGCTCATGAAAAATGTGACGTGCGGATATTTTTCAGTTTCTGCGATTCGCAATTGAGTTAATCCATTATTTGAAATCACTTCGCCTAGTGTATCCACTAGATTGTCATTTTCAAACACGACGTCCGCAACAACTTCATCGCTATAATGCGTAAACGAAACAAATTTCACATTCGTGAACGTCTTTCCTGTTACAAACTCATCAAAGTTGGGATCTGTGAATGCACGAACTAATTGAATCGCGCGGTCCGGTCTGAAATTGAACGAAATAACTGCATCTCCGTCTTCAATTCTAGCAACAGGTTTCCCAAGTTCTTCGATAATAAACGGCTCGACAAATTCATCATGAATATCGTTTTCATAAGAAGCAAGCACGCCTGCAGATGGCGTTGCTGCTGTTCTAGCAACTCCGTCAACAAGTGCGCGATACGTTTTTTCAACACGGTCCCAACGCTTGTCTCGGTCCATCGCATAATAACGCCCAGTAATCGATGCAAATTTGCCGACACCGATTTCCTTCATTTTCACTTCGGTTTGTTCTATATAATCAAGAGCCGATTGAGGGTTTACATCGCGGCCATCTAGAAAACCATGCACATAAACATCAGTCAACCCATTCAACTGTGCTAGTTGAAGCAAGGCAAATAAATGTTCATAGTGGCTATGTACGCCGCCGTCAGATAATAAACCCATGATATGAAGCTTGGAGTTATTCGCTTTTACATGTTCAATCGCGCGCAATAATGCTGGCGCATGGAAAAAGTCGCCTTCGCGAATCGATTTATTGATGCGCGTTAAATTCTGATAAACGATGCGGCCGGCACCGATATTCAAATGGCCCACTTCCGAGTTTCCCATTTGGCCTTCAGGCAACCCTACCGCTTCACCTGAAGCCGTTAATGTCGTATGCGGGTATTCATTCCAAAGTTTATCGAAATTCGGTTTACGAGCTTGTGACACGGCGTTTCCGTAACTTTCTTCACGAAGCCCGAATCCGTCTAAAATAATTAGTGCAACCGGACTTTTACTCATTAGCGCCCGCCTCGATCAATTTGATGAACGATTCAGGTTCTAAGCTTGCACCGCCAACAAGTGCTCCGTCAATATGTTCTTTGGATAGAAGTTCTTCAATATTTTCTGGTTTAACGCTGCCGCCATATTGGATTCGAACTGCATCGGCAACTTCTTCGCCGTATAGTTCTCCAACAGTTCTGCGAATCGCTTCACACACTTCGTTCGCGTCATCAGCAGTTGCCGTTTTTCCAGTGCCGATCGCCCAAATCGGTTCATAAGCAATTACCGCTTTTTTAGCGTTATTCCCTTCAACAGCTTTGAAAGCTTCCTTCACTTGATGAGAAACCTTTTCGACAGTTGTGTTGCTTTCACGTTCTTCAAGCGTTTCCCCGACACATACAATCGGAGTTAGATCATATTCAAACGCGGCATGAACTTTATCGTTCACCGTTTGATCAGTTTCATTATAATATTCGCGACGTTCCGAGTGACCAAGAATCACATGGTTAACACCGACACTTTTCAACATCGCCGGGCTTACTTCGCCCGTAAATGCACCTTCTTTATCAGAATGCATCGTTTGTGCACCGATGTTCAGAGCAGTGCCCTCGGTAAGTTCAACAAGTTTTGTCAGATAAAGTGCTGGAGCGCATACAATTGCTTCTACGCGGTCTGATACAGGCAATTTACCCTTTACTACTTCTGCAAATTTCTCTGCTTCTTCAGCTGTTTTGTACATTTTCCAGTTTCCTGCAATAATTCGTTTTCGCAAAATATTCCCTCCGATTAGTTGTCGTCTAGTGCTGTAACCCCTGGTAATTCTTTTCCCTCCATGAATTCAAGGGAAGCGCCTCCGCCAGTTGAAATATGGTCCATCTTTTCTCCGACGTTAAACTTTTCAACAGCTGCAGCTGAATCGCCGCCGCCGATCACTGTATACCCGTTAGTGTCAGCCATCGCTTCGGCCACGCGTTTTGTTCCATTTTCAAACGGCTTCAGTTCAAATACGCCCATCGGACCATTCCAGATAATCAGCTTTGAGTTGGCAATGACATCCGCGTAAAGATCCGCAGTTTTCGGTCCGATATCAAGACCTTCCCAATCCTCTGGAATCGCGTTCAATTCCACAACCTTTGTATTCGCATCCACGGAAAAATCGTCCGCAACCACTACATCGATTGGCAGATATAGCTTAACGCCATTATCTTCGGCCTTTTTCATGAATGAAAGAGCAAGATCCATCTTGTCTTCTTCTAGAAGAGACTTTCCAATTTCATAGCCTTGCGCCTTCAAAAACGTGTATGAAAGACCGCCGCCAATAATCAAGTTATCTACAATGTCTAGTAGATGATCAATAACACCAATTTTATCTTTAACTTTCGCTCCGCCAATTATCGCAGTGAATGGACGTTCCGGGTTTGAAAGGGCTTTCCCGAGAACATCTAACTCTTTATCGAGCAGTAATCCCGATACGGCAGGAAGATGCTCAGCGATGCCCGCAGTCGAAGCATGTGCACGGTGTGCGGCTCCAAAAGCATCATTGACAAACACGTCTGCTAGTTTCGCAAATTCTTTAGCTAATTCAGGGTCGTTTTTTTCTTCTCCTGCATGGAAGCGTACATTTTCTAAAAGAATTATGTCTCCATTTCCCATTTTTGAAATGGCATTTTCTACATCTGCACCAATTGACTCGTCTAGCTTTTTTACTGGTTGATTAATAAGCTCGGCAAGTTTTTTTCCAGCTTCGGTGAGACGCATTTCTTCATTAACTTCACCTTTTGGTCGCCCAAGATGGCTTGCCAGGATCACTTTGGCACCCTGATCTGTTAAGTATTTTATTGTCGGAATGGCTGCACGTATTCTCGTGTCATCCGTGACATTCCCATCTTCCATTGGCACGTTAAAATCTACTCGGCAAAAAACGCGTTGTCCTTCAAGTTCAATGTCTTTCATCGTCTTTTTTGACTTCATGAAAAATAGCCACCTCCAAGTTTAATTAAAAAGAAGGAACGGGGTACCCCGCTCCTCTTACCCATTACCATGATAAGGGGTTGTAATCGTTTTGGCTATGATTATAGACCTTTGCTGTGCATATGAAGCGCTAAGTCGATACAACGTGCTGAATAAGCTGTTTCATTGTCATACCATGCAATAACTTTCACCATATTGTCACCGAGGACCATTGTTGATAGTCCGTCTACTGTTGATGAAGATGGGTTGCCATTGTAATCGATTGAAACAAGTGGCTCGTCTGAATAAACAAGGATATTTTTCAGTTCGTTTTCAGATGCGTCTTTAAATGCATTGTTCACATCTTCAGTTGTTACGTTTTCGTTCAGTTCTGCTACAAAGTCAACCATTGATACGTTTGGAGTTGGAACTCGAACTGCCATTCCGTCTAGCTTACCTTCTAACGCAGGAATTACTTTCGTTACTGCTGAAGCAGCACCTGTACTAGTCGGGATCATTGATTCAGCAGCTGCACGTGCGCGTCTGTAATCCGAATGCGGTAAGTCAAGCAGGTGTTGGTCGTTTGTATAAGCATGAACTGTTGTCATTAAACCGCGTTTAACGCCGAATTTGTCATTCAATACTTTTACAACTGGTGCAAGACAGTTTGTCGTACATGAAGCATTTGATACAATATTATCATTTGCCGGGTCGTATTCTTCATGGTTAACGCCCATTACAATTGTCGTGACATCGCCTTTCGCTGGTGCAGAACAGATTACTTTCTTCGCGCCTGCTTCAAGGTGTTTTGAAAGCGATTCTTGGTCAGTGAATCTTCCTGTTGATTCAACTACAACGTCAACGCCTATCTCTCCCCAAGGAAGTGCTGCAGGGTCTCTTTCTTCATATACGCGAATTTTCTTGCCGTTTACAACTAAGTCATCGCCGTCTGCGCTTACTTCTGCGTCGAATGTTCCGTGAACGGAGTCATACTTTAAAAGATGCGCAAGCATTTTAGCATCTGTTAAGTCGTTAATCGCTACAATTTCGATTTCCTCAGATTTTAGTGCTTCACGAAATACAACGCGTCCAATTCTTCCAAATCCGTTAATTGCTAATTTTAAAGTCATGTTTATTCCTCCAAATATTGTTTTTATCATTTGTAACCATTGTTATTGTGTCAACAGATTGATCATTTCATTCGCGGCGCCTTCATCTGTGACAAGAATCGTTTGCTTCGGTGCAGTAGCCATGTACGATAATATCGCCCCGGCTTTACTCTTCCCGCCTGCAATTGAAATAAGAAGCGGAACTCTGTTCAGCTGTTCGGGCCTTATGCCGACTGTACGAATACGGTGTACTACTTTACCCGTTCGATCAAAATAATAACCGAAAGCTTCTCCTTTGGCACCTTCCTCATCAAGCATGTGCCTTTCTTCCGCATTTGAACCGCGAAGGTTTGCCATTGTTTGTGCATCACCAATACCGTGCAATACACAGTCTACTTTTTCGTAGAGTTGAATCATTTTTAAAACGGATGGTTCTTTGCGAAACGCTTCATGCGCTTCTTCGCTGAGCGATTCCGGATAATAGAATGTATTGTAAGTTCCTCCGCACGCTTCGGCAAAGGAAGCAGCTATAACATTTGCCTGCAATCCGATATCGTCCCCGACTCCGCCTCTTGCCGCTATAAACAACAATCCCCTTGAATCACTCATTTTGTTTATGTAGTTCGGAATCGATGCAACTGTACTTCCGCCTGTCACAGCGACTATTGTTCCATCTCCTAGCCCGGAAACAAACTCTTTGGCTGCTGCCATCCCAAGCAAGTTCTTCGCTCCGTCGTTCGCATCGCTGTCACCAGCCACGACTTTGACGGATCGAACACCGAGAAGTTCTGTCAACCGGTTCGCTAAAGCAATACGTCCAGACCACTTTTCCATTGGCAATTCGAGTGCTTCGAGTACTTTATTGCCTTCAGCTGTTATAGTAGTTCCGTTTTTGGCAACACTGATTAAATGCTGTTCTCGTAAAAAGTCCATCATCGTACGCGTTTCACGTTCCGACAACCCGGACATCTCACCGAGTAAACGTCTACCAATCGGTCCTGCCACCTTCACAAACTTCAGCATCCGGTATCTTTCCTGCATGACTTCCATCATTTCAGGTACGAGCTTACTTTGGGCTTCCATCGAAAACTCCAAAGCAATACCACCTCCAACCACCAGGACGAATAACGTCCCACACGAATTAAAAATGTCCCACCTACAGCAAAAAAATAGGATTGATTTTTATTCGTGTCTTAAGTATAGTTCTTTTTCTCTGACACTTCAAATTAAAAGTCGATAATTATTATTTCAAAACAATTCGACGATGTCGACAAAGCCGATGTTTCCATATAACAATACGTTTCCGTCTTTCTCAATGACAGGCACCATCAGCATATACTTTTCATGAATTTCATCATCCGATTGAATATCGATTTCCGTCCATGTGAACGGGAAGTCTTCTTGTACAAGCTGCATCATTAACTTGGCCTCATCGCATAATCCGCAATTCGGCTTCGTATAGAATGTGACATGCATTTTTATCACCACTCTTTTTAGCCCATTATAAAGTAAAAAGCGCGGCATGCATAAGAAACTGCATGCCGCTTGTAGAATTTATTAATCACCATCGTCCGCCTGCTCCGCCGCCGCCAGTCGAACCTCCTCCGCCGCCACGGAAGCCGCCGCCCCCGAAGCCGCCACCAGAACTGCCACCGCCGAATGAGCCGGGGAAGAAAATCGGACCGCCACTACGTCCTCCGGGTCCGCCACCACCGCCGCCTCGTCTTCTCATCATCATTAATATAATAATGGTAATAAAGATAATCATCGGAAATGGGATACCTGTATCGGACTCATTTTCATAGTTTTCACTTGCTTGGACAGGCGCAAATTCTCCGTCCCAATTATATTCTTTTGCAATTTCATTAAAAAGCGCTTTATACGTGTTCATGATTCCTAAATCGAATTTTCCTTCTCTCATATATGGAAATGCATATTGATCGCGTATTCTTCCGATTTTCCCGTCTGGCAAGGCGCCTTCTAAACCGTACCCTGTTGTGATCCACAATTCCCCTTCATTCGGGGCGACTAGGAAAAGGACGCCATTGTTTTTGCCCTTTTGCCCGATTCCATACTCTCGGAATACTTTTACCGAATACTCTTCAATCGTTTCCCCTTCAAGGGAATTGACCGTCATCACGACGAGTTGAGCCCCTGTGGCATCATCAAGCTGCATCCCGTAATTGACGAGTTCTTCTTTCTGCTCCGCATTTAAAAGATTCGCGAAATCTTGCACGTAAATATGACCTACAGGTTTGGGAATATCAGCTGCATAAGCGGTTGATGAATAAGTAAATAATAGGCAAAGTGCGATCAAAGGTCGAATCATTTTGCCAATCACTTTTTGTCATCCCCAAAATCAACCTTTGGAACTTCCTTCGCAGCTTCATCCGCTTTAAAGTATTCTTTTTCATCGAATCCAAATATAGATGCCGTCAGATTCCCCGGAAAACGTTTGACTCGTTTGTTGAATGTAGCAACCTCAGTATTATAGTCTTGGCGTGCCACGCCAATTCGGTTTTCAGTTCCAGCGAGTTCATCCATTAATTGACGAAAGTTTTCATTCGCTTTTAAATCAGGGTAATTTTCCACAACGACCAGTAGCCTGCCGAGTGCGCCGGATAATGCATCATTCGCCGCCGCTTGCTCTTCTGGACCTTGGGCACCCGCTAATCTTGCACGGGCATCTGAAATGTCCCCGATAACTTCTCTCTCATGCTCGGCAAATCCTTTTACGGTATTCACCAAGTTCGGGATCAAGTCCACTCTTCTTTGCAATTGATTCTCGACTTGCGCATATGATTGGTCTACATTTTCTTCCAACGTCACAAACTTGTTATAGCTAGGAACAAGCATCACGCCGAGAAGTACAAGTATAACCACGATTACTGCAATCGGTCCGAGTACTTTTCTCAAGCTACCACTCTCCATTCATTTTATATGTACTTTACCCATATGGAACCAATTATTAAACTATCGGCTAATACACTATACGATTCACATGTAAAAATGTTTCATTTTCACACGAACAAAAAGTCGTCCTAGGATTTAGGACGACTTGGCATGAACTGGAATTGCATCACTTCTTGACATTACTTGTACATCATTGAGATGGCACGCAACAAAATGCCCGTCATCCTTTTCCAACCATGCGGGCTTCAACTCCGCGCAGACACCCATGGCATAAGGACAACGGGTTCGGAAAACGCAACCGGAAGGCGGATTTATCGGACTCGGAAGTTCACCTTCCAATAAAATCCGTTCACGCGATTCTTCGATATCCGGGTCTGGAATCGGTATTGCTGATAACAGCGCTTGCGTATAAGGATGTAGTGGTTTGTCATATAATTGCGCACTCGTCGTAAGTTCCACCATATGCCCCAAATACATGACGCCGATTCGATCAGAAATGTATTTCACCATAGACAAATCATGCGCGATGAATAAATACGTCAACCCTTTTTCGCGTTGCAATCGTTGTAGAAGTTTAACGACTTGTGCTTGAACTGACACATCAAGTGCAGATATCGGCTCATCCGCAATAATAAATTCAGGATCCAATGCAAGTGAACGCGCGATGCCGATCCGCTGGCGCTGCCCGCCCGAAAACTCGTGCGGATAGCGGTTCGCGTGATCTCGGTTGAGACCGACGTCTTCGAGTAATTCATTCACATGGGTTCGCATTTCCTCTTTTGTTTCATACATGCCATGGATTTGCATCGGCTCTGCAATAATATCAAACACAGTAGAACGCGGATTCAACGATGCGTATGGATCTTGGAATATCATTTGCATTTTCTTGAGAAAGGCGTGCCGCTCTTTGCCCGTCATTTCATGAACGCTTTGCCCATCGTACAACACTTCACCATCTGTTTTATTATATAGACCGAGTATGGTTCTGCCCGCCGTCGATTTCCCGCATCCCGACTCGCCGACCAGACCGAATGTTTCCCCTCTTTTGATATCAAAATTGATGCCGTCCACCGCTTTTAGTTTTTCGCCGCGCCCCACGTCAAAATAGCGTTTCAATCCTTTAACTGACAATAAAACTTCTTCTGTCACGTCGTTACCTCCTCACCATATCTGCGGACAGCGCACAGTTCACTTTCCAAGCTAGAACCTTCAAGTTTCATGAATTCAACGGATTTACCTGTCGAATGTGAATGCAGAAGCAACCCGTCTCCAAAATAAAATCCAACATGACGGACATTCCCTTTTCCATTGTCATTCGCGAAGAAGAGTAAATCGCCCTTTCCCCATTTCTCTATTTGATCAACCGGAATTTCAATACCGCTTTTTGCTTGATCGCTAGCATCTCGAGGAATGGTATGCCCGCATGCTTTTAGCATATTGTATGTAAATCCAGAACAATCAAAGCCATACGTGGACATGCCTCCCCAAAAATACGGTAGATCTAGAAATTCTAGTCCTTTCTCGACAGCGGCAGATGGAGCTAACTTCGGGAAATGATGAATGGACGCCGAACAGTCGACAGCGCGCTTCAAGATTAATGCATAGCCGCTCGGTGTACAAACGCGCAAATATTCTCCTTCAACGCCTACGTACGGCAACATCGTATTGAAAGGCACGACTATAGACGGAACGCCATCTGTTGTCCAAATTTGTGTTTTTCCAACTTTTACTCTCGCAAAACCCTCTGCATGAATCGGTTCCGCTTCTTTCAACTGAGCAAGCGGCACCCACCCAGGATAACCTCGCTCATCTTTTCTCGACGGTTGCCAAACAGCGATGATTTTCGCCCAATCCCCTTTAATTTCCTCGACTATCACCGGTTCCCCGTACAACAACTGCGTTTGCACACGATTTCCATCGCATAAGTCTAAACGTTGTTCGTAAGGAAGTTTCTCAAGCCATTTTGTCATATGAACGGGATTTGTTATCCCAGGTGTATCAATTTCCCTTGCGGAGTCCGGCGATGTCCAAACTGTAGCCACTGAAACCGCACAATACCAAGAATTCATCTATTCCACTCCTTTTCCGATTCGTTCCATCTGTTCGCGATTTAGTCCGAGTCCCGGCGCTTTAGGTAAACGAATTACTCTTCCTCCATATTCAATTCCGCCGCCGACGATATCTTCCGCAAGCATAAGCGGAGCGTCGAAATCAAAACGCGTGATATTCGGTTGACTTGCTGCAAAATGAGCGGCTGCCGTAATCCCGAGTTTCGTTTCAATCATGCTCCCGACCATGCATTCCATGCCGTAAGACTGTGCAAGCGCGTTGATTTTTATAGCTTCGTGAATACCGCCCGACTTCATCAACTTGATATTAATCAAATCGGCTGCGCGGACCTCGAGTACACGTATCGCGTCTCTCGTTGAAAAAATGCTTTCATCCGCCATAATCGGCGTCAATGTATTTTCAGTGACATATTTTAATCCTTCGATGTCATCCGCATGAACCGGTTGTTCAATCAATTCAATATCGAGTCCCGCATCTTCCATCGACCGAATTGCGCGAACCGCGGCTTTTGGATTCCATCCTTGGTTGGCATCAAGACGAATTTTCGGGTTGCTCCCGATACGCTTTCGAATTGCTTTTATGCGAGCAATATCTTCACTTATTTCCCCGATACCGACTTTCACTTTCAACACATTAAAACCTTTTTCAAGATAGCGTTCTGCATCATCTGCCATTTCAGCGGCATCATTAATGCTGACGGTGAAATCCGTTTCGATTTCATGACGGTAACCGCCAAGCAACTGATAAAGCGGCATTCCTGCATGTTGACCGTACAAATCATGAATCGCCATGTCAACGGCCGCCTTGGCACTCGTATTTCGAACCATCGATCGTTTTAATTCACTAAATATCACTTCACGTTGTCTAATATCTTTTCCGATTAACTGCGGGGCAATTACTTTTTCAATCGCATATGTAAGACTGCCAAGTGAATCTCCAGTAATAACATGTGTCGGCGGTGCTTCACCCCATCCGACGAATCCGTTGTCACTCGTTATTTTCACGTAAACGGCATGGGCAGTATGAACAGTCCGAAGTGATGTTTTAAATGGTTTCGTCAGCGGTACAGCGACGGACCTTGTTTCGATTGAATGGATCAGCATCTTTGTTCTCCCTTCATTTTAATTACGTTCACATCACAAAGTAAAAACGCAGCGCCCCGGAGGACGCCGCGACTTTCACTTAATTCTTATCTGCATATTTCAAATCAATGTAGCCGACTGGGTGACGCAAGATTCCCGATACGCCAGGTTTTTCAAGTGTTGATTGGTTGTAGAAGTAAATTGGGAAGACAGGCATTTCTGCCATCAGAAGCTCATCCGCTTTTTTGAGTAATTCCCAACGTTTTTCCTCGTCTGTTTCGTTTTTGATATCTGCAATCAGTTTATCGTATTCAGCATTCGACCAAGTCGTACGGTTCATCGGTGAATCTGTAATGAAGCTTTCAAGCGCGTTTACAGGATCCGCATAGTCATGCAAGAAAGATGAACGGGACATCTGGTATTTAAACTCTTTCTGCTCAGCCAAGAACACGCCGCCTTCAACGTTTTGCAACTCCACATCGACATCAAGCACTTTTTTGAATGCACCTTGAAGCGCTTCTGCGATATTCTGATGAGACTCGCTTGTAGAATAAGTCAACGTTATTTTCGGCAATTCCGTATAGCCTTCTTCTTTCATCCCTTCTTCAAGAAGCTTCTTTGCTTCATCGGGATTAAATTTAACTAGGTCACCAACAGAATCGCGGAACTCTTTGCCGTCCGGGCCGATGAAACCGTAAGTAACGAAACCATGTGCAGGTTTCTCGCCATTTTTCGTTATGAATTCAACGATTTCTTCTTGATTCACTGCAAGACCGAAAGCTCTACGGATTTTGGTGTTCGTGAAAGGTTCCATTGATGTGTTGAAACGATAAAAGTAAAGTCCGGCTTCATCGTCAAATCGTGCTTCGTCATCATCTTTCAACTGTTCAGCAAGTTCTGGCGGAATTCCAGAAACATCCAACTCATTCGCTTGATACATTTGATAGGCTGTCGTTGTATCAGCGACCATTGCCCAATGAACTTTATCAAGTTTTACTTTATCCGCATCCCAATAATTTTCATTCTTTTCAAATACTAAATTCACATCATGGTCCCATGAAGCAAGTTTAAACGGACCATTTCCTACGAATGTCTCGGCTTCTGTAAACCATTTTGGATCAGCAGTCGCTACTTTTTCGTTAATCGGGAAGAAACTTGGATTCGTAATGATGTTCAGAAACGCCTCATTTGGCGACGTTAATTTAACGACAAAAGTTTTTTCGTTCGGCGCTTCGATTGCTACATCTTCTACTTTGCCTTCACCATTGTTATACGCCTCCGCTCCCTCGATGAAATACGCTAGGAATGCAGCTGGCGAAGCTGTTTCAGGATCAAGCATGTGTCGCCATGCAAAAACGAAGTCTCCCGCGACAACTGGATCCCCATTCGACCATTTGGCGCCCTCGCGAATTGTGAATGTATACGTTAAACCATCTTCTGAAATGTCGATTTTTTCTGCTGTTGCTTCAACAGCTAAATGATCTTCTGATAGACGCGTCAAACCTTCCATCAAGTTGTTCAAAGAACTCCATGATACCGCGTTGAATCCAACAGATGGATCGAAGGATGTCGGTTCTTCACCATTGTTCATGTAAAGAATTTTCTCGTCGGCTTTTTCATCATCCTCTGCGACTTCTTCTGTCTTGCCATCATCTTTTTCTGTTTCTTTCTTCTTATCCTTTTCCGCGCCATCATCCTTTGTCGTTGTACACGCAACCAATACGAGTGCAAGCATTGCTACGAGCAGAAACATCAAAAACTTCTTCATACTAATACCCCCTTTGTATTTGTGAAAAATATAAAAGCACTTACGTGCGTAAATCCGATTTAAGAAAACAATTTCGATCGTTCATCTTGCAGCCAACAGTCGACTACATGGGTTTTGGAGCGTTCTGTCGACTCTGGATATACTTCACCGCAAACTTCCATCGCAAAAGGGCATCTATCGGTAAAAGGGCAACCTTTCGGCGGCGAGAATAAATCCGGTGGCGTACCTTCAATCGGTTGAAGCTCTTCCTCGAGCAAGTCGAGCCTAGGTACTGAATTTAATAAACCTTTCGTATACGGATGTTGAGGTGTATAAAAAATCTCGCGTTTATCACCAGTCTCGATGATTTTTCCGGCATACATTACCGCGATGCGATCAGCAATTTTTGCAACGACACCGAGATCATGTGTAATTAGAATAATTGATACACCCATTTTCTTTTGAATCTCTATGAACAATTCAAGAATTTGCGCTTGAATCGTGACGTCGAGCGCAGTCGTCGGTTCATCAGCAATCAATAATTCCGGCTCGCATATCAAAGCGATGGCAATGACAATTCGTTGACGCATTCCGCCTGAAAACTGGTGCGGGTACTGCTTCATCCGTTCCTTTGGATTTGGAATGCCTACCATATTCAACATTTCAATTGCTTTCGTGTAAGCGGCCGCCTTACTCAGCTTTTGATGTGTCCGCAGACCTTCTGTCAATTGTTCACCTATCTGTAACGTAGGATTCAAGGCTGTCATTGGATCTTGGAAAATCATCGAGATATCGACTCCTTGAACTTTCCTCAGACGCGATTTACTCATTTTCACAAGATTTTTTTCTTTAAATAGAACCTTTCCATTTTTAATTTTTCCAGGCGGTTGGGGTATCAACCCCATAATGGTATTGGCTGTTACGCTTTTTCCACAACCCGATTCCCCTACGATTGCGAGCGTCTCGCCTTTATACAAATCGAAAGTGACTCCCCGGAGCGCTTGGACTTCACCGCCGAATGTCGTGAATGATACATGCAAATCTTCAACAGTCAGAACTTTTTCAGTTACAATAGCTTTATTCGTATTCAGTACTTGTTGTTTCGTCAAAATCATTCACCCCCTCAGTTTCGGATCGAGCGCGTCTTGCATTCCGTCGCCAAGGACGTTAAACGCAAACATCGTCATTGAAATGAAAAACGCTGGGAAGAATAATCGCCACCAATAACCTGACGTGATTACCGGAAGTGCATCACTCGCCATGACACCCCAACTTGCAAACGGCGCCTGTATACCGAGCCCGAGAAAGCTCAGAAAAGCCTCTGCGAATATCGCGCTCGGAACGGTTAGCGTCATCTGGACGATAATCGGGCCCATCGTATTCGGTAATAAATTCGTTCTAATAATACGCGACGTCTTCGCCCCGAATGATTTCGATGCGGTGACAAATTCATAGTTTTTAATTTGGAGGACTTGTCCTCTAACAATTCGAGCCATCCCGACCCAGCCGGTAATCGTAAGTGCGATAATGATTGTCGTTAAACTTGGTCCCATCACAACCATAAGGAGAATAACAACAAGTAAATGCGGTAAGCCGTATAGGATTTCAATGATACGCATCATGACTGTATCTGTACGCCCACCCTTATAACCGCTAATGCCGCCGTAAATTATGCCGATAAAAAAATCAATGAGTGCAGCCATGACACCGACGAAGAGAGAAATTCTTGCTCCGTACCAGGTGCGCGTAAATACGTCCCTTCCCATTTCATCCGTGCCGAACCAATGCGTGCTTGATGGAGCTTTGTTTTGGTTCGGTAAATCAAGTCCTGTTACTGAATGCGGGGATAGTATCGGTCCGAAAATTGCACACAATGTAAGCAGGATTAGAAAAACAAGTCCGCCCATAGCCAATTTGTTTTTCCGGATTCGCCGCCAAGCATCTTTCCAATAGGAAAGGGATGGTCTAACAACCGCTTCAGCCACCTTTTCAGCTTTCTTTTTCGGTTTGAACCATTCATCTGGAATCGTTATTCGATGGTCCTTGCTCACCATCAAACTTCACCTTCCTTTTTATGCAATTTAATGCGAGGATCAAGGAAGCCGTAGACCATGTCGACAAGGAACAACATGAAGACAAGAAACGCGCTATAAAAGACTGTCGATCCCATAATCACTGGATAATCTCGGTTATTTATACTTTCAACAAAGTATTTTCCCATGCCCGGTATCGCAAAAATTTGTTCAATAACAAAAGTGCCTGTTAAAATTCCTGCAAGCATCGTCCCCATGATCGTAACGACAGGCATGAGGGCGTTTCTAAGTGCATGCCTCACTACAATTCGAACCGGCGATAGCCCCTTTGCTCGCGCCATCTTAATATAATCCTGCGTCAGTACTTCCAACATGCTTGCCCGGGTGAGCCTCGCAATGATGGCAGTCGGACCAGTTGCAAGTGCTAGTGTCGGCAAAATCATATGGAGCGGGCTGCTCCATGTCGCTGTCGGCAACAACTCCCAGTTAACCGCCACTTGTTGAATTAATAACGTCGCGAGAACGAAGTTTGGAACAGATATTCCGACGACGGCGAAAGCCATTGCAAAATAATCGATAATCCCGTTATGCCTCAGCGCCGCAAAAGTCCCTAAGATGATGCCCGATACAACTGCGACAAGCATCGTTATGATTCCAAGTTCAAATGAAATCGGGAACCCCCTTGCAAGAAGGTTATTCACCGTATCATTCGGTTTTTTTATCGAAGGCCCAAAGTCGAATGTCACAATTGATTTCAGATAATAAACATATTGGACGCCTATCGGTTGATCGAGTTTATAAAACTTTTCGAGATTCGCTTGAATTGTAGGATTCGATGTCCGTTCTTCATCAAACGGCGACCCGGGTAATGAATGCATCAAGAAAAATGTTAATGTTGAAATGATAAATATTGTAGCAATCATCATAAGGAATCTTTTAACAATATATTTCGCCATGCATCATTCCCCCCTTAACAAAACTTCGTCTGCAATGCTAGCTCAATCATGACGAGCATCGCTCTATATGCTTCTAAGATGTCTTTTGCTTCAAACTTCACAATCGTTGTTCCGGGTTCAATTTCACAGCCCGGCATCAAAGCGGCCCATTCCGCTTGCCCGTAATTGTTAAATTCAATTCGTAGTACTGGATTTTCGGGTGGTACGAGTGGTTGCATCGTGTTGCGTTTCGAAATCGCCTCTGAAGTTTTCTTTTCTAATAGTGCATGCGCTTTAGTCGGATGCAGCGTTTTAACCGCAGACCGAGATATGGATTGTTTTACAGATGCTGTAACAATTCCCGGAATCAATTCTTCAGCCTCTCGACACGCACCGTCATCTCCAGCAACCATGATGACAGGAACGCCGAAATGACCTGCAACATAAGCGTTGAAACCAAGCTCCCCGATTACGACATCATCGATATACATATTCCGAACCCCGAAAATCATCGAATGGCTCATGACGCCGGGTTGTCCCGCACGCGAGTGATAGCCAGCAAAAATCGCCCCATCAAAAGTAGCATCTATTGATTGAACCATCGAAAGCGGTTTCAAATCTCCCGTTATTAAATCCGCGTCTGGATGAAGGACTTCTACGAGAAGATTATTCATTTTAGAATGACTGTCATTGACGAGTACTTTGTCTGCCCCATTTTCAAACGCCGAACGGATAATGGCATTTGCTTCTTCCGTCATAATCCGCCGTGATCGTTCATAATTATGTTTAGCCGAATCGACGAATGTGTGATCAGGCAATCCTGTAATTCCTTCCATATCAACTGACAAATAAATATTCACAAAACTGCCCCCAGTTAATTGCTTTTTCGGAATTGATTAAATAGACTAAAATCGGTAGTTTATATAAGACTATCAAATTAATTAGGATAGTACAATTCATATTTTGAAAAGTTAGGAATTAACAAGTGGTTACTTTAAAGGACTTGGGTTAGTGCAGAATCTCGATGATTCGGATTAGTTACAAAGATTAATATTTTCTATAGCATTGAATTCGAGAAGGAGGTTAACACTAAAGGATGAATTTTCGTTTAAGTCATCGAACGTTTGAAACTAGAATCAACCAACATTTAAGGTAGGATACTGAGTAAATATCAAATTCTATGCAAAATAAAAAGTACCTGCAAACGTTGAAATGAAACGTTTACAGGTACTAAATATCGTTTTCACAAACGCCCTTGGCGGGCATACACAAAGATTGCAAGCTATTGCAATTGCTACCAATGAGGGCACCTAGTTTTCAGCTTTTACCTTTCGCATTTTGTCAGCTTCTTTTTGATTGGGCAATTGCCGCAATAACCGATTCCTTCAATATCTTCTTCTAATTTATAGTACATGCAGCACGTTTTCCGATACGGATTTAACTCGAGTGCTTCTCCTATTTTCAAATATTGTTGAATCGGATTTTCTTTTAACCCAAACAAATCTCCTTTCGCGTTTTTCAAGAAATTAAAATCACTGTAGACTCTCTCCGTTTTAACGGCATCCAACTTTTTCGTGAGTATTTTCCGGTAAATTGAGTTAATGCGGATGGCTACATTTTCCCACATGATCGCTGAGGGAAGGCGCGATGTTTTTTTCAGTACTTCTAAAACGGGCGTAATATGAAACGTGAAAAGTTCACACAACACACTTTCCCGCCATTCCGCCCTCCCTAGGGTTTCTATTTCCTGCCATTTGCATAAATGCGCTTGTATACACAATTTACGTTCTTTGCTTAATGCGCATGCTTTTACTGGTAAATTCAAAGCACAGTTAAATTCAATCATGCTATATAAAGTGGATGACACAACGAGATAAGCATATCTTTTCGAAATCATTGAAGCTACGACTGGTAAATTTGGCGCTTTCATCTCGGTCATTTGTTTTTCTAAAAACAGTAAACATTTCTCTTCATTTAACAAATTTGTTATCGGGATTTCCTCGACATGCTCATGCGCTAAATGAATATCAAACGTTTCCAATTCTTTTTTAACAGCATTGTTCATTTTTATCAACCTCAATATGAATTTCAATTCTTGGTCATAAACATATATACTGCTACTCAAGTTTTCTTAAAACTTTTTCTGTTTCCCCAGGCTGTGCGTGTGCTTGCCTCTAATGCATCTATCATCTAAATTCTTTCTTGAGTGACATCCAACCCGCTATACATTACGATTTCTATATAATAAATAAATGAAAAATGGTGCTCCGATTCCGGAAACGAATACCCCTGCTGGAAGATCAAGAGGCAAAAAGGCTGTTCGAGCAACAATATCAGCCAACATGACAATAAGTCCGCCAGTTATAGCTGAAATTGGCACTAAGCTGCCAAACGATTGGCCAACGAGCATTCTTGAAATATGGGGAGCCATTAAACCGACAAATCCGATTCCTCCAGCATATGCAACAGCGGAACCCGCTAAGGCGACACTGATGAAAAGAAGGCAAAAACGATTCAATTGAACGTTCACACCCAATCCGGCCGCAACAGAATCCCCCAATGCTAGAGCATTAGCCGTTTTCGCAAACAATAAAGTCAAGGGAATTAACAGTAAAACCCAAGGCAACATCGCAAAGACGCTTTCCCAGCTTGCACCGTAAACACTGCCCGTCAACCAGACATACGCTTGTTGAGTCGTGTATGCATTGCCAAAAACAAGCATCATCGTCGTTAACGCACCCATAATTGATGACATCCCAATCCCAACGAGAATTAATCGATAAGAGGAAATTCCTTTTTTCCAAGCTAAAAAATAAATAAGAATAGAGACAACGCCTGCTCCCAAAATGGACACAAATGGCAACCAATTCATCCCTACCGTCTCCGCAAAGTACGCTATAAAAACAACCGCTGCAAAAGAAGCACCTCCGGTAATTCCAATTATATCGGGAGAGCCTAGCGGGTTTCTGACAATTCCTTGCAGAATTAATCCTGCAACACCTAATGCAGCGCCAACAAGGAGCGAAAGAAGCATCCGCGGAAGTCGCAACGTTTGAATTACAAAGCTATGCTCTCCTGTTCCAAAGCCTAGTAATTGTTTGACTACAACGATAGGATGTAGGAATGTACTCCCTAGAGAAAGTCCAGCTAAAAACAATAAGATAAACAGGCATCCTAATCCTAGGAAGACTCCGACTGCTCTCTTGTCGAATTGAAAGAATAATTTTCCAGACCGGTTTCGAAATGAAATATATTTGCTCATTCCTTACTGAACCCCCTACGTGCTAAATAAATGAAAAATGGAGTTCCAATTAAAGCGGTCATGACGCCAATCGGCACCTCTTGCGGCATCATAATAAACCTTGCAGCAATATCCGCCAACAGCAATAAACTTGCCCCATATAACGCGCAATAGGGAAGGATCCAACGATAATCACTTCCTACAAGTCCACGAACAATATGCGGTGTAATTAAACCAATAAAACCGATTGAACCTCCGACTGCAACAGAACCTCCTGCAAGGATGATAATCACTATTGCCATTAACGTCTTCACTAAAATCGTCCGTTGCCCCAATCCCTTTGCAACATCTTCTCCTAAGGTAAGGATATTGACCGAATGCCCTAAAAATAGAGCAACTAGCCATCCTCCTATCATGAAAGGTAAAATGGGTACCAGCATATCCAGTGTTCTACCCGCAACGGAACCAGCTAACCAGAACAATACCCCTTCCAGGTTTTGTCCATTAATGACCAGCAACCCTTGCGTTAAAGACACAAATAGGGCGGTGATCGCTGCCCCAGCTAATACGATTTTGATAGGTGACAAGCCGTCTCTTCCAAAAGAACCTAATAAGTAAACCATAATAGCTGCAACCCCGGCACCAAGGAATGCAATCCACATATATTGAGTTAATGATGAGAATGAAAAGAAGGTGACCGCTAAAACGACAAAGAAAACAGCACCTGCATTGATGCCGAAAATACTTGGAGAGGCTAACGGATTCCTCGTCAACGCTTGCATAAGAGCCCCCGCAACAGCTAGGCTCGAACCAATTACTGTAGCAATCACTGCACGTGAAATTCTAGTCGTTGTAATAATAATATGTTCGGTCGAATTTTCATCAAAACTCCAAAAGGTTTCCATGACCGTATTAAATGTAATGGGCGTTTGGCCGAAAACAATACTTGAAGTAAAGGAAGCTATTAAAAGTAATATCCCGATAATTAAACCTAACCATCTAGATGATGTACGAGAAAATAAATAGGTCATTTTCTCCCTCTTCCGCTAATGTATTTTAAATAGAGCAACAAAAATAGTGGACTGTGTAATGAGAATTCTGTGCCACTATTTCTGTTGCTCCAATGCTACATCTGATTATTTTTCTAAATCAAAGTGTTCATAAAGCTGATCTAACATGTTATTGGCAGAACGTATACCACCCGCCATGTTCCAGGCAACTTCATCAATCTGATAGACTTGGTCGTTTTTTACTGCATCAAGATTTTTCCATAAAGGATGATTCGTCCAATCTTCATAAGTATTTTGAACAGCATTTTCTTGACCTGGATCTGATAAGAAGTAGAAGAGAACATCAGCATTCATGCTCGGAATACTTTCTTTATCTGTCAACTTAAGCACGACTGTTCCTTTTTCCATTTCTTCTTGTTGATAAGCAGATCGCACAAAACCAAGTTCATCTAGAATATCGCCAGCGTAACCCGATACATAAATACGAGAATGATCCGCTCTGAAGTTTAGTACAGATGCCTCAATAGGCCACTCCTTACCCAACTTAGATGAGATTTTCGTATTAAAATCAGCCACACGATGATCCCAATCAGCTAGTAGTTTATCTGCTTTGTCTTCCTCATTCATTGCTTCTCCCATTAATTCAACGGTTTCTTTAAATTTAAAAACTGTGTCATGCGTAACCGTTGGTGCAATTTGGGAAAGCTGATCATAAATTTTTTCATGGCGTAATTTTGAAGCAATAATTAAATCGGGTTTAAGCTTTGCAATTTCCTCCAAATTCGGTTGAGTTTCTTCTCCTACAATTGAAGTCCCTTCTAAATCGTCTTTCAAATAATTATACATAGGCTGCTCAACCCAGGATTCAACTGCTCCTACTGGTTTTACGCCTAAAGCAACCGCTACATCGGTAGCTCCTTGATATAATGTGACGATTCTTTTCGGTGTCCCTTCAATCGATGTTGTCCCCATCGCATGGGTGATTTCACGAACATTTTCCGAATCTGTTGTTTGCTCGGTTTGCTCTTTTTCTTTTTGATTATCAGTTTGTTCTTTTCCTGTCTGATCTCCACAACCTGCTAAAAATAATACAAAAGACAAAATGACTACAAATAAAGAAACTGTATACTTTTTTTCAAATGCGTATGTAATTGCAGACATGTTATGTCACTCCTTTTTTATTTGTAATGACAATAATCGATACTGATAATCATTATCATTTAGAGATAAATTATATACTATCCTATTTTGAAATACAACATATTATTTTAAAGACACTCCCAAAGATACAGGCGACCGAAGACATGATGGTTTGTTTTTTTGGCTAAATTATAATTTCTTTATAGAAAGGATAGAATTAAAGTAACTTCATTTCATAGAGATATAACGTGGCAATACCAAGTAGCCGTATGGTCAATGGAGAAGCAAAACCTATTAGCAACCCGGAAGCTTTCGAACAAAAAGAAGCACAGGTAGCTGCCGCACAAATAGGATCAGATTTACATAAAGGATTAAATCTAGATAAAATGTAATACAAATCATTGATTAAGATAGACGCATGCTTGCCTTCTGTTGCACAAATGGATTTCACTTTATTTTGTTTCAGAAAGATTAGGTCATCGAACAATCGATACAACAAATGAAGCATTACGCACATACTATAAATACAGTAGAGGAAGGATTAGGGTAAGGTTTGTGTATAAAATTTTCATTACCACGGTATACAATCGGATCCCCAAATATAAAAAAGCACCTGTAAACTTCGTTATAACGAAGTTTACAAGCGCTTTTCCCTGAAATTACGCCCTCGGCGGGAGTCGAACCCACATTTTAAGCTTCGGAGGCTTACGTGCTATCCATTGCACCACGAGGACAAATTGGTATTGCGATTTTCACAGCAACATTATAGATTGTACTAATGATTACATAGAAAAGCAAGACTTTTTTATGAAGCTTTAAATTTGACCTTTATTGACCATGCTATGTTATGATACAAGTACAGTTGAATTTAAGGAGGAATTATTATGTTAATACCTACAGTAATTGAACAAACGAGCCGCGGGGAGCGTGCTTATGATATTTACTCCCGTTTGTTGAAAGACCGGATTATCATGCTTGGAAGCGCAATCGATGATAATGTTGCAAACTCGCTTGTTGCTCAGCTTCTATTCCTTGAGGCAGAAGATCCTGACAAAGACATTTCAATCTACATTAATAGCCCAGGTGGAAGCATCACAGCCGGTATGGCAATTTTTGATACGATGCAATTCATTAAACCAGATATTCAAACGATTTGTATCGGTATGTCTGCATCGATGGGTGCATTCCTTCTGGCAGCAGGTACGAAAGGCAAACGATATGCGTTACCGAATGCTGAAGTCATGATTCACCAACCGCTTGGCGGGGCGCAAGGTCAAGCAACTGAGATTGAAATTGCTGCGAAACGAATTCTATTCCTTCGCGAAAAACTCAATACAATCCTTGCAGAACGCACAGGACAACCGATTGAGGTCATCGCGGCTGATACAGAGCGCGACAATTTCATGACAGCTGAACGCGCAAAAGAATACGGTCTAATCGATCACATCATCACGCGCAGCGATATGAAAGAAAATAAATAAGAGTTAAGTAAGCCTAAATATAGAGGGAGCATTAGTCGTGCTTCTTCTATATTTTTTTATTTGGCGATTAATGTTGTGTCCAGTATTTTTAGTTGCACTAATAAGCGATTTTCTTGCACTCCGATGGGTTTTGCTTCCAGTTGAAGGTGGTTTCCTTGCGCTAATACAGTGAAATTAGTTGATTGGAATGGAAGGCGGCGACTCCAGCGGAATCACCGGCCGCCCGCAGGAACGCGTCCGCCTGGAATGGAAATCAACGGTCCCTTTCAACGAATTTTATATATTGGACAGCTCTACTTTTACTCAAAACAAAAACCGTTTCTCGTTATTTGAACGATGAACGGTTATTTTTTGTTTATTTCTCACTTTCAACAAGTTCTGCCAATGACGAAAGCGCTTTCTCTTCATCACTACCCTTTGCGATAAGGGTAACTTTTGTACCTCTTGCGATTGCCAAACTCATAATGCCCATTATGCTTTTCGCGTTGACTTGACGATCATCTTTTTTCAAGAAGATATCCGCCGAAAATCGGTTTGCTTCTTGCACGAACAATGCCGCTTGCCTTGCTTGAAGCCCAGGCTTCATTTTAACTTCCACTTCTTTTTCCATCATAATTTGTCATACTCCTTCATTTCGTGACTTTACGTAATGCCAATTTCCCCATTACGAAGTTTGTCCGCAATTTCTTCTATTTTTCTTAACCGGTGATTCACACCGGATTTACTTACCGTAGCACCAGAAACAAGTTCACCGAGCTCTTTCAAAGTAATGTCTTGATTTTCTACTCGTAGACGCGCGATTTCCTGAAGCCTGTCTGGTAATTGATCTAAGCCTATCGTTTTTTGAATGTATTCGATATTCCCGACCTGTCTTTGCGCTGCGCTAATTGTTTTATTCATATTCGCTGTCTCGCAGTTCACCAGTCGATTTACACTATTACGCATATCGCGCAGAATTCGTATATCCTCAAATTTCATCAAAGCTGAGTGCGCCCCGACGATTCTTAAGAAATCCGATATTTTCTCAGCTTCTTTTAAGTAAGCGATGTATCCATTTTTTCGTTCGATTGATTTCGCATTCAGGTGAAATTCATTCATCAAGTCAACCAGGGCTTCACTATGTTCTTTGTAGATAGAAAATATCTCTAAGTGATAAGATGAGGTCTTCGGATTATTTACCGAGCCTCCTGCTAGAAATGCGCCTCGGAGATATGCGCGTTTGCAACATTTATTCTTAACTAACGCCTGTGAAATCTCATTCTTAAATTCAAAAGTGCCTGTCAGTATGAGTAAATCTTTGAGAAGTGGTTTAGCACCTTCCCGAATACGACAAATATACACATTGTTTTTCTTCAGTTGCATTTTTTTTCGTACAAGCAGTTCGATTTTATATGGATAAAGACGTCTTAAATTAGAATAGAGACGCCGCGCAATCGCAGCGTTTTCAGTTTGGACGTCTAAACTTAAGGACTTATTTGAAAAGGATACCGAACCGTTCATACGGATGAATGCCGCAATCTCGGAACGTGTACAACAGTCTTTCCCTTCCATTTGCGTAAGTTCTTTTTTAGTTCTTGATGCGAAAGACATGATTCCAACTCCTTTCTCAGTTAATCACATCTTTTTTCTTGCCAGCCGTACTTTCCATATACTGAATTAGCCATGCTGCTACTTTTTTTGATTCGTGTCGAATTTGACCATCAACTAAAGTAGCAATTTCTCTTTTCACGACATTCGGCACTAATTTTTCCAATGCTTCCATATCATGCTCAACAGGCGCCGGCGGTCCTTTATATTCGCCTACTTCAAATAATGTAGTAAAGTCCGTGGTGTTTAGCAATACGGTATCAATAAATGCAGCGCCCGCATGATCATATAGCGCTTTAACATGTTCTGAAGCCGAGTATTCAAAAGTTTCTCCAGCTTGCGTCGTCAAGTTGCAAATATACACCTTTTTAGCAGAACATGCCATTACCTCATCGCGAATTGCCTGCACAAGAATTGTCGGTAATATGCTCGTATATAAACTTCCCGGGCCGAAGACGACCAAATCAGCTTTCATAATTGCCTGGATGGTTTCAGGTAACGGTTTTACTTCTTGCGGTGACAAGTAGACCTGTCGAATACGACGCCCATACACTGGAATTTTTGATTCGCCAGTTATAATTGATCCGTCATCGAGCTCCGCATGCAATGTAATGCGCTGATTAGCAGCTGGCAGCACTTTCCCTTGAATGTTTAAAATACTGCTCATTTGTTCAACTGCACGTGCAAAATCTCCAGTAATATTCGTCATCGCCGCAAGCATTAAATTACCAAGAGAATGACCTTTTAAATCTTTTGAACTTGCGAATCTGTATTGAAACATCTTTTCGATTAGCGGCTCCACATCCGATAACGCCGCCATGACATTTCGAACATCCCCCGGAGGCGGTATATCATATTCGTCGAGCAGCCTGCCAGAACTGCCGCCGTCATCTGCAACCGTAACAACTGCTGTAATTTCGACTGGATATTGTTTCAACCCGCGAACAAGTGTCGCGAGGCCCGTTCCTCCACCGAATATTACAACTCTCTTTAGATTCCCCGAGTGCGGCATTCTGTCAGCCCTTTCTTTTTTCGATATCCCGGTGTGTTATGAATGTCCGGTATTCCTCGTTGAAATGTTTCCCGAAATATTCAGCAAGCGTTACTGAGCGATGTTGTCCGCCAGTACAGCCAAATGCGATAATAACTTGTGATTTTCCCTCATTTTTATATTGAGGAATTAGAAATTTAAATAAGTCCGTCAGTTTTTGAAGCAGAATCTGAGTTTCGCCCCACTTGAGAACGTACTCTGACACTTCACTGTCAAGTCCTGTTTGAGGTTTTAACTCTTTAATATAAAAGGGATTTGGCAGAAAACGCACATCAAAAACGACATCTGCATCAATTGGCATTCCATGTTTAAATCCGAATGATATAAAGTTCAATGTGAATACGGAGTCTTTCCTAGAGGAAAACTCTGCAATAATTTTTTCTCTTAACTCGCGCGGAAGTAAATTGGACGTATCGTAAATTGAACGAGAGCGTCCTTTTAATTCGGATAGTAAAAGTCTTTCTTTACGAATGCCCTCGAGCAATAAACCGCCTTCTGATAACGGGTGTGAACGTCTGCTTTCTTTGTAACGCTTGACGAGTGATTCATCGTTCGCATCCAAAAACAAGATTCTAGAGGAGACGCCCTCCGCCTGCAGTAAGTCATCCAGCGCACCAATAAGCGAATCAAAGAGATCGCCGCCGCGCGTATCCATAACGGCTGCTATTCTTCTCATCGGATTGTCCGATTTCATCATCAAATCGAGAAAGGTCAAGAGCAATTCCGGAGGCAGGTTGTCAATACAATAAAACCCGAGATCCTCAAAACTTTGCATAGCAACTGTTTTCCCCGCACCAGACATGCCTGTAATAATTACGAGTTCAACATCATTATTGTGAATACTATTTTCATTTTCCGTCATTTCTATTTACCCCCTCCACAGACTTTTGAATCTTTTCCTTTAGCAGCTTGAATTGTTCTGTATAATAAAACGTTCCGTATTGCAGTCCAGTTTCAGAAACTGCAAACAATAAATTCGTACGATCTCCTTCAGCCATTGGAAGTGTATGCAAATTTTCAATGGGGTGCCAACCAAGTTCCCCTTCTCTAGTCGTTTTAAATGGTACACCTTCCAAGTCACGAGCCACAAATGTATAAAGCATCCATTCATCAATGACAACTTCATCTGCTTGGTCTTTAATCATCATTGTATAGACGCCTTTTAGATGAGGATCAATCGGTGTTGTCCCCGTCTCCTCAGTAAACTCCCTTACTGCGGCATCATAAATTGATTCGCCGGGATCCATTTTTCCGCCTGGTGCCACGTACCAACCACGGCGCGGTTTTTTCAATAATAATACATGATTGTCTTTTATAACCAATAAATTTGCAATTCTTTGCATCATTACATCCCTACTCTACTTGTGCGTTTATACTCATTATACATCTTTACGCATCGAAACTGCATTAGAAATGCATATTTGTTAGAAAAGGCAACAAATGTCACTTCCAAATCCCACCAAAAAAAGGCCGCCTACCGGGACTAACCGGTAGGCGGCCAAAAGTACTTACTATATCAAAAGGGGGGTCAATTGATATTACACTACTAGCATACCCCTTAGATGTTGCATTTCTGTTACAATCACATTAAAGATAGATTAAATCGATTAAGCTTTTGCGCCAGATTTATCTTTAAGTTCTTCGATGTATTGTTGAGCCGCTTGTGCAGCGACACTTCCATCACCAGTCGCCGTAACAATTTGACGTAAAAGTTTTTCACGAACATCCCCTGCAGCGTAAATTCCAGGTATTTTTGTTTCCATGATGTCGTTTGTTTCGATGTAGCCATTCGCATCGAGAATGCCAAGTTTTTCGAAAGGAGCCGTTAATGGATTCATGCCGATATAGACGAACATGCCATCCGTTTCAAATTCTCTTTCTGAACCGTCTTCTGTTGAAAGCAAAGTGACTGAACCGATTTTCCCGTCTTTTTCATTTACTTCTTTTACGGTAGTATTCCAAATGAATTCCATTTTTTCATTTGCAAAAGCGCGATCTTGTAAAATCTTTTGCGCACGTAGTTTATCGCGTCGGTGAATAACGGTCACTTTGTCGGCGAATCTTGTTAAATAAGCGCCTTCCTCAACTGCTGAGTCGCCGCCGCCAACGACGATAATTTCTTTTCCACGGAAGAATGCGCCATCACAAACCGCACAATAACTTACACCGCGGCCTGTCAGCTCCTCTTCACCAGGAATGCCCATCTTTTTATATTCAGCACCAGTCGAAATAATAATTGTACGTGCTTTGTACTCTTTCTGACCGACGAAAATAGTTTTATACTCTTCTCCGTCAACAATGTCAGTAACATCGCCGTATGCGTAATCCGCACCGAACTTACGCGCATGGTCAAACATCTTTGCTGATAAATCAGGACCTAATATATGATCGAAGCCAGGGTAGTTTTCAATATCTTCAGTAGTAGCCATTTGTCCGCCCGGTGCTCCTCTTTCAAGCATGAGCGTAGATAAATTACCACGCGACGTATATACTGCTGCAGTTAATCCGGCTGGACCAGCTCCAACAACAATCACGTCATATATTTTTTCAGTAGACATATTATTTTCCTCCTATACGACTGATAACACCTCAAATGCTATAGGATATTAACAGCGCCTTCAACTCTCCTGCTTAAGAGTTTAAATGCGGCAAAAACTCCATTAATTCATTGACGTACTTCGTCAACGTCGGTGTTGATATCCCATACTTTTCTGCCATCGCTTTTTTCGTCACACCTGTATAACGTGCCGATTGAAACATATAATCCGCAGCCGAAGCAAGCCCTTTCGGATTCGGGAATTTATATGACTTCATGAGCGCACATTCACAAAGCGTAAACCACATTTGAAAAAGATGAGTCGCTTCATGATTTAACGGTTGGTAGTTTGCATATAATAACTCCGTCGTTTCCAACGCACGCAGGAAAGATCGATCGAAAGACGTTTCCGGCATAAATTCATAATTGAGCCCACTCGCAAGAAAGAGGCGTTCAACCTTACTTAACTCTTCAACCACAATATAGGACGGATGCGATATTATTTCTTGCTTGTGCGCAGATTTCCCAAGAAGATAAAAACCTAACATGCGCTCACTTCTATATTCATTTTGAATTTTACCAAGCAAGAAGTTTCGATCCTGCTCGACAGAATCAGGTTCAAATTCTTCAGTAATGTCTTTCCACGGCTCAAAGCCTTCTTTAGAAGGATCTATTTCAATCAGACTGGCATAGGACTTTTTGGCAATTTGGTCGTGCCCGGTGAAATAAGCCGCATGCGCCAACCAGAAATAAAAACCGGCATCTCCTGCAAAACCATTCTTTTGAATCCCTCTGAGCAAACGAAAAGCCTCGGCATGTTTGCCGACCAGCGCGAAAGTCGCGCCAAGTTTATACCGATGTTCGATTAAGTATGGCTTGATTTTCAGAAGCAATTCAAGCAAAGAAGATAATTTATCTTCTTTTTTCTCATAATAATAAAATACAGCGAGGTTGCATAATGCATGAAGATTCCCGTGATTTTTTTTTAATACATCATGAAGAAGCGCACTCGCTTTTTTCTTTCTTCCAACATAAAAGTAAGCCAATGCTAGATTATTATAAGCCGCCCAAAATTCAGGGTAATCCGTAATGATCGATTCAAGCAATTCAATCGCTTCTTTAAAGTTCCCTGACTCCATAAGCCGACGTGCTTTTTCCTGAAGAAAGTAGACTTCGTTATCCACTTCATCCTCTTCATCCATGTACTTTTCTTTTTGACCGACGAAATCAATTATCTCTCTGGCTTCATCGCTAAATGGTCCCCCTAGATCTGTTAATAAATATTTTTCAGCATACATTTTGGCATCTCTTAATAAACCGAGATGCGCATGAATTTCTGCTAAATAGAAAACAATCTCGGCCTCTTCCGGATTTAGTGAATAAGATGTCATGAGAATCTCAAGCGCCTCGTCAAAACGGCCTTCCTCCATAACCAAAACGCCGTATTGCATAAGAATTTTCGGATCATCCGGACTCAATTCTGTAGCCCTTTTCAAATATTTATGCGCTTCGTCAAAACGATCCCTGTTCAAAGAGCGAACCGCTTTTTCATAATAAAATTTACCATCTGGAATAAACGATATTATTTTTTTGTCATTTGTGGTTTGTTTTTTATCCAATCAAATTCCCCCGAAAACAATTGAGAAGGAACGTGCAAGACGCCCCTTCTCCTTATTAACCCTATTATAACATAAAGGTAACGAGTTCTATCCATATTCCTTTAATGACTCGTCCCGAAACATCGATTTCCGCTGTTCCATCTGCTCTTTTGTAAATATTATTTTTACAGGATTGCCGCCAGCAAAAACGCCGGGTGGAATATCTCGATTGACAAGAGTTGCCGCAGACACAATTGCGCCATCGCCAATTTCAACTCCTGGAAGAATGGTCGAATTCGCGCCGATCAATACGTCCTTTCCAATGACAACATCCCCGATACGGTATTCATCTATTAAATATTCATGAGCTAGAATCGTCGTATTATACCCGATAATCGAGTTGTCGCCGACTTGAATCCTTTCGGGAAACATGACATCAGGCATGACCATAAGCGCAAATGATGTTTTTTCTCCGACCTTCATTTTTAAAAACGTCCGGAACAAAAAGTTTTTGAATGAAATAAAAGGCGTATATCTAGACAGTTGAATGATGATAAAATTCTTTGCCACCTTAAAAAAAGAGACCGTTTTATAAATATGCCAAAGCGAATTAGCGTCTCCTTTTGTAGGGTACCGCTCAGTGCGTCTCAATTTTCGTCTCCACATCAACAATGGTTAATAAATCTGAAATATGGTGAAGCATATAATCCGGATTATACTTTTGTAAGAACTCTTCTCCTTTTGCCGACCACGCAACGGCGGCTGTATAGACTCCGGCATTTTGGCCGCCAACAATATCATGATAGTTATCGCCGACCATTAAGGCTTTCTCCCGGTCAGCATCTAATCGTTCAAGCGCAAGCAGAATAGGTTCTGGATCCGGCTTCGTCTTTTCGACATCATCCAGACCGATTACGACATCGAAAACACCATCAACGTCTAGGAGCTTCAACCCTTTGTGAATCATATCGTTTCTTTTCGTTGATACGATGCCCATTTTATAGCCGGCATCTTTCAATTTCCGCATCGTTTCAGAGACACCATCAAACTCAACCGCAAGCCGATCATGATTGGCAATATTCCATTCCCTGTACTCTTGAATGAGTAAATCCACCTTTTCAGGATCGATTAAACCGAATGTCTCAGCTAATTTCGGCCCGTTAAAATGAAGTATTTCTTCCCTTCCATACTTTCCGGGATAATGCTTGCCAAGCACATGCTCAAATGTTTGGAAGATTAACTCGTTCGTATCGAGCAATGTCCCATCAAAATCAAATAATAGTGTTGTTAGTTGTTTTGTCATATATGTTTATATCCCTCACTCAATTAGTGTCTTGGTATGTTTCGTCAACTTTCCTCACATATCGCCTGATAATGAAAAATGTTACTGCAATGATGATTGTCACGACCGAGACGACTTGCGCTGTACGCAAAGTGCCTCCCATCAAACTATCAGTACGCATGCCTTCTATAAAATAACGGCCAAATGAGTACCATGTTAAGTAAAATAGAAACATTTCGCCACGTTTTAATGAAACCCTGCGAAGAAGCAATAAGATGATAAGTCCAACTAGATTCCACATGGATTCATACAAAAATGTCGGGTGGTAAGTAACCCCGTTTATCGTCATTTGATCCATAATCCAGTCCGGGATGATTGTCGTATTCAGGAAATGTTCAGAAACAGGTCCACCGTGGGCTTCCTGGTTCATAAAGTTTCCCCATCTACCGATAATTTGTCCAATCAAAAGTCCTGGCGCAGCTATATCAACAGTTTTCCAAAATGAAATACCGCGACGTTTCGTGAAAAAATAGGTCGTTATAAACGCCCCGATTAACGCGCCATGGATGGCGATGCCGCCTTCCCAAATTTGAATGATTTGCCCGGGATTGTCCTTATAATAATCCCAAGAAAAAATGACGTAATAAATGCGTGCACTAATAATTGATATCGGAACCGCCCAAACGAGTAAATCCGTCAAAAAGTCGGGATGCATTCCCCTTTTCACCATTTCACGTTGTACAACGATAAAAGCGAGTACGATGCCGAGCGCAATTAAAATACCATACCAACGAACTGGTATAGAGCCAATATGAAACGCGACTGGGTTAATAGTGAGTAAGTGGCCCATTTATCATTCTTTCCCCTCTTCATCGTTTAATCCCGGATTTTGGCTAATTGCATTTGTTAATTTATCCGAAAAGTTTTGCGCTGCGTTAACACCAAGTAATTTCATGCGGTAATCCATTGCAGCGACTTCAATAATTACAGATAAATTCCGCCCAGGTCGTACCGGAACCGTTAGTTTAGTCAATTCAGTATTCATGATTTTCATTTTTTCTTCATCGAGGCCGAGTCGTTCGTACATTTTGCCTGTTTCCCATAATTCCAGATTAATAACGATTAATATTCGTTTGTCACTTTTCACAGCGCTTGCACCAAATAAGGTCATAATATCGATAATGCCCACTCCGCGAATTTCAAGCATATGCTCGATCAGTGGCGGGGAATTCCCGATTAACACATTTTGTGAAACTTCTCTAATTTCAACTAAATCATCTGCGACGAGGCGATGTCCTCGTTTAACGAGTTCTAACGCCGTTTCACTTTTGCCTACACCGCTTTTCCCGGTTATCAATACCCCGATTCCATAGACATCAACCAGCACGCCATGCATTGTAGTCATCGGTGCAAGTTTTCCTTCGAGATAGTTTGTAAGCATACCTGAAAAACGAGTCGTCGCGGTAGACGTATTAAAAACAGGAATTTGCGCATTATTAGCTGCTACAAGTAATTCTTCAGGCACTTCTACTCCATGTGCGACGACAATTGCCGGAGTTATCGAGGTACAAAGTTTTTCCATTCGATCTACTCTTTCCTCTGGATTCAACTTCGAAAAAAATGCTAATTCAGTTTTCCCAAGAAGTTGAACACGGTCCGCGGGATAAAAATTAAAAAATCCGGCCATTTCAAGACCCGGTCTTGAGATATCACTTTTATAAATTTTCCGATGAAGACCTTCATCTCCAGCACAAATATCCAAATCTAATCGTTCTTGAACATCACGAACAGTAACATAAGCCATAAATACCACACCTTCCACATTATCTATATTTCTTACTTTAACATAATTTAGCGAGATGTCGCTTTATGTGAAATAGAAAAAAGAACATTACCGCAACAAAATATCTCTAGTTGCGGTAATGTTCTTTTCATCTGCCTAACTGTGCATTATAACAAACAAGTACTGAACCTGTTTTTGCTTCTCCAAAAATGTAAAGAGGATTTTCCTGATTTTCTACGTCCTTTTTAAAGCGAATTGATCTTTGCAATAGTAAATCCTGCTCAGCCGTGCGGTTCACATCATCTAGTTGCAAATCCAGTCGTCCCATATTCGACGCGATTTCACCTGATAATGCAAGATGATTCGGTATATACAATTCAACTGAACCGCTCATTGTTTTAGCTTCGATTTTTGCAGCTTCCTCATTTGTTGTCGTGACCACGACGTGTCCACTAAGTGATTGTGCTTCAACTTCTTTTAAATCCCCGTCAATATAAACACGGCCATTTAATGTTTCCGCAGACAACTTATCACCACTTAGTCCAGTAAGCCTAATTTCACCATTCGCGGTTTCGAAATCTGACGTTTTAAAAGTCAAACCAGAAATTTCAATTTTACCATTTGCTGTTTTCACATATGCTTTTTTAACCTTTGCATCTGTCATTTGAAATGAACCATTCATCAGCCGTACATTAAGTTCTGCATACTCTTTTTGAGGTATATATAAATCTAGATTAACTTTAGTCATTTTCATCTTGCTCGAAACTCTTAATTTGTTTTCATCTGTTACGAAGAGCACTTTTTCAAGAAAGTCTTCTTTGGCTTTTGTTTCCGATTCGCTATTGAAAGCTTTCACGGAGAACTCGGCTCGCGCTTCTTTTTCGTCAGTATAATGGATTGTAATTTTTCCATTATCAATATCCAAAAGCAACTCATCAATTTTATCCATCGGTTTGGTGACGGTGTGTGAAAATAATACAGATTCGCCAAACGGAGCCTCAATATCGAATTGCTTCACTTTTTGTACGGCAGTTTGCATAAATTGCATGAAACGATCACTGACATTCGTAAAATCTTTGCGCAAATCTTCTAGGAAGTCGTCTATTGATTGATTAGATTGACTGGAGTGACCAGACTGACCGGATTGCTCGTTTTTCTGAGTCGAACTAGATTTTTCATTGCCTTGTTCAGAACTTTTATCCTCTTTCTTTGACGTTTCAGAAGAGGTTTGGCCTTGTGTTGTTCCTTCTGAGCCAGTTTGACTCGTTTCCGTCGTTCCTTGCCCCGATGTTTGTTCTCCGTTCAAGTTTTCCAAAAGCGTTAACGCTTCGTCAGTGCTAATCGTGCCATTTTCCAACATTGTCAAAATCCGTTTTCTTTCACTTTGCATACTTCCGCCTCCTAATTTGCATTTCTATTTGTAATTAGTATATATACGGTTGCTTTGTTGAAAAGTTTCATTTGACGACTGATTCCGCTTCTTTAATTATATTTTTCATCCGGTTTTTATCTCGCTCTAAAATCGGTTTTAAATAGTGACCTGTATATGACTTTTTCACTTTAGACACCTCTTCTGGCGTGCCAGTCGCGATGATTTCTCCGCCCCTGTCGCCGCCTTCAGGTCCTAGGTCAATAATATGATCGACTGTTTTAATGACATCTAAATTGTGTTCAATGACAAGTACTGTATTCCCGGTTTCGACGAGTCGCTGCAGAACAACAAGCAATTTTTCAATGTCATGCGCATGAAGCCCTGTTGTCGGTTCGTCAAGAATATAAAATGATTTTCCGTTCGAACGTTTGTGCAACTCAGAAGCAAGTTTAACACGTTGCGCCTCTCCGCCAGATAACGTAGTCGCCGGTTGCCCAAGTTTTATATAGCCAAGACCGACATCAACAATCGTTTGGAGTTTACGATTAATTTTCGGTATATTTTCAAAGAAGACAAGTGCGTCTTCAACAGTCATTTCAAGAACATCTGCAATATTTTTACCTTTGTAGCGCACTTCTAACGTTTCGCGATTGTAGCGTTTTCCATGACATACTTCGCATGGAACGTAAACATCCGGCAAAAAGTGCATTTCAATTTTGATAATCCCATCGCCCCGGCATGCTTCGCAACGGCCGCCTTTTACGTTAAAACTAAATCTGCCTTTTTTGTATCCTCGAACTTTTGCTTCATTCGTAGATGCATAGACATCCCTGACATCGTCAAACATGCTTGTATAAGTAGCCGGGTTCGATCTAGGCGTTCGACCGATTGGAGACTGGTCTATTTCAATTACCTTTTCTAGCTCTTCTATACCTTCTAACGATTCATATTGGCCGGGTTGTTGTTTTGAACGGTTTAGTTTTTGCGCTAACACTTTATACAATACTTCATTGACAAGTGTGCTTTTCCCCGAACCTGATACACCAGTAACGGCAATGAATTGGCCCAAAGGAATATCTACATTTACATTTTTTAAATTGTTTTCAGCGGCACCTTTGATGGATATTTTACGGCCGTCCGATTGACGACGCTCCAGCGGCAATGGTATGAACTTCTTCCCGCTCAAATAATCTCCAGTAAGTGATTTAGGATCATTCATCACTTCAATCGGTGTACCAGCGGAGACAACCTCACCCCCTGCAGCTCCGGCACCAGGCCCCATGTCGATCAAATGATCAGCAGCCAACATTGTGTCTTCATCATGCTCTACTACAATCAATGTATTCCCGATATCTCGCATATTTTTCAACGTTTCGATGAGACGATCATTGTCACGTTGATGCAGTCCGATCGATGGCTCATCTAAAATATAGAGCACGCCGGTTAGTCGAGAGCCAATCTGTGTAGCAAGACGGATACGCTGGGCCTCCCCGCCGGAAAGCGTTCCGGCTGCTCTTGATAATGTTAAATAATCTAATCCTACGTTTATAAGAAAACCTAATCGCTCTTCAATTTCACGTAATATCAATTCCGCGATTTGCTGGTCTTTTTCAGACAACTCTAATTCCTTAAAGAAACGATCCGCCTCTTCTATCGATAAGTTTGTCACTTTCCCGATATGGACGCCATTCACTTTTACCGCGAGCGTTTCTTCTTTCAAACGATACCCATTACACGTCGGACACGGGCGTTGCGCCATATATTTTTCCATTTGGTCGCGCACGTAATCCGAGGAAGTATCCCTGTATCTGCGAGCGACGTTCGATAATACCCCTTCAAAATAAATATCGCTATCACGCGTCCCGCCAAATTCATTTGTATAGCAGAAACGGATTTTTTCATCTTTCGAACCGTATAAAATTTTCTCCAATTGATCTTCCGGCAACTCGCTTACCGGCACAGTCATTGAAATCCCATAATGTTTGGCAACGGTTTTCAATAGTTCTGGATAATACTGTGAGCTTGTCGGCTCCCATGGCGCGATTGCATGTTCTTTTAATGACAATGAATAATCGGGTATGACAAGTTTTGAATCCACCTCAAGTTTTGTTCCGAGCCCATCGCATTCTCCGCAAGCCCCAAAAGGACTATTGAATGAAAACATTCGCGGTTCAAGCTCGCCAATAGAAAATCCGCATAGCGGGCATGCATGGTGTTCGCTGAACAACAACTCTTCGCCGTCTATAATATCGATCAGGACTGTCCCTTTCGCAAGTCGGAGCGCAGATTCCAAGGAATCGCCTAATCTTGAAACAATATCTTCTTTCATCACAATACGATCGATTACAACCTCAATGGAATGACGTTGATTTTTATTCAACTCGATATTATCGTCTAAATCGATAATTTCTCCATTTACACGGATTCGGACATAGCCTTCTTGCCTGATTTCTTCAATCAGTTTCGCATGTGTTCCTCTTCTTCCCGAGACAATTGGCGCCAAAACTTGTATCCGAGTTCTTTCCGGAAGTTGCATGATCCGGTCCACCATTTGTTGTATGGTTTGAGATGAGATTTCCGTTCCATGAATCGGACATATCGGCTTCCCTACACGCGCATATAGCAGGCGTAGATAATCATAAATTTCCGTTACAGTTCCGACTGTTGAACGAGGATTTCGGCTTGTCGTTTTTTGGTCTATCGAAATCGCTGGGGATAACCCTTCAATAACATCAACATCGGGCTTATCCATTTGTCCTAAAAATTGCCGAGCGTATGCCGAAAGCGATTCTACATAGCGCCGTTGCCCTTCTGCATAAATCGTATCGAAAGCAAGCGACGATTTCCCGGATCCAGACAAACCTGTAATTACGACAAGCTGGTCGCGTGGAATATTCACACTGATATCTTTAAGATTATGAGCTCTCGCGCCTTGTATGACGATTTCTTTGTTTCTCATAATATCTACCTCTCTGCTTTTAGCTCTAAAATTGCATCCCTTAACTCTGCTGCAAGCTCGAATTGGAGATCTTTCGCGGCATCCTTCATCTCTTTTTCAAGCGTTGTCAGAATGGATTCTTTCTCTGCTTTTGTCAGTTTCTTACCTTTAGTAATCTTTTCAATATACGTTTCAGTTTCTTCTGCCACATCGGTTGCCCGAATGATGGCGTGAATATCTTTTTTGATAGTAGTCGGCGTAATTCCATGCTTTTCATTATAAGCTTTTTGAATTTCACGGCGCCGTTCTGTTTCGCCAATCGCTTTTGTCATAGAGTCAGTCATTCGGTCTGCATACATAATGACATGCCCGTTTGAATTTCGCGCTGCCCGACCAATCGTTTGAATCAATGCACGTTCGGAACGGAGAAAACCTTCTTTATCCGCATCGAGAATTGTCACAAGAGATACTTCAGGTAAGTCTATACCTTCTCTTAGCAAGTTAATCCCCACGAGCACATCATAGGTGCCCATCCTTAATTCGCGAATAATTTCAATTCTCTCAAGCGTTTTTATTTCCGAATGGAGATATTGCACTTTTATCCCGATTTCTTTTAAATAGTCAGTTAAGTCTTCGGACATTTTCTTTGTTAACGTCGTAATTAGAACGCGTTCGTTCTTTTTAACTCGTTCATTAATTTCATAAATCAAATCATCTATTTGCCCTTCAATCGGTCGAACATCAATCGTCGGATCCAACAACCCTGTCGGACGGATAATTTGTTCTACCATTTCAGGCGTATGTTCGATTTCATATGGACCCGGTGTTGCAGAAACGTAGATTGCGTTTCGAATCCGGCCTTCAAATTCTTCAAAAGTAAGCGGGCGGTTGTCAAGTGCCGATGGAAGACGAAAACCGTGATCTACTAAAACTTGCTTCCTTGCCTGGTCACCATTGAACATTCCTCGAACTTGCGGCAATGTTACGTGGCTTTCATCGACAATTAATAGAAAGTCATCCGGGAAGTAATCAATTAGTGTATAAGGAGACGCGCCAGGAGGCCTTAATGTCAGGTGTCGAGAATAGTTTTCGATACCCGAGCAGAACCCCATCTCACGCATCATTTCTAAATCATAGCGAGTTCTTTGTTCAAGCCGCTGTGCTTCCAGCAATTTATCTTCACTTTTTAAAACCTGTAAACGTTCTTCTAATTCAACCTCTATGTTTTCAATTGCTTTCGCCATTTTCTCTTCGCTCGTTACGAAGTGAGAGGCTGGAAAAACGGCTACATGATCACGGTTTCCAATAATTTCGCCCGTCAGTGCATCAACTTCTCGAATGCGATCGATTTCATCGCCAAAAAATTCAATTCGAATGCAACGCTCATCCCGCGATGCGGGAAACAATTCCACAACATCACCTCGGACTCGGAACGTTCCGCGCGTGAAACTAATATCATTCCGGATATATTGAATGGCCACAAACTTTCTCAGCAATTCATCGCGGCCAATTTCCATCCCGACGCGAACAGAAACGACCATATCGCGATATTCTTTAGGCGAACCGAGCCCATATATGCACGAAACGGATGAAACAATAATTACGTCATTTCGCTCAAATAAAGAAGATGTTGCTGAGTGACGCAGTTTATCGATTTCATCGTTTATGCTTGCATCTTTTTCAATATAAGTATCTGTATGGGCAACATAAGCCTCAGGTTGGAAATAGTCGTAATAACTAACAAAATATTCAACAGCGTTATCGGGAAAAAACTCTTTGAATTCGCTGTACAGTTGTCCTGCTAATGTTTTATTATGCGCCATGACCAGGGTAGGTTTATTTACTTCTGTCAGTACATTTGAAACTGTGAATGTTTTTCCTGTGCCGGTCGCCCCTAAAAGTGTTTGGTGTCGTTTACCTTCTTCTAACCCTGCGACAAGTTGTTTAATCGCATTCGGTTGATCGCCTTCTGGGGTGTACGGTGCTTGTAAGTTAAATGTTTGAACCAATTGGGAAATCCCTCCCGTACTAGAATATTGTTATTTTACCATATACCCTTAATTTATACGAGTAAAAAGAGAACGTATGTTTTAACTGTTTTCCACGTAAAAAAACGCTACATCCACTCGTAGCGTTTTCTTAATTCAATTACATTCTTCAAATTTCAATAGTTCTTTCGAGTACTTTAAAAATTTGCTTTTATCTCGCTTATCTAATGATTGATCGACAAGGTCATTGAGTCGTTCCCTAATTTGTTCACGATGAAGTCGTTTGAGAAATAAATCCATGTAAATTTCATTTAACAGTTTTTCCGCTTGAGCCGAAGAGGTATCTCTGCCAATAGATTTCATAAATTCAGTGTATGAGTACTTTTTTTCCAAAACGCTCACCCCTGTTGCCTTTTTATTATTATATATAATTTCAGGGTGAAGTTGCAAGGTTTTTCGGAATTTTCTATTTATCTTTTTTGTTTTTATTATTGAATCATCAAAAAATCGCACCTCCGCGATACATACCCGGAGGAACGATTTATCTACTTTTCTTTAGTTGTTTGAAGCGTTATCTCGGATACGGCAATGATGATCAGCCCAAGTAAAAAAGGAGTTCCGCCGAACCCGAAAGCAAACAACGCAGTAATCATTACAAATAAAGCTTGAAGCCATTGAACTTGCCGAACCGTGCTTCGAATTGCCTCTGGACGTTTGTTTAACGGGAATAACATATCCATTCGAAACTCTTCACCCGCACGCAATGCATATATAATTTGAATCGCTGACGCAAATGAAAGTGCACCCGTAAAAATATAGACGACTAGCGGGAATGGGATAAATACAGCACCAAGCAAGGTAATTACGGTTAACCTCACCCATAACCAAAAAATATCATCCGTTCGTATAAAAGTCCGCTTAACGAGATATTTTTGCGGATCGGCGCCTTCAAGTTGGGAGGGCGCCAGGAAAAATCCTAGCCACTGTCGACGACTGACAGAACCTTTTAAATGCGGGACATCAGTAAAATAGTTTGCGAACCGATAGAATCGCATCATTCTGTTTTGCTCAATCGTGATGAAATGTTCATAAGGAAAAGGACTATTTTGTTTCTGTTTTCGCCAATAGGTTGAATACAGGCCAATAAGAACAGCGAACAAAATGATTAAATATGGATACGGGCCTAGCCAAATATAAATAAAGGACATTGCGAAAATGAATCTGATTACCCGATCTCCCCATATCCAATCTCCGCGTTTAGCGTGCCTGAAGTAAAATTCTGTTTCAACATAGATCCATTTCAGTGCAACGATGAATAAAGCTAACCAAATAAATTCAGCTTTCGTGCCGGTTTCTGTTGCTGATAAAAGCGGCAAAGCAACAATATACAAAATAAATGGTAATGGAAGTTGCGAAAATATCGACCAACGCAAAGACTGTTTAAAGTACAAATGAAGTTTCGTTTCTAATGGCAAAAAATAGACAGAATCAGCAGGCTTTAATAATGTAACCGGAGAAGAATATGTCAATGCGGCTCCGATAATAATCGCAGCAAGAAGCGCTGATGGAAAATCAGGAGACACTTCTTTTAACCATTCACTATACGTATATCCCCCCGCGCCAATTGCAAAAACAAGTACTAGCGCTAGATGCCCGGTAAAAACATACTTCATGTATTTTTGAAACTCAGTCATATAATGAATGAACCTGGCTCCCCATAACTCACGCAAATTTTTCATGATCATTGTCCTCTGTCATTGCGATGTATAAGTCATCAAGCGACGCCCCAGGTCGTCCGAAAGCTTTTCTGAGGTCATCCATCGTTCCTTGCGCCCGCAACCTGCCTTCGTGCAGCAGGATGATTCTATCGCAGTATTTTTCAGCTGTCGACAAGATATGCGTAGACATCAGGACGGATGCGCCATCATTTTTCCGCTCTGTCATTTGTTCGAGCAATGATTTTATCCCGATTGGGTCGAGACCGACGAACGGCTCGTCAATAATATAAAGCGACGGATTTACGAGAAAAGCACACATAATCATCACCTTTTGCCGCATTCCTTTTGAAAAGTGCGCTGGAAACCAACGCAGCCTTTTTTCCATCATAAACTCTCTCAATAACGCTGCCGACCGCGCTTCGAATACATCTTTATCAAGTCCGTACGCCATTGCCGTCAATTCCAAATGCTCGCGCAATGTCAACTCTTCATAGAGCACCGGGGTTTCTGGTATATACGTAAATGATTTTCGATAGGTTTCAGGGTCTTCATTGAACGTGACACCGTTCAATCGAATTTCACCGCTATGGGCATTCATCAGTCCAATAATATGTTTGATTGTTGTACTTTTTCCAGCTCCATTCAAGCCAATCAAGCCAACAAGTTCGCCTTTTCCAATTTCAAATGATAAATCATGCAATACAGGTTTTCTAGAATATCCGCCTGTTACATCTTTTAGTTCAACTATGGACATGGTCATCCCCCATTCTTTTCTTTAGTTTAACAAATTTGAAAGTAAAATACCTTGTCCTTTGCATATTAATATCCATCAGTAGAAAATATGCTACAATTGTCTAAATAATGAAAGGAGTGTTGAAAATGACAAGTTGTATTTTTTGTCAAATCATTGAAAGAGCAGTCCCGAGCGCGAAGATCTATGAAGACGAACATGTTTACGCATTCATGGATATTATGCCAACTACAGAAGGACATGTTCTGCTCATTCCAAAAAAACATATTGAAAACATTTATGATTTTTCTGAAGAGGATGCAGCCAATTTCTTCAAGGCCGCACCTAAAATCGCAAATGCGCTAAAAGCTGAGTTTCGTCCGGCAGGGTTGAATTTATTACAAAATAATGGTGCACCTGCTGGCCAAAGCGTATTCCATTATCATATGCACTTCATCCCGCGATACGACGAAACGGACGGTTTCCAGTTGTCGACATGGGAAACGAAACATACGACCTATACACCTGAGAAAATTCAAGAACTAGCAGATAAGATTAGAAGTGTGCTTGCTTGATCGCTAATTTTAGTATATAGTAAATTATAAGTTTTTCGCTGTCGATCATGAGGATACGATAGGAAAACAAAATGAGCTTAGCTGAGGAGAGATGAGAATTGAATACGAAAAATCTAGTTTTAATGGCCATGTTGGTTGCTGTCGGTGCCGCACTGTATTTAATCATTCCGGGAATTACTGGCGGCATGAAAATCGATTTCATGTTGACGATGATGTTTATCGGGGTTTTGCTATTTCGCGATGTGAAGAGCGTTTTTATTCTAACGCTCGCGACTGGTGTTCTTTCTGGTTTGCTTTCGACATTCCCGTTAGCATTCTTCCCGAATATTATTGATAAACTGATTACTGGATTCGCTTTCTATGCGGTCATCAAATCCTTCAAAAGTATTTCATCTAATATGATTGCATCGACTGTGCTTGTCGGTCTTGGTACATTGCTATCAGGATTCATCTTTTTATCAGTCGCGATTTTCATTTTAGGCGTGGATCTTCCATTCCTCTTTTTATTCACAACAGTTGTACTACCTACTGTTGTTTTAAATGGAATCTCATTTTTCTTGATCAAACCAATCGTAACAAAAATACTGGAGAGATCCTCTTTCCATAAAACTGTTGCGAACTAAAATTTATTCATAAAGCTTTTCGCTACCTAGCGAAAAGCTTTTTTTGTTTGCTCATCTATTGATTGCGTGGTTTAATTAAACTAGTGAAAGGAATACTATTACTATTCCTACAGAAAGGAGTTCATTACTCATGAAAGCATCTACTTTTTTCCTTGGCCTAGCAACAGGCACGGTTGCAGCGGCGATTACAGTACTCTATTCAACTCCAAAATCAGGTAGCGAAATGCGCACCTCTGTAAAAAGCGCCTCAACTGACTTTAAAGAAACATTTGGCGATATTAAACAAAAAGTAAATAATTTAAAACAGTCGATTTCCAGCCTGACAAAAGAAGCTAAAGAAACTGTCCCAGGTGCTGTTGAAGGAATCAAACAATCATTTGAGAATTGGCAGCAATCAACGGAACCAAATAGGTTGCGCCTTGAACAAGAACTAACTGCAATCCAAGATGCACTAGAGAACTTAGAACAAACGATAGCAGCGCATCAAAAATAAGTAATAGAAATTGGTTATCCATAACAGTTTGGATAACCTTTTTCATTACATTCAGAAGTTTTCGCAATTCTCACTTCTTTATCGTTTGCTTTCCTGCTATAATAAAAGATGAGGATTTATGAAATTGGGGGGTCTTACTATTGGAGGAAAAATTTTCACCCAAAGAAGCTATGATCTTTAGCCAGCGCATTGCTCAACTGTCTAAAGCTTTATGGAAAGCAGTAGAAAAAGATTGGCAAGAGTGGATTAAACCTTATGACCTGAATATTAATGAACACCACATTTTATGGTTATCTTACCACCTAAAGGAAGCAACGATATCGGATATATCGAAATTCGGCGTCATGCACGTGTCAACCGCTTTCAATTTTTCCAAAAAGTTAGAAGAACGCGGGTACTTAAGTTTTTATAAACAAGAAGATGATCGTCGTAACACTTACGTTTCTGTAACGAGCGAAGGCGAAAAACTGATTCTTGAAATGAATCAACGGTATCACGATACTGAACACAGAATACTAGACGGCTCTTTGCCAATGAAGCAATTATACGGGAAGTTTCCCGAGTTTTTAGAAGTCATGGCGATTGTGCGAAATATTTATGGCGATGATTTTATGGAGATTTTTGAACGCGGCATTACCAATATCGACAATACATTTGATACAGAAAGTGGCGCGCTAGCATCTACACGGAAGTTGGGATAATAAGGCAAACCGGATTGCTTCTGTTTCAATCTTAAGCACTTTATGCTATTATTACGAGTAGATGATTGAAGGGGAGGAAATACATTTGATCCTTGTAGTAACAGTTCTATTCTCATTATTTTACTTATATCAAATAAATAGAATGACATTTATACTTTGCACAACAAGGGAAATCCCCGAAGAAAAACAAACGAAAATTTTTACGACTGTTAATATTCTTATTACAATATTAATGCTCTCATTTTTTGTTGAAGTCCTTTTGGCAGTATAAAAAATATGGAATGGATTTATTGTCCTTTCTGAAACAGATATTGAAAAAGTCCAGCACCCCATTCGGGAAGCTGGACTTTTTCATTTTTACTTAATACACGAAAGCTGCACCGACAATAATCAATAGAATAAACAACACTACAATTAACGCAAAACCTGAAGTACCATGGTTATATCCGCTCACGGGAGCACCCCCTCTCTCTCTTTATCGTATGCACACCCTGTAAGGGTTCGTAGGCAAATAACCGACAGCACTTTTTGTTTTAAGTCTGAATTTATGGTATAGTATCAACTGTTGCACATTAAATTTAGGGGAGATTACATATGAGAAAAACAATGCTTGCACTAACATTAACCGCTTCTATTGTTGCACTTTCCGCATGTAGCGATAAAAATGCTACAGACAATGAAATCATTGCTTCAACAAAAGCTGGAAATGTAACTAAAGCTGATTTATACAATGAGATGAAGGGGTCTGTAGGTGCTCAAGCCTTTGAAAATTTATTACTTAAAAAAGCAATTTCTAACGAATACAATGTTTCCGATAAAGAATTAAAAGATGCAATTGATGAGCAAAAAGAAAACTATGGCGAGAACTTCGAAGCATTTCTTAAACAACAAAACTGGACAGAAGAGTTTTTTGAACAACAGGTCGAAATGAAAGTACTTAATGAAAAATTAATTGAATCTTTAGATGAAGTGCCAGAGGAACAAATTAAAGAAGAATACGAGAAAATGAAAAAAGAAATACATGCTCGTCATATTCTAGTAGATGACGAGAAAACTGCTAATGAAGTCATTGCAAAATTAAAAGATGGCGGAGATTTCACTGAACTTGCCAAAGAATATTCGACTGAACCTGTCGCGAAAGAAACCGGTGGAGACTTGGGATGGTTCGGTCCTGGAAAAATGGTTCCAGAGTTTGAAGATGCGGCATTTGACCTTCCAGAAAATGAACTGAGTGAACCTGTTAAAACAAGCTTCGGCTACCATGTTATCGAAGTTACTGAAACACGTGAAGTGGAACTTAAGGAAACATATGAAGAGTTGAAACCAGGTATTGAAAACGGGCTTCAGAAACAATTGTTTGAAGAGAAACTTTCTAACCTTGTAAAAAAAGTCGATGTTGACTTGAAAGACGAAACGTTTAAATCAGTACTTGAAAACTGGCAAGGAACCGAAAAATAAGACTTCATTCAAAAAGGCTATCCAATGTGGATAGCCTTTTTATTATCTTATTATGCATTTTTTCACTCAAATGTCGGCTTATAAAACGAACGATTATCAAGCGGGAAAATTCGTTCAGAAAACTCCCCGGGTTTCGTCTTGCCAAGTGCGCGGTCCAACATATTCATTTTCGCATCGATATTATCGATGTAGTGAAGGATTTCCGCTTCTTTTAACATCGGACGTTTCGGGCTGCCCCATTCTTCTTTTCCGTGATGGGATAAGACCATATGTTGCAAGAGCATGACTTCTTCTCCCGTAACTTCAAGTTCATCTGCCGCTTTTGAAATTTCATTGACCATAATTGAAATATGTCCGATCAGATTTCCTTCAAGCGTATATTGCGTCCCGACAGGTCCGGATAGTTCAATCACTTTACCAATATCATGCAGAATAATTCCAGCATACAATAAATCCTTATTCAAGGACGGGTATAATTCGGCCAACGATTTTCCCAATTTCAACATTGAAACAACATGGTCGATTAATCCAGAAACGTAGTCGTGGTGATTTCTAGTTGCAGCCGGGTATGTCAAAAACGCCGCTTCATGTTTTTTCAATAAATGACGCGTAATCCGTTGTATTTTCGGGTTTTCCATTTCAAAGAAAAACGCCATCAGCTCTTCATGCAATACTTCTTTACTTTTTGCGGCTGAAGGTACAAGATCAGAAATCGTCACATTTTCTGTTTCTTTAATTGGGCGTATACTTTTAATACGCAATTGATTTTTCCCGCGATATTCATGAATATCTGCGCCTACTTTAACGATTGTTGACGCAGGGTATAGTTTCATATGCTCATCCGTCGTATCCCATAACTTCGCTTCCAAGTCCCCGCTTTTATCTTGCAAAATAAGGGTCATAAATGGACTTCCTTGGGTTGTAACACCTTTAGTAGACTGCTTGATCAATAGATAAAGATCTATTGTTTCGCCTACTTTGTAGTCGAGTAACTTCTTCATTAAACAACCGCCCCCTGTTCGCTTCCAATTTCTGAAACGTTAATTATTGTAGCATCCACCCAATGATCTTTCATTTTTTTATGACATGTAAAATAAATAAATTGATGAGCCCGTGCAGATTCTACTAATTTCATCATACGCGATAGTCGCTCTTCGTCAAAGTGAACAAATGGATCATCCATGATAATCGGGAATGGAGCTGTTTCTAAAATCGATGCCGCCAGTGCTAGTCGCAATGATATATATGCTTGTTCTTTCGTCGCCTGGCTAAGTTCAATAATTGGATACCGCATGCCATTTCCTGATAGAACTTCGAATGTCCCTTTTTCCGTTATAATAAGCGCAGTATACTTACCATCCGTCAGCTCTTTAAACAGCTGCTCTGCATGCTGAAGAACTTCTGGTAATTTCTTTTCTTTTAATTCCATCATCGTTCGATTGATGGCTTCGCTAATTGCTTTTCTCGCAGACCATTCTTTTGCAAGCTCCGCAAGTTCTGCTTTCTTAATTTCAAAGAGTTGAAGTAACTGACCATATGTTTCGTCTGTTAGCAGTTTTTCTGTTTTATTCACAAGTGCCGCTTTTTCATTAATTAACGAATGGACTTCATCCGCGATTATCGACAACTCAGTCTCATGATAGGTCATTTTAGTTACAATTTCATTTTCTGTTATCCGTTCTTCAAAATATCCCGGACCGCTTGCTGTAATTTGCGATTCTAACGCCGCTACCTGTTCTTTTAACCGGATTGCTTCTTGGTGAAGATCATAAGCCCTGTAAAAGTCCTCTTCCGTTTCGGCACCAGCTTCTTTCAACAGCGCTTGCAAGTTTGCTTCGAGTGAATCAATCAGTTCATTTGTTTCGACTAAAGAAGGCTTAATTCGTTCAATTCTTATCTTTAGCGATTTTTTTGTTTCGACTTTTTCTTTCAACTGAATAAAAGTATTGCGCAACACCTCATATAAACTATCCGCCGAAACGGCTGATTGCAAAACATGTTGAATGTCTTCATGTCGGTGATCTAGCTTTGCTTTAATAGAACTCTGCAGTTGAATGGCGTCTTTCATTTCTCGACCAATTTCTTGCACTTCTCGGATCATGCGAAATAACTCCGGAATAATTCCTGGAGATGGAAGTCCGTCAAAACCATATGCGCCAATGAATTCATCAAAACGCACCTCAGTTTGACGCCTTTGGCTAGACAAACGATCGAGCTCTGATTTAATTGTTTCAGCTTTTAACCTAAGTGCATGAATAGCTTCTTCAATTCGATTCTTTTCACGTGCATGAAATTCAATTCGGTCCGATAGTTGTTTCATTTCCAGTTCTTTATGGGCGTGAGCAGAAACAAAGCTTTCCATTTCGGCGAGCTTTGAATCATCGGAATCGCCCTTTTTAGAATACATGAATGTACCGATTCCACCAATAATCGCACCTAAAATAACAGAATACCATTGCTGCTGGATTATCCCGTAGCCGACAAACGCGATAGCAATCAATAACAATCCTACCGGAAGTAACTTTGATTTACTCTCTTTTTCAGCGTGTTTATTAAACGATATATATGCCTTGGCCTCAGCTAATTGTTGCTGAATTTTTGGCCATTCTTCGGCTTGTTTGAGTTCTTCAACGGATGGTGTCGGCAATGACTCAAGTTGCGCATGCACTTGTTCCGCCTCGTTTTCTACCATCGCATACTGTTTTTCAGCAAAGTCGATTTGGTTGTTCAACCTCGTTAATTCATTTAGAAGTTCGTGCATTTCTTCTTCTTTACGAAGAGAAACATCTGCTTCGATTATGATTTGATAACCATCATCACTTTTAATCCCGAGCCGATCAAGCAATCGTTGTTTCAAACTTTCTAAACGGCGTATCTCATCGCTTAAGGAAGTTTTGGTAGAACGCCATCCGTGCCACTCTGACTCTTTCGCTAATAAGCCGTCGATCTTAGATAGTTGGTCATCGTGATTGTTTTTCGGCAAGCGCGTACTCAACTCTGCAATCTCTTGTTCAATTCTATGTTTAGCCGCTTTCGCTTCAATTAATTTACCAGTTGTCGACTCCAGACGGCGTATACCGTCTGCAGGGAAACTTGTTCTTCCAAGCCGCTCTAATTGTTGTTGGAGGGCTTCCATTTTCAGTTGTAATGGCAATCGTTGTCGGTGAAGTGCAAGCTGTTCCAGTTGTTTGCGATGATTGCTGTCCTGATTTCGCAGTGAAGCTAGTTGTTCTTCAATTTCGTGGATTCTGGAAATGGACGGCGCATATTCTTCCACTTTTTCTTGTTCTTCTTTTAGGGAAACTTCAAGTTCGCGGAGCTCTTTCATTTTAAGGTTCATTTTTGGAACCCTTCCCGACTTTTTAAACAACTCGCCCATTTCCGTTTCCATTCGTTTTTCAAGTTGAATCAGGCTATCAACACCTGTCGTCCCCGAGGCCAATAAGGTTCGGCTTAGCTCATCTTCATCCATTTTTTCGAAACTTTGCAATTGAAGCAAGGAAAATGAAAAAATCGATTCAAATGAAGCGCGATTATAATGTCTTAAAAGAACTTTTAATTCCTCTTCCCCGCCTGTTGTCCCATCTTCAAAATGAACCTTGACATCCCCTGAAGATTTCCCTCGGATGCGTTCAATCGTGCAGCGTCCATAAAGCTGATCTACTAACTGAATTTGGCCACCGTACTTCCCGCCTGATTTAGGCTCATAGCGTAATGAACCGCTATTTCTTTGCGGAAAACCAAATAAAACATGAAGAATGAACTGTTGGATGGTCGTTTTTCCGGCTTCATTCAAGCCATACACAATATTCAAGTCGGAACTAAAATTGATCGAGACATTTTCATGTTTGCCGAACCCATAAATAAGCAACTTTTCAATCTTCATAAAGCCACCTCATTTGCCATGATCGCCTTAGCTTTCTCTTTTACTTCCTCTATGTCATTTTCACTTAAAATAGGTAAATACTTCACGCCGCGCGTGTGTTGGTAGACATCATTTAAAATCTCTTTCCATTCCTCATCATTCCAACCGTCTATCATACTAAATACAGACTGTTCTAATGCCCCTGCGGCTGTCACCGCGTATTTTTTTTCGAATGATAGGGATTGTACCCAGACAAATGATTCTCGTTCTCGGGTCACTTCACGAAGTACATCGAGCCACTCTTCAACGGGTGTTTGATTGAACATAGCAGCTGTTTCCTGGTCTACATCAGTCATCGTTAGTTCAATTATTCCTGAGCCATGTTCTTCTTCAAAAGAGTCTATCGATTCCTTGCAGATTTCTATCCATTCATTTGCATGGCGAATTCCTGTACACGATATATCGATCCGCTCGAAGACTATTTCAGACGTCTGGATGAAGTTAAGTGCCGATTCGGTTTTCGAAAGGCTCACTTCATAGAACCCTTTTACACCGCGCTCATTCCGATGTCGCCCTTGAATATTTCCTGGATATACGATTGGTGGCTCCGAGTGCAGTTGCTGGCGTAAATGAATATGACCGAGCGCCCAATAGTCATAATGCTTTTGCAGTAATTCCTCTTTTGTAAACGGGGCATAAACCGCATGCGTTTCATCCCCAGCCAAACTCCCATGCAGCATGCCGATATGAAATCCCGTTCCGTTTTCCGCAACAGGGTAATTCCTAATCATCGATTCCCTGACATGGCGCTCATTATAACTAAAACCGTAAACACTCACTTGTTCACCGCGAATATTGAGCTCGATTTGTTCAACGTTTCCCGAAAGTACGTGGACATTCTGCGGCAATTCGAATCTTGTCCATCTTCCGCCTAAATGATCATGATTCCCATATGACATTACTACAGGAATATGCGCCTCGTTAAGTTTTTCCATGCCCTCTTGGAATTTCAACTGCGCTCGCAAACTTCGATCTTCTCCGTCATAGATATCCCCGACAATAAGAACGAAATCCGGTTTTGAATAAAGTGCGTGCTCAATCAGTCGTTCAAACGCTTTAAAAGTACTATTGCGCAAACTTGCCAACTGATCTGCCTGCATCCCCGTCATCCCTTTAAACGGACTATCTAAATGTAAATCAGCAGCATGAAGAAAACGAATCATCGACAAATTAACCCCTCCTTCTAAAAACGAATACTTGTTCCTATTTTACCACAAAAAATAAGACTTCGCGAAGTTTTGGAAGTCTTATTTTACATTTTATTCTTTTCCTAGCTGAATCGCTTTTTTGATATCTTTCAATGAACGCGAAGGACCATACATGAGTACGCCGCCCCTGTAAACACGAGCACCGAAAACGCCTAAAATGGAAATTGTCACGAGCATAATCGCAATGGACAGTAACGGTTCCCATAGTGGTAAATCCAACATGCCGACGCGCAAAAACATGACGAGCGGCGCAAAAAACGGTACATAGGATGCATATTTAAGAAAAACAAGTTCCGGATTTGTAAGTCCAGGCATCGCAATCATGAACGCCAAAATCACTAGAATCATGATCGGCATTATCGCCTGTTGCACGTCTTCTGTTCGGCTAACGAGTGATCCCAAAAGCGCGGCGACCGTTGCATATAAGAAATAGCCCAGCAAAAAGAAGATGACCGCGAAAACGATGGTAGAAATGCTTAAATTTGAAAATCCGAAAAAAGAGGTAACCCCTTCTACCATATTCGAAGCAGATGTTTTCACTGCTATGAATCCAGCAATCCCTAAAAGCATCATTTGGACGAGACCGAGCGATCCGATTCCTAAAACCTTGGCAAACATATGCTTAACCGGAGAAATGCTTGATATAAGAATTTCCATTACACGAGATGATTTCTCCGTTGCGACTTCAGTAGCAATCATGTTTGAATAAAAAATAACGGTAAAGTAAATCAGGAATACAAGTATATAAACGAGTCCTCGCGCCTCACTCAACTCTTCCTCAGACTTCGTCGTGGTCGAAACTGAATGTTGCTCAAAATGAATAGGAGAAAATAATGTTTGCAGTTGTTCTGCCGAAAGCGATAGCTGCTCTGCTTTCAGTTCCGATTGGATTGACTGCAAAGCTTCCATAATCATCGCGGAACGGCCGAAATCAAGTGCACTCAACGAGGTGTAGTTTGCTTGGATCGTGTTCTCTGTATCCAATCCAATTATGAGGAATGAGTTTATTTCTTCACTCGAAACTTTTTCTGTTAAGGCTTTTTCTGATTCATTCGTTGTTTTAACAACGATGCCGCTATTCGTAGCATCCAACTTCTCTTTCAACGAATCACTCAGTTCACCGCTTTCATCAACAACATAGAGTTCATCTTCGATTCCACCAGTCATTTCCTTAACGGAATCAATGATCGAAATCATATTTGCAAATAAAAATACAGCTGCGATCATTATTGCTGTCGTTAGAATAAATGATTTAGTCTTTCCTTTCGTCACAAAGGCTTGCTTAAAAATAATCATAAATTCACGCATGAGCTTTTCCCACCTTTTCGATAAAGATGTCTTGAAGCGATGGTTCTTCAATTGCGAAGTGGCGAATCGGACCCGATTCTAGTGCTGCAATTAGAAGGGTGTTGGCGATATGCTCTGATTCGACTTGATAAACGGCACCTTCAATCGATCTGCTCACCGAAGTCACGCCTGAAATCGAATCTAGCTTCGATAGATCATTATCCGAATTGATGCGGACATTCTGCTTTCCGAATGATTGCTTTACCTCACGAAGCGTCCCGCTGACAATTTGCCTGCCATGATGAATAATACTTAACTCCTCACATAGTTCCTCGACATGATCCATCCGGTGACTCGAGAAAACAATCGTCGCACCGTTGTTTCGAAACTCGAGAATCGCTTCTTTCAATAATTCAACGTTCACTGGATCTAGTCCCGAGAACGGTTCGTCTAAGATTAATAATTTCGGATTATGAAGAAGGGATGCGATAACCTGGATTTTTTGTTGATTTCCTTTGGAGAGTTCCTCAACCTTTTTATTTGCATAATGAGGAATTTCCATGCGATCGAGCCATTTTTGCAAGGCCGCTTTTGCATCTGATTTATTCATTCCGCGCAATTGCCCTAGAAAAATGAGTTGCTCATCCACTTTCATTTTGGGATATAACCCGCGTTCTTCGGGCAAATAGCCAATTTCAGGACTTGTTTTGTAGTTAATTGGGTCAGTATTCCAAGTGATCCGACCGTCAGTAGCGTTCAACAACCCTAGAATCATCCGGAATGTTGTCGTTTTGCCTGCACCGTTCGCGCCGAGAAATCCGTACATCGTTCCATCTCCGACCGATAATGATAAATCATCGACAGCGGTGAAATCACCGAATTTTTTCGTTACATGTTCAAGATGTAAAGCCATTTTATTACCCCTTTCCTCTGTCCCCTTTTTAACTATACGAATCTATCCCCCTGAAGTTTCATTTATTATCAAACCTTTCGTACATACTTATTCCTCCTCAGGTGTGAATACATCTTCAATTAGACAATCGAATAACTTCGCAATTTTAAACGCGAGGAGAAGAGATGGATTATATCTTCCTCTTTCAAGGGAGATAATCGTTTGCCGTGAAACTTCCAATTTTTCAGCAAGCTCATCTTGAGTCAATCCACGTGCTGTCCGCTTTTCCTTAATCAAGTTTTTCAGTTCGATACTCCCCCTTTCTAATCAACCTTCAGTAAAGTAACCTTTACGTAAAGGTTACTTTACTTTAACATTATATGTCAAGCACGCTTTACAAATTTCTTTTTTCGAACTTTCGTAGTATACTAAACAATATACATATGGAGGGGATTTAGATGAAAACATATAAATTGACAGCATATGAACCAAAAGGAAAAATCATTATAGACGAGTCGTTAGAAGCGGCAACCGATGAAGATGCGATAGAAAAAGGTCAGATAATCCTTGAAGGGAAAAAACTACTTGAAACAACACACCGTTTAGCTTCACCATCAGGAAAATTACTTTTATTCCATTCATAAAAAAGAGGTGCTCAAATGAAAATCGCGTTAATCGCACATGATGAAAAGAAAGATGAAATGGTAAACTTTACAATTGCTTATGAACCGATTTTTTCCGAATTTGAATTATACGCAACAGGTACAACTGGAAAAAGAATAATGGCTGAAACGAATCTTTCAATCAATAGATTAATGTCCGGGCCTTTGGGAGGCGACCAACAAATCGGCGCGATGATTGCGACGGGAGAGTTAGATTTAATCATTTTCTTTCGGGACCCGCTAACTGCACAGCCCCACGAGCCAGATGTAAGCGCCTTGCTCAGACTTTGCGATGTATACGGCATCCCGCTAGCAACAAATATTGCTACTGCTGAATTATTAATCCGTGCCATAGAAAAAGGTTATTTTTCATGGCGTGAAACAGCTGAAAAGTATAAATAGAAAATGCCAAGCACCTACTTAATGAGATATTAAGTAAGTGCTTGGCATTTTTTTTCGCTCTATTATAATAGAAATCCGTTGATTCATTACTTCCCCTTAAACACCGGCTTCCGTTTTTCCACGAATGCCTGAATACCTTCCAAGTGATCTTCCGTACTCCGCATCGCTTGTTGGGCTTCGCTTTCCATTTCCAAAACGCGTTCAAGTTCTTTTGTTTTCTGTTCATGCAAGATTTTCTTAGTCGCAATCATTGCGGCAATTGGTGAAGCAAGCAACTTATTGGCCCATGCTTCCCCGTGCTCGGCTGCCTTCCCTTCAGCAACTACCTCATCAACTAGTCCTTGACTATGTGCTATTTCTCCATTCAACACTTGCCCCGACCAAATAAGATTCTTCGCTCTTGGTACGCCAACACGCTCTTTCAAGAAGAAATGACCCGCTCCATCTGGCACTAATCCGATGCCGATAAAATTCATCGCAATTTTAGCGTCTTCTTCTGCGATTATGTAATCACAGCCAAGGACGACACTTAACCCTAGCCCCGCCGCCGCGCCGTGGACGACTGCAACCGTGATTTGAGGCAATGTGTAAAGAGCGTAAGCTAGTCGTGAAACATCCCCCATGATATCGCCGATTTCCATAGGATTGTCCGGATCGAGCATCGCTTTGATGTCTCCGCCTGCAGAAAATGCACGGCCAGCACCGTTAATTAACAAAACTTGCACAGTATCGTTCTTTTTCAACGACTCAAACACATCTGCCAGTTCTTTCATCATGATTCCATCCATTGCGTTCATGGATGCCGGTCTGTTCAATGTCAGACGGGCAAGACGCCCCTCCGTTTTTAATTCCACTGTTTTATACAAAATAACTGCCACCTCTTTCAAAGAAATGAATAACTATTCACTTATTCATATTCGACTCTTTCATTGAAAGTCCTTTATTTTTTGACAGCTTCAGGAAAAACTCCGTCAAGAAACGCCAATTTCTTATTGATCGACTCTTCATACGTCAATATATAAGCCGCCGGATCTTTCGGGTTATAAAACTGTTTAATGCGTCCCGTGTCGCGGTCGATAAACTTGCTAGAGGCTCCGCATCCAACACCTATAATTGTTTGTACCTCTTCCATAATGACGATATTATAAATGCTTTCCTCACCAGGTTTCGCATAGCCTACGTTTTCTAGGTTACCTAAAATGTTTTTTTGGCGATATAAATAATACGGGTCATAACCATTTTTCTCGTTCCATTCTTCCCCGAGCTTCATCATTTGTTCCACCGTTTTCCGGTCCGCCACTTTATACTTATTCCGATTTTGCGACATTTCAGATGCTCGTTTGAAAGATAATGTATGGATGGTTAAAGATTCAGGTTGCATTTTTTCCGTTTCCGCAAGCGAATGTTCAAATTCCTCCATACCCTCATTTGGCAAGCCAATAATCAGGTCCATATTGATATTTTTCATGCCCATATTTCGCGACAACCAAAACTTATCCACCGTTTCTTGGACTGTGTGGTGGCGACCAATCGCCTTCAGCGTTTCATCCGTATAGGACTGCGGATTAACGCTTATTCGATCAATGCCCCATTTTTTCAACACATCTATTTTCTCCGGTGTAATGGTATCGGGACGCCCCGCTTCTACGGTAATCTCTCTAACAGTGTCCATATTCGGAAAAGACTCGTACATCGTTTTGTACAGTTCATCCATCTCTTCAGCTTCGATAGAAGTTGGCGTTCCGCCGCCGAAATAAATCGTCGTTATTTTCATATCTTTTTCTGTAAGCCATTTTCCCATTTCACGAATCTCTTCGTGCAAGCCATCCAAAAACGACTCTACGCGGCCGCTTTTTCGGCGAATCGCATAAGCCGGAAACGTGCAATAAGCACATTTTGTTGGACAGAAAGGAATCCCGATATAAATGCTCACTTCATCTCCCAGATCATATAGATCTGGAACTGAGCGAAGTTGGATCGCTGCAATTTTTGCTAACAGTTCTCCTTTTTCACGAGAGACCCGATAATTTTCCATGATCTCTTCAATTGCCTCTTCGGAACTCAGTCCTTCCCGACGATACTTATGGTATAACTTCATCGGTCTGATTCCCGTTAAAATTCCCCAAGACTGTTTCATTCCAGTTGCCTGTTCAAGAACTTCCAAAAACACATGCGAATAAATTCTCTTTAATTGACGAGATTTTACTTTTGCATCACCATCTGCTTCAACTTCCGAAAACGTTGCCTCGTAGTCTTTCCCTTCAAAAGTCAAAACTGCTTTAGCATGAAGTTTATTTCCTTCAAGTTCCTTAAATACGAATTCCACCTTGCTTGCATTTTCTGCATCTTCGGTAATAATTTCGCATTGTTCAAAGAAGAGATTCGCAAGATGCGCAAACATACGAATCCAATCCTGCGCAAATGTATTTTCAACTTTAATTTTTTGCATGGCATTTCCCAACTTTCTATTTTCTAGTCCCTAATTGTATCGCCCTAAATGGAGGAATGCACGTTTTCTTCATGAAAAAAGACAAAAATAAAAACCGACCTAAGCCGGTTTTAAAAAGAAAAACCGACCTGCCGGTTTTACTTTAGATCGATTCGTATATTTCTTGAACTGGTTTCATCAGCACACGGTTAACTTCTTCGATTAACCCGCTTAACTTCATTTCAGCTTCAAGCATTGCCATGATTTTTTCGTTTGACTGAGCGAGTTGTGCTGTTTTCTGCGCGTACTCGAGCTCATCGGCTTCTACTTCTTCTCCGGACATTTGTTTTTCTTGCAGATCCATTTGGATTTTACGGAAGTTTTTGAACAACGCTAATGCCTCTTCGTCCGCCTTAACTACCTGAACCGCTTGTTGAACCTCTGAAAACTCAGTCGTTTTTCTGAAAGTCGCTTCCAATCTGTTTAAATCATCGTAAATGTTTACAGTCATGTGTAATTCCTCCTAAGTAAGATTCGTCGCAAATACGATTAAACCTTGTACAATTCCAATCGCGCCGCCTAACACCGCACCTAAAACTGTGATCATTTTGAATTCACGTCTCGAAATGCCTAGTACAAGATCTTCCAACACTTCCACTGGAAATGAATCGACCTGCTCTCTAACCATATCATCTATTTTTAATTTGCGTAGCGATTTTTCTAATTGTTTATCAACTTGCCCGAAAGCGAATTGAATTATAGTCGGTGTGATATGACTAGCTGTCCAATTTGAACCTTCAGGCCAATAATCATGTAATGTCTTATCAAGACGGGATTCAATCGCCAATTCTTTTTTCACATACCCCTTAATCGACCCAAACAGTCCGTCCCAATCAAAACCCGCAAGCAGTTCGTTAACCGGACGTTTTTGCAGTTTTTCCCATTCATTTAAAATAATCGTATTGACAAGATTATAAGTGCCAGGAGCAGCAATGAATTTTAAGGCCTCACGTTGTACTTTCCCCACAAGTGATTCTGATTCCCCGAAAAACATATTCACCATGCTTCCTAGTGTTCCTTTTGACGCAAGAAAATCATCGATCAACTTGCGAAACATTGCTTTTCCTTCATCAGACTCGAAATACTGCTCCGATTGTTTCAAAATATAGGTCGTTATTTGCGGAATTCGCTCTTCTGCTTCCAACCGCCATTTTTCCGGAAGTAAATCTCCAACTGTACCTGTTGTGAGTTTGGTACGAACTAACAGAAGACGATCATCGACCAACTCGATAACTTTTCGTTCGATTTTTTCCGAAACAGCAGTCGCGCCTGCAACTTCCAACCATTCATTCAAAGTTTTGTCAGAATGTAAAACATGTTCCTCTATTTTTTGTTGAAGAAATTTCTCTGCCTTCTCTTCCATGTCCGGCGTTAATAATTTCTTTTTAAACGTTTCTGGTGTCAAGAGATAGTCCGTTACCGTTTTTCCAAATTGCCTCGCCAGTTCGTCTCGTCGCTTCGGAATAAGCCCAGGCGTAAACGGTACTCGCCAAGAGCCGATATACTTAGCCGCGTGCGGCCTAAAAAGCATTTTAATGGCTAAATGGTTTGTAAAGCCACCTATAAGCGCTCCGATAAATGCCATAAATAATAGTGTCCATATAAAATCCAATCGCTTCACCTTTTTCCGTTTCGTTACGCCCTGATTATAACAGATGTAAAGCAAACGGAAAAATTTGTCGCATCTTTATAAAGCATTATACATCGTTGAAAATCGAATCGCATGCTCCATTTCATCATGCATGGCGATGAATAACGGATTATACGCTTGTTGGATCGGAATCGACAATAACATCAACTTATAGGTTTCCACTCCTTCTAATTCGCCTAGAAGTGCTTGTTTGGCACAATCTTTTAAATTATAACAAGGCAATCTTTTCTTCGGGTTTTGTACAAACCTGCCCGTAAGCATATAATAGAGTTGTTGAAACATTTCATAATGACTTTTTTCATCTTCATACGCATGTTTGATGAAATCCCGCCACAGTGGATCATCTGTCAATTGATACATCGATCTATAAAAGTGGTAATCTTTGAATTCGTCCTCAATGGACTGCTTCAATTTATCAATAAACAAGTCAGCATCCTTTCGCATGTCTTTCCCAATTTTATGCGATACGGTTGCGCCTTATGAGAGGGGTGCTAATATGCTACAACATTTTAGCTATAAACCAATGTTCGAAAACACGCAACTGCCTGGCTGGACATTCGCCTTTTTCTTTAAGAGCGTCAGGTATACTGGCGAATATTTACCGGATGGCAATATTAAATGGCTCGGTGAAACACCGCCTGATGAGGAAAATATTAAGAAGATGATTCATGAATTAATGACTTTTCATGTATATGAATAATTCATGTACTATCATGGTTGGTTATCAAAATATATGTTGAATAAAAAAGATCCTTTCGGGTCTTTTTTATTTTTCTGTAAAATACAAAGTTGCTGCTTACTAAAGGTGATCAATACCTAGATACCAGGTTTAAATGTCTACCAGAATTGGTTTATTCCTCTGATAATTTTCTTCTTCCAAAAATAAAATAATAATACGTTGATGAAATCACATATAAGACACCAGTTATGCTGAATGCATATGCATAACCCCAATAAGAACCAAATGAAATGACAAGTCCCGCTGCAATCGGTCCCATGGTAGCCCATCCAAGCTGAAAGACTGTTTGATTGATAGAATTTGCAAGGCCTTTATATTTGTCTGATACGATTTCCATTGCGACTGCGCTTTGAATCGGATTCCCTGCATTCATCAATGCTTGTCGCACCAAAAACCCGATAGAAGCAAGTAGTAGAGATGTCGTGTAAGCTGTTAATATCAAAAATGGTATGGATACGATTTGGAATAATATTAAAGCTTTCACTTTCCCGACTTTCTTCACTAACAAAGGTCCGATGAGCATGGCAACTGCCGTCATTCCTGAGCCTAACGACAAAATCAGACCGATGAATGAATTTGATGTATCGAAACGATTTGCGAAATACAAATTCAAGTACGGAATAACTAATCCCGATCCGAGTCCGATGAGCAGACTTGCAAACGAGAAATGAAAAATTAGAATGAGGTTTCTTTTTAAACTATCGTCAATCTTAGGTTTTTGTTTGTCAACGACTTCTTTTACGACAATAGGCACTGGATTCTTATTCTGCAGTTTGAACAGCGGGATAAGCCCAATCGTGAAAGTGATCGCACCGATTAGTAAAGCCCAACGGATTGATTCTACTGCGCCGAGCGATAAGGCGACTTGAAGAACATCTGATAAAACACCGCCAAATAAACTTCCAATGACATTCGCAACCGTCATTAAAGCGAAATGCAAACTAAACATATGAACACGTTCTTTAGGTTTTGTGTTTTCCGCAAGAAACGGAACACCAGAAACTTGGACGAACGCCATAAAAATACCGGTTAAAAAGGCTGCATAAATAATCGGCGTTTCTAAAACCGTTATACTTCGATAGAACAACGTCATCGCGCCACATACCGCCCCGCCGATAATCATCCATTTCCGGCCGAATCTATCACTCAAGAATCCAGCAGGAATAAGCATGATCGCAGAAGCCAGCGCCGTCATCGAGATAACTTTACCGTTTATTGTTTCCGGCATGCCGAGCTCTTTTATATACAGATTATACATAACCATAAAAACACCCATTCCAATTGAAATGAGCACGTTTGCAAGCATGAACAATTTAACGTTTCTATTAAACGCAGAAACTTTCTTCTTCCAATCCGCAAACCATTTCCCCATAATACACCCACTTTCCCCCAAAGTACTTCGTTACTCTAAATATACGTCTTACCTAATTGTTTTACAATGGGGTCGATAGGATGTTTTTTCAATAAACTAAGTAATAAATATTTGGCTGTACTAACCAACTGTTTTCTTGCAACTCGGGAAGTTCGAATAAAGAAGCAACCAACAATATTTCCAGCTGAAAATTAAAAGTTGTGAAAATAATAAATCCCTTGTCTTCCAAAAAAAGACAAGGGGTTATTATTTCCTCTTCGATTATTAATTTTCGGCTAAACTATCTTCTCATACCTACTTACTGTACTGTATACCCACCATCTAGTACAACGGCTTGACCCGTCATCCCTTTCGCCTTTTCGCTTGCTAAATACAATGCAAGATTTGAAATTTCTTTCACATCGAGTAGACGTTTTTGTGGAACTAATGGATAGATTACGTCTTCAAGTACAGACTCGATCGGAACCTTTCTCGTTTTTGCTAAATCTTGCAATTGATTGCGCACAAGTGGCGTATCTGCATATCCCGGACAAATGGCATTAACTGTAATTCCAGCTTCTGCTGTTTCTAATGCGGCTACTTTCGTTAAACCGATCACGCCATGTTTCGCTGAATTGTATGCAGCTTTCCCTGCAAATCCAACTAATCCATTGATCGACGCCATATTGATAATACGGCCAAAGTTATTTTTCCTCATATGCGGAAGGACGAGCTTCGTTGCAATAAAAGGAGCAGTCAGCATGACTTTTATCAATCGTTCAAATGTTTCAGTCGGGAAATTTTCAAGTAAGGCGACATATTGCATCCCTGCATTGTTAATCAAAATATCAATCTGGCCAAACCTATCGATGGCGTCATCTATTGCTTGTTGCAATTCAAGTTCTGACGTTACATCACATTTTAGTCCGACTGCATCCTTCCCAAGGGTTTCAGCTGCCGCTTTCACTTTTTCTTCATTCATATCTGTGAGAACAACTTTCGCACCGGCCTTTGAAAAGTCTTTGGCGATTTCAAACCCGATTCCTTGCGCAGCGCCGGTAATAAAAAGTACTCTTTCCTTGACCATGACGTCTCCTCCTATTTACTAACAAAGCCACCAAAAGGCAGATTTTAATCTATCAAAGTTACATACCAAGTGTGAACAGAACAATAGCGATAACAACGCCGATTGCAGGCACTATTACGGTAACAGCACCGACTGCCCCATACGCTGCTTTATGAGTTTCACCCGCAATCGATTGGATTGTAGTGACAACATAACCGTTATGCGGGAGCGAATCGAGTGCCCCGGATGAAATGGCCGCAACACGGTGCAATGCTTCTGGATCTACACCCATGTCTACATAGTGTGGGGCTAGTAACGGCAATGCAATCGCTTGTCCGCCTGAAGCTGATCCTGTCATCCCAGCGATGACTGAGACCGCGATTGCAGCACCAATTAATGGAGAGCCGGGAATGCTTGTCATCGCGTCTACGGCCATTTGGAATGCATTAACATTCTTTGCCACTCCTCCAAATCCTACAACAGCAGCAGTATTTCCAATGGCGATAATTGCACCTAACGTACCAGCCGATACAGCCTTTCCGAAATCATCTGAGTATTTGCGTCCTACAACATATGCCGCTATAATTCCGCCAAGGAGTGCAACAATCAATGCAGATTGTGCAAGAGATTTGTGTAACGTAAATGAAATACCTAATACAACTACGAGTGGAATCATAGATAAGAATGGATTCGGTAATTCGCGAGACGTATCGAATGCCGGATCCGTTTCTCTATCAATAAAACGTTCCCCTTTATTTGTCGCTTTCGTAATCATTCGTTTTAGCCACCAATATCCAAACACAGCCATGAATACAGCGACTATTAAACTAACTTGCCAGCCAGCCCAAGGGCTCGTCCCCAAAAACTCGATTGGAATCCAGTTTTGTATTTCCGGAGATCCCGCTGATGTCATCGTGAATGTAACAGACCCAAGTGCGAGTGTAGCCGGGATAAATCTTCTCGGTAAATTAGCTTGTTTGAACAATGAAATTGCCATAGGATAGACTGAAAAGGCGACGACGAACAAGCTTACACCGCCATATGTTAAGATTGCACATGCGGCAACGATTGCTAAAACAGCAAATTTCATGCCTAATTTATCTACAGTCCATTTGGCTACTGCATCTGCTGCCCCGCTATCTTCCATTACTTTACCGAATACAGCGCCAAGTAAGAACATCATATACCACGACATAATAAACCCGGTAAATCCAGTCATATAACTCGTAATAAAGTTAGCCTCTCCTTCTGCTGCAAGTTGTCCGAATAACGGCATTCCACTAAATATCGCAACAAATAATGCTGAAACAGGTCCAACTATTAAGATATTAACCCCTCTCATTGTCAAATAGATGAGCAATACCAAACCTCCAATGAGACCAACCATACCTAATACTCCCATAAAATCCTTCCCCCCATATTAATTATTTTTTTATAAGTATTCGTTTAAATCTTTTACAATGAGATTTGCATCCGTCGAATTAATGACGTCTATCCGTTTGGCGTTACTTCTATTAAGCTCTCTCCCTAATAATTCGCTACATGATTCTAATCAGTCCCCTTTCATTTATTAAGAATGAATCGATAGCCGTTCAATCCGTTTTTCTTGAGGTGCTTTAAACAACCCTTACACATATATACTAGTTGTATGAATGGTTTCAGGATTTAATTCTCTGTTATTAACAATTTCCTCCACTCCTGCAATCGTAATTTTTCCAGCTGTCGCCATCATCGGATTGAAGTTTTAGGCCGTCTTATTATAGATTAGGTTTCCAAGTGAATCAGGCTTTCGCAGTACGAATTACTGCCACTCAGCAGGTAAAGCTTCCTCAAAACATATTCTTTCCCACCGAACTGGCGAATTTTCTTACCGTCCGCAACTGTTGTCCCTACTCCTGCAAGTGTGAAAAACGCTGGAACCCCGCAATTATTTAAATGACGGTCAAATCTTTAACACCTTTTGAAACTAGTGCAAGAATCAACTGCTCTGGAATACCTACGAGACCAAAACCGCCTACCATTAACGTACGCTGCCTCTACTGCGGAAAAATATGCAATCCCCCCTAATGGATAAATTAGAATCTTTAAAATAATAGCTCTTTAATGTATTAAAACAGACTTTAAAAGATGTTGCAAATCGCTATTTGACGGACTTTATTGGATTAATAAAAAATCAGTCCGAAATATCGGACTGGTTTTCTGAATATTTAATTTAAACTGTATGCATCGCTCATTATTTGTCCGAAAATACGGACAGCTCGTCCGATATTTCGGAATCCAGGTCATAAGTCATATTTTTTAATTTTTTCATAAAGAGTACTTCTACTTAGTCCTAGAATTGTCGCCGCTTCTAGTTTTTTTGGATGATGAAGCAATGTTTCATACAGTATTCTTCTCTCAACTTCCTCCATTATTTCCGCTAATGGCCTAGGATTCGTTGTGTCGATTTCTTGTTTTTCTTTTAGTTGTTGCGGCAATGCATTCGGTTCAATTGTTTCACCAGTCGATAAATAAACCGCTGCTTGAATAACATTTTGCAATTCACGAACATTCCCCGGCCAATGGTAAGTTTGCAAGTAGTTCATTGTTTGCGGAGCGAATTCAAGATTTCTTTTACCTACTCTCATTAAAGCGTCATGGAAAATATAATTCGTAATGTCTGGAAGGTCTTCCATTCTTTCACGAAGAGGAGGCACTTGCAGCGTAATCGTTTGAATTCTGTAGTAAAGATCCTCTCGTAACTTTCCCAACTCGACAAGTTTCGTTAACGGTTGATTCGAAGCTACAATGAGTCGTACATTAATTGCTTTTGATTGCCCTTTATCAGTCGATTCATTTTCTCCCTCGTTTAAAAAACGCAATAATTTGATTTGCACAGGCAACGGCATATCACCAATGTCATCCAAAAACAAAGTTCCACCATCCGCTAAATAAATCCTTCCTTTTTGTTCTTCTTGATCAGTGTACCTTTCGCTTACACTAGTCGAACCAAATAATTCGGCTTCTAGTAATTCGGGTGGAATAGCCGCACAGTTCACCTTTATAAAAGGCTTATCCGACCGATTTGATAAATAGTGAATACTTTGCGCGAACAACTCCTTCCCCGTGCCACTTTCGCCTTCAATAAGTACAGGAAGATCACTCGGTGCAATCATTCGAATCGTTTCTTTTATAGATCTAATGGCTTTAGAAGAACCTCTTATATCTTCTAACCGATAAGATAGATTATCGGATGCGACAGAACCAAAGTGTATTTTTTCCATTGTTTTTTTAACATGTGTACTAAGATTATGCCAATCATTGAGGTCCCGAAAAACAACACTTCCAAAAGCTCCAACAATTTCATTTCCCACAACCAACGGAACTCTGTTTGCTAACATATAGGTTCCTTTAATAAAGTGCGGAGAAGCAATATGCTCAATGCCAGTTTCAATTACTTCGTGCATTCGGGTATTTTCAATTACATCATTTACAGGTTTGCCAATCGCTTCCTGCCGACTCACTTCTAAAAACTTGCAATACCCTTCATTTATGTAGATTATTCTAGATTCTTTGTCAACGACAACGAACCACTGAAATGCAGTTTCCAATATTTGTACTAAAACAGATTCTGGCAAATAAGATGTCAATGATTTCATTACGTTTTGGCCTGCTGAAACTCGTGACTGCAGTCATAAGAAAAGCAGACATACACTTCCCTTCTCTAGTATTTTGAACGAGCAATGTACAATCTTACATAAAGTATGCTTCGAATACCTGAAGCGAAACCATCAGCATTCTATAGCGGTACCCACTTTAGACTTGTGATTGGACCATGGAAATAAAGCCGTTTCAGAAAGAATCTGAGGTTTCTATTGAATGAGGAGTCTGTTTTTCTATTTAGATACCTTTTTTACAACAGAAAAATAAAGAGGAACAACTCCTCTCAGCTAAATTCTGCTTGAGAGGAGTTTCCGGCTTGCAGCTTATACATTTGAGCGTATTGTCCACCCATAGTGACCAATTCATCGTGTGTGCCTTTTTCAACAATCTCGCCGCGGTCTAATACTAATATCCGATCTGCGTTTTTAATTGTTGAGAGTCGATGGGCGATGATAAATGTTGTTCGCCCTTTTTTCAATACGTCCATCGCATGTTGGATAATTTCTTCTGTTTCTGTATCGATGTTGGATGTTGCTTCATCTAGAATTAAAATCGCTGGATCGAATGCAAGTGCTCGTGCAAATGAAATCAATTGACGTTGTCCTGAAGAAAGCGTGCTTCCTTTCTCAACTACTTCTTCGTCAATCCCATTTGGCAGATGCTTTAAGATTCGATCCCCGCCCACCGCGTCCAGAGATTGCTGTACTTTTTCACGCGTGATTCGAGAATCTCCAAGTGATATATTCGATTCCACGGTACCGCTGAATAAATAAGGGTCTTGTAAAACAATCCCCATATAATCACGAACTGTTTGCCGTGGCATGTCGTTGATGTTCATCCCATCAATTGTAATGGTTCCTTTTGAAATATCGTAAAACCGAAACAGCAAGTTCATAATGGAGCTTTTTCCCGATCCAGTATGACCTACTAACGCGACGGTCTCCCCTTGCTTTGCTTCAAAAGAAATATCTTTTAACACATATTCTTCTTCATTATAAGCAAACCAAACTTTTTCAAAACGGACATTTCCACGATATCTAGCAACCTTCTTATCACTAACCGGCTCTCCTTCCCGGTCAAGTAATCGAAATACACGTTCAGCGGCAACGAGCGAATGTTCAAGCTGCGCAAATTGGTTGACGATACCCGTAACCGGATTGAACAGTCGTGTAATATAGTCTACAAATGCATAAAGCATCCCGACTGTAATGACACTTTCCGCCGATAATGATGCGCCACCGAAATACCAAATGAAAATAACAAATGTCAGGGAGCGGATAACGTCAACTAAGTTGTATGATGTCGCGGCTTCCACTTTCAATAATTTATTTTGGTATCGGAAATGTTCATCATTGAGTTCTTTAAATTCCTCTTCCATTTGTTTCTCGCGACGAAATGCTTGAATAATAGTCATCCCGTTAATTGATTCATTAATCATCGCGTTCATATCACTCACTTTGCTTCGAATGATATGGTTCACTTTCGATGCAAACTTCCGGTAAGTCTTCATCCATATATATAGAATCGGCAACACGAACAATGTAATCGCGCCCATCTTCGGGTCTAAATAAAATAAAGCCACAAAGATTCCTGTAATATACATACCGCTAATTGCAAATTGCGAGAGCACCGTTACATACAAATTTCGAATGGCTTCTGTATCATTCGTGATTCGCGCGACAACTTTTCCGGCAGGCAAGTTATCAAAATATCGAATGGGCAAAGTTTGAATATGCTCATATAAGTCATTTCGCATTTTTTGAATGACTCGATTCGCAGCTTTTTGTAATAATAAATATTGGAAATACCTTAATATCGCCGTCAGGACTGCAAGACCAAAAAAGACTGCCAATAATTTTGCAATCGGGGCAAAATCAATGCCTCCGTCTACAGCACCTGCGATATGTTCATCAATAATTTTCTTCGCAATCATCGGCCCCATCAGATCCGCAGTTACTGCAAATCCAAGGAGGACAATTCCTGCGATTAGCAACTTTTTATATTCCAGTGCGTAATGGAGTAATCTTTTCCCGGTACCCATATTAATCAACCTCCCTGATTTGTTGGCGGTCGAATTGTTCTTTGTACCAGCCGTCTAGTTCTAGTAACTCTTCATGCGTTCCTTCTTCGACAATACGCCCATCATCAAGCACAATAATCCAGTTTGCATGTTGGATTGCGGACAAACGATGCGTTGTAATGATTGTCGTCTTCCCTTTTCGTTCCGCTTGAATATTTTCAATGATTTTCGCTTCTGTTTTTGCATCCACCGCTGAAAGCGAATCATCCAATATTAGTATTTCTGGATTCTTCACAAGTGCACGCGCGATTGAAATCCGTTGTTTCTGTCCTCCAGATAAAGCGATTCCTTTTTCCCCGACAAGCGTATCCAATCCGTCAGGAAGCATTTCCAAATCTTTTTCAAAGTAGGAAAGCCGAATTGTCTCAGCAATATCCCCTTCCGTAGCATCCGGTCGTCCAAACAAGATGTTATCTCGAACTGACCGAGAAAATAGTACGTGATCTTGCGGGACATACCCAATCCAATCTCTTACTTGATTTTTAGTCAGTGCTTGTAAGCCTACTCCAGAAAAAGCAATTTCACCGGATCCAGCGGGATATTCTCTCAGCAGCTGTTTAACAAACGTCGTCTTCCCGCTGCCGGTCTTTCCTACAATCCCGAGTGTATTTCCCCTGTCTAATTGAAGCTGAATATTGTCCAAGTTAACAGTTTGCGACGTTGGATAAGTAAAGACAACATCACGGAATCCGATGCTTTCCGGATTCGAAATAGCGGCCGGTGCAACGGGATCTTTGACATCTTCCTCATAATTAAGCGTCTCAGTCACTCGGTCAAGCGACGCATTCCCGCGTTGCATGACGTTTATTAATTCCCCGATCGCGAACATCGGCCAGACAATCATTGAAAGATAAACGTTAAACGTAACAAGCTTCCCGAGTGTCATAACCCCTTCCGAAACAAGGTATGCACCGTAACCGAGCCCGATCATATAGGTAAGGCCTGTTAATATTTTGGAAATCGGCATGAACATCGCATCTATTTTTTCTACATGCATGTTCTTTTTATATACATCTTCCGTCATGTCTGCGAATTTCTTTTCGCTTGAACGCTCTTGGACAAAAGCTCGAACGACACGCACGCCCGCTACCGCCTCAAGCACATTATCGTTTAAATCACCAAATGACTTTTGCGCGACCATATATCTTTCATGAATTTTCTTTCCCAAATACTGCATGATAAATGCCAATATCGGAAGCGGAAGAATAGCGGCAAGCGTCAACTTCCACGAGACAAGAAAGCCCATCGTTAAGACCAATGTGAATAGATACGCGGTTGAATCGACAAGCGTCATAATCCCGAAGCCTGCCGTTTGAGAAATTGCTCGGAGATCATTCGTCGATCTCGCCATTAAATCGCCTGTCTTGTTCTTCTCATAAAACGTCGGCGTCATTTTTAAGAAATGACCCATCAAATTCCCTCGGAGTTGTCTTTCAATCACATATGCCCCGCCGAATAACTGAAATTGCCATACGAAGTTGCATACATAATTTACTGTCATGATCAAAAGCATGGCTCCGATAAATCCGGCCAACAGTTTCGCTGTCAATGTTTGCTGATAAATTGAATCGATTGCTTCCCCGATTAGCCAAGGCGGAAGAATGACAAGTACATTCGTAATCATCAACAATATGAGTGCAATCGTGTACCGCTTCCGATTTTCTTTAAAAAACCATTTTAATTTAAATAGAACTGAAAACATAAATGAATCGACCCACTTCCTGAGTTCTCTAATTGATTTTTCCGATTTCTGATAAATAAAAAAGAGCGCACGCCTCCTAGAGTAAGCGTGTGCTCATCATAAAGGAACGGCAGATATGCCATTCCGCTCGATTAATCAGGTGGAAATTAACAGAAATCGGCTAGGCACGGTATTACTATTAAATTTATTCTTTTCACATTTTTTATGTTAATCATTGTCCGCACCTCCCTTTCTATTTCGGTTTTCGAAAGTTTTCGATTAATTTCAGATTAACACTGTCAATTCTAATATGTCAATACTTTTTGAAATTAAAGTCAACTTTTTCTTTAATTTTAATCTATGCTGCATATAAGAATTAAATGAGAAAATAATATCTTCCTATTTTCACAGCCAAATAAGCATATCTAATTGTGTTTTTCCTATAAATAATTTACCATAGACTTAACTAACTATTTTACCACTACAGGAGGTGTACACTTTGTTCTACCCCTCATTCGGGTTAGGAACGAAGTAACTATTTGGAAATTGCCATACGATTGACAGCGTTTGCTGTCTTGATCGCCCTCACCGCATTTTTCGTGGCGAGTGAATTTGCAATTGTGAAGATAAGGACTACGCGAATCAACCAGCTCGTTGCTGAAGGTCACCCAAAAGCAATGAATGCTAAAAGAGTAATAAGCAATTTAGATGAATATTTATCAGCATGTCAATTAGGGATAACAATTACCGCTCTCGGTCTAGGTATGCTCGGGGAACCGACCGTAAAGCTGATGTTAAAGCCAATCTTCATTTATTTTGATACGTCGCCAAGTGCAGCAAGCATCCTTTCTTTCATCATCGCCTTTACATTCGTCACATTCTTGCATGTTGTTATTGGCGAATTGGCCCCCAAAACGATAGCGATTCAAAAAGCGGAGGAAATAGCGCTATCATTCGCTAAACCGCTCATATTGTTTTTTCATATAATGTATCCAGTTATTAAAGGAATGAACGGCTCTGCCCGTTTTATTCTAAAGTTATTAGGATTCAAATCGATTTCAGATTCAGACGTAGCGCATACCGAAGACGAATTGCGATTGATTTTATCCGATAGTTTAAAAGGCGGCGAAATTAACCAAGCCGAATATAAATATGTAAATAAAATATTTGAATTCGATGATCGTGTAGCCAAAGAAATCATGGTTCCTCGAACAGAAATGATGACCATCGAAAAAGATATGACATTGAGTCAAGTATTTGACATGTCCGGTGTCGAACAATTCACGCGCTATCCTGTGACAGATGGCGATAAAGACCATATTATCGGCCTTATAAATATGAAAAATTTATTAACCGAGTTTATTAAAGATCCTACAGCAGGCAATCAATCTGTAGTCCATCATATGCAACCAATAATTAGCGTCATTGAAACGATTCCTATCGGCGATTTGCTGCTGAAGATTCAACGTGAAAGAATCCATATGGCAGTGCTTATGGATGAATACGGCGGAACATCCGGGCTGGTCACGATTGAAGATATCTTAGAAGAAATTGTTGGGGATATTCGCGATGAGTTCGATACAGATGAAGTTCCTGAAGTTCAAAAAGTCGGAGAAAATCATTATATATTCGATGCCAAATTACTCATTGAAGAGGTTAATGGAATTCTTGGAATTTCAATTGACGAAGAAGATATCGATACTATTGGCGGTTGGTTTATGACTGAACGGTTCGAAGCAATGAAAGGTGAAAAGATTATTGAACAAGGCTTCGAATTTATGATTAAAGATATGGATGGACATCACATACTGTATTTAGAAGTTTTGAAACATGAAGAGGAAGAAGCCCAAGATAGCATTGAAATTTCGGCGGAATCCTAATAAAAGAGCGGCTCTCCGTTGAACTGCGCCCTAAATTTCGGACAGTTTAATAAAATACCCGCTGCTAATTAGGCAGCTATGAGATGACTTCGATATTCAATCGGAGTCATCTTTTTAAGATTCCATTGTCTTCTTGAT
>NZ_JAAOIY010000006.1 GCF_013184495.1 Sporosarcina jiandibaonis | reverse complement strand
TGCTGAAAGCATCTAAGCATGAAGCCCCCTTCAAGATGAGATTTCCCATTACGCAAGTAAGTAAGATCCCTCAGAGAAGATGAGGTTGATAGGTCCGGGGTGTAAGTGCGGCGACGTACGTAGCTGACGGATACTAATTGATCGAGGACTTAACCTATTTAAGTTATAAGGGTTTGATTGACCCTGATTTGTGAATATTATCATTCGTTTTATCCAGTTTTGAGCGAACAAGCTCAAATAGTCTAGTGGCGATAGCGAAGAGGTCACACCCGTTCCCATACCGAACACGGAAGTTAAGCTCTTCAGCGCCGATGGTAGTTGGGGGCTTCCCCCTGCAAGAGTAGGACGTTGCTAGGCACTTAAAGAGTCATTACCTTAATGGTAGTGGCTTTTTTTGTTCTTTGCTAAAAAAATCTTTTACCGTAAGGTGAAATCTGACTTGAAGTTAAGCTCTTCAGTGCCGATGGTAGTTGGGGGCTTCCCGCTGCAAAAAGTCTAGATTCCTTTAGAATCTAGACTTTTCTGCGTGATATTCGCGTTATTTTGCGAATATCTAAGCAAGGTCTTTTAGGACGTTGCTAGGCACTTAAAGAGTCATTACCTTAATGGTAGTGGCTTTTTTTGTTCTTTGCTAATGAAAAAATAATTTTTTTACCGTAAGGTAAAATCTGACTTGAAGTTAAGCTCTTCAGCGCTGATGGTAGTTGGGGGCTTCCCGCTGCAAAAAGTCTAGATTCCTTTAGAATCTAGACTTTTCTGCGTGATATTCGCGTAATTTGCGAATATCTAAGCAAGGGGTTTTATGACGTTGCTAGGCACTTAAAGAGTCATTACCTTAATGGTAGTGGCTTTTTTTGTTTGCGTATTTATATTACAGATCCGCCATTACATAAGCTGGCGGCTTGTGTTATTATAGTTGTTATTTAGGGTACAGGTAGCGCAATGATAAAATTATAGCTAGCGGTTTAGTTTTTTCTTGTAATTTCTGCATCACTTCGTACAGAATAGAATAGAGTAGTACTTTCTAACATGAAGGTTATAGGAGGGTAATAATGATTTTTATGGATGTCATTAATCGCTTTATGAAAGAACGTTTTTTTGACCAGGCAGCTCAGACTGCCTACTACCTTCTTCTTTCTATGTTGCCCTTTCTAATTTTTATCCTTTCTCTTCTAAGTTTACTTCCAATAAATGATGAAATATTATTAGACTTCCTAGAACCGTTTATTCCAATCGAGTCATTTAAATTAGTTGAGAATAATGTTCATGAAATAGTAGGAAGAAACAAAGGCAATTTGATTGTAACAAGTTTGGTTTTGGCTTTTTGGGTTTCCTCGATTGCTGTTCAATCGCTTGGTCGATCCTTGGATTTAGCATATGGTCATGTACGTTCTTCACCTTTCTGGAAAGTCATTATTCGAGATCTGGGGATTACGCTGTTATTTATGGTTGTCATTCCGTTGTCTTTATTTCTTCCTTTCATTGTAAGGTTTTTGCGTAAGCTTGTTGCTTATTCGGATAAGATTGAGGATTTACGTGTTTGGCTTTACATATGGCCGAATCTGAAGTGGGGTCTTGGAACGCTATTTTTGTTTGCGTTTTTTCTATTGTTTTACAAAGTCGTACCGACAGGCAAGGTAAAGTTGAAAGGGGCTCTTCCAGGTGCGGCCTTTGCAGCTTTAGTTTGGCAGTTATTTTCTTTGTTGTTTGGTGATTACGCAGCAAATGTTGATTATACACGATTATACGGCCAATTATCTGGTATCATTCTTCTAGTGCTCTGGTTTTATTTTACAGCAGTAATTATTTTATTTGCGGGCTTATTAAATGCTGAATGGCGTAAGCCTCCTAAATGAAAGTGTGGTTGAATAATATGATGAAAATATTAGTAGTGGACGATGATTCGAATATATTAGAGCTAGTTAGCATCCAATTAACACAGGCTGGTTATAGTGTTCAGAAAGCATCAAATGGTTTTGAGGCGCTTGAAATAATAGATGATGAATATCCTGATTTGGCGGTAGTTGATGTGATGATGCCTGGTATGGATGGGTATACGTTGACGAAAAAGATTCGTACCGAAACGGATATACCTGTTTTATTGTTAACGGCGAAAGGGGAACTTGACGATAAGGAGAAAGGGTTCCTTGCTGGTTCCGATGACTATGTTGTTAAGCCTTTTGAACCGAAAGAATTACAGTTTCGAATTAAAGCGATTTTACGAAGATATGATAAAGCGGTCGATGTATTTATCCAAGCTGGGCCATTAAAGATAAATCGGCAGAGCTATGAAGTGTCTGTTGGGAATAAGGTATTGTTGCTTCCACTAAAGGAGTTTGAACTTCTATCAGTTTTAGCTTCGCGCCCTAATATTGTATTCACTCGGGAAATCCTGCTGGAACGTGTGTGGGGTTATGATTATGAAGGCGATGAACAGACGTTGAATGTTCATGTTAAACGGGTTCGCGGGAAGTTGGAGAAATTAACTGATGAAGTTAAGATTGTGACGGTTCGCGGTGTCGGTTACAAATTAGAGGTAGAGTCATTATGAAATCGCTGTATGGGAAGTTTCTGCTGATTACGGTTGCAATTATGATCGGAAGTGGTCTGATTGCATTCTTAGCTGTATATACATATTATCATCAAGTATTAAAAGAACATAATGACGCAAAAAATATGGCGATTGCAGATAGTATCGCTGTTTTCATCGATACAAATGAGGGGTTGGATCTTGAACAGTATTTGGAGACACAGGCCGCTGCTGGTTATAAGTTATATGTTGTGAATGAGGAAAAAGTTGCCACATTATACGGTGGGTCTTTTCGGGTTCAAAATCTATTGGAAGACTCGATTGACAGTGTGTTGGACGGAAATGCTTACCATGGGATGCGCGATCTGCCTAGTGAAACTTTTGTCACTGGATTTTTTTCGAATGAATTAGCAAATACGGTCGGTGTTCCATTTTCACATAAGGGGAGTAAGTATGCGCTCTTTTTGAGGCCTGATATAAAAATGCTATTTACAGAAGTGCATTCTATTTTGGGCGGAATGGTTGTGGTTATGGCGATTTTCAGCTTGTTGTCGATGTTGGTTGTAGCTAAGAAATTAATTGATCCAATTACTGCGTTAACGGCTGCTACTAAAAAAGTCGGGGATGAACGATTTACGGATGTTCTCGATATAAATAGAAGAGATGAAATTGGGCAATTGGCGAACAGTTTTCAAGAGATGACGATGAGATTGAGTGAAAATGATCGAATCCGTAAAGAATTCATCAGTGATGTGTCGCATGATTTTCAATCGCCGCTATTGAACATTAAAGGTTATTCAGAGCTGCTTCTTGATGAAAACCTCAGCATTGAGGAACGTAAGAATTATGCATCTGTCATTCAATCTGAAACAGAAAGGCTCTCTTCCTTGACGAAACAGTTGCTCTTATTGACGTCGCTCGATCAGCTTTCAACCCCGCTTACGTTAAAGACTTTCAGTTTGGATAAACAGTTGAAGGAGACGATACGTAAATTTAGATGGTTGTTGGAAGAGAAGAATATGACTTTGTCCATGGATATGGCTGTTGTTGACTTCAAAGGTGATCCAGCCTTCCTTGAAAAAGTATGGGAAAATTTATTTTCCAACGCTTTAAAATATACTCCTGAGGAAGGAACTGTGGAAATTAGTTTAGTGGAAAATGAGAAAGACGTTGTCATTGAGGTGCGGGATAACGGGATTGGGATTAAGGAGCATGAACAAGAACGTATATTTGACCGTTTTTATAGGGCGGATCATTCAAGAACGATTAGCGGAACCGGCTTGGGTCTAGCAATCGTGCAGCAAGTTGTAAAATTTCACGAAGGAACTATTCGCGTCGTCAGTAACGAAGTTAAAGGAACAACCTTTATTGTCACATTGCCCAAATTATAATTTCTAGTTAATCTTCCGTTCATGTTGGATGTTTAAGATAAAGGTATAACATAAACAACATAGGAGGAAATTGGTATGCAGGAAAAATGGAGTTTGCGACTTATTCGCATAGCAGCGATTTTTGGTTTGATCGGAACGGTATTCGGGTCACATATGGCGGGGGCGGGATCGTATGCGTTTCGACCGATTCACGCGCATATTCTTTTGGTCGGTTGGTTATCCATGTTCGCGTGGGGCGTATTCTATAAAGTTTTTAAAGTTCGCGCGGATAAATTAATCGCAGCACAAGGATGGACAGCAATTATTGGTGCGACTGGTCTTTCAGCTGGTATGTGGTTACAGTTTTTAAAGCCATTTAATGTGAATGAAACATTTTCGCTCATACTATATATCGTTGGTGGAACAATCCTGCTTGTCAGCTTTGCATTATTTGTCGTTGTCACATTTCTTGCTGAAAAAGATGGAAAGCGATAATGACTAAATTGAAGGAAAAAAGACTGTGGTGGTTATCTGTTGGAATTTGGATTGCTCTAACTGTTATTTTGTCGGGACTCGCTCCGGGTGGAAAAGAGTTTGTGCAAGCAAATAAAGATGCTGGATTGCCAGCAGATATGGAGTCAATAATAGCGGATCGTCAACTAGAAAAACATTTCCCACAAGATGGCGGAATACCGATTTTCGCTGTGTTTCATAAAGAGGAAGGAATAACGGACGAAGAAATTCAAACGTTCGCTCAAACACTTGAAGGTCTAAAGTTTGATGAGTTAGAAAGTCTCCCATTATCAAAAGTGAATCCAGAAATACAAAGAAATTTTCTTTCTAAAAATGAAAAAACATTTTTCGTCCCTCTCACTTTACAAAAAGATTTAGATGACAATGAATTACACGACTTAGTGAGTGCGATGAAAGAAAGCGTTAATCCGAAAATTGATAAAAGTATTGAAGTCTCCTGGACGGGTCCGGGGGCTATCGCATCTGATGCAATCGAGTTGTTTAGTCGTGCAGATATTGTTCTTTTATTGTCAACTGTTGGGCTTATCTTGGTATTGTTACTCGTTATTTACCGCTCCCCTTTGTTAACCTTAATCCCGCTCGTGGGGGCTGCAGTTGCTTATACGGTTGTGGATCGGCTAATTGGTTTATCGGCTCAAGCAGGCTTATTTACAGCGGAAAGTCAGGCACTATCGATTATGACGATATTGCTGTTTGCTGTAGTGACAGATTATTCGTTGCTGATCTTTTCACGATACCGGGAAGAGTTAAGAATTCATGAATCGACAGACGCAGCCATGCGGGAGACCATGCGTCATGTGAAGGAGCCAATCTTTTTCAGCGGAAGCACGATTGTTCTTGGCGTTTCGACATTGTTCTTTGCACTTTATGAACCATATCGCAATTTTGCGCCTGTTTTTGCGATTGCAGCGGGTGTGATGCTAATCGCGGGATTGACATTGCTCCCGGCATTATTTGCATTAATTGGTCGAAAAGCATTTTGGCCTGTCATTCCAAAGTTCGGAGAAGAAACGATTGAAAAGAAAACGTTTTGGGGTAAAGTTGCGGGGAAAGTTACGAAACGTCCTGTTTTATTTTTGATTCCGATCACGTTATTGCTCTTACTCGGGGCAGGGAATGTAAAGAATATGGAAGAGTCGTATGATTTGCTCGAATCATTCCCCGAAGATTTATCTTCCCGTGTCGGTTATGAAAGACTTGTAGATTCGTTCTCTGCTGGCAGTCTTGCACCTGGCACGTTATTGTTTGTATCGGAACGAGAACTTAAAATGGAAGAACTTCAAGCGGCTATTAGAAAAATTGAAGAGAAAAGTGAAGTTGAAAGTGTGACTGCACAAGGTAATCCGCTATCAGAAGACGGAAAAAGTGCGAAGTTCTCAGTCACTTTTAAAGGAAATCCTTATGGTCCTGAAGCTTTTGAGACAGTACTAGAACTTCGTGATGAAGGCCAGACAATTATGAAAGAGGCTGGAATTGTCGATACAGATATCTATATTGCAGGTGAAAGCGCTAAGAACGCTGATTTGCGTGATATCAGTGATCGGGATACATGGTTTATCATGATTTCAATGACAATCCTGATAACGATTATGCTAGGATTGCAAACAAGGTCAATTATTGCGCCAATCTATATGATTGGAACGATTTTGTTATCGTACGCTGCAACACTTGGGTTATCACTATTTCTATTTGATAAGTTTTTAGGGCTTGAAGCGATTGGTTATCGAATTCCGCTCTATACGTTTGTTTTCCTTGTAGCATTGGGAGTCGACTATTCGATTATGCTTATTGCTCGTATTCGTGAAGAAATGAAATCATTGCCATTCGAGGATGCGGTTCGCAGGGGGCTTGAAAAGACTGGAGGAGTCATTAGTTCAGCAGGAATAATTCTTGCGGCAACATTCCTCGTGTTAACGACGATGCCGATTGATGAACTTAAATTATTTGGATTTATGATGGCGCTTGGTATTTTGATCGACACGTTTATCGTACGTCCTTTGCTCATTCCAGCAATTTTGATATTGCTTGGTAAATGGAGTTTTTGGCCAAAAAAAATAAATTAATTAGAAAAGGTTACTTCTGTTGCGGAAGTAACCTTTTTTAATGAAATCAATGCCGTTTGATGCTGCTCTAAAAAAGTCTTGAATTAATTTAACTGTTTTTATCATACTGGGGAAATTAAAACATCGTTATTTTTCGCTGTATCTTGTCATTCTTTAATCGTAGTAAGTGGGATAATGTTGTAATACCTTGTTGTTCAAGTCGCTTTAGTAGTTCGACAAATAAGTGTGCTGTTGTCAATGCATCGCCTAGTGCCCGATGACGTTCGAATGTTTGTGTACCGAAAATGTACGCGTACTCTTCTAAGTCACGTCGATTGCAGGCAGGTATTAAATAATCAATTAAATCAACCGTATCAAAGGTTGAAGGTTCTTTGTATGAATATTTAGCCCGTTGTACTTCCTGAGTAATCACGTGTCTGTCAAAATTCAGGTGATGCCCAACCCACCCCCAACTGTGATTGTCTTCAACAAACTGGAAAAAAGATTTTATTGCATTAAGGGCTGATGGGGCATTTTCGACATGTTGCTGTTCAATTGAAGTTAGTTTGGTGATAAGTTTAGGTATGTCTCGGGCCGGATTCACGAATGTTTGGAATGTTCGATCTGTAACTTGTAAGTGTTCTACATGGACGGCGCCAATTTCAATCATTCGATCATCCGTACAAATTGAAAAACCCGTCGTTTCAGTGTCGAAAACAGTAAAAGACATATCTTGGAGTTTCGTGTCTAACTGTAATGATTGACCTAAATTATATGATAATCGTTTTCTTCTCCCGAACATGCACCTTCCTCCTTAGCTGCAGATTGTCTATGCTATAATTTCGCCAATAGGCGAGACTGTAAAGAGTGAACGGTGTCTAACATCGTTTTCAATTCAGCTCGTTGCCATCTACGAATTGAAGCGAATTTTATTTCGGTTGTAATCTTTTCGCCACGCAGATGTTTTTGCCACGACATTTGAATTCTTGCGCTAAGCGCCACTTCGTAGGCATGTCGGATATCATCGGCAAATTCAGCTGATAATTCTTTTTTATCTACGAGACCTTCTATTAACTGCAAAGGTTTATCGCCCATGACATTTTTAATCACCCCTAATATTTGCAAACAATGATGTAAGGGGAATAAAGCATGTAATTTAATATCAATCATCTCACGTTTTTCCTTCCCCCTGAAAAGGGAAAAGAAAGATTCATTGAATTGCGGGACCGGATGATCTTTTTCTTTAAGCGCCATATAATAAAGAAAAGTTTGAGAGCTTTTCAGTTGGTCTTGCACCATCCTCTTAAAGTGTTCATTAAGTGCCGATTGACCATATAAAAATCGGAAAGATAAAAAGTTGTAACCTAATAAGATATGTTCATCAGTCGCTTTTATCGCCCACGTTTGAAGGCGATTTTGCCAGTCTGAAAGGGAGCCGCGCCATATTGCCTCGTTGGACATCATTTTTCCTGCACACCTGGCATAACCCGCTTTCTCCAAATGCCTAACTATTTCTTCGCCAAGTAATGAAAAATACTTATCGCTTCGTTTTCTCTCATTCTTATTTGTCGAATCAGCGTATACGAGAAAGTGATCTTGGTCAGTCACCATAAATTGCTCTCCCCGGGCGCCACTACCCATCTGGTACCAAGAGAAGGGGACAGGCGGCAATCCTTTCCCCTGGCTTTCCAGAGATTGCACGGCTAATTTCACGCAGTGCCGTGCAAGACGATCGTATAGCCGCGTAATAATCTCCAAGGTATGAATCGTTGAAATCTCGTCTTGAATCAAATTCGACAATACATCATAGATCGCTTCTCTAACGATAGGTAAATCCCCGTATGAAGATATTTCAATTGTATTTAAAACGCCCATCGATCCCCGGTCTCGTTTAGAAAGTAAGTTATGGAATGTTAAGACACCGACGAGAGATTCACCTTCCACTACAGGTAAATGTTTGACGCCGTATTTATAAAATGTAGATAACACTTCGTAATAGTAGGCATTTTGAGAAACAGTATACAGTTTCTTTGTCATGATATCCCGAGCTTTTAAAGGAAGTGTTCGCCCTGAGGCGATAACTCTTTGGACAAGGTCTTTTTCTGTCACAAGACCAACCAGCTTATTAGCATCATCGACGACCATAACCGAGCTGATTGAATGCTCAATCATCAAATTGGCTATCTCTTCTACTGAGGCATCTATATGGATAGTAATTGCCGGGGAGCTCATCAAATCTTGGGCACGGCGGACAAATGGTTCACTTTCTCCCCATTCGTCTCCTAATTTCACTTGTTCACCGAGGGAAGCATATACATTTCCCAAACGAATAGCCATTTTTCTTAAAATAAATTCTCGAACTGAATCGTCAAGTAATCTTTTTTTAATAACTGAGGCGGGAATTTGTAGGCCAAAGGAATCTTCCATAATTTCCAACTCTAAACGATGTTTATCAAGCGGGTGAACGGTTTCACCCAAGTAATGGGCAATATGGGAAAAGCCAATCATTTCACCCTCCTGAAGAACTTCGAGAAGTACTGAAAGCCCCTTATTATTTTCTATGAATACTTCCGCCGAACCTTCTAAAATTAAAAATAATCCTTCTTCAGCTGTTTTAAAGTAAATGATTTTCTCGGAACTTTGAAAATACTTCAGCTCGCATTCTGCGATTAACCCTGTAAATTCATCGTTTGAAGTCCCTTTAAAAAGTGGTTGGTCATGGATCTTTTTATAAAGTGTGCGATGTTCACTTTCTAGCATCTTTTACGACCACCTTTAACATAAACTGAAAACCCTTCCCTATACACTAGTTAGGGAAGGGGATTATTGTTTCTACTGATAAGTTATCCTAAAGAAATTAGCGTCCGAGTTCTCTATAACCTGTTTCAGCTTTAAATTTAACTTCGGCATAATAGACTTCATCTTTTCCTCTGGAAGAGACTAATGTACCAATAATAGCCGCTAGAAATCCTGCTGGCACAGATACGATTGCAGGGTTCGTATATGGGAAAATTGGATTTCCTACGAAAAATGCAGCGCCTTCTACAGGATTCACCACACTAGGGCTCATGGCAACGAGAACGAGTGCGACGATTAACCCCGTTAACATGGAAGCAACTGCTCCTGTCGTGTTGAACCGTTTCCAGTAGATTGTAAAAAGAATCGTTGGAACGTTTGCTGAGGCCGCAATACAGAAGGCCAGAGAAACTAGGAACGCAACATTAAGTTTTTCGGAACCGAGTGCTAAAAGAATGGAGACCACAGAGACGCTAAGTGCCGCAATTCTGGCCGCGTTTACTGCCTGTTTCTCCGTCACTTTTCCTTTCTTAATGATTTCTCCATAGATGTCATGCGCAATTGCTGAAGCACCTGACAATACTAGACCCGCTACGACTGCAAGAATCGTTGCAAACGCAACCGCCGCAACGAATGACTCCAGGAGTTCACCGCCTAACACACCGGCGAGCATCGGTGCAGCCATATTACCTGCAGCATTTTCAGCGACAATTGCATCAGCACCTACAAATTTTGCAGCACCGAATCCAAGGAAAATCGTTAGTACATAAAATATCCCGATAATCCAAACTGCATAGATGACAGAGGAACGCGCTGTCTTTGCATCTTTAACAGTAAAGAAGCGCATTAAAATATGCGGTAAACCGGCTGTTCCTAAAACGAGTGCAATGAGGACGGATATTAGCCCAATTGGATCTTTATAAACGACCCCCGAATGAAGAAAAGCTTCCCCGTGTGGCGTTGCGGTTCTCATTGCATCAAACATCCCAATAAAGTTAAAGTTGAATTTCAAGAGAACAAGGAAAGATATAATAATGGTTCCAGCCATTAGCAAAATGGCTTTAATAATTTGTACCCAACTTGTCGCTGTCATTCCGCCAAATAGGACATACACGGTCATCATAACACCGACGATTAAAACTGAAATCCAATAATCAATGCCTAACAGCAATTTGATAAGTGCGCCTGCACCGACAAGTTGAGCAAGCATATAAAATAATACAATCGTGATTGTATTTAATGCGGCCGCCCCGCGAATTTTTCTAGCTTGGAATCGTGAACCGATCATATCGGCCATTGTATATTTTCCTAGGTTACGAAGCGGTTCCGCGATTAGAAATAAAACAACTAAGTATGCTGTTAACCAACCGACACTATAATAAAAACCGTCAAACCCATTTAGGGAAATTGCTCCAGCAATTCCGAGGAATGAGGCCGCGGATAAATAATCTCCGGCAATGGCCATTCCGTTTTGCCACCCGGTCAAAGAGCCTCCGGCAGTATAAAAATCACTTGCGGTTGTTGTTTGTTTCGCGGCCCAATATGTAATAGCGAGCGTAAGACCAATTACGCCGACAAAAATTGCTATGGATAGGATATCCACCAATAAATTCCCCCTTTATATTAACCTCGTAGAATAAAGCCGAACTAAATCGATTAATTATGATTTTTGGTCGTCTTTAGAGCCACCAAGCTTTATAGAACATTTTTCTTTAGAATTTCTTCCACGTCTTTATCAAATTCTTTTGCTTTGTTCATATAAATAGAGGTTAGAACCCACACCATAATGAATATGCCAAAAGAGTACACCCATGTCCAAGTCATCCATCCGATTGCGCGAGCTTCAAGAATAGAAGTGTAACTAGTGAGAATTGGTAATGAAAAAAAGACAGCAAAAAAGAAAATGACATAAGGTCTAGAAAAAGCGGCTTTACGTTTAACTAAACTTTTGAATTCCGGTGTATTAATGATTTTTTCAAAATCCAAATCTTTATTTTTATTATTTTTACTCATCATTTGATCTCCTTCGTTTTAGGATAGTTTCAGGGTTGTAAGCAGATTTAAGTACTCCTTTCATATTGATAAATGATTCTAGATCAGGGAAGTTCGAAAATTGTAAAAACAACTAGTAAACTGACGATAACAATCTATCAGACAATATGCAAGTATTATTATATTTAGTCTAAAAGCGTGGGGGAAAAGGAATATCTTCATATAAGGAAAGCCCTTGACTCTAAGGAGAATCAAGGGCTTTCCAATGATTATTTAGTTTAAGGGGCGGCAATGCCAATGCTTTATCACATGGAATCGCCGCCTTTCAATTCCGATCAACTGAATCAATAAATCTCCAGGGCAATCTACTATAACTAAAGAAACAGTTGTTTCATGTTAGTAAAACTCCTAAAATACTGCTAGATATAAGAAGCGTTAGGAACAATGCTGTAAGTACCCAGTCATTAAATCGAACAGTGACAGGTTTGAAAAATTCAGTTCGCGGTTCTCCCGTGAATGCTCGAGCTTCCATCGCGAAAGCTGCTCGTTCAGCTTTTCGTACAGCAGCTGCAAGTAGGGGAATTAGCATTCTTCTCATTCCAAAGAGTCGTTGCCACCACCATTTCTCATCTCCAACGCCGCGAAGTCTATGAGCATGCCGGATTTGTACAAACTCCTCCTTCACGACAGGCAAAAACTGATAACCTACCATAATCCCGTAAGCTAATTTTGGAGATAGCCGAAATTGTTGCATTAAGCTCATAACGAAATTCACTGGTCTTGTCGTAAACGCAAACAGGAGGGAAATAGATGAAAAGGCAATTACCCGGAACGATAGTGACAGTGCACGTGCAAATTGTTCATCGGTCACTTCGATATGTTTCCACGACCAAATCACTGTTCCACCAGCTTCTGCTGCAAATAAAATCGTCGTCCATAAATAACCGAACGCTGTAATGACGAAGGGAATCATCATGAGCAACCAAAGTTTCCAATTAATACGGCTGCATACTAATTGAATCAACACGATCCCAACAAAAAATATAGCAGGTGTCCACGGGTTAAAAAACCAAGCTAATGTCAGCATAGAAACGACGACGACGAGAAATTTAATCGCAGGATTCATTTCATGAAGCTGTTCATTAAGTACCACGAAGGCCACCTCCTATAGGTGGAAGTAGAGAATGTTCACGGAGTAGCTTTTCATCTTTCCAAACGTCCGCTGCATTAAATTCTCCGGTCAAAAGGCCTTCTTTCAATAGAAAGACCGTGTCTGCAATGGATGCCGCAAACTCCATGTCGTGTGTGATAACTAACACGGCAAGTCCTTCTTCCGCACGTGTGCGTATAAGTTGATGTAGTTCATTCAGCGCCGCTTCATCCTGCCCGCTAGTCGGTTCATCCAGAAGGAGAACTGATCTCTTTTCGACGAGCATGGCCGCAATGGCAGTTCGCCGTTTCTGTCCATGACTAATTGCAAACGGATGCGCATCATGGATATCATCCAACCTTAAACGTTTCATTAGATCGCCAACTATCCTCGGTTCGGCCCTTTTTGAAAACAAAACTTCGTCTTCCACCCGTTGCGTAACAAACAAATGCTCAGGTGACTGGGGAACATAGCCTGGGAGGGTTTGCCTACTGATAATCCGGCCTTGTGAAAGTGGCAGTATTCCGCAAATCGCTTTGAAAAGAGTCGATTTTCCGCTGCCATTCGGACCCGCAAGCACAGCAATCTCCCCGTGTCTTAATTTGATGGATGCATTATGTAATAATGTCTTTCCTTTCAATTCCACAGAAACATCCAGCGCCTCAAAAACTGTTTCTTCCACCATAGAAGTGTTTCTTTTGTTGAATAAAATCGGCGCAGCAACAACGGAATCAGATTGTTCTACAAAGCCGCCAGAAATGACTTTGAGACGACGATTGAAAAAATCTTTCCAAGCATCGAGACGATGTTCGACTGCCACTACTGTCCATCCATACTTCTTTTGAAGTTCATCTAGCCAACCCACATATTCTTGTGCTGTCAGTGGATCAAGATGTGAAAGGGGTTCGTCGAGCAAAAGAACTTCTGGTTCCATAAGGATCGCGCACGCTGTAGCGACTCGCTGTTTCATCCCGCCGGAAAGTGTTTGGATGAGTGTATGTCTTAAGTGTGTTAACCGTGTAGTATCCAATGCTTCGACAATCCGCTTCTCCATTTCCGCACGTGGTACATTTAAATTTTCAAGCGTGAATGCCATCTCTTCTTCTACGGTCGGCATACAAAACTGTGAATCAGGATCTTGAAATACAGTTGCGATACGAGCATTCACTTCACCGGGTAAGTAATCAGCCTGATTTTTTCCAAACAACGTAATCGAACCTGAAAGAATCCCATCGCAACTCTCAGGGTAAAGTCGGTTCATCAAATAAAGCAGCGTACTTTTCCCGCTACCACTCGGTCCCGTAATTACGACGCGCTCTCCCTGATGAATTGTAAATGAAACATCTTGTAAAATAGGCTCGTCATCTTCGGGAAAGCGGAATGTGACGTTACTAAGTTCCATTACCATCGAAGTATTAATCGGAATGGGCTTTTCTTGTAACTTAATCAACTGACGGCTTCCTTTTATCTAAAGAAATCGCGTAGCCGCGAAGAGCTCCGGTTGCTAGAAGTCCATCCGACACCCATTTTCCGCCAAATCCGGCAATAACCGCACCGCTCATAACCCGGAGACCGAACATTAACGCTAAATAAGAAGGGGCAAGTGCAGAGTAACCTGAAACGAAAAATCCATAGGCAAAACTGAAAACAGCGGCTCCAACACCTGATAGCACAAGCACCCACCAATTAAAACGTTTATAACCAGTTGCTGCGAATGCGGCCTCTGCACCTAACCCTTGAATAAGGCCGCTCAGTATCAGGCGGGGTCCGACCGCGTTTCCGATCATGACCTCAATTGCAGCCGTAATGGTTTCGGAATACACCGCAGCTCCAGGTTTTCGAATGATATACATACAAATGATGGAAACGATAAACCAAATTCCGAATATCCATTCATATGCGATCGGTCCAATAAAGCCCGACCAAATATTACCGACATGAACAAACAATAAATACACAACTGCAAAAACAACAGAAAACACTGACATGAGGACTACTTCTTTTAGCTTCCAAGATCTCAACATCTTATAAAACTCCTTCGTGTGAAGGACTATTAATACTCATATTCACCGTCATGACGAGATGGCGATGTTCCTCGGATCTTGCGTTTTTAAATGTTTCTTCCAAAAATGCAAATACATCATGAATATCGCCGTGCAATCCACTCGCATAGTGCATGCTCTCATTAAACACGCCGTGCTCTTTTGCACGATTCACTTCTTTGTAAATGACCGACATATAATCCGGATTGTTCATTGGATATAAAGCGAATTGTGAGGACACATATTGGCGCATATCGGAAACTTTCGATTGATTCAACAGAATATCGTCTTTTTCTAAATAAGCATCGCCTGCCGTATCACCGGGACAGCCGATTGAGAAAGTCCCGTTAAAGGCAACGTGGACACCCGTTTTTGTGGCATGCAAAATAATTGCTTTTGCCGTGTCAAACACATGAATTTCTTTCCCGCGCATCACCGTGCTGACATCATCTGTATGCATCCAAACATTGGACGTATCTGCTTCGGCGAGCGCTCCTTTTATTATCTCAATAAAATTGTCCGCCATCGGATGAAGTGAAAACCTCAATCCTACAATTGGACTTGTACCGCAAGAAAAACTTGTATTCATAACTATTTCCTCCTATTTTTCTCCACAAAAAAACCGCATCCGCGAAGATGCAGCTATTTTTCACGTATCAATTAAGGATGAACGGAAAAAGTAACCGCACTTCCCCACGCCAGTATTATCTGGTTCGAGTTATAAGGGATCGGAGCAAAAGCTCTCATCTCAGCCGAAAATAGGCACCCCTAGTGCAGAAAACGTATGTGATTTTTAATGTGAGTAATTGATTTTGCTGGAATCTCTTCTAGCGCACCAATTATAGACGAGGAAATCCATCCTGTAAATAGGCAAAAGTAATTATGAGAAAGAACAATTCTATCCAACTAGTACTTTAAGTGGTAATATAAAGTTAAATCGGCATATAAAGGAGACTTCAATGAAAATCGAATACAATTTAGCGGCGGAAGATTATATACACTTTAATTTGTTTCACCTTAAACATTCTAAAACATCCCTTAAATCATTGTATTTACAAAGATATTTATCGCCTTTATTTTTTATCCTGGTCTCAATTATTTTTTCAATCATGGGTGATTTGCACTTATTAAGTACACTCATACCCTTTTTAGTGTTAAGTATTTTGTGGGTGATTTTTTATCCGAAATTATTCTATCGACATGTCAGAAAAAACGTGCGGAAAATGTTCAAAGAAGGTAAAAATGATGCTTTACTAGGTGCGCACACAATGATCTTGATGGACGAAGGATTTGTGGAATCAAATTCAAATGGTGAATCAAAAGTAAAGTGGTCGAGCATTCAAAAGGTTAAAGAGGACGAAGAGTTTCTTTACTTGTATAACAGTGCGGTCAGCGCGTATATCATTCCTAAAAGAGATCTATCAAATCAGGTAGAAATTAAAAACTATATTCATTCTAATGTTAAGGAGGCGGAGTCATGACAGTGCTATCCCGTGATTCAGGAATCATTTATGAATTCAATAAAGAAAATACACCTACGAAGGTCATATCTTCAGGAACGACAATAACCATTGAAACGTATGATTGTTTTCAAAATCAAATTCAATCCGAAGAAACTGTCGTTACAGCAATTGATTGGGATAAAATTAACCCGGCAACAGGACCTATCTTTATTAAAGACGCAATGCCTGGAGATATTCTGAAAGTCAAAATAGAGAAAATCGAGATTGGCAATCAAGGTGTCATGGTAGTTGGACCGGATTTAGGAATAATGGGTCATAAAATTGAAGAGATGGAATCAAAAATTCTCCCAATAAAAAATGATGAAATCTTGTTCAATGAAATTGCAATCCCGTTGAATAAAATGATTGGTGTCATCGGTGTTGCTCCTGAAGGCGAAGGTGTAAATTGCGGGACGCCAGGAGCACATGGCGGAAATATGGATAACAAAATGGTGGCAGAAGGAGCTACACTTTACTTCCCAGTGTTTGTTGAGGGTGCGCTCTTTGGTCTTGGTGATCTTCACGCAGCAATGGGAGACGGTGAGGTTAGCGTCTCGGGCGTTGAAGTGCCGGGAGCTGTTACGGTCAAATTGGACCTCATCAAAGGTGAAAATTTGGTGCATCCAATGTTGGAGAACGAAGAGGTATTTACGCAAATCGTTTCAGCTGTGACATTGGATGAGGCGGCGAAACTAGCGGCATCACTGATGATTGAGCGTATCTCTGAAAAATCCGGTCTTCCAATTAGTGAAGTTAGTATGCTGATGAGTGCAGTTGGCCAGTCTGAGATTTGTCAAATTGTCGATCCTCTCATGACAGCTCGATTTGTTGTGCCGAAGTGGATGTTGGAAAAACTGAATGTAAGTTTAATTGGTTAGTAATCATTCAAATTCCCCCTAACTCTCATTTTTGAGCGATAGGGGGAATTTTTTATTGCGAACTTCTGTCAAATTCCAAGTTAAGTTTTTGTCCTTCTAACTTTAAAGAAGCATTGAATTTATTTCCGTTTTTTGCGACAAATCCGCTAATGACGTTCGTTTGACCTTTTGTGCATAGATGTTTCACTTGTGTCGGGGTGATTTTCTTTTTTAGAAAAATTCCCGGAAATGTCTGTTTGCAACCGTCTTTGTATGCGGTACAACCATAAAATCCTTTTCGAGTGACAATCATGCCTTTCTTGCACGTTGGACAAGGAGCGACTTCGACATTTCTTCGTGGTGATTTTGCTGTCGATGGGATAGATTTCACTTGGAAAGTTGCGGTTTCAATTTGCCCAGGCACATTTTGAATCAATGAATCTAGAAACTTCTCGATATTGCTTAAAAAGTGATCGGCGGCACCGTCGCCATTGCCGATTTTTCGTAAATAGGATTCCCATTTCGCGGTCATCGAAGGGCTGGCGAGCAAGCTGCCTTCGATTGCTTCGCATAAAATACGACCTTTATCAGTTAGAGATACAATGTTTTTGGTTACTTGAATATAGCCATGTTTTTTAATCGTTTCGATAATTCCACTTCGTGTCGCTTCTGTTCCGAGTCCTTCGATTTCTTTCAATATTTCTGTTTCCTCATTGTCTTCGACGAATTTCCCGCATGTTTTCATCAATGTGATAAGTTGACCTTCCGTATATGGTTTTGGCGGTGTTGTTTTACCTTCGCGAATGCCAATCTTGCTGTTAACGGGCTCATTTTGTCGAAGTGGGGGCAATGACTCCTCTTTTTCTTTTGATGAAGTTGGAAATAACGCTTTCCAACCAAGATCTCGCTCCGTTTTACCTGTCGTGAAAAACGGTAATTTGTTGACGTCTGTCGTTATTTTCGTTTCGGTATAGAGATAGTCCGTATGAAACATTGCAAGTGTTGTTCTGACAATCTCTTCGTATAGTTTCCGTTCATTTGGCGGCAGCTTTGCCAGCGCAGCCTCTGTAGGAACTTTTTTGGTTGGAATGATGGCGTAATGTTCTTTTACTTTTGCATTGTCAACATAGCGTTTTTTTGGTTGACGCGAATGAATCGGAAACGATTGCTTAATTAGTGATTGGTAGTCTTCAACTTGGTCAACTAAATAAGCGAATTCACTCGTTGTAATGTGTCGAGAATCAGTACGCGGATAGGTGACAAGCTTTTTTTCGTATAAGTTTTGCATCGTTTTTAAGACGTTGGCCGGACTCATTTTCCATCGACGGTTTGCGGTAGCTTGCAAAGTCGATAATGAATGAAGTTGAGGCGGCGGAATTCGTTTATCTTTCTGTTGAACAGATGTGATAACACCTTGCGAGGTTGGTTGAATGTTGTGTTTCTTGAGTAATTCAACAATTTCTTCTCGCTTTTTCGTTTTTACCTTAGCTTTTCCTTTATAAGGACCATTTTCAGCGGTGAATAAAGCATCCACTTCAAAAAACGGTTCAGATACGAATGTTTCAATTTCTTTTTGACGTTCATAAATCAGATAGACAGTAGGGGATTGAACGCGACCGATTGGAAAAACTTGCTCGTATCCTTTGGCCTTGAGTAAAAGCGTGTAGAGACGGGAACCATTCATGCCTACGAGCCAATCGCTGATTTGGCGCGCTTTTGCTTCTTCGTAAAGCAGTAAATCTTTTTCGTTGTCCCGCAAATTCATAAAGCCTTTTCGAATTTCATCAATTTCCAAAGAGTTAATCCAAAGCCGTTTGATTGTTTTATTACGTGCGCCAGTTTGATAGAAAATACTGTAGAATATGTTGGATCCTTCGCGGTCCACGTCACAAGCATTAATAATCGTTGAGGCGGAAAGTATGAGCTTTTTCACGGCTTGAAATTGCGCATATTTTCCTTTTGCCACTTGGAATTCATAGCGTTCTGGTAAAATTGGCAAACTACCTAGAGACCACCGATTCCATCGAGGATTATACGCTTTGGGTTCTTTCAATTCGACAAGATGGCCGATGCCCCATGTGATGAAAGCGCCCTGCGGAAAGAGCTGGCTTTGCGCTAATTCGATATGCGTTTTATGTCGGCTTTTGACCGTGAATGCTTCGGCGTAGGCTTTTGCTTGGGACGGTTTTTCTGCTAATATGACTGGTTTCATAATATCACCTCAAATTCTCATATAATAGTACGTCCGTTCTGTTAAATTGATTATCTCATATATTGAGGTAGTTTACTATTCTGTGGGTGGGAAGAATTGTAGGAATAATTATCAGCAGGATAATTAGCCGTCGGAATGTGTCAAAGTCGTGTGGTACACGCTTTTATGAGTATTTAATATCGAAAAAAGTAGAATCATTTAAAATGAAAAAATCTATCATTTATTAGAATTAGGGAGATTGCTATGAACTATACAACTGCAAAATGGCTTATAGGCATACTATCTATTATCGCTTTCGGGTGTTTTAAGGGAGATAGATCAATGTCACAGGCGTTGAGGGAAGAATGTGTTCTTTGAATAATTTTTTCAACTAGTTGCCTTCGAGGGCATCGGTCTTCGAATAATTTCTAGGTTCTGAGACAAGCTAGTCGGTAAATGGTAAGCGTTATTACGGAGGATTGCATATGAAAAAACCATTCACACCACAGCTTGTCTATTTCGAGCCGAATGCATTGGAGTATCCGCTAGGAAAAGAACTGAAAGCAAAGTTTGATAAGATGGGGATTGAAACGCGCTTTACGACTTCGCATAACCAAATCCGTGATTTGCCAGGGGAGACGGATGCGCAAAAATATCGGATTGCGAAGTCGACGTTAGTAGTGGGTATTCGGAAAACGCTGAAATTCGATACGTCCAAACCGTCGGCGGAATACGCAATTCCTTTTGCGACGGGCTGCATGGGGCATTGCCATTATTGTTATTTGCAGACGACGATGGGGACCAAGCCTTATATACGGACATACGTGAATGTAGAGGAGATTCTTGATGCAGCCGATAGGTACATCGAGGAGCGCGCTCCGGAAATTACACGTTTCGAGGCGGCCTGTACATCCGATATTGTAGGGATTGATCACCTTACCCATACATTGAAACGTGCCATTAACCATTTTGGTCAAACAGAGTTGGGTCGACTGCGGTTCGTCACGAAATTTCATTATGTAGATCATTTGCTGGATGCGGTGCATAACGGTCACACCCGATTCCGTTTCAGTGTCAATGCCGATTATGTCATTAAGAATTTTGAGCCAGGCACCTCTCCTTTGGAGAAACGAATAGAGGCGGCTGGAAAAGTAGCGCGTTCCGGTTATCCGCTCGGTTTTATCGTGGCGCCCATTTATCTTCATGAAGGTTGGGAAGAGGGCTACCGCCATCTATTTGAGCGTCTCGACAAGGAGCTGCCGCACGATGCAAGGGATGATATTACCTTCGAATTCATTCAGCATCGTTTTACAAAGCCGGCGAAAAGAGTGATTGAAAAAAATTATCCGAAGACAAAATTGGAGCTGGACGAGGAAAAAAGGCGCTACAAATGGGGAAAGTATGGAATTGGAAAATACATTTACCAGAAAAATGAAGAAGACGAGATTAAGGAGAGGCTATTTAGTTATACTGAACAATTCTTTCCGAACGCGAAAATCGAGTATTTTACATGATAAAATCATAGTCCAAGCATATCGTTCAGATATGCTTGCATTTCATGTGCGCCCGGTTAGTTATTCGTAAATGATTGGTGATCCTTCAAACTTCGAGAAACGAAACTACTATCTTGATTCAAGGATTACGATTAACATCCAGCGCTATCGCAGGTCATTCTCTCGGGGAAACCCGGCTTTTTTCTGTTGATCTCATCATTAATAATTTGTTCGAGCATTTCTTTGGAACGGATTCCAGGGACTTTTGTGTCACCGATTACAAAAGTGGGAACTGCCGTAATACCCGCTTCATTATAAGCGTGCTGCAATGCTTGTTGATGCGCTTCTTTGTATTTCCTCGTTTCCAAAGCTTCACGATATTTTTTTTCATCCAAACCAATCTCGCCAGCTAATCGAGTTAATTGTTCAATATCGCCTATGTCCAGATCTTCTTGGAAGAAAGCGCGCAATATCCGTTCGTTGTATTCATTTCCTTTGCCCTGCTCTTTGGCATATTGATAACCTTCGAAAGCCAAGTGGGTGTGAGGTTGCGGAGAAACGCTCGGGAGTACAATGTCGATTCCCATTTGTTCAGCCATTGGAAATACGGATTGTTTCCATGTACTTTGCAAATAATGTTCTTCCGGTTTTAATGTTTCGTTCGGATATGGACGCAGCTCGTACGGCATCCATTCAACTTCCACATCTTTTCCTTCTATTGCTTCATCTAAAGGCTTCTTTGCCAATAAACAAAACGGGCAGACATAGTCCGAGTATATTTTAATCTTAACTGTCAAGATGACTACCTCCTATTTGATAGTAGCTGGATTCGGTTCCATTGTAATTCATCGTCCGAGTTCAGTAAAATATATACTATCGAACTATTGTTTCTATAAGGGGATATAATAATGTCTACATTGTTGAATATACTTGATTATTCGCCTATAGATGAGGGAACAAATGCACGTCAGGCGTTACTGGCAACAACGGAATTAGCGAAGCGTGCAGAGGAACTGGGGTTTCACCGATTTTGGGTAGCGGAACATCATCATGTACTATCCGTTGCAGGCAGTAGTCCGGAGATGCTGATGATGCATTTAGCTACATCAACTAGACGCATGCGAATTGGCTCAGGCGGAGTCATGCTGCCGCATTATAGTCCGTATAAAGTAGCGGAGAATTTTCGCATGCTTGAAGCAATTCACCCGAATCGAATTGACCTGGGAATAGGTAGATCGCCCAGCTATCGAAGCGTGAATCGCGCTCTGAATGAAACAAAGGGAAAACGATTATCCTACGAACAGCAAGTACAGGATGTCTATAAATATCTAACCGATGATACTTCGGAAGATCATCGATTCAATAGCTTAATTGCAACGCCGGTCATAGAAACGGCGCCGGAAATGTGGATGTTGGGAAGTGGCATGGGTAGCGCTGAAATTGCCGCGGATAACGGGACTGCATATGCTTTTGCGCATTTTGCTAAGCCGTCTGAAACAGGTTTGGAAGCCGTAGCCTATTATCGGAAATATTTTAAGCCTTCACTATTACTTACTAAACCGAAAGTGATGATAGCTGTTTTTGTTATTATTGCAGAAACAGCAGAATATGCGGAGGAACTCGCTAAGGCTTTTGATTTATGGTTATTGTTTGTTGAATCAGCCAACCCGCCGCCTTATTATCCATCCGTACAAACCGCAAAGAAGCGGGGAATCAGTTCTGTGGAAAAAGAAAAAGTTATGCAAAACCGGAAGCGCATGATTATTGGAAACGCGGAGCAGGTTAGAGAAGAGATTAAACGGGTTGCGGACTTGTATCAGGCAGATGAGGTTACCATTATTCCCAATTTCTTCGGGGCCAATAATCGAATGGAAGGAATCGCGTTATTGGCGAAGGCTTTTGGATTGCATTGAAAAAACTAACCCCGTTCTAGATTTAGAACGGGGTTAAGTAATTCAATCTCTTTCTCTAGCTTTCTGTGCTGACGTTTTTTTTGAATTGTTATCACGGCATATATATTAAGAACAAAAGCCATCCCTTAAAAAAGATGACCCTGAAATTAATTTCGGGTCGTCTTTGGTATACTGATGTTTGGAGATGATTAAGGATTGTCCGATGATCTAATAACATTTAAGACTTCATCATGAGCATAATACGAAATTTATTATATTGAAAACTTATAAATAGAGGATGAAGGTTAATGGAATTTATAATAGACCGCTCAATTAAAAAACCTATGTATAGACAAATTGAAGAACAAATAGAGAATGGGATTATATCGGGGGAATTATCTCAAGACCAGCCATTGCCATCTGAACGTGAGTTAGCAAAAAAGTTACAGATAAATCGGAGCACAGTTGTGACTGCTTACGATGAGTTAGAGGCGATTGGATTAATTGTCAGAAAAAAAGGAAGCGGCACTTATATAAATACGGATATATGGGGACTAACTCATAAAAGAGTTCCCAATTGGGGTAGATGTTTAGAGGATGGCTCATTTATTCCGAATCTTCCGTTGGTACAGAAACTTCGTAATGAAACTGAGCAAAAAGGAATGATTAACCTATCAAGCGGGGAACTTTCATCAGATTTACTACCTAACGCCCAATTCGCTAGGATTCTTAAGGAGCATGCTTTTGATGAGCATTTAGGTTACGATCATCCTTTAGGCGATGCGGGATTACGGGAGACCATTTGTAAACATGTAAAAACCTATAAAAATATGGTTGTTGAGCCAAACTCCATACTGATTACATCGGGCGCTCAGCAAGCAATCCACCTAATCGTTCAATGCCTGTTAAAACCAGGTGATACAGTAGCGATTGAAGATCCATCCTACGCATTCTCTTTACCGATTTTTCAATCGTTTGGTATTAGAACGCTATTACTCCCAGTTGATCAATATGGCTTAAATCCTGATGATATTGTAGCTTTACAAAGAAAACATCGAATTCGTATGCTTTTTTTAAATCCTGATTATCAAAATCCTACTGGCACAAAAATGTCTCTGGAACGTCGAAAGAGAATATTGGAGTTATCATCAAAGTACGGTATTCCCATAATAGAGGATGATCCTTATAATTTGACGTCATTCGATGGGCGCATTGGACCCACGTTAAAGTCAATGGACGATAATGAAAATGTTGTATACATTAGTTCTTTATCAAAAGTTGTTGCATCAGGATTACGCATTGGTTGGATTATTGGACCAGAAAAAGTGATTAAGCGTTTATCAGATGGCAAACAGCAAATTGACTTTGGTCATAGTGTTTTTCCTCAATGGATAGCGAATCAATTTCTAGATTCCCCTCAATTTGACAAACATGTTTCAAATTTAAGGATTCAACTGAGGGAGCGTAGGAATGCGTTAATTTTAGCATTGGACAGTTTATCTAAAAATGAGGTTACATATTTAGTGCCACAAGGCGGAATTCATTTATGGTGTAAAATAAATCACGAAATTGATGAATATAAGTTACTTGAAGAATCTATGAAAAAAGGCGTTTCATTTGTACCTGGAAGAATAATGGGTTCAACAAATGGATACGTTCGATTTACTTATGGAAAAGGTAACGGAGCTTCAATACAAGAAGGCATTTCAAGGTTTGTTCACGCGCTGAGAAGTTATGGGATATAACGGTATTTTACTCTCGGATAATGTTTGAATTTCCCTAGAATTGTGTCGTTGTGGTATTGTTACTTCAACAACATAATTTTGGGGGCGATTGTAAATAATCCACCCCTCGGTCAAAGAGTCTACAGGGAGAATCTAAACAATGTATCATTGAAATACGAACTTTTTCAGTGGGCTTAGACGGTTCCTGAGACTCGAAAAAAACATATGCTTTTTCACTGGTCCCGAACCGTCCTCCGTTGTTAATTAAATATAAATATAGCTATAAGAGTCAATATAACAATAAATGGGATTGATAAAACATAAATCCACAGCAAATTAGACATACTTTTTTCGCTACTGTAATTTTTATTCATAGAATTAGCAGCGGATATGGTCAAAATTAGTCCGATAGCTAAAATAATGACCACGAAAATCATTGATACAATAAGGGCTACCTTCATGCCTTCCTCCTTTTTAGAAATAAATTTCTTCGTTCTATACGTTATAATTCTATAATATAAAACATATTCGGGAACCATCCACTTGGGGATTATTTACACCAACCACTTTTTATCAACTCTACGACAGAAGACTCCCACTTCAAGGAATGTGAAGGGCAAGGCCCAATGAGTAAGTGGGAGATGAATGTCGATTAGGCGGAGCCTAAAATTGTTTTTTCAGAACAAATCAATTATAATTAAGTGAGAACATACATTCCGTTCTGTGAGGTGATAAGTGATGTTAATTAATAAAGCGTATAAATTTCGACTCTACCCAAACAAAGCACAGCGAACTTTAATCGCAAAAACGATTGGATGCAGCCGCTTTATTTTTAATCATTTTCTAGCTAAGTGGAACAATACCTATAAACAGACGGGTAAAGGCTTGTCATACAAGTCGTGCTCCGCTGAATTGCCCGCACTTAAGCATGAATTTGAATGGCTAAAAGAAGTCGATAGCATCGCCGTTCAAACCTCAGTAAAACATTTAGGGGAAGCTTTTCACGCTTCTTCAAAGGACAAAATGATCCACCGCGTTTCAAATCAAAAGGAAACCCAGTGCAATCCTATACGACAAAGCAAACCAACGGAAACATTCGAATCATTGGCGATAAAATAAGATTACCCAAACTCGGAAATGTCCGATTCGCAAAAAGTGTTGAGGTGAATGGTCGTATTTTGAATGCCACAGTCAAGCGCACACCAAGCGGTAAATATTTCGTTTCCGTCCTCGTTGAAACAGAAGTACAAGAACTACCCAAAACAAATTCTGTTGTTGGTATTGATGTAGGATTAAAGGATTTTGCGATTCTTTCCAATCAAACCCTATACTCCAATCCTAAATATTTTCGTACATTAGAACAGAAGCTAGCAAAAGCACAACGTATTCTTTCAAGACGAAAAGAACAAGCGATACGTCAAAAGAAAGCTTTGTTTGAAGCGAAAAACTATCAAAAACAACGTGTGAAAGTGGCACGTATACATGAAAAAGTCAGTAATTCACGAACAGACTATTTGCAAAAAATCTCTACCGATGTAATCAAAAACCACGACATCATCGGCATTGAAGACTTGCAAGTGTCAGCTATGCTAAAAAACCGGAAATTAGCAAAAGCCATTAGTGAAGTAAGTTGGTCTCAATTTCGTACAATGCTTGAATATAAAGCAAAATGGTATGGCAAACAAGTCGTAGTTGTAGCAAAAAACTTCCCATCAAGTCAACTATGTTCATGTTGCAGTTATCGAAATAAAGACGTTAAGAATCTGGCATTACGTGAGTGGGATTGCCCGGAATGCAGCACCCGTCATGATCGAGATATTAACGCAAGTATCAATCTTAAAAATGAAGCAATCAGACTTCAAACCGCAGGGACTGCGGGGATAGCTTAGTAAACTTTCGCCCGATAGAGTGAATAACCTAAGAATCTCCCACTTCTAAACGAAGTGAAAGTGGGGGTAGTTCAAGTAGCGAGTACCTGTGCATGACACAATTCTTAAGGGTATGCCGAGAACAACAGGCTGATGCGTTTAAAGTATCGAAAGTCTTCTTTGACAGGAGCGTTTAAAAAGCATGTCTACCCAGCCAAAATGAACTGCATTGGTAGTCTGATGTCGAATGAGAGTGATCAAGCTCTCTTTAGCGAAATTGAGTGACTCGACGATTGTCACCGACGATTTATGGAAGTTAGGCAATTGTATAAACCCGATATCTAGAGAAGCCTAAATATATACCCCCCGTTCTAGATTCAGAACGGGGGTATATATTGTTTAACGAGAAAAGAAGTAACTTAATCTCTTTCTCTAGCTTTCTCTGTATCTCTAATATTTTTCTGAACAGTTATTGCTGCAAATATACTAAGAACGAAAGACATGCCGTAAAACCCTTTTTCACTTAAATCAATACTTCCTGCATTGAATAAGCCGATCGCCATCAACGAAATAGCTATAATAAGGGCAAACCAACTAATGCCGAAATAAATACTTGTAACAGGTATACCTTCATATTTATCTCTGACTGCTTTTTGTAAAGAAACAGATGCATAGAGTCCGAAGATTAAAATTGCAAAATAATATCCTTTTTCATTCAGTTGCATCGCAGCATTGTACAAACCTAAGAGATAAGCAGATACTCCTATCAATAGCGCTGCCCAAGAAGCGCCCTTGAAAGCTGAAGTTGGTTCTCCTTCTTTTCTTTCTACTTTCACTTTCGGATAATTTGGTTTTTCATTATCAAACAAGTCTTCATTACCATTAGCCATGGAATATTCCCTCCCCTTTAGATAATCATACCCAACCAAATATGAATTCGCAATATTTTTAAAATGATTTATATTGGAGAAGAAGCGTGATTCTTATAGGTCAAACTCTTTAAGCACTACTATTCTATTTTTTAACCTAGCTTAATATTCATTGACGTAAGAAAATTGGCTGATAAAGCGAGACCGGCAGGTGATGAAAGCCTCAAAAGTATTTTCTGAATGAAAACTAAAGAAATAGGGCTTTCTATAAGTCCTCAACATAAAAACAGGTGGAGAAAAATGAAACAATTTTCTCCACCTGTTTTTTGATTAAGGCTTCATATCGTTACACCAATGCAGGTGATAATTCTTTTGCTATAGCTTCCACTTTCGCTAATCCTTCAGCAATAATTGTTTCAGCTTGATCTGGTGCAGCCGCATGACCTTCAATGATAACTTCGTGAACAATCTCCATGCCGAACACGCCGCCAACAACATTTTTAATATAGTTTGCAGCCATTTCCATCGGTGCTGCTTCCGGTGTGGAATAAACGCCACCACGTGCATTCAGTATGATCGCTTTTTTATCAGTCATTAATTGGACAGCTTGGCCATTTTCATCATATTTGAATGTAAAGCCAGCTTGGTATACATAATCGATGAATGTTTGTAATTTAGCCGGGATTGTTAAGTTCCATAATGGAAATGCGAATATAACAACGTCCGCTGCTTTTAATGCATCCATCGCTTTTTGTTTTGCGGCTAGAATACGTTGTTCGATGTCAGTCATTTCTTCGCCTGATTCTAATTTACCAAAAGCATCGAATAGTTCTTGGCCAAGATAGGGCATATCTTCTGCAAAGACGTCGAAAGTTGTTACGTTGCCGCCTTCTATTGTATTCATGAATGTTTCATACATTTTACTTGATACAGCCTCTGAAGCTGGACGGTTATTTGCTTTTACGACTAATATGTTCATTGTTAAATCCCCTTTTGTCTTCTAAGATAAATTTATCTTGAATTCATACTATATATTTTTTGAAACAAAACATCAAACAATTAATCTCGTATTATTTATGCAGTTTTCAGTTGGGATAGTAGAGAGAAGTGTATAGATCATCATATGGTGTTAATTGTTAAGGGGGGAACGGTTTTCTAATTCATCCGAATATTTGCTAATTGAGAACTTGATAATTCAAACGAGAATTTAAAGATGGGTTGAGAAGCATTTTTCTTTATTTATTATAAGGTAAAGATAGAATGGGGATAAGGGTTTCATCGCTCCAACGACTGTAATGGCCGTCTATTGGAGTGTTATGGTTGACAAACAACCAAGCTTATATGATAATAAATACTTAATTAGAATTATTATCGTTTAGCGATAGTGATTTAATTATTACCACGGTTTAGGTTTAGATTATCTAGCCTAAACTAATTGTAATAAAAAATCTTTAGGAGGAATTTATTTATGTCACAAATCGGTAAAACAGTAGAAGCTTTTAAAGCTTCAGCTTACAATGCAGGCAACGGGGAGTTCATCGACGTTACTGATGAAAACTTAAAAGGTCAGTGGAGCGTTGTTTGCTTCTACCCAGCAGACTTTACATTCGTTTGCCCAACTGAACTTGAAGATCTTCAAAACCAATATGAAACATTAAAAGAGCTTGGCGTAGAAGTGTACTCTGTTTCAACAGACACGCACTTTACACATAAAGCATGGCATGATCACTCAGACGCAATCAGCAGCATTCGTTATATTATGATCGGCGACCCTTCACAAAGAATTTCACGCAACTTCGATGTGTTGGATGAAGAAACAGGTCTTGCTCAACGCGGTACTTTCATTATTGATCCTGACGGTGTTATCCAAGCAGCGGAAATCAATGCGGACGGCATCGGACGTGACGCAAGCACGCTTGTAGGTAAAGTCAAAGCAGCTCAATATGTTCGTAACAATCCAGGCGAAGTTTGCCCAGCGAAATGGGAAGAAGGCGGAGAAACACTTAAGCCAAGCCTAGATTTAGTAGGTAAGATTTAATTTGAAATAGCGGGGCTCCCCGCTATTTTTTTAAAGCCTTCGGCGGATGCCTCAGATTTTGAATCGAACGAACCTAGTTCAAAATTTGGCGCAATCTCGCCGAAATTTATTTAATGAAGAATAAGTTAAGGAGTATGATAAATTTGTTAGAACCAGATATAAAAGCACAATTAGCCCAATATCTTGAAATGATGGAAAACGATGTGCTGCTAAAAGTCAGCACGGGATCTGATAATGTTTCGAATGTCATGAATGGTTTAATGGACGAATTAACGAGCATGTCACCACGCATCAAAGTGGAAAAAGCTGAATTAGAAAGAACGCCGAGCTTTAGTATAAACCGTATCGGGGAAGATACTGGCGTCGCTTTTGCCGGGATTCCGCTAGGACATGAATTTACTTCATTAGTACTTGCATTATTACAAGTAAGCGGACGCGCTCCAAAAGTCGATCAAAAGCTTATCGACCAAGTGAAAAATCTTGAGGGCGAATATCATTTTGAGTCATATATTAGCTTAAGCTGTCAAAACTGTCCAGAAGTTGTCCAAGCACTTAACGTGATGAGCGTTCTTAACCCGAACATCACGCACACGATGATTGACGGTGCAGCATTTAAAGAAGAAGTCGAAAGCAAGAATATCATGGCAGTTCCTACGGTTTATCTAAATGGAGAAGAGTTCGGCGGCGGTCGCATGACATTGGAAGAAATCCTAGCCAAAATGGGAAGTGCGCCAGATGCTTCTGAATTTGAAAATAAAGATCCGTTCGACGTACTTGTTGTCGGCGGCGGTCCCGCAGGTGCAAGTGCAGCTATATATGCAGCGCGTAAAGGCATTCGCACAGGGATTGTAGCTGATCGTTTCGGCGGACAGATTTTAGATACAGCAACGATCGAGAACTTTATCAGTGTGAATCGCACTGAGGGTCCAAGACTTGCTGCTAATCTAGAAGAACATGTGAAAGAGTATGACGTCGATGTGATGAACTTGCAACGTGCGAAGCGTTTGGAAAAGAAAGATCTCATCGAAATAGAATTGGAAAACGGTGCTGTTCTCAAGAGTAAATCCGTTATCCTTTCAACAGGTGCTCGCTGGAGAGATATTGGCGTACCTGGCGAAGCGGAATTTAGAAATAAAGGCGTCGCATACTGCCCGCACTGTGATGGTCCGTTGTTTGAAGGCAAAGATATTGCGGTCGTTGGCGGCGGTAACTCCGGTATTGAAGCGGCGATTGACCTTGCAGGAATTGTAAAGCATGTGACAGTTCTTGAGTTTGCGCCAGAGCTGAAAGCAGATTCTGTATTACAAGATCGTCTTAACAGCCTTCCGAACGTAACAGTTCTGAAAAATGTTCAAACAAAAGAAATTACCGGTACTGATAGCGTAGAAGGAATTACGTATATCGACCGTGAAACAAATGAAGAGCACCATATCGAATTAGCAGGCGTATTTATTCAAATCGGTCTTGTGCCAAATACAGATTGGTTGGGCGATTCGGTTGAACGCAATAAATTCGGCGAAATTATTGTCGATAAGCGCAGCGCAACAAACGTCCCAGGCGTATTTGCTGCAGGAGACTGCTCGGATAGTGCCCATAAACAAATCATTATCTCAATGGGATCGGGCGCGACTGCTGCATTGAGTGCGTTTGATTACCTCGTTCGTAACTAATGAATTGAACTGTTTAATAATAGTTTAAACACGATAAAGCTTCTTTCTCTACAGTAGATATTGTAGGGAAAGAAGCTTTTCTTTGTTATGGATTTCAGCTGTTGTTCTTCTGGAAACGAGTCATAAACTCACTTAGCGCTAGACATGCTTCGACAGGCACTGAGTTATAAGTAGAGGCTCGGCATCCGCCGACGGAACGATGTCCATTTAAACCGACGAAGCCTGCTTCTTTGGCTTGATCCAAGAATTTCTTTTCCAACGACTCATCAGCGAGTTTAAATGTAATGTTCATGAGAGAACGGCTCTCAGGTTCCGCGTGACCGCGGTAGAAACCGCCGCTGCCATCGATAACATCATAAATCAATTTTGCTTTTTCTTCATTTTGTTTTGCTACAGCCTCTAATCCGCCTAATTCGTCAATCCAACGGAGCACTTCTCCTAACATATAGATGCCGAAAGTGGGCGGTGTATGGTAAAGCGAATTGCTTTTTGCGTGGGTGTTATAGTTCAACATAGTTGGAATCTCTTGATTTGATCTCTCAAGCAAATCTTTCCGAATAATGACGACTGTAACCCCAGAAGGTCCAAGGTTCTTTTGGGCTCCTGCGTAAATCAAGCCGAACTTGCTCACGTCAATTGGTTTAGACATAATATCGCTGGACATATCCGCAATTAGCGGAACATCCCCTGTGTCAGGAAACTCTTTCCACTGAGTGCCGTAAATCGTGTTGTTTGAAGTTAGATGGACATAAGCATCATCTTCGTTGTATTGCAAATCGTTTACCCCGGGAATTGTGCTGTGATTATTCTCTTTTGTGCTAGCAACCTGATAAGGTTCCCCGAATAGTTTCGCTTCATCGAATGCTTTTTCCGCCCATGCGCCGGTCATGACATAGCCCGCTTTTTGCCCAGGGTTTAAAAAGCTCATTGGAATCATCGAAAATTGAAGACTGGCGCCGCCTTGCAGGAATAGTACTTCATAATTATCGGGAATCGAAAATAATCTTTTTAAACGTGCAATGGCTTCATTATGTACATCATCATAAGCTTTGCTTCGATGACTAAGCTCCATAATCGACATCCCGGTGCCGCGAAAATCGACAAGTTCTTGTTGAGCTTTTTCTAGAACCGGGAGCGGCAATGCGGATGGACCTGCGTTAAAGTTATAAACAGAGCGAATACTTTGTTTCAAATTAACCTCTCCTTTCAATCGAAATTGACCTCGCGAACTCTTTTGATTTCCGGAATCGCTTCTAATTCCTCGATGACTGTTTTGGAGGCTTTATTATCGACTTCTAAAATCATGACCGCAGATCCGCCGATTTCTTGGCGTCCTACTTGCATACTGGCAATATTAACGTCGTTAACTCCGAGTGCGGTTCCGACACGACCGATTAAACCAGGCTTGTCCGTATGTGAAATTAATAAGATAAGACCCTTTGGCGCGATATCTACAGGATAAGGTCCGACTTTAACGAGACGCTCTCCTACACCTGCAACCACAGATCCAGTCACCCAACGTTCTTCCTCTGTTGTTTTTAAGCGAATTGTAATCTTGCTAGAAGCATTTTGATTGAAAAGCGACTTTTGGAAAACAAGTTGGATGCCGCGTTGCTTGGCCAAATGGATAGCGTTTACGATGTTTACCTGTTCTGCACCTAGATGATGGGAAAGTATTCCTTTGAGTACATATGGACTTAAAGGAGAAGTGTCTAAATTCGCTAATTCACCTTCGCACTCAATCGTAATTTCCCGAACTGCACCGTCAGTCATCTGTGCAAGTGAATTTCCAAGATGTTCACATAATTTGAAGTATGGTTGCAGCTTATTTAATAACTCGGGTGAAATCGATGGCATATTCACTGCATTTTTAAATGGTTCATTTCTCAGAATATGGATTACTTGTTCGGAAACGTCAATCGCTACATTCTCTTGCGCCTCCATAGTAGATGCACCCAAGTGCGGTGTAACAATAATCTTCGGATGTTTAAAGAAAGGATGATCTGGCGCTGGAGGTTCATTTTCGAATACATCGAATGCCGCTCCTGCTACAATACCTTCATCGAGTGCTTCGATAAGTGCCATTTCGTCGATGATGCCGCCGCGTGCGCAATTTATGATGCGCATACCTGGTTTCATCACTTCGAATTGCTGCTTACTGATCATGTGATGCGTTTCGTTTGTAAGCGGCGTATGAACAGTCATAAAATCCGCTGTTCGCACAATTTCTTCGCGACTTGCCAACTGTATCCCTAATTGATTCGCGCGTTCCTCTGACATGAACGGATCATAACCAAGAATCGTCATGCCGAACGCAGCTGCTCGTTTAGCGACTTCGATTCCGATGCGTCCTAATCCGAACACACCGAGTGTCTTGTTGCGTAATTCTACGCCGAGAAATGATTTACGGTCCCATTCGCCGTCAATTGTTTTCGCGTAAGCTTGAGGGATATGCCGAGCCAATGCCATCATCATTGCAAAAGTATGCTCGCACGTTGTAATGGTGTTGCCGTCAGGTGCATTAATAACAATAATTCCTTGATTCGTTGCAGCATTTAAATCGATATTGTCAACACCAACTCCAGCACGGCCTATCACTTTCAATTTGACGCCGGCTTCCATGATGCGTTCAGTTACTTTTGTTTGAGAACGGACAAGCAGCGCATCGAAGTCGCCTATTATCGATATGATTTCATCTTCGCTTAACCCCGTCTGCTTGATTACTTCCACATCATCATCATTCATTAACTGTTGAAGTCCAAAATCACTAATCGGGTCAGACACTAACACTTTAAACATCAGCATTCCTCCTCATTTATGTAAAGGGCGATAATTACAATTAAGCCAAGACATTACTTATCAGTGGCATAATAATTACTTTACGTTTGGCTAGTATTCCCCAACCGTATTTCTTTTTATATTAACACTTATTACTTATGAGAGTCAATTTCATAAGAGAGAAATTTATCGTTAAATCCGAACGAACTTTAATAATTCTCCAATCAATGGGAATGATAAGTCTGCATTAACGAATATTTAATTGTTATCAGATGTGAATGTTCGTTTTATTGGTTATTATAAACAGTTATGAAATTGACTTGTCAGCCCATTTGTATTTCTGAAATAAATTTATAAAGGAGATTTCATACATTTGGTTGAAATATCTCTATAGACTTATAAAACACTACTAACTAAGACTGGAGCTGGAGAAAATGAGGAGAGTATTTGCACTCATAATAATAGGTATCATATTAGTTACTATAATTTCCATCAAGGAGTTTTACTTTTCCCCGGGAAAAGTAAAAGTGATTGTTCAAAATGACACCTTATCAGCGCAAACGATTTGGCTTCCGCCTAAAGAAGATTTCATATTCGATATCCCGAAACGACAGAAAAAAACGATCAAATATTCACTAGAAAATGACCCAATAAGTTTAGTGTTGCATTATGTAAATCCAGAAGGAAAAGAAAAAACTGTTATGCTGAGCGAGTATGTAGAAAAATCATATCAAGGAAAAGTTACCGTAACAATGACACAAAAAGAATCGAATGGCGAACTAGCATTTGATGTGAAAGATAAGATTAGATAATAACTATAATCGGTACAAACACATTATAAAGCGTTACAATGATTTTATCGGAAGTTTCCCGGTAGTATAGTGACTGGAAGTGTTATTTTGGCTCATGAAGGTTATTCGATAAGAGATTCAGAGTTCTGGAAAATTATTATTAGTCTTGGAGTAGGATCACTTTTTATCTTTGCAGCAATGTACGCGGTGCAACCATTGCTTCCAGTTTTTACGGAAGAATTCGATATCCCGGTTTCTTTTGCAAGTTTGTCCTTGTCGATGTCGACGCTAGGATTAATTATCGGCCTCATTGTTCTGGGTTTCTTTTCGGATCGAAACGGACGTGCACTTTATATTAAATTATCGTTGATCGGTTCTGTCATTCCTTTTTTATTGATGCCGCTGACCGATTCTTTTCTATTCATTATTATTTTGAGATTCATCCAAGGATTTGCTCTTGCTGGTGTTCCAGCGGCAGCTTTGGCATACATAAGTGAGGAGATTCATAAGCAATTTGCTAGTTTTGCAACAGCCCTTTATATTTCAAGCAATGCACTTGGCGGTATGCTCGGACGGGTTATGACTGGCTATATAACGGAGCATTTTTCGTGGGAAGCCGCTTTTTACATATTGGCGGCAGCGGGGACCATTATTTTTGTCATCATTCTTTTCACACTGCCCGGGTCGCGAAATTTTAAACCGACGAATAAGAGTTTTACGAAGGATATCGAAGGGTTTTTATTTCATTTGAAAAATCCTTCGTTACTAGTGGTGTTTGGACTTGGAATCGTTTTGCAGCTTTCTTTCACGGGGGTATGGACATTTTTGCCGTTCCATTTAATGGCGCCGCCGTTTTCACTTTCTCTTGAAACGGTTTCCTATACATTTTTAGCTTACGGTCTGGGGGTCATTGGTTCACCGCTGGCAGGGTGGCTTGCGGATAAATTAGGACTTCGAAAAGTCAGGGTTACAGGTGTATTCGTCTTGTCATTCGGGGTTTTAATGACGATGAGTAGCTCTGTAACTATGATTGTAATCGGGCTTTGTGTCACATGTCTCGGCTTTTTTACGGCACATTCGGTGACAGCGGCTTCTGTCAGCAGGGGAGTGCAACATCATAAAGGGAGCGCGTCTAGTTTGTATCTGGTTTCCTATTATATAGGTGTGGCAGGCGGCAGTACGTTGTTGAGTCCGCTTTGGGAGTCGGTTGGTTGGAAAGGCATTGTTATCTTTACAATGACATTGCCTATTGTGTATGTCGGTTTGATTCGAAAATACTTTCAATCTCGATAGTTAAAGGAACTTCAAAAAGTGTTTGGTGCATAGATGATTATTATACTTTGTGCATGGCATTCGTTTTGTAAGGGAACAAATAAAACTGAATATACAAGTAAAAGGGGAGCCGATGGGGTTTCCTTTTTCGAATTACAGAAGAAACAGATAAGTTGCAATTTCATATTTAAAGCGGTAATATAGGGGTACGGGGTATATGTACTGGGTGAGGAGGGGAATCTATGGAAGAAACAAAAAAAACAACAGTCCAGCCGAATAAACAACAGCTTCTAAACCGTTTGAAACGGGTTGAAGGGCAGGTTCGAGGCGTTCATCAAATGGTTGAGAATGACCGTTATTGTGTAGACATTTTGCATCAAATAAGCGCCATTCAATCAGCGATGAATAAAGTTTCCCTTGCGCTACTAGAGGATCATACCCATCACTGTGTCGTGAAAGCGATTAAGGGGCAAGATGGTGACGAGGCGATTAAAGAATTGATGAGCGTTATGAAGACAATGACAAAGTAATTTGTATTGGTCATGATGATAAAGTATTGTAAATTAAATACAAACATTTAAATAGGAGGTTTTTAATCATGAAAGAAGTTTTAAAAGTAGAAGGCATGTCTTGCAATCATTGTGTGAACTCAATCGAAACAAGCGTTGGTGAACTTACGGGAGTTTCGGCAGTCAAAGTAGATCTCGGCAATAAAGAGGTATCCGTGGAATATAGTGACGAGGCGACATTAGCTAAAGTGAAAGAAACGATTGAAGACCAAGGCTATGATCTTGTTTAAATAAGCGGGTTTCTTACAATGGGGTGATTATACTTTTAAGTATAATCCTCCTTTGCGGAATAAATATACCCCCTATAAGTATCGGAGGAGATACAAATGACGACGAAAGAGCAAACTTTAAAAATTAGTGGTATGACATGTTCAGCGTGTGCAAGCCGAATTGAAAAAGGTCTTTCAAGAATCGAAGGGGTTGAGAAAGCGAATGTTAATTTTGCTTTGGAACGTTCTTCGATAGTCTACGATCCAACCAAAACAAATGTAAACGAGTTTAAGGAAAGAGTTGAAAAACTGGGTTTTGGTGTTGTCCTAGAAAAAGTAGATTTTGACATAACCGGAATGACGTGTGCAGCATGCGCGACTAGAATCGAAAAAAGAATTAACAAAATGGATGGCGTCGCTAAAGCAAATGTAAACTTTGCGCTCGAAACGATTGCAGTTGAATATGATGGCAATCAGGTTGAAACGGGCGATATGATAAATGCGGTCAAGAAAATGGGTTATGAATTAACCCCAAAGCAAGATAACGAAGATAAGATGGATCATAAAGAACAAGAGATTAAAAAGCAACAAAGAAAGTTCATCTTTTCAGCCATTTTGACCCTTCCGTTGTTATGGACCATGGTCGCACATTTTAGCTTTTTATCGTTTATCTACATGCCGGAAATTCTTATGAATCCATGGCTGCAACTAGCGCTTGCTACACCGGTTCAGTTCATTGTAGGTGCGCAGTTCTATAAAGGGGCACTTAATGCGCTTAGAAATAAAAGCGCCAATATGGATGTCTTGGTGGCACTTGGAACGAGTGCAGCATATTTCTACAGTCTCTATTTGTCGATTGAATGGCTGAATGCCGGCAGCGTAGGCAGTCCTGAATTATATTTTGAGGCATCTGCGGTCATTATTACGCTTATCGTCCTTGGGAAACTATTTGAGGTTCGCGCCAAAGGAAAAACGAGTCAAGCGATTCAAAAACTGCTTGGCTTGCAAGCGAAAACGGCTCGAATTCTGAAAGACGGAATTGAAAAAGAAATTCCGATTGAACAAGTACTTGCAGGCGATACAATCATCGTGAAACCGGGTGAAAAAATTCCGGTGGACGGAGAAATTATTGAAGGGCGTTCTGCAATTGACGAATCAATGATTACGGGAGAAAGTATTCCGATTGATAAAGTTGCGGGTGACGTGGTCATTGGTGCTACGATCAACAAGAATGGTTCCTTGCAAATCAAAGCGACCAAAGTGGGTAAAGATACAGCTTTGGCGCAAATTGTAAAAGTTGTTCAAGAAGCACAAGGATCGAAAGCGGATATTCAGCGTTTAGCAGACAGAATTTCTGGTGTTTTTGTACCCGTTGTCGTAGTAATCGCGATTGTGACGTTTTTCATCTGGTACTTTGCGGTGACACCTGGTGATTTCCGTTCGGCATTGATTCCAACGATTTCGATTTTGGTCATTGCTTGTCCATGTGCCCTTGGTTTGGCTACGCCGACGTCGATTATGGCTGGTTCAGGGAGAGCAGCTGAAATGGGGTTGCTCTTTAAAGGCGGAGAGCATTTGGAAAACACACGCTCGATTGATACAGTTGTCTTGGATAAAACAGGAACAGTTACAAAAGGTGAACCAGCTTTAACCGATATTACAGTAACAGAAGATTTTACTGAAGATGAAGTTCTGCAATTAATTGCGTCAGCGGAAAACCAGTCGGAACATCCATTGGCGCAAGCGATTGTAAAAGGTGTAAGAGAAAAAGACTTGGCACTACTTGATGTCGCTGATTTCGAAGCTTTACCTGGTTACGGAATTCAAGCGAATGTCAGTGGGAGAGAAGTGTTGGTTGGTACTAGAAAACTCATGAGAGAACGTGGAATCGAGATTTCAAATTCGGAAATCGCGATGGAAAAACTCGAGGCTGAAGGAAAAACTGCAATGTTGATTGCAGTGAATCAGAAGCTAGCAGGTGTCGTGGCTGTTGCCGATACGGTGAAAGAAACTTCTAAAGATGCGATAGCACGGATGTTAGAATTAGGTCTCGATGTGATTATGCTGACAGGCGACAACCGACGGACCGCCGAGGCGATTGCTAACCAAGTGGGTATAAATCATATTCTTGCGGAAGTATTGCCGGAACAAAAAAGTGATGAAATTAAAAAGCTCCAAGATCAGGGCAAGAAAGTGGCCATGGTCGGTGACGGAATCAATGATGCTCCGGCACTCGCCACAGCGGATATCGGAATGGCTGTCGGAACTGGGACAGATATCGCGATTGAAGCTGCAGATATTACACTGATGCGAGGAGATTTGAATAGTGTTGCAGATGCGATTATCATGAGCCGAAAAACGATGCGCAATATAAAGCAAAACTTGTTTTTCGCTTTCTTCTACAACACAGTAGGAATACCAATCGCAGCAATCGGCTTATTGGCTCCATGGGTCGCAGGCGCGGCGATGGCATTTAGTTCAGTATCAGTTGTTTTGAACGCACTCAGGTTGCAAAAAGTTAAATTATAAAATTTTTATAAAGGTATTTCATTCGCGGTTCTTTAGGCGAGTGGAATGCCTTTTATGTTGGAATTAAAATCGATTTTTTCATCAATGGTTTTCAAATGTTACGTCAAATTAGAAGGTTGAGTTAACTAGAATGTCATGATATACTTTTTTCAAGTAACCGGTTTCTTCGGATTTTTAATCTTTGTAACCGGTTTCACCAAAAAGCGGGGGTCGTTGGAAATATGAAGGTAACTATCATGGATGTGGCTAATCATGCAAATGTTTCAAAAGCGACTGTGTCTCGAGTTATCAACCATAATCCGAAGGTTGCAAATGAAATTAGGAAAAGAGTTCTTCAATCCATTAAGGAACTAGGTTATCGCCCCAATGCCTTTGCTAGAAACTTAGCCAATAACAGTTCTAATGTAATTGGTCTGATCTTGCCTGATATTACAAATCCATATTTTCCTGTCATTGCGAGAGGGATTGAGGATGCGGCACATCAGGAAGGCTTTTCGTTGTTTATAAGCAATACGGATAATAGTCCTGATATCGAACAAGAATATATCCAGAAAATGGCGGGCCAGCAAGTCGGCGGTATTATTTTAATTTCTTCCATTTTGGATGAGGAAAAAGTAAATGAACTATGTGAATTAAAAATCCCTTTCGTTCTATGCGATAGGTTCTTGGCTGATACGCCATTTGATACTGTATCGATTGATCATTATACTGCTTCGTATGAGGCGGTTTTGCACCTAATAGGGAATGGTCATCGGAAAATCTGTCATCTTTCGGGACCGAGTCTGGTTCAGTCAGCAGAAATGCGAAGGCAGGCATATAGCGATGCCATTCAAGAGCACAATCTTGAACCTTGCATTCGAGTTGGGGAATTCAGTTATGAGTCTGGTTATCAGCTTATGACCTCGATTTTGAAAGAATCAACGCCAACAGCAGTATTTGCGGCAAATGATTTAATGGCCTTGGGTGCAATGAATGCCATTCAAGAACAAAATTTGAAGATTCCACAAGATATTTCCGTTATTGGTTGCGATGATATTTTATTTGCACAAATGAGCACTCCTAAGTTGAGTACTATTTCCGTTCCGGCATATCAAATTGGTGTGAAAGCAGTTGGTATGCTTGTTGAACGGATTAAGGGAAAAAAATCAGCAGCCGAGAACTTGCTCTTGGAGCACGAATTTATTCAAAGAGAATCATAGTCGGGAGGACTAAGTGTGATGAATTCAGACATTGTCGTTGTGGGAAGTATAAATATGGATATGGTAGTTACCGTTAGTCGGCAACCTAAGTGGGGAGAGACCATACTCGGTAGCGATTCTTTTATGAGTCCGGGAGGAAAAGGTGGTAACCAAGCATATGCCGCGGGCAAACTGGGTGCATCGGTCGCGATGATTGGCCGGGTTGGAAACGATATTTTTGCCGATCAACTGCTCCTAAATTTGGAGCGGGTCGGAGTGGATACCGTTTGTATTGAACGAGTGGAAGATGAATCGACGGGGATGGCACTCATTAATATTAATCGCGATGGGGATAACAGTATTGTTGTTGCTCCGGGGGCTAATCATCATGTAACGCCTGAATACATAAGAAAGCATGAAAACGTAATCAGTCAGGCGAAGCTTGTCATGGCACAGCTGGAAATTCCATTGGAATCTGTGATGGAAGCAGCGAAAATAGCAAAGAAATATGACATTCCATTCATGCTCGATCCGGCACCGTCTAGGGAACTGCCAGATGAGCTTTATGAATTGGTTCAATACATCGTTCCAAATGAAAGTGAAATCGCTGAATTAACGGGTATCGCTGTTTCCAATAAGCGTTCGGCAAGAGTAGCTAGCGTAGAGCTTTTAAGCAAAGGGGTTAATACCGTATTTTCAAAGCTCGGTGCCCGGGGTGTTGTGGTGACAAATAAAAATAGAACTTTTCTAATCGAAGGTTATGATGTCGAGGTTGTTGATACAACAGCCGCTGGAGATGCATTTGCCGGTGCGTTGGCGACAGCGCTTGTGGACGGCAAAGATGTATGGTCGGCAACCGGGTTTGCGAATGCGGTTGGCGCATTAACTGTGACTCGTTCAGGAGCCCAAGTTTCAATGCCGGACTTGGATGAAGCTGAACGATTTATTTCAAATTCAGCGAAGCAATAAAATACTGAGAAAAAGGAAGGTATCATTAGATGCTAGAAAATAAGAGATGTAAAATTATTCTTGACTGCGACCCGGGACATGATGATGCAATTGCTATATTACTTGCGGCAGGCAATCCGAACATTGAATTAGTTGGGATTACAACTGTTGCAGGGAATGCGGAAATTGAAAAAACAACGACGAACGCGCTGCAAGTTTGCGAGATTGCCGGCATCTACGATATTCCAGTCTTACAAGGCGCTGGACAACCACTTGTCAGAAAACGTGAAACGGCTCCTGATATCCACGGAGATTCCGGAATGGATGGTCCGGAACTGCCGGCTCCGACTAGAACAATAGGGGAAGAACATGCTGTTGACTTTATTATTCGAGAGCTTATGGAATCAGATGGGGATATTACACTTGTTCCGACAGGTCCATTAACGAATATAGCGATGGCGATGAGACGCGAACCAGCTATTTTATCCAAAATCCAAGAAATCGTCATTATGGGAGGCGGCACTTTCGGTAACTGGACACCGGCGGCTGAATTCAATATTTACGTTGATGCCGATGCGGCGAAGGTTGTTTTTGAAAGTGGAGTTCCCATTACAATGATGGGTCTTGACTTAACTCATCAGGCTTTGGCAACAGAAGAGGTTTGCGAGCGCATCGATAAAATTGGAAATCCTGCTGCGAAATTTGTCAGCGAATTACTGGTGTTTTTCCGTAAAACCTATTTAGAGTTTTTCGGATTTGAACATCCGCCTGTTCATGATGTTTGTTGTGTAGCTTATTGTATCGATCCATCCGTTGTTAAAACGAAGAAACTAAGAGTGGACGTGGAGACAAAAGGAGAGCTCACTTACGGAATGACACTCGTGGATATACACGGCGTAACGGGACTTGAACCGAATGTAAATGTAGCGCTGGAATTAGAACATGCTAAGTTTTGGGATATGGTGGTAAACGCACTTGAAAGTTATAAAGAAGTTTATGCCGCAAGATGATTTGCATTAATTGGATGGAGTGAAACGATTTGAAACCTATTATATTTGACGTAGATACAGGAATTGATGATGCTTTGGCGATGGCATACGCATTAAACTCTCCGGAGCTAGAGGTGCTCGGTTTTACGACTGTTTTCGGTAATGTGCCGGTAGTAGATGCGACACGTAATACACTTGCAGTATTAGAAAAAGTAGAGAAGCGTATTCCGGTTTACCAGGGGGCAGCTCAAACATTCATGGGCCGAGATAAGAAAAACTGGCCGAAACACGTCCACGGAGAAGGCGGTTTAGGGGATAGTTTTATCAGCGACCCTATTACCGAAGCGGAAAGTCAATTTGCACCGGATTACATCATCGAACAGGTGAAGAAACGTCCACATGAAATAACAGTGATTGCTGTTGGTCCGTTGACCAACTTGGCGCTTGCAATTAAAAAGTCGCCTGAAATCATCCCACTCGTCAAAGAGGTTATTGTAATGGGCGGCGCTGTAAACGTTCCAGGGAATGTGAATGAATACAGTGAAGCTAACATCATATCCGATCCTGAAGCCGCGGAATATGTTTGTTCTTCGGGGATACATCTGACGCTTGTCGGACTTGATGTAACGATGAAAACGTTATTGCCAAAATCAAAGATCGAAAAATGGCGTACTGGTGGTAACGAAAAAGGTTATTTCTTTGCAGACATGACCGAGTTTTATATTGGATCTTATGAAAAAAGATGTCCTGGCATTGCGGGGTGCGCACTTCATGATCCGCTAGCGGTTGGTGTTGCCATCGATTCGAGTTTTGTTAAGACGGAGACGATGAACGTCAAAGTTGTGACAGAAGGGGAAGAGGCTGGAAGGACGGTCGGTTCCCATCAAGAAGAGGCGACAACCCGTGTATGTACAGAAGTCGATGCGAATCGTTTTTTGGAGCATTTTCTGAAAAGAGTTATATGATTTAGTTGTGAAAAAGGAAGCACGACAAAGATTTGTGTTGTGCTTCCTTTTGATATTTATAGCTGCCGCGCATAATGATGAAGTTTTTCTTTATCGATTTCCATGCCGAAGCCAGGCCCGTTCGGTATGATGACTTCGAAATTTTCATATTGAATGTCATTCACGGTAATATTATCTTTGAACAATAAAGGACCGAATATCTCCGTTCCGAATTTCATTTCCGGTATGGTCGCATATAATTGCGCGCAGATCGCTGTTCCGAGACTAGATTCGATCATCGTTCCTCCGTATAAACCAATTCCCGCAGCTTCCGCGATGCCTGCCACTTTCTTCGTTTGTGTTAATCCGCCAGCCTTACAAGGTTTCAGTGCAATGCAATTACCTGCTCGGTGCTTCGAGATTTGGAAAACATCTTGAATACTATTAGCAGCTTCATCTGCCATAATCGGCACTTTAAATCTAGCAGTCAATCTTGACATTCCTTCATAATTCCATATCGGCAGCGGTTGCTCAATCATGGATACCCCGCCGTCTTCTAAAGCTTCGATGCAATAATTCGCTGTGTCCTCATCCCATGCTTGATTGGCATCTACTGTGATTCTCGCTTGATCGCCAATCGCTTCTTTGATTTTTCGGACATGTTCCACGTTTTTAAACGGATCGCCAGTACCGATTTTTAACTTGAAGATATTATGGCGTTTTTGGTGCAAAAATTCTTTGGCTTCTTCAATGTCTTGTTCTGTATTTCCGCTGGCAAGCGTCCAAGCAATCGGTAGAGATGAATGGATTTGCCCCCCGAATAACTCGTAAGCGGGGACTCCTATACTTCTCGCTGCCAAATCGATGATGGCTGCTTCTACTACAGTTTTTGCGAAATGATTGCCGCGAACTTGTTTTGACACTTCGAACATGATTTTGTCGAAATGAATCGGATTTGCTCCAATTACCAATGGCGCAATATACGTGTCAATATTCGCTCTTATGGCTTCTGGTGTTGACTCCCCATAAGATGCGCCACCGATCGTCGCCACTTCGGACCAACCTTCGCGTCCCTCATCATCCGTGATACAACCAACAACAATCGTTTGCGAAACAATCGTGTGCATGGCCAGTTGATGCGGTCGAATCGTCGGCAAGTCTAGTATATATACATCAACGGAACGTATTTTCATGGTAGGCCTCCATACTGTATTTTATTCGCTAAATTCGGCTTCTGTTTTCTCTCTTACTTCTTCGATACTCACGCCCGGCATGAGTTCCACTAGCTTTAACTGTTGATCTTCAATGTTGAACACCGCTAATTCTGTGAAAATCATATCGACGCTTCTAGTTGAGGTGATTGGATAGGTGCATTTTTTTACTAGTTTGCTGCTGCCGTCTTTCGAAGTATGACTCATCGTCACGAATACTTTTTTCGCTCCGACCAACAAGTCCATGGCGCCGCCTACACCCATGATGTTTTTCCCGGGAACCGCCCAGTTAGCGATGATGCCGGTTTCATCTACTTGAAGTGCGCCTAAAATCGCGACATCTACATGCCCCCCGCGGATCATGGAGAACGAATCTGAGCTATTAAAATAAGAAGCGCCGATTGCTTCTCCGACAGGCAATTTTCCTGCATTAACAAGGTTCGGATCTACGTCTTCATCTTCTACATCCGTCACGCCGAGCAAGCCGTTTTCCGTATGCAGATAAATATTATCTTTGGCCAGGTACTCTGCGACAATCGTTGGGATTCCAATGCCCAAATTCACGACGCAGGGTCCTTCTAATTCCTGAGCCACTCGCTTTGCAATTAAGTGTTGCATATTCGCTTTATTGAACTTTGTTGTCATTTCGCCACAACCCCTTCCTTCGTCAATATTTGGGTTGCTTCGACAATGACATCGACAAATAGAAATGGCGTCACGATTTCTTCGGGATTCAACACGCCTGGTTCCACTATTTCATCCACTTCTACGATAACTTTTTTTGCAGCGGTCGCCATCAGCGGGTTAAAATTACGCGCTGTTTTGTAATAGACGAGGTTTCCTAAAGTATCGGCCTTATGCGCACGGATGAGCGCTACGTCAGCACGAATGGCTTTTTCTAGAATATACTTCACGCCTTCGATTTCGCGTTCTTCTTTTCCTATTGCTAAATCCGTCCCAACACCCGTTGTCGTATAATAGCCCCCAAGACCAGCTCCCCCGGCACGTAACGATTCTGCTAATGTGCCTTGGGGGAGTAGTTCCAATTCAATTTCACCTTTTTGATATTTGTCGCCTACATCCCGATTACTAGTAAAATAAGAACCGATGCCTTTTTTTATTTTATTTTGATCCAATAAAATGCCAAGCCCTTTTCCTGACTCCCCGAGATTATTACTCACGATTGTAAGATCCTTAACATCTTTTTCTGTTAAGCCGTCTATTAATGAAAGAGGAGCCCCTATTAATCCGAAGCCGCCAACTAAAATGGTGTGACCGCTTTTTACAAAGGACAGTGCATCTTGAATGTTATTCATAACTTTAGTCATCTATGACGCTCCTTATTTTTTCGCTAGATTCAAACCAGAAATAAATCTAGGCTGTTGAGATACAACCAATCCTCTACTAATTAATTTCCCTCACGTGTTTGTTTAGAAAGTCTTCTATATACCCGTTAATGTCTTCGCGGTTTTCAAAAACCATCGTGTAATGATTGCAATCGGAAATCACTGTTTCTATGGTTTTCGTAGATTTCCTAGTTTGCTCGTAATCGCTTAAATAAAATAATGGCGGCATGGTCCCGATATCTCCTTCGGCATAAACAAGCAAGACAGGGCAGTCGATTTGTGCACAAATTTCTTCTGGGTCAAACGTAAAGAAGCTCTCAAAATCAGCAATAATACGAAATTCTGTTGATTTAGTTTCCCAGTGATCGCCAACAGGTCCTACTTCATATTCCACGGTATTCTGCATCAAATCATTCCATTGGATGCCCAAGTTCGTGTAAATCTTTTGTATTTCCTCTACATAGTGTTCCTTCGATGTATACGTTCTACTTAGCCTGCCTAAAGAAGGTTGTACAATGCTTCTTTGATGATCAGATGCTTTCGCAGCGCCATCCAATAAAATCACAGCTTTTGTAGATTTTAATTTGCTTGCAACGATTGCCGCTATAAAAGCGCCCATTGAATAGCCTAATAGAATGGGGTTTTCGATTTTCAGCTCTCGAATCAAACCTAAGATATCTTCTGCATGCTTGAAAATAGATGGCTCATCATCAGTTTCAGCGCTATTTCCGCGACCACGTAAATCGACTGCTATAAATCGGTAAGTTCCTTTGAACTTTTCCGCATAATAATGCATGTTTTTATGTGTTCCAGTTAATCCATGGATAGCAATAATCGTTCCTTTTTCACCGGGGTAATCTGCTAATTGAATGTCATTTCCATTGATGTTCACAGTATAAAATTCCATTGCTTCACCCTCCTTTGTAAGCAGTGTGTACCTTAACTCAACTTACGTAAAACATCTCTAGGATATCACCCAATATTTATCTAATAATCAAAAATAAGCTATTAAGATTCTCTTGATAGCTTCTCCACAATATAAAGGACGAAGTGTTCGCCGATGGGAATACTGAAAGTAGTGGCAAATCTAAAATTCAAATAAAAAAAACCTGCAATTGAGCTACAGGATTTTTAAGGAAATTAATCTATTTATCTAATGGGTTGCATTTGGTTCATTAATAATTGTTCGATGTGCAATTTAACCATTGGCCATTCTGGACGAATAACACTAAAGATAACAGTGTTTCGAGGCGTGCCGTCTTTACGCACCATATGATCACGTAAAATGCCTTCTTGTGTGGCACCAATCCGAGCAATTGCATTTCTCGAGCGTTCGTTTCTTTCATCCGCTTGGATCTGAATACGGTTAAGATTAAGCTCTTCGAAGCAATATTTCATTAATAAATACTTGCAATTTGAATTGATCGGGCTTCTCCAATAAGCGGGGGAGAGCCATGAAAAACCAATTTCAATGCGATTGTGATAAGGGTCGGGATTCATGAGTTTCGTACTGCCGATAACGCGATTTGTCTTATTGTCAATAATGACAAATGGATGTTCCTTGCCTAATTCTTGATTTAATAATGATTGTTCAACGAATCTTGCAGCATCTTCACGGCTTTGAATCGTTACCACCAAATGCGTCCATATTTCACTGTAATTACCTGCTTCGAAAATGGCATCGATATCAGTAAGTTGCATGGATCTAATTGTAACAATGTCATTCACAAGCTCAATATTTTTCATCACAGGACCCCTTTTTTTTTAGTATTTTTTTATCTATCCCCAATTTTGTGACCCTGCAAACATAGAGGGAAACATGGGCTTAATCAAACGACATCAACAAATTATTTTGTTGTATATTATTGTGATTTCCTTTTATGTAATGTAATTATAAGGTGAATCGTCACAAAAATGAAGTGAAACTTTGCTAAAATTAAATAATTTTTTTTCGTCAAATTTAAATGTAATTGTTCAACGATATGAACGGCTTTTCCTTAAGTCCTTAATGCGGATTTTGCCTCTATTACCACGTAGAAAACTTGACAGAGGCGAGAAATGAATGAGCTATTTCGCGTATCGAAAACAGTCAAATAAAATGAGTCTTGCAGATGTTGCTATCTGCAAGACTCATTTTTGGTTCTTATAGTTTTTTCACAAATTCAGTTTTCAACTGCATCGCACCGATTCCATCAATTTTACAATTTATATCATGGTCTTCATCGACTAGTTGGATGTCTTTAACCTTTGTACCTTTTTTCACGACAAACGAACTGCCTTTTACTTTAAGGTCTTTGATGACTGTGACGGAATCCCCATCGTTTAAAATGTTTCCATGCGCGTCTTTGTAAACTTTTTGCTCTTCAATCTGTTCAGATTCCGATTCTAACGTCCACTCATGCGCACATTCAGGGCAAACAAATAGATTCCCATCTTCATATGTGTATTCAGAATTACATTTTGGGCAATTTGGTAATTCATTCATAAAATTAGTCCCTCCAATTATTCAATTACCACCAATTAAATTGATCGGATTGCAATAGCTGATCCGCTGCTTCTGGCCCTGTTGAGCCCGCCGTGTAAGGATGTAAAGGCAACATATCCGCTTCGAATGCTTCAAGTAGCGGTTGAATCCATTTCCACGATAATTCAACTTCTTCCCAATGCGCAAAGAATGTTGCATTCCCGAGCATCGCATCAAATAGCAGAAGTTCGTACGCTTCTGACTGATCGTCGGAATCGGTTGTGAAGTTAATGCAAGCGGGTTCGAAACGATTACTTGAAGGATCTTTTATATTCAGCCTTAAAGAAATACCTTCGTTTGGATTAATGTTGAGTATCAATAGGTTCGGGATAGTCCCTTCATCTGGGAGCACGTCAATTTCTGTTTTTTTATTCTTAAACTCAATGACAATGCGTGTAGATTTCTTATTGAGTCGTTTCCCTGTGCGAATATAAAAAGGAATACCGCTCCAAAGAGGGTTATCAATATATAAGCGAGCTGCAAAATAAGTGTCAATATTTGAGCCAGCTTCAACGCCGGGTTCCTCTTGGTAGCCGTCAACGCGTGTGTTAAGAACGACGCCCGATTCATATTGACCGCGAACAACATCCCTGTATGCATCTTCTTTTGAGATGGGGCGAAGGGATTCGATAACTTCTATTTTTTTAAGTCCAACTTCTCTTGCTGTTATTTTCTCTGGAAGATGTAAAGCTGTCATCATGACCAATTGGAGCAGGTGGTTCTGAACCATATCGCGGATGGCTCCGGCTTGGTCATAGTAGGCGGCGCGAGTTTCAACGCCGACTGTTTCACTTGCTGTGATTTGGACATTGGCAATTTGCTTGAGATCTAATAATGAACCTAAAGCCGGATTAGCATATACTAATGATTCAAGATTTTGGACCATCGGCTTTCCGAGATAATGATCGATTCTATAAATTTCTACCTCATTAAAGGCTTCACTCAATTTCTTATTTAATTGTTGAGCTGATTTTAGATCGCTGCCAAATGGCTTTTCTACAACGAGTCGTCTCCAGCCTTTGGTTCTGTTGATTCCGTTTTTATTAAGATTTGACGTAATGACCTCGACTAGCTGAGGCGCAACAGATAAATAGAAAAGGCGGTTTCCTGGTATGCCTAACTCGGTTTCTCTGTTTTCGATGAGCTCGTGCAAAAGACGATAGGAATTCTTATCCGTCGCATCAAATGCACAGAATTGAAAATGAGCTAGAAATTCCTTTAATCCCGCTGGTTGAACATCTCTCCTCGAATAAGCTCTAAGTGATTCTTCCACTTTGGATTGGAAAAACTCGTTTGACCATTCTCTTCTTCCTAACCCGATTACAGAAAATGCGGCAGGTATTTTTCCTTCAAGAAATAAATTATATAAAGCTGGAAATAACTTGCGCTTTGCTAAATCGCCTGTAGCTCCAAATAAAACAAAAGTCAGGTCTTCCATGATCCACTTTTCTTGGACATCAGTCTGTGAATTTTTCACGTTAAATTCGTCCAATAGGCTATCGTTCTCCATATTTGATTCGCTCCTATTTTTTATAAGTCAGTATTTGTTATGCCTCGGATAATAATTAGATCAGTTCTTAGTATACTATCGTCTGTTATTATGAAAAGAAAATACAACTAACTTTTGAAATAATTTTATTTCATCACAAATCGCAAAGTTAATTCTTCATGCAATTATAGGTCAGCTAAAGTAATTTCGCTAGACAAAATTATCATGAACATGCGACCATAGTTTATAAGCGGATTTAAAAATACATAATGAATGGGTTGATAATATGAAAATGTATGATGTAACAGGTACAGTTTACGAAGGAATGACAGTTTATAAGGACAAACCAGAAAAACAACCAACATTTAATACAGTAACGAATGGGTATGTGACTGAAACTCGGGTGGAGTTGGATGTGCACACCGGAACGCATATTGACGCGCCGCGCCACATGGTTCTAGACGGCGATACGTTTGAATCGGTCCCGATGGAAAATCTGGTAGGGCAGTGTAAATTGTTCGATTTAACAGAAGTGGAAGACGGGATTTCAAAAAAAGACTTAGCGCAATTTGATATTCAAAAAGGCGACTTTGTCTTTCTGAAAACGAAAAATTCATATGAGGATGCATTTAATTTCGATTTTATTTATCTTGCCCAAGACGGAGCAGAATATCTTGCCGGGTTAGGTGTAAGAGGTGTTGGAATCGACACACTCGGAATCGAACGGAGTCAAGAGGGACATCCTACTCATAAAACATTATTTGCAGATAAAATAATTATCATTGAAGGACTTCGCTTAAAGGAAGTTGAGCAAGGGGAATACTTTATGGTTGCAGCACCATTAAAATTAACGGGTACTGATGGATCGCCCGCAAGAGTGTTGCTGTTTGAAGGATTAAAATAATCCTATTTATCGTTAACTAAACGCCAATAAGCCAATGAATTAAAGCTGTCTAGAAAATCAGTTAAGATTGATTTTCTAGACAGCTTCTTCGATTTTTCGGAAAATAAGTTAGTCAAAAACTGCATAATGAAATTTTAATAGTACATACTCTTTACGATAGAACTTTGAAAAATATCAACAGGAGGAATGTTATTTATGGGCGTTATGGAAGGAAATCCGAAAAAAGAACCGATGCATTACGGCGAAGTTATTGGAGTATGGGCATATATTGGCGCGAATAATGGTTTAATCAGCGGCTATGAGGCATTCGTTAACCACGCAGGGGATGAAGATTTAAAAAAACTTCTGCAAGAAGCGATTCAAACGATGAAATCGGAAGTGAAGGAACTCGAGAGCCTCTTGAAAGAGAATGGAATTACCCCTCCACCCTCATTACCTAGTCGGGGAACAGCGAATGCAGAAGACATTCCTACAGGAGCAAGATTTATGGATCCAGAAATTAGTGCCGCCGTGTCGATAAATGTCGGGCAAGGAATGGTGTCGATAAGTCAGGTGATGGGGCAGTGCCTGAGAGAAGATATTGCTGCGATGTTCGCCAAATATCTAAAGGACAAAATAATGTTCGGCGCGAAGCTATTGCGAATGAATAAAGATAAGGGATGGATTATCCCGCCGCCACTTCTTACTTCAAATTAGCAATTTAGTTGAACAATTGTTATAATAGTGGGAAATCTTCGACGTGGCCAAGTAAATAAGAAATGTGAAACAGAAAGTATAGCGAAAGCTGAGAGCTATATCACCGCTACTTATCGAAACCTACCACTGAGACGTTATGCCAACATAACCGAGTCGTTTTCGTTACCAAACGTTTAGAGGGCTTAACGTTAAGCTAAACTAAGGTGGTACCACGTCTATTCAGCACAAAGACGTCCTTTTATAAGGACAACTTTGTGCTTTTTATTATGAAAGGGGGAATTTAATCATGAGTCTGCAAAAAAAGGATTTTTCGAAATGGTATATCGACACGATTCAAAAGGCTGATTTAATGGATTACACGCCAGTTCGTGGGTGTATTGCCTTTAAACCGGATGGCTATGAAATTTGGGAACATATTCAAGCAGAAATGGATCGACGTTTTAAAGAAACGGGGCATCGCAATGCGTATTTTCCGATGTTAATTCCGGAATCGTTCTTTGAAAAAGAAAAAGATCATATCGAAGGATTTTCGCCGGAGCTTCCTTGGGTTACGGAGGCGGCCGGGGAGAAGTTAGAAGAACGTTTAGCGTTACGACCAACTTCCGAAACGATGATCGGGCATCTCTATTCGGATTGGATCAAAAGCTATCGTGATTTACCTGTTCTTATAAACCAATGGGCAAACGTTTTCCGTTGGGAAAAGAAAACACTTCCTTTCATTCGCACCTCTGAGTTCTTATGGCAAGAAGGACATACCGCGCATGCGGATGAAGAAGAAGCACGCGAAGAAACAATGCAAATGTTGAACATTTATAAAGAAGTGGTGGAGGAGCTCCTGGCAATACCGGTTTACGATGGACAAAAAACCCCTTCTGAACGATTTGCTGGCGCGATTGATACATTTTCGATTGAAGCGATGATGAAGGATGGGAAAGCAGTTCAAGCGGGTACATCACATTATTTAGGCACAAAATTTGCGGAAGCCTTTGATATTAAATATTTAACGAAAGAAAACAAGCATGAATTCGTTCATACAACTTCTTGGGGAACATCTACTCGTTTAATCGGTTCGGTCATTATGACGCATGGTGACGAACAAGGCCTTGTCTTGCCGCCGCGGATTGCGCCGACACAAGTGGTTTTAATACCAGTCGGGCCATGGAAGAAAAATCCTGCAATCATGGAAAAGTTAGATGAAGTTTTTGCTGAATTAAAAGAACGAGTAATTCGCGTACGTTTAGATGATTCCGATCAATCCCCGGGCTACAAATTCAATGAGTGGGAGTTGAAAGGTGTTCCGGTTCGAGTCGAATTGGGTCCGCGTGATCTGGAAAAAAACGAAGCGCTTATTAAAGCGCGTGATGAAGAAGAGAAAGTTGCAGTTGCGCTGCCTACAATCGCGGATTGCGTTGAAGGCGCACTGAATACAATGCAAACGCGTTTACTTGAAAAAGCACGCGCATTCCGTGAAAACCATTCCCATACGCATGTCGATTCACTCGAACAATTGGCGAAACATATTGCGGAGTATGCAGAAAAAGGGGAAATCCCTGGATGGGTTCTCGCGGGTTGGTGCGGAGAAGATGCTTGCGAAGAAAAAGTGAAAGACGAAACGAAATTCACAACACGCAATATTCCATTCAATCCACCGACGACGAAATCAGCTTGCATTAATTGTGGAAAAGAGTCGAAACACACTGTTTGGTTTGCGCGTGCTTATTAATGATGAAAAAAATGCTCCTCTCTAAAAAATCGAGAGGAGTATTTTTATTATCCATTATATTTAATCAATGAACCTATGAAATAGATAGCTTTTTGCTGTAAGAAATATTTCTTTTGCTTCCATACTTACGATATATAAGAAGTATGCAGGCTCATTGTTTACGTTCAACCCAATGAATCTTCCATGACCTTCAGCAATTCAGTTCCTGTCATAATGCGTTGTCCTCCACCTTGTACGAATGCATCGTTTCCGCCGCCTTTACCGTCAATGAGGGGAAGTGCTGTAATCGAAACTTGTTTCATGCTTTTTTCTACCGAAGACCCACGGGCTGCGACAAACTGTAAACGATCTTCGCTTTCCGCTACTAGGAGTACGATGACATCCTCCGCTTCCGCCACAAGCAATCGGGCCAATTTCTGTAGTTGCTGAATGGTCCGCCCAGAATACAAGGCCTTCACGATACCCTGATTTCTAATATGTAATAAATCTTTTGCTTCGAAAGTCAATAACTGTTCTTCTTTCTCATTCAACGACTTTACTAGCGCATGATTCGTCTCGAGCAATTTTTGAGTAGCTTCAATTACACCATCTTCAGGCACACTAAGTAATTTTGACGTTTCCGATAATATATGGTTTTTCTGATGCAATTGTTGTAACACCCGATCGCCGCAGACAAAATGGACACGAATTTTCCCGCGATGTTTTTCTGTCGCTAAAATCTTGATACCGCCAACTTGTCCGGTTGAACTCGGATGGGTCCCTCCGCAGCCGTTATAGTCAAAACCAGGAATAATAACAAGACGGATTTCACCTGTTACTGCCAATTTCTTGCGGAGCGAGTATTGTTCTAGCTCATCTTCAGTTACCCACTTTGTTTCAATCACTCGATTCTCTAAAATAATGTCATTTGCTAATTTTTCAACTGCATGTAGCTGTTCTGGAGAAACATCCTCCGTATCCAAATCAATCGTCAAAACTTCTCTTCCTAAATGAAAGCTTATAGTCGGAAATCCGTATAGCTCGACAAATGCGGCAGATAGAATATGTTGTCCTGCATGTTGTTGCATATGATCAAAACGACGCTTCCAATTAATAACACCCTTAACTTCGACGTCCGTACCAAGACTTTCCGCCAAGATATGACGAATTTCACCGTCTATATCCTCCACATTTAGTACCTGGACACCGTTCAAAGTTCCCGTGTCATACGGCTGACCTCCACCGGTTGGATAAAAAGCGGTGTTTTCCAGCACAACGTAAATATTCCCTTCCAAATCATGTGATTCTTCAATCACGCGGGTGTTAAAAGTTTTATGATATGGGTCTAAATAATAAAGGCGCTCTCTTAACATGATGGCAACTCCTATCGATAATTCCCTCTATTTTACCATTACTAATAAATGAAATGGAGAAAAGTTGTACTTGTATTTTTTCTTGCAAATTGAACATGTTGTATCCAACAAAACAATATCATTGAACGCTAATCAAATTTATATTTTTCGAGAAAAAAGCTGTTGAGCTAACAGTATTATTGTGAGTAAAGGTCCATGCGCAAAGTAGTGAGTCAGCATCCTTTAATTTGTCGTAAATGATTCTTTGTTACCAATAATAATAAAAAAAACACTCTTTTAATTTAATTATTGAAATTAATGTTAATTATTTGATGAAGCCCAAAATCTCAAATTGAAATTATTGGAACTAAAGTGCTTTTTGTTAGTTTTAATCTGAATGGTGTTGACGCTAGTAAATTTATCATATACTATAGTGGTGAATATTGGAATTGTGATAATTGTGAAAAGTTTATAAAGGTCTAATGAGAAATTCAAAAAGGAGATGGGAAACATGTCAGGACAAATTCGCATGAGTCCAGCGGAATTAGCGGACAAAGCAAAACGTTACGGACGCAGTGGGGACCAAATTGATCAAATCTTAAAGGATTTAACAAGCCTGCAAAGTGATTTAAGAAGTCAGTGGGAAGGTAAGGCATTTACTCAGTTTGAAGCTCAGTTTGATGAACTATCCCCTAAGGTGCAAAACTTCTCTCAACTTATGCGTGAAATTGAAGCGCAATTAACGAAGACAGCAGATGCAGTAGCTCGACAAGACGAAGAATTATCGCGTAACTTCGGGCTACGCTAAGTATAATTTAAAAATATATGAAAATCTAGAGGTAATTAACAAAGAATGTCTAACAATGAGCCACGCAACTATTGTTGTGTGGCTCTTGTTCATGATAAATCCAAAGAAAAAGAAGAATAAGCGGGGGTAAATTGCGAATGAAAAAAATAGAGAGTAAGGTTTTGTTGTTCTTAAGTTTGATACTTGTCCTCTCTGGCGGGATTACATATTTAGCTCTACACCAATCTTCTGCCGGTAAAAATGACGACGAAGTCTTGAAAATGACCGTCGCAATTGTAAATGAAGATCAGGGGGCAATGTTCGACGGAACAAAAGTCGATTTCGGACATGAATTCATTAAAAGCATTGAAAGTGACCCTACACATGATTGGTATGTCGTGAGTCGGGGGGTTGCTGAAAATGGTTTTGAGAACAGTGCCTATAACATGATGATAGTAATTCCAAAAGACTTCTCTGAAAAGGCATTATCCATTGATGATGAGTTTCCTGAGAAAATCAATTTAAACTATAAAATTAACGCAACTGGAAATAAAGATGTTGTTGCGGAAGCAGAAAAAACGGCAAGTGCCATTTTAGGAGACTTCAATCGTCGAATTATTGACGTTTATTTTGCTAGTGTCATTGGGAACTTGCAAGAAGCACAAGACAATATTAGTACAATTGTGAAAAAAGAAGCAGTCTATACGAACACTTATAAAAACGCGGTTCATAGTCCTCTTATGCAATACACATCTCAATTTGAAAACATTCAAGATAATACACAAGTATCAAAAGACAGTTTCGATGGTCTAAAAGAAATTTTACTTGCATTTGAAGAAGCTTTACAGGATGACGTCTCTACAAAGAATGACTATTTAACTGGTTTTAATGATTTAGCGAAAATGCACGAACTAAACACGGTTACATTAAAAGACTTTTCAAACCAGCTTAGCAGCTTAGACAGCGGCATGCATAATCATGAGCTCCTTCAACAACTGAAAAACTTGGAACTCACGAATAAGGCGATTTATGATGAATTCCAAGAAAGAAAAGCAGGCAACGATAATCCTACAATACTTTCAGAAGCTTCCGCGATTCAAGAGTATTTTAAAATGACAAATGAAATGTTAAGTGGTTTTAATGCGGATTTACAGGAAACGCTCGATTCCGAGTTAAATGAAAAAGTAGCGGGGCGTTTAAAAGATGCCTTTAAGAAATCCTTTGAAGGAAAAGATAGAAATTTAATTAAACTATTTGAGCAACCAGATAATAATATTCATGGAATTATAAAAAAACAAATTGCAAAATTGCCAACGCTGAATCCCGGGGACCTTGAGGGACTAAGTTTATCGGAAACTAGCATCACACAATTGAATAATGTCATTGCTGTTACTGGCAAATATCAAGAGAAATTTGTTGATAAAGATTCACACATTCAACCCAAAAATAGTGTGCCATTAGCCAAACAAATAAACGACATCAAAAAACGGCTATCGGATAAGGGGATAGAAGTAACGGACTCGGTTCGAATAGAAGCAACCAAAAAGTGGGGCCAAGAATTTACATTAGCAATCCCTGAAGAGTATGAAGTTACTGGCGTATTTTTACAGTTACCAGGTAAAAAAGAACGTAATTATACGAGAGCTTATAAAAAATATAACAAAATTAGGCTAGAGGCTACCTCAGCGGGGAAATTCGATGTTCTAGTCATTCTTAAACTAACGGATGCGGGCAGTAACATTGTTGATGTTTTCCAACCCGTTAAGTGGAGTTGGAAGCTGCACCAAAAGGATATTGAAGAGATGGGAAATATTGATTTACCAGACCCTGTTCCTGTTGAACCTATAGATCCGATAAAACCGGATAATTCTGAGGTGTCAAACAAAGATGCTGGTAACCAAATCGAAGACGATGAAAATTTAGAGGCACCAGCAAATTCAGCTGTTGAAGACATTCAAAGTACCGATGCTGAAGACGTAGCTAGCCCAATCGTTGGAGAAAGCGATACTGAACCAATAGAGCCCGTAGAAACCGAGCCAAATCCAGAACCAGAACCAGAACCAGAACCAGAACCAGAACCAAAAGAACCAAAAACCATTACAAACAACATCATCACGAACAAAATCATGTCATCACTTATGGAGAATGACAGTGATGCTACCGAAGAAGTTATTGGCGCTACTGCAGATACTATTAGGGAATATCAAAAAATGCTAATGTTGTATGATGTTTATTTTGGTCTTGAAATGGAAAGTTCACAACTGATTCAGCAATTGGAAGATAAGGGATTAGAGGAGCTAGCAACAAAGAAAAATTCATCACTTTATTATTTATTCAATAAAAAAGACATTGTTGAAATACTTACAGATTACGTAGTAGGAAATATAAATGGTCACATCACAGCACAAGTCCGTGAACAAGTCGAGGGTCTGCAAAGCGGTATAAACGAGTACAGAGGCCTCGTATCGGATGCCGATAAACATTCGGAACAGATGGCAGCTATTTTAACAGACACGACAGAACAGGCGCATGTCATGAATGGCGCGTTGGAAAAAACGCTCGACGAATTGATGAAATGGCGTGAAGCAAGTATTGCGTTGCTTAAAGAACAAGAAGCCATTGCTTCAAATGAAAACGAAGAGCAGGCGACGCTTATTTCTTTAGATGGTCAGTTCTCGTCATTATTAGCTGGAAGCCAGTCGCTAGCAGAACAGGCAAAAGGAAATCTGCAGTCTGCGGATGGCGTATACCAAACCTTTGACACGATTGATAGCCAAGCAAAACTTATTCAAGAGAGCGGGACGACATTGGTCTCCCAAGCTGATACATTGGCTACGAATATGACAGATAAGTTGATCGAGAATCAGAGTTTCGCAGATAATTTTGCGGGAGTATTAGAAAACAGTCGAATTGGGGAAAGGCCGAACGAAAATCTTTATAGCTTCTTGTCCAACCCGGTTCAATCAAAAAATGCCGGTGTTATTTCCACCGGGAATACGCTGCCGCCATATTTCTTAGTCTTAATTTGCTTCATCGTATCGTTATTTACTGCGTATGCAATCTCGACGAACGATAGAAAACGTATGCAAAAGGATTCATTTGAAGAAGAGAAAACATTAATTGGCGAGAATACGCCAATCACATTGATTACAGCGAGTATTGGTCTAGTTGAGGGATTAGTCATAGGAATTGTATCAGGAAATTTATTAAATATAGCACCAGCCAAGTTTTTATTATGGGTGGCGTTGACCGTATTAACGATGCTCGTGATGCTTCTAATTTCAACTTATTTATTAAGACAATTAAAAATGATTGGTATGTTCGTGCTCTTAGTTATGTTGAGTTTGTATTTATTCTCAACAGAAGCACTCGGATCCGACTTTGATAAGTTATCACTCGCATCAACAATCCGGAAGTATTCACCACTGCAATATATCGAATCGCTTTTAACTGGTTTTGCTAAAGGCGTTGCAGATCATCAGGGGATTATTTTTGTGATTATTGGTTTAGCTTTATTGGCGCTAGCCGCTAACTTACTCGTTGTGCACCGCTCTAGAAAGGAAGAGGGGATTAAGGATGAGGGGATTACTGAAGCACTGTAGTATTTTCATTGTTTTATCAATCGGATTCCTCCTAATGGTGCCTTTTCAAGCTTCGGCGGAGGATACAACCAATCCTACCGGGAAATTGCGTTTGAAAACAGAACGTATCGGCAAAGATGGAAAGTCGAATACGCAGGTGGATAAAAAGACGGAACTTGAAAATAGTCTTCCTCACTTATTTAAAGAAGAAACACAAGCGGTCATTAAAGAAAAGCAAAAAGAATTTGATCAGGAAGCTGATGACTTAAAGCAAATGCTTTTTTTAACAGCGCCAGAGCATGATATAACGATGAAAGAAACAATGAAAACATTATTTGCGAGTGATTACACGGTTCCCAAAGCATCGGTTGCCAATTACGACATAAATGAAAGTGATGGCGGAATAATGGGCAACACATTGTTTTCTTCGTTAATCGGGATGGTCGCTCTCATATGTGGCGGGTTATTTGCTGTCATGAGAAAAATGGTGGAGTGAAAGGGAGTTAATCATGCCAAACGATACGCATATTAATGTGACTGTTGATTTTGGCAATTGGGGCGAGCCGGAATACGATTTACGTATTCCGGTGCACCAACCAATCAAACAGTTATTGATGAATTTAGTCGAAACGCTAAAGCTAGACCCTGCACGAGCCTCGCTATGTGCTATTAAAATACCGACAAAAAACTTACTATTAACGGATGATGATCGGTTATTAGACTATCAAGTGACGGACGGCGATATATTAATCGTGTTATAACTACCTAATTTTCATGAAGGGGTTTTGGAGATGAACGAAAAAACAATTGAACTTGAGTCAATGACTTATCAGTTTGAAATAGAAAAAGACTGTTGGAAGTTGCGTCTCGCGAAATCACAGACGTCTATTAAGGATTTTCGACAACTAGCTCTTATTACTGAACGAACAGATTTTTTTGTGCCTGCTGCAGTTAAGGAAGAACATGATTTATATGTTTTTTCGTTTACAGTAAATGAAAAAATGAAGAAGTGGACAGATATAAAAAAACTAGGGCGCAACGACAAATTACGCGCATTATGCAACGTGGCTAGATTTCAAGAATGTCTGCCAACGCGAACGACATTTTTTCTTCACCCAGACAATCTAGTATTTAATGATAATCTTATTCCCTCTATTGTTTATCGGGGCATTCGCGATTTAGTGCCGCCCTATACAAATGACTCTTCAAAGTTTCTTCATCAGTATAAATGTCTAGCGATTGCACTCTTTTCAAAAAAGTATAGCTTTGACGAACTGTACAATGGCTCAATAAACAATGCGAAAGAAACCGAATTTGAGCGTAAGATCGGCGAAATCACAGATGTTTCCGCACTTATAAAATTTTTAGAAGTAAATTATGAAAATGAACAAAAGGCAACTGAACGTACGATGCAGCTCGTGCCGAAAAAACAGTTTCGTTTATTTAAGCAACTTTCAATGATGATGATTGTATTGTCGGTCATACTTGCCGCTCCGCTCGCTTATTTCAGCTTTGTAAAAATGCCGTATCAAAACAAACTATTAGCTGCGCATCACGATTTTCTCGCATCGGATTACGCAAAAGTAATTAGTGATTTGGAAGGACAAAAAGCTGAGAAGTTACCAAACTCTACAAAATACATACTTGCTTACTCATACATTGATGCAGAGGTATTGGATCCTGCTCAAAAGTCAGTCATCATGAAAAATATTAGCCTGAAAAGCGACAGTAGTTATTTATTGTATTGGATTTACAATGGCCGCGGAAAACTTGAAGAATCGACGGATTTAGCGAAGTACATGGATGATCCAGTCCTGATTTTATATGGCCTTATCAAACAAATCGAGCAAGTAAACAATAATCCGAAATTAACGGGCTCGGAGCGTGAAGAGCAAGTTAAATCATTAAGAGAGCAACTTGAAAATTACAAAGAGCAATATAATTTGCTGCCAGAAGATGACTTAACAAATCCTGATTCTGACTATGAACCAGGTAAGGCGGAGCAGGGTGGCGTTGAAGAAAAAACTGAACCTGAAAAGCCCGAAACAGACGATGCAGATCCGACAGATGAGTAATGATTGATGTGCTTGAGGAGGAAGAACGAGATGGCGCAACACATACTAATGCTTAACTATAAAAAAGAACTTCATAAAATCCAACTGCCATCAGGCGAATTAAAGTCGGCGACAGTTGGCAGTAATTGGTCCGACACTGTGACCTTTTTAGATATAGAAACCCAAATTCCGATAAAATGGGACGGGGAATCTTGTCTTATCGGGAAAGAATTATTGAAGCCAGATACCCAGGTAACGCAAAATGTTTCAGATCATGCTATGAATTTCTATTTGCTCGAAGCAAATGACTGGGCAATTTATGATGTTGCCTCGACCTATAGTTTGACGTTCGGTCCGAATGACTACGATGAAGTGAAAATCGAAAACACCACAGCCGATTTTTTATTCAGTCGTACACATCTTGAAGAAGCGTATGAACTAAAAGTATTCAGTGGGCAAGTGTATCATAACTACTCCCTTGTAACTGGGAGTGTCATGCTTGAACCGGGCGACCAACTTTATGTTGATGGTGTACTGATTAAAATCGGAAGAGATGACATACAATTTCTTGCAGACAAAAATCGTGTGACAACAAAATTGGCGCGACTGATGGAAAAAGCGAACGAATTTGGTGAGGATTATCCCGATTATCATCGCTCTCCGCGGATAATATACCGTGAACCAGAAGAAAAACTTGTAATCGCGAATCCGTCCAGCAAGCCATCCAAACCGAGCGAACAGCTTGGACGTGTAATTGTCCCGCCGCTGGTTATGATCGCTGCAATGATACTCGTTTCATTTTTTAGGGCGAATGGAATTTATATTCTCGTTATGCTTTCGATGACGGTCGTAACGGTCATTTATTCAATAACGTCCTATGTGAAAAGTGTGAAACAGTACCGTATCGATACAAAAGAACGCGATGTTAAATACCGTGAATATTTAAAGACAAAAACAAAGGAGTTATACAGCGCAAGTGAAGAGCAACGCCACGCTTTAAACTATCACTATCCTGAAATCGAAAAAATACGCGATATGGCATTAAATGTCGATGCGCGTACGTATGAAAAGACAATGTTTCATCATGATTTCTTAACGTATCGTGTTGGTTTGGGCCAAGTCGATTCGAGTTTTGAACTCGATTTTAGCGAAGAGGAATTTACGTTAGATAAAGACGAATTAGTGGATGCGGCACGCGATCTTCGTTCGCAATATTTGAGATTAGTTGATGTTCCCATCGTGACTGATTTAGTAAATGGTCCGGTTGGTTATATCGGCCAACGCAGTCTCGTATTGGAACAATTACAGTTACTTGTTATGCAAACCGCGTTATTCCATAGTTACCACGACCTGCAATTCATCACGATTTTTCCGGAAGAAGAGAAGGCGGAATGGGATTGGATGCGATGGTTGCCACATGCAAGCATTCAAGCGATTAATGTTCGCGGATTTGTTTACCATGAACGTTCGCGTGATCAGGTACTAAACTCGTTCTATCAAATTCTAAAAGAACGAAAACAAGCCATTGATGATAAAGGTAATAAAAACGAAAAAATGTATTTTTCTCCCCATTACGTTGTCTTGATCACAGATGAAAAAATGATTTTAGATCATATCGTAATGGAGTTTTTCAATAAAGATCCAAGTGAACTCGGTGTTTCACTTGTGTTTGTTCAAGAAGTCATGCAATCACTGCCAGAGCATGTTAAGACAGTCATCGATATTCGGGATGCGAAAAATGGAAATATCATTCTCGAACAAGCGGAGCTTGTAAACCGTAACTTTACACTCGATCATTTTCCAAAGGGTTTCAATAAAGAAGATGTTTCGCGGGCACTAGCACCGTTAAACCACTTACAAAGCTTGAAAAACTCGATTCCAGAAAGTGTAACTTTTCTTGAAATGTACGGTGTGGAAAAAGTAGAAGAACTTGGAATTTCAGCGCGTTGGGCGAAAAATGAAACGTATAAAAGCTTAGCTGTTCCATTAGGTTTACGCGGAAAAGCCGATATCGTGAACTTGAATTTACATGAAAAAGCCCATGGTCCGCATGGATTAGTTGCGGGTACGACTGGTTCCGGTAAATCAGAAATCATTCAAAGTTATATTATTTCTTTAGCAGTCAATTTCCACCCTTATGAAGTCGGCTTTTTACTAATTGACTATAAAGGAGGCGGAATGGCGAACTTATTTAAAGATTTACCGCATTTAATGGGAACAATCACGAACTTGGACGGCGCGCAATCGATGCGTGCACTCGCCTCTATCAAAGCGGAATTGCAAAAGCGTCAACGCCTATTTGGCGAACATGACGTCAATCATATCAATCAATACCAAAAGCTCTTTAAACAAGGCGAAGCTAGCGAACCGATGCCTCATTTATTTTTAATCTCCGATGAATTCGCCGAACTTAAATCAGAGCAACCGGATTTCATGAAAGAACTTGTTTCAACAGCACGTATTGGTCGTTCACTAGGGATTCACTTAATTCTAGCAACGCAAAAACCAAGCGGCGTCGTCGATGACCAAATTTGGTCGAACTCGAAGTTTAAACTAGCACTCAAAGTTCAAGACGCGAGCGACTCCAATGAAATACTGAAAACACCCGATGCAGCAGAAATTACACTGCCGGGCCGCGCCTATTTACAAGTCGGGAATAACGAAATCTATGAACTTTTTCAAAGCGCATGGAGCGGTGCGGATTATATTCCCGAAAAAGAAGACCAAGAGTTAGTAGATAGCACTGTTTATGCGATTAATGATTTGGGTCAATATGATATTTTGTCAGAAGACTTAAGCGGTCTAGGCGGAAAAGAGGAAATACAAAAAATTCCGACCGAACTTGATGCGGTTATTGATTACGTGCATCAATATACGATTCAGCAAGGGATTGAGCAACTGGCAAGACCTTGGTTACCGCCGCTACCAGAACGGATATTTGCACAAGACTTGCATCCAGTTGATTTTAAGAAAGCTTGGAAAGAACCGAAAAAAGCATTGAAAGCAACCATTGGACTTTTAGATCAACCGGAATTACAGGCGCAAAATCCATTAATGCTTGATTTAACTAAAGACGGTCATATGGCGGTGTTTTCTAGTCCAGGATACGGGAAATCAACGTTTCTACAAACGGTAGTGATGGATTTGGCAAAGCAACATAATCCAGCGCAATTGCATGTGTATCTATTGGATTTTGGTACGAATGGGTTATTGCCATTAAAAAACCTGCCGCATATTGCAGATACAATAATGATTGATGAAATGGTGAAAATAGGGAAACTAATTCGCATTCTGGAACGTATATTAAAAGAACGCAAACAAAAGTTAAGCGAATACGGCGTTGCAAACTTAGATATGTATGAAAAAGCAAGCGGGCAAAGTGTGCCAACTATCGTCATTGTTCTAGATAATTATGATGCTGTTCGCGAGGCCGACTTTGTGGATGAATTCGAAAGACTAATCACCCAAATCGCTCGTGAAGGCGGAAGTGTCGGCGTGCATCTACTTATTAGTGCGGGACGACAAAATGCGATGAGAATACCGCTTCTTTCAAATATTAAAGTTCAAATCCCACTGTATTTAATCGATCCAACAGAAGCACGCTCTATTGTCGGCAGAACGGAATTGCAAATCGAAGAAATCGCCGGCCGCGGCTTGGTGAATATGGAACAACCAACTGTATTTCAGGCAGTATTGCCAGAAGCGGGCGAAGAAGCTTTGGAAACGATTGAAAACATACAAAAATTGGCGAAGGAAATGGATACCCATTGGAAAGGGGATAAACCAATACGAGTACCGATGATGCCTGAAATTATCCAGTTTGAAGAGTTCAAACGTAATCGGACAGTTCAACGATTAATTGATAATAATTACTTGCCGCTTGGCTATGATTATGAAGATGTAGAAGGTTTAGGTTTTGATTTAAATAAAACTGATCATCTCCTAGTGTATTCAAATCAAGCTGACCGTCTAATCCAATTCAAGAAAGCCTTTGCATCAGGTTTGGACATGATTGAAAACAAACAAGTCGTATTTATCGACGACTCGGAACTTTCACTGACGGACTATAAAGATTACGCGGATATGTATTTGGCGGACGGAAGTAATATTAATCAGTTTGTCAGTAATATTGTAAATCCACCCGAGGGTGAAGAAGATAATGAAGGTTTGGATGTTGTTGTTGTCATTGCAGACTGTAGAGACTTTTCAAATACGTTAACATTACCTGATGATGAAATTGAACAAATATTATCCAAAGGCAGACGTCGTGGCATACAATTCATTATTTTCGGACAGCACGACTATATCTCGAATAATTATGATGATTTCCCGAAAAGTTGTCGCACGACTATTTCTTCTGGCGTTGTTCTAATGAAGTTAACCGATCAAAGTATATTAGGCAATGAGTATATCAGAAATGAAAAGGAACCGGAAAAGGACGGAGCGTATCTATATTCTGAAGGTAAGCACGTTAGGTTCAAGTTTGCTAGCCAATTTAATTAAAAAGTGGTGATAAAAGATGACTAAAACGGAGCTTATTAATAGAAGATGGGGATATCGAAATCAGAGGTCCCAAAAACAATTACAAGCAGATGCCCTCGAAAGAAAGTTGGAACGCTTAAAGAAAGCAAAGGTTGAATTTGTCGGCATTATTGATGACTCCAATAATTATAAGAAAAAAATAACGAATCTTGAAATTGATCCTGGATTATGGCAAGGGGAAACGGAAAAAACTTATAAAAGTGACCACCAAAACGCTATGGAAAAGTCAATCAGCAGCTATATAGTACATTTGAAGAAAGTAGAAGATGGAATAGATAACGAGATTGAGCGGTTAACAACCCAGTTAATTAACTGTCAAAGCGACATTGCCCATCTGAATGCGAGTATTGCAAATATTACTATGACAATTAATTCATTGAAAGAAGAGTGATGCTGAATGGGTAAGGTTTCGATTAATAAAGTTGTTTTTGATTCGGTGGTAAACGACATCAAATCTGCGGCTGCCGATTTGAAAGGACTGAAAATAAGTGATAAATCGCTGGAAAAGACTGATTTACAAAGCATCAAACAACAGTTAGAAGTAATAAAGGATTTTCAAAAAGTAATGGATTCATATATTGAGTTGTTAGAAATAGATTTGGAAAAATTAACAACAGTAGGTAATGAGATGGTGACACAAGACGAGCAACTAGGATCAGCATTACTAAAATGATTGGTTGTTAAATCAGGGAAGGGAGTTGTAATAATTCAATGAAAATAGCAATCGTAGAATTAATAGATATTCAAACAAAATTGCATGAAGAACTCAAAATGATAACTGCCAAACTACAGATTGTTAAAAGTAAAACAAACGACATTAATAAACTAGCGTCATTTCAAGGGAAAACAGCTACTGCGGCTAAAGCATATTTTCAATCGGTCCATGTTAATTCTTTGGATGAGTTAGAACAAACGATTAACCGTTTACGGAAGAATTATGACAAGGTCCTTATCGAATTTGCAAATACTATAGACAACTCTTCCACGGCAGTCATTACTGATGATTACTTGAATCAACTAAATAAAAATGTAGTAACAATACAGAATGGTATATTGGATACACATGAAGAAGGAAAACAAGTGATTCAAAATGTATCAGATATCGTTCCGTTGCCAAATCCAAACATTACGAGTTTCAAAAAGAGTGTAGATACTTCACAAAAGTATGTTACTAGTGTTAATAAAAAGTTGAACGAATTTGATAAAAGTGCATTAAAAATAATTGAAGATAGTCAAGAAGCGGTGGGACAAATCCAATCTAAAATAGGTGTGCAAACATTGAACCGTTTAATGGGAATTCACTCATATGCCGACCAAATTAATTTGATTCAACGGAATAACAATGAAATAAATGAATTGTCATTGGATTCTGAAGGCGATTCGAAAAAACAATCAAAAGGAATATACCTGGGAGCGGGCTTGTTCCTAGATTTTATGACTAATATCGATTCAGAAAACTATTTGAAGTTACCTAGTCAATTATATATTCATTCTAAACTAGATAAGAAAACCAGAAGTCTTTTGAAAAGTAAGGGAACGTATTTATTTACAAAAGAAGCCTATAGAATGATAAATAATAAATTATCATTCGGGATGTATAAGTACAATTCAAAAGAATTAATGAATCTATTTAAACAGCATCAAACAAAGGCGCTAAATAAAGATACGTTAAAGGGATTAACTCAAGGATGGGAACCCTATGGAACAGAACGTGGAAAACTGGCGATGAGTAAAGAGTTTGACAAATTGTATGGACTAGATAAGTATAGGGAACTACAAAAACTTACGAAGCTAGGAAAAGCAAAAACAGCAGTTACTACATTTGCCGATGAATTTGTATTAAATAAGGTTAGGGCAACAACAGAGTGGAAAAATCCGAAAGTGGCGTTTGAAAATACAAAACAAAGTGTGAAATCAGCTATAACTGATTTTAAGGCCCAGAATCCACTTGGTAAAGGTGCGAAAATTGCCGGTAAAGGTCTTGGTGTCCTCTCTTTGGGTATTATTGTTGACCAAAATATTAAGGACAATAAAGGGGATACTCAAAAGATTGTTGTAGGTACTGCTGTTGATACTGCATTTAGTGCAGGTGCAGCCGCTACAGGTGCAGCTTTTGGTTCATTTATAATACCGCCTATAGGAACAGTCGCTGGGGCTGTCGTTGGCGTGGGTGTAAATGCTCTGACGAACATTGGGTGGGGGGATCCACCAAAGAGTGTTACTGATCGAACAAAAGACTTAGTTAATAGTTCAGTGGATACTGCGCAGAAGGCTTGCAAGGAAATTGGGAAAAAGATAACAGGTTGGTTTAAATAAAAAGTTTGAGGTGTAAAAGTGCGGAAACTTACTGAAAAGGACTTTGTACTAATAAAGGAAGAGGTTTTGAAAGGCAGGCTTACCATCCAGGGAATGAGGAGGTTCCTTCTTGGTACATTTGCTTTCTCAGTTTTTCTCGTTGGATTAGCATTTGCAGTTGCTAATGCGAATACGGTAGGCTGGGATACATTATCCAATGGGTGGCATGCACTTTTTTACGTGCAGGGAATTTTACTAAGCCTCCATTTACTAATCATTCTACTTTGTTGGTCTTATAGTGCATTCAATCAAAAAGTATTAAGTGTTTCAGTTGTGGTAATTACGTATAAGGTAGCGTTTGACCCATACCTAACTATATTAATGTTTAGTAAAGATAGAGGGATTTTTGATTCTTTTGCTCCTTGGATTTTAATGATTATTGTGGGGGCTTTAATACTTCATGTGTTTTTTTTAGTGAAATGGATGAGAGATTTAAAGGCGGGAGTGTTTAATAATAGTAAATCAAAAAAACTTGCTAAATCAAGATTTATAATATTAATGCCAATCTTATTCTTATTAGTTGCATTTACGGGCGGAATCTTTAAAAGTGGGATTCTTGGAGATAGTGAACTCCTGATAATCTTGTTTATATTTGTAATTCTAACTATTTGTTTGCTATATGCAGTCTGTGAATTGATAATCGCTTGCTATTGTATTTTCCGCTTCCCATCCTTTTCCGTGAATGCACCTAAACGAAAAAATGTGCAACATGCAAATAATAAAAAGAATAAGAAAAAGAAAAAGAATAGGAATCGAAAAAGGAGGTGACAAAATGATTGTACGGGAAGAATCGTTAATTTTGAAGAATGTGATTTGTGTAGAAGAGATTATCCCGCATGAAGACTGGTTCAAACCCGCGCTGAGCTTACGTAGGAATTTGGTGAATGAGGATATTTACTATACAAGCCCGGTAGTTTTTAAAGCAGAAGAGATGGAAAATGAACCTGCCTTCGGTAAGTATACGTATTATATTGGGATCAACACGGAAGTAGAAGTAGCAAAGGATGCAGAGTTTAGACAACTAGACTTTTTAGAAATATATCCTGCCATCTATGTACGTTGCGCTGAAATAGAAGAATTGGATGAGGCATATGAATTATTGAGAAAACATGCGGAAAAGAATGATTTAGAAATAGAAGATTCTTTTTATCATGTCTGTTTTGATGTCTTCGATGGTGTAGTAATGGACATTTATGCCCGGATAAAAGGGGAGTAGATTTAGTAATGATTATGGAATATGAAACAATTATGTATAAAAATGTTGTCTGGCACACATATGAGATTCATTATAGTCAATTTCAAAGGGCGTTGGAAGACTTCAATGACAAATTGGTACGGGCAAAATTAACAGTAACAGGGCCACTGTTTTATGCATTAAACAATATTCCTTTAGATGAGATTATGGTGATTGATATTTATATGCCAGTAGAGCAATCTTATGTGCCCAAAGACATGGATTTACATTTTCAAAGCTATTTTTATATCGATCAGATGCTAATGACGAGAGTAAAAGGTAACTTTGAAGTTGATACAGAGTTTGCTTATCAAAAATTACTGCAATATGCTATTGATAATGAGTATAAGATAGTCTCCCCGATATTTCATGTAATGAGAGGGGACGACGAGATGCAGTGGGTAGAATTAAAAGCAAAAGTTTTTTCAGAAAACGATGATGAATTTTTTGAGAAGGAAGCAAGAAGCTGGGATACTTTATTAGGCATGTTTGATCAGTAATATTTTATTCGAATTAAATCAAGATAATTCAGCGTCAGATAATTATAAAATGGAGGTTTTAAAATGTTATTAAAAGAAGAACAGATTGTTAGTTATTTAAAGGAGCACGATTTATTTGATCCATCAGGTGAGAATCATACGGTTTTTGGAATAACCATGCCTTCCACATTGGACTATATTTTATTTGGTGCAGCGTCGGTTCTCTCGACGAAATATAATGTTATTAATTTATCAGATAAGGGGATTGCTATTCTAGCAATAGATAATGTTACTGGGAAAATAGTGGAGGGAGAGCATGCATTTATTCCAAAAGAACAAATTAATAAACTAGATTTGAAAAGTAAGTTAACCCACCATCGCCTTACAATTGAAACGCCAGCAGGAAACGCAGGATTTAAATTAAATAAAATAATGATAGGTGCAGGTTGGCATAAGAGAAACCTACCGAATGTTTTACAAGTAGTAGAAACAAATAGCTTTATATGAAGACATAAGTGATTCAATAGAAAATACATAAATAAGAAATGAAGATAGTTGGCAGGGGGATATGTTACCTTAATTTGGATTTTTAACTTCAAAATTAGGAGCGACATATCCCTGTTTTGTTTAAATGGTGCTAGACGGAATCAACAATCCTCAAAGTTGAGGTGAAATTAATGGGAAAGTTATCGGAAGAAAGTTTTTCTGCTATCAAAGGAGAACTAATAGATGGCAGATTGACGATGTCTGGGATGAGGAGCTATCTTATTGGTCTGTTTTTTATGTCGGCTCTTTTTGTAGGCGTGTCATTAGCTGTAGCCAATGCTAATACAGTCGGCTGGCATACACTATCTACTGGTTGGCACAGGATTTACTACGCCGAAGCGGTTTTGTTCGGTATTCATTTGCTTGTACTCTTACTCTGTTGGTGGAATAATGCTTTTAGTCAAAAGCTGTTAAGTGTTGGTATGGTGGTTTTCACGTATAAGGCGGCATTGGATCCTTATCTTACGGTGTTAATGTTTAGTAAAGATGAAGGTAATTATCATTTATATTTACCGATTACTCTTATTATCTTAGCTAGCGGATTGATACTTCATATAGTTGTGTTAGATAAATGGATAAACAGCCTAAGACCGAAAACTGGGAATGGAAGAAAGTCAAATGTGAAAAAAGATTCGAAGCATCTCATATTATTTCCAGTAATCCTTTTACTAACCGCACTAACAACTCTGGTAATTAAAAACGGTATACTAGGAGATTATGAACTTGTTTTTGTTGTATTTATTATGACTGTAATGTATCTTGGCCTGTTAATCGGCGCTTGTGAATTTATTATTGCAATGTATTGCATTTTTAGATATCCCTCATTTTCTGTGAAAAATTTTAATATTAAGTAGAGAAAGAAGAAAAATGATACATCGGTTACAATTGTTCAGTTTCAAAAGATTGTAATGTTAGGTGGTTATATTCATGACTAAATTATCCGAAGCAAGTTTTGCAGCAATTAAAGGTGAAATACACGATGGAAGATTAACAGTGTCGGGAATGAGGGAATACCTAATTGGCATATTTTTTTATTCTGGAATAGTAGTTGGGATATCTTTTTTTGCTGCACACCTTAATACAATAGGGTGGGATACGTTGTCTGCAAAATGGCATACAATCTACTATATTGAAGCAGTTTTATTTAGTCTACATTTGCTGTTGATACTCTTATTGTGGAATAATACTTTTATTCAAAAGCTGTTAAGTGTTGGGATGGTATTGTTTACGTACAAGGCCGTGTTGGATTCTTATCTGGTGATATTAATGTTTAGTAAAGATAGAGGAATGTATGACGCGTATTTACCGGTGGTATTAATTATTTTATTGATCGGAATAATAATTCATCTAACCGTCTTGTTTAAGTGGATAAATAGTTTGAAACAGAAAAACAACAAAGTTGGAAAATCAAAAGGGAAAAAAGACTCGAAGTTTATCATATTATTTCCAGCCATTTTCCTGTTAACAGCATTAACATCCACGGTGATTAAAAATGGTTTGCTAGGGGATTACGAACTTGGTTTTGGGGTGTTTCTTGTAACAGTTGTCTCATTTGGTCTATTAATTGCTGCTGTTGAGTTTTTGATTGCCATGTATTGCATTTTTAAATACCCTTCATTTTTGGTAAGGAATTTTGATAAGTAAAAATAGAAAAGATGGAAACATAATGGTTGTTAGGGAAGAGGCATTAGTCATTCAGAACGCTATTTGCGTTGAAGAAATAATACCGCATGAAGATTGGTTCAAACATGCCTTTAGTTTAAGAAGTAATATAGGAAATCAAGAAGTGTATAGTACAAGTCTGGTAATCTTTACAGTTGAAGAGATGGCTAATGAGCCTGCTTTTGGAAAATACACTTATTATATGGGGCTTAATACAATGGTTTAAGTAGATGATGCTGATGATTTTAAACAACTAGAAGTAATGAAATTCGATAATTTTACATTTGAATCGGCCAAATAAAAGATTGGTAAGCAGGGGGTATGTTACTTAATTCTGGGATTTTCACTCCAAAATTAGGTGGGCATATCCCTGTTTGTTAATCAGCATTACAAAATCGGGGTGATATTGATGGGTAAATTATCGGAAGAAAGTTTTTCAGCTATTAAAGAAGAACTAATAGATGGCAGACTGACGATATCTGGGATGAGGGTCTATCTTATTGGTCTGTTTATTGCTTCTGGTATTTTCGTAGGTATATCGTTGGCTGTTGCAAATGCCAATACTGTTGGCTGGGATACACTATCTACTGGTTGGCACAGGATTTACTACGCTGAAGCGGTTTTGTTCATTATCCATTTGCTTGTACTCTTACTTTGTTGGTGGAATAACGCTTTTAGTCAAAAGCTGTTAAGTGTTGGTATGGTGGTTTTCACGTATAAGGCAGCACTAGATCCATTTCTTATGGTTTTAATGTTTAGCAAAGACGAGGGAAGATATCACTCCTTCCTACCTCTAGTTATAACTGTTTTGATCAGTGGATTTATTCTTCATATTATCATATTAATTAAGTGGATAAATAACCTGAAACCAGAAATAGAAAAACCTAGTGGGAAAAGGGAACAGATCATTGTGAGGTGAGAAAGAATGATTAGAAATGGGGAGTATTGTATATATAAAAATAGAGAATTTGAATTTACAAGCGATATGGAAGGGAATTTATTAATTGTTTCTGAAAATCCTCATATGATAAAAGAAGGGTTTGTAGATAAATATAGGAATGGCGTGTATAGCAAGAGGGTCAAACCTAGTGAATTAATTAATTGTTATCAAGTCACTACCAAAGGGAAATTTAAAGGCGAAATTATTAATGTTTCAAATGAGGATAAGGATAAATATTATGTAGGCACTTCAAACACGAAATTTGCTCAAAAATTAGGTTTAGAGAGAACGGATAAGTATTATTACGAAAAATGGGTCCCGAAAAATGAAGTGGAAATATTTGAAGATAGAAAAGATATAAAGCTCATTTAAAAAACGCTATTTATAAAAGTTAACGAAAAAGAGTGCAAAACCATTTTGGCTTACGCACCCTCCATTTTTTTATTCTTCCACAATCTCAAAACTCTCAAGCATAAAGTGGAACCTAGCGCCGTGACCTTCCGCGGCTTCAAGGAAATAATCTTCCCTGATAACAAAACTTCCTTCGTTTCCGTTACTAATTACATACAAATGTACAACATTTGAGTCCCATTCACTGCCGTTTATGCCGTGGAGTAAATAGCCTTCCACTGGTTTGGTAACATTTTCAATTTCACGTAGTTCAGGAAAATCTGCTTTCAATTCGGCTTCGATTTTCTTTACGAGATCTTCTGGTTTTTCATTCGCCACTTGTGTTATTTCCATTTTCACTTCCGGGTACTTTTCTGGAAGGGGTTCTATTGTCGTAATGACGTCCGAGTCTTCGCCTTTTATCATTTTATAGCGAGTTTCGTCGACATAGATAATGTACTCGGAATCTTTTCCTTCATTTAAATGGACCTCGGTTTCCTCGTCTTGTCCTTCGGTCCCTTGCGTAATTTCTTTTTCTGGTGCAAACATATCCTTCACACTTTTAATAAATGCGCTGCCCGTATCGGTTTGTAAACTCAATGCGATAAGCAGACCGGCTGCAATGACACCAATCACTGAAATAATACGGCCTTTCTTTTTCAATTTCCTCACGTCTCCTCTTTCTTCGTTAAATAATTTCTTCTCGAGCTCATTCCATATTTCATCCTTCAACCCGTTTGACTCTTCAGTGGTTCGTTTATGGAGTTCATCTTTTACTCGCTTGTCGAAATCGCTCATTATAATGAATCCTCCTTTCCGGCCGGATTCAACTGTTCTTTCAGTCGTTTCCTACCTTTAAACAGCCGTGATTTTACTGTGTTTTGGTTCAACGAAAGTATTGTTGCAATTTCTTTTTCACTAAATCCTTTTACATATTTTAAAATGAGTGGGATTCGGTGTGCATCATCTAGCGATTGGATTATGGCGTATAAATCGGATAGCTGATCGAAAGATTCTCCCGATAATGACGGATCATTTTCTAAATCAGGAGCGAATTTTGAAAGAGGCGCCTCTTTCTTCAACAATCGCAGGCATTCATTCGACAATATTCGATAAAACCACGGATCAAATGGCAATTCGGAATTATAGCTACTGATTTGGCGATAGACGCGTATGAAAGTCTCCTGTACAGCATCTTTTGCTTTTTCTCGATTGCGTGTAATGGCGTTGGCTGTTCGGATGGCAGACTCCGAATAAGCGTTATAAAAATGGCGGAATGATTCCTTGTCGCCGTTTTTTATCGTGACAATCCATTCGTCTATTTCCATGAGACACTCACTCCTTTCGGAAAAACGGAACTTTGTTGCTCTTACTATATATACCCTCGGCAAGCCTGAAAAGTTTTCGGGAATAAATATATTTATTACTACGCGAATGAATTATTGTACATACTGGATATTAAATTAGGGTGAAAGAGGAGATTGGTTATGAAGATAGTAGCATTGGTCGGAAGCCTTCGAAAAGATTCATTTAATATGCAGTTGGTGAAGACGATTAAAGAAAGATATAGCACGCTTTTTGATCTTGATATTGCGGAAATTGGAACCTTGCCTTATTACAATGAAGACAACGAAGTCGCTCCGCCCAGGGAGGTCGAACAATTTAAGAAGTTGATCGCAAAAGCGGATGCGGTACTTATAAGTGCACCCGAATATAATTGGTCAATTCCAGGTGTGTTAAAAAATGCGTTGGAGTGGTTATCTAGAATGGAAAAGCCGATCGAAGGCAAGCCGGTAATTCCGATGGGGGTCACCCAAGGCGGGCTTGGAACTGTTCGAGCACAATTGCATTTGAGACAAGTCCTACTGAGCATCCAAGCCATCACACTACCACCCGCTGGCAATGAAATTCTTATTGGATTTGCTAATAAGAAATTTGAAAACGGAGAACTAAAACATGAAGTCACGCTAGAGTTTTTGGATGAAGTGATGGAGCGGTTTGTTGGATTTGTGAGAGAGCTAAGTGATAAAGAGGAAAGATAAGCAAAACCCCACACATTTTTGTGTGGGGTTTTTCATTAAACAATTTTCACCATATGATAAAACGGTTCACCGATAATTGTCCAAGGCGAAACGATTTCATAGCCGCTTCGCTTATAAAGTCTGATAGCTGCATCTTTTTCTGTTTCCACATTCAAGGATACTTTTGAAATGTTTGTTTCTTTTGCAACCTCTTCGGCAAACCTGAGTAATTGTGAACCAATCCCTTTTCCGCGAAATCCCGGATTGACGCAAATCGTATTAATATATAACTCATCGGAAAGCGATTCAGGGTCAATCTCTGAAACCTCAGCGCCTTTTTCACTTAACCATTTACTCAAGTTCCTATCGAGTTGCGGTGCAATTTTTCCGGAATACAACACCATTGTTCCCGCGACATCGCCGTCGATTTCCGCGATATAAGTATACAAGTAAGAATGAGGATTATCGCTGCGTCTAAATAATTCACATAAACCTTCTTTGATTTCTAAAGGTTCATTTTCACCTGTCATCCGCTTTGCGATATCGCCGATCGCATCGATGATAAGCGGAACCGCTTTTTCTGCGTCAGACGGGACTGACTTTCTAATGACTGTCATTTTGTTCACCTACGATTTTATTATTTTTCCGCCGCTGAAGATATGTGGGCAATGTCATTCCGATAAGAATAATGATAATCCCGATAACTTGAGAAACACTAAGGGGTTCGCTCAATAACAGTACCGAAACCGTAACGGCAACCGGAAGTTCTATCGCGCTCAATATCGATGCTGTGGCCGTTCCCACTTTTGGCACTGCGATTGAGAATAAATAAATGGGAATAACGATTCCGAAGAAGCCTAAAATCAAGCCGTAAATCCAAAGTCCGCTGCCAAATAGTGTTCCATTCCAAACGATTTCAGGTGATTGGAAGAAAAAGATTGCTACCGACGCAAAAAATGACGTGAACAATAAGCGCGTTGCCGTATCCATGCCTTTCACTTGTTTTTGATTGATCAAAACGAATAGTGAAAAACTAACGGCTGATGCCATGCCCCATGCCCAACCTTGCCATGGAATCCCGCTAATATCTGCACCAATGACGCCTGCTGCAAAAATCGTTCCTCCGAATAGAAGAATAAGCGAAATTACTTCGATTCGTTTTGGCAGACGGCGGCTTACGATGCAATCCAGAAACATTCCAATCCATGTAAATTGAAAGAGCATGACGACAGCGATTGATGCGGGCATATACGTGACGGCTTGTCCGTATACAGTCCCGGTTGTCGCAGTAAATAATCCGGCGAGAAGTAATGTCATGCCACCGCCAAATTTAGGTATCGAACGATTTACTAGTATATAAATCAGGGCCGCTAGAACAAAACCCGTAAAGTATTGACTTGTTACGGCCTCAGATGCCGTAAAGCCATCATGAATGGCTAGCTTTATAATTGTTGAAAGAATACCGTAAGAGCTCGCCGCAAAGACGATCATTAACGGATATATCCATTGTTTCATGTGAAAACCCTCCTGTTCCATCATGACAGTATACCATGAATGATAAACAATGACTTGCTGGATGTTTTGAAACTTATCATTTACCAATCCTAGCCCCCATAGTCGCTTCATGTTACGATGGAAAAAATTGAGAAGAATGTTTTATGTAATAAAAAAGGGCACTTTGTTATATACTGAATAGAACAGTTGTGGTATATTGAGAGAAAGAAATATATATTTGCTAGATTCATAAAATAGTGAAAGAAAGGGATTGATCTTATGTCAGAACTTGCTGATGTTCCATGGAACTTAATCCTTCCGCTACTCGTGCTTCAATTTATCCTGATGATTGTTGCGCTAATTGACGTCATTCGGAATAAGCGCACAAATGGACCGTACATTATGTGGATTTTTATCATTACCTTCGGAAGTCTGATTGGTTCGATTATTTATTTTGTCTTCGGGAGGAAAAACGATTGAGCATATTACTCGAAGTGAAAAATCTAACGAAATCATATAGTCAAGAGAAAGCTGCGGACAATATTTCATTTGCTTTAGAAGAACATACTTCAACAGCACTTATTGGTCCGAACGGGGCAGGGAAGACGACGACGTTATCCATGCTTGCCGGATTAGTTTCACCATCCAACGGAACAATCGCATTTCATAATAATAAAACATCGGACATTCGTGAAATCATTGGATTTTTGCCACAATACCCGAAGTTTTTTCCTTGGCTGTCGGCACTGGAATTCACAGAAATGGCCGCGCGTTTGAGCGGGGTAGAAGCAAAAAAAGCGACACTAGAGGCAAGGAAAACGTTAGAATTCGTAGGTCTTGGCGATGCAATGAAAAAGAAAACGAGCGCTTTTTCGGGCGGGATGAAACAAAGGCTTGGACTTGCACAAGCGATTGTTCATAAGCCGAAACTTCTATTACTGGATGAACCCGTTTCGGCATTAGATCCGGCCGGCCGTCGACAAGTGATGAATCTATTGAAGGAACTGCAAGCTGAAACAACAATTCTTTATTCCACACATATACTAAACGACGCGGAAGAGATGACGGACCAGCTTCTATTTTTGCGCCAAGGGGCTCTTGTTGAACACGGTTCACTTGAGGATGTGCGTACACGCTATGCGAAACCGCGAATCCTCATTGAATTCGAAAAACTAGAGGATATACAACGCTTTAAAGCGCTCACTCCATGGGAACTCACGGTAACAGGGCGTACGATCGCAATCGATATTGTTGCAGAAAAGGTTGAAATGCCAGCCGTTTTAGCGATACTTTATAAAGAAGGTTTCTTAATACGGAAAGTGGAACGACAAACAGCGAGCCTCGAGGAGATATTCATGGAAGTGGCGGTGATTCAATCATGACTGGATTTATGACGTTGCTGCAAAAAGAATGGAAAGAGCAGACGAGAAACTTTAAAGTATTATGGATTCCGCTTGTTTTTATCATTCTTGGAATCTTGGAGCCTGTTAGCAATTACTATTTGCCGGAAATTATGAAGAGTGTCGGCAATATGCCTGAAGGGGCGGAATTTTTATGGCCTGAATTCACGGGTGAAGAAATTTTCATGTCACTGCTTGGGCAATATCAATTCATTGGGATTTTGGTCATCGTGCTCGCTTTTATGGGGTCGATTTCAGGTGAAAGGAAAACTGGAACGGCAACGCTTCTGTATGTTCGTCCCATCTCATATCGCGCGTATTTTTTAAGTAAGTGGATTGTACTGAATGGTATCGTGCTAGCTAGCGTATGGCTAGGATTCCTTGCAGCATGGTATTATATCTCTATTTTGTTCAACAGCGTAAATGCGCTCGAAGTTTTTGGGTTTATTGCGACGTATAGTCTTTGGATTATGTTCGTTGTCACAGCAGTTTTGGCATTTAGCGCTTCGTTTTCAACAGGTATTGCAGCAACGCTTTCGCTGTTATTGACAATCGGTTTTCAAATTGTAGATTCGCTCATTGGTGAGTATTGGACAATATCGCCGTGGAAATTGCCGTTTTACGCAACGTCTGTATTTAACGGGAACAATGATGCGGCAGGCTTGTGGTGGAGCGTTTGTATAACTTTTATTGCTGTTTTGGTCTCGATTTTTGCCGGTGTTAATATGTCTAAGCGGAATGCAGCCAAAACGACTGTCTAAAGAGTGTCATGGTTGTGAAAAGAATTCTAGTTTGCTTGAATGGGAGTGTAGGTTATGGAAGCGGTCGATCGGGTAAACGAACAGCACGTATCATCAAAACAAATTCCACCGCAAATGTCCCTAGGAAGCTGGATTATTACCTTAATAATACTAGCCATCCCACTTGTTAATTTTATTATGTTATTCATATGGGCTTTCGATGTAACGAGTGAACGGCGAAACTTTGCGCGCGCGAATTTAATTATTATTGGAGTCGTGTTGGCGTTATGGATTTTCCTTATCATTTTGATGCTATTGCTGGGAATGTCTTCGGGAATTTTCTCGAACTTTAGTTATGTTCACCTCTTTTAAACCCTTTGGCAATCAAATAAAAACTACAACCCTAAGTTCGAAATGGGTTGTAGTTTTTTTGTTTAGCGATCCATTTTTTCTGATCCGGGTGACATTTCTTCAGTGGATGAATTACTTTTTGTATCCAGATGAGCTTCTTCCTCGCGCCATTCCATTCGTGCATCCTCTAATGGAATCGGGTCAACGAACTTCATGTCTTCGTGCATATCGTAAATGCTTTGTTTGTCCGTTTTAAGATATTCAGGATTGTCCATGAATGGACCTTCTGCATCTTTTCGGTCTCGTTCAGTAAAGGGCTTCTTTTTCGTCATAACAAGTCATCCTCCTTACTTATATGATTCACGCTTATGGGCAAGGCTAAACATACATAACACACTAGATGTTTTCAAAGAGTTTTGAAGGGTAAAATAATAGAAAGAACGTTCATAGGAGGAGTTATTATGACAATGTCACACAGGAAGTTTATTGGCATATTCCATTCGATTGATACGGTCCTTTATAAACTAATGGAAATGAAAGCGAATGGCTATGAAGAGGAAACGATTCATGTATTTACACGTGAACAAGATAATATTGCAATGCTAGAAGGACAGACAAAGATGAATTTAAATGGATCTTACGGCGAAGATTGGAGAAAGGGTTTTAATGAGTTTTTAGGAATTGAAGAACCGGTTTATAATGCATTCAATTCGATGAGATTCTCAGAGCAAGAATCAAAGCATTACCTAGATGAAGTTGAAAATGGCGGAATTGCCATGTTTGTTGATGCTGCTTTTGGGAATGAATTGAACGATGCAGATAGCAGCGCGGACATTAGTTCTAGTGGTGAAGTGCTGGATGGTCGAGGAAACGACGAACAATTACTGCATAGTGATGGAACCACACCTCGAATGAAAACAGAAAATCTGTAAAATAAATAAAAAGAGCTATTTCTCATTGAGAAATAGCTCTTTTATTGTTATTAATGGTTTCGATTAGAAATCTTATCTTTTGTTTCTCCGATTTTTTCTTGCACTTCACCTTTAGCTTTATCAAATTTACCTTCGGCTTGCAACTTCGTGTTGTCCGTGGCTTTACCAAATTCATCTTTAACTTCGCCTTTGGCTTTATTCCCTACACCTTTTAATTTTTCGGAAAATCCATTGTCTGTCATTGAAAAGCCCTCCTTTGTAATGTGTTTACTGTATACCCGCATATAAAACACAGTAAACAATAGGGAATAATGCCCAATAAGTTTTTTGAAAAATGGAACAAAATGAATGTATCTTTTTTCCTGCTTCCTATTGTATACTTAAAAATAAGGATATGAAAAATATGGGAGGGGTTATCATGTTAAAAAAAGGACGCTTCGCCCTATCAAACAGCAAGGAATATGAACTTGCCTCATATCAAGGCCAGTATTATTTAAAGTCTAATGATTCGGATGACTTGAAAAACGGCTTCATAAAGATGCGGAATGATGAAAATATATTCATTAAGAATATTGACATTGATGAATTGGAGGATGCTTATGAGGTCTTTCCATATGCAATGGTTAAAGGGCATCGTTTTGCGGTAGAAGGCTATAATAAATGTACTGCGATGGTTTCGCTCGTAACAAATAACCCGTTTGTTAAAAATAAATTGCCAGTACGTCCGTATGGTAAATCAGAATACATAATTGAAATTCCGTATACTGCTCTTGAAATTAAAGATGATCGAATTCCAATCCTCGGATTTGAAAAAGATCTTTATGAGAGAATTTAGAAGCAGTTGGCATATGATCATATTAGATAAAGGCAGTCCGTGCAATGGATTGCCTTTTATGATTGCCATATTTCAGTTTGGCGCTAATCGATACAAAACATCCTCGTCATTAGAAGGATTTCCACGTCCATCCGTATTATTCGAAATAAAGTACAACGAATCACCATCCGAGTAAATATCACGTATACGGCCATACCCTTTAATGGAATTAAGGATTTGGCGTTTTTCTGTATCTATGATAAGTATTTCTTGACCGCGAAGTGACGCAACATATAAAAGTTTTTTGTAGAAAGCCATTCCTGATGGTGCCCATGTGTCATCAGAACCAGAAGTTAAAATAGGCGTTACCATGCCTTCGGCGGTTTCAACACCTTCAATGATCGGCCATCCATAATTATTCCCTTCTATAATAATATTTATTTCATCATTTGCAGATTGTCCGTGTTCAGAGGCGTAAAGGACACCTCGATAATCCCAAGCAAGCCCTTGTGGATTTCGATGTCCATACGTATAAATATGAAAATTGTCATCTTCAACGTATGCCAAAATTTTACCGTTCAATGAGTTCAAATCTTGTGCAGCTTCTGGATTAGCCCCATCCCCAATGGTGGCAAAAAGATTACCGTCAGGTGAGAGTGCTAAGCGACCTCCGTGATGAACAGAACCAGAAGAAACCCCGTCTAGAAGTATATCTTTTTCGTTCCAAGAAGAACCGTCATATTGAAGACTAATAATCCGATTCACGGGAGAACCATCGACATCATAGACGTAATAAGCATAGGCCTCACTTGATTGGCTGAAATCTTCTTTTAATACAAATCCCAATAATCCCGCTTCGGAAGCATTCGATAACGGTTTCGACAACTTAACGTTTTCTCGAACTTGATTGCCATCAGGAGTTACTTTAACGATTGTGCCGCCTCGTTCTGAAATGAAAAAGGTACCGCCATTCTTTGCAATCGACCATGGGGCCTCCAGGTTTGTTGCAATCTTTTCCGCAAACACCGTACTTTCGACGTCTTGAATTGTAACGGATTTCGAACATCCCCCAATTAGAAATAGTAACAATAATAAGATGCAATTTCTCATGTCCTACCCCCCTCCAGAATCCATAATATGCTTTCTATTATACACCAAATATTCTGAGTTAATATCAGTTAGAATAAACCCCTGATTGTATGAAAAAGGGTAAAAATTGGCATGCTTTATTTATAAGAGAAATATTAGTAAAGGAGAATGAAAAATGTCGAAAGATAACAATGGTTTATCGAGACGCGATTTTCTTAAGACGACTGGAATTGCGACTGGTGCATTAGTGGGCGGCGGTTTGCTCGGAAGCCTTATAACTCATAATGTTACAAAGGAAAATGTGGCTGGAACCGGGAAGAATCAAGGTGGCGGCGAGCATGTCGGTGATGTATTCCGGGGTCGAATGTTTTTTACGAACTTAAATGAGTTCAATGTATTATCGGAAGCAGTCGAACGTATTTTTCCGGAAGACGATCTTGGACCCGGTGCAATTGGACTTGGTGTTCCGTACTTTATCGACAACCAATTAGCCGGTAATTATGGAAGTAATGCGAAAGAATACATGAAAGGACCGTTCTTTGCCGGTGAATCAACGCAAGGGTACCAAAGTAGGCTAACACGTGCTGAAATCTTCAGACAAGGTCTGGCTAAAATGGATGAGGAAGCTAAAAAGAGGTTCGATACAGGATTTGCATCCCTTGAAGGCAATCAGATGGACGAAATCCTGACCGCATTTCAAAAGAATGAAATTGAAATGAAAGGGGTCGCATCGGAATTCTTTTTTAAATTACTGAGACAGGCAACACTTGAAGGAGCGTACGCGGACCCGATTTATAGCGGAAATATCAATATGGATGGTTGGCGCATGAAGGGTTTCCCAGGTCATCAGATGGCTTATATTAACGAGATTGAAAATGAAGAGTACATGAAAATCGAACCACAGTCAATTAGCAGCATGGAACATTAAAGGAGGGGACAACATTTGGTTAAGACGCTTGATAAAGTGGATGTAGTTACTGTCGGGGTAGGATGGTTGGGTGGTATTATCGGTGCTGAGTGCGCGAAGGCAGGGATGAAAGTTGTTGGAATTGAGCGCGGAAGAGAAAGAAGTACAGCAGATTATTTAATGGTGCATGATGAGTATCGCTACGCAATCCGTTATGAATTGATGCAAGATCTTTCAAAAGAAACGATTACATTCAGAAACAACCGTAAGATGCGAGCGCTTCCGATGCGCCAAATGGGCTCATTCCTTCTAGGAGAAGGGCTCGGAGGAGCTGGAACCCATTGGAATGGGCATACTTGGCGTTTCCTGCCGTATGATTTTGAAATTAAAACTTTAACCGAGAAAAAATACGGAAAAGACAAGCTTTCGGCAGATTATCTTCTTCAAGACTGGGGCATTACATATGACGAGTTGGAGCCTTATTTCGATACATTTGAAAAGACAGCCGGCATATCAGGAGAAGACAAAAATCCGTTTGCGGGGAAGCGAGCAAACGATTTTCCCACACCTCCGATGATAAAAACACCAATCTTAAAAAAGTTTGAAAAGGCGACAAGTAATCTTGGATATACGCCGTTCATGTTGCCCTCCGCTAACTTGTCGGAGACTTATGAGAACCCCGATGGTCAAACAATTGCAGCTTGTCAATATTGCGGTTTTTGCGAGCGGTTCGGCTGTGAATACGGGGCAAAAACATCTGCGGAGATTACGGTTATTCCAACGGCATTAAAAACAGGGAATTATCAGGTTCGCTTCCATGGGAATGTCGTTGAGGTGTTGAAAGAAGGCGGAAAGGCTACAGGCGTAAGATATGTCGACACACAAACGGGTGAGGAATTCATCCAGCCTGCGGATGTTGTCGTACTCACGAGTTATGTCATGAATAATGCAAAGCTTCTCATGGTATCAGGCATCGGAGAAATGTATGACCCTGATACGGGAAGAGGGACGCTCGGCAAAAACTATGCCTATCAAATCCTTCCAGGGGCAACAGGATTTTTCGATGAACAGATGAATGTCTTCATGGGAGCGGGTTCTCTCGGAATGACAATTGATGATCTCAACGGAGACAATTACGATCATAGCGAGTTAGATTTCATACACGGGGCGAGCATTTCGATTACCCAGCCAGGTGTCCGTCCGATTCAGACAAATCCAGTCCCGCCGGATACTCCTTCATGGGGGGCAGAGTTTAAGAAAGCGTCAATTTATAATTATTCTAGGACATTAAATATCGGAGGGCAAGGAGCGTCAATCCCGCATAAGGAAAACTTTTTGTCGCTCGACCCAGATTATAAAGATGCATACGGCGTGCCGTTGCTTCAATTGACGTATAACTTTACAGAACAAGATCGTAATTTGCACAAGTATTTAACGGAAAAATCAAAAACCATTATGGAAGAGATGGGCGCAAAAACGGTTATGCCCGGAAATCCAATTACTGATTACGATATAGTCCCCTACCAAACAACACATAATACGGGCGGAACAATTATGGGGGCAAGCCCGGATGACAGTGTTGTTAACAATTACTTGCAACATTGGGATGTTGATAATCTGTTCGTTGTAGGCGCAGGAAACTTTCCGCATAACGGCGGTTATAATCCAACAGGAACAGTCGGCGCGCTTGCGTATCGAGCTGCGGAAGGGATTATTAAATACAGTAAAAACGGCGGTTCACTTGTATAAGTATGAAATAGAGAGGAGGCTTATCTAATGGGAGGATTAGCATCTATTGGTGTACCGGGCTTGATCATTATTTTGGTGATTGTGCTGATTTTATTCGGACCGAGAAAATTGCCTGAAGTTGGTTCCGCAGTGGGAAAAACACTTTCCGAATTCAAGAAATCGGCAAAAGATATCATGGACGATGAAGATGAAATAACTGTGAAGGAACCGAAGAAACCCGATCAAGGATAAGCAGGTGATTTTATGGACCCATATGGTGATCATAATCGTAAAATAATTAGCCCGCTGGATAAACCAATCGATCAAAAAGAAGTATCAAAGATAACAACTGTAGAAAAGCTGCAAAAAGTAACGGAGATTGAAGAAAAAATCAAATCCGAAATGGATGAAAATACTAGCTCCGAGAATAACTCTACACTTGTCGATCATCTCACAGATTTAAGAAAGCAGCTAATTAAAAGTATATTTACCTTTCTACTCTTTTTTATCGTCGTCTTTTCGACCATTAATCTTTGGTTCCCATATGTGACACGTGATCATGAGTTAATTGTTCTTGGTCCTTTGGAAGTGGTCAAGTTTTACATGTCGATTTCAACAGCACTTTCAATAGGTCTCGCCTTGCCGTTTTTATGTCATTTTCTTTGGCAATTTGTGAAGCCTGGATTGAATGAACGCGAAAGCCAGTTTCTGAGTCTGTATTCGCCAATCATGTTTTTACTTTTTTTAGGTGGCGTTTCTTTTGGCTACTTTGTTGTGAATCCGCTCAGCTATAACTTCTTAGTATCTTTAGGGGCGATGAATTTCAACGTCATGGTATCTGCGCAAGAATACGCTAGTTTTCTTCTCATGACGACGGTGCCGTTGGGGTTATTATTCGAATTGCCCATCGTTGCGATGTTTCTAGCGACAATTGGATTGTTAACCGCGGACTCGATGACAAAGATTCGAAAATGGTCGTATTTGTCACTGGCCATTATTTCGGCGCTCATCACGCCTCCTGATTTCATTAGCCAATTAATTGTGCTCATTCCTATGGCGCTGCTTTATGAAATCAGCATCTATATTGTGAGGCGTTCCGAGCAACGAGCTACAGCTCCAACTTAAATTAGAAAACCGGCATCCACTAGGGATGCCGATTTCTTTGTTGATCGAAAAATGACAAGAGGTATTGGCTATGTTTTAAGAAGAACTGGAGTTTCTGTTCATTCCCATTGACATGCCAGTGAACGATTCAACCTGTTTCATCAGTTTATCTCGTGCGTTCTTGTTTCTCATCAAGTACGCCGCACCGACACCTAGCGCTGTAAGAGCCCATTTTCCATTCACATAAATTCCTCCTCATTCACTATAGTTTCGATCAACTATTATTTTCCCCAATTTTTACTATCTTATCCTGAGTAAAATGAATAAGTTGCGGTGAATTGCGTACTCATAGACATCATGTACATGGGAAGATTATAATTAATATAGATGAGGAATCGTATTTCGGGAGGATATTATGTTTAAAAATAAATTGAACTTATTCACAATCTTTCTTGTGATTTTATTATTATTATCGAGTTGCGGGAGCAAAGGCGCGAATGACCCTAAACCAACTGAAAATAGACTAGTTTATGCATCTGAAGCAGAATTCGATGGACTGAATCCGATTCTGGAGGAGACGAATCTGGATGCATTGTTATTTCGTGGATTAATGCGTTTTAATGAAAAAAATGAACCCGTTACTGATATTGCGGATTCCATCAACATAGCAGATGACGGTCTGACATATAAGATCAAATTAAAAAAAGGCATCAAGTTTCACGACGGCGAGGAACTTACGGCTGAAGATGTGATTTTCACAATTGAAAGCATTTTGGACGACAACAATGCATCATTTCTGAAATCGGACTTCACAGAAGTTGATTCGATAACAAAACTGGATGATTACGAACTCGAATTAACACTAATACACCAATTCACGCCGATTTTGGATAAGCTAACGGTTCCGATTCTTCCAAAGCATGCATTCGAGGGGAAGGATATGAGAACGGCTGTATTTAATAGCCGACCTATTGGTGCTGGTCCATATATGTTCGACAATTGGGACCGTGGAAACAGTTTGACGTTGAGAGCGTATCAGAATTTCCATGGAACAAAACCATCGATTGAAAAAGTGATTTTTAAGTTTGTTCCAGATAGTAATGTTCGTGCATTGCAGTTGAAATCAGGCGAAGTCGATATTGCATTATTAGATCCTGTTCAAGTTGCAGAAATGGAAAAGGTGGAGCGTCTTAAGATTTACAATGTGGATTCCGCCGATTACCGTGCTCTTTTATATAATATGAACAAAGATCTTTGGAAAGATATAAATGTAAGGCGTGCATTTAGTTATGCGACAGACCGTGCCCGAATAGTCAACGGTATTTTAAAAGGGTTCGGAACCGAAGCCTATTCACCGCTTCAAAAACATGCCTTTAAAAATGAAGACATCGAGAAGTATGAATACAATTTGGAAAAAGCAAAACAGCTGTTAGATGAAGCGGGTTGGAAAGAAACGAATGACGGTTTCCGTTATAAAGACGGCGAAAAGCTGGCGTTTACGATAACTTCTCCCGCATCGGATGCAGTGCGCGTGAACATGGCAAACTATCTTGCGGAAGGATACAAGAAAATCGGCGCGGATGTGAAAGTCGCTGCGCTTGATTGGAGTGCCATTACAATTGAAGATACAGATGCTTTTATGATTGGTTGGGGAAGTCCGAATGATGCCGATCATCACACGCATATTCTATTCCACTCGGAGGAGTCGAGTTTGACAAGCACGGGCTATAACTACGGAAGTTATTCAAATCCAAAAGTCGATAAACTCCTTGAACAAGGTCGTTTGGAGATAAATCCTGAAAATCGCCAAAAATTATATAGGGAGTTTCAAGAAGAGCTTGCGGAAGATCCGCCGTATGACTTCATCGCCTATGTAAATGCGGTTTACGGCATGAATAAAAAAATAAGCGGCGTGAAAGAACGGGTCCTTGGCCATCACGGTTCAGGTTTCCTTTGGAATGTCGAGGAGTGGACGTGGAATGACCGTTAAGTGGATCGGGAAGCGAATGATGATGGGGGTAGTAGTTCTTCTCGTCGTCAGCTTCCTTTCTTTTTTTATCATGCATGCTGCGCCTGGAGACCCTGCGACGGCTTTCTACGGTGGCAATGCACAAACATTGAATGCGGCTGAAAAGGAAAGAATCAGCCGTGTTTTTTCGCTCGACCGTCCTATTACAGCACAATACGGCTCGTGGCTTGTGGAAACGTTGAAAGGAAATTTAGGGATATCCTATAAGGAAGGAAGACCTGTCATAACCATTCTTAGGGAGAGACTGCCAAACACATTGCTGCTATTTGGCGTGACGATGTTTTTCATCATTGTCGGATCAGTCTGGCTCGGAACGATAGCGGGGATGAAAGCAGGCTCCATTTTGGATAAAGGCTTATCAATCTTAAGCATCGCGACATCTTCAATCCCTGCTTTTTGGCTCGGTATTTTATTTATTTCATTTTTTGCGGTCAAACTTGGCGTGCTTCCGTCTTCGGGAACTGGAGAAATTGGAGGAGAGGGCGGTTTTTGGGATAAACTGCGCTATCTCATCTTACCGGCAACCGTTATTATCTTCACTCATGTCGGCATTTTCGCCCGTTTTCTTCAGGAAAATATTAAAGACGAAAGTCGTAAATACTATGTGACTGTAGCACGTGCCAACGGGGTAACGGAACGCGAAATTCGGAAAGGAATTTTGCACAATGCCTCTTTTCCGTATTTGAATTATATCGGAATGACGATTCCATCGTTTTTCGGAGGGTCGATTATTGTCGAATCTCTTTTTTCATGGAATGGACTCGGACAGTTAACCATTAAATCAGTTGTAACGAAAGACTTTCCGCTTCTTATGGGAAGCATTCTTTTGATTGGCATGCTCGTTGTCATCAGTCTCTTTATCATAGATTTCCTTATGTATTCATTGAACCCCAAGCTGCGAAAAGGGGGCGTACAATAAATGAAATCGAGAAAAATGCTCGCTTTTTGGTGCATTGTCCTAGGAATTATCGTATTTTCAACTGTGTTTTCCGGTAATCTCGCGCCTTACGAACCGAACGATATGAATCTCGATGAAGTCTATTTATCCCCTGGAGATGGCCATTTGCTGGGTACGGATCATCTTGGGCGCGATGTCTTTTCCCGTTTGTTGGGAGGCGGTAAAGTGACACTCACCGTAGCGACTGTATCTGTACTTTTATCGCTCGTTCTTGGCGTACTTTATGGCGGATTTAGCGGATATGTCGGCGGAATTGTCGATACTGCGTTGATGCGGCTTCTGGAGGTCTTCATTACAATCCCATCTCTTATCATCATCCTCTCGTTTCAAGCATTTATGCAAGGCGGCATGTGGAGTATGGCGCTAATTATCGGGGTAACCGGTTGGCTTTCGACTGCACGGATTGTCCGTTCTGAATTCATTCGGTTAAAAGAAGCTGAATTCGTTCAGATGGCCAAAATGTTTGGAACGCCGATTTGGAAAATCATTATTAGTCATTTGCTCAAGAATAGTGTACCCGCAATATTCGTCGTAACCCTGTTTAACTTCGCGAACGCAATTTTTATCGAAGTGTCATTAAGCTTTCTCGGCATCGGGGTACCACCCGCTATTCCTTCTTGGGGAAATATGTTGTACTATGCGCAAAACGATATTTTAATTGGCGCTTGGTGGATAGGCCTGTATCCAGGAATTCTGATTTTCATAACCATTCTTGCCATTAACTTTATCGGAGAAGCGTTGAAAGATCCGGAACGGAGGCGGTTCAGTGCTTAAGGTAAATCAACTTTCAATTGAGATCAACGGGAAAAGAATTGTCGATGGAAGTTCGTTTTTTGTTCCACGTGGAAGAATAACATCGATAATTGGCGAAAGCGGCAGTGGGAAAAGCATGACAATTTCCGCTCTGTTAAATATCCTGCCCGCAGGCTCCAAGGCTGCGGGACAAGCATTTTTTGACAATAAAGACTTGCTAGCAATATCGAATAAAGAAATGTCCGCAATACGGGGGTCGCAAATCTTTACGGTTTTTCAAGACGCTTTAAATAGTTTTAATCCTTCTGTGAAAATGGGTAAGCAGTTATACGAGTTTTCAGGCAGGAGGATTAGACACAGTGTTGCAGAATTCCACTTGAAGATGGACGATATATTGAACGACCTTGGGTTATCAAAAGCAATCATGGAACAGTATCCTTTCGAATTATCGGGCGGGATGTTGCAAAGATGCATGATTGCATGTGCACTATATGTCAGACCTAGGTTACTCATAGCTGATGAACCGACATCCGCACTCGACACACTCTTACAAAAGGAATTCATCGAGCTATTGAAAGGGTTAAATGAGAAACAAGGAACAACCATTCTCTTAATCACGCACGATTTAGACATTGTGGCAGAAGTTGCCGATAAAATGGTCATCATGCATAAAGGCAAGGTTGTCGAAGTTGGAAATGTAGCGGAAGTGTTTGAACGACCAAAAAATGCGTATACAAAAAGATTGCTGGAAAGTCGATTTTGAGGAAGCGAGGAGATCCCATTGCTGACAGTAGAAAATGTTTCAAAAACATATCGAGATAAGGGCAATGTGAAACAGGCTCTCCGCAACATCAAATTGACGGTTGGAAATGGAGAAATTGTTGGGCTCATTGGTGAAAGTGGCAGCGGGAAAAGTACGCTTGCTCGCGTGATTATGCAATTGGAGAAACAGGACGACGGAGCCATTTTTTTGAATGAAGTACCTGTGACGAAATCGAAAGCCTTTTACGAAAAGTGCCAAATCATTTTTCAAAACGCCTCAGCTGCGCTTAATCCATCGTGGACTGTTCGAGAAATTCTACTAGAACCACTTCGAAAAATGAAAGGAGACCGCGATGCGTATATCCTGAACATGCTTGGAAAAGTAAAGCTGTCAGAAGAGCATTTGAATAAACTCCCTTCTGAAATAAGTGGCGGCGAACGACAACGAGTTAACTTGCTCAGATCGATTCTCGTTCGTCCAAAATTATTAATATGCGACGAAATCGTCTCAAACCTCGATCGGCTCATTCAAAAAGAGATTATTGACTTACTAATCGATATTAACCGTGAAACAGGCATGGCGATTCTGTTCATAGCGCATGATTTAAAAGTCGTTACCTATATGTGTGACCGAATATACGTCATGAAGAATGGTGAAATTGTTGATGAAAGCACGAAAGTTGATCATCAATTTAACTTTTTGCATCCGTATTCAAAGAAACTTTTTCAAGCAATGTTGGGCAGCGAAGCAAAATAATAGATTGAACTGTAAAGTCTGGAGAGATGTGCTCCGGGCTTTTATTTTTGGAAAACATCTACATATATAAAGGGTTTTGATTGGTAATGAAAGAAGACAACAATATATGAAATTGACTAATGTCGCAAAGGGGAGATTTTACTTATGTATGAATTAAAAACAAAGGAAACCGATAACAGCGTTATTGAATTTATCGAGAATGTCGATAGCCCGAAGAAACGCGAGGATGCTTATAGATTGTTGGACATATTTACGGAAACAACTGGTTTTCAAGCGAAGATGTGGGGTCCGAGTATTATTGGTTTTGGTTCTTATCATTATAAATATGCATCCGGTCATGAAGGGGATGCACCATTAGTTGGTTTTTCGCCGCGAAAGGCAAAAATTAGCCTGTACTTAACGACAAATGAGAAGGTACGGGAAAATTTATTAAAGGAATTAGGAAAACATACGACAGGAAAAATGTGCGTATATGTTAATAAAGTGGCGGATATAGATGTTGAAGTGTTAAGAGAGTTTATCGTCGAATCGGTTAAGTTTTTGAAAGAAACATATCCGGATTAAATTAATGAAAAGAAAGTTACAATCCATTCCAACTAATAAACTCCTGAAATAAAGGATTCTGGGATACAAATCTCGAATCCTTTTTCATTCGCATAAATTTAAGGAGAGATAAAATAATGGGTTATGTTAAAGAGTTACGTAAGTTAGTCGGGAACCGGCCGCTAATATTACCGGGGGCAGTTGTGATTATACTAAACGAAAAAAATGAGATTCTACTGCAGCATAGATCAGACGGCGGGTGGGGATTACCGGGTGGAATAATGGAACTCGGGGAAAGCATGGAGGAAACTGCAAGGCGCGAAGTGCAAGAAGAAACGGGGCTTGTAGTAGGAGAATTGGAATTAATGGGTATTTTCTCCGGAGAGGATTATTTCCTTAAAGTCGCGAACGGTGATGAATTGTATTCTGTCACGGCTGTTTATGCAACACGAGATATCAAAGGTGAACTTGTCATAGATGGAATTGAGTCTTTGGATCTTCAGTATTTTCCACTTAGAGAACTGCCGAAAGATCTTGCGTCTGGGTCTAGAAGTTATATTGAACCTTATTTGTCTAGATTAGAAGATTGGTGAATATATTCAAATAACTTTTATAAAGGGGGAATGAAAACATGGAGACAAAGAAGATAGAAGCAACTACAAATTCAACAGCAACAAAGCCGATCTATCGTTCTCCAATTGGCATGATTTTTAATAAATTCGCGAAACAAAAGGATGTTTCATTGGTGTACGGAGAACCGATCGAACTGGAAAATAAAAAAGTGCTTCCTGTGGCAAAAGTGGATTATTATGTAGGGGGCGGCGGTGGCTATTCTGGTGGAAGTGAAAACTCTCCAGTCGCGCAAGGCGAGGGAGGCGGAGGCTTTATTTCTGTCAAACCTTTAGGGGTTTATGAAATATCGTCCGACAAAGTTAAGTTTAAGCCTGCGATTGACTTGAAATTTATTTTGATGATTATTACTGTATGTACATTTGGATTCGCTATTCTAATGATGAAACCTTTTAATAACAGATAGAAGAAGCATCATGTTTTTACAACATCTCGCGGTCAGTTAGATTTATACTATCATGTTGACAAAATAAACAGCTGCTAGCTCAAACGAGTGGGCAGCTGTTTTTAGTTTCGAATTCTATGAAGTGCTGTGACTAGATGATATAATGGTATACTTCTGTGCATTAAAGTTGATTTTGAACGATTGCGGATGCAATTGTTTTTTTGATAGAGAAAAGAGGTTGTCAATCATGGAAACATTAACAGGATCTAAACGCTTACGATTTGCATTGCTTCTAGGAACGTTGGCTTCGATGGGTCCATTTACAATTGATATGTATTTACCATCATTTCCAACAATTGCGGAAGATTTCGATACGACAGCTTCCTTTGTGCAAGTGAGTTTAACTGCAAGTCTTTTGGGAATCGGTTTAGGTCAACTCTTCCTTGGGCCAATGAGTGATGTTCATGGCCGCAAAAAGCCCTTGCTGATTGCACTTATTGTCTATTTTATCGCGTCATTATTATGTGTTTTTTCACCGAGTATCGGATTTTTTATTGTAGCTCGATTTTTACAAGGCTTTGCAGCATCTTCGGGAATCGTTATTTCAAGAGCGATTGTTCGCGATGTTTATAGCGGGAGAGAATTGACAAAGTTTTTCGCTCTTCTCATGCTCATTAATAACTTAGCGCCGATCCTCGCGCCTGTCTTTGGCGGCGGCGTTCTTGCGTTTACGGATTGGAAAGGCATTTTTGTGGTATTGAGCGCAATCGGCTTATTGCTATTTGCAGCGGTCATGTGGAGAATGGATGAGACATTGCCAGAACAATCGCGTGTGCCGAGTAATCTATCAAATACACTTAAAAACTTTCTCTCATTACTTAAAAACCGCGAGTTTATGGGGTATGCGATGGCGCAAGGATTTATCATGGCCGGAATTTTTGCCTATGTTGCGGGAACACCATTTGTGTATCAAAACATTTACGAAGTATCGCCGCAAATGTTTAGTTTATTATTTGGAATGAATGGAATCGGCCTTATCATCGGAACGCAAACCGTAGGTCGGCTGACGGGCTTATTAACCGAGAAACAATTCTTGGAAATCGGTTTGCTATTGTCGATATCCTCAGGAACGGCGTTGCTCATTGCTGTATTGGTGAATGGTCCGTTCCTATCTATTCTTATTCCGATTTTCTTTTTTGTTATGTCCATTGGTGTCATTGCCACCTCGTCTTTTTCATTGGCAATGGAGTCGCAAGGACATATTGCGGGAAGTGCATCGGCTTTACTCGGTTTACTGCCTTTCATTTTGGGCTCAATTACAGCACCACTTGTTGGAATCGCGGGTGAAGAAACGGCGATTCCATTGGGCACCATCATCTTTGTATCGGCGTTGTTCGCTGTTTTATCTTATGTTGGACTTGCTAGAACTAAAAAAGAAGTAATTTAAAATGTGGAACGCTGCTGCAAAAGCGTTCCACATTTTTTTATTATATTGCCGATAGGTTAATAGTCCCGACTTGCAAGCAAAAGTGTTTAAGTGCAAGCAAACGGTTGATAAGTGCAACCAAACCCGACTGCAGTGCAAGCAAACAAGCCGCGAGTGCAAGGAAATCCCGAATAAGTGCAAGCAAACTTCTTTTTTACGTGAGGAATAAGCCAATTAGATGGACTTTGTGATAATATTAAAACAATTGAAAGAATAATAGCAATTTTAATAACCTTGACGAAAAGGATATTTATCGGCGGCAGCCACGTTCATCTTATAAAACAATTTTTTTAAGGAATCCGGGGCGTTTAAGTGGTTGATGCGAATGCATACTTACATTAAGTAGATGAAGTGCTGCTTAAAGGGGGAACATTAAATTGGGACATGAACATCCAAACATATTATCGCAGTTTCAGCTTATGTCACGAATGAAAAAGGCGAAGCTTTGCTAGTTAAAACTCATTGGAGATCGGATACGTGGGAAGCGCCTGGTGGACAGGTGGAAGAAGGGGAACCATTAGATAAAGCGGTCTGTAGGGAGATAATAGAGGAAACTGGCATTGTCGTCCGACCGATAGGAATAACGGGTGTTTATTATAACGCAACAATGAATTTATTATCGGTAGTTTTTAAAGCCGAATACGTGAGCGGCGAAATAATCATACAACCTGAAGAAATACAAGAAGCCAAATTTGTTGAACTAACTGAACAAAACATTCACGAGTTTATAACCCGCCCTCATATGAGATCCCGTACATTAGATGCTATGAAGGCGAAAAGTTTTGTACCCTATGAAACATGGGAAGTTAGACCATATAATTTGCTTGGAAGGCTAAATGAATGAATATAAATAATCTAGGTCCCGTTGGTGAAGAAATCAAGCATAAACAAAGTTGGGTCATCTACACAAATATGAGCATTGATATCTAGTCCGCAAGAATGAGTACTTGGAATAAGCAAGTCTACTTGCAAATACTTGGTTTAAAGAGAGGATGAACGATATGGAATTTAAGGATTTCTTGGATTTATTTATTTCAAGCTGGAAAGACTCTTCGATTGAAGCAATGGAACAGATGATTTCCAAGAAATATGCAGGACGTGAGATTCGAGGAGAAGAAATCGAAGACTTCGGTTATGATGAATCGATAATTGGATGGGATAAAGGATTTGAATATGTCAGGGAAAACAATGCTGAATGGGAAATTCAACTATTGAATTCATATCCACTTCGTTCAAATGAATACATGGCGGTAATTGCCGCAACGATTAAAATTGATGGAAAGGCCGTAAGTCCTTACAATTTGTTCTTTGATACCTTCCGTAAAGAACAAGAGTGGCAGCATGTCCGGAGTTATATAGAAACCGGCATTACTGAAGCTTATTTAAATGGGTTAATTGAAATCTAATAATGAATCAGGGGATGATGCGATGAATATTGAGGTAGAAGTAGCAACTCAAGTTTATCGAATGCGAGCGCTACATGAGGGATTTTCTGCTGGTGAGTTCGAAGAAATGAATGCTTTGTATTCGAAGGATTTTCAAGGTTGGCTTTTTATGCCTAGTACGGGAAAAGTTGAACTTTATAATGCGGAGCAAATAAGGGAAGGAAACAAAGGTGCAGCTCAATATTATCGGAATAAAGATATTAAGTTTACTCATTCTGGATTAACAATTGTTCCCCAAATGGAGAACCAAGTGGCAGTCTCTTATGAGATTACTCATGAAAATGAAAATAAAATAGTCAGGGCGTTATCGCTCGAAGTCTGGAAGAAAGAGTCAGACGGGCAGTTGAGAATGATACGGTGGTATGAAGAAAAAGGGGAAATATTGTAATGTCTTGATGATTTTTTAAGGTGGCGTTGGTTGTGATAAAACGACTATGAGGAAGTGAATGGAGTCATGAATAAAATCATGGTCATCGGAGTAGGTTCAGGCGTCGGAAAATCCACATTTGCACGTAGGCTTGGCGAATTGACCGGGATTGAAGTCACTCATTTGGATCGGTTGTTTTGGAGACCGGGCTGGGTGGAGGCTCGGCTTGAAGAATTTCGGGAAGCTCAGCAGCAAGTCGTCCAAAACGAGAAATGGATTATTGAAGGGAATTATACTGGCACATTCACTATCCGAGAACCGCATGCAGACACCATAATCTATTTAGAACTTCCGCTTTATGTCTGTTTATATCGAGTGTTTAAACGAAGAATGCAGTATCACGGGAAAACGCGCGATGATATTGGTGAAGGTTGTGAAGAAAAGATTGATTGGGCATTCCTGAGATTCATATTGACGACCTATCGTCCTCGTAAAGAAAAAATGAAGAAACGCATGCAATTATATGCGAATGAAGGGAAGACTGTGCATTACTTGAAAACGCCGAAGCAGATGAAGGGATTTCTGAATACGTACAAAAAGGAATAAAGCCGGTTTCTAATATGTAACCGGCATTATTTTTGTTTAGCAACCTCATCTGGCTCAATCCATGTCTTCGACCAATTCTCAATTTCTTTCATAATCGGAGTAAGGGATATACCCTTTTCGGTCAACGAATACTCAATGCGGACTGGCGTTTCCGGGTAAACATTACGTATGATGAAATCCTGTTGTTCGAGGTCTTTTAGTCGTTCCGTTAATGTCTTTCCGCTGATGCCCAGTTTATCGGTCATTGTGCAAAAGCGCTGGGGTCCCGTCATTAACTGATACAAAATTAGCGCGGTCCAGCGTTGGCTTAGGATTGCTGTAGCTTTTTCAAAGCGTGGGCAAAGTTCAAATTCGTTCATATTTTTATCGGCTCCTTTCGCCGGAATCTTTTTGTTGACAATTATCATTGTAACATATAAAGTTAGTTACATAAAGTAAGTAACTTACTAAACGAGCACAGGAGGAATAGAAGATGAATTTTCATAAAGCACCGCATACGTATACGGGAGAGGTATATCTTAATGTCATGGATTTAGATAGATCTGTTCGTTTTTATAAAGAAATTATTGGATTTAACGTACTTGAAGAAACCGCGACGCGTGCAGTATTGACAGCGGATGGGAAAACACCGCTTCTTATTGTCGAGCAACCAGAAAATGTGACACCTAAAGAACCACGAAGAACAGGACTTTACCATTTTGCACTTTTATTACCGGAAAGAGCTGACTTAGGGAATATTATTAAGCATTTTGTGGCGAATAATGTTGCGATTGGAGCATCAGATCACAAAGTAAGTGAGGCTCTTTATTTATCAGACCCTGACGGAAATGGAATTGAAATTTATACCGACCGTGAGCCATCTGAATGGAATTGGGAAAATGGCGAAGTTGCGATGAGTACGGATCCGCTTGATGGAGAAAGTGTTGTTGCAGAAAGTGCTGGACAGACATGGAATGGCCTTCCCGCGGACACAATTATGGGGCATGTCCATTTACACGTTTCGAATTTGACGGAAACTGAGAAATTCTATAACGCACTTGGATTTGAAGTTGTTTGTAATTATCCAGGAGCATTGTTCATGTCTACAGGGAAATATCATCACCATTTAGGTCTCAATATATGGAACGGGGAAGGGGCACCACGTCCTTATACGAACAGTGCCGGGATGAAAGGATACACACTTATTTATCCAAATGACGTTGAGTTGGATAAGACAATAAATAATTTAGAAGCTAAAGTCGAGACGACGGACAGAGGATTTACTACAGAAGATCCTTCAGGAAATCGGATCTTCCTCCGGGTCGAATAAAATATCAGGGGGCTGCCTAACAAAGGTAGTCCTTTTTTTAATGGAAAGGATTTTGAAACTTTCTTCGACGTGAGGCGTATAAAAGCGTATACTTACTAAAAAGATCCATTAAAAGTGGTATCAAAAGGGGTTGATTAGATGATAAAGAAATTATGGTTTCAAGTCGGCATAGGTATTTTACTCGCAATTCTCATCATCCGTTACTTTTTAGAAATCAAAGGAATTTTTTCTCCGATTTTTATTATAGGTAAAACGATTTTCCTGCCACTCCTGCTCGGGGGAGTCCTTTACTATATGACCGAACCGATTCAGCGATTTCTTGAGAACAGAAAGTTACCTAGATGGGCAAGTATTCTAACGATTTTTGCAGGTCTTATCGGGGTCATATGGATTTTTGCAGCAATAATTGGGCCGCCCCTTACGAAACAAGTGAATGAATTAGTTGAGAACTCACCTACGATTACTGCGGAAATTAATGAAATTACAAATTATGTTTTAAAGCAAAAAAATGAACTTCCGGAAAATCTAGAAGAATCGATAGACAGTGCAGCAGCATCGATTCAATCGATTGCGGTCAAGTTTGGAAAATGGATTGTCCAATTTATACAGTCATTTTTGCAAGCGATGTTCTTATTAGTGCTCGTGCCGTTTTTCTTTATATTTATGTTGAAGGACCATGAAAAACTTGCGCCGTTTGTCTATGGTTTTTTCACAGGGAAAAAACAGATGTGGGTAAAGAAAACGCTCTCCGATATCGATAACGTTTTACGTTCTTATATTCAAGGGCAATTGTTAATTAGTTTTCTCTTAGCCATTCTACTACTCATCGGATACTGGGCAATTGGGTTGAAATATGCATTATTGCTCGCGATCTTCGGACTATTTATGAATCTGATTCCCTTCATCGGCCCTTGGATTGCGGTCACGCCGGCGATTGTTATTGCATTCGTACAAGACCCGACATTAGTTATTTGGGTAGGAGTCATCACAATTGCTGCCCAACAAATTGAAAGTAACTTAATCACGCCGAATGTCATGGGGAAATCACTCGATATTCACCCGCTCACCGTCATAACGGTTATTTTGGCAGCGGGCAATATTGCTGGGTTCCTTGGTATTATCATTGCAATTCCAACATACGCTGTCGGTAAAGCGATTGTGAAGAATATTTATGAAGCGCGGCGGGAAATAGGGAAAACTGCAACGAAAACAGTTTAAAAAAATGCATTCCTGTTAAGGGATGCATTTTTTATGTTTGGAAATATAAATAGCGATGCAAATTGCAACCTGGATTAAAAGCGGTAGCACATTTTGGACATTCTGACTTGCATTTCAAGTATTCCGATACGGTCAGCTCATGGCCGCATGCGCCGCAAAGAATCGCTAACTCATTAAATTTTTCTTTAGGCCAAACTTTAGGAGCTCCACAGCCGCTTTCCTCATGACATTTATAGCAAGGAAAATAAGTATCACAACAATAAAACTTAATGGCAATCCGATCCATTTCAGAATGATAATGTACACAGCGTGTTTCGTCATCAAGTACAGCACCTTTTACAAGATGTCCTTTAATTAGCAATATATTTCCTCCTTAATGTATGGAATCATAAATTTGGGGTAACCTTTTTTGTAAAAAGGGACTGATTCTATGCTCACTGAATTTCCGGTTATCCACACAAATATATGGGATGCCGTTTGGGCAATTCCTGTAATTGTTGTTGTCATCATTTTAATCAAAGCACTCTTTAAAGTTCCTTCTAGTTGGTTATCGACCGTTGCGGTTGCCATTGGACTGATCATTTCCATCTTCATTAGCCATTGGGGGAACTTATCGGCCGGTATTTTTATGGGTTTTTTTTACGGCGGCGCGGCAATTGGCGCAATTTATTCAATGAAGGCATCATTTAGAGCATATCGCGAAGGCTAATTTTTCAGTAGCGGGCAAAATCCGCATTGCATGAGTCCCGGGACATCTTTTGATAAACAACATGTCTTGCGTACGACTGTGTTTAAGAGTGCAGTCGGCTTAAGTCCTTTTAAATACACAGCAAATAAAGACCGCGGTGCAATTCCTTCCCAGAGCGCATCGTCTTTGAGTAGATTTAGATCTGCGCGTGCTTCATCAACTGTTCCCGGATTTTCCAATAAAACATGATAGTGCCAGAGTAGAAATCCAAAAACATTTTCCCATAAAGTTAACGAAGATACGTTTGCGGCGGTCCGGGTTTGACGGATGATGGCATCGCATTGGTTTTTCAAAATATATTGAATAACCTCACTGCGCTCGTCATCTTCTACGCTTCGCCAATCTTCGCCATTCGCAAACATGCTGACTGTCAGATTTCCAAACTCCTCTTTCGCTCCGAAAGTTAATCGGTCAAAACCGGCATCCCATATTTCATCATACATTGCTAAATTATAAAACTGCATGGCAATAAACATCCCGAATCGACGGATGAAGTAAGAAGCGGTGACTGTTTTATTGGGACAGCGACTAATCGTTTTAACTAGATTAAGAGCATCTTCAGTTTCATGCCCCATATAGTCGGCAAGCGTAAAAAGGCTATGCTCAGGTTTACCTGTATAAATGCTATACATATTCAATTGGTTAATTTGATCGGCTGTAAGTTTTATCATGTATTTAGTATATCGTTTCCCAGTGTAAACTAAAACAGAACTGAATTTTGTTGAGCGAGCGCTCAGTCTGGTATATACTATGGGTTGAACTGAATATTGCGGGAGTGAGATTTCATGACAAAACTGTTGAATGAACAAGAAGTGATTGAGCTGATTGACAAAGAAGCAGATATTATCATCCCGATTGGCAATGGGGAACCCCATAGATTACTAGATATATTGGAAGAAAATTATTTGAAATTAGATCATGTTAACGTGCATCAAATGTTAGCTATTAAAGAACGAGATTATATTTTAGGGAAAATGAAAGGGCATCTTTCACATGTTTCCTATTTTTTAAGCGGTGCAACACGTAAAGCATATCATGATGGACATATTGAGTTAATCCCGAACGTCTTTCATGATGTTCCGCGTCTTTTGAAAAACAAAACAAAGATGTCCATGGTGATGGCTGTTGCATCCCGGATGGATGAGCACGGCTATTTTTCGTTAGGAACAGGTGCTGACTATGTAGCTGAGTTTATTGGCCATGTTCCATTCATGTTGGAAGTGAATGATCTTATGCCAAGAACATACGGTAAAAACCAAGTTCACATTAGTCAAATTGTTGGTTTTGTGGAAAATGATTCGAAATTGGCTGAAGAAAAATCACCGCCAGTTACAGAAAAAGACTTGGCGATTGCTAAATTTGTTATAGATGAAATTGAAGACGGCGATACACTTCAAGTTGGTATTGGTGCGGTTCCGAATGCGGTAATGGCTATGCTGAAAAACCATCGAAACCTTGGTATTCATACTGAAATGTTGACGGATAGCATTGTCGACTTAGTTGCAGCGGGTGCAGTTGATGGAACAAAGAAATTCACGCATAAAGGGAAAATTGTTGCAACCTTTGCGTATGGAACACAGCGCCTCTATGATTTCGTCCATCAAAATCCTGCGGTTGAATTTTTGCCGGTGAGCGTTGTCAATGATCCTAGAGAAATTGCGAAAGAAGAACGAATCGTTTCAATAAATGCAACGACTGAAATTGATTTGTACGGTCAATGCGCATCCGAAACAGTCGCGGGACGCTATTATTCATCAACTGGCGGACAAGCTGATTTTGCACAAGGCGTTCGATTTGCTCGAAATGGAAAAGGTTTTATTTGCATGTATTCAACAGCGAAAGATGATACAATTTCGCGGATCAAAACACAACTAACACCTGGTTCTGTCGTGACAACGTCGAAAAATGCTGTCGACAATGTCGTTACCGAATATGGCATTGCAAAATTGTACGGAAAATCCCTTAAAGAACGTGCCAATGCACTAATTGATATTGCGCATCCAAAATTTCGAGAAGAGTTACGGTTTACTGCAAAGAAGGACGGTATTCTATAATATAATTGCGCGGCACTCTCTGTTGGAGAGTGCTTTTTTGTGTCGAAAAACAAGGATTGACGGCAAGAGCCCAACACACATTTTTAGGCGTTCACATATATTTATAGAAGAGGTGGTGAACGTTGGAAGACACAAAAAGTCATTATAGTCCGTTCGAAATCGAACAGCGTGAATGGAAGAAGAGGCAAAGAAATGAGCGGATGAAACAGATGTTGACGATTGCGTCACCTGTTTTTCTACTACTATTATGGGAATTTCTGTCGAGAACAGGGTTAATTGATATTCGGTTTTTCCCGCCCCCCTCTGCCATCGTCAGTACATTTTTCTCCTTAATCGCAAGTGGTGAAATCGTAAGCCATATTGGCATTTCGATGTACCGGATTTTCGCGGGTTTTTTACTAGGCGTTATACCTGGCGTCATCATCGGACTTCTAATGGGCCTCTATTCGCCGGTCAGGCATTTTGTCTCGCCAATCGTGATGGCGCTCATGCCAATTCCGACACTTGCCTTACTGCCAATCATTATTATTATTTTCGGGATCGGGGATATGTCGAAAGTCGTGACAATCGCAGGAAGTGTATTTTTCCCAGTAGTGATCAATACCGTTGCGGGTGTCATTAACATCGACAAAATTTATTTGGATGTAGCTAAAAATTACGGCGCAGGTCGGGTAAACTTTTTCTTGAAAATCGCTTTACCGGGAGCACTGCCAGTTATGTTGGAAGGAATCCAAATGGGGCAGGCGATTGCGCTCTTGACGATTGTCGCAGCAGAAATGATGGGGGCAACTTCTGGAATAGGCTATCTGATCTGGACATCGTATAAAGCATTCTTATTGCAAGAAATGTATGTGGGGCTCATTCTAATCTCGTTTTTTGGCTATCTGTTCTCAATCTTGCTTCGAGGAATCCAGAAAAAGATGTTGCCATGGAGGTGAACAGATGAGTAACAAACCGAAAATTATAGTCACTAACTTAACCAAGGCATTCTATAAAAAGCAGGGAAGCGTTACGGCGCTGGATGATATTACACTTACTATCAATGAAGGTGAATTTGTGTGTCTAGTAGGACCAAGCGGATGCGGAAAGACGACGCTTCTGCGAATATTAGCGGGGCTTGAAAATCCGAGTATTGGCGATTTCACGATTGCGACAGACAACGAGGATCGGCCGCTACAATCAATGGTCTTTCAAGAAAGAGGAATTATCCCCTGGTTAACAGTAGAAGAAAATGTTGCATTTGGTCTTAAGATGCGCCATATGCCGAAAAAAGTAATTAAAGAACGAACTGCTTATTATTTGAAAAAAACAGGACTCGACAAATTCTCATCCCTTTATCCGAAAGAGTTATCAGGGGGCATGAAACAGCGGGTTAGCATCGCGAGGGCTTTTGCGAACGATCCTGAAATCCTTCTGATGGATGAACCATTTGCCGCGCTCGATGAGCAAAACAAATTTATATTACAAGCGGAACTTCTATCCATTTGGGAGGAAACAGGAAAGACCGTGCTTTTCATAACACATAGTATCGATGAAGCGTTGCTACTCGGCGATCGAATTCTTCTGATGAGCTCACAGCCGGGGAAAATCATCCGTGAGATTAATGTTGAGATGCCGAGACCTCGAAGAATCGAAGACATTCGGGAAGATTCTGTCATGGCGGCGCAATTTATTGAAATCTGGCACCATTTGCAAGAAGAAGTTCAACGGTCAAGACGAGAAGAGGATTGAAAAAGGAGAGATTTCATGGCTAAACGGGTTAAATGCGGATGGTTGATTCCGCTATTCTTGTTAATGTTAATCATTAGTGCCTGTTCACCAAAAGAGACGGGGAAGACTGATCCGACTACTGGCGTCGATGATGAGATTAGTGCGGAAAATCCATCAGGGGACTTAAGTCCACTTGCGAAAAAAACTAAGGTTGTTATTGCTGAAGATGGTGCTGCATCCGGCGCAGGATTTTACATTGCGAAAGAAAAAGGATATTTTGAAGACTATAACATCGAGGTCGAATTTGCAAAATTCGCAAACAGTGATGATATGCTGCCTGCCTTGGCAGCCGGAGAAGTGGACATCGCGGGGGGTGTTTCGACGGCATCATTCTTCAACGCAATTGCACAGGGGATTGACGTAAAAATAATTGCGGACAAAGGGCATAATAACCCCGGTAAATCGTATTTTACATTTGTTATCGGAAATCATATGGTCGATGAAATAAAAGATTATCCTGATATGAAAGGCAAGAAAATTGCTGTATCATCCCTATATTCGATTGACTGGTATATCTACCAAGAGATGCTTAAGCACGCAGGATTAACTGAGGATGACATCGAATTTGTGCTGATGGCTGACTTTGGAAGTATGTTAGGTGCAATTGAAGCAGGGACGATTGATGTCGCGCTAAATATTGAGCCGCTCATCACCCAAGGTGTTGAGAAAGGATTTCACGAGCGTTTCGGTGATGCGACAGATTACGCACCGGAGTCACAAATTGCGATGGTGCTCGGATCGCCGCAGTTTATGACGGAAGAACAAGATGTATCGTTGCGATTTATGGCGGCTTACTTAAAAGGTGTCCGAGACTACAACGACGCATTTATTAAAGGAATCGGCAAAGACGAAATCATCGAGATTATGACATTGCATACAGCGCTGAAAGATCAGGAACTATGGGAAAAGGTGTATGTAACGGGATTAGATCCGGATGGCAAGATGTTTATTGAAGACATTGAAAAGCAATTTAATGTTTACAAAGAAAACGATGCAATCCGCGGCGATGTCGATTTGGATAAAGCGATTGATACGTCGATAACTGAAAAAGCTGTTGAAGTTATCGGTAAATATGACCGCGATTGAGTTATATTGGATATTTATTAAAAGGATCAACTCGCTATATGAGTTGACCCTTTTTATTTCAAAGCGCATGCATTTGTTTCTTTTTGGCAAGGGACGAATGATAGCTATGCAACGCCATTCCTGCAATAATGACCGCAATGCCAACAAGGGAAATTGGTCCAGGAAGAGCGATACCGAGTATAGCCATCTCGCCGAGGATGACGAAAATAAGTTGCGTTGACTGTGTCGCTTCGACTGCCGCCAATTTACTTTGATCATCTCGAACCCGGTCTGTCGCCATGAAAAATAACGTCGTGGCGATGACACCGGAGCTTACCCCCACAATAAACGATTGAACGAGTTGATTGGTTGAAGGCGGTCCGACCGTGATGAATGCGTATATTGCAATCCCAATCCAGACGGGCATGGTCATTAATGTCATGGCAAGAACCCGTTGAAATGTATCAAGCCGGCCTCCGAGAAGTTCCATCGTTTTGCGATTGCCAAGCGGATAAGCAAATGCAGCAAATAAAATCGGTATTATTCCGAATAAAAGTGTTCGTGCCTCAACACTTTGCGCATGTGGAATTTGGATCAGGACGACTCCTGCTAAAATAATCAATGTTATTCCGAACGATACAGCCGGTATCTTCTGCCGGATTTTCCTTCCATTCATGACTAATGTGAAAAAGGGCGCAAGCAAGACTCCGGCGACGATTGTTAATTGCCAAGTACCTGCAAGCAACCAACCTGGACTGTATGCAGCTGCATATGTAAGCGGCGCGTAGAAAAATACAAAGGCGACAACACTCCAGATGAAGAAAGGAAGGGTATTTTCCTTCATTTCTTTCTTCATCGGTGTAAATCCCTTACGATAAGTAACGATGGCAACCAAAAATGGAATCATGAAAAAATAGCGAAGCGAGGAACTCCAAAGCCAGCTTCCTCCCGACAATTCCATTGATCTGTTCAAGATGAATGTCACTGCAAAAAACACTGAAGAGAGGACTCCAATCCAAATTTCCCTCAAATTGTTACCTCCTTATGCGCGTTCCTCAAACAATTTGACTGCCTCGATGATGACGTTCGTTGCTTTTTCCATATTATCTGCAGAGATGTATTCGTATTTTCCGTGGTAGTTTTCACCCCCAGTGAAAATATTCGGCGTCGGCATGCCCATATAGGATAGTTGGGAACCGTCTGTCCCGCCGCGAACGGGGACAATATTCGGTTCAATATCGAGTTTTTTGAACGCATCGGATATGATATCGACGATTTCCATAACCGGTTCAATTTTTTCTCGCATATTGAAGTACTGATCTTCGATTTCAAGAGTGACTGCGTTATCGCCGTATTCCTTCTTCAGTTTGTCAGCAGTTTCAACCATTAGCTGCTTTCTCGCTTCGAATGTTTCACGGTCAAAATAGCGAATGATGTAGCCAAGAGTCGTTTCTTCGGTAGACCCGTCGAACTGCATGAGGTGGATAAACCCTTCATAGTCCTCCGTTTTTTCTGGAATTTCCTCCGCTGGCATTTCGGCTTGAAACTTACTCGCGATTAAAATTGAATTCACCATTTTATCTTTCGCGGAACCTGGGTGGACACTTGTTCCATGGAATGTTACTTTTGCCCCCGCTGCATTGAAGCTTTCATATTGAAGTTCGCCAAGCGGTCCGCCGTCCATCGTGTAGGCGTATTTCGCACCGAATTTCTCGACATCGAATTTATGTGGACCTCTTCCGATTTCTTCGTCCGGAGTGAACGCGATTCGAAGTTTCCCATGTTTAATTTCCGGGTTTTGAATCAAATACTCCATCGCAGTTACTATTTCAGCAATACCCGCCTTATTGTCCGCCCCGAGCAGGGTAGTGCCGTCTGTTGTAATCAGTGTGTGGCCAACGTAATTTGTCAGTTCAGGAAAATCTTTAACAGCCATAAAGGTACTGTCGTTCAGCTGCACATCTTTTCCGTCATAATCATCGATTCGTTGCGGCTTGACGTTTTTCCCCGTATAATCAGTTGCCGTGTCAACATGCGCTAAAAATCCTATGACAGGAACATCGCGATCGGTATTCGATGGAAGTGTCGCAAACAAATAGCCGTTTTCATCAAGTGTAATTTCTTTCATTCCTATTTCCTCAAGTTCTTTTTGTAGCACATGAAGCAAATCCCATTGGCCAGGTGTAGTTGGACATTCCGTACTTTTAACATCAGATTGGGTATCGATTTTTGCATAGCGAATAAGCCGCTCGATTAATTTTTCTTTCATGGTAAAAGTCCTCCTATAAAAGTGGTATGTATATCTCATTATCTTATCAGACTTTTTTGACTTACGGAATATTTGACGATGTAACCCCAAGAATAAAGAATAAAAAAAGACATCGCAATTATTTAGCGATGTCTTCTTATATAAATTAATCGACAGAATAGTTTTTGTGTGAAACAACAGTAAGATTTGAGGCTGCACCGATTAAGTCTGCATCTTCATTAGAAATTTGTACGATAACAGAGTTTTCAAGGATCTTATAAATAGTCCCGTAAACCTTATGGTCATTGCGAACAAATGAAATTTCTTCATCAACTTTGCGAGCTGCTACAAAGTCCGATACTGGTCTTTCCTTACGTGGAAAAGCCATGTGAACCCCTCCTATTGATACGATTATCTTCGACGCTATTAAAAAAAGCTTAGGCAATGCCCTAAGCATCGAGAGTTGAAGATGTAAAAACGGTAAACGATAAGACGTAGAAAGTCTACTACTAGTATACCATATTTCGTCGAACTTTGCAGGATTCATATTTTTATCTTCATAAAACTTGGATTCTGATAAATTAAAAGTTTTTAATAAAAAAATAAAAAAACATTTAAAAATCCCTTGACTTTTCTGTATAGTCAGTTCTATACTGTGTAACAAGATGGAAAACAGAATCAATCATACTCTTATCTAGAGCGGCGGAGGGATTAGGCCCTGCGATGCCCGGCAACCAGCAAGCGACCAACTTGCAAAGGTGCTACTTCCTACAGATTCGTGCAAACGATCTGAAAGATGAGAGGAGGAATTAGCGAAAGCATAACCCTCTTCTTACACGAAGGGGGTTATTTTTTATATCCAAATTTCCCCAATCGTCACTGCACTTCCATCAAAACAAAAAACTTGGAGGTAATGAAAAATGACAAACTTAAAACCAGAAACACAACTATTACACGGGGGTCAACAACCTGATCCGAATACTGGATCGCGAGCGGTTCCGATTCATAGAACGACATCTTTCGTTTTTCGTGATACGGACCATGCCCAAAACTTATTTGGATTAAAGGAAGCAGGAAATATTTATACGCGAATTACAAATCCGACAGTGGATGTATTCGAACAACGTATCGCTTTGCTTGAAGGCGGAACAGCTGCAGTAGGGCTTTCCTCTGGAATGGCGGCAATCGCGTTTTCAATCTTAAATATTGCAGGCGCAGGCGATGAAATTATTGCTGCAGAAAATTTATACGGAGGCACATACAATCTATTTGCTGTAACACTTCCTCGTTACGGAATAAACGTAAAATTTGTTGACGCGACGAATCCAGAAAACTTCCGAGCGGCGATTACAGACAAAACAAAAGGACTCTTTGCGGAATCAATCGCAAATCCAAGTCTTCACGTTCTTGATATCGAAGCAGTGGCGAACATTGCACATGAAAACGACATTCCACTTCTAGTTGATAGCACATTTTCAACACCGTATGGTGGAAATCCAATTGAATTTGGCGCGGACGTGGTCATTCATTCCGCGACGAAATGGATTGGCGGACACGGGACATCAATCGGTGGAGTTGTAGTCGATGCGGGTAAATTTGATTGGACTAAGGGTAAGTTCCCTGGATTTACTGAGCCAGACGAAACTTACCATGGTCTTCGCTATGGTATTGATGCAGCGGCAGCAGCATTTGCGACGAAGCTTCGTGTACAGCTATTACGTGATTTCGGACCTTGCTTGAGCCCGGACAATGCATTCAATTTCCTTCAAGGATTAGAAACGCTTCATTTACGTGTACCGAAACATAATGAAAATGCACTTGCAGTTGCAAAATATTTGAAGGAACATCCAGCTGTTGAATGGGTCACGTACAACGGCCTTGAAGAACACCCTTCTTACGAATTAGGGAAGAAATATTTGAAAAACGGTTTTGGTTCAATCGTCAACTTTGGCATTAAAGGCGGTCGCGAGGCGGGACGTAAAGTCATTGATAACGTCAATATTTGGTCTCATGTCGCAAACGTTGGTGATGCGAAGTCACTCATTATTCATCCGGCTTCGACAACACATCAACAACTAGGACCTGAAGACTTGAAAAAGTCAGGCGTTACAGAAGAATTAATCCGTCTGGCAGTGGGACTCGAATCAGTGGATGATATTATTGCGGATCTTGCACAAGCAATTGAAAAAGCTGTTCCAGTTGCCGCACAATAATTTGAAGTTAGTAAACGAGGTGAGACCGTGGTAGAGACTGGAATTGTAGAGATTGGAAACTTATCGTTGGAGTCCGGTGTTGTGCTCGACCAAGTCCATCTCGCGTACGAATGGACAAAAAATGAACATGCGCCAACCGTGCTTGTCTGTCATGCATTAACCGGTAACCATAATGTTATCGGTACAAAAGACAAGCCGGGCTGGTGGAACGGTTTAGTGGGCGACGGAAAAAGCATTGACACGAAAGAGTTTTCCGTGATCTCATTTAATGTTCTCGGAGGTTGTAATGGTTCTACCGGGCCATTATCGATTAACCCCAAGACCAACAGGCAATATCGACAGGAATTTCCGGAAATAACAATCCGTGATATGGTGCATGCGGAGCGAAAAGCGTTGTTGGTTCTCGGGATTGATAAATTGCATACAGTCATTGGCGGTTCACTTGGCGGAATGCGTGTTTTGGAGTGGGGTTTCCTTTATCCCGAGGATATGGATCTCCTGTTGCCGCTTGCGGTGACGCCGTCTCTCAGCGCATATGGGATTGCTTTTAATTGCATTGGGTTGCATGCGATTGAAAGTGATGAAGATTTTGCGAGTGGAAATTACGCAGAGCCAGCTGATGTAAAAGGATTTGAAACTGCTCGAATGGCTGGAATGGTGACTTATCGGTCCAGTCAATTGTTTAATGAGCGCTTTGCGCGTGACGAGGCGAATAGCGGGGAGTACGAAGTTGAGTCGTACCTTCATCATATCGGGAAAAAAATAACGACGCATTTTGATCCAAATAGTTATTGCACACTTCTGCGAGCCATGAACACGCATGATATTGGGCGCGGCAGAGGTGGAATAGGAGAAGCGGCAAAACAAATTAAAGCGAAAACGGTCATATTAGGATTCACGCATGATTTAATTTACCCGCCAGAATCAATTCGAGCATTTGCTCATCAACTGCCGAATGCTAATTTTTGTTTGATTAATACGGAATTTGGTCATGATGGATTTTTAACGGAATATAATAAATGGGGACTTTTCATCAAACAGTCCATGGAGGTGGCAACTTGTCAACAATCAAAGTCGCTATACTTGGCTTCGGTACTGTAGGTGAAGGCGTATATCGAATTTTAAATGAAAAAAAGAACGAAATTAAGTTGCAAACGGGTTATACTATTGAAATTTCCTCAATAGTAGTTCGAGATGTCACGAAAAACCGGATTGAAACGCCTGGTATCAAAATTACAGATTCCATTCAAGATGTTTTTGCAGATCCAGATATAGACCTCATTTTTGAAGCGATCATCGGAGAAGAGCCAGCATTCGCGTATCTTTCCAAAGCGATTTCGAAAGGAATAAATGTGATTACTGCAAACAAAGCGATGTTTGCCAAGCATGGTCCAGCACTCATAAAGCAAGCGGAAAATCAAAATGTGCAAATCGGATTCGAAGCGACAACAGCTGGCGGTGTACCGATTATTCGTACGCTTAAAAATCTATTGCAGGCGGATCGAGTTCAACGCATACAAGGAATTTTAAACGGCACCTCAAACTTTATCTTGACGAAAATGAGGCAAGACAATGTGCCGTTTGAAGTCGCACTTGAAGAGGCGCAGGCGAACGGTTTTGCGGAAGCGGATCCCTCTGATGACATCGGCGGAAAAGATGCGTTTCGAAAACTGATGATTTTGAGTGATTTAGCATTCGGGCGTCAGCCGATATGGGAGGACATCCAAATAAATGGAATTGACAAAATCCATTCTGATGATGTATCAGTGGCAACCGAAAAAGGTCTTCGTTATCGACATATCGCAGACATTTCAATCGATGAAAACGGAATCCCGTCAGGAAGCGTCGGCCCGGTTCTTATTGGTCCCGAGCATCCGCTTTACGGTGTTGACGGCGTCGACAATGCAATCATTGTTGATACTGAATACCTCGGCGCGTTAACGCTCATCGGTCCAGGTGCTGGTATGTACCCAACCGCAAGCGCGATGATTAGCGATTTTCTCCACATTGTAGGTAAACGCGAAAAAGTACTGATACCAAGTTAATAACAGAAAAAACGACTTACATTTTAAAACCAAATGTAAGTCGTTTTTTTATTTTCTTCTCTTGATTAGTAGCATTTCGGCTTTGAGCCCTTTAATTAACGAGAAAACCATCAGTAATATAATGAACGAGAATGGCAATGCTGCAATAATTATGGTGTTTTGCAAAGCAGTTAATCCATTCACTGACAATAAGATGACAGCAATCGTCGACTGGATGATTCCCCAACCGAGTTTCACTATATTTGGCGGAGTTAACGAGCCATATGTTGATTGCATACCGAGAACGAATGTCGCAGAGTCTGCCGATGTGATAAAGAATGAAGCGATTAACAAGACCGCTACGATTGATAATACCCACGGCCAAGGCATTTCGCTAAACATCACAAAAACTGTTAGTTCTGTCGATGAACTGGCTAGATCGCGAACACCGTTCATTTGCATATTAACGGCGGTTGTTCCGAATGTCGCCAACCAGAACGATCCTAGAATTGTTGGCGCGAGTAGAACGCCTATTAAAAATTCTCGAATTGTACGTCCTTTTGATACACGGGCGATAAACATACTAACGAACGGTGCCCAAGCAATCCACCAAGCCCAATAGAATATCGTCCAACCATTAAGCCATTCTCGATTTCCTTCATCAAGAGGCGCTGTCCGAAAACTCATTTCTACAAGGTTTGCTAAGTAACCGCCAAACGAATCCGTAAACATATTCAAAATTAGCAATGTCGGTCCCAGAACAAGGACGAATAATAGTAGAACAACTGCTAAAATGAGATTCATATTTGACAAGTATTTAATTCCGCGACTGAGTCCTGACCAAGCGGATGAAACGAACAGGACAGTAACGATTGCAATAATAATGAGCTGGGGTATAATTCCGATTTCCACACCGAATAGATAATTCAAGCCGGCATTAATTTGAACAGCACCGAAGCCGAGGGAAGTAGCGACCCCGAATGTTGTAGCGAAAACGGCAAGAACATCGACGAGAACCCCCCATGGACCTTCCATCTTTTTACCGAAAATCGGCTTCAATGTTGCTGAAATTAAACCCGGTTCCCCTTTACGGAACTGAAAAAATGCTAGGGATAAGGCAACGATGGCGTACATAGCCCAAACATGGAATCCCCAATGGAAAAATGATTGCCGTAAACCTTCTTTAAATGCAGCTGCTGTGTTTGGATCCTCTGTGGCTGGACTTATAGCGTAGTGTGACAATGGCTCCGCAGCCCCGTAGAAGACAAGACCGATACCCATACCGGCAGAAAACAACATGGCAATCCAAGTGACCGTCGAAAATTGTGGTCGATCGGAATCTCTACCAAGTCGGATTTTCCCATATGGACTTAAAATAATAAATACGCATAGCGCTACCATGAACGACATGAGCACCATATAATACCAACCAAACGTCGACGCAACAAAATCCTTAACGTTCGTTGTAACAGCTTCAAAGCTATCTGGTGCAAATGCGCCGTATCCAACCGCCAATATGATCAGCGCGATTGTTATGTAAAATACATTTGATATTTTCCTCATAGTTCCTCCTATAGAAATACGGATTAGACATAGTTTCCAACTATATCATATTCATTATTAAATACAACCGCTGTGGTGGTGAACCATTCAAAAAACGTATTTAATCCTCATCTTTTATATCACGATCCGGCGGAAGTGGTTCGTTCTTCCAATCCTCGATTTGCTGTTTTAATTTTTCCAGCTGTTTGAAATAAAGTCCGAATTGATCTTTATTAATAAGAAATTGTTCGCCGTCATGAATTGCCCGTATTCTACCCTCTAAGACGTATTTTTGCACTTGTTCGATAGGCATTCCTAAATAATCAGCTGTTTCTTGAATAGTTATGTACATTTGAAAATCCCTCCTTACTAAAATACCCACCTTTTCAATTGAATAAACTGAAAGGGTGGGTATTAAAGATTAAATAAGTTTCTTGAAATTCAATCGCTTGTCCAAAGCATGCATGATTGGTATTCCAATCGTCATAATAATGAATTCACCAAGCGCAAGAATCAGGTACACTGATAGAAACGGAATTCCGTTGTAATCAGGAATATCCGCAAAAATCTTAAGTTGATAGGCGATGATAATCATTAAAACTGTAAAAGCTGCAGTGTTAATGAACATTCGTTTAATTACGCCTTTAATGAATTTCGCTGAAAGTATCGTTATAGATAGCGCCAGCAATGAATGAAACACTCCAAAAAGGACATCAACTAGGATTGGTGAGAAAAGAAAATTGGCGACAAAAACGCCGATAAGTATCCCGAAAATATACTTCTTATTGAAGACAACGAGATGATTGAATATCTCTGAAACTCGAAATTGAACGAGCATAAATCCAAAAGGGGCAATCAAAAATGTAACAGCAACATACAAAGCGGCAATAACGCCACTCGTTGCCATAGTTCTAACGTTCATGATTCATTTCTCCTTAGTTTTTTTTCGTGGGATGGTTACGAACCACGTAGTCTTATAGCATAACCTTATCTATTATACACATTTTGCAGAAGATGTGCGGAGTAATCATTATGAAAAACACCCAAGAAGTGGTAGCTGAAAGTTTCCTCTAAGGCGTCCTATTGCTTTTCTTGTAATAAAGACAGATTAGAAGGTTTTAACTTTAATTTGCTACCTTTCAATGAATGTACGTTAATAGGAAGGCATTGCTATTTGAGTTATAAACTTCCCTTCTGTGCTTTTATATTTATTTAAATGGTCGGTCTTTCAAGCTCATGTTTTTTAATGTGATACTGCAGGCTTTGCCGGGTGATGCCGAGTTTTCTTGCGGCCAGTGAAACGTTCCAGTTAGTCTGATTCAACGTTGTTTCAATAAAATGTTTCTCTGAGTTTTTGAAGATTTTCTTAAGGGGTCTTTGAATCACGTCCTCCTGAGTTGGTGTATCAGTGGAATGCTTAGTAATTATTTTTCCCCGCATATACGAGGGGAGATGTTCCACTTCAATTGCTTCAGCATTTTCGGGTACTCGAATAACTAAGTTTTCGATTAAATGTTCAAGTTCACGTATATTTCCTGGCCAAGGATATCTGAGTAAGTTTTTTTGTAGCGTCTCGGAAAACTCCGGCACTTCTTTGGCTAACTTTGTTTGATACGTTTTAAGAAAGTAATTAATAAAAAAGTGGACATCTTCTGTACGCTCCCTTAGAGGGGGAATGTGGAGACTTGTATGTGCAATTCTATAAAATAAGTCAATTCTCATTTTCCCATCAGCAATTAGTTTTTCAGGGTCTTCGTTGGATGCACTAATAACCGTACAATTTACAGGTGTTACCTCATTAGAACCTACTTTTCGAACAAGTCGCTCCTGTAATACGCGCATTAACTTCGATTGTAATGTGATGGGCATAGAGTTAATCTCATCCAAAAAGAGTGTTCCGTCTTGTGCGAATTCAAAGAGACCTATTTGATCCGTTGCGCCAGTGAATGCCCCTTTTACTGTTCCAAACAATGTGCTTTCTAACAAGTTTTCTGGGATTGCTGCACAGTTGATCGCAACAAATGGTTTATTGGCCCTGGGACTATGATTATGCATACTTTGCGCAAATAGCTCTTTACCTGTTCCGGTCTCCCCAATGATTAAAGTATCCGCGTTATACATAGAAACATTTTGTGCTTCCTCTATTAGTTCTTTAAGAACTAGGCTTTTACCTTTAATATCTTTAAAGGTAAAAACCGTTCCATTCTTTGTAGCAACTTCTTCTTGATCGGTATTATTTGCTTGTCTTTTTAGCTCAATCGTTTGATGAAGACGATTTTTAAGTTTAGATTCATTTGTACTTATCGAGAAGACGGAAATGGTCTTTCCATCTTTTTGAATTGGAAATGTACTATAATTCACGTATCTAGGTACGCCGTTAACCGTGGAGTGTGCCCGATATCTTGAGAAAATTGGTTTCCCCGTTTTAAATATATGCTTGTGCTCAGAGTATTGCGGATTGTAGTTATAAGCTTCCCATAAGTGTTTGCCGAGAATGTCTTGGCTATTTAAGCCTTCCATCTTTTCCTGTGCGCTATTATATAAAGTAATTTTACCTTCAGCGTTGCTCATCACTATGCCTTCATCGAGGGAGTCAATTATTTTTTCCAAACTATAAAGGCGTGTCGCTGTATTCGCCGATTCAAGTTCCGAATCTTTTAGGCAAAGAAAAATGTATTTACAATCAGCAGAAAACACCTTGACCTCTATAGAAATAAATTTTTCATTTATGACGAGTGGAAAGATTTCGTCGTTTGTAAAACTTGAATCATTGAAATTTAAAAGACTAGAGATCGTAGTTTTTTTTGTAATTTCCAATGGAATCTTTACATCAATATCATGCCAGACAATTTCATGCTGTTCATTTAAAGCGATAACGCCGTCTACAAAACTTCTTATGATAGATCCAATTGACTTAGCAAACATAGTATTCTTCTCACTTTCACTTATCAATTTTTACTAGTGTAACATATACAGAACAATTCGAATAGACTGCATGATTAATTTATCTGCACCTTGTAGAAGGCTTTAGATGGTGTGGCTATGGGCATTCTCATTTTGAAGTGATGATTTACCGAGTAGTTGTAATAATTTTATCTGCGGTAATTGATTAATAAATAGATCGAAATCAAACTAGAAGCTAATAGGAAGGAGGTAGAAAACTCAGACAAATATCGACAATAAGCAGTTTCTACATATAAAACCAGATTATCTTTCCGAATTAAAGAAACTTGGCATGGTAATTGCAATATAGAGTAGTGAGAAACACAAATTATATTATATTAGGAGGAATTATTCATGACAGCACCAGAAATTTTATATTCAGTAAAAGCACAAAGAGGCGACACACTCCGTTGTAAAGGTTGGAGACAAGAGACGATTCTAAGAATGCTAGAAAACAATATGGAAAACGCGGAAAAACCGGAAGAGCTTGTCATTTACGGCGGAATCGGTAAAGCGGCACGAAACTGGGAATCGTATCATGCGATTGTCAAGTCGTTAAAAGAACTCGAAGATGATGAAACACTCGTTGTACAATCCGGAATGCCGGTAGCGGTTTTCAAAACACATAAATATGCACCGACTGTTGTCATGGCAACGACAAACATTATGAAAGCCGATTGGCCGACGTTTTATGACCTACAAGATAAAAACTTAACGATTTATGCAAACTATACAGCAGCACCTTGGGAATATATTGGAACGCAAGGGGTTATTCAAGGAACGTTTGAAACGCTCTCCGCGATTGCTCGTCTACATTATGATGATAAACTTGTTGGTAAAATTCTACTCACTGCGGGTGCAGGCGGTATGGGTGGAAACCAAACACGCGCGATGACTATGCACGGTGGTGTTGCGATTCTCTGTGACTCGAACGTAGATATTATTAATCGACGCATTGATAAAGGATTTATTGACGTCCTTGCAGGTTCGTTAGATGAAGCAATTGAAATGGCGCAAAAAGCAGCGAAAGAAGGCAAGCCACTTGGCGTTGCGGTTGTTGGAAACGCTGCTGACATTTTCGAAGCGGTTCTTGAAAGCGATTTCATGCCGGATATTACAACTTCGATGACGCCTGCACATGACCCGATTTCATACTTGCCATCTGGTTATACAGTGGATGAAGCAGAAGCACTGCGTGATTCAGACCGTGATCTGTATCTAGAAAAAGCACGTTCGACGATGATTCGCGAATTAGAAGCACTGATTAAATTTATGGATCTAGGTGTTCACTCATTTGAATATGGGACAAGTCACCGTAAAGAATGTGTTGATGCGGGTATGGATAAAGTCGAAGCAACACGTCTACCAGGCTTCGTCGCTGAATACATTCGCCCGTTATTTTGTGAAGGTCGCGGACCATTCCGTTGGGTCTGCATGTCAGGTGAAGCAGAAGACTTACGCAAAATTGACGATATGATTTTGAAGAAATTCAGTGAAGACGAGCTTGTCACACGTTGGATTAAACTTGCGAAAGAACATATTCCAATTGAAGGGTTGCCGGCTCGTATTTGTTATATGGGCTTCGGTCAACGTAAAGCATTCGCACTTGAAGTGAACGACATGATTAAACGCGGAGAATTAGCAGGACCGGTTGCGTTCTCACGTGACAACTTAGACTCTGGTTCAATCGTGAACCCAACATTCGAATCAGAAAATATGAAAGATGGCAGTGATTTAATTTCTGACTGGCCGATGTTGAACGGTCTTCTAAACGCAGTTGGTATGTGTGATTTAATCGCAATCCAGGCGAACTACTCGATGGGTGAAGCGGTTCATACAGGCGTAACAATGGTTGCGGATGGAACAGAAGAAGCGAATATGAGACTTGAAGTTGCGATGACAGTCGATTCGGGAATTGGTGTCGTCCGTCACGCACAAGCGGGGTATGAAACTGCGGTAGATGTCGCAAATGGTAAAGGGAAACTAACAGATGAAAGCATTCAAATTCCACTTTGGTGGACACCGGAAGCGACATTTGGTCCGAAAGATCTGAAGAAAAACAAAGTGCAAGTGTAACGAGCAATAAGAAATAAGAGATTAAGTATAGGGGGAGAAGTTTTGCACGTAGAGAACTCTCCTTTTCTCTTTTAATAGTCTACCAAAATTCGTGGGGTGGAAACTTTGAACGAAATTCAGGAGTCACCAGAGACTAATCTTCTTGCTAAGGAAAAGGACCAGAATATTTACTCGTTACGTAATGTATTTAAGTTCGTTTTTTTTAGTGCTATTGGGATTTTCATGTTTTTCATTCCCATTGAATTAGGTGGGAGGAGTTCAATCCCGTTAGACCATTTAGTTACATGGATGCGGACATCCGCGGGCGCTGCCGCTGCTTATTATGCGATGGCTATTGTCCTATTGGGAGCAGCATATCCAATTTACACCAAAACTTGGAATAAAAATAAAGTTGAAATGGCGTTGTCCGGATTTAAAATATTAGGGGCGATTGCCGCATTTCTTGTTTTATTTGAAATCGGTCCAGCATGGTTAATGGCTGAAGACATGGGGCCTTATTGGTATTACAGTCTGCTCATTCCAATTGGGGTTCTCGTTCCGATAGGGGCGGTTTTTTTAGCGCTGCTCGTTGGATATGGATTGCTTGAGTTTATTGGGATTTTCATGCAGCCAATTATGCGACCGCTTTGGCGAACACCGGGGCGATCGGCTATTGATGCCGTTGCATCTTTTGTAGGTAGTTATTCAATCGGGTTATTGATTACTAACCGTATTTATAAAGAGGGGAAATATACAAAAAAAGAAGCGACCATTATTGCGACAGGTTTTTCTACCGTTTCAGCGACATTTATGATTGTTGTAGCGAATACGTTAGACCTTATGCATATATGGAATCTATATTTCTGGCTTACATTTTTAGTTACATTCATTGTGACAGCGATTACAGTGAGGATTTACCCCATTAATAAAATGAGTGATAATTACTATACAGAAGTCGGGTTTCCGGAGGAAGTTATTAAGGGAAAACGCATTAGACATGCATGGAAAGAAGCGATGGCTACGGCCCAGAATGCACCAACGTTAATGGAGAATATAGGTGGAAACGTTAAGGATGGATTAGTGATGGCGATGGGTATTTTACCATCGATTATGTCAATCGGATTATTTGGTTTGATTCTAGCTAACCATACGCCAGTATTCGATTACCTTGCTTACATTTTCTATCCGTTAACATGGATTCTACAAATCCCAGAACCACTTCTTGCAGCAAAAGCAGCCGCAATAAACTTGATCGACATGTTTTTGCCTTCGTTAATCGTCTTGGAAGCAAGTTTACACACGCGCTTTATTATTGGTTCACTGTCAATTTCGACAATTTTATTCTTTTCTGCGTTGATCCCTTGTATTCTTTCTACGGAAATACCAATCAAGATGAGTCATATTCTGTCAATCTGGTTTATAAGAACTGTTTTATCATTAATCATTATGACGCCACTTGCATTTTTAATCATTTAAAGTAAGGAAAACTTGTTACATTGGAGGTTTGTAATAATGGTTGAAATAAAAATGAAAACTAAAATTGATTTACTCATTAGTAATGTTGCTGAAGCGGTTACGAATACAGGTGAAGGCGCGGCGGGTATTGCCGTTGTAACAAATGCTTGGATTGCGATTAAAGATGAAACAATTGTTGGAGTCGGTTCCGAAGAAGAAATTAACGCTAATTTTGACACGAGTAAATCGAAAATCATTGACGCGACTGGAAAAGTTGTTGCACCAGGATTTGTTGATTCACATACACATTTAGTTTTCAATGGCACGCGAGTTGAAGAATACGCGGTTAAGGTAACTGGAAATGATCCTAAGAAATTGAAAGAACTCGGCATTACAACAGGTCCTAATCGGACCATCGAATTAACACGCGACGCTTCAGCAGAAGAGTTATTTCAGCAAGCGAAGGAAAGAATGTTGACGATGCTGGATTATGGCATTACGACAATTGAAAGTAAAAGCGGCTACGGTTTGACGACGGAAAGTGAAATCAAAATCCTTGAAGTCGGCAGAAGACTTGGAGAAGAAACGCCAGTTGACGTAGTAAATACTTTTCTTGGTGCGCACGGATTTCCAGATGGTATGTCAAAAAGTGAATACCTTGACATCATTATTAATGATATGATTCCAAAAGTCGGGGAACTCAAACTTGCAGAATTTTGTGATGCATGGTGTGATGACGGTTATTTCACAGCTGAAGAGTCGAAACAAATTTTAACGGCTGGATTGGAGTATGGAATGAAACCGAAATTACATGCGGATGCGTATTCATACATTGGCGGTTCCGACTTGGCAGTAGAAATGGATATGGTGTCTGTAGATCATATGAATTATACACCTGTTGAAGTTATGGAAAAGCTTGCAAAGTCAGACGTTATCGCTGTATTAATGCCCGCGTTGGACTTTGCTGTTGGTCATAAAAAGCCTTTCGATGCGCGAAAAATGCTCGATTTAGGCGTCAAAGTCGCGCTTGCAACTGATCTTTGTCCTGCAAGTTATACACAATCCATGCAATTTGTTATTAATCTTGCATGTCGCTTATATGAATTCTCGGTAGAAGAAGCAATTAAAGCTGCTACGTATGGCGGTGCACAAGCGCTCGATTTAGATGATCGTGGCGTGATTGAAGCAGGGAAATTGGCGGACTTGCAAATATGGGATATTCCGTCATATGCGCATATTGCATATGAGTTTGGTACAAATGTTGTTGAAACAGTTATTAAGAATGGAAAAGTCGTTGTAAGCCGTTAATGTTGGATGGGAAATAGAAAAATGGAGGAATTTATAATGACAAAAAATCAAGTTTCTATTACTGCCGCTGAACAAGTAAATGAGGAACGCTTACTCGATTTATTTCTTGAACTCGCAAAAATAAATGGGCCAAGTACAAAAGAACAACTCGTAGCTGATTATTTAATGAAAGTATTACCTGAACTTGGTTTCACACTGGAGTTTGATGAAGCACATAAAAATTTCGACGGAGAAGTTGGTAATTTAATTGCTTGGCGTGAAGGAACAGATTCAACGATTCCACCGCTGTTTTTCTCGACACATATGGATACAGTGCTGCCAACTGAAGGGCTGAAACCAGTTATTAAAGATGGCGTCATCTACTCGGATGGTACAACTATCCTTGGCGCCGACGACAGGGCGGCATTAGCGTCATATTTGGAAGCAATTAGGGCGCTGATTGAAAGCGGGGTTCCACACGGACCGATAGAATTTATTTTAACGGTTAATGAGCAACCCGGACTTGTTGGTGCAACGTATATGGATTACAGCAAAGCCAAAAGTAAAACAGGTTATATTTTCGACAGTAGTGGAGATGTTGGTCAAATTATTTTGAAAGGACCATACAGCAGCCGAATCTGGATGGAGGTCGGGGGTAATGCCGCACATATTGCACTTAATGCGGAAGAAGGAAATAGCGCGTTTTTAATAGCAGCCGAGGGATTATTGAACATGAAACTTGGGACAATTGATGAAGAGACAATTGCTAACATCGGTGTTATTGAAGGCGGAGAATTGACATCGATAATACCAGGCGCTATAACAGTCGGTGGAGAAGTTCGCAGTTTTTCGAAAGAGAAATTAGATAAACAATTGGAACGAATGGCGAAAGCAATGAAAGACGCCGCCGATAAAAACGGTGGAAGAGTGACTGTGAAATTCGAAAAGAAATACAGTGGATTTGATATCCCAAGAGATCATATCTTAACAAAAACTGTTGAAAAAGCATCCAATAATATAAAAGTTAAACCATATTTAACAGAAACATTAGGCGGCGCAGATACGAATGTGTTAAATGAAAATGGTTTGACATGTATTACACTAGGAAATGGATTTCAGAACATTCACTCATTTAGAGAGTTCATTAGCGTGGAGAACCTAATAAACACAGGCAGATTAACGGCAGCGCTTATTGAACAATGGTATGAAAACCACAAACAAGCATAATTATTGGGAATATAAATAGCGCTGCATGGCGGTAACCAAATTAAGACGGGAAAAGTTGTCTTTAATGAATCTTAATTCGATGTATATTCCATGATAAGTAATAAAAATCTATCCAAACACAAAGGAGATTTTCTATGCTAACAAACCCAGTATTAATTTCTGTCATTGTATTGACGATTTTGAGTTTGGCGAGGGTACATGTTATTTTTGCATTGTTAATGGCGGCAGTTGTCGCTGGTCTGGTAGCAAATTTAACATTAACAGAAACGGTTTCTACTTTTATTGGCGGCATGGGTGGACAATCAGAAACGGCCTTAAGTTATATTTTACTTGGGGTTTTTGCAGCAATGATTGCATTATCGGGAATTACAAAGATTTTAATAGATAAGTTACTTGCTATGAAAAAGACTAGTAAAATTGTGCTATTGCTAATGATTGCGGGACTTACTTGCTTGTCAGGGAACTTAATTCCCGTTCACATTGCTTTTATTCCAATCTTGATTCCACCGTTATTACTTTTCTTTAACTATTTGAAGCTTGATAGAAGGGCTGTGGCGTGTGCGTTAACATTTGGATTGAAAATGCCGTACATTTTAATTCCAGCAGGTTATGGGCTTATTTTCCATGGGATTATTGTAGGCGAAATGACAGCGAGCGGAATGCCGGTTTCTCTTTCTCAGATTCCAGTGGCAATGGCAATTCCAGCCGTGGGAATGTTTGTTGGCTTATTTATTGCGGTCTTTATCACATATCGTAAGCCGCGTGATTACGACGGTGGACTGGGGCAGGAAGAAAAAATAACATTTTCAAGTGCTTTAGCCGAGATGAGCGCAACCAGTGGTAGCGCTAAACGAAAGTTTGAAGCAAGAGATCTTATTACGTTATTTGCCATTGTAGTCACACTTGTAGCCCAAATCTGGGCAGGTTCGCTTGTCGTTGGCGCCATGAGTGGTATTATCGTTATGTTTGTCGGTCGAATTGTTACATTAAAAGACGGAGACGTTGTCGTTCAAGACGGTGTGAAACTAATGGGGGCAATTGCCTTTGTTATGCTTATCGCATCAGGCTACGCAACAATCCTAAAAGAAACAGGAGCGGTCATAGAATTAGTAACTGCCGTTGATTCTGTTATTGGCGATAATAAACTATTGGGTGCTATAGTATTGCTAACAATTGGACTTTTAGTAACGATGGGAATTGGTACATCATTTGGAACAATTCCCATTTTGGCGGCAGTATTTGTTCCGTTATGTATCTTAATGGGCTTTAGTCCGCTGGCCACGATTGCTTTGCTCGGAACAGCAGGTGCTTTGGGAGATGCGGGTTCACCTGCGTCGGATAGTACACTTGGACCAACGTCTGGACTAAATGCAGATGGCAAACATAATCATATTTGGGATACATGTGTGCCAACATTCCTACATTACAATATTCCATTATTTATCTTTGGAATAGCGGCAGCGATGATTCTATAAGACGATTTCAAGTTCTTAAAAGGTAGAAGGAGTGGGCATATATGAAAAGTGGAAAGTTATTGGATCGGATTGAAGTAGAAGCTAAAGAAGTTGAGCTGGATGGGCTTACATTGGATAGACGTAAAATAGATAGTGTTGTTTATGGCAATGCAAAAGTGGTCGTGCCTGAAGCAGCCTTAGTACGGGTTCGGGCAAGTCGTGATCGAATTAAAAAGCAACTGAATGACGGAAAAGTAATCTATGGTGTGAACACGGGATTTGGTAAATTAAGTGATATTGAAATTGAAAAAGACGATATCGCTAAATTACAATTAAATCTACTGCGTGCAGATGCTGTAGGGGTTGGAGATCCATTGCCAAGATCAGTTGTCAGGGCGATGATGGTGCTACGCGCCAATGCACTTGCCAAAGGATTTTCCGGAATTAGAGAAGATACACTTCAATTGTTAGTTGAAATGATTAATAAAGGTATTCACCCAGTTGTTCCTAGTAAAGGTTCAGTTGGTGCAAGTGGTGATTTGGCGCCGCTTGCTCACGTTGCAATTGTCTTAATTGGTGAAGGAAAAGCGGAATACGAGGGAGAAGTTATTTCGGGCGGAGAAGCTTTGAACCGGGCGGGTTTAGAACCGGTTGTATTAGAGGCAAAAGAAGGTCTTGCTTTAATTAACGGAACTCAGGCAATGACTGGGGTAGGAGTAGTTGCGCTGAATGAGGCTGAACGTGTTGGATTAGCTGCAGATATGGCGGCGTGTTTAACGATGGAAGCACTGCAAGGAATCATTACAGCATTTGATAGTGACTTATTAGCTGTCCGTCCGCATCCTGAAATGGAATTTGTCGCTTCGCGAATGAGAAATTGGTTAGAAGGCAGCAAAAGGATTACGCATCAAGGGGAAATTCGAATGCAGGATGCTTATTCCATTCGATGTATACCGCAAGTACATGGAGCATCTTGGCAAGCATTTAATTATGCAGAGGATAGACTAAAAGTTGAAATTAACTCAGCAACGGACAATCCAATTATTTTAGAAAATGGAGAAATTATCTCGGGTGGACATTTCCACGGTCAACCGATTGCTTTAGCGATGGACTTTTTGAAAGTTGGTGCAGCAGAGTGGGCAAATATTTCCGAACGAAGAACGGAACGACTTGTCAATCCACAACTCAGCGGTTTGTCACCTTTCTTAGCGACAGATCCGGGATTAGAATGTGGTTTGATGGTCGTCCAATATGCAGCAGCTGCACTCGTTTCAGAAAACAAAGTATTAGCACACCCGGCAAGCGTTGACTCAATTCCAACATCCGCAAACCAAGAAGACCATGTAAGTATGGGAACAATTGGCGCGCGTCAAGCAAGGGAGATTATCCATAACAGTGCCCGGGTGATTGCGATTGAACTGATTTGCGCCTCACAAGCGATTTATTTGGAACAAGCAGAAAACCAACTAGCGCCAGCAACAAAGAGCTATCTGGAAAAAGTGAGGGAAATATGTCCGCCATTGGAAGGCGATCGTGCAATTTCAGATCAAATGGAGGAACTGGCGCAATTTGTTTTACGCGAAGATGTTTTACGATAAAGGCACAAAATTATCAAGCCTATCAGCTTGTATGCTGATAGAAGACAGGACGTCCTGTAGTTAACGCTACCGCGCCGATCCCGAAAACTTGAAAAAGTTCAGCCAATGATTCTCTGGCTGAACTTTTTCTTTTCATTCTTTACCTATCTTGGTTCGCTCATTTTTCTTGAACGATATCCTGGCAATGTTCCCGAATTAACCTGGATGCCCGGGATTGGCTAATATCAAGGTCTTTGGCGACTCCGCGGGAAGATGGATTGTTACGATAAGATCTTCTGACCAGCATCCGGGCGGCATTTTCCAAAGCGTCGTCCAAGGAATTTGGATGAACTAGTTGAGGGATTTCCTTAACTTGTTCAAGGATTACTTGGGGTAAGTCATCTATTTGAATAACAGAACCACCAATGATGACTAACCGTTCGATCAAGTTTTCTAGTTGGCGTATATTGCCGGGCCAAGAATAGTAATACAGTGCATCTAAACAACCCGGGGAGACGACTTTATTTGTATTGTATTTTTCATTGAATTTATTTAAAAAACTGTATGTGAGCGGAATGATATCTTCTTTACGCTCCCGCAACGGAGGCATATGGATATCAATTACGTTTAATCGGTAAAATAAATCCTCGCGGAAACTTTTATTTTCAACCATTTCGAGTAAATTCTGATTCGTGGCCGCGATAATCCGAATGTCTACTGTTTTACTTTCGCTGCTCCCAATCGGGATAAATCGCTTATCCTGAATAACTTGTAGTACTTTCGCTTGTAGAGATAAAGCTAACTCTCCAATCTCATCTAGAAAAATTGTTCCATTATTTGCAGCTTCTAACAATCCAGATTTACCTGTTTTGTTTGCTCCTGTAAATGCGCCACCGGAGTAACCAAACAGTTCTGATTCCAATAAATCTTCGGGAATTGCAGCGCAATTGACAGTTAAGAAAGGGCCATCTTTTCTATTGCTAATTTGATGTAAATAATAAGCGAGTACGCCTTTGCCTGTTCCTGATTCGCCTTGAATCAGGATTGTGGAATCGGTGGGTGCCACCTTATTGCAAAAGTCTATAATATTGCCGACCTTGCGGCTATTTGTAATGAATTTGCTGTGGGGTTCATCTTGATGTGCTATTTCTTCTTCAGTGTTTTTTTTCTCAATGAGCCTCTTAAAGCTATTGAGCTCAGTAGAGGTGATGACAACAAATTCAATTTCTTGCTCGTCATTAAGAATCGGGATGGCTGAAGTTAATAATTCAGCGCCGATATAGGTTTGTTGTTTCAAGTGGACGGGCTCTTTCCGCTCAAAAACCTCAGGTACGATTGATGGTTTCCAATATCCTTTTTCATATAGGTCGTTATTATATTTTCCCAAGATCTCATCTTGTTTTAAGCCATAATGTTTTTCACAATTCCTGTTCACATAAACAATCTGCCTTTCACCATCAAGAACATATATCTCATCCGAAGAATAGTCCAGAATCCTCAAAATCGATTCTAAGGTTATTTCAACTTTCTTCTCCATTGGACTGTTTCTCACAAATAAACCTTCCTTTCTATTTTGAGTAGTGAGTTAATTTTGAATAAAACCGTTTTTATTTTGAGTCAATTATGATTCAGAACAACTTCTTGGCATACATTATTTTTTAAAACTTGCCTAGAACTCACTGTTTTTAAAAGTTGGCACGGGACTTGCATTATATATAAGTGACGAGGCGGAAAAACGTCTAGCACTAATTCTAGCATTAATAATAGACTAAGGAAACCTAGACTAGCAGGCTTGCAGGGTATTCAAATAGCCTACTTAAATCCTGAGTGCTGTCATGTTGATTATATAAGAAAGAGGTGAGTGTTGTTAAGGCGGAAAATGGACAAAGTGGAAGTTATTTGGACTGACCGCATGTGTTCGTTTAATTGGAACATCAAGTAAAACATACACGAGTATTCTGGAGGAATGAATATGGATAAATCTGAAGTATTTGACATAACGGTTATCGGTGGCGGACCTGTAGGTTTATTTACCGCTTTTTATGCTGGTATGCGTCAAGCATCGGTAAAAGTCATCGAAAGCCTCCCTCAATTAGGTGGGCAGTTAACAGCACTGTATCCTGAAAAGCATATTTACGACATTGCTGGATTTCCTAAAATTGGAGCGCAAGAGCTCATTGATAATTTAACGGAACAAATGAATCAATTTGAATCTACCATCTGTCTTGGACAGTCTGTAGAAACTGTTGAAAAAGAAGAAAACGGCGTATTTAAATTAACGACAAATAAAGAAACACATTATACAAAAACAATTATTATTACCGCAGGCAATGGAGCTTTCCAACCTCGAAAAATGAATGTTGAAGGTGAAGAGAAATTTGTAGATAAAAACCTTCATTATTTTGTTACTAATCTAAATGAATTTGCGGGGAAAAATGTTGTGTTATTCGGTGGAGGGGATTCAGCGGTTGATTGGGCGTTAATGCTCGAGCCGATTGCAAAAAAAGTTAGGCTCATTCATCGAAGAGACAAATTCCGTGCTCATGAGCATAGTGTGGAGTTGTTAAAGCAATCTACAGTCGAAGTATTAACACCTTACGTACCGGTAGAATTAGTAGGTGACGAAAAGATTGAAAAAGTAATTGTTAAGGAAGCGAAGGGTGACGGATTACTTGAACTTGAAGTAGACGATGTACTTGTCAATTATGGATTTGTTTCTTCACTTGGGCCTATTAATAATTGGGGACTCGAGATTGAAAAGAATTCCATTGTCGTAAATTCCAAAATGGAAACGAATATTGAAGGGATTTATGCGACTGGAGACATTTGCACATATGAAGGCAAAGTGAAGTTAATTGCCACTGGCTTCGGCGAGTCGCCTATCGCTGTCAGTAACGCGAAAGTGTATATAGATCCGACTGTAAGGGTGCAAGCCCCTCACAGTACGACTGTAATGGGTGATAGAGAAAAAGAGCAGAAGAAAGAAAAAGTAAAATCAACCGCCGGTGCAGTATGACAGGGAAGAATTGAACAGCATTCTTCCTTGGAAATCGAAAAGAAGAGTGGATCAGCACCTAGATGAGGAGGAGTCAAGATGGGCAAATATACGATGGTTGATCAGGATACATGTATCGCTTGTGGTACTTGCGGGGCAACTGCACCTGATCTGTTTGACTATGATGATGAAGGAATTGCCTTTGCAGTCCTTGATGACAATGAAGGAATTACAGAGGTGTCGGAGGATTTGTCAGATGACTTGGAGGATGCTTACGAAAGTTGTCCAACTGGCTCAATCAAAGTGGCAGAGCAACCTTTTGGCTGTAAGAATGTTGCTGCTAGTTGAAAAGTGTTGAAAACCGTATAGGATTTCTTAGTTTAATTTTAAAAAATAATGATAAATTTGGGGGAGAATAAAAATGGTTTACAAAACAGTAATGAATGCAACGGAGAAAACATTTGAAAGAACATTGACGTATGACAAGTACACAGATCCAAAAGTATTGGAAAAGGAAATGGAGTTGGTTTTCTCGAAGTCATGGCAACTCGTAGGACATGTAAGCCAGGTAGAAAAAGCAGGTGCTTTCTTTACGGCTGATGTCGCGAATGAGCCAATTATTGTAATCAGAGGCACGGATGAAGTACTTCGCGCATTTTATAATGTTTGTCCGCACCGCGCAACGAAGCTTGAAAGAAATGATTCAGGTCAAAAGAAAATTTTGCAATGCATGTATCACGGCTGGACATTCAAAACAGATGGAGCATTAAACAGAGCGCCGAACTTTCGCGGTGAAGATGCAGCTTGCGTACAAGACGCTTGTCTAAGACCTGTACGAATGGAAGTACAAGAGTCCTTGATTTTTGTTAACATTGATGATGACGCGACGCCGCTAGCCGAGTCGTATGGCGATTTTTTCGACAGGTTGAGCCAGTTTGAGTTCTTGAGCGAATTGAAACGAACTCATAGAAAATCACGTGTTATTAAGGCGAATTGGAAAGCGTATATCGATAACTATTTGGAATGCGACCATTGTCATATCGCGCATCCGAGTTTTGTGGACACGCTTGATATGAAAGATTATCAAATTACGATGTGTGAAAATTATTCCATTCAAGGAACGGTTGTTAAAGCTGACAAGCAATACGGAGAGGTAGACTTAAACGAAGCGGAAATGAAAGGCGGCACCTTCTTTTGGCTCTGGCCGAATCTGATGTTGACGATTTACCCGGGTCCAGGGAATATGGCATCCATCGAAATGATTCCGATTGATCACGAAACGACGTTGGCTGTTTATACATACTATTTCCGTGAGGATAGTTTGGAGGACTTGAGCCAAGACGAAATAGATTTAATGACGTTTGCCGAGCAGGTTCGGGCTGAAGATATAGAACTTGTTGAACTTGAGCAAATCGGGTTCCGTTCCCGTGCGTTCAACAAAGGGCATTACGCTTCTTCGGAACAAGCAATTGTACAATTTCATGAAATGGTATTGGAGGCTCTCGATGAGTAAAGTAGCGAATGAAGTAAAAGTGGAGAAAAAGTATTTAATCATTAATGGGGAACGGGTAGGGGCAGATCATTATGCCCCCCTGTACGCTCCTTATTCGGAAGAGAAAATTGCAGAGATTGCGATGGCGAATGAAGACTTAACGAAACAAGCAATTCAGGCTGCATATGAAGCGCGGCAACGAATTGGCGATATGCCAGCGCATGAGCGAGCAGAAATTTTAGAAAAGGTTGTCGAATTGTTAAAAGAGAAAGCGGAAGAGGCAGCGACGATTGTTTCACTTGAATCTGCTAAACCTATTATGTTTGCGAAAGCGGAAGTTGCAAGAACAATTGAAACGTATAAGTTTGCAGCTGAAGAGGCTAAAAGAATTCACGGTGAAATGATTCCTTTTGATGCCGCAACTGGCGGTGTTGGCCGAATTGGTTATACGTTAAGAGAACCGATTGGCGTCATTGGAGCCATTACTCCGTTCAACTTTCCATTGAATCTTGTTGCACATAAAGTAGGTCCTGCGATTGCGGCGGGAAATACAATTGTTTTAAAACCTGCATCGCAAACACCTCTTTCAGCTCTCTTTATTGCTGAGATTTTTGCAGAAGCGGGTCTTCCAGCGGGTGTCTTAAACGTTGTGACTGGGTCGGGTCGCATTGTTGGAGAAACGATCGTAGCAGATGACCGAGTCAATATGATAACATTTACAGGAAGTCCAAGTGTCGGGATTGGCATTAATAACAAATCAGGATTGAAAAAGACAACGTTAGAATTAGGGTCGAACTCGGCACTGATTATTGATAAAGATGTAGAAATCGATGAGATTATTGAACGTTGTACGATGGGTGCATTTTCTAACCAGGGCCAAGTGTGTATTTCTTTACAGCGGATTTATGCCCATGAAGATGTGTATGAAGAGTTTATCACTAAATTTGTAGAAGCGACAAAACAGTTAAAGCTGGGTGACCCACTTAATCCGGATACTTATGTATCTTCCCTCATTGCAAAAGAAGAATTAGATAGAACGCTTAGTTGGATCGAGGAAACAAAGCAAGGTCAAGCAGAGATTCTCGCGGGTGGCAAGGTACAGGGGAATGTGCTTGAACCGACAATTATTGCGAATGCGGCTTCTGACCTGAAAGTTTCATGCCAAGAAGTTTTCGCTCCACTCGTCATTGTGAACAAAGTTAAGTCGATAGAGGAAGCGATAGAGCAGGTGAATGATTCGCGCTTTGGTCTTCAAGCTGGTATTTATACGAATCACGTTAAAAACGCTCTGTATGCGTCAAAAAATCTGCAAGTCGGCGGCGTTATTATTAATGATGTTCCAACGTTTAGAGTCGACCAAATGCCATATGGAGGCGTAAAAGACAGTGGGACGGGCCGGGAAGGTATTAAATATGCCGTGGAAGATATGACGGAATTAAAGCTGGTCGTCTGGAATCAAGGGTAAAGGGGATTATCATGAAAAAGTATAAAATTGCGGTTATCGCAGGCGATGGCATTGGGCCTGAAGTGATTGATGAAGGTGTCAAGGTATTAAATAAGGTTGCCGCGCTGGCCGGTAATTTTGAATTTGACTTTACGTATTTTCCATGGGGATGTGAGTTTTATAGTGAACATGGGAAAATGATGGCAGACGACGGGATGGAACTGCTAAAAGCATTTGACGCAATATATTTAGGAGCTGTAGGCTTCCCGGGCGTTCCAGACCACATTTCATTATGGGATTTATTATTAATTATCCGTAAAGAATTCGACCAATACGTCAATATTCGTCCAGTCAAGCTACTAGAAGGCGCCCATTGTCCATTATCAGAAGTAAATCGCGAAGACATTGATATGTTGTTTATCCGGGAAAATACGGAAGGAGAATATTCCGGCGCAGGGGACTGGTTATTCAAAGGGAAAGAAAATGAAGTCGTGCTACAAAATGGCGTGTTTTCTAGAAAAGGAACGGAAAGAATCATCCGTTATGCATTTGAAACCGCGAAAAAGCAAGGGCGCAGCTTAACGAGCATTAGTAAAGCAAACGCATTAAACTATTCGATGGTTTTCTGGGATCAAGTATTTGAAGAAGTGAGTAAAGAGTATCCTGAAGTGGAAACGTCGTCTTATCTCGTGGATGCGGCCGCGATGCTCATGATTTCAGATCCTAAGCGATTTGAAGTTGTCGTGACGTCTAATTTGTTTGGAGATATATTAACAGATGTAGGCGCAGCAATTGCGGGGGGAATTGGTTTAGCTGCAGGCGCGAATATAAACCCTGAACGAGAGTTTCCTTCAATGTTCGAGCCTGTACACGGCTCTGCACCTGATATTGCTGGACAGGGGATAGGGAATCCGCTTGCATCAATCTGGTCAGCGAGTCAAATGCTCGATCATTTTGGCTATGAGCAATATGGTAAAATGATTATTGACGCGATCGAACAGCTTTTAATAGAAGGGCATACACTGACCCCCGATATGAGAGGTTCAGCTTCAACATCCGAAGTGGGAGATCGACTCATTGATATTATCGCTACTTCCCAAACATTGAACGTATAAGGAAATTTAATCGGTGTTATTCCCATAACGCCGATTAAATTTTAAAAGTACTTGCTATGAAATAAAGGGGCAAAAACAGCCAAGAACAATATTCGGCAAAAGGAGTGTGTGCATGAAAGGCAAAAAAACGGTGTTTTATTCCTCGCTGGCTGTTAGCCTAGCCTTAATAAGTGTTGGTATCTTTGCTCCAAAGCAGTTAGAGAATTTTTCTGAGTCCTCCCTTAGTTTTATCTATAATAATTTAGGGTGGTTTATTCTATGCAGCGTTTTCATCTTCTTTGCTTTTTGTATGTACCTTGGACTTTCAAAGTTTGGGCATATACGATTAGGCGACGATGATGATCGTCCAGAATATAAAACCGGTACTTGGGTTGGGATGCTATTTAGTGCTTCTATCGGGATTAGTCTCGTATTTTGGGGTGTAGCGGAACCAGTCTCTTACTATATTACGCCTCCATACGGAAAAGGATCTTCGGAAGAATCAGCCAAGCTAGCCATGCAGTTCGTTTACCTGCATTGGGGAGTGTCTGCTTGGGCGTGTTACGCAGTTGTAGGTGTTTCTTTGGCATTTTTTCAGTTTAGAAGGAAGCTTCCAGCTTCGTTGAGTTCCGTTTTTTATCCTTTACTGGGAGACAAAGTTAGGGGATCCTTTGGAAAATTTATCGATGTTATTGTCATCCTTTCGATTGTCATTGGAATTGCAACGTCCCTTGGCTTTGGAACATTGCAAGTGAATAGTGGCATGAATCACCTTTGGGGGATCCCGATAAGTTATTCTACTCAAGCGATAATTATAATCATCGTGAGTTTAATTTATGTAGGCTCTACTGTTTCAGGGCTGCAAGGGGCGATGAAACATTTATCTAATCTAAATATGTTGTTAGCTTTTGCATTGTTAGGTTTTGTGTTCTTTCTCGGCCCGACCCAAATGATCATGAAAATATTCCTGCAAGGCATTAGCGATTACACACAAAATTTTGTAAGTATGTCCTTTCGAACGGAACCGTATAGTGATGGATCTTGGATAGCAAGTTGGACATTGTTCTATTTTGGTTGGTGGATTGCCTGGGCCCCGCTTGTTGGAAGTTTTGTAGCTCGAATTTCGAAGGGTAGAACGATTAAAGAGTTCATGATGGGTGCAATTTTTATACCTGTCCTTGGGTCTTTCTTTTGGTTTGCAGTCATGGGTGGTTCAGCAATCGATCTTATACAGAATGCAGGTCAAACAGCGCTTGCAACAGCTGTTTCAGCAGACGTCACCTCTGCTTTATTCATGTTTTTTGAGTATTTCCCAATGGGTGCATTTTTAAGTGTTTTAGCAATGCTACTGGTGCTCATTTTCTTTATCACCTCAGCAAACTCGGCGGTTTTTGTATTAGGGATGATTAGTGAAAATGGAAATCCTAATCCTACTCATTTCACAAAAATTGTTTGGGGAGTCATTATTGCGATCATTTCTGCCATATTAATCATGACAGGCGGTTTGATAGGATTACAGTCGATCCTCGTGGCGACATCCATACCGTTGGCGGTATTGCTGCTTGTAATGTGTTTTTCCACATATAAAGGATTGGTAGAAGAACTCGCATTATCTCCATTGCAAAAAAATGAGGAGACAAAAGAAGTGGTCAATAAAAAGAGTAAAGATGAAGGAAAAGACTTGATACTGTCGATTCCGAAAAAAAGTAAAAAATCGAAAGAACAACTTGTCACGATTAAAAATAAAAATGTTAACAGCCACTAAAGTGATTAATAGAAGTGAAAAAACGTAGCTCGTTCTATAATAGTGTTTGCAAACGCTTCCATTTTAAGTTCAAGCCACATAGAAAAGGCTCCGTGTCCGAAGGACGCGGAGCCTTTTTCCTCTATCCCTTTTCAAACGCTGATTTCTCTGCGTCTACTAGAAGGAGGAATGTTTAGTTCTTCCCGGTACTTGCTAATCGTCCGTCTTGATATCCTGATTCCTTTCTCCTTGTTGAAGTAATCAGCAATTTTTTGATCTGAAAGCGGTTTGTACTTGTCTTCATTCTCAATGAAATTCTCTAAAAGAGTTTTTACTTTTGTTTGTGAGATGGCACTGCCATCACTCGTATCTAGTTTCGATGTAAAGAGCATCCGTAGATCAAACGACCCTTGAGGGGTTTGAAGAACTTTATTCATCGTCGCGCGACTCACCGTAGACTCATGCATATCGATTTCATCTGCAACTTCTTTTAAGGTTAACGGTTTAAGTGACTGAAATCCTTCTTTGAAAAACGTCTCTTGTTTCTCCACAAGCACACCGACAATTTTCAAGATTGTTAGACGTCTCTGTTCAATGCTACTTAGCAACCATTTGTAACTGTTATACTGATTGTTAATGTATTTTGATGTTTCGTCCTTGGCATTTAGAAGTCCCGAGTATTCCTTGTTGAAATGGATTTCAGGTAAATACCCTTCATTTAAGTAATGAACTAGTTTTTCATCTTTAAACTCGACAATGATATCCGGGTTTAAGTACTCGACTGAAGAGTCGGAAAAAAGAGTGCAAGGGTTTGGATTCAGTGTTTTAATAAAGTCATAAATATTTTTCACTTCTGCCAATGAGAGCTTCATGCACCTGGCAATCTCATTCCATTTTCTATTTGCTAGTAGGTCTAAATGATTTTCAATGAGGCTTGCTGCTAAGCTTTCTTCTGGATAGTTATACGTAATTTGCAAGAGTAGACATTCTTGCAAACTTCTTGCGCCGATTCCAATAGGGCCGACTTGTTGAAGAAGTTGAATCCCTCTATCGATCTCCGATTCCGTATAGTATTCATTTTCAGTTAAGCTTAGGTACCCGTTGTCTTTCAAGTTGTGTATGAGATAGTTCAGCAGTTGTTGGTCCTGTTCATTTTTATATAAAAATTTTGCTTGAGAGAATAATTCCTCTCTCATACAAGCATCATGGCTTTTGACATATTCAATCAGGTCTTCGTATGAATTAGTAGAAGAGGCGTTACCTGTCGATTTTTCATCACGGAAACTATACGGTTCTTCTAATTCTATTAATGGATTTTCCAACTCTTGCTCTTTTATATACTGGTAAAGATCATAGGTAGAATATTGTAGTAATTCAATGGCTTGTCTTAACTGAAAAGTCATGACTAAACCAAGTTCCTGTTTTTGATTGAGCACAAGTTCCATAATGTTTCCTCCTTCATTGCCAAATCTTTTTTTGTAACCGCTTACTTTGCAGGTGTATATAAGTATACTATATTTTCTATAAACTTTCGATGAAAAATAGGAATGTTTAGAAATGTTGTTTGCTATTCAATCGTAATTCATCAACAAAACCAAAAAAGCGCCTCAATTATTAGACGGAAATCTAACAATTGGAGGCGCTTTTCTTCAGGAATCATTTCATCACGGGATTTATAAATGCATTCCCGTCCACTGCCAATAAGTAAAATAAAATAACATGATGACTAGTATATAAAGAGGCATCAGTATTGCGCTAATTTTTAATAGATGACTAGCATCATATGAAATTTCTCCTTCCTCATAAAAGAGGAGCAATGCTTTAGAGCTGACCGGAACTGTAACGCAATAGTTCATACCTATTAAGCTTAAAAAAACAACTGTTGAAGGATTAACTCCTATTGTTTCACTAAATAATAATAAACCTGGAATAAAGACGATTGCACGTGTTGTGTGCGATGTTATATACAAATGACTTGTCACGGTCACAAGCAAAATAATCAACACAATGAGCCATTCTGGAGCGCCTATAAACAAATGCAATACATTTAGCATTTCTTTTTCAATCCATTTGACTATGCCAGTATCAACTAACACCTTTCCAAGTGCAGTTGCTGCGGCAACAAATATAATCAAATTCCAGGATACTGAACTAATTCCTTGTTTCCAACTAATGATTCCGTAATTCGGTATCATCAGTAAGATCGCGCCTATCATAGTAATAAACGCTATATCATAGCCGTGGATGCTCTCTGTCATCCAACCCGCTATTAAAAACAAAATCAAGATGATTGTCTTTTTCTCTTTTCCATTAAACTGTTTTTTACTTTTGATTTTTTCCTCAGGCTGCACGTTTACTATTTCCTTTAATCCATCCCTTGGCCACAATGTCCATTTTATTATGAGAACTGATAGAAATGTGATGATAATAGCAAATGGCACTCCCCATATAAACCATTGGATATAGGAAATGGTTTGATCAACCGTACTTTCAAGTAAACCTATTCCGATTAAATGAGAGCCTGCCCCGATTAAAGTAGCTGACGTACTCATTAATATGATAACGGGTGCTAGAATTGCTAAAATACTTCGTTCCTTAGTCGAAAACCTTTGACTCATCTGATCAATGATCGGCATCGATAAAGCTGCTCTGCCAGATGTAGAAGGAATGAAAAATGCTGATGTAAATAACACTGAACTTAACCCAAAGAGCAAATTGTTTTTTTTGTTGGACTTTCTTAATATTGAATCGGTTAAACGTTCTGCTAAACCGGAGATTTTAACTGCTTCACCAATGATAAAAGCGCCTATCATGAGCCATACAACTTCTTCAGAAAGTGAATGGTATAACAAATCCGGTTCTGCCGCATTCATTAAAATGATGAACGCGATCAGGGCGATTGCTACAAAACCAGCTGGAATTTTAGTTGCAATCCATAATGTCATCGCTGATAAAAATGCAAATAAAGATATCTTTGCACGGTAGTCTAGCGCATCAATTAATAAGACTGCGATCATGAATAGGATATGTATACTAATAATCACTAACGACTTTATCGATAATTGTTGTATCCAGGTGCGGCTTCGAGTTTGTTTTTCAAGTTGTTTTTCCATTCTGGTCCTCATGTTAGATCAACGCTTTCTCTAAGATTCTCTTTTTTTGTGCAATTCCTAAACCAATCGAGACTTGCCGTAATACTGACTCCGTGCTCTCTTCAATCCATTTTGGCGCATTTTTTATTGCCTCGTCCAAAGAAGTCGGTTTTTGAATAATACTGCAATAGGCATCTATACCTGCATGATAGTTTAAATCTGCCCCTAAACCTATGGTTCCGGTAATAGCAATGACCGGGATGTTATTTTTTTTGGCAATACGAGCAACTTCCGCCGGGATTTTCCCATTTGGCGTTTGAAAGTCCAAACTACCTTCTGCGGTGAATACAAGATCAGCTGTTGAAATTTTTTCCTCTATACTTATGTAGTCCATAATAATATCGAATCGCGGATGTAACATAGCTCCCGTAAATGCAATGAGTCCTGCGCCTAATCCGCCAGATGCCCCGCTGCCTGGCAGGGAACGGACATCTATCCCAAGCGCTTCTTGAATTAAAGATGCATAGTGTTCTAACGCTGATGATAGTTGTTCAACTTGTTTCGGAGACGCTCCTTTTTGAGGACCAAATATGCGGGCAACACCTTCTTCTCCGCATAAAATATTCTTCCAGTTACACGCAACATTAATAGAAACTTCCTTTAATCGTCTATCTATATGAGTCGTCACGATAGAATCCACCTTCATTAAATCTTCTCCGCCATAGATATCGACGATTTGTCGCTCTTTATCAAAAAAATGAACCCCTAATGCTTGCGCCATTCCTGCTCCGCCGTCCGATGTGCCCGAATCGCCGCAGCCGATCAGTATATTGTCAACACCTAAATCAAGCGCAGCGACAATCAACTCTCCTACACCATAGGTAGTTGTTTTTAAAGGGTTTCTTTGATTACGCGGTACTAGTTTTAATCCAGACACAGCTGCCATTTCAATGACGGCAGTCCGTTTGCCGTTCTCAACAATAATCCCGAAATGACTTTCAATCTTTTTGCCGACAGGCCCTGTCACTTTTTTATATATTAATTCTCCACCTTTTATGTTAACGATTGTCTTCGCAAAACCTTCTCCGCCATCAATCATCGGTATAACATCCATATCGATAGCTTGATCAACACGTCTCACTCCGCGTTCCATTGCTAAAGCTACCTCCTCAGCATCTAGACACTCTTTAAATCCTGACGGCACTATTACAATTTTCATCTAAACATTCCTCCAAAAAATACTTTTCTTACTTTCAAATATACTATCCAAAAATTAGAAGATACTGAGAGAATCATTAAAAATTAGGTAGGATATGAGGAAACTTCCATTTGAGGAAAAAAGAACTACTATGTAAATCCGAGAAAGCAATTGTTTTTCGTTTATTGCTTCATGAAGATCGAGTTTATTTCCATTTTTGCATGATTACCTACCTAGTTGTTCTTTTGTCATTACGTGGACATAGCAGTTATCCGTATTGCGGTCTTTTTTTGAGGGTGATAAAAATATATCTGAATATTTCTTAAAGATTATAAAATCTCATTTAATTTAGATGGGATTAATGGTTAATTAAAGAGAAGATAAAAAATAGCCTCTCAACAATTCACTGAATTGATGAAAGGCCATACTTTACATATGCGCTTGATGCCTCAATGTGAACGGAGTCTTTCTTAATTTATTCCAAGGATTTCGCGTTCATTTAAAGGCTGAACAGGACGTTGGTTATCAGGGAAAACTTGCTGATATGCTTGAATTTGTTCTTTTGACATTTCAATCGGCTCTTCGAAAACAATCCATCTTACTTCTTCTGCGCAAGGTGGTGTCGTTAATGAACCGTTATAATGGAATGACGCTTGATTTGATGGGAGTAAAGCTTGTAAATCGACAGGGTCTTTTATGGCGATTTCATTTTCTGTTTCATTCTTTGGTAATTCACCCCAAATGGATGCCAACGCTTCATTTTCTTTTCCTTCTTGAATCATTAATCCAAGGACAGCAAGCTTACCGTTCGCATCTTGGTGTACAAGATGTAGTTCCATATCCAAGTATTGACTATTGAATTGGTGTTCGCTTGGTGTATGGAAATGGAATTGAGCAAGTATGTATTCTTTTCCTTCAACTACAATGCTGTTGTTTGGTGTCGTTGGGTTAGCCTGTACTGTATGACCGGTATTGACTATTGAAAACTCTGTCGGCATATACTGAATTTCAACGTTATCTAGTTTTTCAGTTGTTTTCACTTGAGAGGAGTCGATATTGATCGGTGATTGTTCAGTCCCATTAACACAGGCTGAGTATGATGAATCTAATTCCCCCCAATGTTCAGGTCCTGTTTCTTCTTCGTAAGACCACTCGGCAGTGGTTGTATCATCTGTTTCTTCTTTTTCTATCACGTGAGCTTCTTCTTTTTCGGGTTTAGTTGTTTCCTTCGTCTGTTCTGAGCAAGCTCCCAGTAATAAGCTTAACGATACAACTAAAAATGGATACACAAAGTATTTTTTCATTTTTGGCAAATCCCCTTCTTCCTTATATTTTTCTATTTAATGCCCATAAAATAGAATACTAAAAAAAGTGTAAAAAGCAAGGTATTATTTACCAAATATACCTAAATTCCGTAATGCAGTTAATAAATACTACGCGTTAATATATGAAAATGCGTAAAAGTGTGAGTAATCACTTAGTTCTTAATGGCTAATTCTTGTTTTAGTGAAAAGTATCTTTTGTTTCATGTCGGTAAGGAGCTGACCCAAAACTCAGGAATATTTTCTAGAAAAACAACTGAATTAGGTAGTGTTAAAAAGACCCAGAATAAAACAAGTGAATTAGATTACTCAGCCGAAGAATGATGGGAAGGGGAGGAAATCGGGTGGTTGAATGAATGGGTTAAGGAAAAAGAGTACGAGAAAACAAAAGTGAGGGATTTAGCAGACATATTTGTGTATTTTACATGATTTTGAAATGATTAAAGGACTCCCATTAAGGAAGTCCTTTATAGTTTGATTATAGGAGGATGGTTCGTTTATATCGGTCAAAAATAAAAGCTCTCCCGAAAATCCAGCCTTATTTAATTCCTAAGTATTCCTCCAATGTTAAACCACTTTTGTAAATTTTTGTTGCCGCATCTACGCCGAGATAACGGAAATGCCATGGCTCATACATATAACCTGTTATATGTTCTTTACCTTCCGGATATCGAACAATAAAACCGTATTTATACGAGTTTTTAGCCAGCCATTTCGTTGCGTTAGATTCATTGAAACGGTTACTGTATTTACCTACTTCACTAATGTCAAAAGCTAAACCTGTCTGATGTTCAGAAGTACCCGGTCTAGCACTAAAGCGATCTGCCTCAGCCTTCCCATCACGAGCAACATATCCTGCATATAATTGTTTTTGTACGGAATATGAACGATACGTACTGAACGCAGTTAATTGAAAACCATGCTTTTTCGCCGCAGCTGACATTTTATTAAAAGCACGACGGGCTTCCTTGCTTTCACCTGGTGCATAATTTGAAGGGAGTGGATGCGTTTTACTGGCCATCAGAATACCTTTTACATAGATCGGTTTTGCCGGAACGGTGACCTTGCTAGGATTTTTTAAATACTTGCTGTTTATGAAGCCTGTTTTGTTGCCGTACTTCACTTTAAACCATGAACCAGATTTAGAAACATAATTCACTTTTTTATCCTTGGGGATCGATATAATAACTTTATGTTTCGTAGATGCTCCTGTTCTCATGTTCAAAGTTGTTGTAGTTTGGTACTGTTTAGAAGTAGCCGATTTCTTTGTCGTTTTTGTTGAACCGGATACTTGTTTCAAGTACTTACTGCTCGCAAAACCTGTTTTATTTCCGTATTTCACTTTAAACCAAGAACCAGATTTGGAAACATACGTCACTTTTTTTCCCTTTGGAATCGGTATAACAATTTTATGTTTCGTAGACGCGCCTGTTCTCATGTTCAAATCTGTAGTAGTTTGATACTGTTTAGACGAAGTTGTTTTTGCAGCCGCATTTTTAGCTGGTGCAGTTACTTTCTTCAAATACTTGCTATTTATGAAACCTGTTTTGTTACCATATTTCACATTAAACCAAGAACCGGATTTGGAAACATATGTAACCTTTTTGCCTTTTGGAATTGTAGTGATGATTTTATGTTTTGTAGAGGCGCCTTTTCTCATCTTGAGGTTGGTGGTTGTTTGATAACTTATTGTGGATGCTTCTGCTCGAGATGTAGAATCTTTACCGATGCCAAATGGAACTTCTGTATAAAGTAACGAAAACATGAATACTGTTAATACAACTATTACTTTCCCTATAAATGAATACTTCATGAATATCCCTCCGTGAAATTAGTCTGATAGGCTATTTATTTTTCAACAAATTTATATTCCAATAAAATCACAATCTTTACACTTTATACCAATCATACTATAATCTAGCGAAAGAATCCGCAAATATTGAAAAGTAATGGGAATATTATAGATATTGTATATTTAGGTACATAAATAATGGTATTCTTAGGGTAAAGCGGTTGGAGGTGAAGTTTTGTCACAACGACTTTCATATTTTCTAGTCCTGACAGGGGCTGTACTTTGGGGAACAACAGGAACGGCTCAAACATTCATGCCGCAAACAATTCATCCATTGGCGGTAGGGGCGTCAAGACTCGCAGTGGGTGGTTTCTCATTACTAGCCATTTTACTGATCATGCGCAAAATTGATTTTCGAAACTGGCCATGGCGTCCCACGATCTATGCTGCGATTTCAATGGCTGTTTTCCAGTATCTATTTTTCTCTTCTGTAAGACACACCGGCATCGCCATTGGTACAGTTGTTGCGATTGGAAGCGCGCCAGTTTTTTCTGGGTTCATTGAATGGTTCCTTTTGAAGCGCCGACCGAACGGGATTTGGATAACTGCCACATTACTCGCAATCATCGGCTGTGCACTGCTCTTTTTAAATAAAGAGGGAATCGTCGTCAATCCAATCGGCGTGACAATGTCGCTAGGCGCAGGATTATTATTTGCATTCTATGCGCTTGTGAATAAAGAAGTCCTTGAAAAAATTGAAGCCATTCCGGCTGTTGCTGTCATCTTCTCAGCCAGTGCTCTAATGTTACTGCCGTTTCTTTTTCGATTTGAGACAGAGGGGCTACTGACCGGAAGCGGGATTGCGGTGGTCATCTACTTGGGAATCGCAACGACGAGCGTCGCCTACATTTTATTTTCAACAGGGCTAAAACGTATCCCTTCCTCATCTGCCGTCACGCTTTCACTGGCAGAACCGCTCACCGCAGCTTTACTCAGTGTTGCTGTTGTGAGAGAGCGATTAGATTTAACGTCCTGGACGGGAATCGCCATGCTGCTCGGCGGGATTCTTGTGCTGACAATGAGTGGACGAAAATCAAAGGAAAGCCATGTCGCGAATAAATGACATGGCTTCTTTGATGTTTATGCTTCCATAATTGGACTAACCTGAACGGGTTCGGCTTTTCGAATTGCACGTATCTGAACGAGAAATATGATTGACATTATAAAGGTTGCAAATGCTATCACGACACCACCTGCGATCCAAAAATCCCCAGACACATTCATCGCAAAGGATGCGTAAGCCAAAGAAAGTAGATATGATGTGATATAAAAAGTGTATACGGTGTTCGTGCGGGCAATTAATGCAGCATGATTATAATCTTTGACAATGTTTTTCAAAATCAAAAAAAGAAAATAAGCGAGAATCAGTTTTACAAAGATCAAGACAGGGGTATAGATGCCCCAGCCTAAAGAATGTACCTTGGACAGATTAACAAAAACTGATGGAACTGACAGGAAAATCAATCCGACAGCTATAATGCCTGCCTTTGGAGCGATTGGATAATGTTCACGAAGACCAAAGCAGCCTAGTGCGATTAAAAAATAACCAACAGGATCAGGGATTATGTCAATTCCGATTTCAAGATGAAGCAATACAAGGAGATAACCCCAAAACACTAAATTTAAGGAACTTTTCATTGCGAACCTCCTTTTCCTTTTTCCTGAATAATCCTATTAACATCTTCTTGTTCTAAATAAGGGGGCTGATTATTAATGAGGCTATAGGATGTAAACGGTTTGCCACTTTCAGTTGACCCTTTAATTACGAGAGAAGATTCCAAGGAACCGATAAATTCAGGTGAAATCTGCGTGTAAAGCTTGAAACCTTCTTCCTTTTTTAGCTCATGAGGAAACTTGAATTCTTTAATCTCAATACCTGGTAATCTACTCCAGTTAACCGAAAGGTCATCTGCCATTTGATTTGGAACGGAAACAGTATTCATGGAATCTATTTTGATAAAAACCTGATCTTTTATAACCTCATCAAAACCGAATGTAATATTGTCAATTGTCAGGGATTCTTCTGCTGAATATGAAAATATACTTAAATTATCGCTACTAGATCCCGCCCATGGCTGGTTAAGTACATTTTCAATTTGATAGGGGAGATGAAGGACGACTTCGCCGATTGGGACAGTTATATCTCGCCCATCGGAATAGAACAATTCCATTTCATGTACGATTAACTCATCGTCTCCATTTAATAATTCTTCAAATTCGAATGAATTTAATTCGATCTGAAGTTCTCGCAATGCATAATGCGTGAAAGTCTGGATATCATGATTAAATTCATTTTCATAAAAACCGAAGTCATCGAAAAAGTCTTTCCGCGCAACATAACCAGTGATGCCACCGAAATTTACAAGGGAGACATGGGAATCATCATTTTTATTTGTTAAATAGTAGAGCGTGAGATTACTTTCATCTTCTTCAAGCACCGATTTTTCAATATAATGATCCAAAAATATGGGTTCATCGAGTCGTTTGGAATAGGCATAATAAGAGTTCACCATCCAACTTAAACCGATCAAAAACAGTGCAAGCCAAAATATTCGACCTTTCAAACCGCTCCCCCCCTCAAATAAGAAGAATCTATAAATTCAGTATACTAAGCGAGAAGCATATCTCCTACACTTATTTTGTTAGTTGGTCTTGGGCCTGTGCAAGGAGCTGCGCTATTTCATCATCAATTCTCAAAACCTCAATTCGTTCGAAAATCGCTTCTTAAGAAAGTCTTCATAATTTGAATGCCTGAAAGTTAAGATTTGCCGAGTAGAATTGGTATCATAGAAGAAAGCGAGGTGCGGATGATGGCTAGATTTACAGTACTTGTTGCGGATGACGACCAAGAGATTCGAGACGGCATTGAAATTTATTTGAAAAATGAAGGTTATGACGTGTTGAAGGCGGCGGACGGCAAAGAGGCACTTGAACTTCTAGGGGCAAATGAAGTGCATCTACTGGTTCTCGATATTATGATGCCGAACATGGACGGCATAACCGCGACATTCAAAATTCGGGAAGAAAAAAACATCCCGATCATTATGTTGAGTGCCAAGGCAGAAGACTCCGATAAAATCCACGGTTTGTCAGTTGGTGCCGATGATTACGTTACAAAACCTTTTCACCCGATGGAATTGATGGCGCGGGTTAAATCCCAATTACGTCGTTATGTCCAATTCGGGACATATGAAGGTTCGCAAAAGAAGATTGTCATTGATGGGCTTGCACTTGATGAAGAAGCAAAAGAAATTACTGTTGACGGGGCAGGGGTAAAACTGACGCCAATCGAATTTAAAATAACTGAATTACTGATGAAAAACGCAGGACGTGTTTTCTCGATAAATGAAATTTACGAACGTGTTTGGAATGAACAGGCATACAATGCCGAAAATATAGTCGCAGTTCATATTCGAAAAATCCGCGAAAAAATCGAAGCCGATCCAAAAAATCCGCGTTACGTGAAGGTGGTGTGGGGCATTGGCTACAAAATCGAAAAATAATATTGCTCTTTTTTGGTCAATCATTGCCCTTATACTAGCTACCGTTAGCATCGGTTATTGTTTTACGCATATTTTTGAACTGTATTTCGGAGATGCATTCCGATCCAACCGGATGATTGTCCAACTAACAAGAATGTTTAGCGGAGGCCTGTGAGTATGAAAAATAATAAAATACAACTTTTTGTCTGGTCTCTTTTAGCGGCTCTGTTATTAATTGCCATACCATCAGCATTAAAATTTTCGCCCACTTATATCGGGAAAAGTTATCTTGATACAGATGATTTTAAAAGGGAATTGAGTAACTTCTATGACATGCTTGGTCCAGCGGTTTTGAATCCGCTTGATATTGAAGAAGCGAAAAAGAAAATTCCGGTTACAAGAGATGAAATAGAGCATCATCGCAATTACTATGGATCACTTTCTGATCAACTGACCAATATTCATGACCAATATGAGGAACGGATTAATGAAGCGGAATCGTCGGGCAATGAAAAACTAGCGTCCGCATTGGTCAAAGAACGGGATATTAAAATTGCGGATATCGAGAAGAATTTTGAAAGTGATGAGCATGTCGCAGCCAAAATCAGGGCTGAAAAAGAAGTGGTTTTAGAGAAGTATATTAATGAAATCAAAGGCGCAGAATTGTCTCCTTTTCCTATAGCCTATCAACTAACAGATGTGGAAACTGGTGAAACGTTTTCATCTGGTAGTGTTAATGTGAAACCAGTATACAAAAAGGTGTTTGGTCAAGAGGACGGATTATTTAAAGCTAATTCCATCCCGCGTAATGGCTATGATGAAGGGGATTATGCACCCTATATTTCATATGAAGTAGCTGAATTAACGAATGGCGATATGTCCTTATTTAAAAAACCAGAAAGAACATTCGAGGGGGAAGTGATTGTTCCGGATACCGCATTGGCCTCCGGTTATTTGAAAAGCCAAGTAGCAGAATTTAATAAAAGAAAATATGCAACCTATGCAATTTGGATATTAGGAATACTATCGGCTGTCGTTTTATTTACCATAGTTAAATTTAGAAAAGAATGGGTAACAAATACAAGTCTCAGTGCGCGTTACGATAATTTGAAAATAGACATGAAAGCCGCTTTGTTTTTCTTGTCTGTTCTCATTACAACTGAAATTATTTATCGAAATGCCCAACCTAGCCATTATTTCCAAATCTATTCGGGAAATTTACTTGTTCATGGTAGTTGGCTCGTAATTTTTGCAATAGCGATTGCCGCCATTGCGTTTCAGCTTGTCAATTGTGTTGAACGCTGGAAGCGTAAAGGGGTGCTGGAACAAGATGTTGCACACAGTTACGTTTTGAAATTCTTCAGATCCCTGCAGGAAGTGTTCATGAGAAAAACAATTGGTATGCAAATGTTTATCTTACTCATCGGATTTTTTGGGATTCAAACGTTTGTCTTGCTTTTTGGATTTTTTATCGCTGGAATGTATTTCCACCCTTTCTATTTAGTCATTTACGCAATATTTGTCGTATTCTTGGGTTTACCAGCGCTCTATATTTTCGTGAGACGGTTAGCATACTTGAACCGTATTATTATCGCGACGGAAAAGATGGCACAAGGGCGTTTACAAGATGAAATCAGGATTGAAGGAAAATCCCCATTAGCAGATCACGCAAGAAATTTGAACAACTTACGCGAGGGTGTAAAAGTCTCATTGACTGAGCAAGCGAAAAGCGAAAGATTAAAGACCGAATTAATCACTAACGTGAGCCATGATTTACGCACACCGCTAACATCAATCATCACGTACACGGATTTATTGAAATCACCGGAATTAACGGAAGAAGAACGTCGAAAATACGTTGATATCCTCGATAAAAAATCACAACGATTGAAAACGTTGATCGAAGATTTATTTGAAGTATCGAAAATGGCCAGCGGAAACTTGGAGCTTCATAAACAACGAGTCGATTTGACGCAATTACTTCAACAAGCCCTAGCGGAACATGCTGATGATATTTCAACAAATGGCCTTGATTTCCGAGTGAATTTGCCGGACGCCGAGATTGTTGCGAATGTCGATGGGCAAAGATGGTGGAGGGTTCTCGATAATTTAATCGTCAACGCGATAAAATATTCGATGCCGGGTACTCGCGTTTACATTACGCTAAAGCAAGCGGGGGAACTGGCAAAGTTCGAATTGAAAAACATATCCAAGTACGAATTAAATGAAAACGGCGATGAACTATTCGAACGCTTTAAACGAGCGGACACTTCTCGACATACAGATGGCTCAGGTCTCGGCCTTGCAATCGCTCAATCCATTGTTGATATGCATGCCGGAGAAATGAAGATCGAAGTGGATGGGGATTTATTTAAAGTCACGGTGTTAGTTCCAGTCATTTAATATTAACGCAAATCAAAGACTGTACAACTTGCTAATCTAGCAATGTCGTACAGTTTTTTTGTGTGGCTTTTTCATAGATTGATAGAAAGTTATCAAATATATGTTTATTGTGAAGGGTTAGTAGGAATAGAACAATATGGAAGAAAACAAAAAATAGACGGGAGGAAATTTAATGTCAGATTTTACAATTCAAGGATTTTTAAGTTGGTTACCTGATTTATTAATAGGTTTACTAATTTTACTTGTTGGCTTTATTGTTGCAAAAATTATCGAAGGAGCAGTTTATAAGCTGTTACGGAAATTCCGCATGAATGAACGTCTTGGAACGACAGAATCAAAATGGAATATCGAGAAAATTATTAGTAAAGTTATATTTTGGGGCATCATGCTTCTAGCATTGATTATGTTCTTAAATGTTATGAACATGAGCCTGATTGCAACGCCATTCGTTTCAATTTATTCAGGATTTGCGGGTGCTATTCTAGGTATTTTAAAAGCAGCGCTCATTTTATTTATTGCTTGGATACTCGCGCTTGTCGTGAAGAAGTTCATTCTCATGGCGGGAGGTAAGTTAAATCTCAATAAGTATATTGTGAAAGCTGGCGTTTCTGCCGAGGAAGCAAATAAATCGAAATGGATTGAGAGTGCAGCAAATATTGCATTTTACCTGATACTGCTTTTATTCATGCCAGCTGTCTTACATGCGCTGGGCTTAAGCGGTGTAAGTGGTCCATTTGAAGGATTACTGCAAGGATTCTTAAACTTCATACCAAAACTTGTTGGTGCGGCAATTATTTTTGCAGTAGGGTTTATCGTCGCAAAAATAATCCGTGTCATCTTAACCAAATTCTTGGAATCAATTGGAACTGATCGTTTTGCCAATAAATTAAAGCTATCATCGTTTATAAAAGGAACGAGCCTTTCAAAATTAGTTGGAACGATTGCGTTCATTCTCATCATGATTCCTGTAACGATTTCATCGCTCGAAGCGCTTGACTTGCGCGGCATTTCAGAACCGGCAATCGGGATGTTGCATGACATTGTTGGAATGATACCGAAAATCGTAATTGCAGTTCTGCTGGTATTAGTTGGCTTACTTCTAGCCAAATGGATTAGAGGCGTCGTTGTTTCATTGCTTGAAAATTTAGGTGTCAATTCATTGTTCGGCAAGATGGGTGTTCGTTCTGTAAAGCCTTCCATGCCGTCACTAGCAGAAATCATAGGTGCAATTGTACAAGTTGTAGTTGTTTTGTTATTCGTTGTTGAAGCATTGCAAGTAGTAAACTTACACTTTATGGTGACATTAGCTACGGGCATATTCGCTTACTTGCCGATGGTTTTAGCAGCAGTCGTTATTCTAGCTGTAGGATTCTGGTTGGCGAATCTTGCTGAACGTTTTGTTGGAAGCGTGATGAGAAAACCGTCCGGCGCACCGCATGTTCTGCGATATGTAGCAAAATATGCTATTCTAGCATTTGCTTTCTTCATGGCGCTTAGTCAGCTTGGAATTGCGCCAGCGATTATCAATGCGGCGTTTATTCTCATACTCGGCGGGGTTGCACTCGCATTTGGCCTTGCATTTGGTCTAGGCGGCCGAGAGCATGCTTCTCGTTACTTATCGGAAATGGAAAGCAGTTTATCGGGTGCTGAAGTTTCAAAAGCAAAATGGGAAAAAGAGAAGGCAGAAGTGAAAAACGAGGTTGAAGATGTTATAAACAAAGCCGAAGTTGACCCGAACAAATCGACTCCGGGACAAGACAAGTCATATAATGAACCGAAACCGGGCGAGAGATACCCGTTTGAAGGGGAAGGAAATGACGATCCACTAGTACCATAAAGATAATGAAAGAATTGGACTGCTATTTAATTAGTAGTCCAATTTTTTAATGAAAATAGAATATGTAAACCCCAACAAGAAGAACCCCAATATCCGCGAACATATGAATAATCCAAGAAGGTAAAATGGTTCCGCTCCGCTCATTGGCCAATTGAAAAATGAAACCGCCAATCCATAAGCCGGCCACCGCAAGAAGTAGTATCGGCAGACTGAACCACGGTAAAAATATCGCGACATGATAAATCGCAAATAGCAGGGAAGGGAGTAACAACCTGGCAAATTTGTTTTTAAAGAAGCTTGGCAACAATCCGCGAAAGAAAAACTCTTCTAATAGTGAATTTCCGATTAAAATATAGAGGGCAACAATAGGGAATACTATAGCAGTTACGCCTGCGCGTTCAATTAAATCTAAAAGTAGCGAATCGATATCAATCGAAGGCATGAGTACGATAAATGCCGCGATAATCACGAACATGACGGCAAGACCTGAAAATAATGCGATTCGTAAACTTGTCCTATCCGTTCTTTTTATTTCCAGAAAAGTGAGTTTTGTTTTCCTGAACAGAATTAGTGGAATAACTAGAAAGAGGATAACTTTCGCCATCGTTTTCCAAATATATGAAACTTCTATTCCCTGTTCAATCCAAAGTAAAAATACAATACTAGCTAAAGCTAATAAAAGTCCTTTTAACATCACACACCTCCGAGGTATTTATTTATACTATATGCCGGTAGGGGAGCCGTGTAAAGAAGAAGTTTCAAAATAGTCTTTATTCTCTCGTTCGGGTATACTACTAATATGGATGAGTTAATATTCTTAATAAGGAGACGAGAAAACATGACAAAACATGAGAATTATCCAAACAAAGCTGATTTTGAACCAAAAGTTGATAAACACGGAAAAACAGACGCTGACCTTCCACTTTCGGATCCGGCAGAATCGAATGAAACAGAAGTTTTTCGAGAAAACGAATTTAAGGAAGATGGCGAACAAAAGCCTTCCGCTTACGGTGAAAATAAAAAAAGAAAATAGAGAAGAAATGGGGATGTTGACAATCGAAATCCTGAATCAGATGAATTTCACGCGTTTATACACGCTAGGTCTTCTGAAACAATCAGTTGATGCTGAGTGGGATACGCAACCGACTGGATTTAGTAATACAATAAGGTGGAACGCCGGACATATTTATGTGACGCTGGAGTATTTCGTACATCTAATAGATAAAGAATATGAGATCGTTCATGCTGAATGGATTCCGCTTTTTGTGAGAGGGTCTTCTCCTGCAATTTGGGAAGGGAATATTCCTTCAAATGAGGAAGTCATATATGCATTGACAGAGCAAACTACGCGTCTAACAAAAGTCCTTGCAGGAAGACTCGAAGAACCTTTAGAGAATCCGATAGATTTTGGCGATTATAAAGTAAAAACAATCGGGTCGTTAATCTTATTTGCAATTTGGCATGAAGGTCTGCACACGGGAATTATCGATGGGTTAAATCATGCGACATTAAAATAAACGACGAAAAGTCAGCAGCCTAAATGTTAGGTCAGCTGATTTTTCATTTTACCAATTGATGTTTAAACGCATAGATAACGGCTTGTGTTCGGTCCTGAACTTCTAGTTTTGACAATAAATTACTCACATGCGTTTTTACGGTCTTAATGGCGATGAATAATTCATCTGCGATTTCTTGATTCGTTTTTCCTTTTGAAATGAGGAGCAACACTTCAAGTTCCCGCTCGGTTAACTGTTCATGGAGCGATGATTGATTGCCGACACGCATTCGTTTCATCATTTTTGTCGTCACTTCAGGTTCTAGCACCGTTTGGCCTTTTAATGTTTCACGAATGGCCTCCGCAATCCGTTTTGCATTCGACGTTTTTAATATGTAGCTAATTGCGCCTGCTTCGAGTGCAGGATACACTTTGTCATCGTCCAAAAAGCTGGTAATTATCATAATCTTCGCTTCTGGCCATTGATCAATGATCGCTTTAGTCGCTTCAGCCCCATTCATGCCGGGCATGACCATATCCATTAATATGATATCCGGTCGCAATTCTAGCGCTTTATCTACCGCTTCAATTCCATTAACAGCTTCTCCGACAACTTCCATATCGGGTTGGATTTTTAAGTATGCAGAGACGCCGATACGAACCATTTCATGATCATCTACCAATAAAATCTTAATCAATCGATTCAGCTCCTTTCAGAGTAGGTAATTTCACTTCAATAATAGTGCCTTGCGAAGGCACAGAGACGATTTTACAGGTCGCTCCAATTTCAATAGCTCGTTCTTTAACGTTTTGCAAGCCGTAAGAACCTGTTTTTTCGTCAACTTCTTTAAAGCCGATGCCGTTATCTTGCACGCGCAAAATGGCAAGTCCGTCTCTTTCCACTAATAGAATATCAACTTCTGTCGCTTGCGCATGGCGCAGTGTGTTGGACAAAGTCTCTTGGGCGATTCGGAAGAGATGATCTTCAGCGCCTTTTGAAAGATGTACTTCTTCTAAGCGGTAACGAATATCAAATAAGACCTTCTCTTTTAATTCGACTAAAAGTTCTTCTAGACCTTCTGCGAGAGACTTGTTTTTAAGAGCAGCCGGACGCAGATGGAGAAGTAGAGCCCTCATTTCCAATTGAGCTTGTTGGACCATTCTTTCAACTTGATGAAGGGGCACTTTTGCTGCGGCGTCTTCTTCGCCCTCCGTAATTGCGGATAACAGCATTGAGGCGGCGAATAATTGTTGGGAGACTGAGTCATGCAATTCCCGCGCAAGTCGTTGGCGTTCTTGTACGACGCGTTCTTGAATAAGTTGGTCTTGCGTTTCAGCTCGTTCATCTGTAATGCGTTGCAAGCTTTTTCGTTGCGAATGAATTAAATCCGAAACTGTTTCAATGGTCCGATCCATACGAGGCGTGAATTTTTCTTTAGGGTAGGCGTCTCCATCAGTAGCAAGTATATTAGACAATCTCTTTTCAATGACTTTTTCTTTTGAACGTTCTAGATTATGCGTCCAGATGGCAATGGTCCATCCAAGCAAGAGTGCGGTATTAAGAATCCACCAGCCAATCGGGACAGCGGAAACTGTCAACTCATAAAACGCTCGCCAACTTTCTCTTAATGGCAATCCAATCAGGAAATAAAGGTAAAGTGCCGCAATTATTACAAACAGGAATGTCAGGAAAAAACCGCGCGCAATCACTTTTCTCATTTACGTGTCACCTCAACATCCCCGGCCCAAGTAGATAGAGTGATAATGAGTTCCGGACCATTATTCGCCGACTCTGTATAACCCTCTTTCATATGAAGAAACTCATTGATGAGTCTTTTTTTATGAACGCCAAAAAGTTTTGCCTCGCCGAAAAGGGTTGTGTAATGGACGCGAACTGGAATCTCATAGGGTAATTCAATTTTGATTTTCCCGATTCCTTGTCTGACGGAAATGAGTGAAGTTCCTTTTGGTAGGACAGTCTCCGTGACATCGATCGTAATATCTCCGAAGAAGCCTTGAATGTGAACATCTTCCCATTCGTAAGATGAAAAGGGCGAAGACTGGACTGAAAATAAATTGTTTTTCCAGATTCCGTTCGGCGTTTCTTTTTTATATTCGTGAAGAGGCTGCATGATTGTTTCTGCGGGAACGCCTTTCCATAATTTATAGAGAATATTAATGACTAAGAGTAAGGCTAATAGACGCAAACTCCATAAGGTAAATAGAGCGAGAACAATAAAAATAAGTCCTGTAATGACTAGAAACTTTGATTGCTTCCGAATCCCAAAATAGAGGAGAAACGAGCCGATAATAACAAAAGCTATGCTACCTGTACGTAAAAAAACCGTTTCAAAAAGAACGAGGAGTAAAAATGCAAAGCTCCAAAATGTAATTTTGCTTGTATTGAATTGCTCCTTCATTTTATCTCCTCCTCTTCTGTATTGTTGTCGGTAGTATAAGCGCATAAATCTCTAGAAGCGAGCATAAAATTTTTATCGCGCGCAAAACCCCCGAGATCCGCGCATAAAAACTAACCAGCGCGCATAACTTTCCGCCGTACGCAGAAAATACCAAGTCCGCGCATAAATCTTTAAAAGCGCGCATAAAATTTTTACCGCGCGCAAAACCCCCGAAATCCGCGCGTAAAAACTATCCAGTGCGCATAACTTTCCGCCTTACGCAGAAAATACCAAGTCCGCGCATAAATCTTTAAAAGCGCGCATAAAATTTTTACCGCGCGCAAAACCCCCGAGATCCGCGCATAAAAACTATCCAGCGCGCATAACTTTCCGCCGTACGCAGAAAATACCAAGTCCGCGCATAAATCTTTAAAAGCGCGCATAAAATTTTTACCGCGCGCAAAACCCTCAAGATCCGCGCATAAAAACTATCCAGCGCGCATAACTTCAACACGCGCGCTGATATCACATATCTTATAGTTTACACAAGTTCGACATTTTTTTCAGTAGTTGTTTCGAGTGATTCGAGTCGGCGTTCCATTGAGGATGTTTCGTATTCCCGGTCAATTTTGCTGCCAAGGCTTTCTATATATTGATTCATCTCCGTAATTGACGATATTTTTTCATCTGCTGTCTCGGGAGAAATCACTTTGTCCATTTGATGATGGGCGCGTGTTACATTTTCTTTGCCCATTAATTGTAACTGACGTACTTTCATATCTTTAACTTTATGTTTCATTTCTTCGAATTTACGTTCTAACGTTGTTAATTCGTCAGCAACATTAATGATGGTTTCTGTAAGATCATTCGCGCGCTTTTCGTAAGTATTAACCTCCTGTTCTGCAAATGCGACTAAATCTTCTTCACCGACAGATTGCGCGAGCTTTAGCTGACTTCGACGTTTATCGACCATTGTTTCAGCTTCAGTTAATTCTTTTTGAAGTTCAGTTTTAAGTTTAAATTGACGTTCAAGCAATTTTCCGACTGAATTTGTTTGTTTTTCTGCTTCGCGAATGTACTGGTTAAGCATCGCAATTGGATTTTTCTTTTCTTTTTTGTCAAAAGCCGTGTGCAAGTCTGCTTGTACTGTGTATTTAAATCGATTCCAAAGTGAATTCATAATAAATTCCTCCTCATTATTTTGTGATTTCTTCCCATTGTCTTTCGAAGTTAACGAACGGATCGTTTACGGGTCCATGTTCGATAATGTTGTTATCTGCCGGAGCGCTATTCCATTTGCGCCACACATATAAAACGCCTAGAATCGCGATGATGCCGATAAAAGCGGGTACATTCGAAATCGCTGTGATTAAGCCGATCAGAAGTATGCCTCCCCAGAATAACTTTGCAATCGTAGAGTCGCTTTTTCTGAAGTAGTGGACACCTGCATATGCGATTAGCGCCGAAAAAGCGAGTGCCAATAACGAACCTAAATTAGCGACAGCGATAATTCCTGCAGTGATGCCGAGTAGTACAAGTCCGAATTTTTTCATTTTCCTTGCCTCCTTTATTTGTACCTTAATCATATAATGGAATCCTGTTTGTCCCTACAGGCGCAGAACGGATTTCCATCTAAGACCTAAGGCTGAATTATATATAAAGTGCTATGGAAATTGGACTAGCTTTCATGTAGACTATAATTGAATGAAGAGTCTTTAAATTTAGATAACTAAAAGGTTGATTGCTAGAAAGGGGCGATTATCAAGACATACAGAAAGGAAGAATTGCATATAATCATTGGGTTACCCGGTACCGATTGCGTTAAGTACTTAATCATCTATTACCTAATTAAAAGGAGCTGGATTTAGTATGATGCAAACACCGCTATTATTATCGTCATTTGTCAAACGAGCAGAACAGTTCTTCCCGGACAAGTTAATCATTTCTCGGACGGGCGAGGATACAATCCACCGTATCCCGTATAGTGAGTTTGCAAAACGAACACGAAAACTTGCGGATGCACTGACAAAACTCGGCATGAAGCACGGCACGAAAGTTGGTTCTTTTGCTTGGAACCACCATCGTCACTTAGAAGCTTATTTCGGTGTTCCGTGTACCGGTGCAGTCCTTCATATGATAAACATTCGACTATCGCCAGAACATATCGCGTATGTTATCAACCATGCTGAAGATGAAATTCTTCTAGTCGACGATAATTTATTTCCGCATCTTCAACAGCTTGCGCCATTGTTAAAAACAGTTAAACATTATGTCATTATGGGCGACAGCAAAGAGATTCCTGAAACGACACTTGAGAATGTTCATTCCTATGAAGCTCTTCTAGAATCAGCTTCTGATACGTTTGAATTTCCTGATGATCTAGATGAAAACACACCTGCCGGCATGTGCTATACATCCGCGACGACGGGAAATCCAAAAGGTGTCGTATACACGCATCGCGGACTTGTGTTGCACAGTTATGCATTAGGTTTGTCTGATGCAATGGGTATGTCCGAGCGCGACGTTACGTTGGCAATTGTTCCGATGTTCCATGCAAATGCATGGGGAATGCCGTTCGCGGCTGTGTTCTTTGGAACGTCACAAGTTCTACCGGGACCAGGATTTAATCCGGCTCTTATTCTCGATTTAATTGAACAGGAGAAAGTAACGATTACGGCGGGCGTTCCGACAATTTGGTTGGCAGTCCTAAACGAACTTGAAAAGAATCCGCGAGATATATCATCCCTTCGTGCGATCGTTAGTGGCGGTTCGGCTTCACCGAAAGGACTCATACGTGCATTCGAAGAAAAATATAAAGTTCCATTCATTGTAGGATACGGATTAACTGAAACGTCGCCGCTTGTGAGTTTGTCGGTATTTACATCTAAAATGGAAAATTATTCGATGGATGACAAAATCAGTGTTCGTGCGCTTCAAGGGTTGACAATGCCTGGACTCGAAGTTCGCATTGTGAATGAAGACGGGGAAGTGCCGTGGGACGGAAAAACGATGGGTGAATTAATCATCAAAGGTCCCTGGATTGCAAGCGAGTATTATAAAGACGAACGTACGGCGAATGCATTTAAAGATGGTTGGCTTTATACGGGAGATATTGCAGTCATGACAGAAGACGGATACTTGAAATTGATGGATAGAACCGCAGATTTGATAAAAAGCGGGGGTGAGTGGATTTCATCCGTTGATCTTGAAAATGCATTAATGACACATGATGCGGTATTTGAAGCAGCGGTAATCGCATTACCGCATGAAAAGTGGTTGGAACGTCCGCTTGCTTGTGTTGTGTTGCATGAAGGTAAAACGCCTGATGAGAATATGAAAAAAGAATTACTGTCCTATATAGAAGGGCAATTTGCGAAATGGTGGGTCCCAGACGATGTCGTGTTTTTAAATGAAATCCCGAAAACCTCGGTCGGGAAGTTTTTAAAGAGAGCACTCCGAGAGAAACTCGCCGAACAGTTAGAGGAAGTATAAGCTTAGGCCGCCCGTTTACTCAGGGTGGCTTGTTTTCTGAAAAACGCAAAAGGGGCGTGTTGATTGAAATCATTCGGAAGGGCTATGTTAGCCACAGTGATTTTATATTTGATCACTATTTTTTTGGTTGCACCGATTATGTCGAATATAGGTTATTCGTCTGTTGAGAGTTCCTATCATCTTCAGACGCATGCGCTTATTGTTACGTTTATTTTCACTGTCATCTTATGCACATTATTAATTGTGGAAAAGATTATTATAGGCAAAAAATAGTTTAGTTGTGTATTGAAAAGGTAATTTTCAGAATCTATGCACATATATGGCAAGTTACCCACGGGAATCTGTGTATAACTATGAAGAACGAAAAGATATCCACAAATAAAAGAGATAATGTAGCGTGTGAGATCGAAATGAATGTTATAAATATCATGAATAAATCTCGCTTTGCATAAAATACTACCTACTTATGGAACTATCCTTAATTGTAAACGTCCAATTCATGTGGAAATTCAATTTGCATAGAAGTATTGATTTTAGTAGACTTGGTATCGGTGGGGATAGATCGTGGAAAATTGGATTACTGAATTTATGAGCGAGTTTGGCTATTTTGGTGTATTATTGTTGATTATGCTTGAAAATATCTTTCCGCCAATCCCTTCAGAAGTGATATTGACGTTTGGCGGATTTATGACGACGTTCACGGAAATGACACAACTCGGCGTCATCATAGCGGCAACTATCGGATCAGTGATTGGAGCAATGATTTTATATAGCATAGGTCTCCTGATTGATGTGAGCCGCTTAGAAAAGATCGTCGATCGCTGGGGTCGCCTATTGCGACTGACTAGGAAAGATATTCATAAAGCGGATGCATGGTTTGACAAATACGGCCCATGGACTGTGTTTTTTTGCCGGTTAGTTCCACTTATTCGGAGCCTTATTTCGGTTCCGGCAGGCATGTCCAATATGAACTTTCCATTATTCATATTATTGACGACCCTTGGTAGTTTGCTATGGAACGGAATTCTCGTTTCTGTCGGTGTCGCGGTCGGAGACAATTGGGAATCGATTGTGTATTATATGGATATTTATTCGAACATTGCGTACGTAATAATCGGAATGAGCGGAGTAGCGGCGATTATTTGGTATATTCGCTTCCGCAGAAAGAGAGCATAGGTGACATATGGACTTTTTTGAATTAATAAAAGCACTGATTTTAGGATTTGTAGAAGGTATGACAGAATTTGCGCCTGTTTCTTCGACAGGGCATTTAATCATTGTCGATGATATGTGGTTGAAATCCCAAGAGTTTCTCGGTAAGTATCCGGCGAATACATTTAAAATTGTTATTCAGTTGGGATCGATACTTGCCGTCGTTGTTGTGTTTTGGAAACGTTTATTCAGTTTAGTCGGGCTTTATAAAATTGATGGCAAGAAAATGAATGATCGTTTCAATTTAATGCATGTAATTGTCGGGATGTTGCCAGCAGTTATTCTTGGTTTTGCATTTAAAGATTTGATTGACGATTATTTATTCAGAGTGGAAACGGTTATTGCGGCACTTGTCATAGGAGCGATCCTCATGATTGGCGCGGATAAACTCGGACCGAGATATCCAAGAGTGAAAACATTGGATCAAATTAGTTACCGACAAGCATTTACGGTCGGTCTGGTTCAATGTCTATCATTATGGCCGGGGTTTTCTCGTTCAGGCGCAACAATTTCCGGTGGTGTCCTATTCGGCATGAATCACCGAACAGCGGCAGATTTTACATTCATCATGGCCGTTCCGATTATGATGGGTGCAAGTCTCGTTTCGGTATTAAAGAACTGGGAACATATGGAGATGGATTATTTATCGTTTTATGTTGTCGGATTCGTAAGTGCATTTGTGTTCGCACTCATTTCGATTCGTTTCTTCTTGAAGTTGATTTCGAAAGTGAAACTTATGCCATTCGCGATTTATAGACTCGTTCTAGCCGCGATACTAGCGATTATAGTCTTCACGTAAAAAATGACCCGTGCATACTGACATGCATGGGTCATTTTGCTATAGTTATCGCACTTTGCTTAATTCTTCATGGATTAATTTCATATTGTATTCCAAGTATTTTACATACGTATCGATCTCATCACCCGGGTTGCCGATTTCATCAGAATAGATTGGTTTATCGGCTATCGGAACCCCACTTTCTTTGGAGACGGTTTCCATTGGACGTGTGTCGACATTCGATTCTACAAATAGAACGGGCACATTATTTTCTTTGATATAGTGCACAAGCTCTTTGATTTGTTTCGGAGAACCATTTTCTTCTGTATCCACTTCCCAGATGAATGCTTCTCTTATACCGTAGCGATCATTCAAGTATTGGAAAGCGCGCTCGCTTGTAACGAGGACGCGATTTTCTTCTGGGATGCTTTGAATACGCGATTCAAACTCTTTATCAAGATCTTTGAGGCGCTCAACGTACGCGTCACCTTGTTCTTTAATTTTATCGCCATTCGTTGGGTGCTTTGCCATTAAAGCATCGCGCATATCTTCCGCCATCTTGACACCGACAGCTGGGTCGATGAACGAATGAGGGTTAACTTCTTCCTCGCCATTACCGCCAGATAAGTATCTTGGTTCCACTCTTTCCGTCAAACTATAAATGTTTTCATCTTTCTGGTGAACAGCTTCCATCATTTTCATGAACCAGCCGTTTTCCCCGCCTTCAAGATTTAGCCCGTTGTAGAAGAGGATATCCGCATCGGTTGCTGCTTTGATATCGTTCGGCAACGGCTCATATTCATGGGGATCCGTTCCGCTTGGTACGAGGTTATACACTTCCACCAAGTCGCCGCCGATTTCTCTAGCCATATCGGCGATAATTGTGAAGGATGTAACGACTTTCAATTTCCCATTAGTCTCTATGTCTTCCTTGACGCCGTCATCAGTTCCGCAGGCCGCTAGTGTAAATACAGCCAGGAAAGACAGGGCAAGCAATTTCATTAAATTTTTCATAGAAATGATTCTACTCCTCTGTGTTTTATAATGCCAAATTCAACTCTTGGCTGTCGCTTCTTTGCGTTTGCTCATTATTCGAATCTTTTTAGACACGATGCCTTGTTTCGGTGCGAATAAAAAGGCAAGGCAGAATAACGAAGTTGTGGCAAGTGCGATTACAGGCCCGGACGGTAAATTGTACAAGAAGCTGAAGTAAAGACCGATGACTGAAGATAATGCTCCGAAGAATGCGGCCAATACGACCATGACCGATAATCTATTAGTGAGAAGATAAGCTGTTGAAGCGGGCGTGATCAACATTGACACAACCAAGATGACGCCGACTGTCTGTAACGAAGCCACCGTGACTAGCGTTAGCAAAAACATGATTGTATAGTGGATCATGCGCGTTTTTAAACCATACGCGGCAGCCATCGTCTCATCAAAACTAGAGACGAGCAATTCTTTAAAGAACATGATGACAACCAAAACAACAAAAGCGCCAATAATAAGCGTCAACCACATATCCGATGAACGAACCGACAAAACATTTCCAAATAGAATTTGCGTCAAATCGGTTGCGCTGCCCGCTCGCGTAATCAAAATGATTCCGAGCGCAAAAAACGCCGAGAATACCAATCCGATTGCCGCATCGTTTTTAATGCGGCTGTTTTGCGAGATGGCCCCGATTCCGAATGCTGTCAAAATACCGGTCGCCACAGCTCCGTAGAAAAAGTTGATGCCGAGCATGTAAGAAATGGCAACACCTGGCAGGACTGCATGCGAAATGGCGTCACCCATTAATGCCATGCCTCGCAAGACGATGAAGCAACCGATCACTCCGCATATGATGCCTACCATGATTGACGTGGCGAATGCTTTTTGTAGAAAACCGTAGGTCATTAAATCATGTATGAAATCCATTACATTGAAACCCCCAAACCTTCTAGCATGAGTTCGCGTTGATATGCCTTTGCCATATTGTCCCGCTGAAATACTTTATTTACTGGACCCGCGTCTATAAGTTCTTTATTTATCAAGACAAGTTCATCAAAATAGCTTCTCACTTTCGACAAATCATGATGCACGACGAAGACGATTTTTCCGGAGTTCTTCAACTGGCGTAAAATATCGATGATGACTTCCTCGCTCGATACGTCAATCCCCACGAACGGCTCGTCGAGGAAGAAGTAATCTGCCTTCTGAGCAAGCGCTCTGGCTAAGAACACTCGCTGTTGTTGACCGCCCGACAGCTCGCCGATTTGACGCTTGGCGAACTCCTCCATTCCTACTTGCCTCAAACACTCCATTGACCACTCTTTATCTTCTTTTTTCGGTCGGCGAAACAAGCCGGTTTTCGGATACGTCCCAAGCAGCACCGTATCTTTCACGATGATCGGAAAATTCCAGTCGATATTCGAACGTTGCGGAACATAGGCAATTTGCTTCCGCATTTCATCTATTGAATGAGATCCAAGTCGGACATTACCGTGGTCTCGGGGGATTAATCCAAGCATCGCTTGAAGCAATGATGACTTTCCAGCGCCGTTTGGTCCTAACACGCCAATTAAACTCCCAGGTCCAAACGAAAATGAAACATCTTTTACTACCTCATTATCGTCATATGAAACGCTTATGTTATTCACAGTTATCGAATCGATCATTCATTTTACCTCCTTATTGAGTTGTTTATAATTAGTAAGTTTCCCGTGTGCAACTTTTTGAGAAGAATCATGCTCTCCAAAAAGAATCTTAGGGGGCATAATTGATAAGTTTCCCTCATGCAACTTCTATAATGTAAAGTATATAATAAAAGTTTCCCTCGTGCAACACTTTTCTCTATAACTATACTATTGCTTATTTTTGTCTATCGTTGGGCAATTGGTTAATGGGGGCTTCTTTATTTCTAAATCGCATGCATTTGACGGGAGTGCCGCCGGAGATTTACTATTAAATCATATATACTTGAGTCGAACGACCATAAATGACGGAAAAGCGACTAATAGCAAAGCTGAAACGACTAATATCAATATAGAAGCGACTATAGACAACCCCCAAGCGACTAAAACCTACATAAAAACGACCAATGACCACAAAATTCATTCAAAAAAGGGAGAAGAATGATATGAAAGAACGCATTCTAATAATCGAAGATGAAGAAAATATTGCACGTGTTCTACAATTAGAACTTGAATTTGAAGGCTATGATATAGATGTTGCCTATACTGGTCCCGATGGACTGATAAAATATCGCGAACAGGAATGGAATTTAATCTTGCTCGATTTGATGCTTCCAGGTCTGAACGGACTCGATGTTTTGCGAAGAATTAGAGCGACAGAAGCAAATACGCCTGTTATTTTACTGACGGCGAAAGATGATGTTGAGGACAAAGTAGCGGGGCTCGATCTCGGAGCCAATGATTATGTGACGAAACCATTTGAAATTGAAGAGCTGCTGGCAAGAATTCGCGCGGCGCTGCGATTTTCGCCGTCGAAACAATCCGAGCCCGTGGAAGATGAATATTTACATGAATTCGCTGGTCTTTCGATGCATGAACAAACCCGCGAAGTTAAACGGAACGACCGCTTGATTGATTTAACGCCGCGTGAGTATGATCTTCTTCTCCATTTACTAAGACATCCAAATCAAGTGCTATCTCGTGAACAGTTGTTGAATGCTGTCTGGGGGTATGACTATTTTGGCGATACGAATGTCGTCGATGTTTATATTCGTTATGTCCGGAAGAAAATAGAAATAGAAGGGGAGAGTACCTTGATTCAAACAGTGCGCGGAGTCGGATATGTATTGAAGGAGCAACCCACATGAAGCTGAAAACGAGAATCCATCTATTTTCTACACTCCTCATGCTCGTAATCCTATCCCTTACCAACATAGGGATTTATTTCGTATTTGAAAAAATGGCTTATGACACGGAATACAACCAACTCCAACTTCAATCTATGGAGCTTACACAGTCTTTCAGCAAGGTAAATAAAAAAATGGACATACGGACAGTAATTGGTGCCTATATGCCGGCCAATGGAGCAATCCGTGTTTATGATTCTGCGGGTAAAGAGATTGCAGGACAAGATACCATTGGAGAAATAAAATTCTACAAACCTCAATTTAAACAAGGCGACCGCTATATAATTGAAAAGTTTGATGGGGTTCCAGTTCTGTCATTACGGATGCCTGTCATTTGGACAAATGGTGAAGTAGCTGAATTGCACATGATTCAACAACTGATTGATGTGAAAAACAGCTTGAGAACTCTTACTTTAATTCTGCTTGGCGTTACACTCATCGCAATGATCCCCATCATCATATCGAGTATCGCACTCGGTCGCATTATAACGCATCCTATCGAAAAGCTTATTGCAACGATGTCTCAAAGCAGAAAAGCAGGCACATATGAAAAAATCAACATTCCTTCAAATGGAAAAGATGAAATGGGGCAAATGGCGACAACATTTAACGATCTCATGTCTCAACTAGAAACAAACTATAATCAACAAGAACATTTCGTTTCAAATGCCTCTCATGAATTAAGGACGCCATTAACCGTCATTGAAAGTTATGCGCGCTTGCTAAAAAGAAGAGGATTCGATAATCGGGACGTTGCAGAAGAAGCAGTAGGCGCAATACTCAGCGAATCGGTTCGCATGAAAGAAATGATCGAGCAGTTATTACAATTGGCGAGAAATCAAGAACAAATGAAGTTTAACTTTGCTGAAACGGATATTTATGAGCAAGTTGATAAGACCTTGCAACCGATGCGGCAAGCGTATTCACGGGAGTTTTTAGTGGAAGGGATAAGTCCGGCAATGGCCGTTACGGATGGGGAAAAACTTCGACAACTTTTGTTTATCTTGCTTGATAATGCGAGAAAGTATAGCGATGACGTAGTCAAAACAATTATAGAAAAAAGTGATGGAGGTTTTACGATCTCCGTTATTGATTATGGTAACGGAATCCCTGAAGACGCACTGCCAAATTTATTCAATCGTTTTTACCGTGTTGAAGAAGATCGCAGTCGAAAAACAGGCGGTACCGGACTTGGACTTGCAATTGCAAAGGATCTTGCCGAAGGCCTTGGTGCCGAGTTAAAAGTGGAAAGCATATATGGAATGGGCACGACAATAAGAATTTACATTCCAAAACAGCGAATTCTCACCGAGTTTTAATAATCGGCACGTAAAATGGTAATAAGGAGGCGGAAATAATGAAAAACTTGCGAAAGCCATGGGCACTCCCACTTATCTTTACCATTATCATTTTGGTTGCCGGAGGACTCTTTATCGGGAATTTATTGACGAAAAAATCCCCCCTCTCAAGTGAAGAAATCCAGATGCAACTTGAAACTATATACGACGGAAAAGTCGATAACCTGAAACTGGAAAACGGTGTTTATTTTGCGGAAATTGAACGTTCCGATGCACTTTATTCAGCTGAGGTTGATGCAGTGAGCGGTAAAGTCTTGGGGCTGAACCAATTAAGTAAAGTGGAAGAGGGGAAACTCCAAACTCTTTCCGAACAAGAAGTGCGCGTGGAAATTGCGAAAAAATATGTCGGGGAAATTAAACGCCTTTCGTTGAATAAAAAGAAAGAGCAACCAGTTTATAACGCGGAAGTTGTTAAGGAAAAGGCGCTTGTGGAACTTCAAGTTGATGCAATTACGGGTGAGATAATTTCTGAAAATAGGATAGAAACAACAAAAGAAGATGTGCTCATTACAAAAGATCAAGCAATAAAAATTGCGCTTGGTCAGTTGAAAGGTGAAGTGGAATACGTTGCCTTCCAACAAACAGATGACGGCGGGTACTATTTAGTCGACATTGAACAAGATAATGAAGACGCAGAAGATGTTGAAGCCATTTTCCAAATCCATGCGATTACAGGAGACATCATATCCGTCGAATGGGATGATTAATTTCTCATCAAACTCTAATAATCCTCACAAGAAAATCTCATCTTCGGCACGTAATATGAAGATAAGATCAAAAAGGAGGAAGATTTGGATGAAAAAATGGATGGCAATACCGGCATTGGCTGGTGCAGTGGTAATAGGCGGAGCGGCAATGGTAGCGAGCGCTGATAAAGGCGATAACCAATCAGCGGGAGTTTTAACGGTAGAAGCAGCAGGAAATGATGATCAAGCAAAATTAACGGTTGAAGAAGTTCAATCAAAAGCGGTTGAAACCGTTGATGGGACTGTAACTGAAATTGATTATGATTCGTCAGACGATGAGTATGAAGTTGAAGTAGAGAGTGGATCAGTTACGTATGAGTTGGACATTAACGCCACAACTGGTGAAGTCGTTAAAAAAGAGACAGATGACATGAAGTTATCCGTTGTGAAATCAGATGCAAAAGCAACTGCAAAAACAACCTCAAAAAACATGAACTATATTACTGCTAAAGAAGCAATGGCTATTGCTTTAAAACATTCACCAGGTACAGTAACCGATGTTGAGTTAGATGACGATGACAATCGTGCATACTTCGAAATTGAAATTAAAGATGGTAAATATGAATACGAATTTGAAATCGATGCAATCACAGGTAAAATTCTAGATTTTGAAAAAGACCGTGACGATGATTGATTTGATTGAGAAAAAGGGGCTGTTCCTAAAACAGCCCTTTTTTAATTTCAATAGCTATAAACGCTCTTCAATTGGTTGACTTTTACTCACATTTGGACGAACTTTATGTTCTTTGTCCATAAGTTGCGCACCAAGAATTGCAGCTATACAGATTGCACCTACAATCCAAAATGCCGCAGAATTTACCCCGCTAAACACTTGTTGATAAAATAGGGCACCAAATGCTCCTCCAAGTATTGGGCCTACAATCGGTATCCAGGCGTAACCCCAATCAGATGGACCTTTTCCAGGTATCGGCAAGAAGAAGTGAGCGATTCTTGGCCCTAGATCACGCGCAGGATTAATCGCGAAGCCGGTTGTTCCTCCGAGTGATAGCCCAATGGAAAGGATTAGAAATCCGATGATCAGCGGATTAAGCCCCTGTGTGAATTCATTTGCTCCAATCGCTAATATCCCGAGTACAAGAATGAATGTACCGATCATCTCGCTTATCAAGTTGGAAAAAGGTTTTCTTATCGCTGGACTGGTTGAAAAAACAACTAATTTCTCTTCTTTACTTTCAGTTTCTTCCCAATGCGGTAAATAATTAAAGTAAACAATGACAGCTCCGATACTAGCGCCTATAAGTTGGGCTAAAATATAGGCCGGAACATTAGCCCAAGGAAAAGCGCCAATGACAGCTAATCCAACTGTAACTGCTGGATTAATATGAGCCCCGCTTACCCCGCCGACTGCATAAATTGCAACAGCTACAGCGAGCCCGAACCCCATCGTGATAACAATCCAACCAGAGTTTTGGGATTTTGTTTTATTGAGGACTACACCTCCAACAACACCGCAACCTAAAGTCACCAAAATCATAGTTCCAATTAATTCACCTAAAAATGCTGACATAGGAATCCCCCTTGAATGAGCAGCAAGGCTTACTTCCTTGAGAGAAGGAAGACCAGTTGAAAGTGCTCATAAGTGGCTCATGACTTATACATGAGCGAGTAAAACCGTATCGACAATAGAATGAAAAACATCCACAGCTTGCTTCCAAATATTCGAAGTCCAGGCCATGGATGCGATTATAGTAGTTAAGCAATTTACCTTTTAATCATTCCGTGCGGATCAATAACAAATTTTTTCGCCGCGCCTTTATCAAAAACTTGATAACCGTTCGGGGCTTCATCTAAATTGATAATTGTCGCATTGACTGCCTTGGCGATTTGGGCTTTACCGCTCAGGATCGACTTCATTAAGAAGTTATGGTATTTCATGACGGGTGTTTGTCCAGTGACAAAATGATGTGCTTTTGCCCATCCTAATCCGATTCGAATTTTCAACGTACCGAATTTTGCATCCTCATCAACTGCACCAGGGTCACCTGTGACGTACAATCCCGGGATTCCGAGTTTTCCTCCGGCACGCGTCACCTGCATAATTGAGTTGAGAACAGAGGCAGGCGCCTCTCCAGCACCTTTATGGCCATGCGCTTCAAACCCTACGCAGTCAACTGCACAATCTACTTCAGGGGTCCCGAGAATCTGTGCAATTTGTTCCCCAATATCATCATGCTCCGAAAGATTGATTGTTTCACATCCAAAGCTTCTTGCTTGCGCCAATCGCTCTTCAATCATATCGCCAACAATAACGCATGAAGCACCTAGTAGTTGTGCGGAATGGGCTGCCGCTAATCCTACAGGTCCCGCGCCGGCTATATAAACAGTGGATCCGATTGTAACTCCTGCGCTATAAGCCCCGTGAAATCCTGTAGGGAAAATATCCGACAGCATGGCTAAATCAAGAATCTTATCCATCGCTTGGTCTTTATCCGGAAATTTCAATAATTGGAAGTCGGCGTAAGGAACCATCACATACTCCGATTGCCCGCCTACCCATCCACCCATATCGACGTATCCGTATGCTGATCCTGGACGATCAGGATTCACGTTTTCGCAAATATGCGTGTCTTGTTCTTTACAATTGCGACAGCGGCCGCAAGCGATATTGAAAGGTACGGAGACGAGATCTCCCACTTTCATAAATTCAACATCCCGACCGACTTCGATGACTTCGCCGGTAATTTCATGCCCCAATGCCAAACCGCTTGGTGCAGTTGTTCTTCCGCGCACCATATGCTGGTCGCTTCCGCAAATATTCGTTGCGACCACCTTTAAAATAACGCCGTGATCGCACTTGCGACCGACATTCAATGGATTTACCCCGGGTCCATCTCTTAACACGAGGTCCGGAAAACCAATATCAACGACATCTACCTTCCCGGGTTCTTTGTACACGACCGCCCGATTTCCCGCTTTTTTGTAATCAACGGGACTCTTTTCAACATCCAGGTCAACAACAGCACGATTTCCTGACATAAATAAATACCCCCTATAAAAAGTTTGTCCTTGCACTTTAGTAATATGCAAGTTTCGTGCCAAGTCTGCAGTCCTTAGTAGATTAACATTCCAGGAGAATAACAATTCAGAATTGTTACATTCTTGAACGGTTTAGTGTATAATTTTGAGACAGTGGGAAGTATAATCATTCAATTGAAACATCAGCCACCTAGTGTAATTATAAAATAGGTCATAAGAGGTGAGTTTCTTGTTGAAAGAGAACGTTGTTGAGGAGAAAATGATTCAAGATTCATGGAAACGTTGTGAAGAATATGGATTTAAACCGACTGATCCAGTAGATAGCACCGTTTTAGATCATTATCAAATTACTGAAGTTCTTAACAGAAATCAAGAGCTGACTCATTCTGCAATCGCAAGTTTAAAGAACTTATATCCTGCTTTTAGGAAGATGGGCCATATAGTTTCGATTGTTGACCGTCACGGAATAATAATTTACACATTGGGAGATGAAAACTTAGCTAGTGAAGTGCAAATGGTAGTTGGAACGAATTGGCTTGAAGATAATAGAGGAACAAATGCGATGGGTGTTGCATTGCTGGAGAAAAATCCCGTTAGGGTTCATGGAAGTCAGCATTTTAACGCCTCTGCGCATTTTTTAACATGTGCTGCATCTCCGATTTTTTCTCCATCAGGCGAAATTCTTGGAGCAGTTAACATTAGTGGGAAAAAAGAACACTATCACCCTTACATTTTTACATTGACTCAAATTATTGCAGGCGACATTGGAAATAGAATCTTGCTTCGCAAAATGAATAATGAATACCATCTCACTATTAAAGAATTTGAACATAGCATTAATAAATATATTACAGTACCATTCCTTTCGCTAGATGAAGAACATCGTATAATCCGCGCGAATAATCGAGCAAAAGCCATTATCGGACAAAATAATATTGGTCAAAAGTTAAATAATATAGATCGATTTATTATTGATACGTTTACAAGCGATTGCAAGAACTCGATACGGTCAGTTGCAATTCATAAAAAATATAAGAAAGAAAAACGTTTATATACATTTTCAGATATTAAGGGTAATTGTCCTTCTGTAGTGCGCATAAAGAAAATGGCCGAAAGAGCGGCCGCTACCGATATACCAATTCTACTTATCGGGGAAACCGGAACAGGTAAAGAGCTGTTTGCCCAATCGATCCACTCCGAAAGTATGCGAAGCCATTCGCCATTTGTTGCGGTTAATTGCGGGGCGATATCTGAATCCCTTATCGAAAGCGAGCTATTCGGTTATATTGGCGGATCCTTTACAGGTGCAAATCAGGAAGGGAGGAAAGGGAAATTTGAAGCAGCCCAAAATGGCACACTCTTTCTTGATGAAATTGGTGATATGTCTTTGCGTGCTCAAGTTACGTTGCTGAGGGCATTGCAAGAGAAGGAAATTACGCCGGTTGGGAGTACAACTACGAAGGAAATAGATGTGAGAATTATCGCCGCTACGAATAAAAATTTAATAAAAGAAATTGAGGCAAAACGTTTTCGTGCGGATTTATATTACCGCTTAAAGGGGATACAAATCATACTTCCGTCACTTCGTGTACGAACGGACCTAATCCAAATGGCGAATAGCTTATTAGAGGAGAAAGGGTATTCGGATTTAACGCTGTCAGAAGAAGCAAAGCAAAAGATTTTATCCCATAAGTGGCCCGGTAATATCCGGGAGCTTATGAGTGTTCTAATAGAAGCGAGCTTTTTAGCCGAGGGGGAAGTAATCGTTCCTGAAGATATCCAAATTGGTGCTGGTTGTACAAGCATAGAAATTACGGATGACATGGACCCCTTAAAAGATGCGGAAAAATCTGTAATGGAAAAATATATACGTATTGCTGAAGGGAATATTAGCGTAGCCGCGGAACGACTAAAAATTAGCCGCAATACGCTTTATCGTAAAATGAAAGAATATAATATCAAGTAGAGTTGAGAAGAAAGCCGTTAATTACTTCAGTCGAGTTATTAACGGTTTTTTCTATTCATTGTCTTCTCCAATCAAACCAAATAAACTTTCTCGACTTCAGCAATTTCAGCAGCTCCATCGAAATTGGTCATTGCAGCTTCAAGAATTTCCTCAATGTTTCCATGTAACGGCAGATGTGTTAAAACGAGTCGTTTTACATCCGCCAGCTGTGCCAATTTACCCGCTTCGCTTCCACCCATATGGCCTGGCGCAACACCGATATGTTCTTCATATAAATTCGCTTCGCTAATTAATAAATCAGTGCCCCGTGCAAAATCGACGAGCTCATCACGCCACTCAGTGTCAGCCGTTAAAACAATGGAACGATCACCAACTGTGAACTTCATTGCAAGACAATAAACAGGATGGTCAGTTCGGCAAAAACTCACTGTAAAAGGGCCGATTTGCGCAGTTTTTTCTTCAAAGATTGCAATACCTTGCGTTCGCTCTTTATAGGACAGTTTTGCAAAGTTGTCTTCATCTTGAACATGCCCATAAATCGGCAATACAGGAGATGGATTGTTCAAATAGTATTGAATCAGTCGGCTATATTGCAGACTGCCTAAATCGGCAATATGATCTGCATGGTAATGACTAATCACAACAGCATCTAATTTCTCCAATGGCAAAAAGTTTTGTAAAGAAGCAAGAACACCGCTTCCGCAATCGACAAGGCAATGGAATCCCTCGTGTTCAATCAAAAACGATGAGGTCGCCTCATTCGCTTTTGGATACCCGCCCCAAATTCCTACTGGTATTACTTTCATCCTAGAACCTCCATTCACTATTGCAAACCTTGTAGTGAGTGTATCTTGATATGACCTTTTTGAAAAGTGTAAAGGTAAGGATAGTTCTTCATAGTTAGACTTATCGTTTGCCTATTTAAGTATAAATAAAGTTCTTATATACTGATACATATTCAATAGAGGAAACGCTTTATTTTCTGAATATTTGATAATGAATTGCTGAGTGGAAGGAGTATTACATTGAAAACAAAGAAGACAAGTCTCTTTCAAAGGTTTTTGAATATGGTAGAGACAACTGGGAACAGGCTGCCGCATCCAGTAACATTATTCGCAGCTTTAGCTTTATTAGTTTTGATTGTATCATGGATTGTTTCGTTATTTGGCGTTAGCGTTGAGCATCCTGGAAAAGCGGGTGAAATGATCACCGTTAAAAACATGCTAAGTGCTGAAGGAATTGAATACATATTTACACAAATGACTGCGAACTTTGTTGGCTTTGCGCCACTAGGTGTTGTACTCGTTACGATGTTGGGAATCGGATTAGCGGAAGGAACCGGCTTAATCAGTGCAATCTTACGTGGATTTGTTTTATCTGTTCCACAACGACTTATTACGCTAGGACTTGTATTTGCTGGTGTCATGTCTAGTGTTGCTTCTGATGCAGGGTATGTTGTCTTGCCGCCATTAGGTGCAGTTATTTTTGCAGCAATTGGCAGACATCCGCTCGCAGGACTCGCTGCCGCATTTGCCGGTGTTTCGGGCGGATTTAGTGCGAACTTATTCCTTTCCGGAACTGATGCGCTACTTGGAGAATTAACCATTGCAGCAGCAGCCATTATCGACCCGACTTACGCTGAAAACATGAATATTGCTATGAACTATTATTTCATCGCGGCATCCGTATTTGTTTTAACAATTGTCGGCGCCTGGGTTACAGAAAAAATCGTAGAACCACGCCTTGGCGAATACAAAGGCGAGTTCCGCGAGAAATTAGAGAAACTGAAACCGATCGAGAAAAAAGGTTTGACGTGGGCAGGAGTATCCATCGTCGTTGCCAGTATTCTTGTGTCATTATTAATTTTACCTTCTTGGGGACCGCTTCGCGGAGTAGAAGGGGATATGCCGATTATTCGTTCACCATTTATGAGCTCTTTAGTGCCAATTATTGCAATTCTTTTCTTCGTCCCTGGCTTGGTATATGGAAAAGTTACAAAAGGAATTCGAAGCGATAAAGACGTTGCCGCAATGATGACCGCGACTATGGCATCCATGGGAATGTTTATCGTTCTATCATTCACAGCAGGACAGTTCGTCGCATTTTTCTCAGAATCAAATATGGGACTTGTTATCGGTGTGTACGGAGCGCAGTTCCTAGATAGCATCAACTTAACAGGTATTCCATTAATACTAATGTTCATTTTAATCTCTGCATTCATCAATTTATTCATCGGAAGCGCGTCCGCAAAATGGGCGATGATGGCACCGGTATTCGTACCAATCATGATGCAACTCGGCTATTCGCCAGAATTAACACAAATGGCCTACCGTGTTGCGGATTCGGCAACGAATATCATTTCACCGTTAATGACTTATTTCGCAATTATTATAGCATTTGCGCAAAAGTATGACAGAAAAATGGGTATCGGAACACTGATTTCCGTCATGTTCCCATACAGTATGTTTTTCCTTGTATTCTGGACGCTTACGCTCGTCGTTTGGATGCTGTTCGGAATCGATCTCGGACCAGGTTCGGGAATTTACTATACTAAATAATGATTTCTATTTTAACCGCCTTGAATGATGATTAATTCAAGGCGGTTTTATTTATTAATCTAGTTACAACAGTATAAATATTCAAAATAACCTTGACATTAGATGAGGGCATGTGTAAAGTGTTACTCAATAACTAAATAGTAAAACTTTCTTATCCAGAGAGGTGGAGGGACTGGCCCTTTGAAGCCTCAGCAACAGACTTTTTAAGTACTGTGCTAATTCCAGTAGCGCAAGCTTGGAGATGAGAAGAGTGAACAACGGTAAATGCCGACCTCTTCTTATTAAATGAAGAGGTTTTTCTTATTCTGGTTATTAATATAATTGGAAAGAAGGAATGGCGAAATGACAAAAACACTGACGGAGACATTGACAAAAGCACCATTTAAGGCGGATCATGTAGGGAGTTTACTACGACCGGAAAGCATACACAATGCACGGAAAAAGTTTCAAGCGGGCGAAATCACAGCCGAACAATTGCGTGAGGTGGAAACGACTGAAATTAAACGAGTTGTCGATAAGCAAATTGAAATCGGTTTAGAATTAGTAACCGACGGAGAATTTAGACGTCGATTTTGGCACACAGATTTTCTAGAGCATTTGAATGGTGTAGAAGGATATATCCCTGAAGTAGGCTATATTTTTAATGGCAATGAAGAAACAGAAAGATATAATGTCCGTAACACTGGAAAGATTTCATTCAATCCTGACCACCCGCATGTTAAAGATTTTATCGAATTCAATGAAATCGTTGCTGGTCGTGCTGTTGCCAAACAAACAATTCCAAGCCCGAACCAATTATTTAATGAAGGAATCAGAGACGAAAACATCTATCCGGATATTGAAGAATATGCAAAGGACGTTATTCAAACTTACCGTGACGCTTTCAAAGCATTCTATGATGCGGGCGTTCGTTATTTACAATTGGATGATGTGTATATTGCGGGGCTTTCTTCGCCGGACATTCCATTTAATGATGGCGAATTCTCGAGAGAATATTTGATTGATTTGGCTCTCCGTATAGCAAACGGCGTATTGGAAGGGAAACCAGAAGATCTGGTCGTTTCAACACATTTATGCCGGGGAAACTACCGCTCTAACTGGGCATTTGAAGGTAGCTATGATTTAATTGCTCCGACTTTACTAGCAAAAGAAAAAGTTGATGGCTTCTTCTTAGAATATGACGATAATCGTTCAGGAGACTTTAAACCGCTTGAGCATATCCCGAATGGCGGTGCGCAAGTCGTGCTAGGCGTTGTGACTTCGAAAAATGGAGAGCTAGAAGACAAAGAACTGATTAAATCTCGAATAGAAGAAGCGTCCAAATATGTTCCGCTTGAACAACTATGCTTAAGCCCGCAGTGCGGTTTTGCTTCAACACATCATGGAAATAATCTAACAGAAGAGGAACAATGGGAAAAGTTGAAGTTTATCGTTGATATCTCGAAGGAAATTTGGTCACAAAAATAAAGGTTAACAAATCATAAAAAGTTCAAAGTATTAGCACACCCTTGTCGCGTACAAGTGGTGTGCTTATTTGCGTATTCGGGAGTAATAAAGAATAGGGACAATGGAATAGACTTTAGAAGAGTTTCGGGCATCTGATGAAATAAAAGGAGGAACGAGGATGAATACGAAGGAATTAAGAAAATGCTTTGGACACTTCGCAACAGGCGTAACAGTCGTCACATGCGAGACAGATAACGGAAAACACGGGTTCACAGCGAATTCATTTACATCAGTATCATTGGATCCGCCGTTACTGCTCGTATCTGTAGATCGAAAAACGAAGGCTTTTCAGTTTTTGAAAAACAACCATTTCACAATAAATATTTTAAAAGAAACGCAGCAAGATACTGCGATGCATTTTGCCGGAAGACCGCTCGACAATGAACCTTTCAGCTGGGAAAAGGGCACGCATTGCCACCGCTTAAAAGATTCGCTCGCTTATTTGGAGTGCGAACCATGGGCTAAATACGACGGCGGTGACCATGTTTTATATGTCGGGAAAGTAATTAACTATAACTCTGCTGAAGGAAGGCCCTTAAGTTATTACAAAGGTAAATTTGCATCAATTACTTCAGATAGTCCGAGCACCTAAACGGAAGGAAACTAGTTGGACCTAAGAGAATTCCCATGGCTAACTAGTTTTTTTATGAATAATACTAGAGGCGCATAAATACAATGGATTATGGACAACTCTTCATTTCATTCTGGGTCCAAGCAGGAATGGGGATTTGAGACGTTGGATTGAACCATGTAATTAAAAGGAGGAAAGAAATAATGAAAGTAGATGAAGAGAAAAAGACTACGATTCCATTGACTGGACAAGAGTATTTGGAAAGTCTGAAAGATGGACGTGAAATTTGGCTTCATGGAGAGAAAGTGAAAGACGTCACGACTCACCCGGCTTTTCGAAATGCTGCCCGTTCTATCGCGAGGCTCTACGATGCGCTGCATGATGAAAAAACTAAAGATGTTCTGACAACTGAGACGGACACGGGTAACGGAGGATTCACGCAAAAATACTTTAGAGTGGACAAGAATTCCAAGGAATTACTGGAATCCAGAGATGCGATTGCCGGGTGGGCGAAGCTGACTTTCGGGCAAATGGGGAGATCTCCGGATTACAAAGCAGCATTTCTTGGAACACTCGGAGCGGATCCAGATTACTACGGAAAATACGCGAATAACGCGCGACGATGGTATAAAGAAGCGCAAGAACGAAATTGGTATTTCAACCATGCAATTATTAATCCGCCTGTCGATCGACATACCCCTCTTGAAGCCGTCAAAGATATTTTTATCCGGACAGAAGGCGAAACGGACGAAGGCATTATTGTCAGCGGCGCGAAGATGGTTGCTACAGGCTCTGCCTTAACGAACTACAATTTTGTAGCGCATTACGGTGCTGCGCCAATTACAGATGAAAACTATGCGTTAGTATTTATCGCTTCGATGGATACACCAGGCGTGAAGCTGATCAGTAGAACATCTTATGAGATGACAGCGGCCGTAATGGGAAGTCCATTCGACTATCCGCTTAGCAGTCGTTTCGATGAAAATGATTCTGTTCTCGTATTTGATATGGCGATCATTCCATGGGAGAATGTCATCATTTATAAAGATATCGAGAAGGCGAACAACTTCTTCGCGGAAAGTGGTTTCTTGAATCGTTTCACGTTCCACGGCGTGACAAGACTAGCTGTAAAGCTCGATTTTGTTTCAGGATTACTATTAAAAGCTGTAAAAATGAATGGGACAGACCAATTTCGCGGCGTTCAAGTGAACGTGGGCGAAGTAATTGCATGGAAAAATATGTTTTGGGCATTAAGTGATGCAATGGCGTTGAATCCGGATGAAGGAAGAAACGGCACAGTCCTGCCCAATTTGAATTATGGTCTTGCTTACCGGATGTTCATGTCTGAAGGATGGCCGAGAGTAAAAGAGATTATCGAGAATGTAGTCGCGGGAAGTTTAATAGCGCAACCATCAAGTGCTCAAGACTTTAAAAACCCAGAGTTGAGGCCGTATCTCGATAAGTTATATAGAGGATCATACGGTGTTAAAGCGGAGGAAAAAATTAAGCTTATCAAATTATTATGGGATGTCATCGGGACTGAGTACGGGGGCAGGCATGAATTATACGAGCGCAATTACTCCGGGAACCATGAAAATATCCGGCTTGAAAATTTAGTAGTAGCCAATATGAGTGGTCAGGCGGACCAGTTTGAGAAGTTTGCGGAAGAATGCATGAACGATTACAACTTGGACGGCTGGACAAACGATAGATGGATTAATCCGGACGATGTCAGCTATTTTAAAAAAAGTAAATAAGTAAAGTCTTTTTGGATAGGGTGAAGGGAAATGAGTGATGGGTTAGCTTATTTCAAGAATGTATACGATGTCGTTCCGGATTGGGTGCAGAAAATGCATGATTATCATGCTGACGCGCTAAGTCATTATACGGCATTGCGCAAGGACATTATGAAAGATGGTTATCTATCTACAAAAGAAAAGGATCTACTTCTCGTCGGCATGAATGCAGCCAGACTGTACGAACGCAGCATGGTTTATCATACCAAAAGCGCGATGAATCAAGGGGCGACCATTCCGGAACTCGTCGAATATTTACTTATCCCTTATGTATATAACGGCGAGGAAGCATTGAAAATAGCGTTTAAGTCATTGGAATGCGCACTATCTTTCCAGGACCCGTCAATTGCAGAAGCTGGCTCATTGGAAGAGATTCTAATTAGAATGATACAGCTGATGAGAAATGAGGACACAAGTTTTGTCGAGAAAATGCTGGAATCCGTCCGTGCCGGCGATCCATTGTTTGTGGAAAACTTATTTAATGAAGGAATAGTTTCATCAAAGCTAAAATACATTTTGATGGCGGGTATCTACACAATGGAACTCCAAGGCAGAGCCGCTGGGAAATGGATCGATGCGGGTCGTGAAATTGGGGTTTCGGAAGAAGAGCTCGTCGAAATGGGTTTAATCAGTATGTTGACAGCGGGAATTCCGGCTTGGTTTGAAGCGAGTGATTCTCTCTTATAAAAGGAAGCTATTAATTTAAACTGGGAGGCATGAAACAATGAATCAAAAAGTAGTCGATGTTTATAATGGCATGGTGACAAAATTCAAAGAGTTAATTAGCGAACATGAACTGAATCATAATGACTATGAGGCATTGGTAGGTTGGCTTGACAAGCTAGGTCGAGCAGGGGAAATTCCGCTTTTCATGGATGTGTTTTTCGAAACGCATGCACTCCAAGAAATGTATAAAAATGTAAAAGGTACAGAACCGACAATTCTTGGGCCGTATTATTTGAAAGACGCGACAAAACTAACAGCGCCTTATGTTCTGCCGATGCGTGCTGATGAGCCGGGGGATGTCCTGTTCTTTAGCGGAACAATCAAAGATATCGATGGAAATCCACTCGCCAATACGACTGTTGATATGTGGCAAGCAGACGCGAGCGGAGAGTATTCCGGTTTTGCAGAAGGCATCCCGAATGAAAATTTACGCGGTGTCTTTGAAACAGACGCGGACGGCAACTTCGAGGTGAAAACTGTCATTCCAGGAGACTATTCAATCCCGACAAATGGCCCGACAGGTCAATTTTTAGAGTGGATCGATTCCCACCCAACTCGACCGGCTCACTTGCATTTCCTATTTAAGCCTAAAAATGGCGATCCGCTCATTTCTCAAGTGTTCTTCGAAGGGAATAAATACTTGGACAACGACGTCGCAAAAGGAGTCCGCGGCACACTAATCACCAAACTCACAAAACACGACGGCGCCGAAAAAGGATTAGATAAAGACTTCTATAGAGCGCATCTTGATTTCGCACTGCGTCTGCAAGATCAGCCGGTTTTTAGTTAACATATATCATATAAAAAGTAGAGAGGAATTTTAATATTCCTCTCTACTTTTTTACAGAGGATATCTAAGTAGTGTTTTGGATGAGTCAAAGGTCATGAGTTGCAAGCAAAATGAGGGAGTGCAAGCAAAACCAAATCGCAAACTCAACTCACAACGGAAATCAACTATTTGGCAAGAAAAAAACGAGCACTTGAATAATATTTCAAGTACTCGTTCAACTTATTATGCTACTTATTTCTTCTCGATTAATCCTGCTTCAATAAGAAACTCTTCCGCTACGCGTTCGACCATCATGCCGTCGTTATCAACTTTACCGTTCATGATTTGCATAGCCTCTTCGTCGATTTTCCCTTCAAGAAGATTCAGGACTTCTTCAAGTTCAGGATACTTTTCCAGAGTTTCTTTTCGAACTAGTGGAAGTGCGTGATACGGCGGGAAGTAAGACTTATCGTCTTCCAACACGCGCAAATCATACACTTGCAGTTGTCCATCCGTCGTATAGGAGTTAATCACGTCAACTTCACCGGCGCTTATAGAACGGTACATCATGCCGTGATCCATTCCTTTGACGTTCTTGAATTTGAGATTGTATTCTTTTTGAAAACCAGGTAACCCATCCGGTCGGTCAATAAATTCAAACACCGCGCCCAATGTGAAGTCCTGCGAGTACTTGGCGAAATCGCTGAAAGTGTGAATATCAAGTTCCTCCGCAATCGTTTCATCAAGAGCGAGCGTGTACGTATTGTTGAAACCGAATGTGTTAAACGCGACAATGCCGTCACCGTCAACAAGTTCTTTCGTCATTTCCAGCGTTTCCTCAGCTGTCCCTGGATCTTTATGATAATAGGTCACGACAATCGTCCCCGTGTAATCGGGAATGACGTCAATATGTCCGTTTGTCATAGCGTTCCAGACAACCGACGATCCACCGAGGTTTTCCTTATAAAGGACCTCAATGTCAGTTTTATCTTCGATTAATTGTCCCATTACATGCGACAAAATTATACTTTCCGTATTGTTCCGGGAGCCGAGTCTGAGTGAATCTTTTTCAATAAAGATACAACCCGATAACATACTTGCCATTAAAGCAGTTAATGCTGCGAGTATCAGTTTCTTTTTCATCATTACTTCAATCCTTCCGGCGTCGTCCAACGTTCAACCGCACTAAAGAACGTTTCAAGGATAAGCGCAAGAAGTGCAGCCGGGATAGCCCCGAGCAAAATCAATCCATCGATTCCTCGTGTAATTCCAAGGAAAATAAAATCTCCGAGTCCGCCTGCTCCGATAAATGCCGCAAGCGTCGCGTTTCCGACGTTAATAACAGCGGCTGTACGAATTCCTGCCATGATTACTGGCACAGCCAAAGGCAATTCGACCTTAAACAAAATTTGCATGCTCGTCATGCCCATCCCTCTTGCCGCTTCGATCGTTGCGGGATCAACATCTTTAATCCCTGTATACGTATTTCGCATAATCGGAAGCAATGAGTAAAGGAATAGCGCAGCAATCGCCGTCTTTACACCAATTCCGAAAATAGGAATCATGAATCCGAGCAACGCCAAACTTGGCACTGTCTGAAGAATACCAGTTCCGCCGAGTACAATTGTTTTAAGCCTTGGTACGCGCGTCACGACAATTCCGAGTGTAACAGCAAGCGTAGTGGCGATGATCATCGAAAAGAATACGAGTTGAATATGAACTGAGGTAGCGCTTAGCACTTCACCCCAACGTAATTGAGTTTGTTCAACAAGTTGTTGCCATATATTTAAATTATTCATTTATAACTTCCTCCGTTTCCGTCCACGGGCTGGACATGGCGGAGAGCAAGGAGCCGCGTGTGACAAGTCCTACGATTTTACGATTTTTATCGACAACAGGAATCATTCCATGCGGCGCATCGTCAATCATAATAATTGCATCTTTCGCTGTGTCCGAGTCAAGTAAAACGGGATCTGCAGGGAGCATTATTTCATCCACCGTTTTGATGTTATTGAATTCTTTGATTAAATCATAAGCAGATACAATTCCGAGTATGTGCTTATCGTCATCCGCGATAATAAGATGCGTGATTTTCCGTTGGCGGATGAGCGATATAGCTCTTTCCGGAGAACGATGTGGAAGAGAAGTAACAATTGATTCTGACATAATTTCAGTAACTGGCATAAGTTCTGGGTTTTGGATGATTCGGTGCTTCCCGATAAACTCCTCAACAAAGCCGTGAGCAGGTTCATGTAGTATTTTTTCTGGAGTGTCTAACTGAAGTAAACTGCCATCTTTCATAATCGCTATACGGTCGCCCATCTTTAGTGCTTCATCCATGTCATGCGTGACAAACACAATCGTCTTTTTCAACTTCTTGTGTAATGTGATCATTTCAGCTTGTAATTGTTCGCGTGTCAGTGGATCGAGCGCGCTAAAAGGTTCGTCCATTAAAATGATATCTGGATCAGCTGCAAGTGCTCTCGCAATACCGACGCGTTGCTGTTGACCACCTGAAAGTTCTTTTGGATAACGAGTTGCATGTATTTCAGGATCCAGCCCAACCAGCTTTAAAAGTTCGGTAACGCGTGATTTTATATCTTTTTCATTCCAGCCTTTGAGTTGGGGAACAATCGCGACGTTTTTCTCAATCGTATAATGAGGAAAGAGTCCGACTTGCTGAATGACATAGCCAATATTTCTGCGAAGTTCGGCTGCGTCGTATGACTTGACGTCTTTGCCGTTAATGGAGATTGTGCCGCTTGTGTGGGGGATAATGCGGTTAATCATTTTCATAGTTGTTGATTTTCCTGAACCACTTGGTCCGATAAGAACCAGCAATTCACCTTCGTGAATTTCAAAGTCGACAGATTTTACTGCTTGAAATCCACCGTCGTACATTTTTGTTACATTTTCAAACTTAATCATAGGTACCTCCTGTATTTTTTAAAAGCCCTTTATTTCCGAGATGAACCTAACCAAATCGGAGGGGGCTGCATGGACATTTTGCCTCCATAGATAATCTAGGAATCTTGTCGCATTTATATAGTATAACATATTTACAGGCACTTTGCAGGGGCTGGATTTTGAATAGAGTGAAAATTAGGTGGGAAACCCTGAATTTATATGCATCCAATTGCACCTAGTACCCTATGTTAGTTATAGTGAAATAAAAGGAAGTGACCGCATTGGATATGAATATTTTCATTGTAGAAGACGATCTTGCAATTTTCGAATCGTTAAAATCGCGGTTCGAACAATGGTCATTTAATGTGACGGGTCCGGATGACTTTCAAGATGTGATGAATTCATTTTTAACCAATGAACCTCATCTTGTCATACTCGACATCCAACTTCCGGCATTTGATGGTTTTCATTGGTGTCGGGAAATTCGCGCAGTATCCAAAGTGCCAATTATTTTCTTGTCGTCCCGAGATCATCCGATGGATATGGTTATGGCGATGAATATGGGAGCGGATGATTATATTCAAAAACCTTTTGATACGGATGTATTACTCGCTAAATTGCAAGCCCTTCTCAGGCGAACATATTCTTACGGGGAAGTGACACCTGATATACTCGAATGGAACCGAGCAATGATTGATATAAAACGTGGCGCCATTCGCATGAATGGAAGGGAAATTGAATTGACAAAAAACGAATTCTTCATACTGGCAGTACTCGTAGAATCTAACAACGAAATTGTATCTCGCGATGATCTTATTCGAAAGCTTTGGGATGACGAACGATTTGTGAATGACAATACGCTTACGGTGAACGTGACGCGTCTTCGTCAAAAACTCGCAGAAATCGGTCTTGGTGAAGCGGTTGTAACGAAAAAAGGGCTTGGCTATATGGCAATTACATTGTAGAAATGGGGTATCCGCATGTTTATTCATTACATAAAAGATATGAGAAGTTGGATACTCTTTTTCATTGGCGCGATTGGGTTTATTAACCTAATATTGTGGCTCGATCAAGGAATTACAGTGGAATTTACGTCGGCTCTTTATTTCAACATTTTAATAGTGATTTCCTTTATAGTATTTCTAATTTGGCGGTACCGAGTTGAGACGAAATTTATCAAAGAGCTTGTCACTCTAATTGAGGCGGGAATTGAAGATTGGCATATTGCATTGCCAGAACCAACCTTTTCACAGGATGAGGTAACTAGAATAATACTTGGCAAAGCGGCGGACAACTTTTCGAGAGAACTAGCTGAAATAAAAAAAGTAAATATCTATGAAGGGGATTACATCGCTTCCTGGGTGCACGAAGTGAAAACGCCGCTCACTGCGATGAAACTGACAATTGACGAACATCGGGGCGAACCTGCTTTTCGGAAAATAGAGTCAGAGTGGCTTCGTCTTCACTTACTCGTTGACCAACAATTGTCAATTTCACGTCTGGCATCACTTGAAGCGGATTATGTGATAGAGAAAATTAACTTGAAAAAGCTTGCTGCCGCGGAAGTGCGAGAGCTTGCTTCATGGTGCATGAATAAAAATATTGCTGTCGAGTTTGAAGGGGAAAATGTAGAAGTAGTTACGGACGTTAAATGGTGCCGTTTTATGATACGACAGTTTTTAACGAATGCGGTGAAATACAGTCCTGTGGGTGGGACAATCATTATCTACATGAACATAAAACCCTCTGGAAATACAAGTTTGTTGATTAAAGATGAGGGGCCGGGCATTAAACCGCATGACCTCCCGCGTATTTTTGATAAAGGATTCACAGGAGGCATGGGAAGAATACATAATACAGCGACGGGGCTCGGGCTTTATCTCGCCCAAATGGTCGCTGCAAAAATGGGAATCACTTTAATTGCTAAATCTGAAAATGACAAAGGAACAACAATGGAAATCGTGTTCCCCGCTGAAAATGAGTTCGATCAAGTGGTTCGTGAACGCGAAATGAGTTCAGAGTAGTTATATCCGCAGGTTTGAGATAGATATCCGTACATTCGAACAACATATCCGCAAAAAGGGACTACTAGACTACTTAAAATTCACTAACATTTACGTAAGTGACAACACTGTCACATTGGACAGCCTCTTTGTCATCACAATCAAACGACCACCAGTAAATTGCGTTATATGATAAGGGCATGATTGAAACAGGGAGGAACTACGAGTGAATAAAACACATACATCGCAACAAACTGTTTTACACGCACAAAACGTCCGTAAATCATTTGGAACAAGAGGGAATGTTCAAGAAGTATTAAAAGGAATCGATCTTCGCGTCAACGAGGGAGAGTTCGTCGGCATAATGGGACCTTCGGGAGCCGGGAAAACTACACTGTTGAATGTTCTAGCGACAATCGACCGTGCGACAGACGGCGCGATTTTGATTGGCGGAGATGATATTTCGAAGATGAAAGACGCTGGTTTATCGGCGTTCCGTCGCGACAAACTCGGTTTCATATTCCAGGACTATAATCTCTTGGATACACTAACCGCGAAGGAAAATATCCTCTTGCCAATTTCACTTGGAAAAGTGAAGAAGAAGGAAGCGGAAGCACGTTTCAACGACATTGCAACGATATTAGGAATCACCGACATCGCACATAAATACCCGCATGAAATATCCGGTGGACAAAAACAACGTACTTCGGCAGCGCGCGCACTGATTAATGAACCTTCTATGGTATTTGCGGATGAGCCAACAGGGGCACTTGATTCGAAGTCGGCATCGTCACTTTTAGGAACGATGGCAGATGTCAATAAAAAGCGCGGCGTCACGATCATGATGGTGACACATGATGCGGTCGCTTCAAGTTACGCTAGCCGTGTTGTTTTCTTGAAAGACGGGCAGATTTACTCAGAACTCTACCGCGGCGACAAAACGAGACAAGCCTTTTTCCAGGACATTTTAAAAGTCCAGGGCGTTCTCGGGGGTGACAGCGTTGACACTATTTGACCTGGTCATTCGCAGCATGCGGAAAAACATTAAGCATTATTATCTCTATTTCTTCGCGCTCATTTTTAGCGTCGTTCTGTATTTCGTTTTTGCGACTTTGCAATATGACTCCGCAGTTGTGGAGCGAGCTGGGCAATCGATGAAGTTTTCTTCCGCGTTTAAAGTTGCAGGTGGTCTTCTCATTTTTATCGCAGGGATTTTTATTGTTTATGCAAATGCAATTTTTCTCAAACGACGCAGCCGTGAAATCGGTTTATACCAATTGATCGGTTTGAATAAAGGGGCAGTTGCGCGCTTACTCATTATTGAAAATAGTTTACTAAGCGCGGGCGCACTTTTGATTGGGATAGGGATAGGAATTCTTGTATCGCGTGTGTTCTTGTTATTGCTGATGAAGTTGGTTGATTATGAAGGCTTCATAGCCTTATCATTTTCAACCGCGGCGATTCTCCAAACGGTTGTTGTGTTCGTCGCAATTATTTTACTGACTACTATACAAATGATATACACGGTTTATCGAAACACATTGCTGAGTTTATTTAATGCAGATAAAAAAGGTGAGAATCCTAAGAAACCTAAAACATTTGTTTCGGCTGTGTTGGCGCTATTGGGAATTGGTCTAATTGTTTTTGGTTATTGGTTATCAGCTAATATGATGAACACAATGTTGTTTTTCAATATGATTGCTGTCCTAGTTTCAACAATTTTAGGAACCTATCTAATTTTCCGCGTGACGATTAGCTGGATGTTTTATCAGATTCGTTCTCGCAAACAAGGACATCTCGGTTTGAAAAACAGCCTGTCCATAGGATCGCTGATGCATCGCATGAAAGGAAATGCGAACTCTTTAACGATTATTACAGTTTTATCAGCTATGACCCTCGCGATGTTGGCGGGTTCCTACTCGCTTTATTATTCGACTGAAAAAGAGTCCCGCTATTCGATGCCGCATGATTTTATGTTTGAAAGTGATGAGGGATTAGCGGCGCAATTTGGCGAGGAACTAATAGAAAACGGAATTGATTTTACAAGCGAAAAAATTGAGTTGCTTAGTGTATGGGGTACATTTGAAAAAGATGTTTTCCCAGAGTGGGATGGGCCGATGGACGGTACGTATGGATTTTCCATTGTGAGTGATCAACAACTTGAAAAAGCCGGTTTTCAAGTCGAGGCACCTAAGAAAGGAAAAGCCGTTATGCATGATATGAATTATGCGATGTCAATGAATAATATGAAACTGCCGTTTGACGTCAACGTAACTAGCGGTGAAAGCGATAGGCAATTTCGTATAACGGAGTTGGGAAGTGGAAACGTTGTTAACTTCGTTTCTGTAGGTTTTCAACTAGTCGTCAATGACGTATATTTTGAAGAGTTAAAAGAACAATTGCCCTTAGAAAGTGAAGGGAATATGGTTCTGGATGTATATGCAGTTAATTTACTAGATAGAGATCAGCTCGAAGCTGCGTCTAAAATATTTTCCCAATCAAAGTATATAGATAATGCCGAAGGGGAGAATTACGCCTACTCTACAGATTACTATTCGATGTATGAAAATGGAATCCTAACCAATGGGCTATTAATCTTTATCGCTGGCTTCCTAGGCTTGGTGTTCTTGATTTCAACAGGTAGTATCTTGTACTTCAAGCAAATGACTGAAGCCGAACAAGAAAAGCAAAATTACGCGACGCTTCGTCAGCTCGGTTTTACAGTAAAGGACATCATGAGAGGGATTATTCGTAAGCAGATGTTTGTTTTCGGATTGCCGCTTGCAATCGGTTTGTTGCATTCCGTGTTTGCGATAAAAGCTGCTTCTTTCCTGTTCATGTCTGATATTACAATACCGACTACCATCGCGATGGGATTATACGCATTGATCTACATTGTATTTGCATTCTTAACTGTAGGTTACTACCGGAAAACAGTAAAAGCAGCGCTATAAGAAAATATTAATCGTACTGATATGGATGAAATTATCCAATCAGTACGATTTTTTCAACTAATGGAAAATGAAAAGATGAAGTGTTTTTTCTATCTTTTGAGGGAATGAGTGTATTAAGATATTTTAGTAGAAATTTTGGTTGAGAGGATTTGTTGCATGTGATTATGGAAGCGCTAAAATGGTTAGTCGGTCCGGCAAATGATTTTTTATGGACGTATGTACTTATTGGTTTTCTATTAATAATTGGCGTTTATTTCACGATTCGCACCAAATTCGTCCAAATTCGGTTGTTCGGTGAAATGTTCCGACTGATCTTTGAGAAAAAAGAAAGTAACGATGGAGTTTCCCCTTTTCAAGCGTTTACCATTAGTGCAGCTTCAAGAGTTGGCACGGGGAATGTGACGGGAGTAGCGCTTGCAATCGGAGTCGGTGGTCCAGGGGCTGTATTTTGGATGTGGATAATCGCGATTATCGGAATGGCCACCGCTTTTGTAGAAAGTACGTTGGCGCAAGTGTATAAAGTGAAGGACGGAGACACGTTCCGCGGAGGACCTGCCTATTATATGCAAAAAGCGTTAGGCTTCCGCAAACTTGGAATTGTTTTTGCCATCTTATTAACGCTCTGTTTTGGATTTATATTTAATGCTGTTCAATCAAATACGATCAGCCAGTCGTTTATGGATGTTTTCGGTCTGCAAGATTGGGTGGTTGGCTTTGCATTGGTGTTATTAACAGCGCTCATTATTTTCGGTGGCGTGAAACGTATCGTTAAAGTGACTGAGTTAATTGTCCCAATAATGGCGACTTTTTATTTACTCATCGCGTTTTATGTTGTCATCGTAAACATTACGGAAGTTCCTGCTGTCTTTAAGTTGATCATTGAACATGCTTTCGGTCTTAAGGAAGTGGTCGGTGGCGGAATCGGCGCAGCGATGATGCAAGGAATACGTCGAGGATTGTTCTCGAATGAAGCTGGAATGGGGAGTGTGCCGAACGCGGCAGCTACAGCGAATGTCTCGCACCCGGCGAAGCAAGGACTCGTACAAAGTTTGGGCGTATTTTTTGATACGATTATGATTTGTTCGGCAACGGCTTTCATTATCATCCTTGCTGGCCTTTATACGACAGGTGAACAAGATGGCATTATTTTGACCCAAGCCTCAATGGCGGTTCATGTTGGTTCATGGGCTCCGTACTTTGTCGCAATCGCAATCATGTTCTTCGCTTTCAGTTCAATTGTCGGGAATTATTATTACGGCGAGACGAATATTGAATTCATAAAAGCGCATAAATCATGGATGACGATTTATCGCGTCTTGGTGCTCGGGATGGTCATGTTCGGTGCGATGGCGAAAGTAAGCGTAGTTTGGAATATGGCGGATTTATTCATGGGAATCATGGCTGTATTGAACTTGGTTGTAATTACATTACTTGGAAGAGTTGCGTTTAAAGTGTTGGAAGACTTCTCTGCCCAACGACGTAAAGGCTTGAATCCGGTATTTAAAGCAAATTCGATTCCAGGATTGAAAAATGCAGAATGCTGGGAAGAACTTAATGAGAATAACGGAACTCCAAAGAATGAGAAATAAGTATAGTTTAAACACCGAAATCCTAGTGGGTTCCGGTGTTTATGTTTAAATCTGCAATTATTCAGGAACTTTAGTATACATGGACCCAATTGTAGAAATTGCTTCAGCAGGAGCTGGCATGAGTGGGTAATAGCCGTTTTTCGTCATGTATTGCCACACTTCATAAGCGTGTCTGTTGCTATTCATGAAGGCGTTTTCCAAAAAGTGTCTCAGGTCGGGATTTGCACATTCTACTGCTGATGTAGCATAATTCCGAGCAGAACTTTTTTGATTCAGTAAATAGGCAGTGGCAATCTCCCTGTCATTATGTGTTTGGACAGAGGTTCTGGGTTGTGTAGGTTGCAGCGGTACAGGTGGAGACGTAAAATCCTGCAAGGTCGGATTTAAATCATCGGGTTTAAACTTATTTATATCGGGTGTTGTTTCGCTTTGAACAAATTCCACCTTTAAATTATAATCTTTTACATGAAGTGGAAAGTGACGTGTTAAAAGTTCTTTTAACTCTGGATCTTGGGCTTGGTTAATAAATGCAGCCATACAGGTTACTGTGTTAAGACAACCGGCTATTAATTCGCTCAAATCGAATAATTCATGTGCAGCTAATTTCATTTTGATTCCTCCTGTAATTTACTCATCAATCTATAGTATCTTCGGCGAAAAACAATTTTTAATACATTATATTGTTTTTTATTAACTCACTTCTAAAGTATATTTTTTGCTTTCGAGCAAAACCTATCAATAACTAGAGGAGGCGTTTATTTTGAAAAGCAACTTATCGTACGGCGAAGATTATAAATTCATTCCGGCGACATCGCTTGAAAGTGGTGTAGGAACAGAGGTATTGCCGGATTTATATTGCCATACCATTCAAATTGTAAATATCTGTCTTGTGGGAAATGCTGATGCAAATAATTTTGTATTAATTGATGCAGGCATGCCTCACTCGGCTAAGGAAATTATTTCCGTTGCTGAAAAACGCTTTGGTGAAAACAGTCGACCGCAAGCCATTATTTTAACGCATGGCCATTTCGATCATGTTGGCTCGATTATCGAGTTGATCGAGCATTGGGATGTTCCTGTTTACGCTCATGAATTAGAGATGCCTTTTCTAACAGGAAAAATGAGTTACCCGAAACCGGATACGACGGTAGAAGGCGGCATGGTTTCGAAAATGTCTGCGATATTTCCAATCGATCCCATCAACTTGGGAGATTATGTTCAACCTCTCCCTGAAGACGGCAGCGTTCCGCACTTGCCAAAATTTCGTTGGATTCATACGCCTGGACACTCTCCTGGACATGTTGCATTTTTTAGAGAAGAAGATAAAGCCTTAATCGCCGGAGATGCATTCGTTACAGTAAAACAGGAATACCTTTATAAAGTATTTACCCAAGAACAAGAAATTAGCGGACCGCCTAGATATTTAACGACTGACTGGGAGGCAGCTTTTGAATCAGTCAGGAAATTGGAGGCTTTACAACCTTCCGTTGCCATTACGGGTCATGGCGTGCCTATGACTGGTGAATTATTAAATGGTAGCTTACAGCAACTTCTAGAAGAATTTGACCAAATTGCTGTACCAGACTATGGAAAGTATGTTGAAAAAAGTGAAAAAAGTAACGGTTAAACTTGGCAACTAAAAAAGAGAATTTATTTTCTACTTGGGGACAAGATATAAATTGTAGGTGGGGCATTCACTTAACAAAACTATAAAGGGGTGAAACCAATCATGGACAACAACAATCGTAATCGCCAAGACCAGAACGACCGAAACAACCGTAACAACCGTAACAACCAGAACAACAATGATAAAAACTTAGAGTTTGGTGATGACTTTCTTGATTTGAATCGAAATAATCAAGACAATAAAAACAACCGAAACAACAATAACAATAATAATAACAACAACAATAACCGAAACAGATAATTTTAAATTGTACCTGTATCGCAACTAAAAAATTGCGGTACAGGTTTTTTAATTCGTTGATTTAAGGTAACTTGTTTATAACTTTTTCATGAAAATCTAGAAACCTGCATAGAAACAATTAACGCATTGTGGATAAACAACCTGTGGATATGTGGACAAATCATTAATTCGGCAGTGAAAAACTTTTTACCTATTTACGATTGAAATACCATATGTTAGGGTATGTGTAGTTAACAAAGCACAACATATAGTATTGAGCGATGGAATGGTACCGGAGGAAGAATGAAGTTCAATTCTTCCCTAATCGGTTTAAAAGGGAATCCGGATAATCCGGAGCTGTCCCCGCAACTGTGAACGCGGACGACCGCCGAAAAAGCCACTGTGGAGAAATTCATGGGAAGGCTTTGGCGGAAGGATGATGCGCAAGCCAGGAGACCTGCCTTTCATCGTCAAGCGACACTTTCTTCGGGGGTTGAGAGGTGGAAGCGAGCGGGTTCTTTCCGTCTATCTTCTTCGGGGTCCCATTCTGTTTCCAACTTAAAAATCCATGAGCGATAGCTCTGCCGAAGAGGCGGACCTATCGCTTTTTTTGTCGAAAGCCGAAGCGACTTGAACGTCTGGTCGCTGTAGCTAGACGTATTTACATAACTGGGAGGAGACGGAATATCATGACAACAAAAATTAAAACTACAAAGGTCGATCAGTTACTAAATGAATTGCAAAATGAGTTTGGCGAACAGAAAATAGCGCCGCTACTTAAAGTGAGCGAACGTTGGAAGGAAAGACATCCTGATGGGCAGCATTCTGAATGGGCGAAAGCGATGGTGCTTGAAGCAATCAGTTTTGTCGCAGAAGACGAAACCTATTGGACATTTGTCGCTGCACGAATTTACCTTCATGAAGTTTATGCTTATGAAAAAGCTCAGCGTGGCAAAGCCGTCTATTCCGATTTTGCAGGACATGTAGAAAATCTAGTGGATAAAGGTTTGTATACGCCAGTTTTAACTGAAAAGTATTCAAGAGAAGACTTGAATCATTTGGGCAACGTAATCAATCCAGAGCGAGACAAACTATTTACCTATATCGGCTTGAAAACATTTATGGATCGTTATGTTGCCGTTGATTTCAATAAAAAGCCAGTGGAACTTCCGCAAGAACGTTGGCTAGTTATCGCCATGACGCTCATGCAGGACGAAACAGAAAATCGTCTTGAAAAAGTAGCGGAATCTTACTGGGCGATGAGCAATTTGTATATGACCGTCGCAACGCCGACATTGTCGAATGCGGGCAAGCCGCATGGCCAATTGTCGAGTTGTTTTATCGACACGGTCGACGATTCTTTGCAAGGCATTTACGACAGCAATACAGATATCGCCAACTTGTCGAAATATGGCGGCGGCATCGGTGTTTATATGGGGAAAGTAAGGAGTCGCGGTTCCTCGATTCGTGGATTTAAAGGTGCATCAAGCGGTGTTCTGCCATGGATCAAACAATTGAATAATACTGCGGTCAGTGTCGATCAGCTTGGTCAAAGACAAGGCGCGATTGCCGTTTACCTAGATGTTTTCCACAAAGATATCTTCACGTTCCTCGATTTGAAGTTAAACAACGGGGACGAGCGCATGCGTGCGCATGATATTTTCACAGGCGTTTGTTTACCGGATATATATATGGAACAAGTCGAAGCGCGCGGAGAGTGGCATTTATTTGATCCGCATGAGGTGCGAGAAGTGATGGGGTATTCACTTGAAGACTTTTACGATGAAAAGCGCGGCGAGGGTTCATTCCGTGAAAAGTACGCTGAATGTGTAAATCATCCTGAACTTAGTCGTGAAACGGTACCGGCAATTGATTTAATGAAGCGTATTTTACGCAGCCAGTTGGAAACGGGCGTGCCGTTCATGTTTTATCGCGATGAAGTGAATCGTGCCAATGCGAATAAACACGAAGGCATGATTTACTCTTCGAATTTGTGCACAGAAATAGCTCAAAATATGAGCGCGACAGAATTCGAATCCGTCGCACTCGAAAATGATATTGTCGTCACTCGTTCAAAACCAGGCGATTTTGTTGTTTGTAACCTGTCTTCTATTAACCTTGGTCGTGCGGTTCTAGCGAACGTGTTAGAAAGACTGATCAAAATCCAAGTACGCATGCTCGATAACGTCATTGAGTTGAATAAAATTCCCGTCGTACAAGCGGCTCGGACGAATTCTAGATACCGTGGAATCGGACTAGGTACATTCGGTTGGCATCATTTATTAGCGCTGAAAAATATTCAATGGGAATCAAATGAAGCGGTAGACTACGCAGATGAGTTATATGAATGGATTGCATACCTCACAATTTCAGCGTCGATGGAATTATCTAAAGAAAAGGGTGCTTATCCTTTATTCGAAGGATCCGACTGGCAGACAGGGGACTACTTTGAAAACAAAGGATACCACTCAAAAAAATGGCATGAACTTCGTAATGAAGTTTCCATTAATGGCATGCGAAACGGTTATTTGATGGCAGTGGCGCCAAACTCATCGACATCAGTAATTGCGGGCTCGACAGCATCAATCGACCCGATTTTCAAACCATTTTTCCATGAGGAGAAAAAGGATTATAAGTTGCCGACAGTAGCTCCGGATTTGGACCATAATACGTATGACATTTATAGAAGATCTGCCTACATTGTCGATCAACGTTGGTCGGTTAAACAAAATGCAGCAAGGCAACGTCATATCGACCAAGCGATTTCTTTCAATATTTACGTCCCGAATACGATTCGCGCTTCTGTTCTACTCGACTTGCATATTCAAGCTTGGAAATCCGGCATGAAAACCACTTATTACACGCGTTCAAGCGCCACAGATATTGCGGAGTGTGAATGGTGTCATTCTTAATCGCTTATGCAACTTGGAGCGGAAACACAGAGGAAGTCGCGGAACTGATTGAAGCGGTCTTACTGAACTCGGATCTTGACGTAACACGATACAGAATCGGCACGGGGCCGATTCCCGACGTAAATGAATTTGACGCTCTCATTATTGGGTCGTTTACATGGGACAAAGGCGCGACCCCTGATGAAGTGAAAGATTTCGCGGCGGAAGTAGGCTATAAACCTCCGAATGTTTACGTTTTTGGAACGGGTGACACGCAGTTCGGCGGAGATGAATTATTTTGCAATGCTGCAGTAAAGCTGGCACGATTTTACGAGTCGAAATATGCACCGCTGAAAATCGAACAAAGCCCGAGAGGAACACAGGAAATCGATGTAATAAATTGGACGGAAGGGGTAATCAAACAATGGGCACACTAACACGAGTGAAAGTATTAAATCCAGCGAATCCAAACAAATCAACAGCTATTTTCGGCGGGAAAGCAAGTGGAATTCTAAATTGGAATGACCTAGCACATCCGCACTTTTATAAATTAAGACAACAAATACGTTCACTTTTTTGGACGGCAAATGAAGTCGATATGACGCAAGACGTAAAGCAATTTTCTACGCTGACAAAACGTGAACAAGATGCTTTCTTGAAAATAATTGGTTTATTAGCAACGCTGGATGGCCCGCAAACGGATATTGCGCTAAAAATCTCGCATTTTACTACCGATCCATCCGTTAAATCATTAATGGCCACAATTGCAGATCAGGAAAGCGAACATAATCATAGTTATGCCTATGTGCTTTCATCTGTAACGACATTAGATAAGCAAATCGCTTCATTCGAAATGGGGCGAACCGATGAGGTTTTAATGCGCAGAAATGAACGAATCGTTAATGTCTATAACGAATTCGCTGAAAGGCCGACGATTGAATCAGCGTTAAAAGCGATGGTGTATACGACATTACTCGAAGGGTTATTTTTCTATAGCGGCTTCGCATTCTTTTACAATTTGGCGCGCAACCAGAAAATGGTCGGAACGTCGACGATGGTGTCGTATATAAACCGCGATGAGTTACAGCACGGAAAAGCTATTAGCGACATATTCCGCGCAGCGCTGGCGGAAAATCCAGAATACAATACAGAAGAGTTCACGGAATGGATTTATGATCAATTCCGACACTCCGTCGAACAAGAAGTCGCGTGGAGCCGGTATGTGTTAGAGGATATTGACGGCATCGATCTCGAAGAAATGGAAGGCTACATTAAATACCGCGCCAATAAAATGCTGCGCATGCTCGGACTCGGCGAAATTTATCCCGAGTTTACCAACAATCCGATGAGATGGATCAAAGCCTACGTGGATAGTTTCGATGACACCAAAACAGATTTCTTCGAACAAGCCTCTAGGCAGTATGTGAAAACTAGTGATTTGAATGGGTTTGATGATCTTTAATCTGGAAAAACTTGCTGAACACCATTTTTTTCTACGCATCGCTTCGGCTTTGCGTAGTTTTTTAGATTCAAAAACTTCTTCATTGAATCATAACATTGTGACCATATATATAGAGGATTCTGGATTCTATTACTGATGGGGCGTACTTTGAAATTTAGACGGAAATGATATACTATATAGAAGAGTAAGTTTCTTTTGCGTTTGGTAGAAAAACTTGAAGTCTATGAATTTTTGGAAAGGGGTGAGCAAAAATGCAAAACCGGTATTCAAGACAGACGTTATTTAGTCCGATTGGCGAAGAAGGGCAAATGAAAATTAAACGATCGACTGCTTTGCTGATCGGGTGCGGTGCGCTTGGGACGGCGATTGCGGAAACGCTCACTCGTGCTGGTATTGGGAAATTGATTGTAGCGGACCGGGACTATGTGGAGCCTTCGAATTTGCAAAGGCAACAACTGTTTACCGAACAGGATGCGATTGACGGAACACCGAAAGTAGTCGCGGCAAAACGCCAGTTAAAAACAATACGGAATGACATTGAAATCGAAACGGTTCTTAACCACATCGATGGACCGTTATTGAAAGAGCTTGCGGGAAGTGCTGATATCATTCTCGATGCGACAGACAACTTTGAAACGAGATTAGCCATAAATGATGTTGCTTGGAAATTGAATATCCCTTGGGTGTACGGCGCTTGTGTAGGGAGTTCAAGTATTATTTTTCCTTTTATTCCAGGTGAATCAGCATGTTTCCGTTGTCTTTTGCCTGTCATGCCTGCAGTGAATGAAACTTGCGATACCGCTGGAATTATTGCGCCTGCTGTTCAAATAACGGCTGCGCATCAAAGCGCAGAAGCATTGAAATGGCTTTCGGGCAATCAAGATGCAATGCGGAGAAAAATGCTTACATACGATGTTTGGAACAATACAAATGTCGAGGCGGGTATCGGGCGAATGAAAAACGAGTACTGCGAAACATGCGGAGTTCAGCCGTCTTTCCCATCATTAAAGCCAGAAAGCGGAACGAACTTCGCAGTGCTTTGCGGACGTGATACGGTTCAAGTCATTCCAGAAAGAGAGCGCGTCTTGTCATTAGTAGATATTGAAAGTGTAGCTAAACAGCTTGGCAATCCCTATAAGAAGACTCCCTATTTCATTGAAATGAATTCAGATGGCTATCGCTGTATTTTATTCGCAAATGGAAGGCTTTTAATACATGGATTGAAAGATATTCAGACGGGGCGGAAAATGTATCATCAATTTTTTGGTTGAAGAGGAGAGGTAATATTGTCAAAAGAGCATGAATATGATCAGGAGAAACAGCTCGTATTTTGCGTTCTAACGACGAGTGACACGAGAAATGTATCGAACGACCGGGGGGGTTGGACGATTCGACAGAAACTAGAAGATGCGGGCCATAAGATATTTGAAACTTGGATTTGCCAAGACGATAAAATGGAAATTGAATCGATTATTGAAGAGTGGTTGCGAAATCCGAATGTCAATGGAATTATCACGACTGGCGGGACCGGTCTAGGGTATCGTGATGTGACACCGGAAACGATTGAGCCGTACTTCACGAAAAAAATCGACGGATTCGGTGAACTTTTTCGCATGATTAGTTACACAGAAGATGTTGGATCGAAGGCTTTATTAAGTCGGGCGGAAGCCGGAATTATCAAAGATAAAGTCGTCTATATGCTCCCTGGCTCAGTAAAAGCAGTAGAACTTGCTATGGACAAGTTAGTCCTGCCTGAATTGCATCATGTCGTTCATGAAATTACGAAACACTTAGAAGAGGAATAATAAAACGTGCAAACATCAACTGTTTGCACGTTAAAGCAGTTTAATTCACTCGAAAAGAATCAGTCCTGCGAGCGCTTATAATCCCCATTTTTACCACCGGTTTTTTCGATTAACATCGTTGGCCCGATGATCATTTCTTTGCCAGCGGCTTTGCACATATCGTAAATTGTAAGCGCAGCGGCCGAGGCGGCGGTCAAAGCTTCCATTTCGACACCTGTAACCCCTTTAGTTTTCACTTCCGCATAGATGACCACCTCATAATGAGATGCAAGCTCGTCGATGATCCATTCAAATTGAACATCAACCCCGGTGAGTGGAAGTGGATGGCACATCGGAATGATGGTTGACGTGTTTTTTGCGGCCATGACAGCTGCAATTTGTGCAACACCCAATACATCGCCTTTTTTATTCGTACCTTCTTTAATTTGACTGTGAATGGTTTCATTTAACATAATGGAAGACTTCGCAATCGCAGTTCTAACGGTGATTGCCTTATCTGAAACGTCGACCATTTTAGCGCGACCTTGTTCGTTGAAATGTGTTAATTTAGACAAACTACTCATTCCTTTCAGCATTAACTTAAGTTTAGTATAACAGATGATAATTAGGGAGGAATTTACAATGAGAAAACCAATTCCAGTAGCGAAAGCAGTCGAACTCGTCATGGAACATGCACAACCGATCGGGACAGAAAAAATTGCCCTTGAACATACATATGGTCGGATTCTAGCCGAACCAATTATTGCAAAGCATGATGTGCCGCCTTTTGATCGATCGCCTTACGACGGATTTGCAGTGAGGGCCGCAGATACAAACGGAGCCTCTGGAGATAACCGGATCGCCTTCAATGTCATCGGTGAAATCGGCGCAGGGCATGTAGCCGCTCGGGAAATCGGCGAAGGTGAAGCATATCGAATCATGACGGGCGCCCCGATCCCGCAAAACGCTGATGCGGTTGTTATGCTAGAACAAACAGTGGAACAGCCGAATGGTTTCACGCTTCGAAAACCATTTACTCCGGGCGAAAACATTTCGTTCCAAGGCGAAGATGCGAAAAATGGAGAAACGCTAATCGAAAGCGGAGCATTTATACATCCGGGAACGACCGCGCTTCTCGCTACCTTCGGTTATGCGGAAGTTCGAGTCGCCGAGCGTCCTGTAGTGAGTATTTTATCGACAGGAACCGAGCTCCTCCGTGTTGATGAAGAGCTGGCGCCTGGTAAAATCCGAAATTCCAATGGACCTATGATTTCCGCTCAACTGACTCGAATGGGAATCGGTTATAAATCCTACGGCATGCTGGAAGATAACTTGGATGCATGTACCGGCATGGTTAAACAAGCGCTTGCCGAGTCGGATGTTTTAATCACGACAGGCGGCGTTTCAGTCGGAGATTATGATTATTTACCGGCGATTTATGAGCGGCTTGGTGCCAAGGTTTTATTCAACAAAGTGGCGATGCGTCCGGGTAGTGTGACTACAGTGGCTGTTCTTGAAGGGAAACTCCTATTTGGGCTTTCCGGAAATCCATCCGCATGTTTCACCGGCTTCGAGTTATTCACCCGGCCGGCGATCCATCGGATGATGGGTGCGGAGAAACCTTATATGCCTAGAATGAGAGCCGTTCTTGGCGAAGACTTCACAAAACCGAACCCATTTACACGCTTCGTTCGCGCGGTTTGGGAGATGACTGAGGATGGACCGGTTGCAGTGCCGGCAGGGTTTAATAAATCCAGTGCGGTCTCATCGATCGCTCGCGGGAACTGCATCATTGTCCTGCCAAGCGGGACTCGCGGATTTTCAGCGGGCATGGAAGTAGATGTCTTATTACTAGGTGCCGAGCAAAGCGTCAGTGACTGGGTACTATGAAAACATTGCACATCGTCGGCTTTAAAAATAGCGGTAAAACAACTCTAATCACGCGCTGGATTCGTTTAGTGAAAAAGCAAGGCCTTTCAGTTGCGGTGTTAAAACATCATGGACATAAAAGCCCGCTCGATATGCCGGACTCGACTACCGATTCCATGCAATTCCTAAACAGCGGCGCTGATGTTTCAGCTGTATCGGGTGGCGGCGCTGTTCAGTTTCATATGAATGAAGAACTCGATTTTAGGAGAATGAAAGAAATCGCGTCGATTGGAAAACCTGATATTTTACTTATAGAAGGGTATAAAGAAGAACGAGGAGATAAAGTTGTTCTTCTCAGAAGTAAAAATGATTGGGAAGAATTGAAGCGCTTGGACAATATCAAACTTGTTGTCGAACAGAACGACAATAGTGCGGATTTTCAACGAAGCATTTCTCGATCACATGAAGCAGAACTCGACAGCTGGTTTTTGAACTGGCTCGGGGAGGGGGTGCAAAGTGAAACCATTTGAAATTGTCGAAACGCCAATAGATACACAAAAATATGCAGATTACGTCCTTCATGCCGGAGCGGGGGCAGTGACCATTTTTACTGGAAATGTTCGTGAATGGACACATGGGGTTCGGACTTTGTATTTAGCCTATGAAGCGTATATTCCAATGGCCGAGAAAAAGCTTGCGGAAATCGGCGCGGAGATGGAAGAAAGGTGGCCGGGTGTCAAAGTAGCCATCGTCCATCGCATCGGAGAACTTGATATTTCCGATATCGCGGTCCTGATCGCAGTTTCATCGCCGCATCGAAAAGCGGCTTATGAGGCAAATGAATACGCCATCGAGCGAATAAAGGAAGTCGTCCCGATTTGGAAAAAAGAGATTTGGGAAGACGGAGAAGAGTGGATTGGCGCTCAAAAAAGATACCCAGGGGAAGGGAAGAGTTCAAATTGATTAAAGTACATTATTTTGCACGTCTTCGAGAACTAACGGGGAAATCCGAGGAAACAATCAACCAAGAATCATTGACTGTTCAACAATTACTCGATTGGGCAGAAGAAACATATCCCGGTTTTGGAAAAGATATGATTCATGTCGCGGTCAATGAGGAATACGCCCTAAAAGACGATGTCATTCAATCCGGGGATGTTTGTGCATTTATTCCGCCTGTGAGCGGGGGATGAAAACTGCGGGTATCGTGCTAGCGGGCGGATTATCAAGGCGTTTCGGTTCACCTAAGGCATTCGCAAGTTGTGAGTCCGGGTACTTTTATGAACGAGCAATCGAAGCGCTAGAACCTTTTTGCGAAGAAGTCGTAGTCGTGACACGAGAAGAACTGCTTGAACGTTTTCCGACCGGTGTAAATACGATAACCGATGTGCAGGAAGTCGTAGGATTAGGCCCGCTTGCTGGAATTTATTCAGCGATGGAAGCGGTCGATGCAGATACATACGCAGTACTTCCATGCGACATGCCCTATGTGGATTATGGGATAATGAATGGATTCAAGCAGCTGCATCAGGGGAGCGTGACGGCTGTTATGGCAGCGGGAAAATATCACCCGCTCGTTTCGATTTGGAATAAAGAATCTAAAAAACCGATTCTCGATGCGCTCCAACGCGAACAGCTCAGTGTCATGAAATTGTTGCAAGAGCTAGAAGTCACTTGGATTAAAGGAAATTCACTTACGAAAAATGAAAAACGTATATTTACAAACATAAATATGCCTATCGACTTGGAAAGGTGCTGAGGAGATGGAAGCGATTCTTGATAAGCTCGGTCGACCTATTCGGGATCTTCGAATATCAGTCACAGACCGCTGCAATTTCAGGTGCACGTATTGCATGCCGAAGGAAGTCTTCGGTGATGATTACGTTTTTTTACCGAAAGACGAACTGTTGACATTCGAGGAGATTGAACGATTCGCGAAATTATTTGCGTCACTCGGCGTGGAGAAATTGCGTTTAACGGGCGGCGAACCTTTAATGCGCAGGGATTTGCCGATTTTAGTTGAAAAACTATTAAAAATCGAAGGCATTAATGATATTGGCTTGACGACAAACGGGGTGCTGCTCCGTCAGTATGCTCAGCCGCTTTATGATGCGGGACTGCGAAGATTGAATATGAGTCTGGATGCGTTGGATCCCGAAATCTTCGGGAAAATGAATGGGCGCGGAATTAAACCGGATTTCATTTTATCAAACATTGAACACGCCCAAAATATCGGATTCGAAATCAAAGTGAATATGGTCGTGCAAAAAGGTGTCAACGAAAGTGAAATTCTTCCAATGGCAGCTTATTTCAAAGAGCGGGGCATTATGCTCAGGTACATCGAATTCATGGATGTTGGAAATGATAATGGATGGAGCTTTAAACAAGTCGTCACTAAAAAAGAAATTTACGACATGCTAAATGAAGTCTATGAAATCGAGCCAACCGAGCAACATTACTACGGTGAAGTCGCCAAACGATATCGTTACAAAGACAATGATGCAGAAGTCGGCTTTATCACATCCGTTTCAGAATCGTTTTGTTCATCATGCACGCGTGCGCGCCTTTCCTCCGACGGCAAGTTTTTTACTTGTTTATTTGCTTCTGTTGGGTTCGACCTTCGTGAATTAATTAGAAGCGGTCTGACAGATGACGAATTGCTTGAGAAGATCACAAATGTGTGGGAACGTAGAGTGGACCGCTATTCCGATGAGCGGACCGAACAAACCGCAAAAAACCGCAAAAAAATCGGAATGAGTTATATAGGCGGATAGGAATAATTTTTTAGGGGGAAATCTTTTGAAACCAGTTATTTACATCACGCGAAAATTACCAGAAGAAGCGATTGAGCCGTTACTTGAAAAGTACACGGTTCGCATGTGGGAGTCGGCGAGCGAATCGGTGCCACGAGATGTTTTATTGAAAGAAGTAGTAGATGCGGATGCTCTATGGTCCGTATTAGCAGATCGAATCGACGAAGAAGTGTTTGAAGCTGCCACTAAACTGAAGGTCGTTTCAAATTTAGCTGTCGGATTTAATAATATCGATATTGACGTTGCGAAAGAAAAGGGGATTATCGTCACCAATACGCCTGATGTGCTAACGGAAACAACAGCTGATTTAGCGTTCGCGCTTATTTTAGCGACGGCGCGCCGAATTACGGAAGCGGAAAATGAACTGCGAAAAGGCAATTGGAAATCATGGTCCGTCATGGATTTCACGGGCATGGATGTCGGCGGTTCCACATTAGGCATCATTGGCATGGGAAGAATCGGAGAAGCTGCTGCGCGCCGTGCAAAAGGTTTTAATATGCGCGTTCTCTATCAAAATCGTACCCGCAAAGTAGAAGCTGAAGAAGAGCATGGTTTCGAGTATGCAGAGTTGGACACGCTCCTGAAAGAGTCGGATATCATTCTCATTTTTGCACCTCTTACTCCGGAAACAGAAAACATGATCGGTGAAAACGAACTAGCGAAAATGAAGAAAACAGCAATACTCGTCAACGTCGCACGCGGCGGCATCGTGAACGAAGAAGCGCTCTATCATGCGTTAAAAAACGGAACGATTTGGGCAGCAGGACTCGATGTCTTCGAAGTCGAACCTGTTCCGATGGACAATCCATTACTCACGCTGCCAAACGTTACAGTCTTACCGCATATCGGAAGCGCCAGCATCCGCACCCGCCACGCAATGATGAAAATGAACTTGCAAGCAATCATAGATGTATTAGAAGGAAAAGAGCCGGAAAATAGGGTTGTTTGATTGAAAGAATGATTTTTATAACCGGGTGCCTGAACGATTTATTGTCGGGTACTCGGTATTTTTATTTACAGCGGCTTGCTTGCACTCGACCAACATTTGCTTGCACATCTAAGCAGTTTGCTTGCAGTTAGCAACCGTTTCCTTGCACTCAACCCGGCATTCATAAAAACATCAACAAACTACCAAGAGATAACTAGCGGGAGGCATCCACCAGCGCAGAAGCGGTATTCAAAGAAATCATTCAATTATTCCCCCACTTTACAAAGAAATCTATTTAGATATTAAACCCCAATATTTCCCCGTCACAAATAATTCACAAATTACGCTGACAATTCAAAATGAACAATTTTTCAGAGGTCATTTCCGACAAAAAAGCGAAAAAGTTATAAAAAAGTTGAAAATTTTTAATGTTGTAGTAGCAACAATGAAAGCGGATACACACGATTTTACTATTTTAAATTCACACGCAATTATAAAGAATCTGTTGACGTAATGAAAAATACGCGGTAAGATAGCAACAATCCAATCGAGTTCGTGATTAAATTCACAAACGACTTGATGTCAGAAAAATTAATCACTTAATTGAATATAGAAACCAAATCGTTGATGAGGTTAAAGGAAATAGGCCAATGTATTACTAGAGAGTCGGTATTGGTGGAAGCCGGCAATACATCTATTTGCGACATCCCCTCGGAGAGAACTGCTGAAAAGGAAACTGACTAGGTTGTTCCGGGCGCAAGATTGCGCTCGTTATGAATGAATAGCTACGGCTATTCGAGAGGTAGCGTTATCGCTACGAACAAGGGTGGTACCATGAAAAGCTTTTTCATCCCTCGTAAAGAACATAGTTTCTTTGCGCGGGATGAGAAAGCTTTTTTATATTTAAATAATAAATTAGGTCAGGAGGAGTTTGGTATATGAATACTGGAGGTCAAGCAATGCAAGAGCTTACTGAAATGCCAGCGGAAACGGAAGTACAGCCAAAACAATTAAATGATGGGTCTGCAGTACTCATTCAAGCTTTGAAAGATCAAGGTGTCGAAGTGATTTTTGGTTATCCGGGTGGAGCCGTTTTACCAATATACGACGCCTTATACAAAAATCCGATTTCACATATTCTTGCAAGACATGAACAAGGCGCAATACATGCGGCAGAAGGCTATGCGCGCGTATCCGGTAAACCTGGAGTCGTCATTGCAACATCAGGACCAGGGGCAACCAATTTAGTGACAGGTATTACAGACGCAATGATGGATTCGTTGCCGTTAGTCGTTTTCACCGGGCAAGTTGGGCAAGAAGTTATCGGTACAGACGCATTCCAAGAAGCGGACATCATTGGAATCACACAACCAATTACAAAACATAATTATCAAGTAAACGACATAAAAGAATTACCAAGAATCATAAAAGAAGCTTTTCATATCGCATCAACCGGACGAAGAGGACCAGTGCTCGTTGACATTCCTAAGAACATCGCTGTGGAATTATTCGATGAAGAAGAGCATGTAGACGAGGAAGTGAACTTGCCGGGTTATCAACCGACGACAAGACCGAACTTCTTACAAATACAAAAAGCAGTGCAAGCCATCTCGAGTGCCAAGAAACCACTTATACTAGCAGGAGCGGGAATTCTTCACGCCGGGGCGATGGAAGAATTGAAAGAACTTGTTGAAAGACATCGCATACCTATCACGAATACATTGCTCGGTTTGGGAAGCATTCACGGAGAACATGAACTGTTTCTCGGAATGGCAGGCATGCACGGTACGTACACGGCGAATATGGCTATCACCGAATGTGACTTACTTGTAAATATCGGCGCACGATTCGATGACCGGCTTACTGGGAACTTGAATTTATTTGCACCGAATGCAAAAGTCGTTCATATCGACATTGATCCAGCTGAAATCGGGAAAAACGTACCGACTGAAATTCCGATTGTAGCCGATGCAAAAGAAGCGCTAAAAGAATTGCTGAAACAAGAAATTGCATCACCGGTAACTGCGGATTGGATTGCTCACTTAAAAGAAGCGCATAAAGAGTATCCGCTTTGGTATGTAGAAGATAAAGAACATCTTTTGCCGCAGCAAGCAATTCAAATCATTCACCGTGTGACAGGCGGCGATGCCATTGTAACGACAGACGTCGGTCAACACCAAATGTGGGCGGCGCAGTATTATTCATTAAATAACCCGGATCATTGGGTAACATCAGGCGGATTGGGAACGATGGGCTTCGGATTTCCAGCGGCAATCGGTGCTCAGCTAGCAAAACCGAAAGAAAGAGTCGTAGCGATTGTCGGTGATGCAGGTTTCCAAATGACTGCACAAGAACTATCTCTGCTCCAAGAACTCAGAATACCCGTTAAAGTCGTAATATTGAATAACGAAGGTTTAGGCATGGTTCGCCAGTGGCAAGAAACGTTTTACGAAGAACGGTATTCCCAATCATTAATTCCGGTTCAACCGGATTTCGTTAAACTCGCGGAAGCATACGATTTGAAAGGGTACCGCATCAACACATTAGAAGAAGCGGAGTCAGTTTTCCAGGAAGCGTTATTATCCGACGAACCGGTTCTTATCGATTGTCGAGTGAAGCAATTAGAAAATGTATACCCGATGGTAGTTCCAGGAACGGGATTGCATGAAATGATTGGAGTGAGCGGTAAATGAAAAGAGTCATTACTGTAACGGTTATCAACCAAAGCGGCGTATTGAATCGTGTGACTGGGCTGCTCATGAAGCGACAATTCAATATTGAAAGCATCACAGTCGGTCATACCGAACAAGTGGGAATGTCGAAAATGACTTTTATAGTAAATGTTGAAGACGAACGAAAAATCGAACAGCTTGTTAAACAGCTTCAAAAACAAATCGATGTCATTAAAGTGGATGATATAACAGACAAATCGATCGTTATGCGAGAACTCGCACTTGTCAAAGTCATATCGCCGCCACATATTCGAAGCGAAATGAACAGCATTATTGAACCATTTCGAGCGACTGCCATCGACATCGGGAAAAACGTAGTGACTTATCAAGTGACTGGAAATCCCGAAAAGATTGAAGCGTTTATCGATTTAATTAAACCGTACGGCATTAAGGAACTTACGCGAACAGGTGCCACTGCATTTGTGCGAGAAACACAAAAGGTTCATTCACCCCAGTTATCAATTTTAAAATAAAAATAGAAAACAACTACTAGGAGGAAATTTAAAATGGCTAAAATGTATTATAACAACGATATCGATGAGAGTGTTCTACAAGGAAAGAAAATTGCAGTGATCGGATACGGTTCACAAGGTCACGCACACGCACGAAACTTGAAAGATTCAGGATTTGACGTAGTCGTAGGTGTTCGCCCAGGGAAATCATTTGATCAAGCTAAAGAAGACGGCTTGGATGTTGCATCAGTGAAAGAAGCAGCGGAACAAGCGGATCTAGTCATGGTGTTACTGCCTGATGAAAGACAGAAGCAAGTGTACGTAGATGAAATTGAACCTGCATTAAAAGCAGGAAAATCACTCGTCTTCGCTCATGGATTTAACGTTCACTTTGATGAGATTAAGCCTCCGGCAGACGTTGACGTATTCCTTGTAGCGCCAAAAGGTCCTGGACACCTTGTCCGCAGAACGTATGAAGCAGGCGCAGGAGTTCCGGCATTGTTCGCAGTCTATCAAGATGCTTCTGGAAAAGCGACAGACGTTGCGCTTGCTTATGCAAAAGGAATCGGTTCCGCGAGAGCCGGCGTTCTAGAAACGACATTTAAAGAAGAAACTGAAACGGATTTATTCGGAGAGCAAGCAGTTCTATGCGGTGGAACAACTGCACTTGTAAAAGCTGGTTTCGAAATTCTTGTAGAAGCGGGTTATCAGCCAGAACTAGCTTACTTTGAAACACTTCATGAACTGAAATTAATCGTCGACTTAATGTACGAAGGCGGCCTTTCAGGAATGCGCTACTCGATTTCAGATACAGCCCAGTGGGGAGACTATGTTGCAGGAGACCGCATTATCGACGCAGGAACGAAAGATCGCATGAGAGAACTTCTTTCTGAAATTCAATCAGGCGAGTTCGCAAAAGGATGGATCGAAGAAAACGAAACAGGACGTCCAAACTTCAACGCGATCACTGAAAAAGAAGAAAAACATAGCATTGAAGCTGTCGGCCAAAAACTTCGTGAAATGATGCCATTCGTGAACGCAGGCAAGAAAGAGAAGGAAGTGGTGACGAGTGCGAAAGATTGATATTTTCGACACGACGCTACGAGACGGTGAACAAGCTGCAGGGATTAATTTAAACACAGCTGAAAAGCTTGAAATTGCGCGCCAGCTGGAAAAACTAGAGGTAACAATTATTGAAGCAGGATTTCCTGCTTCATCCCCTGGAGACTTCCAAGCGGTTCAGAAAATTGCAAACACAGTGAAGGGTTCCATTGTTACCGGGCTTGCGCGTACGATAAAAAGCGATATAGATACGACGTGGGAAGCACTTAAGGGGGCAGAACAACCCCATATTCACACATTTTTAGCGACATCGCCAATTCATATGCAATATAAGCTCATGAAAACGCCAGATGAGGTTGTAGAACTTGCTGTTGAAGCCGTCAAATATGCGAAGAAAAAATTCCCGCTCGTCCAATGGTCAGCGGAAGATGCTTTTCGATCGGATCCGGAATTTCTCGTTCGCATTGTCAATCAAGTGATTGCGGCGGGCGCAACGACCATTAATATTCCCGACACTGTCGGTTATGCGTCGCCAATGGAATACGGCGCGCTGTTCAGATACTTGAAAGAAAATGTAACGGGAATTGACAAAGTGAAGCTATCAGCGCATTGCCACAATGATTTAGGAATGGCGACCGCCAATACAATCGCTGCGATTGAAAACGGAGCGGATCAAGTCGAAGGAACGATTAATGGAATCGGCGAACGTGCCGGTAACGTCGCATTAGAAGAAATTGCAGTCGCGCTTCACATAAGAAAAGACTTTTACGGTTATGAAACAGATATTAATTTGAAAGAAATTAAACGAACGAGCCAACTAGTCAGCCAGTTGACGGGCGTCGTGATTCAGCCGAATAAAGCAGTTGTCGGTAAAAATGCTTTCGCTCATGAATCGGGTATTCACCAAGACGGCATGTTGAAAAATCCGGAGACCTATGAGATTATCACGCCTGCTTTGATTGGTGAAAGCGAAATTCCGTTGGCGCTTGGAAAACATTCCGGAAGACACGCATTCAAAGATCGTTCGATTAAAATGGGCTTCGAATTAAGCGACGAAAAATTAAATGATGCCTTTATCGAGTTCAAAAAACTCGCGGACCGTAAAAAAGAAATTACGGAAGATGATTTATTTGTACTCTTCACGGATCAACAGATTCAAAGTTCGGATACGCCTGTTTATCAATTAAAGAATGTTCAAGTTCAGTACGGTACAGCGAATGTCCCTACTGCAATGGTTTCGGCTATAACGCCCGGCGGTGAAGAAGTAAATAAAGCTGCTACCGGCTCAGGTTCAGTAGAAGCGATTTTCAATACATTGGAAGAACTTGTCCAAGGCGAGGTGCACATTCTCGATTACCGAGTTACTTCGATCGGTAAAGGACGTGACGCGCTGGGTGAAGCAGTCGTGAATTTAAGTTTGAATGGCCATGTGTCAACTGGTCGCGATGTTGCTCAAGACGTTCTTGAAGCATCTGCAAAAGCATACTTGAATGCGATTAACCGCCAACTGATTAACGCGGACGTTCGGGAGAAGAGAGTAGCAGTTTCAACACCTTAAGAAGTCTAGGTACAGAAAACTATAAGGAGGAGAGCTTGATATGAAAAAGAGAGTAGCAGTTCTACCAGGGGATGGAATCGGTCCTGAAGTAACAGAAGCGGCAGTGAAGGTATTGCAAGTTATTGGAAGACGATTCAATCATACGTTTGACATTGGATTTGGCTTAATTGGCGGCGCTGCTGTAGATGAGCATAATACACCTTTTCCGACTGAAACAATCGAACTTTGCCAGACAAGTGATGCGGTTCTTCTTGGTGCAGTAGGCGGTCCGAAATGGGATCAGCATCCGACTCATTTACGACCAGAAAAGGGTTTGCTTGCCATTCGCAAGCACTTTGATTTATACGCGAATTTACGACCTGTAATGGCTGTTCCGTCTTTACTTCATGCTTCTCCTCTTAAAGAAGAAGTAGCTAAAGATGTCGATATGTTAATCGTGCGCGAGTTAACTGGCGGCTTATATTTCGGTGAACCGAGTCGGCACAACGAAAAGTCTGCACTCGACACACTTGTTTATACACGGGAAGAAATTGAACGCATCGTTGTAAAATCATTTGAATTAGCTCGACTGCGACGCGGCAAAGTAACATCTGTCGATAAAGAAAACGTATTGGAATCGAGCAAGCTTTGGCGCGAAGTTGTTGAGGAAAAGAAAAAGCTTTATCCAGATGTTGAAGTCGAGCATATGTTGGTCGATTCGGCTGCTATGCAGCTTGTCACCAATCCGAGTGCATTCGATGTAATCGTGACGGAAAATATGTTTGGCGATATATTGAGCGATGAGGCATCCGTCATTACAGGTTCATTAGGCGTTCTTCCATCGGCAAGTCTTGGCCGAGATGGATTTGGTCTTTATGAGCCCGTGCACGGAACCGCTCCGTCTATTGCAGGACAAGGAAAAGCAAACCCGGCCGCGACGATTTTGTCAGTTGCCATGATGCTTAAGTATTCGTTCGGCATGGAGACAGAAGCCGCGGCGATTGAAGAAGCGGTTAACACCGTGTTTGAAGACGGGTTCTTTACAGCTGATTTAGCGTCACCGGGCGACCGTATTTTATCGACAGACGATTGGACGAATAAAGTCGTCTACGAACTCGATTTACAATCCGTTTGTAACAGTATCATGTTTACGTACAATTAACATAGAGGGGGAGCAAGATGGCTAAAACAATTATCGAAAAAGTTTGGGATCAGCACGTCGTTTACGAAGAAAGTGGTAAGCCGGACCTGCTCTATATCGACCTTCATTTATTGCATGAAGTTACGTCTCCCCAAGCTTTTGAAGGACTGCGCATCGCAAATAGAAAGGTGCGCCGTCCAGATTTATGTTTTGCGACGATGGATCATAATATCCCGACTCGTAATTTACCGACGATTAAAGATCCGATCGCCAGAAAGCAAGTCAATACGCTACAAGAAAACTGCGATGAGTTCGGCGTTCCGCTTGCGAATATGGACCATCCCGATCAAGGAATCGTTCATATTATCGGTCCAGAACTGGGTCTTACTCAACCTGGAAAAACGATTGTTTGCGGTGATAGCCATACATCGACCCACGGCGCTTTCGGAGCGATTGCGTTCGGGATCGGCACGAGTGAAGTTGAACATGTTTTATCAACACAGACACTGTGGCAAGCGAGACCGAAAACAATGGAAGTGCGAATTTCAGGAGAACTAGGCTTCGGCGTAACAGCTAAAGATATTATATTGGCGATCATTGCGAAATTCGGGATCGATATGGGAAATGGCCATATTATCGAATTCACTGGCGACGCCATTCGAAATTTAACGATGGAAGAGCGCATGACAGTGTGCAATATGTCCATTGAAGCAGGTGCAAAAGCAGGTTTAATCAGCCCGGATGAAACGACAGTTTCCTATTTGAAAGGCCGTAAATATGTTCCAGAAGGAAAAGATTTTGAAGAGGCGGCAGCAAAGTGGCTTTCATATGCAACAGATGAAGGTGCGCAGTATGACAAGGTCGTTGAAATCAATGCAAGCGAAATCGAACCTTTCGTTACATGGGGAACAAACCCATCAATGGGGTCGGGCATTTCAAGTCATGTTCCTTATGCATCTGACTTTAGTTCAGAATCAGATAAAGAGTCATTGAAAAATGCACTTGAGTATATGGGGCTAGAAGAAGGCATGCCGCTAACGTCAATCGAAATTCAAAATGTATTTATCGGTTCTTGTACAAATGCTCGGTTAAGTGATTTACGCGCCGCGGCAAAAGTGATTGAAGGTCAAAAAGTTCATGAATCAGTGACTGCGATTGTCGTGCCGGGATCACGAACGGTGAAAAAACAAGCAGAAGATGAAGGGCTGGACAAAATATTCCTTGATGCAGGCTTTGAATGGCGCGAATCGGGTTGCAGTATGTGTTTAGCGATGAATGACGATGTTGTTCCGGCAGGTGAGCGATGTGCTTCAACATCCAACCGTAACTTTGAAGGACGACAAGGAGCGGGTTCGCGAACACACTTGATGAGTCCGCCAATGGCCGCTGCAGCTGCAGTTAAAGGCCGTTTCGTAGATGTGCGTGAAATGAATGCGGTTCATGCTTAAGCCATAGCTATAAAGGGGGGTGATCAAATGGAACCAATTAATAAAGTGAAAAGTGTCATTACACCGCTTGACCGAACAAACGTTGATACGGATCAAATTATTTCTAAAGAGTTCTTAAGGCGAATCGAACGAACTGGATTCGGAAAATATTTATTTTATCACTGGCGGTTCGATGCAGAAGGCAATGAAAGAAAAGATTTTGTATTGAACGACCAACGGTTCAAGGATTCGAAAGTATTAGTTGCTCACGAAAACTTCGGTTGCGGATCGTCAAGAGAACATGCTCCTTGGTCCATTTTGGATTATGGATTTAATGTTGTCATTGCACCGAGTTTTGCAGATATTTTTTATAACAACTGCATGAAAAATGGTTTGCTCCCGATTCGATTAGCGGTAGATGAAGTTGAACAAATCCTTGAAAAAGGAAAACATGCACCGTATTCCGTTCAAGTGAATTTAGAAGAGCAAACGGTCACTACCGAAGACGGAGAGAATTATTCATTCTCGATTGATCCCTACTATAAACAAATGTTATTAAATGGTTGGGACGAAATTGAATTAACTTTCCAATATGAAGATAAAATTAAAGCTTATGAAGATAAACAGAAACAATTGGTTTGAATCGTAACCAATATCCCTACTAATAGAGGAGATGGTGTCGTTGGGGATTTATATAGCACAGCAGGTTTATTCGAAGCATTTGAAAGATTAACTGATGTCGTTCATAGAACGCCTTGCAAAGAGTCTCAAACAATTAATGAATGGACGGATTCTAACGTTTATTTAAAGTTGGAAAATCTGCAAAGGACCGGTTCATTTAAAATTCGCGGCGCTTTTAATAAGGTTTCTCAACTTACTGATGAAGAGTGCTCTCGGGGACTACTTGCAGCATCGGCCGGAAACCATGCCCAAGGCGTTGCGCTTGCAGGTCGTGAAAGAGGTATTCCGGTAACGATATATATGCCTAAATCAACACCTGATACGAAAATTAATGCAACTCGAAAATACGGCGCAACTGTAAAATTAGTTGGTCAAAATTTTGACGAAGCCTATCTAGCGGCCCGTGAAGAACAATTTCTTACAGGTGCAAGTTTCATTCATCCGTTCGATGATCTCGCCATCATTGAAGGGCAAGCGACCGTTGCAATGGAAATGTTGCAGCAGCAACCTGAAATGGATACGATTGTTGTTCCGGCAGGAGGCGGAGGCTTGCTCGCAGGAACTGCGCTGGCGGTCAAAACAATCCGTCCAAGTGTGAAAGTGATTGGTGTTCAAGCGTCTAATTCACCGGCAATCGCTCACGTCTTCAAAGGCGTTCGAAACAAGAACGTCCCTTTCTTACCGACAATCGCTGAGGGGATTTGTGTAAAGGAACCTGGTAAACTAACCGTAGATATTATCCGCAACTACGTTGATGATGTCATTACGGTTACGGAACAGGAAATCTCTTCAACAATCCTCTTTATGCTTGAAAGAGAAAAATTGCTCGTTGAAGGAGCGGCAGCCGCCGGGGTAGCAGCTGTCGTGAATAAAAGACTCACAATATCATCTAAAAAAACGGGTGTCATTGTAAGCGGCGGCAATTTCGATCTGAGCAAATTAAGCGAGTGCATGAGACAAAGCACAAATAATGTACAAAACTTTTAACCTATACAAACTACCTGACCTGGAATTAGGGTCGGGTAGTTTTTATATTTACCAGCAGACTTTGCTTCAGAATAATGTGATATAATAGATACAGAATATTGTTAATTAGTGGGATTTAGGGGTGAGTAAATTGAAAATCGGGTTAATAGGTTGTGGATCGATCGGGAATTTTTTATTGGAAAAACTTAATCAAGAAAAACTGTTGCCGGATTATCAAATTTGTTCAGTTTTTGATGATCGGGATAGTCGCCGGATAAAATTGCAGAGACTTTCGGAAATATATGAGTTTACGGTTTTTCAGGATTTAAACCAGTTTCTGCAATCGGGTGTTGATTTAGTAGTAGAATGCGCCAACATCAAAACGGTTAATGATTATGCTGTTCGCATTGTTGAGCAAAAAGATTTACTCCTAATAAGCATCGGCGCTTTGGCGAACGCATCCTTATATGATGAATTGCATTCTGTATCCAAGTTGAATGGAACGAAAGTTTATCTGCCATCAGGCGCAATCGGCGGATTAGATGTGATCAAGACCGCGAATATTATGGGCGGCTTGAATTCTGTTTCATTGGTATCTCGAAAGCCATTAAAGGCTCTTTCGAATGAACAATTTAATGAAGAAACAGTCTTGTTTGAAGGGTCGGCTAAAAATGCGATTCAAAAGTTCCCTCAAAACGCGAATGTAGCTATCGTTCTCTCTTTAGCGGGGATTGGAATCGAACGGACTTCAGTGAAGATTATCGCTGATCCCGCGGTAAATAAAAACATTCATACAATCCGTGCAGAAGGCGTTTTCGGGGAAGTTGATATCATAGTTCAAAATAACCCTTCTGAAGACAATGCGAAAACAAGTTATTTAACAGCATTAAGTATTTTATCATCACTCAAGTCGATAAATGAACAGATAACAATAGGTTAATCCATAGGTGGTGCAAGGAGTCCGAGAAGTTTCTCCTTGTTTTTACCGATTACGCTGGGGGGCTCATTTTGATATGGAAAAACTAATTGATCTCATTAAAGAGGCTTTGCAATTACCGCATGCAAAAATAGAAAATATACAAACGACAGGCGGAATGACAAATTTAAATTATTTGGTCACAATCGATTCAACTAAATTTATCGTCCGGATACCCGGGAATGGGACAGAAGAGTTCATTGATAGAGGAATTGAAAAAGAAAATCTGGAATTTGCATCTTCGCTTGGCATAAATCCGGAATTACGTTACTTCGACTTGGATAGCGGATTGAAAATCACGAAGAAAATTGTAAGCGCTATCACTTTGACGCCCGAACTTGCCAGTCAGGAAAAAACTATGAAAAAGGTAGCGGAGATTTTCAGGACGGTCCATCATTCAAATCGGAAAATGAGCAATCGGTTTGAACTTTTTGAGATGATGACGAATTTTGAAGAACTTGCTCACGAAGCGGGGGCGGAATTTTTTGATGGATTTGATGAAGTGAAGAAAGAAATAATTTCACTGCAGCAATACTTTACCGATCTAAATGTAGAGGAAACGCCATGCCATATAGATCCGGCCTGTTCAAATTTCATCATGAGCGATGAGGATAAAGTGTATTTGATCGATTGGGAATATAGCGGGATGTTTGATCCGATGTGGGATATTGCCGCACATGCATTGGAAGCTAGAATTTCAGAATCAGAGGAAGCGTATTTTGTTGGACAGTATTTTCAAAGAGAGGCTACTGTATCGGAAAAGAAAAGAATGCTCTTGCATAAAATATTCCAAGACTATCTTTGGAGCTTATGGACCCTTTTTAAAGAAGGAAAAGGCGATGACTTTGGTGACTATGGAAAAAATCGATTCGAACGGGCGAGGAAGAATATTGAGGTTTTTAATCAAGAATAACCCACGTTTATACATCTTGCATATGTGAGGTGTATTTTTTTATTGTCAATGGCGGAAACGACCAAAGTAAGTACTCAAACGACTAAAGCGCCAAATTTGGCGAGTGTGTTTTCAATGGAAGTATCATTTTACTCGACAGTTTATTTGTTTCGCTAAGTAGCGCCTTGGAATCTAGTAGCTAGGGCGCTATTCTTTTTTTGTATTGTAAGATGAATTAGAAGATAATGATAGTAAGGCTTTTAATTCGAATGAAATGAGGGAGAAAGTATGAAGGAAAAGTACATTCTAGCACTCGATCAAGGAACGACTAGCTCACGGGCAATTTTATTCGATAAAAAAGGGGAAGTTGTCCATGCCTCACAACAAGAATTCAAACAATACTTTCCGAAATCCGGTTGGGTCGAACATAACGCAAACGAAATCTGGAGTTCGATTTTAGCGGTGATAGCAAGCGTATTATCAGAGAAAAATATCGAAGCAGAACAAATTGAAGGAATCGGAATTACAAATCAGCGGGAAACAACCGTTGTCTGGGATAAAAATACCGGGGTCCCGATTTACAATGCAATTGTTTGGCAGTCCAGGCAAACGGCAGAAATCTGCGAACAACTGATTGCGGCGGGGCATAATGATACATTTCGAGACAAAACAGGCCTTCTTATCGATGCTTACTTTTCAGGGACAAAAGTAAAGTGGATTTTGGACAACGTCGATGGAGCAAGGGAAAAGGCCGACCAAGGAGATTTGCTTTTCGGAACAATAGATACTTGGCTTGTTTGGAAGCTCTCCGGCGGGAAGGTGCATGTCACCGATTATACGAATGCCTCTAGAACGTTAATTTACAATATATATGAGTTGAAATGGGATGAAGAACTCTTACAGCTATTAGACATACCGGATTCGATGTTGCCTGAGGTTAAATCATCATCTGAAATCTATGGTTACACAGACAATATTCATTTCTTCGGTCATCATGCACCTATTTCGGGGGTCGCGGGAGATCAGCATGCGGCATTATTCGGTCAAACATGTTTTGAAAGCGGCATGGTGAAAAATACTTACGGTACGGGTTGTTTCATGTTGATGAATACAGGCGAGAAAGCAGTTAAGTCTGAGCATGGTTTACTGACAACCATCGCTTGGGGGATTGATGGGAAAGTTGAATACGCGCTTGAAGGAAGCATTTTCGTCGCGGGATCGGCAATCCAATGGTTGCGGGATGGACTCCGCATGTTCAGAGATTCAGCCGATACCGAGAAATATGCAGTTCGTGTTGAATCGACGGATGGCGTGTATGTTGTACCGGCTTTTGTTGGTCTCGGCGCTCCTTATTGGGACAGCGATGTTCGAGGTGCGGTATTTGGGCTGACGCGGGGAACGTCGAAAGAGCATTTTATTCGCGCGACATTGGAATCGCTGGCTTATCAAACGAAAGATGTATTAGGCGCGATGGAAGCCGATTCCGGAATTACATTAAAAACATTAAGAGTCGACGGTGGCGCGGTGAAAAATGACTTCCTCATGCAGTTCCAAAGCGATTTGCTTGATGTCCCGGTTGAACGCCCAGTTATTAATGAAACAACTGCGCTCGGTGCGGCATATTTAGCTGGACTAGCCGTGGGATTTTGGAAAGATTGTTCTGAGATAAAAAGCCATTGGCAATTGGATAAGTCATTTGAACCGAAAATGGAACAGAGTCGTCGTGACGAATTATATGCTGGGTGGCAAAAAGCAGTCAAAGCCGCGATGTTTTTTAAATAAAATGAATCGAAGGAGGGGGGCTTATGATTTATTTTTTCGGAATTCGAAACTACATGCTCAGGATGAAAAAGCAAGCAACCCAGCTAGAACTTTATTATCCCAAAAACACATACGACCTGATTGCCAGGCGGGAGATAAAAGCGATTCTGACAAAATTCAATAACCTATTTTATGATGCGTATCCTGAAGCTTTAACGAATGAAGCAAAGGTTGTTCATGATTACCAGCCTACAAGCCATTCGAGGAAATATGATGTTCAACGCGCGATCAAACTTTGCAAATCGCAAAAAGTGCGAAGGAAGGACATCGTTAAAATCGAAGAATACTTAAATTTGCAATACGTAATCGAAGAACAAATTACCTATTACAATCAAGCGATTAAAAAGGCGGAAAACACCGAACGGTTAATGTCGAACGAGACATTTTCCTCTTTCTTTCCAGAGTTGTTTGAAGAGAGAATGCAAATGCTTGAGGAAATAAAAGACTATAGTTTAACAACTATCGATAAACTGCTTCATGACAAGCAACTTTGCGAAAAAGCCATCAACGACTTGATCCGCCGAGGCCATGGTTTCTGGGGCGAAGCAAGTAGACTGATCGGAAGCTTAGTTGCGGAGTCCGTCAAACAAGCCGTAGATGTCGCGGGTCAGACGATGAGGCGGAAATAGAACTGGCTGTGCAATGAAGGGGGAAGTTTTAAATGATTGGACGTAATGATCCTTGCCATTGCACTTTAAAATAAAAAGCGATTACCTAAGCGGTTCATTATTCAGTTAATCGCTTTTTAATTTGATTCATGGATTTCCGTTTCGTTTGGAAATTTCCTCGCGGGCAAAAGGTCCCGACTTGCAAGCGAAATCATTTGAGTGCAAGCAAATGTTGTATATGTGCAAGCAAACCACTACTGATGCTGCCCGGCGCCGTATTAATGGGACTCATGTCGCCGATTACGGGTCGATTATTTGACAAGTACGGGGCGCGAACGATGGCGATAATCGGTTTAACAATTACGATTGTCACAACCTATTACTTGAGCAAACTTGGAATGGATTCTGGTTATTACTATATCATGATGCTTTACACTGTTCGTATGCTTGGGATTTCATTGGTCATGATGCCTGCTATCACAAACGGGCTGAATCAGTTGCCAATGATTTCCAATCCGCACGGAACTGCGATGAATAGTACATTGCAACAAGTTTCGGGCGCGATTGGTTCCGCAGTCCTATTAACGATCATGACAAAACGCATGGAATCGGCAGGCACACAACTAGAGGCAAAGCATCCGAAACCGTACCATCAACTGCAGAAGGACTTAAAGCATTGAAAGACCAAATTGAAACACAATCAATGCTCGATGGGATAAATTTCGCGTTTTTCGTTTCAACTATCGTTGCGGCAGGGGCTTTAGTATTAACTTTCTTCATTAAACGCGTAACTCCGCCTAAAGATAACGTGCAAACAAAATGACATAATGAATAGAAGCTCTGTAGCGGTTTAATAAACCGATGCGGAGCTTTTTGTTTTCTGTTATAGTAGGAAAGCACACGATTTAAAGGAGCGGTATGTATGATACAAAGAAATGATCCATGTCCTTGTGGAAGTGGAAAAAAATATAAAAGATGTTGCTTAGGTAAAAACGAAGTATCGATTGATACGCTCGTTGAAGAAGAATTGCAACGCATTCTCGCTGGAATGTATGAACAACCGATTACGCATGCGATTCATGCAGAGTATGAAATTTATCAAAGAGAGTGGATGAGTAAACTCGGCAGCTTTTGGGATGAAAAAGAGACTGAGTATGCAGTGAGCGAATATTTCTTTTACGTTGCCCGTAGAGATTTGTGGAAACGTTATTTGATAAAAGTATTAAATGAACCGATTCGAAGCGCAGTTCGTTCGGTTGTAGAGACATGGCAAGAACCGATCATTCTACTTGGTAAAATAATTGAAGAAAAAAATGGACTGGTCGTCATTGAAGAAGTGTTAGGGGACGAGACTTATTATCTCGAAAAACAACAAGATATGCCTGTCGAAAAGGACAGTGTCGTGTTTGGGGTTGCCTTGCGCGATGAACGGATTCGCGAGAATGGCATATTCATAATAAACTCGCTCCTGTTCGTTAAAGACGGCAATCATAGTTTTGCAAATGAAATAACAAAACTTGCAGAGTCAAGCGGGTTTGAAAAAAGTGATGATTTTTATAAAGCGCATATGATTGATATTTATCATCGTATACTTTCTAGATCTGAAGGTTCTGTCATGGATTTACTGAAAGGCGAATTGACGGATATCCAACAAGAAGCGGTGGACATTTTCTATGAAAAACTCGAGTTTTTGGAAATCAAAGCAGACCATCCAGAATTAATGGGAAATATTATCGTCACGTATTTATATGAAAAACAGCCTAACTTCAAGAAGCCTGAAGTGATTGCGGCAGCGTTTTTACATGCGCTTCATGAATTTCATATGTTTGAGAACTTCTCGAAGGCCCAAAGTGAATTGGCAAAGCTATTTGATGTATCCGTCAGTTCGATGACAAATCAATCTGTCAAAATTCAAGAATTTATCGTGGAAATGGGTAAAAACATCGGACGTAATGTTCACGACGAGTAAATAATGTCCGAAATGGTTACGAACTTGGAAAGCTTAGAAGAGGCAATGTATATTTGAATGTTATTGTGAATATGGTAGACCTCCTGGCAGTTATCGACTGTCAGGAGGTCTTTTTTGATTGGTGGAATTATGGTGTTTGGTCGTTTGCTTATGTGTTTTAGTCGATTCGAAGTCGACATTAGTCGCTTCGCGCTCCACATTGGTCGATTGCCGAAATTTCCACTAATGAATTCCCGAATTAAAAAAGGTTTTCTAGTAAAGTTGTCGAAATAGTAAAGTTGTAAGCGTTCTCAAGTGGATTTTGTAATATAGAAAAAGAAAGGGGATTGTTTATCATGCAATTGAATAACTACATCGGGGGATCTTGGCAAGAGTCGGGGGACGCGAAATATACTGCCGTGAAAAACCCGGCAACCGGGGAAGAAGTGGCCCAAGTCAGGTTATCGACAAAGGAAGATGTTAATCAAGCAGTTGCTGCGGCGAAAAAAGCGCAAAAGAAATGGGCGCTTGTTCCTGCACCAAAACGTGCTGATTTCCTATATGAAATTGGACGAATCATGAAAGAGAAAAAAGAACATTTAGCTCAGGTACTCACAACTGAGATGGGGAAAGTGATTGAAGAAGCTCGCGGTGAAGTGCAAGAAGGCATTGACATGGCTTTTTATATGGCAGGCGAAGGAAGACGGCTTTTCGGGGAGACGGTTCCGTCTGAACTGCAAGATAAATTCGCGATGAGCGTGCGTGCGCCAATCGGTGTCGTCGGGCTTATTACCCCGTGGAATTTTCCAGTAGCGATCGCAACGTGGAAGTCGTTTCCGGCAATCGTTGCAGGCAATACATTCATATGGAAACCAGCAACTGAAACACCGATGATGGCCTATGAAATGGCGCTTATTTTTGAAGAAGTCGGTCTTCCGGAAGGCGTCGCCAATATCGTTTTTGGTTCAGGATCAGAAGTTGGGACTGCAATGATCGAGCATCCGGATGTTCGTGTGATTTCATTCACGGGATCGACTGAAACAGGACGTCATGTTGCTGAGACGGGCGGACACCATTTGAAAAAAGTGTCACTGGAAATGGGCGGGAAAAATGCTGTTATCGTCATGGATGATGCAGACATCAATCTCGCAGTTGAAGGAATTCTTTGGAGCGCATTCGGTACAGCCGGTCAAAGATGCACTGCATGCAGCAGAGTTATCGTGCACAAAGATGTAAAAGAAGAACTCGAACAGAAACTGTTAGAGCAGATGAAACATCTGACAATTGGAAATGGGTTAGATGAATCTGTGAAAATTGGTCCTGTCATTAATGAAAAAGCGCTTGATAAGATTTCAAGCTATATAGAAATCGGAAAAGAAGAAGGCGCGAAACTTTTAGTGGGCGGAAATGTATTAACAGAAGGCGACCTGGCGAACGGTCATTATTTTGAACCGACCTTATTCACCGATGTGAAATGGGATAGCCGAATCGCGCAAGAAGAAATATTCGGACCGGTCGTATCGCTGATTGAAGTCGGCAGTTTAGAAGAAGCGATTGAAGTGAATAATAGCGTGGTTTATGGACTTTCAAGTTCTATTTTCTCGCGCGATGTCAATAAAATATTTAGAGCGCAACGGGATCTCGATACGGGGATCGTCTATGTGAACGCTGGAACGACAGGTGCTGAAATTCATTTGCCTTTCGGCGGGACGAAAGGAACTGGAAATGGTCACCGAGATTCAGGGGTTGCAGCACTCGACGTCTTTACCGAGTGGAAAAGTATTTACGTAGACTTTAGCGGTAAATTGCAGCGCGCACAAATCGATAATTCATAAACTACTAGAGCGATACATTTTGTGTCGTTTTCCATAGCATAGGAATAAGGATATTATACAGACGTAAGGGGATGGGAAAATGAAAGTAGTCGTTCTAGGCGCGGGTTTAATGGGGAAAGAGACAGCACGCGATTTGGTGAAAAGCGATGACGTGACGAAAGTGTATTTGGCAGATGTGAATGTGCGCCAAGCCGAGGAGTTTGCGGAAGAACTAATGTCCGATAAACTAGATGTACTGTTGCTCGATGCAACAAACGATGCTCAGTTAAGCGACGTTATCGCGCTTGGGGATGTCGTTGTGAATGCGCTTTTCTATACGTTTAATGAAAAAGTGGCGAGAACAGCCATCGAACGGGGGGTTCATTCGATTGACTTAGGGGGGCATATCGGGGGAGCCACGGAAGCCGTGCTTGCGTTAAAAGAAAAAGCGATTGAAAAAGGCGTTACGATTATCCCGGATTTGGGGGTTGCGCCCGGTATGATCAACATACTTACAGGTTACGGCGCTGATAAACTCGATCGGGTAAAATCGATTAAATTATACGTTGGTGGAATACCTGTCAATCCGGAACCGCCTTTAAATTATAATGTCGTCTTCTCATTAGAAGGCGTTTTCGACCATTATACGGATTCTTCTCATGTCATTCGCGACGGTCAATTGCAAGAAATCGCTTCACTTTCTGAAATTGAAACAATAGAATTCGACAATTACGGAGAACTCGAAGCTTTCCATACATCCGGCGGTACATCTACGCTGACAGAATCCTTTTCTCACGTAGAAACATTAGAATACAAAACGATTCGCTATAAAGGCCACGCAGAAAAATTCCAGCTACTTGTTGATTTAGGGCTTCTAGATCGGGAAAATGAAGTGCCTGTGGACGGAAAGAAAATTAAAGTGCGAGATGTTATGAGAGAACAGCTAGCCCCGCAACTTCACCTTGGTGAAAAGTCGGATGCCGTACTTCTGCGTGTTTTAGTGAGCGGGGAAAAGGACAGCTTGCCGGTGACGTATGAATACAATTTAGTCACAGAGAAGGACACAACGCAAAATGTAACGGCGATGGCACGAGCAACAGCCAATACAATGTCTATTGTCGCGCAGATGATCGGCACCGGTAAAATTTCAACACGGGGCGTTTATCCACCTGAAAAGATTGTCCCAGGCGAACCTTATATAGAGGAATTGAAAAAACGGGGCGTAATCATCGAAGAGTTTGTGAAGGAATACGCATAAGCATGAATATAAGTAGCTGATCCAAACTAACATTGGGTCAGCTTTTCCAATTTTCATGTAACTTTTCCTTGCTGAACACAGTCTAATCGAATTAAAGGGAAGGTGAATACTTTGAAAAAAACTTTAATGATTCTACTCGCAACTATACTTGTGATGTTGACGGGATGCGGGACGGAAAATAAGTCGGGAGGGCTTGAAATTTCAAAAGATGTAGCATTCGGTGAAAAAGACTATGAAAAAATTGTATCGCCTGCTAATGAATTAGGCTTCAAACTTCTAAAAGAAGTCGAAGCAGATGAAAATAACAATATATTTATTTCGCCTACAAGCTTATTCATGGCATTGGCCATGGTTTATAACGGCGCAGAAGGTGAAACGAAAGAAGAAATTGCTCAAGTACTTCACTCAGAAGGAATAGATCCGGAAGAATTAAATAAAGCAAATGCATCAATGATGTCTGTTTTGAATAAAGAAGCGGACGATATTCAATTAAATATCGCAAACTCCATCTGGTTAAATGACAAATTCACTTTTCAAAAGGATTTTGCGGGAAGCAACAAGGATTATTTCAATGCAGAAATCGCTGAAATTGATATCGCAGATAGTAAATCCCCCGAACAGATTAACAATTGGGTGAAAGAAGCGACAAACGATAAAATCGAGAAAATCGTCGACTCTCCATTGGATGCCAATTTGGTGGCAGTTCTCATTAATGCCATTTATTTTAAAGGGAGCTGGACAAATGAATTTGATAAGAACGAAACAGAAGACCGACCTTTTCAGCTGCTAGATGGGTCTTTCAAAGACGTTCCGCTCATGGCGATGAAGGAAAAATTCTCTTATTTGGAAAATGAAAAATTTCAAGCGATCACATTGCCTTACGGGGACGGCGAAATGAGCATGAAAGTGTTTCTTCCAAAAGAAAACTCGAGCCTAGAAGAATTCAAAACGCTGTTGACGCATGAAAATTGGACGGCTTGGCAGAAAGAGTTTGAAGTAGAAAAAGGGACGATTTTACTGCCGAAGTTTCAGTTGGAATTTGAGGCATCTTTAAAGGGAGCGCTTAAAAGCTTGGGCATGAAATCAGCATTCGATGAAAACGCGAATTTCACGAAAATGATAAACGAAGACGATCAAGTATCAATTACAAATGTTAAACAAAAAACTTTCATCGATGTGGGTGAAAAAGGAACCGAAGCGGCGGCAGTAACCGGTATTGAAATGGGAATAACATCTGCACCGATTAATGAACCATTCCGTATGGAAGTGAATCGCCCATTCTTCTTTACGATTACGGATGAGGAAACGGATACAATCCTATTCATGGGTTCGATTTCCAACCCTGTGCAAGCAAAGTAAATATACTTTTTTAGCATGAAACCTATCAGCTAATGAATACGTATGTAAAGGTAGTATGTGAAAGGGGATTGGGTCGATGAGCAAATATACCATTGATGAATTTATTCGCCAGACGAAGCAAGATGAGCGGGGAAATGAATTTTTTGAACTCGAAACTCCACGAATCTTAGAAGTGAATTTAAATGACCTTGTATGGGCGAAAACCGGTTCGATGATTTCATACGCTGGGAAAATCAAGTTCGAACGCGAAAGAATGTTAGAGCATGGCCTCGGGAAGATGTTCAAAAAAGCATTTACCGGAGAAGGAACGTCTTTAATGAAAGCGACAGGAAACGGTCGACTCTATTTGGCGGATCAAGGAAAGAAAATTACGATTTTCGATTTGAACAACGAATCCATCACAGTGAACGGCAATGATCTACTTGCTTTTGAACCAAACATTGAATGGGATATCAATTTAATGCGGAAGATGGCTGGTGTCTTGTCCGGCGGATTATTCAATGTGAACTTGAGAGGCCGAGGAAAAATAGCTATCACTTCACATTACGAGCCGTTAACATTGCTCGTTAAACCTGGCGAACCAGTTATTACAGATCCGAATGCGACGGTAGCATGGTCTGGTAATTTACAACCAGAATTCCGCACCGACATCAGTTTTAGAACATTATTGGGGCGGGGAAGCGGAGAGTCGTTCCAAATGGAGTTTTCGGGTGAAGGATTCGTCATCGTCCAACCGTTCGAGGAAGGGCTGGCCACCCCGCAACCCACTTCCTAAATGCCAGGTACTGGAACTGGTGGTCACTGCAAATAAAATAAGCCCTGTTACACAGAAATCACTGTGTAACAGGGCTTTTCATTTCAAATCAGGATCCTACAAAAACACCGCCGTCAATATGAATTGTTTGTCCAGTCATATAACTCGAATCGTTAGAGGCTAAAAATACATAAGCTGGGGAATTTTCCGCAGGCTGTCCGCGACGCTTCGCTGGAGTATCTGATCCATGCTGTTTAACTTTTTCACCATCAAATGTCGCTGGGATTAGTGGCGTCCAAATCGGTCCTGGCGCAACTGCATTGACGCGTATCCCTTTATCCGCTAAATTAAGCGCAAGTGATCGCGTGAAAGAAGTGATCGCGCCCTTTGTTGCCGAATAATCCAGTAAACCAGGGGAACCGTTATAGGCTGTCACAGAAGAAGTGTTGATAATGGCATCTCCGTCAGTCATATGTTTTAATGCCGCCTTCGTTAAATAAAACAAACCGAAGAAATTTGTTTCAAAAGTTTCGCGCAGCTGGTCTTCTGAAATATTAGCGATGTCATCTTGCGGAAACTGCTTGCCGGCATTATTGACAAGAATGTTGATACCGCCAAACTCATTAACAACATCATCAATGATCCGTTCGCAATTTTCTTCTTCGCTAATATCGAGACGAATTTTAACTGCTTTAACTCCGTGTTCCTCTATAAGTTTCACCGTTTTATCCGCATCGACATCTTCGTTTTCATCAAGATAGCCAATCGCGACGTTTGCGCCTTCTTTCGCATAAGCGATGGCCACCGCGCGTCCGATTCCGCTATCGCCTCCCGTGATTAGTGCATTTTTTCCTTTTAACTTCCCGGAACCTTTGTAATTCTCATCATCGTAAATGGGAGCAGGCTCCATCTCTGCTTCAATGCCGGGCTGCTGATCTTGTGTTTGTTTCTGGACTTGTTCGTCCGCTTTTTCGTATTTGTTGTTTGTCATCTCGAAACCCTCCTCTTATAAAAGAATTATTCCCCGATATAAAAAGAGTAAACTAGTTCTGTGAAATCAAAAAAACGTCCCGGATTTTACTCCCGGACGTTTGAAGGATTACCAATTAAAAGAAAAACAAGCCAATGCTAATCACGATACCGCTTAGTAAAAGAACAAACACACAGTAACCCATGATATCTTTCGCGCGAAGGCCAGCGATTGCAAGTGCTGGCAGCGCCCAGAATGGTTGAATCATATTTGTCCACGCATCGCCCCATGCAATAGCCATCGCGGTTTTCGAATAGCTAACGCCGAGTGTTTGAGCTGCATCAAGCATGATTGGTGCTTGCACCGCCCACTGTCCACCGCCTGATGGAACAAAAAAGTTCACAAGACCTGCCGCATAAAACGTGAACAGCGGAAACGTTTCTGCAGTTGAAATGCTAACGAACCATTCGGACATGACACCCGCTAGCCCCGATGCAACCATCATGCCCATGATTCCTGCATAGAACGGGAACTGGAATATGATTCCGCCAGCCGTTTTGACCGCAGTCGCAATTGCCGCAAGGAAACGTTTCGGTGTTCCGTGAAAAACAATTCCTAGGATAAAGAAAATCAAGTTTACGATATTTAAGTTAAGATCGAATCCTTTAGTAGCGAAATGCTGTACAAGATAAACGAGACCGAGAGCGCCAATCAGCATTGATAGCAAGACGCTGTTTTCAAGCCTGTCCGCAGGTGTAATTCTATCTTTCTTTTCTTCAATTTCAATTTCATCTTCCAATAACTTCGGATCGATAGAAAACGTCTCTTCCGGTTTCGGCATCATGAAGCGGTTCAAAAGCGGCACTGAAATAATTAGTGCAATAACGATAATGATATTATAAGTTGAGAAAATTGTTTCAGACGTCGGAACGACACCCATGATCCCCGCAAATGGATGATCCGCAGTCGCGACGGAAAGCGGAATCGACCCGGCTAGTCCACCGTGCCAAATGATGAAGCCTGAGTAAGCGCTTGCAATCAATAGGCGGTAATCCACCGTTGTAACCTTTTTCGCGATTTCTTTCGCAAAAAGTGCGCCGATTACGAGCCCGAATCCCCAATTAATCCAACAAGCAATCAACGATACGAACGAAACTAGCAGGATTGCGGAACCGGGTGATTTCGCAAGATTTGCTAACGTGCTCAGCAACTTTTTGAACACGGGGCTGATTGCTAGAACATAACCTGCAACAAGAACAATGACCATTTGCATAGTAAATGAGAGAAGCCCCCAAAAACCATCTCCCCAATGCACGACCATATCAAGCGGACTCGAATCAGTCAGCCCGACGCCGAGCACGAATACGAGCAATGTCAAAATCGCGACAAAGACATATGGGTCTGGCAAATACCGTTCCATAATCGTATTCGACCATCTAGTTAAAACTTTCATATGGAAAATCCCCCTTTTAATCTATTATTTTTTCTCCCGTCCCAATATTACTACAAAAAAACCTGAAAATCGACACTTTTTAGTAAATTTATAATTATGGGCCAACAAAATAACGGAATACTCCATATACTATGCGGAGTATTCCGTTATTATCTCTTATTAACGAGCTATAAAGCTTCCTAATGGGTAAGAATTGAACTGTATTCTTTTGTAAACCGTTTATTGAAGTTTAACCTTATTTACTAAGAGGTAGATTAATATTTTGCACGGATGTCGGAAGCCCTAAATAATAGCCTTGCACGGCATCGATACCCATCTCTTCTAAAATCCTGAATTGCACTTTCGTTTCGACACCTTCGGCAATGACGTAGAATCCCATTGACTTTCCGAATTGAATCATGCCTTCGACAAGCTTTTTTGTTTGTTCGCTCGTTGTAATCGATTGGATAAATAATTTATCAATCTTAATCTTTGATATTGGCAAGTCTTGCATATAACGAAACGATGCATAGCCTGTTCCGAAATCATCGAGGGCAAACTCGATCCCTTCACTTTGCAAATCGTTCATCTGCCGAAAAATAGAACTTTCTTCTTCTGCCTTGAAAGCAAACTTCTCAGTAATTTCAAGTTGAATTAAAGAAGGTGGACACGTGGCTTTGTTTAGAATTTGCATAAATTCCTTTTTAAAGTTAGGATTATTAAATTCGCGTACAGAAGAGTTCACTGAAATCTTGAGATTATGGCCTTCTGCATGCCACTTTGCCGCGAGCCCTGCCGCTTCTTTAAGAACGAACGCACCGATCTTATCGATTAAACCATTTTCCTCAGCAACTGGTATGAGTTCATCAGGAGAAACGGTGCCAAGTTCACTATTATTCCACCGTACTAGCGCTTCGTATAAAATTACTTTGCCAGTGGAAATATCTACTTGTGGTTGATAAACGACTTGCAACTCATTTTCCAGTAATGCTGTCTGAAGCTTTCGATCAATTAATGCTTTTCTATTCAACTTTTTATGTGAAGCGGTCGACAGCGTTCTAATTCTCCCGCCGCCTTCATCGATGGTTTCTCTTGTAGCCGTCAAAGCGGTTTTCATCAAATGCGGATATGTAGATTGATCTTCTGGAAAGCGGACAATTCCACCGCTCACAGATAACTCTAATGCTGTATTATTAATATAAATGGGATGCATTTTAAGGAAATCTAGAAAACTTTCAACATACCAACTACCAAACTGGGTAAGAACGACAAATTCATTTATGCCGATACGAGCGATTGAATCATCCTTGAAAAATCGTTTCATCCGATTTGTGAAAGATTTAATAATTTCTTTCGCTTCCTCGTCAGAATGAAGGTCTTTAAGTGTGTAAAAATGGTCAATTGTGATATACACGAAAGTGAAGTGATCGTTATTCGCGATTAGTCTATTAACAGTAGACTCTAAACTATGTCGACTCATTAAACCCGTTTCATGATCAATGTAAGCAATTTTTTCGAGTCGATCACGAAGTTGAACATCTTCGGTAATATCCATTTCAAAAAGGACTATCGAAACAAGTCCTTCGTCTTCATGTTGAATCGGAATTGCCGTCATGTTGACAAAGTATTGTTCGCCTAAACGGTTTACTTTTTCAACCATGCCCGACCAGACATTTCCGGAAGAGAGCTCCGTCCATATAAGATGGGCTTGGTCTTGTCCTGCAGTTGTGTCAGGAAACATCTGCCAAATCGTTTTCCCTAAAACCCGCTTCGGCGTCCATTTACTAGTTTGCAAGAACAAATTATTCGTATACGTAATAGCGCCGCTAGCATCTAAATAGGTTGTCATATAATATTGTTCAAGGCTTTTTAAAATATTAGGTAAATCTTGAGTGAGTTTTTCATAATCCAAAGTTCATTTACCCCTTTCCCGACGTTCTATATTATCATTATAATGAAGATTGCCAAAAAAATCATTTAATTCTTGAATTTGTAAGAGGAGGAATGCAAAATGAGCAGACTAAAAGGGATTGCTATGATAATCGCTGGGGCAATGTTGTGGGGAGCAACAGGACCGATGATAGAGTGGTTATTGGCCAATACCGAGATGACCGTATCATTTATGCTTGTCATTCGACTCCTTTTTGCAGGCGTTTTGTTATTATCGATGTTGAAAATACAAGGAAACCCAATTACTTTGCCTTGGCGCTCAAAATTATGGGCTCGCCAATTGCTTATATTCGGTGTCGTTGGAATGCTAGGCGTTCAATACACATTTGTTGCAACGATCAATGTGAGCAGCGCAGTCATTGCGACACTTTTTCAATTTCTAGCGCCAATCTATATCATTTTATATGTTTCATGGATGCACCGTAAATTGCCTCCTATCGCTCAAGTAGCAGGAATGTTTGTCACGTTGATCGGCTTGTTTTTCTTGTTAACGAATGGATCATTATCGGGATTAACGATAAGTAAAGGAACCGTTTTGTGGGGGATTGTACTTGGTTTCACATTTTCATTTTACACGCTTTATCCGTCGCGGCTCATGCAGGAGTGGGGTGTCCTTGTTTCTGTCGGGTGGGCGATGCTGATTGGCGGAGTTGCATTACTCATCGTGAATCCCGTGACGGTTGTTAAGCAAAGCTATTTGCTGACTGATTGGAAAACGGCCCTCATGCTATTTCTCGTCATTATTGTCGGGACAGGCGCATTTATCTTGTTTCTCGCCAGCATGAAATACATTACGGCTATCGAAACAAGTATATTATCAAGTTTCGAACCGTTGACTGCAATTATCATTTCGATGATCTGGTTCGGACACGTACTAGGTGTTTGGCAATTAGTCGGCGCGGGTGTCATGCTGATTGGCGTCACGCAAATTTCGATTGCAGGTAGTAAAATCGAAAATGAAGCAGACATGCCGCCCGATAAAAAATAAAACCGGCAGAGACTTTATCCTCTGCCGGCAAGATGATGATTATCCATTTCACAAATCAAATTAGAAGCGATTGTCGCGCGGGTCTAAATTATTATTAGTCCGCTGCGACCTGTTATTCTTGTTTCGATTCTTCATTTGATTCACGTCAATTTCAGTTCCGAACTCAACACGGTTTCTGTTCTCGTCTTGATTGTTGTTACATGAAACTTCATCACGGCATCTGTTCGGGTTTCTGTTATTGTTGTTTGTCATGGATATTCACCTCCGTATCCTTTACTATGTGCATGAAAATAAGTTTTATCCATAAAATGAAGACAAAATTTCATTCGAAATAGCTAAAGAGTATAGATTCCTCCGTATAGAGAACAATATTTACATATTGTTAGATGGGAGGAGGGAGGAATTTTAAATTGAATTCGATACGAGCGATAATTATTAAATTCATCATGATTACAGCGGTGATATGGATTGTTTTCGGGCTTTTCGGATTTACATTTGGAGATATTATAGTTTCAAGTGTGTTATTAACCGGTGTTTCATATATAGTTGGCGACAGAATTATATTGCCGAGATTCGGAAACGTTATAGCGAGCATTGCCGACTTCGGACTTGCATTCATTATGCTCTGGTTCCTGGGATCCTATTTATTTGAACCTATTGCCGGATTGGGAACTGCTTCCTTTATCTCAGCAGCCATTATTGGAATAGGAGAGGCCGTATTCCATCGTTATTTGGAAAGGGAAGTACTTGACGATGTGACAATACCCGAAGAGTTTGATTTTAGGCGTTCGATGCTAACTGAATTCGGATCCGAAGAAGATTTTGCGCGCAATGAAAGTAATATGACCGATGAAGAAAAAGCTTGGATAGAAAGAGAAAAAGATGATTACTATAGCGATTAAAGGAAGGGAAAAACCGGTACCTAAAAAGGGTGCCGGTTTTTTAGTCATTAATCGACAAAATAAAGATAGTCTTCGTCCGAATCAACAATCTCTAATTCTGCAGGAATCTTCAGGTGAATAATAGGTGCTCTATATTCAGAGGAATAGCCAGTAGATTGCAGCTGTCGACTTTTCATTAGTTGTTGTATTAAGCCCGCATCGTAGAAAAAAGTGGCGACTGTAGTATCATTTATTGCCTTTTCTGGGATCGTCATTTTATTATCAGTCCAAATTGGTTTCGTTACATCAACAGCATTCGAGAAATCATAGTCATCTACAATAAGAAGCGGTTTATAGAGGAACTCCTCAATCCTTTGATCACCGGTTTGTTTCCGCTCAATATAAATGAATGGGCTATTGCCTTCATAGAAATCATGCTCCCATTGAATCGTTAACGTCTGCCCGGCTGGATGCGTTCTTTTTTCAAGTAATAAATCAGAATCGATGTCTTCGTGGTTCATGATTTGGTATTCGATTGAATTATATTCTTCATGATAATTTTCGGTCTCCTCAAGCGGTATAGATGAATTGTATTCTTCGTCATAATGATTTTCGATTTTATCAGGCGGAGTAGCCGAATTTATCTTTGAATAAAATATCTCAGTAACAACTGTAGTCATAATTAAGAATACGATGAAGAACGCTACTAGCTTAAAGTGCACATTTCTTTTAATGACGAAAGCAGCTTTTTGATTATTAGACTTCGTCATTTGATAGGCGAGGACTAACACGATAATAATGATTAGAATAATAGGAAGTAGATTAATGCCCATTAATTTCTCACCTCTGATCTGTTCGTAATAAGCGTCGAAATCACAAATAGGCCGAGAATTGCTACGATGAATTTTAGTGTAAATAGCAGGATGGAACGTTCAGACCCGAAGAATTTAATAATAGCCAATGCATATTCTGGACCGTTCCAAGACCCATTCATAGATGTGGCTAGAATCCATATTAACGCGAATAGGGCGATGAAAATTTTATTGGTTTGAACTAGTGAACTAATTGAGTAACCAATTAAAAAGAGTAATAAAATATAAGCAAAAGCGGTAACCAGTTGTAATAATAAGTTATTCGGGTTATCTACGATTGAAGATGAGTGAACGACCATCTCCCCATGGAATATAAATCCAAATAGTTTAATGGCGGAACCGGACAGCACCGCACTAATCCCCGCGATTAGCGAAGAGAAAAGCATGAACAGGAAATTGGATAGGTGATTGCTGAGTCGTGTTGAGACGAATGAGAAGGATTCGCTCTGTTTATTGCGAGTTGTTAGCATGATTCCAAGAACGAATGCCCAAACCATTGCGATTACGATATTCGTATCATTGGACAGCGTAATGATCGTAACTAAAGATTCATCCGATGAATAGAAAAAACTACTATTGGTTCCAACAATTGACAAAACAATTGCACCTGCTTGTAGAAGGACAAAGGTAGAAAATGAAGCTGCATTTGCATTCAATTTAAAACGGAATTGCTTTTTTACGATGTCACTAAGTGTTGGTTCATTCAAATACATCATCAATTCCTCCTTTAGGTCGATCAGTTAATGCGATGTAGGCGTCATTTGCGGAAACCGAAGCAATGGCAATACCGTCCAATTTCATCTGTTCAAGTTCTTTTTGTGTGCATTTATTTTGAATGATCCATTCTGAATAAGGACCAAGATTGTTTGTGCTAAACACTGTTTTTCCATTCGTATGGAGAGCGAGTTTCTCTTTTTTTCCTGTTAACGTAATGAACATTTCCTGCAACTCGGTAATCGAGCCATGGAAATGCGCAATTCCTTCATGGACAAGGAGGACATCTTCGAGAAGATCTTCAATTTCTTCGATGTGATGACTAGATAATAATATTGTTCTCGGATGTGCAAGGTAATCTTTTAACAAAGCGCGGTAGAAATCTTTTCGAACCGACGAATCCATTCCAGTTGTCGGTTCATCGAAAATAGTGAGTGGGCAGCGAGCAGCGATGCCGATAATAGCATTGAGAGTGCTCTTTTTTCCTTTTGATAATTGGGAATGGCGCGCATCGGGATGAAAACCAAAATAATTCACGAGACGTTCTGCCAATTTAGCATCCCAATTGACGTAGAAACGGTTGCATTCTTTTAAAACGTCAGTTACTGTCATCGGGTACGGAAAGTTCATGCCATCATCAACTAGAATCGAATTCGCGGATACTTTTAAATTATTGAACGGCTTCTCTGAAAAAACCTCCACTTTTCCCGAAGTCTCTTCAATAAATCCGACAATAAGCTTCATAAGTGTAGTTTTACCGACTCCGTTTCGACCAATTATTCCGGTAAGCACGCCTTGTTTAATCGTAAAGTTTATTTCTTTAAGCACAGTATGCGTTCGGTATGATTTCGTTACGTTAATAAATTCAACAACAGTCATTTAGTTCCCCCCTCTTTTCTCACGCGTTCTGCCTCGATCATCGAGAGTAAATGGTGATTACTTACGCCTAATAGCTCTGCTTCATCAAGCAATTCAATGATTAGCTTTCTTAATGTTTCGTTCTTACGTTTATTTAGCAACTTTTCTCGACCATCAGGTGAAACAAATGTGCCAAGCCCGCGTCTTTGGTAAACGATTTCCGCTTCTAGCAACAAAGTCAGTCCCTTCCCGGCAGTCGCTGGATTAATGTTGAAAAGCTCTGCAAGTTGGTATTGAGAGTATACTTTTTCGTCGGCAGCCAAGTTGCCTTCTATTATTTCTGTTTCAATCCAATCCGCAATTTGAATATAAATCGGTTTTGTGCCATCTACCTCAAGCAATCGCGTCACCTCCTATTCGTCAGCCAGTGCATTACTGTTGTAATGTACTATATGCTAATATAAATAAAATTTCAAGTGAATTATTTATTTTATGAAAAAATAGTCTCTCATTTCGGAAAACTTATTCAAATTGGCGTGATAATGTATACAGAACAGTCAATGTTATGGCATAATAGTGCTATCGGGTTTAGTTCGAGATACGAAAGAGTTTTGGGGGTTTAGATAGATGAGGACAGTTTTTTCTCGTGCATTCCCATATAAATGGCCGATCGCAATCGCGTTATGCTTGATGTTAATCGAACTTAGTGTCGAACTTATTCAACCGCTTCTTATTGCGAAAATTATTGACGATGGAATCGTCACGGGCGATGTGAATGTCATTTGGACTTTCGGGGGAGTCATGATGCTACTTGCATTCGTCGCATTTTCATCAGGCGTCATTAACTCTTATTTCGCGGCACATGCGGCACAAAGTTTTGCATTCGATTTGAGAACAGCGCTTTTTCGCCAAGTGCAAAACTTTTCAATGGCAACCTTTCTTCGGTTTCCGACAGCGGGGCTAATCACTAGATTGACAAGCGATGTGACGATGGTGCAAAACGTTCTATTCATGTCGCTTCGAATTATGCTGCGCGCACCGCTTACTGTCATCGGAAGTTTGATAATGGCGTTTGTGGTAAGCCCCAAGTTAGCGCTCTATTTAGTCATTGGCGCACCGTTACTAATTCTTTTCCTATATTTCATGGGTCGGACAGGCGTTAAATATTTTACGCGCATTCAAAAACGACTTGACGGAGTTAACCGGGTGATTCAAGAGAATTTGCAGGCAGTGAGACTTGTAAAAGCTTACTTGCGCGGCATGTATGAAGCTAGCCGCTTTTCAAAAGTCGCTGACATGCTTCGAAATGATACCGTACAAGCAATGCGCTTGATGGAATTAATACTGCCGATTCTTTTATTCATCATGAATATTAGCTTAATGGCGGTCCTGTGGTTTGGCGCGATTGAAGTTCGTGATGGGGGAGCGAAAGTAGGGGAGCTTGTTGCGGTCGTTAATTATGCGATGCGTTTGACTGGGGCGTTCTCGATGTTTGCATTTATCATAGTCGCGTTTTCACGTGCAAAAGCTTCATCTGAAAGAATGGAAGAAGTACTCAATGCCGATGAGGGTCTGGAGATACAAAACTCAGGGGAGATAAGCACCAGAAGGCACGAGGGAGATTTACGGTTTGAAAATGTTTCTTTCAATTATCCGGGTAAACCTGAACCGATCTTGGATAATGTGTCATTTCATGTATTACCGGGAGAAAAACTCGCTATCATGGGGGCTACGGGGTCTGGTAAGTCAACATTGTTGAACCTGATTCCGCGAATATTTGAAGCGACTGAAGGAAAAGTTTTTGTGAGTGGTAAAGAGGTCAAAGAGTGGCCATTAAAAGATTTAAGAGACACCATTGGACTCGTACCGCAACAATCTATTCTTTTTACAGGCTCCATATTGGAAAACTTATCATGGGGCGATACTGAGGCCTATGATGATGAACTTATCGGAGCAGCTAAAAAAGCGCAAATTCATGATTCAATCGATTTGTTCCCGAAAAAGTATGAAACGCGTGTCGGGCAAAAAGGCGTTAACTTGTCAGGCGGGCAAAAACAGCGTCTATCCATTGCCAGGGCGCTGGTTAGAAAGCCGTCCATATTAATCCTCGATGACAGCACAAGTGCGCTTGATGTAAAAACGGAAAGGGAACTATGGGATGCGCTTGAAAAAGAAGATGCGACAATGCTTGTCGTGACGCAAAAGATTTCAACAGCAAAAGGAGTCGATAAAATTCTGCTTCTCGATGAAGGCCGAGTTGTCGGGTACGGCACGCACAGGAATTTATTGAAACAATCTGAGCTCTATCGACGAATTGAAGAGTCTCAAACTGAAAGGGAGGTGGAGGCTCATGTTACGCGCGATTCGTAAACCTTTTGGCTATGAACCGATATTAACAAAAGAAGATATTAAAGGTCCTGGAAGAAAAAAAGGAGAGCGGGCGAGTAACTGGAAATTTGTTCTTCACCAAATATGGAAGCTCGTAGATGAACAACGCGCGCTTTTGCTGACGGTTTTAGCACTTGTTTTCGTCAGCTCAGCTTTGACGCTTTTAGGTCCTTTCATGGTTGGTAAAATTATCGATATCCATATTGTCACGTCGCAGTTTGATGGACTTGGCTCGAAAATAGGGATTCTTATCGCGGTTTACGTCGGTTTATCGGCCTCCATGTATTTTCAAAACTATTGGATGGTCGGGATAGCCCAACAAACCGTTTACCGTTTGCGAACTAACCTATTTTCTCACTTGCAAAAGTTGCCGGTCACTTTCTTTGATAAACGTCAACACGGCGAGTTAATGAGCCGCATGACAAACGACATAGAAAACGTCAGTCAGACGCTGAATACATCTTTCATTCAAGTGTTTTCAAGTATCCTTACGTTGACAGGAACAGTTGCGTTAATGCTCTACTTGAGTCCGCTCTTGACATTGCTGACCATGATGATCATACCGATCATGTTTATCGCGCTGCGTTGGATCACGCGCCGAACTGGAAAACTTTTCAAAGAACAACAACAGGCGGTCGGATCTTTAAATGGAATGATAGAGGAAACGATTTCGGGTCAACGCATCGTCAAAGCATTTTCGCAAGAAGAGCATGTCATGGAGGAATTCACGGAAAAAAGTGATCGACTCCGTCGAACAGGCTTCTGGGCATTGACGTATTCAGGTTTCATCCCGAAAGTCATGAACATGCTTAACAATGCTAGTTTCGCGGTGGTTGCGGGGATTGGCGGTTTATTGGCGTTAAAAGGGGATGGGCTTGTTACGATTGGTACAATTGTTATTTTTTCCGAGTTGGCGCGCCAATTCACGCGGCCGTTGAATGATTTGGCGAATCAATTCAATACTGTATTGTCGGCACTAGCCGGGGCAGAACGCGTTTTCAACATTATGAATGAACCCATTGAAAAGGATCAAGCGACAAAGCATAAAGATGCCGTACTAAGAGGCGATGTCGAATTTAGAAATGTCTCATTCGGGTACGCTGTTGATACGGACGGTTATACGATCAAAGATGTTTCATTTCACGTGAAAGCCGGAGAAACGGCAGCTATGGTCGGCGCGACCGGGGCGGGGAAGACAACGATTATGCAATTGCTTGCTCGGTTTTACGAAGTCGATAAAGGTGAAATCTATATCGACGGCATCCCGATAAGCGAGTTGCCGAGACAAACGCTTCGCAGCCAAACTGCCTTCGTTTTGCAAGATCCATTTTTATTCGAAGCGACTGTTTTTGAAAATATTCGTTATGGAAAACTGGACGCCACCGACGAGGAAATCATTGAAGCGGCTAAAAAAGCGAATGCGCATAGCTTTATCATTCGCTTGGAAGACGGCTACGATACTGTCCTCACTGCTGACGGGGGAGAGATTTCACAAGGGCAGAAACAGCTGTTGTCAATCGCGCGCGCACTTGTGGCTGACCCCGCGATTCTGTTGCTCGATGAAGCGACAAGTAGTATCGACACAGTGACTGAACTCGAAATACAGGAAGCCCTCGACCGACTGATGAAAGGTCGAACAAGTTTTGTCATTGCCCATAGACTGAACACCGTTCGTAAAGCGGACACGGTTTATGTCATGGAACAAGGAAAACTAATCGAATCTGGAAATCAAAAAGAGCTGATCGAACGTCAAGGCGTTTATTACAACATGTTGCTAGATTCTAAAATATAAAAACCAAAAAGGCTGAGGAGTGTTCCGCAGCCTTTTTGTATCAAGCTAATTACTTTCCTGAATAGTTAGCGTGCTATTGTCGTCGTATGTTATTTCGAGATCGAATTTTGAATAGTCCTCTATATTTAAAGACTCAAGTATTTCTCTCATTAAATCTTCTTTGGATTTATTCTCAGTATTCAATAAAACTTCATTAAAAAACTCATCGATCGCATTCATTGCTTCTTCATTTTTTAAATGGAAGTTTTCAATATTATTCTTGTATTCGGCCTCGAAAGTATCATTCTGTTTATCGACTTCGTAATTTATATCAATAGCATCTTTACCATCAATGTCGATTTCAAGATCAAAGTCTAGAAAACCGTAGCCAGCGCCATAATAATATGAACCGTCACGGTCCTCGATTTCAGCGGATATAAGTGGTTCATCTCTGCTTTCAACTGACCTTTTGTTATCATTATTATTATTTCCACAACCGACAACAAGAAACACGCTTGCGAAAATGGTGATCATAAGGAATTTGGATTTTCTCAATCGCTTCGCTTCCTTTCGTAATAATTCCTCTATTAGTATTTTGCCGCTAATTTGAGAAAATAAACAAAAACGAATTGAATGAGGTGGAGGAACCTTTTACCATTTTGCTATATGTTCTTCAGAGCAACCGAGCATTTGTCGGATTTGTAGAGTCGTGTTGTCCTGTAATCGAACATAACCATTGAAATACCCGACGAGTTGATGCACCTCGGAACGTACTAGCTTGGCATCTGTTTTAGAAATTCGCTCAAAAAAAGGCGTGAACGTTAAATTTACGTCATCTGTAAATTTTGTTCGAATTTTCCATGGTTTCATATAAAATTCACGATCATAAGTGAAAAGAACATCTTCATGGATCTTAGTCATCTTCCCGTCAATAAAAACAGCATTTTCCGTCATACCTGTGCCATCCGTCCATTGACCGCCAAAATTAAGCCCGATACGACGTCCCCCGAGACGTTGGGAAGCCATGGCCCAATTCCAACTCGCATTTCGCGGCCAGATCCCGCGCCCGAAATCGAGCACTGAAAAACTATATTCATCGTTAAAGTCAAAACGCTGTTCGCCGATTTTCACGAAACCTTTCGTCGGTAAAGTATGATGCTTTGCAGTGAATTGAAAGATGTTCCGATTTCTTGGAATGACGACGTTCAGTGTTTCATCTTCAGGCGGATGAAAGATGTGAAGGTCAGCATGAAGGACGTCATTATCAAAATCGGGTATGGAAACGGAAAGGTGCGTCTCATTCTGAAGATGGATCATTTGAACAGAAATCGTATCGTCAACAAACTTGATGCTGTCAAGAACATCTTCGGACATTTTTATTTTCCTACCACCGGGAAAGATAATTTGTTTTTCGAAAAATCTTTGCGTTTCGAAATTTAGTATATAAACGGAGCAAACCGCTGCGTAATCGAGATGGGTGATGGTGGCGGAAAAGATAATTTCTTCCCCGTAAACGCACCAATAATTCCATTTTTTCTTTCTCATAAAGTTTTTCGTTAAATTACTTGTGATTAACGGATACCGCGCAAAGCCGATTGCTTCTGGGTTAAGCAATCCTTTATCATCACAAAGAAGAACAGGTTCCGTAATTTCTCTTTCCAAATGTTGCATCGCCGCATCCCCCTGCCTATTGTCATCAATCTGAAATTCTGCTATACTTTTATTGTACCAAATTTAAGGGGGCTTAGCTCAGCTGGGAGAGCGCTTCGCTGGCAGTGAAGAGGTCGTCGGTTCAATCCCGATAGTCTCCATAAAAATAGTAGCACCTAAACCTTGTGAATATTGAGGTTTAGGTGCTTTTTTGTTGGATTGGGCGGTTTGGTCGTTTTAGGTGTCGCTTTAGTCGTTTCGTAGTCGGCTTTGGTCGAATTTTCCATGCATTAGTCGTTTTAACGTCTGCTTTAGTCGCCTCGCCGACTTCTTTAGTCGTTTGCTTAATTCTTAATCGCTTCAAAGATATAGTCGGAAATTCATGAGGTTGTTGACGCGCTCATAGATTGGAATAGGAGGAGATCAGTGTTGTACGACCGATTAGCTGCTGTGCGGTATGCGGATGAATGGTGGAATAGCTACAATCCCGCTTATCCGAAGTTCGATGTTGATTGCACGAATTATATTTCACAATGCCTTCGAGCGGGCGGGGCGCCGATGTGGGGTTATCCAAACCGGGAGAGAGGATGGTGGATTGGCGGCGGAACTTGGAGTTTTAGTTGGTCGACATCCCATTCGCTTAGATGGTATCTCGCAGGATCTAAACGAGGTTTGACTGCGACACAAGTTAGTTCCGCGGAACAATTGGACCTTGGAGATGTTATCGTCTATGACTTTCAAAACGACGGAAGATTTGATCACTCGACGATTGTGACAGCAAAAAATGGCTCGCAGCCACTCGTCAATGCGCATACGTACAATGTGAAGCATCGCACTTGGGACTATAAAGATTCCTATGCATACAGGCCGAATGCCAGGTATATTTTCTTCAAGATCAACGATAATTTCCCATGAAAAATGCAGCCCGTCTACTAACTGCGGGCTGCATTTCTATTTACTCTTCATACCACAAAACGGCAAGGGTGCCTTCGCCGGCATGGACAGCGAGCACGGAACTAATATCGCCGATTTCAACTTCAACTTCAGGTACCTGTTCATTGATGAGCTTCTTTAAATGCTCAGCCTGCTCGGGAACATTTCCTTGCATCAAATAGATTTTATTGACGCCAGCACGGTGGCCATCAGCTACTTTGTCGACCAAATATTGCAGTGCTCTTTTTTCGGAACGTACTTTATCGATGGCTTTTAGTTTGCCTTCGGTGGAAATTTGAACAATCGGCTTCACTTTTAAAAGACTGCCTAAGTAAAACTGAGCAGCACTCATACGCCCGCCCTTGTACAATTGGTCAAGTTTACCGATGAGGATAAAGTTTGTGCATTTACCAACCATCTTCTCTAACCCATCTTTAATTTCCGGAACAGTTGAACCATTTTCATGCATTTCAATCCCGCGTTGAATTAAACCTGTAATCCCATATGAAAGGGAAAGCGAATCGATGAATGTGATAGGGAAACCGGCAATTTCAGCTCCGCCTTGTGAAGATGCTAATGTACCGCTCATTTTTGCGGAAACATGAATAGCGATCGCCTCTTCGTAGTTCTGAGCGATTACTTTATATCGCTCAGAAAACTCGCCGGCGGAAGGTTGTGACGTTTTTGGAAACTCTTCCGCGTTCTTGATTTTTCCGTATAATTGCTCCGGAGTCAGATCAACTCCATCAACATATTGCTTTTCTCCGAAATGTATATTGAGTGGCACCGAAAAGAAATCCGGATGTTGTTGTAGCTCCTCAGGAACATAGGCAGTGCTGTCTACAATCCACGCTAATGGTTTTTTAGTCACTAGTAAAATCATCCTCTATTATCATTTTTTCTACTAAAAACATTATACCATGGAAAGTATTATACTTGCACATAAATATTTTCTCTATTCTCACAACGGAAAATTACAGCGAAAAACATTGCGGGAATAAACTAGCGAGCAACGGGAATAACATCACGCGTAACGGGAGCAACGCAGCTCGATACGGGAATAAAAACCCTGCCCAATCCGTTGCGGGAATAAACTGGAAAGCAATAGGAATATAAAAAACGAGTACTTGAAGAAGGGATTCAAGTACTCGCATATTCATTTGAAAACTTATTTCTTCAGTTCATCCTTACTAAATTTTTCAATCTCATAATAATAATCGCCGATAACACGAAGACCTTGATCAAAGTTTTCCAAGTGGAAGTGTTCGTTTGGCGCGTGGAAGTTTTCAGTTGATAAGCCAAAGCCCATGAGAACAACCGGCAGTTCCAATATTTCATCGAACGCGGCAACGATTGGAATAGAACCTCCGCCGCGTGTATATGCAGTCGGCACATTGTAGACCTTTTCGTACGAACGGCCCGCTGCTTGAATGGCTGGATGATCAAATGGCGTGATGAACGGTTTCCCTTTATCGAATTCAGTAACCGTCACAGTAACGCCGACCGGTTTATGTTTTTCAATATGCGCTTTTAGTTTTTCAACGATTTCATCTGGATCTTGGTCCGGCACAAGTCGACATGTGATCTTTACGCCAGCTTCAGCAGGTAGAACAGTCTTGATGCCTTCTCCGGAAAAACCGCCGAAAATGCCGTTTAGCTCAAGCGTAGGACGGGCCCACGTGCGTTCGAGGTGTGAAAATCCTTTTTCCCCAAATAACTCAGGCACATCAATTTCATTTTTCAAATCTTCTTCATCGAATCCAAGCGCTTCATAGGCCTCGCGTTCCTCATCACTCAAAGGACGCACATTGTCGTAAAAACCTTCCACAGCAATCTTTCCTTCTTTATCACGGAACGAAGCGAGCAACTCGACCATCGCATGAAGTGGATTTTGAACCCCTCCGCCGTATAAACCGGAATGCAGGTCGCTCTTCGCGCCTTTCACATCGATTTGAACGCCGCAAAGTCCTCGCAGTCCATAACAAACAGCTGGCTGTCCAGGTCCTTGCATGCCTGTATCAGATATGACAATAACGTCCGCGGAAAGCTTGTCTTTATTATCAACAATATAGCTCTCTAAATTAGGACTTCCGATTTCTTCTTCGCCTTCAATTAAAAACTTTACGTTAACCGGGAGGCTTCCTGATTCTTTCATTAACGCCTCAACCGCTTTAATATGCATGAATACTTGTCCTTTATCATCACTTGCGCCGCGAGCATATAACTTATTATCGCGGACTTCAGGTTCAAAAGGTGCGCTATCCCATAATTCAAGCGGGTCGACGGGTTGTACATCGTAATGACCGTAAACAAGAATCGTCGGTTTTCCTTCCACATGTAGCCAATCAGCGTAAACGACAGGGTGGCCATTCGTCTCATTGATAGAAACGTTCTCAAGTCCAGCCTTCGTCAATGAATTCACCAACCACTGTGCAGCTTGTTGCATATCCGTTTTGTGTTCAGATAACGCGCTAATGCTTGGAATACGTAAAAATTCATTTAATTCCTCAAGATGCGTTTCGCGTTGTTCAGTGAAATATTGGTCTAATTCTTCTAAATGCGCCAATCAAATCCCTCATTTCAATATGTTTTCCTTCTGAAAATAGTATAGCAGAATTGTGAGAAATGAAGTTAAATTGTCATGTGTTTGATTGGAAATATGGTATGATATGTGAAATAAACTAAAATCAAATTATACATAGAATAAAGAAAAACGCCCCTAGGAGGAATGTAATTTTGTTTTTCGCACTCGGATTCTTTTTGATCATGTCGTTCTTTCTTTCGGGAAGCGAAACGGCACTGACCGCAGTAAATAGGATGAAGGTCCAGCTTCGAGCTGATCAAGATGATAAAAAATCAGAAAAGCTGCTCAACTTAATTTCGAAGCCGGACCGAATGATTACTGCGATTTTGATCGGTAATAATATCGCCAATATAATGATGCCGACAATCGTAACAATGATTTGTATTGATAAGGGCTGGAAAGTCGGCATCGCAACCGGTATTTTAACGGTCGTTATTATCGTATTCGGTGAAGTGTTGCCGAAGACGATTGCCGCAACGTTTGCTGATCGAGTTGCCTATGTAGTTGCACCGACAATTTCATTGCTTGTAATAATTCTCACACCGCTCACGGCAATACTGGCAATGTTTACGAATATTTTCATTCGCATAATTTCAAAAGGAACAGTCAGGGAAGCGACTTTGACGAAAGAAGACCTTAAATCCATGATGGACATCGCGACAATAGAAGGAACTTTCGAACAAGATGAAACGCTTCGCTTAAAAGGTGTTCTTGATTTTCGTGACAAAGATGTTTGGGACGTCCTTGAGACGCATCGTACGGATGTTGTCGGTCTGCCGCTCACGGCCACTTACGAAGAAGTCCGCGACACGATTTTAGAGTTCTTCTACACGCGCTACCCTGTGTACGAGGAAAGCATGGATACCATAGTGGGGATGTTTTATTCGAAAATGTTCATCGAATGGTCTTTAGAACCTGAAAGAAAGCTCGGGGAATTCATTGACCGCGATATGATCTACGTCGTTCAAACAGCAAGTGTTGAGACCGTATTTAAAATGATGCTTTCGCAAAAGAAACATATGGCTGTTGTGCTTGATGAATACGGGGGAACGCTTGGAATTGTTACGCAAGAAGATATAATCGAAGAAATGATCGGACAAGATATTGAAGACGAAACCGATATGGAAGAAGAAGTGCTGATTTATGAAAAGACGGATGACTCCTTAACATGCCATGGTCGACTAGAAATTATAGACGCGATGGAACTAATCGGGATTGAATTGCCGACGGATCACGAAACGATTGGTGGATTTGTTCTCCAACAACTTGGTCATTTGCCGGAACCAGGCGAACGCTTTTCGTATGAAAACTTGCGGTTTGAAATCGAAGAAATGGAACGCACTCGAATTATTCGCATGAAAATCACAGCAGAAAGAGAAGATTAATTCCAAACCTTACAAGTTTGTAAGATTACTGAAAGAGAATGCGATAGTTTAAATCGTCTTTATTGCTGATAATAAGGTTAATAGCAAAAAGACGGGAGAGTAATTAAGATGACTAACAATCTGGATGCCTTGTATGAAGAATACGGTCGGTATATCTATCATCTATGTTTAAAACTAACTCGAAATAAGGAAGAAGCCGAAGACGTTATGCAGGACGTCTGGGTTAAAGTGGTTCGCTACAGTGATCGATTAGATGATATCGACCATTTAAAAGGATGGCTGACGACCATCTGCATGAACACATTCCGAGATCGCTACCGAAAAAATGTAAGGCATAGCGAACATGTTATGAACCAACCACCTACACTTGACGTTCCAATACTCGATTTGGTTCCAAGTGATACGTTAACGCCTGGTGAAATTGTTGAACAAAATGACATTCAATCAATTGTTCGCCAGAAAATTGATAAATTAGATGAAATATATAAAACGACAATCGAGTACTTCTATGTCTATCAATATTCTCTAAACGAAATTGCGGAAGAAATGAAAGTATCCATCGGAACGGTCAAATCGAGACTATTTCGTGCCAGAAAGTACTTAAAAGAACTTATGATTGACGACAAAGCGGCATACGAATATGTAATTGCCTAAAAAACACAGTGTTCGGGGACACAATTCGCATATGAATTGGTGTCCCTGTTTTTGTTGTTGCATCAACATTTAGATGCTTTATATAAACGAACTGGTACTACAATCGGCACAGGAATTAACAGCATCGCATAAATTTATGTGTCTGTGTTAATACCATTGTTAAAACACTTGCTAATTGGATATTGGGAGTAAAAAAATTTAGAAGGAAGATGAGAAATATATGCTAAAATATATTAAAGATTGTGAAATGATGTTCTTCAACTAACGGGGCAGTTTAGTTGAAGAAAAAAATTCTGATTTTCGATGAAAATATCATCTGGATTTTATCGATGATAAAAAAGTTGCAATAGTGTTCTCCAGCTAAATCAAGGGCTGGCTTTGCCTGCAAAGGCTCATGCCCATCACTCCATGTAAAGTTGCAACGCCAAGTTTGCTTGCAATACTATGTACTTTCATTTTGCACTATACAGGGAAAGATGACTTTCTTATGTGAAATAAATAGTTGAGGGGGGATATAAAATGAGAAAAATTTCCAATATATTTATTATATTTATGTTGTTAACAATACTGATATCATGTGGGGGAGCTTCTAAATCTACTACTTCTATGTTAATCGTAATTGAAAAAGGTCATTCCAACGATTACAAGGAATATTGGATAGAAGCATATGACCCTAACAATCAAACTAAAGATAAAGCATTTAAGGTAGTTGTCAAAGAAGAGATGGTTTGGAACTTGATTGAAGAAAACAAAGAGTATTTTTCTTTATATTCAAAAAAAGGAGATGAACCTTGGATTTTAGAACAGATTGAGCATACAGAGATTGAAAAAGAGTAATTTTAATTAACATGAGAACGTCTTATTAGTTGAAGAGTGTTGTTTAACTTGTGTTCAACAATCGGACCAGATTGTTGAATGTTATTTAGAGACAAAAGAGACAAAGGTAGTAAAATAAAGGACTAGGGAGGTTGTTCACATGGGCTTTTCTGAATTTGTAGTCCTGTTGCTGGTTTATAGTGGGCTTCTGATTTTCTTTTTGGTTCCATTTTCAAAACAAGAGCAATCGAAAGATTATCGAGGTAAAATATCCTTTTCCTCCGTTTTTAAGGAGAACTTAGTTAAAATGATCTGTCATAAAAAGGCTATTTTTGCTTTAGTGTTATTGGGATTAGCGTTAATCAGTATTCAGGCAGGGTTTGAAGGTGCAGAACGGCATTACAATGCTCATAGTGGTTATTCTCCGGTCAGTAACAAATTACGGGCTTTATACTCTATGGGTAGTGTAGTTATATATACAGTCGTTCTTTTATTGTCACTTGGATACATGAAAACTTTAAAAAGCATGAAGGGTGCAAAATAGTAGGCGTGGAAAAGAAATCACATATGCAATGATCGGGCGCGATTGTTGAATAAGCTTCACTTTTAACTAACGGGTGCTTTAGTTCAAGACGGAGTAAAGCCTTTTTTCTTATTGAACTAAAGGTGCAGTTTAGTTGAAGAACAAACTAACGCTGCGGGGTATACCAGCTAACTTTATAAGTGCTTTAACCGGGAATTTTAACCTTAGTTCATAGATTACTTTCGCTTTATCTTGTTTGGTGATTTTTCCTTGTTTTGAACTAAGGCATTCAACTTTTTTAGATACTCATTCTCCATTCGTAATTGTGCCACTTCGGCCTGTAAAGCTTCGACAGCATCTTTTGGAGACTCGTTATTTTGTTTCTTTCGGGATTCTCTTTTCATGGATGGACGCCCCTTATTCTTAGAAGTGAGGGCGTCTACACCACCTTTTTCAAAAAGGATCCTCCAAGCTCTTATCGTTGCTGGAGAGGAAATGTTAAAAATCACTGCTGTTTCATTTGGTGACGTCCCATTATCACTCATGTAGTTAAGTACATCCAGTTTAAACTGTAAGGAGTAATTTGTGTAGTTTTTCTTCATTAAACCCTCTATCCCATGAGCTTGATATTGCTTTACCCAGTTCATCACTACGCTTACAGATGTTCCAATTGACCTTTCGATTGAAATATAACTTTCTCCGCCTTCCAAATACCGTTTAACAGCCGATAGTTTATAATCAAGCGTATATTTTGCCATAGAAAAACTGCACCTCCAATTGTTAGATTGTGTCCAACAATTGGGGTGCAGTTTCAAAATCTGAGCGTTTTTACTTGTTTTTTATATAGCCATTTCACTGTTGAAATATATGCTGATAAAGCTGTTATTTACGTTGTTAATTGCACTTTTCTCCCCATCAACCGAATCCGTTACCAATCGACGGCTGTGTTTTTTATTGCTCACGTTTAGCTCCAGGCCGTATTGCGCTGCCCCTATTTTTTATTCTCGTTGCGCCTCGGTTTGCTCTCGCGGCGGGTCCGGTTGCTCTCGGTGCTCCCATGTTTATTCTCGTACCGTCCCGCCTCCATTTTTTATTCTCGTTGCGCCTCGGTTTGCTCTCGCAGCGGGTCCGGTTGCTCTCGGTGCTCCCATGTTTATTCTCGTACCGTCCCGCCTCCATTTTTTTATTCTCGTTGCGCCTCGGTTTGCTCTCGCAGCGGGTCCGATTGCTCTCGATGCTCCCATGTTTATTCTCGTACCGTCTCGCCCCCATTTTTTATTCTCGTATCGCTCGGCCTCCATTTTTTTATTTGCGAATAAAACCCTGTGCGGTTTGTTTACCGATTATCCTCACGGGGAACATACCAATGACCTAGTTGTTTTGAAGCGGAGATGTTCAAATGAAAACGAAGAAGAAAATAATATTTGGAAGCGTAGGAATAATACTTCTCATCTATATAGCAACGATTTTATGGCATACATATAAGCCTCTCCCACCCGGCCTTTCATACGAAGGAAAATTACACTACACAGACGATGTTCAGATGATTACTGATTTAACGTACGCGCAAAATGAGAAAGGAGACGACTTGCAACACGAGCTTCAAATCTTTGACGAAGTGAATCGATTAATCGAGGATGCCGAGCAATTCATCGTACTCGACTTCTTTCTCTTTGATCATTATTCAGACGAGGACATTGATTTTCCGAAAAATGTAGAGACGCTGACTGCGAATTTAGTTGAGAAAAAAGAAATAAACCCGAAAATGCCAATCACCTTCATCACAGACCCGCTCAATATTGGATATGGTTCCTATGAAAATAAGTGGTTCGAACAAATGGAAGATGCGGGCATTGACGTTGTTTACACAGACTTAGATTCGCTTCGTGATTCAACGCCAGTTTACTCAGGCCTCTATCGAACAATTTTCAGATGGATGGACGTAAAAGGGGAGGGGTGGATTCCGAATGCGATGGCAAACGAAGCGCCGAAAATGACACTTGCATCCTATATGACATTATTAAATATAAAAGCGAATCATCGAAAGGCGATTGTCACCGACAAAGAGGCTATCGTAACGTCTTCAAACCCGCATAACGCCAGCGGTTTTCATGGGAATGTCGCCATGAAAGTAACGGGGTCCGTCTTAAACGATATTTTAGAAGCTGAAGAAGCGGTAGTGAATTATACGAACGGCGGCACATTGCCGCGGGTAAAAGTCGACGAAAAATCGGACGGGAAGTACCAAGTCCAATATATAACAGAGAAGAAAATACTCGACACAATGCTAGCCGATATTGATAAAGCGCAAAAAGGCGATCAAATTTTTCTTGGAATGTTTTTCATAGCCGAAGAAAATGTGGTTGAAGCGCTTCTGGATGCCGCAAACCGCGGAGTAGATGTGAAGATGATTTTAGATCCCAACGAAAACTCATTCGGCAGTCAAAAAACGGGTCTGCCCAATCGGCCAGTTGCACAAAGAATGATGAAAGATTCAAAGGGGGCAATCGATATTCGCTGGTACAACACTGTAATCGGTCAATACCACACAAAGCTCGTCGTCGTCCAAACTGCTGACGAAACATATATTTCCAACGGCGCCGCAAATTTAACCGAGCGCGCTTTAAATAACTATAACTTGGAATCAAACCTCCGGATCATCGCGCAAAACGACAGCGAACTCGTTCAAGACATCAACGCTTACTTTACAAGACTATGGAATAACGAAGACGCACTTTACACCGTCGACTTCGAAAAGTACCAAGACGACTTTACGTTTTACCAACGAAGTATTATTCGGCTGCAGGAATTGTTCAAGTTAACGACTTACTAAAATTTCACGATAATGCCTCGGTTCTTATATAGGTGTAAGGTCCCGGCTTGCAAGCAAAATCATTTGAGTGCAAGCAAAACCCATAAAACTGCAAGGAAACCGCATATGAGTGCAAGCAAATTAAAAAAAATAACAAAAGTAAACAAAAAAAGTCGCCCACTTTAGGCGACTTTTACTCTTATTCAAATTCAGCTAATTTTTTATTCAACATCGCAAGTTTCTCTTCCATTGCGCCGAGGCGCACTTCGGATTTGGCGACGAATCTATTTTGGCCGACAGATTCGAGCTTTTCGATATCTCCTTGTAAATTGACATACTCCATTTTCAGTTCTGCGATTTCTCGTTCGATTTGTTTTTTATCCAAGGGAAAAACTCCTATCTTTTTCCCCACTATATCACATCAGAGGTGCTTTTTCCTGTCTCGTTATGAGTTCCCCGCTTCGGATATTCAAGATAATAGAGAATCGCTTCGCAGACCATCTCTTTACCTTCTCCGAGATTAAGAGCAACTTGACGCTCAATCGCTTTACGCCTGAGCGGCTCGTGAAGAAGCGGTTCCATGATCGCATTTAATAGACTTGACTGCTTAATTTTCCGTCCAGGACCGAGGTGAACAAAACCATGTTTTTCTTTCGGGAAATCCAAGGAAGTTTCAAACTCATTTTGCGCCAAAACGATACAAGGAATGCCCATAACCGCGATTTCATAGGGCATATAACCCGACGCGCAAAGAATCACATCCGCAGTTGATAAAAATTCAGCTAATGAGGCAGGCTGTTCTTTGATGAATGTATTCCGTCTCCCCAATGCCATTATTCGCAGCTCGGTTTTATCGTGCTTGTAATTTTCACCTAAAAGCACAGTTACTTTGAGTGGAATTTGAAGTTGCAACATATGACGAAGTGCACGGTACGTCAAGTTTCCTAAATCTTCATCACCGAAAGTAATGACGAGATGTGGAAGCGGGCGAGTCGCCGCTTTTCCCAAACCGATATGTTTAAACGCAGACAATTCATCATCTGCTATAAAACTTTCCGGTCCAACAACATAATGCTCATGCGGTTTTTCATTGGTTTCCATATAAAGCGTTTGAATAACGAGATCGGCTGACTCGCCACCACTCCCAAAATCATCAAAATGAATGATTGAAGGAACGATTTTACGAATTTTATCGACTTCTTCTTGCGTGGTGGATCCGCTATCGCGAACGAGCAGATTCGGTCTTGTTTTTTCAAGAATGCTTAACAACTCTGTACTATTTTTAAACGTGATAGTTTTAAATCCTTCAGGGGCAGGGTGAGAACCTTTTTTAAGAATAAATATAATTTCAATTGTATCGGGTAAGGCCTCTGCAATCACTTTTGCCCGTCGAATAGGGTATGTCCCTTTACCTTCCGTGTCCTGGATGTAAAATGCCAACATCATTTGCGGTAGTTTGTCTATTGGAATCATCCTTCCTAATCCAAACGTTTTTATTATCTCTTTATCGTATGGTTAGAAAAAATAATTTATGTATTTTTAAGGTTGTACAGAACTTATAGTATGGTAAACTAGTTATTTCATTTAGGACAGAGGAGGGGACCGGTTGTTTGATTCGTTAGTGTTTGACTTAATGCTCGTCGTATTAATCGGGATATTGTCCCAATGGGTAGCATGGAGATTTCGAATGCCGGCAATTGTTGTCATGTCTGTGGCGGGACTTCTAGTCGGTCCGATTTTAGGTTTAATTAATCCGCAGGCAAGTATGGGGAATTTATTCGGTCCGATCATTACATTTGCTGTTGCGCTCATTTTATTCGAAGGAAGTTTAAACCTCGATTTCAAGGAAATTAGAGGATTCAATAAACCGGTGCTGCGAATCATAACGATCGGCGCATTTATCGCTTGGATTGCTGGTTCACTTGCTGCACATTATGTAGCGGGATTGTCATTATCAGTTTCATTTATTATCGGAGGCTTATTCATCGTTACCGGTCCGACGGTTATTTTACCGCTTCTAAGGCAAGCGAAACTGAAACCGCGTCCTGCTGCGATTTTGAAGTGGGAAGGGATAGTTGTCGACCCGTTCGGCGCGCTTCTCGCTGTTTTTGCTTTTGAATTTATTCGATTCGTGGACGGGGAAGTGACTTTAAACTCATTTCTATTGTTCTTTGCAGCATCCATTTTTGCGGTTCTTTTAGGATGGGGAGTTGCTCATCTTCTTGGTATTGCCTTTGAACGTGGTAGGGTTCCTGAGTTTTTAAAATCGCCGGTGTTATTCGCGGTCGTTATATTCACATTCGTATTTTCGGATGAAATTATGCCGCAAACCGGGCTTCTTGCAGTAACGGCAATGGGGATGACGATGGCGAATATGCATCTGACGTCAATCCGGGAAATCCGTCATTTTAAAGAGAATATTTCGGTACTCCTGATTTCTGGAATTTTCGTCATGTTGACGGCGTCGTTGAATCCAAAAGTGCTCATCGAGATTTTCAACTCGAATATCATTTTATATGTTCTTGCGATGTTATTTATCGTGCGTCCATTATCGATTTGGATTTCGACGATTGGCACTGATTTGACAGCAAAAGAAAAATTGCTAGTCGGATGGATTGCACCGCGCGGCATTGTAGCGCTGACTGTATCGGGCTACTTTGCTACGATTTTATTAGACCACGGATATCCTGACGCGGAGCTGCTGACAGCGTTAACGTTCGCGCTTGTTTTCGCGACTGTTGTGCTTCACGGGTTTACAATCGGACCATTAGCGAAAAAATTGAATTTAACAACGACAGATGAATCAGGAATTCTAATTGTCGGGGGAAGTCGATTTGCAGCCGAATTTGCAAAATCAGTGAAAGAAACAGGCAATGAAGTACTCATTATCGATAGAACATGGGCGGGGTTAACGCATGCCCGTAAACTAGGGTTGAACAGCTTCGTTGGCGATATTCTCTCAAGACATCTTGAATATGAACTGGATTTGACACCGTACCGTTTCATGTTGGCGATGTCGAAAATCGATACTTACAACGCGCATGTCTGCGAAGACTTTGAACCGGATCTCGGTCGAGACCATTTGTACCAAACGGCATTTCATTTCAATCATGAAAATATGTCATCGACAGTTTCAGGCGGGCAGTTGCTCTTTACACCAGCAGTTTCTATATACGAGCTCGAAGATCGAATCAACACGGGCCATGTCATCCGTAAAACATTGATCACAAAACAATATAGCTACACGCAATATTTACGCGAACGCGATGATAAATCAATCCTGCTTTACATCTTGCGTGCAGACGGTGCAATAGAATTCTATGCACCAGATGTCGAATTGCAAGCGCAAGCGGGGGACACAGTCATGTCATTAACATCTCCTGCAAAAACAATCGAGAAAGTAAAAGAAAGACTCGATGTAGAAAACGGCGAGTCGCAGATTCCGATTGAAAAGATTGAGGAATTGTTTACGAAATAAAAAAAGCTGTCAGACCTTGGATAAGGGATGGCAGCTTTTTTGAATGAATAGTCTTATTCAACATAAGTCCCAGTCGAATATTCAATCCCTTCTTCACCTACGAATTTCCTAGGGGCCACTTTTTTCAAAGTATATGTGAATCTTTGCTTACCAGTCACTTCAATCGTATACATATCGTTATTTTTTTTAACTACTCTATATTCGGTAAACTCTCCTACCACTAAAGGCGACTCTTTTATCTTATATTTCGCAAACGCCTCTTCGAAACTTTGATCCAGATCTGGGGTATACGCCGCCCCAACATCTTGGAATCGATCATAAATGACAAGTGAATCTTTACTGAAAATAATTTCAAATTTGGTAGGGCTAGTTGTACTTGTTTGACTCAATAAGGCCCTATCCCAGGAAGCCGTAACGTCCGTTATAAGCGCTCCATTTCCAGTGGATTCGCCTGCACCCATATAACTTTCATTGTTGATCAAAACGAAAATACCAATGCCGATAGTGAATAAAACGACAATCGAAACGATAGTTGGAAGCCATGATTGGATGTGAAATCCTTTTTTGCGATGGTTCGGTTGGAAAATATGGCGGCGCGAATTTTCTTTTTGCGTAGCAGAAGGCTGGAATGATTGACAGAGCGTTTCCAACCCTTTCGTTACGTCATCATCGGATAAGTGCTTCATTAGAAAATCCTCCTTTCTCCAATTCCTTTTTGAATGCGGCAAGTGCCCGCGACAGACTCATCTTCACTTTCCCTTCCGACCAATTCAAGATGGACGAAGTTTCAATTGTGGAAAATCCCTGTATCCTTCGTAATATAATCACTTGCTGATAGCTAGATTTTAATCCACCAAGCGCTTCATAAAATTGTTTTTGTTGCGAATTAAGAAGCGCGATTTTTTCGGGAGAGGTATCATCTTTAAGCATATTTAAATCGATAAAATATGTTAAAGGGTTTTTCTTTCTGAAATAACTCATCGTTGTCGTATACGCAATCCGAAAAATCCATGTCTTGATGGAGGACTGTCCTTTGAATTGATGTTCGTTCCGAAAGACCTTTAAAAATGTCTCCTGGGTTAAATCTTCCGCAGTATGTGGATCTTTGACTTGTAATAAAATGTAACTGTAAACGGAATCAAAATAGTCATCAAACCATTTCTCACTAGACATCTCTATCACCCCACTTCACTTACTTAGACGCAATCTAGTAAAATCCGTAACGGATTAAATAAATAATTAATCCCTTTAATCAATTATATCAGTTAATATGATCTTCCAATTCCCCCACCCCCATTCATTCGCCCGACATGCATCAAACTGCATTCTCCTCTATAATAGGGATATGTAGAAAGGGGATTTACCTATGTCTAAATCACTTGTATTAGCCGAAAAGCCCTCTGTTGCGCGAGATATTGCGCGAGTGCTTGGCTGTAATAAAAAAGGAAATGGATTTTTAGAAGGTACAAAATATATCGTCACATGGGCGCTTGGCCATTTGGTGACGCATGCCGATCCAGAAGGGTATGGCAATGAATACAAGGAATGGAAACTTGAACATCTACCGATTATTCCAGACCCATTCAAACTCGTCCCGATTCGTCAAACGACGAGACAGTTCAATGCGGTAAAAAGCCAGTTGCGTAGAAATGACGTATCAGATGTCATTATTGCAACGGATGCAGGACGTGAAGGAGAGCTCGTTGCACGTTGGATTTTGGAGCAAGCGAAAAGCAGAAAACCTGTGAAACGATTATGGATTTCATCCGTGACAGACAAAGCGATCAAAGACGGGTTTAACAATTTGAAACCAGGTCGCGCTTATGAAAACCTATACGAAGCAGCGGTTGCACGCGCAGAAGCGGATTGGGTTGTAGGCATAAACGCGACACGTGCGCTAACTGTAAAACATAACGCCCAACTTTCAACGGGACGCGTTCAAACGCCGACGCTTGCGATGATTGCAGAACGTGAAAAACAAATCAACGAATTTAAACCTAAAGCCTATTACGGCTTGCAGGCGATAACCGAAAAAGCGACATTTACATGGCGCGACAACGCCGGTCAAACGCGGTCGTTTGATAAAGAAAACATTGAAAAACGGCTCAAAGATTTAGACGGGATTCATTCTGGGAAAATAAAAGATGTCAAAACGTCACCGAAATCACAGCCGGCTCCTCATCTATTTGATCTAACCGAGCTCCAAAAAGAAGCGCATAAACGTTGGTCTTGGTCGGCAAAGGAAACACTTTCCACACTGCAAAACTTATATGAGCATCATAAAGCCGTGACGTATCCTCGTACGGATTCAAAACATTTAACGTCGGATATGGCAAATACGTTGAAAGAGCGTATTAAAGCTGTAGATTTTGGTCCATTCCGGAAAACGACGAATACACTTCTTCGTTCAGGAACAATTAAACCGCAAAGAGGCGTAATCGACGATAAAAGGGTTTCAGATCACCACGCGATTATTCCGACAGAGGAAACCCCGATTTACCAAAAGCTATCAGATCGTGAACAACGACTTTATGAATTAATCGTCAACCGGTTCCTCGCTGTCTTCTTTGGCCCATTCCGCTATGATCAAGTGACTGCCGAGCTAGTCGTTGGGAATGAAACATTCAATGCGAGAGGGCGGACGGTTACTGATGAAGGCTGGAAAAAGGTATACGCATCTGACGATGATGCCGTAGAAACGCTGCCTTCATTCAAAAAAGGCGAAGAAGTAAAAGTGCGGGCTGTAACCATGACAGAAGGGAAAACAACACCTCCTGCTCGGTTCAATGAAGGAACACTTCTCGCGGCAATGGAAAATCCGACGCAATTCATGCAAGGTGAATCGAAGGATTTAATCAAGACAATTGGCGAGTCGGGCGGACTAGGAACAGTCGCGACACGCGCAGATGTGATTGAAAGATTGTTCAAGTCATTCGTGATTGAGAAAAAAGGAAATGATATTTTTACGACGTCAAAAGGTCGCCAACTTCTGGAGCTAGTACCGGAAGATTTGAAGTCGCCAGCGCTCACTGCAGAGTGGGAGCAAGGACTCACGAAAATCGCCAATGGAAAAATGAAAAAAGCAGACTTCATGAAGGATATGATCGCCTTTTCAAAGCAAGCCGTCACTGAAATCAAAACAGACGATAAAAAATTCAGACACGATAATGTCACAGGAAGAACATGCCCGGATTGCGGAAAACTTCTTCTTGAAGTGAACGGGAAACGCGGGAAAATGCATGTTTGTCAAGACCGTGAATGCGGTTATCGCCGAAGTATTTCAAGACAAACAAATGCCAGATGCCCTGTTTGTAAAAAACGATTGGAACTGCGCGGGGAAGGCGATGGACAAATTTTCGTTTGTTCTTGCGGACATCGAGAAAAGTTATCGGCATTTGAAAAACGCCGTAAAGAATCAGGCAACCGAGCGAATAAACGAGATGTCCAAAAGTATTTAAAAAAGCAAGAGGAACCAGAAAACACCGCAATGGCGGAAGCGTTGAAAAAACTTTTCGATAAATAATAATCGGCTGCCGAAAATGGCGGCCTTTTAAGAGGTGACTACTCATGGCAAAACCAAATAAGGCTCCGAAAACAAATGCTGTCCGAATTCTGGACGGTGAAAATATTCACTATGAGTTAATGGAATACGACATCAGTGATGGTCAAGTAGATGGAGTTTCCGTCGCACAAAAAACGGGACAAGCAGTAGAAGCTGTGTATAAAACACTCGTGACTAAGGCGAGTCAAAAAGAACTTTTCGTATTTTTATTGCCGGTCGCCCTCGAACTTGATTTAAAAAAAGCAGCGAAAGCGGCAGGTGTTAAAAAGTTGGAAATGCTTCCTTTAAAAGATTTAACGAAAGAAACCGGATATGTCCGCGGAGGCTGTTCAGCGATCGGCATGAAAAGAAAATATCCGACATTCATCGATGAATCCGCGTTGGAACTAGACGAAATCATCGTAAGTGCGGGTCGACCAGGTGTGCAAATGAAGCTGTCGCCGGAAAATCTCAAGGAAGTATCGGAAGCTGTATTTAAAGATATTGTGAAAACTCAGTAGCAGTTTAACAAGGGAAAGAAGGACTTGAATGAGAAAGATATTATTTTGGAGATGGGCGTTCTATCTATTCGGCATGCTAGTCATGGCGCTCGGCGCAACCATGACGATAAAAGGGCATCGTCTCGGAATCGGGCCATGGGACGTACTCCATGTCGGTTTGTTTAATAAGTTTGGACTAACAATTGGTACATGGAGCATACTTTTGGGCCTTACAATCGTGACCACAACAGCGATTATTCGCAAAGAGTTACCCAAAATCGGCACATGGCTCAATATGCTTTTAATTGGCTTATTTATCGACATGTTCAACTGGATGATCCCAGAAATCGAAACACTCGCCGGACAAACGGTTATTTTCATGTTCGGCGTTGTCGTAATGAGCTACGGTGCCGGCATTTACGTCTCACCCAATATCGGAGCAGGACCGCGCGATAGTTTAATGCTTGTCATCGTCGATAAGTTCGGAACAAGCCTTAAAAAAGCGCGTACCATCATCGAAATAATCGCTGCTCTAGCAGGCTGGCTCCTCGGCGGTCCAGTCGGCATCGGAACAGTCATCGTCGCCATCGTAATCGGTCAAATCGTCCAATATTCACTACCGCAAAGCCGAGCGCTCCTAATGAAGATTATTGGGGAAACAGATATAAAGGTTTTGTTGTAAAAGGTAAACAATATTAAAATGTCGAAAATAAAGTGCAGGATGAATTTTTATATGAACTGCGCCCTAAATTTCGGACAGTTTAATAAAATACCCGCTGCTAATTAGGCAGCTATGAGATGACTTCGATATTCAATCGGAGTCATCTTTTTAAGATTCCATTGTCTTCTTGAT
>NZ_JAAOIY010000005.1 GCF_013184495.1 Sporosarcina jiandibaonis | reverse complement strand
TTTACAATTATGAGAGATACCAAGAAAAATTAAACGGCCTTAGCCCTATAGAATATAGAGCTAAAGCCGCTTAGAACCATTTTATTATTTCCACTGTCTACTTGACAGGGAGCAGTTCACCGTAGTCGATATCCTCTTTTTCATTTTATGCAATTGTAGTGAATTGACTGTCTTGCGCAAGTACCAAAAAAGGACTGTTCTATATTTCTAGAACAGTCCTTTCAATCTATTGATTAATAATTTGAGTCGGATACTTCGCCTTTTACAATGCTGACACCAGAACTTGCGCCGATACGTGTTGCACCAGCTTTGACTACAGCATCGAAATCTTCTCCGCTGCGCACGCCGCCTGATGCTTTCACACCGATATCGGGGCCGACTGTCAGACGCATTAATGCAACATCCTCTACAGTTGCACCGCCTGTTGAGAAACCTGTAGACGTTTTAACAAAGTCAGCTCCCGCTTTAACTGAAAGCTCACATGCACGAATGATTTCTTCATCCGTTAATAAACATGTCTCGATAATGACTTTGACCAATGTTCCGTTTGCTGCCTCAACAACTGCACGGATGTCGGCTTCGACTAGCGCATCGTTATTGTCTTTTAATGCGCCGATATTAATCACCATGTCAATTTCGCCAGCTCCGTTAGCGATCGCGTCTTTTGTTTCAAATGCTTTCACAGCAGATGTATTGGCGCCGAGCGGAAAGCCAATCACTGTACAAACGAGCACATCTGATTCTTGTAATTGTTCAGCTGCATAAGCAACCCAAGCAGGATTGACACAAACTGATACAAATCCATATTCTTTTGCTTCTTCTAGTATTGTTGTAATCCCTGCTTTTGTTGCATCAGCTTTCAATAATGTATGATCAATCATTTTTGCCTTATTCAATATCTTCATTCCCCTTTTACTTTGTAATTTCTTCGTAAATCAGCGTTGCCGGTGCGACTTGGGAAGCCGACATTTCATATGCGTGATAGATTTTTTCTTTTACTGACTCGACATCTTCTGTATTGCTGTGAATCGTCACAATCGATTCCCCGATTTTCACTTCATCACCGATTTTCTTGTGTAAAACAAGACCGACCGCCAAATCGATTTCAGATTCTTTTGTAGCCCGTCCTGCACCTAAGATCATTGCAGCCGTGCCGATTTCATCAGCAATAATTTGCGAGACGTAGCCTGCTTCTTTTGCCGGAACGTCTATTTGATAGCGTGCTGTTGGAAGCTTTGTCATATCATCAATCACAGACGTATCGCCGCCTTGTGATTGTAAAAACAATTTGAACACCTCAAGTGCTTTCCCATTGTTAATTACTTCTACTAACATTTCTCGTGCTTCTTCCGTTGTTTCTGCTTTTCCAGCCAAACGCACCATATAGCTGCCTAGCGTTAAACAGAGTTCATGTAAATCTTCAGGTCCTTTGCCTTGTAGCGTTTCAACCGCTTCTTTTACTTCCAATGCATTTCCAATAGCATAACCTAGCGGCTGGTTCATGTCAGAAATAACAGCCATCGTTTGACGGCCTACCTGATTGCCGATTTGAACCATTGCATTGGCTAAGTCACGCGCCATCGTTAAGTCCTTCATAAAAGCACCAGCGCCAACTTTTACGTCTAACACAATTGCGTCTGATCCTGCAGCAATCTTCTTACTCATGATTGAGCTAGCGATTAGCGGAATTGAATTTACTGTCCCCGTTACATCTCGCAAGCCATAAATCTTTTTATCGGCGGGTGTTATGTTTCCGGATTGCCCGATGACAGCAATTTTATTTTCATTCACCAGATCAAAGAATTCCTTGTCGGTAATTTCGATATGGAACCCTGGAACAGCTTCAAGCTTATCAAGCGTTCCACCCGTATGACCTAATCCACGGCCGGACATTTTAGCAACAGGAATATCAAGTGCTGCAACAAGCGGAGCTAGTACGAGTGTTGTTGTATCCCCAACTCCACCTGTTGAGTGCTTGTCTACTTTCACGCCTTCAATTGCTGATAAATCAACCTGATCTCCAGACTCTACCATCGCCATCGTAAGCTCAGCCGTTTCTTCCGCTGTCATCCCTTGGAAATAAACAGCCATTTGGAAAGCTGCCATTTGATAATCCGGAATTGTCCCATCTGTGTAACCCTCAATGATAAAAGCAATTTCTTCCTTTGTTAACTCAAACCCCTCACGTTTTTTCTCAATCATATCAACCATGCGCATATTTCATCACTCCTATTTTCATTTCTATATTTCTATTATAAAAACACACCGATAACAGTCGCAGAAAGAACCGATGCGATTGTGGAACCTAGCAGTAATTTCAAGCCGTTTTTCGCCACTTCATCCCCTTGTTTCGGACTCAGGGCTTTTACCGAGCCGGTAATGATACCGATTGAACTGAAATTGGCGAAACTGACTAGGAAGACAGATACAATACCGATTGCTTTTGGTGATAAGCCAGCAGCAATTTCTTTAAAGCTTAACATCGCAACAAATTCATTTGTGACCAGCTTCGTAGCCATGATCCCACCAGCACTTACACTTTCAGCCCAAGGAACGCCCATTATGAATGCAATTGGCGCAAAGACAAATCCTAAGATTGTTTGGAATGATACATTAAATGCGAGCATGAATATGTAATCGATTCCATTCATTAATGCGATAAAACCTACTAACATCGCTGCTACAATAATCGCAACTTTAAATCCATCCATAATGCTTTCACTAATCATTTGAAAGAATGATCTTTTTTTATGTGATTCTATCGCTAGCGTATCTTCTTCGTCCGATAATTCATACGGGTTAATGATGTTCGCTACAATTAGAGCCGACAAAATATTCAACACAATTGCGACCACAACGAAACGAGGTTCAATTAACTCCATATATGCGCCAACAATTGCAACACTCACTGCACTCATCGCAGATGTACAAAATGTGTATAAACGCCTTTTAGAAAAACTATCCATTTGGTCTTTCACTGTTAAAAAGACTTCTGTTTGGCCAAGGACGGCAGATGATACAGCGATATAATTTTCCATTTTCCCCATACCGTTCAACTTACTCAGTATGAGCCCAACGTATTTAACGATAAAAGGCAAGACTTTAAAATGATTCAAGATCCCGATTAATACGGCGATAAAAATAATCGGCAATAAAACATTTATGAAAAAGGTGAATTCACCTTTATTTTCCATTCCACCAAAAACAAAGTTTACACCGCTTACTCCAAGATCAATGAGCTTTGTAAATAAAGCGGATACAAATCCAATCGAGATAATTCCGATCTTCGTATTTAGCAAAATGAACGTTAAAACGAGTTGTGTTCCAAGCATGATCCCTATTGATTTATAGCGAATATCCTTACGGTTATTACTAATTAAAAAGCCGATTGCGAACACTAGTAAGAGCCCAGTGATATAAAAGATGATATTCATGATGTTTCCTCCATCTAAGTGTGTGTGTTATCGCTTTCATTTCAAGAATTTAAAGAGGACGGCCATCCAACTCTTAAACAAATGATAACACACGATTGAACATATGTGCAACCCGATTGAAACATTGTTCAAAATTGGAAATAAAAAAAGCCGAACTTGATTTCCAAGTTGGCTTTTTCAATATATTTTAATTCCTTATGTAGATATCTTTTAATCATGCATTAACAAAGATTGCGCCGTATATTGATCAGTTATAAAGACATTCGCGTACCCGCCTAACAGCGCACCGTGGATGGCTTCAACTTTTCGGTTTCCGCCAGCAACGAGGATTGACCTTTCCTTTTGTTTCAATTCTTCCAACTCAATGCCGATAGTCCGGTCGTTAATCGATGTGCAGCAAATTTCTCCGGTGTCTGTAAAAAAGCGCGAACAAATGTCCCCGACTGCCTTCGAATGAAGTAAAGATTTTTCCTCTGATGATAAATAGCCCAGACGGAATAAAAGCGAATCGTTGTCAACCGCGCCGACAGTAAAAATGGCAATATTCGCCTGCTTCCCTAAATCAATCAGCCTGTGAATATGTCGATCCGATTCAATTACTTCCTTCACCGTAGGATTATCAACGAAAACAGGGAGCGGTAAATAACGCGGCACTGTATTAAATGCCTCTGCAAATAAATAAACCGTTTCTGATTCGTATGTATTTACATCCGAGTGGCCAACTCCTCCTTTTAACTGGATGACTTCCACACCTTTCACATGCTTTTGTTTTAATTGGTAGGCGACTCTATACATTGTCGTCCCCCATGTCACGCCTAGCACATCCCCGTCTTTTACAACATGATGCAAATACGCAGCTGCAGCTTTACTCATGACTTCCATCATTTCCCGCTCTTCTTCCATTGCCGCATAGGCAATTTTCACATCTTCAAGATTGTATTTTTCTTGCAGCGATTTTGAAAGCTCATTATTATTGGTGAATGGATCAATGATTTTGATCTTCACAATCCCATGATCTTTTGCCTGTTGCAGCAACCGGGAAACTGTCGGTCTTGATACACCTAGTTTCTTGGCAATCGCTTGCTGATTATAATCAAACTCATAATAGAGCCGTGCTACCTCTATGATTTGTTGCTTTTTATCATTTTCCATTTCCATCCCCCTCGTCACGCATTTGTCCAATAAAGACTTTCAACAAATGATTTAATAATAAAATTCCCAGTACACGATATTCACACACAAAACAATCGTGGAAAGAATCGTCACCATTTTAATTGACGCTTCATATTTATTTGTTTTTTTATTTCTCATTTGAAAAAGTAAATATCCACTTATGACAAGTGAAATAACAATATACATCACATTTGCAGTTAAAAAAAGTTTAAGTGATGAATAAGTTGTCATCGTTGATGTTTCGTAACTAATCCAAATTACGTTAATGCACATGAATATATTTAAAAAATGTTGACTAGCAAGTAATATAGATTGTTGTTTCTTCCGTATTTTTTTAATAATCGAGACGATCATAAAGCCGAAAGAAAACATGACGGCGAATCCCCCTAGAATAATTACTCCCCATTCAAGGAGATGTTTATAATACGGAACGTAAAGTAAATCTGAATATGTATTAGACAACATTTTTTTAAGAAGTGGATGTTTTGAATAAACGTCCAAGCTGTACATATTCAAATCATCTTCTGTTTTATAAATGCTTGGTTCTAGCTGTGAATAAGACAAGTCGTTTATCATTAAATCGTGTGCCTCACTCTGTTTCGTATGGCTTCTTAAAAATAATCCATACACGCTACTAAATCCGTGTCGAGGCAACCGAGCCGGCTCATAAATCCCTTCCCATCGGGATGAGTTTTCCAAATTCATGTCATTTTCAACATGTGCATATTCACCAAAAATGATTTCAGGTATTCCCGATGTGAACGTACTTTCATCTTTCATGTTCGTCAACACTAAAACGCCGGTACGTTCTTTTCTATCTACATAAAAAGAGGAGCTAAAAGCTTTAGAATTCCCGCCGTGACCATAAACATGCCGACTTTTCGATGGCAAATAAAATAAACCGTTGGCGACCCTTGGGATATCGGTCTCCGGATAATATAACGTTGGTTCAAACATCAAATCAATCGTTTTTTCATCTTCAAATAAAGGGGTTCCATCTTCAGCTAATAACGCTTGCATTAACTTTTGTAGATCACTAGCTGTTCCCATAGCACTACCTACCGGATACATGGGAATCGAGTAAAAATTAGGGTCAATTAATTCCAGCGCAGTCGAATATCCCTGCACCTCTCCCCTCTGTTCTTTCACCCATTCATTATCAGATAGTTCAGGATCTATTGCTGTTTTCGTCATTTGAAGCGGTTCAAAAATATTCTCCCGTACGTATTCCCGGTAATCTAGACCACTAACTTCTTCAACAATGTAGGCAGCAAGGCCACTTCCATAATTTGAATAAGCAACAACCTCACCCGGCCGAAATACTTGTTTAATATCCGCTTCTTCGAGTACTTCTCTTAATGACTTCTTTTTGGTTGGACCATGAATCATTAAATCTGTATAACTATCATCGAATCCCGCATTATGATGCATTAAATGTTGCATCGTGATCGGATCCTCAAATTTCGTTTTGGAGCGGAAATCAGCTGGTAAGTAAGTTTCGATATCCGCTTCTAAATCAAGCTCTCCTGTCTCTACTAATTGTAAAACACTGATCCAAATAAGAACTTTAGAAATGGATGCCCATTCAAAAACAGTATCCTCATTAACAAGAATCTGTTCTTCTATATTTGAATAACCTTTCATTTTATAAATGACTTCATCTTCGTCTATTACAATCGTCGCTACACCAGCGGCGATTTCTTCATGCTCTGTCATATAATCCGCTAATTTATCCTCTAAAACTTGCTGTTCCGTTGCAGAAAAAGCAGTTTCGGGAGCATATCCAAACAACATCCAAATTAGAAAGACAGAAATGAAAATGTTAAATAGTTTATTTTTATTTGCGTTCACTTTATTTCAGACCTCTCTCCCTAATTTGTCTTAGAAATCTTATTTTTTCAGCTATTGCGCCCGATTGCAGAATTCCGCTGTTGAATGAATGCCCTTATTAATGCAATGAAAAGTGTTTCCATATCATTTTGTCCACCATAAAAAATCCTTCGTGTGAGCAAGTTGCTAATATACATTTATCATTTTGATAAAACATTAAATCTTCTGGTAGCTCTGGATTAATCCAATTAAAAAGGGAATTACTATTATCTTTCAAAAATTGCTTGGTAGCATTATTCAAGTTAAAATAAAAAACATATGCTGTATCATCAACCAGTCTTGTAGTTTCCCATTCTTTTTGAATTTTTCTTTCTATGAGATGTTCTTCAATATATGTAATCAGATTATGAATATAAGCCAGACGCTCCTCCTCAATGTCCATCATCCGTCTATCTTCTACAAAAGCAAAACGATTGCTATGTTTTGAAAGGAAATCTATTAGCTGTTTATAGCGTTTGCCTTTCACATTTTCAGTTATCATCAGCATATTAATCCCCCATAAACCCGTTTGAGGAAAACAATTGCGAAAAAAATAGTATGCGATTAGCTTCTTTTATCTTCTTTCAGTTCACCTAACCTCTGTGATAATTCATCAATTTTTTGAAGAAGCAATTCATCACTGCGATTTTTCTTTTTCATAAACAGTACTGCCGTGATTAAAAAGTAAGCGACGAAAACAATAACCAAAATATAAATAAGAGAAAATATAAATGGTAGAAATGAAAACAATTCTTCTCCCCCCTTTTTACTTTTAGCTAAATGGTCCGATTCTAGAGGACTCAGTTTTATCCATTTACCGCGCCCGTTAACTGAAGACCTAACATTCACGATCCTTGCTTTTAACCTTCACTAATGCCATCTAATGTCTCTTGTATTTCTTTTACAAATGGCACACTATCTGAATTTCTATCTTGTTGATACACATAAAAAATCAATATATTTCTCTTCTCAAACGTGCTAGCAGATACCAGTTCCATTGTCGCAGTCTTTTCAGCAAACTCTTTTGTACCCTTCTCGCGTTCAATTTCAGTTTCGAATTCAAAGATTAAAAACGGTTTTTCATTTAACTCATATGTTCTTGGTCTCACGTTTCTTAATTTTGACCCGAAGACGCTTTGCGGAAAATCAGCTTCCACCAAATTAACACCATTTTCCCGTAATGCTTTTACTACTTCCTCTTCAGTAATATGGGAACTATCATTTACTTGAACAGATTGGCAGGAAACTAAGAGTAACAGAAAACATAAACTAAAAATCTTTTTCAGTTCGTTCACCCCATCCGAAAATTATACATAAATTCGTACAGAAGAAGGTAAGGTCCTCAAGTCCTTCTTGATCTGGCCAGTTTGTTATATATATGCCTTTAACTCATCCCAATCACCTTAGGCGCTCTATTCAATAATTGCGCCCGATTGCTGATGAATCAATAAATAGCATTATTTTTTTTCGGTAGCTGGGGACTTCTGTTTTTCCCATTCTGTTGGTCCCTCACTGGAACTTATGAACTTTTGCCAGTAGTCGCCCGTTTTCTTATCAAATATGATTACATTGCTTTCATTGGCTGAGATAAATTCGTATCGATATTGCTCTTCTGTTGACGGCCTTACATTATTGCTAGGCGATTGCGAAACAACCCAAGCACCCAAAAGAACACTTACTCCTAAAAAGACAATGCCTATGAATTGCAAATTCTTGCCCATACTTTTCCTCCTATTTTCGTAATGGCCCGTTCGTGAGAATTGGACGTAATAGCTTATTGAGCAACCTCGCCTGATTGTTTAAATTCACTTTTTCTGTTCCCCTATTAAAATACCTAGGCCAGATACAACACAGAGCAAAAACAATAGCAATAATCTTAACCAATCCATTGAAAGCCAAAAGTCTCCGCCATTAACAATATCAGGACTTAAACCATACTCATCAACAAAAACACCCAAATTCCAAAATAAATTAAGCGAAATAAGCAATGAAATAAGACTCAATATAAATACTATAATTGATAACTTCCTTGTCCCCATATTAACCCTCTCTCTTTCTCTTTAAGTTGCCACAATCTGGACGTTTTGTTTTATATAGTTGATAGGGGAATTCCTTTTATTATTTATACCGTATACTCAGCAGGGTGCCTTACACAGTTCCCCACCATTTACAATTTATCCTGGTGCCACACTCGCTGCTGCATTCTGATCAGCTTTCGCACAGTCAATTGCCACTACAAGCGCTACGAGAAGTGATTCCATTTCGTCATTTGCAATTTGCAACTCATAGCTGTCACCCCATGTGAACCATTTTTTGTTAACGGAACCGATAAAATTTCTGTTTTGATACACTTCAAAGTCCATATCCCACCAATTCCCCTGCACTTCTATTCCTGCCGCGTCGATTGTATAGCGTGCTTTCAAAAAAGAAAAGTGCTTTTTAATCGCCATTGTTTCTTGCCCATGCACGTCAACAAAAAAAGTCGGCAAAAAACTAAACATTTTTTTCGTAACCATGGCCACTTCATTTAACTTATCGTCCATGATGGAAAAGGTCTTCGGTATTTTCATAAAACTTCCTTCTACAAAATATACTTCGTTCTCTTCTGCGTCTTTCACCGAAAATTTTCCACTCAGGCTAAATACTTTTTGTTTAATGTACAGCTTTCTCATGTTACTTCTCCTCCTATCAAAAGGCTACTTCCATTCAAACCTATTATCTCTTATACGATAAAGTCGAAGGAATGTTTCAAAAACTATTAAAACTGATTCAAAAAGCAAGATCTGGACGTTTTATATCATGGAGAAATTGAAGAGGCGATTGCCAATACTTTAACGGCTAATGTTTTCGGCAGCATAATTTTATCCCCTTATTCAAAATCAGTTTTCTGCGTTACATCAAATCATCCAAATACAACTATCTGTATAAAACCCCACTTAAAACCTGCAACAAGACTAACATGATTAATTTTCAAAATTCATTTCATGCAACTAAAATGTATAACATGAATATTACTATGTATCGCATCGTATCATGTCCATTGTCTGCAACTGGTTTTCGGACTAGAAAAACTATTCGCTAAATAATAAAGGGTTTTATCAATTTTTGTAGAATAGGAGTATAGCAGGTAAAGTCATAGCCTCATCTTAGACAATTAAATAAGCCTGAGAGTTTTACGTTATCAGCATCATGGAACTGCAGAAATTTGTATCGATCTTATTGAGCGTTTTGCTTATTTAAGATATATATTATTTCTAAGGGAGTGTATTCATTGAGCTTATCGATTCAAGCGTTATTGAAGAACAAAGGAATTGAAGTGAAAGAAACACATTTGGATGTACTTGATGTGCGTTGGAAAGGCATGCAAGCTTTACGCGGAAATTTAGAGCATGCAAATATTAATGATGCTGATATTGGCATACGTAATATTCCAGGAGGCGACCACATTGAGTAAAAATCTAATTGACTTGGCTGTTGAGGAACTTGCACCATTATTAGAGAATAAATCCATTTCCCCTGTGGAATTAACAAAAGAGGTATTAGACCACGCTGAAAATAGCGAACCACAAATCAATGCCTATATGGACATTTACCGTGAGGATGCTGAAAAAGATGCCCAAGCAGCCGAAAAGGAAATCCTAAACGGTCAGTATCGCGGCATGTATCACGGCATTCCGATGGCTTTAAAAGATAACTTGTATTTTAAAAATAAAGTCACGACAATGTCTTCCAAAATCCATAAAGATTTTGTACCTGACTATGATGCTACGGTTGTTAAAAAACTAAGAGAAGCCGGCGTTATTTTTACCGGTAAATTGAGCATGCATGAATACGCATGGGGCATTACGAATAATAACCCACATTACGGACCAGTAAGAAATCCTTGGGATCTCGATAAAATCCCTGGCGGTTCTAGCGGCGGTTCCGGAGCTGCAGTGGCAGCAGGTTCCAGTGTCGCATCACTAGGAACAGATACCGCGGGATCTATCCGTATCCCCTCTTCTGCTTGCGGTATTGTTGGACTCAAACCTACTCATGGTCTCGTAAGTAAATATGGATGCTATCCGCTTGCCTGGTCATTAGATCATATCGGTCCAATGACGAAAACTGTAAAGGATGCTGCTGGATTACTAGAAATCATTGCAGGTTACGATAAAAATGACCCAACATCGGTGAATGTAGATAAAGAGAACTATCTATCAAAAATCAATGGAGACGTGAAAGATTTAGTGATTGGTGTCAATGAAGATTTCTTCTTCAATCAAGTCGACACTGATATCGATAAACTCGTCCGTGCAGGCATTCAAAGTCTTGTAGATCAAGGCGCAAAAGTTGAGACAGTTAAAATACCGACATTACAATATGCGGAGTGGGCAGAGCTCGTCACTTCCCTATCAGAAGCAGCTGCCATCCATGATACAGATTTAAAGAATAGACCAGATGATTTTGGCGATGACATTCGAATGCTATTTGAATTAGGCCAACTTCCATCTGCTGTGGATTACTTACAAGCACAACAAGTGAGAAGACAGCTTAAGCAAGATTTCAATAAAGCATTTCAACAAGTAGACGTGCTAATCTCCCCTACTCTACCAGTCGCACCGAATAACATTGGAGAAAACCTCGTAGACTTAAATGGCAAACAAGTAGATTTAATCGATAACATCATTCGTTTCACAGGACCAGCGAACTTAACTGGGATTCCAGGATTATCAGTTCCATGCGGGTTCAAAGCCAACCTCCCAATCGGTTTACAAATCATGGGGCCGGCATTCAGTGAAGCGTTACTATTAAACACTGGATATGCATTAGAGCAAACGAAGCCATTACAAGGCAGAAAACCTAATTTGCTTGTTCAGTCTTAATATTAGTGATAAAGGCCGCGTTTCTGTACGCGGCTTTTTTATTTTATCAGTTCTGATTTAACATGATTTAGTAACTCGCATAAGATTGTTGGATCCGATTTGTAATCGTACAAGTCTTCTGAATGGCTCGGTGTATATAGATTAAAAGATTTCTTTCGTATAAATCCGACGGTCGTAATGCCTAGTTCTAAGGCAAGCTCGAGGCACCTAGAAAGAATTGTGTTGAATTAATTCAGTATTCTCAAATTTAAACGGTGTAAAAACCTATTTGTAGGATAGTTTCTTAGATACGACTTACACGAGAATACTTTTCTTATTTGAAGAAGAAATTTTTTTATGAAAGGAAAATCGACTCTGTCAATTAACGACAAACGATGTACTTAAGACATTTTTCAACTTTTGGGATTAGACATTATTTATTATAGAGGCACATTATTTAATATGTAATGAGCTTCTAACGGTTAAAATCACTCTCGGCACTTTAAATATAAATACGAATACCCTTGGCAGCTCCTTAAAAGGAACCCCAAGGGTATTAAGCCCTCCTATTATTTAAGCAATAATTCTATGTTAGGATACTGGCTGTTTTTGCGTATAAAACTCTTCTGGAATTGGTCCAAATACTCTGCGGTGGTAGAGCATCGGATCATTACTTGGGTCAATTTGAAGATCAATTACTTCGCCAATTAGAACGGTATGATCTCCCGCTTCAATCGCTTTGAATGTTTTGCATTCAAAAACGCCAAATGCACCTTTAATAATCGGTAAATCATTTTCAGAAAAGCTCCAATTGCAACTGCTAAATCGGTCCTCAACTTTACTTGCAAACGTTTTGCAAAGTTCTTGTTGTTCACCATGCAGCACGTGTACAGCGAACTTTCCACCTTCCGTAAACTCTTTTAACGACGATACACGATGATCAATAGACCAAAGTAGCATCAAGGGATCCAATGATACAGAAGCAAACGAATTCACTGTTAACCCTACAGGTTTTCCATCCTCTCCTGTTGTCGTTACAATTGTTACTCCTGTTGGGTAATTCCCCATAATTTGTTTGAATAACTCTTGTTGTTCCGCTTTTTTCATGATAGTTCTCCCCTTTTTAAATTAATTTTGAGTCATGATCTATTCATTCTGTTCCTTTATGACAACAATTTAGTATTCTTACGTCCAGGCAGCGAAATTAAATAATAGAGCAATGCTGTTATCAAAATGGTTGGATATACAGCACCGACAGAACTCCCCAATAAAGCAGAGTCACGAACTAATAAAAAGAATACGACTCCAAATGCCCATACGGCTACAGCTTTTAAATTGACTCCCTTTGAATACCAATACCTTCCGCCCACTTTTTCAAATTCCTTCACATCATAGGATCGCTTTTGTACAAAGTAATAGTCAGCAACTAAAACCCCAAGTAATGCACTTAAGACCATACCGATATATTCTAAGAAGCCCATAAAAGTATCTAAGAAACTAGCCAGATAAAGCGGTACAAGCATGAAAACACCAGCTAAAACTGTTACTAGCCAAATTGAGTGAAGCGGCTTAACTTTCTTCGTTACATTTGTTATTGAAATACCTGCCGCCATCAAATTAACGACATTTGTTGTTATACATGCTACAACAATAAGTAGTAGTGCAAACCAACCAAGTCCGAGATTCGTTACAAGTGAACTTGGATCTGAATTCTCTGGATTGTAAATACCTGTCGTAATTGCCGAACCGATTGTAGCAATAATTCCGATAAACGCAAACCACATGAGTGAAACGCATGCTCCAATCAAAGGTGCGACTGTCGCAGTTTTCGCGGAACGTGTATATCGTGTAAACTCAGCAATTCCAAGCACCCACGCTAAACTGAATGCAGCCATAATATCCACTGCTTTCCCTACAGGCATAACTGCTTCAGCTGGCGGTCTCCAGCTTAATATTGCTGAAAATGAATGGGTACTTAACACGACAATCGTTATCCAAATACCTAATGCCAATACCAAAAAAATTCCGATTCTTTCAACAATTTTTATGGAATTTCTGCCAAGTGAAACCGCGGCTAAATTCAACAAACTCATTACTGTAATTCCAAATATCATTGGACCTGCACTGCCAGGTTCTCCAAAAGCCGGCCATCCAAATAGATCCTTTAATATAAAACTCATCGAAATAACAGCTATAAATGTATTGACTACCGCCCAACCTAAAAAGACTATTGTATTTAGAACTGTCGGGAGAAGACTTCCTCTAATCCCGAAAGCTGGTCTGGTTAGTGCCATAGTTGATGTTCCTACTTTATAGCCCATGTAGCCGACGAGCGCGAGTATTAAATAGGCGAAGGGATTTGAAATTAAAGTGACTGTAATTGCGCCAGCAAACGCCATGCCAGCTACTGTTCCCCCTACATACCAGGATGCATTATTTGAGTTTGCTCCTACCCAGATTGCGATCATATCAAAAAAATTAATGTTTCTTTGACTCATTGGAACTTCTTCAGTTGCGTAATGTTCTTTCGTGACTACATCTTGGATTTCTTGACCCTCAACCACTTGTTCAAAAGATTCTGCCCCGATACTTGCTACTTTTTCCGCAGCTTTCATAAGTTTCCTCCCCTTATTTGATTTAGAATTGTTTTAGAAAGCTTTGTGAAGTAGTTCCTGCGATGTCAATCAAATGTTAATTTCTCGAAAACCGATCGTAAATTTTCAGGTGTAAACTGCAATTCATCTGGTCCCTCAGATTTCCAGACTTTGTATTCTTCTCCCGACAACTTATTAATAAGTTGTTTTGTGTCATAAATTTCAATATCATAAATCCAATTCCCCATCATCAGGATTGCCGCCATATGAGCACCTTCAGTAGTAGTCCCGCAGATGTCTTTAATTAAATTAATTTGATAATCACGATAATAAGCATCCATTGCTGTTGAGATTACACAGACATCCGTCAAAACACCGCCAATGATCAAATGCTTTACATTTAAGCTTTTTAACATTAGCTCCAAACTAGATTCATGAAACCCGCTGTATCTGTATTTATCAATGATAATATCACCAGGTTCGGGCTTTATTTCTTCGATTACATCAATTGCCTCAGTTTCTGTGTGATAGTAAGCCGGCTCCCCTTTTTCGTTCAATGGCTCCCGGTTAGCAAGCCCAACTGCATCTCCCCTATTTAAATGGCGAGTATAAATGATTGGAATGCCTTTTTCTCGACACTCTTTTATAAGAGTTGCTGTTTTTTCAATAATTTCATCCATTCCGACGACGTCCGATGTTCCGCCTTCCTTTTGAAGGTCGATTAAGAGTAAAGCTGTGTTCCTCGCATTCATTTTCTTATACACCTCCCAACTGCCATGTACCATACAAGTTTGACAGAAATATTCCCCTAGAAACCCTTGCGCTCTTGCATTCTCTTAATTACTATTGCCTCTACTTAACTAATTGTAAGTGCCTTCCATTCTTTCAGCTCTAGTCGGCGAACTCCTTCAACGACATGCGGATCAGCCTCAGCGATTTCTAACGCTTCTTCATAAGTATCTGCAATATAGACGACGAGACCGCCCGTTCCATCTGTAAAAGGACCTCTCGCAAAAACTTTTCCACATGCTTCCATATCTTCTAAGTATGCAATATGACGCGGGAGCACCTTTGCATTTTTCTCCGCATCCTTCATATGCAAGAATGCCGCATAATACGCCATGTTATTGCCTCCTAATTTCGGTTCCAAACTACCAATTTCATTTCAGTCATTTCTTCGACTGCATATTTCAAACCTTCACGTCCTGTTCCGCTTTCTTTCACACCGCCGTACGGCATATTATCTACTCGGAACGTTGGAATGTCATTGATCATTACTCCGCCGACATGCAAATCATCTGTTGCAATTAAAGCGGTAGTGACATCATTTGTATAAATTCCTGCTTGCAAGCCGTAACGTGAATCGTTCACTTGCTCAATTGCTTCCACTACGTTTTTCACTTTATTTACAACGACAATTGGCGCGAATACTTCGTTGCATGAAACTTTCATCGCAGCATCGGCTTCAAGAATGATTGTCGGATACAAAATCTGCCCTTCCGCATTTCCGCCTGTGACAACTTTCGCTCCTTGTTCCTTCGCCTCAGCAATCCAACTTAGAGTGCGTTCCACATCTCCTGCTGAAATAAGCGCAGATACGTCCGTTGACTCCTCGAAAGGATTCCCAATGACCAACTTTTTCGTTTCTTCCACTAGTTTACTAACGAACTCTTCATAGATATCTTCATGAACATATGCACGTTGTAAAGAAATGCATACTTGACCTTGAAAAGCGAAGGCACCAGTTACACAGCGCGGGATAATTTTATCAAGGTCAACGTTTTTATCGACTATGACCGCAGCATTGGAACCAAGTTCTAAAGTGACTTTTTTCAAGCCGGCCTTACTACGAATTTCAATGCCTACCTCCGGGCTTCCTGTAAATGTAATCATACTGATACGATGATCTCTTACAAGTTTGTCACCCGTCACCCTGCCACTTCCAGTCACAACATTCAGCGCGCCTTTTGGCAACCCTGCTTCAATAAGAAGTTCTGCAATAAAGTACGATGATAACGGTGTTTGTGTCGCCGGTTTTAAAACAATCGTATTGCCGCTTGCAATCGCCGGGCCGATTTTATGGGCAACTAAATTCATAGGAAAATTAAATGGCGTAATTGCGCCAATGACACCGATTGGTTCATGCACCGTATAAGCTAATCGATTTTCGCCATCGCGTGCCGCATCAAGCGGAAGTGTCTCGCCTTGAATGCGTTTTGCTTCCTCGGCTGCAAATTTGTATGTTTCAATCGTGCGTCTCACTTCACCTCTAGCAGTAACAATCGGCTTTGCGGCTTCCAATGCAATAATTTCAGCTGCTTCTTCGGTCCTCTCCTGCAATAATCGAACTAAATTCTCTAAAATCTCTGCACGTCTATAGGCCGGCATTTTCGCCATCACTTTTCGGGCGTTAACGGCTGCTTCAATCGCCAATTCTGTTTCGGCTGCTGTCGCCACCGGGACTTCAGCAATCACTTCACCTGAATATGGAGATCGAAGAAGATTGTATTCTTCCGCTTCGACCCACTCCCCGTTAATAAGAAGATGTTGCTTCTTTACACTCGGTATTGACTTCGTCATAATTTAAGTAACCTTCTTCCTATATTTAAACTTATTTAGCTAATTGCATGCTTTTCTTATTACCCTCTTTTTCAAACTCCAGGAGATATTCATCGATTTTTATCTTCAGTCCTCCACTTCCAAATTTGGCGCGTTTTTTTTCAACATCAGCACCCTTTTGAATGTGATCAAGAAAATAGAGAATGTTTTTTCTTCTATCTATAATACGTTCGAATCCGCGTTCGTAAAAAAACATATCAATCGTATTATAGAGTCCTCTATTTATGCCATAGTCTTCGTTACATAGACGAATGAAGGATAGATCCGGTAAATGAATCATTTTGTCGATAGTCATGTCGATTTCTCCCTTCCTGATAAACGTTTTCACCGCATAATAAATGGATCCGGTATCGCTTCGGATGATGTGTTCACCCAGACTACTTTACTTTGTGTATATTCATAAATTGCATCAAAGCCGCTTTCTCTGCCGTATCCACTTAAACCAGAACCCCCTATTGGTGCGATTGGAGATATGCTCCGGTAAGTATTCACCCAAACGATCCCGGCCTTAATTGCTTTGGCAACTCGGTGGGCTTTCGCAATATCACTCGCCCAAATCCCGGCTGCTAATGCATATTCTGTACTGTTCGCTAACTCAATTACTTCTGCTTCATCTTTAAATGGAATGACACTTAACACAGGTCCGAAAATTTCTTCCTTTGTGATACGTGCGTTGTTGTCAGTATGTTCGAATATCGTCGGCTCAAAATACCATCCTTTATCCAAATGTTCAGGTTTTTCACCACCTACTATGACCTTTCCGCCTTCTTCTTTCCCAATATTTACGTAGTCTGCCACACGCTTCAATTGCGCTTCTGTTGCAAGCGGGCCCATTTCTGTACTGTCTGAAAGCGGATCACCAATCGTAATTTTCGAGACACGATCAACAAGTCTTTCCATCACTTGGTCATAAATATCTACGTGTAAAAACGCTCGAGATCCAGCTACGCAACTTTGCCCTGAAGCACCAAAGATTCCAGCAATAATTCCCATCGCCGCGTTATCAGGATTCGCATCCTCGAAGACAATATTCGGTGATTTTCCTCCGAGCTCTAATGATAATTGCGCAAAGTTATTCGCTGTATTACGGACGACATGACGAGCCGACTCAGCTCCCCCAGTAAAAGCAACCCGCCTTACAAGTGGATGAGCTGTTAATGTTTCACCGACAGGCTCCCCGAATCCAGTTACTACGTTCACTACTCCTGGCGGGAATCCCGCTTCTTCTACTAGTTTCATGAGTTCAAGTAATGAAGCGGATGTCATTTCAGATGGTTTAATGACGATTGTATTTCCAGCTACAAGTGCTGGCGCTAGTTTCAACGTCGTCAAATAGAGCGGAGAATTCCAAGGCGTAATTGCAGCGACAACGCCAAGCGGTTCTCTCGTTGTAAAAGCAAACATATCCTGTTTATCCATTGGCAGCGTATAGCCGTGGATTTTATCGGCAAGGCCTGCGTAATAATAGAAGAATTCTGGTAAGTAATTTAATTGTCCGCGCATTTCACGTATCAATTTTCCATTATCAATTGTTTCGTACTGCGCGAGTTCATCCACATTTTCTGCAATTAGCTCACCTAGTCTTCTAACGAGCTTCCCTCTGTTGGTATAGGTCATATGTGTCCATTCAGAATTTACAAATGCTTGATGTGCCGCTTCTACCGCACGATTCACATCTTCAGCTGTACCTTTTGCAACTTTAGACCAAGCCTCTCCCGTTGCTGGATTGTAGCTTGGAAAGTATTCCCCGCTTGAAGACGCTGTCCATTCGCCGTTTATATACATGTCATAAGTTTTAAGTTCAGTTTTTAATTCTGCCAAATCTTCATCTCCCTTCGCCTACAAGAACTGTTCTCTCTATAAATGAATGAATTGCTTCGTTGACAATATCTGGTCTTTCGACCGGAAGCATATGTCTATATTCAGGAACAATCAACAGTTCCGAACCAAAAATTCTTTGATGAATTTGTTGTGCCATTTCTGGTGTGGAGCCCACATCATTTTCTCCTGTAATCACGAGTGTAGGAACAGTTATTTGGTCCAGTTTATCCCAAATTTCTTGATCGGCTGTCGCGAACAGCGTATATGCCGCTAAGTAAGCAGCGGGATCATTTGATTGAAGCCGGGTACGGGTTTGATTCACAACATCAGCTTTATCACGAAGATAATCTGAAGTAAACCAACGCTCTATCGCAGGTTCGATTGTAGATTGCGGACCACTTCTTCCCACCTCTTCAACCCGAGTTAGTACCGCTTGTCGTTGTATTTTTGTCCGATTAGCAACTGCATTCATGATTGTGAGCGTTTTCATTTTGGTTGGGTTTGCTAAAGCAAATGCTTGAGCTACCATTCCACCCATTGAAAAGCCGACAAGGTTAATCTTTTCGAGATTTAGACTGTCTACGAGTGCGGTAAGTTGTTCAACAAACTGAGAAAGTGAATAAGGACCAGGGGGATGTGAAGATTCCCCGTGTCCTATCATGTCGTACGCAATTACGCGATAATGTTCAGACAAACTATTCACCTGTTGCTCCCACAATGCATGATCCAACCCGACACCATGTATGAAAATGAGCGGTTCGCCAACTCCTTTTTCTTCGTAGTGAATCGTCCCATGATTATAGGTAATCTTTGGCATTAGGCGAGACCCATTTCAAGCATATCTTGGTGACGGTCTCCAGTTCTAGGGTGTGGACGCCCTGCTGTTGAAACGCTAATTGCAACAACAATTTCATCAGCTCTCGGTGCATCTGGAATAGTTGCTTCAAATGTCAGGAAGTGCGAGCGCTTTGAATCTTCGTTTTTGTGAACCATTGGAATTATAACCGCCGTTCCTGCGCCTCCACGCTTGTTTGTAAACGGCAAAATACTTTCCCCTTGAACTGCATCACGGAACTTGTTACCAAACTTCAATGTATGGATAAACGCAGATGCGTGCTCCATTTCCCCATCTACACCGACGACAGCCGCTTTACCAAACGCTTCAACATCATCAGCCGACTGGATATGCTTGAATAGTTCCGCAACTAATAACTCGCCGATTTGCGGTGCATATTCATTAATTTCAGGCATTAAATCTTCGACAAAACCTCTTCCAGCCCAAGGGTTTTTCATCACTAACATCGTTGTAATCATTTTAATTGGCTCTTCGATTTCCTTGCCGCCTTCAATGCGTGTTTCCTCAATTGCTGTATACACTTTACGAATTTCTAACATTTTACAGTACCCCCTGTTTTGTTTTTGTGAAATTTGGCATGACTTCTTCAGTAAATAACTTTAAGCTGTTCATGATTTTATCGTGTGGTAAATGACTATGATTCTTCCACAGTAATAGATTTTGCAAATTCAACTCTTCTTGTAATTCTTTGATTTTTTCAGTTACGTATTCTGGCGTCCCGAACAACAAGTTTCTAGGGTGCAGGAATTCATAGGTTAACTCCTGGCCAGCTTTTACCTCTTCACCCGGATCCATTAAATTTCCAAGTCCCCTCCAGCGGCAAATCCAGCGATATGTGTTTAGTACTGCTTCGGCAGCATCTTCACGAGCCTGTTCCATAGTTTCTGCTACATACACATCACGGACCAACGCAATTCCTTCACCGAGTGGTACCTCGTAGCCGCGTGCTTTTGATGCTCTATCGCGATATAATTCAAATCGGCCTTTCAGCTCTTTCACAGTTGGCATCCAGAACATTGCATTGATACCAGTCTCCGCGGCAATTTCAATTGAACGAGGCGAGTCAATTGTTTGCCATAATTTTGGCATTCGTCCTTGATGCGTGTTAGGCATGATAGAAATTTTATTAATTTCCTCTTTTTCCATATCCATATATTCTGGAGATTGAGGACTCATTGGATGATTCCACTTCAGTCCTTCAGGCGGAAACTTGTAAAATTCTCCTTCATGCGAGAAGAAGCGATTTGACCAAGCTTTTTTCAAAATATCTACCGTTTCTTCAAATAACGCTCTGTTTTGATCATTATTTTTCGGATCTGCATTTGGATTTAAGTTTGCAGCCTCACGACCATATAAACCGCGAGCTAAACCTACTTCTACACGACCTTTACTCAATTGATCCAACATAGCGATATCCTCTGCCAACCGAAGTGGATGCCAGAATGTTGCAACGTTTGCCGCTTGACCAATTCGGATATTCTTCGTCCGAGCGGCGATATCTGCTCCCATCATAAGGGGGTTTGAAATTAATTCATTCCCCTCATGGCCAAAATGGTGTTCCGTATACCAAATTGAATCGTAACCATTTTCATCACAGTAAATAGCTTGCTCGCGTGCTTCGTCTAAGACTTTATCGTATTCCTCATGTCGACCTGGCCCCGCTAGATTCGCAAATATTCCGAATTTCATACCTATTCTCCCCCTTATTTTGCTGTTTGTTGGTAAAGTCTTTTCGCAATTCCCTTTTTCAGCCCTATCGCACTTGCCCTAACGTGATCTCTCATAGCTTTTTCAGCTTTATATCGATCTTCACTTAATATCGCATCTAATATAATTTGATGTTCTCTCAATGACACTTCCAATCGATTTGGAACATCGATACTTAGATAAACATAGCGATTATAAGGTATTTGATTTATGAGTAAATTAAATACATAACTCAGTTTGGAATTATTTGCACCGTCCATAATTGCTTGGTGAAAAAGATTATTCGCTTCTACGAATTTATTATGATCCTTTTCTTGTACGGCTTCTTCCATCATAAATACGGCTTTACGCACTTTCGCTATTGCTTTCAAATCCCCTTTTTCAGCAAGAATTCCTGCTGCAAGCCCCTCCATCGCTTCCTTTACTGTAAATAACTCATCTAATTCTTTTTCTGTCGGTTTCAATACACAAGTTCCAACCCGCGGTATGATTTCCACTAGCCCTTCTCGCTCTAATTGCTTTAACGCTTCTCTCACCGGTGTTCTACTTATTTTAAAATGCTGTGATAAAGCAGCTTCAGATAGTTGCTTTCCTGGTTCGTATTCTCCCGTAATGATAGCTGTTCGGATTGCGTCCGTTACTTGAGTTGTAATACTAGTCGTTAGAATGGTAGCGATTACAATCACCCCTTTCGTATATATGTGCCATGTACCATGGTACGATTAACCGTGATTGGTTATGAACTTCAACTACTTCAAACTATTTTTCATCGTGCAAGATTAGTAGCTTTTAAATCTACCATGTACCATGCAAGGTCTAAACACATTGTAATATCTCTATTTTCAAATGTCAATAAATATTTAGAATCTTTTAAACCGTCACCCGTTTTTCTCTATTTCAACATTTGTAAACCCTGTATTTTCAGTAATAGTTGCTGGACTAATCTCTTCATTTTTCTCGACAATTCCTTGTTCAATTGCTAATTGTTTTGCAATTTTTGGTGCGTACCAAATAATCGGCAACATTAAAATCGATATCGGAACTGCAGCGACGACAATAAAAGATTGCAATGCACTAATACCGCCACCACCGATATTAATTAAGATCGTCGCGATAACCGCCATAATTAATGCCCAAAATACACGCACTACTTTTGGTGGATTCCCCTCCCCAGTAACGCCCATCGAAATTGAATAAGACATAGAATCGACAGTAGTTACTACGAAAAGCGTCGTTAAAACTAGAAATATTGTCGGCATAATAAAACCAAGAGGCATTTGTTCTGCTATCGCGATAATTGAACTCGGTAACCCGCCGTCCATTAGGGGACCACTAACGGATCCTACATTTTTCAGCTCATAAAAGATTCCTGTTCCGCCCAATACAGTAAACCAAAAATTCGTTGTCAACGGGGCGATGATTGCCACGACAAGAAAAATTTCTCTAATTCTTCGCCCATTTGAAATCCTTGCAACAAATAGTCCAACAAGAGGACCAAATCCAATAAACCAACCAAAAAAGAAAAGCATCCAATAACCGAGCCATTCTTCATCCCCACGGAATGTACTAATGTGGATGAACTCACTCATATAGGTGCCAAACGATGACATGAAGGAATCAATAATGAATAACCCCGGCCCAAAAATCAATAGAAATACAGCAATCACAACAACCATATTAACATTCAGCTTACTTAACCACTGAATTCCTTTATTAATTCCGGTCAAGGTTGACACTAAAACAACAGCAGTCAGTCCTATTATTATGAGTACTTGGGTACTAAAAACGTCAGGGATTCCAAATATCGCACTGACTCCGTAACTCACTTGTAAGCCAAGAAATCCAATTGGACCAATTGTTCCTGCTGCCGCACCAATAATACAAAATATATCTGCAGCAGTTCCCCACTTACTAGTTAAAATTCTTTCCCCTAATATTGGATACAATAATGTCCTAGGTTTTAATGGCATCCCTTTATGGTTGTGTGCATATATCAAAATAATTGCACTAAGGGCACCATACACCGACCATGCCGTAAACCCCCATGACATATAACTTTGTGCGAGCGCAGGACCGACAGCTTCTTCAGTACCGGCAATAACTCCCTTATGCATCGGCGGCACTTCCAAAAAATAATACATTGGCTCTGCCGCAGCCCAAAACACGCCACCTGCTCCTAAACCTGTCGTAATGATGACCGCAATCCATTTAAAATAACTCATCTCTGGCTTTTCGATTTTTCCAAGTCGAACTTTACCGTATTTTGAAATGGCTAACACTGCTCCTACAGCAAAAGTAGTAATCATAAGCAGTTGCCAATATGCGCCAAAATAACGGATTGACAAATCAAATCCGATATTAACGTATTTGGTAACCATATCCACATGAAAAAAAGACAAAACGACGAATACAACGAGTGCCCCGCCACTCAAAAGAAATACTGGCCAGTCCACTTTCTCCCTAACATAAAGCCAATAATTTTTGGTCATTCTATTTCCTCCCAATGGTTTTTTCCTTGAATCACTCCCAGACATAATTCACAATTAAGTGACCTTCCTGATTTCGTGCATTCTTATATTTTTTATAAAATCACCCTTTCCAACTGCTACGTAAACGCTTACAAATTTCTAGTTTAATATTCACTTGCATGTACCATACAAGTTGTTTTTTCAGATTATACTGTGACTTCTAAATTGTCAACACTTTTTGTTTAAAATAATCAGGTTTTCTTTTATAATTGCCTTGTTTATCTGCACTATTTTTGCGCAAAAAGACTCAGAATTCAATTTAACGGGTTCGGTTGACAAGGAGAAAAACGCTAAAAACAATGCAAATAACAGCTCCATTGGCATAAGCTTCAGTATTAAATCAGCAGTACAAATAGCAAATAAAAACGCTCAGATTTGGTACCGACCCCCGAAAGTTAGAGTAATAAATCTAACTTTCGGGGGTGTTTTTTATGGCCAAATATAATGAGGAATTTAAAATAAAGCTTGTCACTGAGTATTTAGATGGCAATATTGGATATCGATCATTGGCAAAGAAATATAATATGGGCAGCCAAACATCTATACGTGCATGGGTAAAAGCCTATGAGTCTCAAGGAATGGACCCTTAGAGGAAACAATGGAAATCATAAAAAATCACGCAACCTACCGCACTACCATCCATTCGGATCAAGGATGGCATTACCAGCAAAACCGATGGGTGAAAACATTAAAGGGAAATAAAGTATTCCAAAGCATGTCACGTAAAGCAACCTGCGCAGACAACGCTTCGATGGAGAATTTCTTTGGCATTTTAAAGCAAGAAATGTATTATGGGGAAAAACTAGTAAACTATGAAGAATTAAAACGAAGAATTGAAGAATACATCTACTGGTATAACCACGTACGATCAAAAGTAAAATTGACTGGACTGAGCCCGGTCGAATACCGAGCTCAATCCAGCCAATCAGCTGCATAATAACAACTCTAAATTTTGGGGGTCGCCACCTTTCTGAGCGTTTTTTTACGTATAGTTACAAGCCTTATTTTACTAAAGCACCCGTTAGTTTAATAAACAGGAGATTTATCTAGTAGTTGCTTTAAATCATCATCCATTGAGATACTAAAACTTTGTTTCAAAGTATCGGCAAAAAGTTCTTTCAACTTTTCAGCGGAACCCTTTAAATTCTCTATATTAATTTTTTCTGGATATGTGGAAATGTACGATTTTATAAAAGAAGGTTCTAATGTTTCATATGCTTTAAACTGGTGAAGTTTCTTATTCTCATTCAATGCTTGTACGATTAGGGTGTACTCTCTCATTTGTTCTAGCATCTTAAGTGCATAGATGAAATTATTTCGTTTTAATTCTTTTTCAAAGCTCAACGAACAATAAACGAACTCAAATGATATATCAAAGCCTAATCCATATTTCACAGTTTTATTTTCAAACTTCTCATTCTCAGCATTCATTTTCTCAGATACTAAACCAGTTTTATCGAAAATGACTTTCCATAAAGGAGACCTTACAGTCAATAACTCTCTAGGAACAATTGAAACATTAAATTCTAAACTATTTTCCATTATTGCGATAATAAGAAATATATCTTTACTAAATTGTTTTTCCTTTATGTAGAGGGGATTAAAATTACTGAAGGTTTGATGAACAAGATTTTTGGTTGTCTCTGCATCCTCTATTTGAGAAGTAGCTATTATTAAATCAATATCGGAATATTCATCCTTATATCCTTCAACTCCAGAACCCAACTGAATAATTCCCTCAATCAAATTACTAGCCTTTAAATTCTCGATAGTTTTAACAAAGTACTCATTTCTTTCTTCATAACTATACATACTTCACTCTCCCCTTTATACACACTAATCTAACTGTTAGCTCAATAAATTCTAGAGAAATATAGAAAACCCTTCTTATACTAAACTGCCCCTTTAGTTGAATTAGAAGATTGAGCCGTCTATGTAGCTCAACGATCTTCGAGTAAAGCACCCGTTAGTTTAATTTAGTTAAATAAAAAAACATATTTAATGAGTGCAATCGAATTCCCCATTAGAAAGTACGAAATGCTGTTTAGATTAACAGATTATAAAACTTTCAATTTTCGTCTTGTTTTTTACAATCCTCACTAACTTCTAACTTTTTAATTTCCAATTCCACCTTTTTTTCTTCAAGCTCTAATTCTTTCATTTTTAAATCAATATCTTTTTTCTTAACATATCCATAATAGATAAGAGAAAAAACAATAATTAATACAATATAAAAAAATAAATCCACCTTTCCACCCCCTGATATAAATAGCAGTACATTTTGTTAATTAAACACTGGATGTATCCTATTTAGTTCTAAACCTCTGAATCATCATAAAAAATCGATTCATTTTAATTAGGAACGATTCATTTAATTTTGTTCGTTAAGCTAAAGCACCCGTTAGCTGAAGAAACAAAGGTGTATTTCACTGCCACTGCTCGTTGGTGAATTGCATTATTCCTCATCTACAAAGTCAATCATCACTCCAACGACTTTTTTTGAAATGTTATATTTTACTTTCACCTCATACATTCCGTCACCATAACCAGACATTGAAACCGCACCATCTGAGACAACTCCCCCCTGTGCATTTGAAGCAACTACCTCATCAAATTGGATGGCTTCGTCTCTACCAAATGTTTTAAAATCAAAAATTCCTGCTTGTGCAGAGTCAACTCCAATCTGTTTATCGCAAACATGCCATTTTCCACTTGGTTTCTTTTCCCCATAAAATACAAATAAGTTTTTAACAACTTCATCAGGAGTATAAGAAATGGAAGCTGTCCAATTACCATTTTTCACATTTAAAAGTACGATTTGCAACTCAGCTTCTTCATCCACTTTATAGTACGGGTCAGTAACAATTAGCTTTCCACTTTCAACCATAAAAGTGCCAAGTTTATTAGGCTTATTAGTATTCACTTTCGGCACATGCCAATCAATAAATTCACTTAATGATAAAGACGCATATTTGCCTAACCCAGTTTTATCATTCCAAGTATAAATTAGTTCCTGCATAAATCTTTTCCTAATTCGATAGCAAAGTTTGTCACCACTCATTTTTTCACCAATACAAATCATATCACTCGGTAAATTTTTGGGTCTGTTCTGATTTTGTTTTACTATATCAATTGTTAATGCCGTTTGTTCATTAGTTTGAATAGGGAACAAAGTCCAATCGCCAAAATTTGCTCCATTCGTTTCTAAAAAAAGTTCCTTGTATTCATCTGGAAAAATAGCACCAAGTGCTTTTTCTGTTTTTTTCAATTCAACTAACGACACGCCAGCCACTTTCGAACTTGGATTAATCATGTTTATTACTTTCTTCATCTCTTCCTCCATGATACTTACGGATTATTTTGTCATACTACATTCAAATTAACTATGAATGTTTTCAATATTTATTATAAAAAATCCTCTATTTATTCAATAAAATAAAGCATTTCTTCTTCAACTAAACTGCCCGTTAGTTCAATAAAGAAAAAGAGCCACATAGTGCAGCTCAATGATCTTCAAGTAAAGCACCCCTTTACTTTAATAGTAATTCTGCTAATTGACATCTTTTTTATAAAAAGATGCCGATAGAAATATAGATATTCCAATAAGAATAAAAGCAATTGATTGGGGGAAATCCTTTAGTGAAAATCCTTCAGAAAGCTCAGTTATAAACAGGAAAATACCTAATAAGAAAAGTATGATTCCTAACCCAATATTAATCTTCCCAACTAAAGATAACTTTTTCAACGAAATTCGCCTCCGTTAAGATATTCTAAATTAGTTCAATCATCTTCCACTAACCTGCCCCGTTAGTTTAAGTGAAAACTTTCACAACATTTAAATTTATTTTACCATAAGTCTCCAAATTCCTTCAAAAATAAGTCGCTTACTATTAACCAAACTAGCCTCAGTTTTAGCACGTATTTTAACAACAGTGCATAAATTTATGCGGTATCTCCAGTTCATATGCAAATTGATGTGCTAATTTATGTTTTAAATCCATCGAAGTGCTGATGTAACAACATAAAAGGAGACACTAATTCATATGCGAATTGTGTCTCCGAATAGGTTAATATTTGATGTTTTCTCCCCAACAACCGAACCCGTTATCCTGATACATTCACTTGGAAAGTAACGCCAAATTTTACTTGCCCATACAAGGGCCTGAAGGGGTTAGGCTCTTTATTTTTCATAGCCGGACGAACTTAGGTACTTATTAAATAAAAAGCTAGCTACCCGCTTGCCTTGATTACAACTTGCTGTTAAACCTGCATTTCGGATAATTACTGCAACCTAGAAAATTGCCATATGGACCTGTCCGATTCACCAGCTGACCTGAACAATTAGGGCATATCTTTTTCTCGATTGCATCATTTCTATTTCTCCCTTTGTTACGGATACTCATAATATGTTCGGAACTTAATGTTCTGTTATTTTGTTGTTGAATGCGCTCCGTAATACTTACAATCTCTGAATGCGAGAGGACAGGCGTTTTCATAGATTTGATAATCGAATTTACTCGATGGGTATGAACGACATAAACATGACTAGAATGTATTTTCCTTTAAAGTTGCTTTAGGGGCAAAGTTAATGATCGAAATAAAAGGGATGTTCTTATATTCGGGCAACATACCTTTTAAAGCTTTAATATGCCCTTGATTTTGTTTGATCGGATTATAGAATTGCTGTCTTTTTTTGTAGATTACTTGAGTCCACTGCCGGTCTATTTCATTCCCATATATCCATCCCTGATAATTTTTCGTTTCAACGACAAAAATGCCATAGATGGAGACAATAACATGGTCAATTTGTGTTGTTTTCCCTTGCGTATTTTGCAACGTGATATTGTGCAGAACTTTATATTCATTAGTATCCAGTCCTAGAAAAAACAGACGCGAAACGCCCTCACCGATCACGCCTTTTATATTCGCCTTTGTAAATCTTTCGAAGAACATAATACGCCCCCGCTTTCTGCTTATCACATTTCTATTAATCTCAGAAACGACCCACTTATTCTTTCCTATTAATCACCATCACCAATTCTGCCCCGTATGCATTAATCCTTTTTTGTCCTAAACCATCAATTCCCTGTAAATCATTGATCGTAAGAGGTCTTTTGGCTACTAGTTCATCAAGTGTTTTATTTGTAAATACATGATAAGCCTTTAACCCAGCATCTTTAGCTGTCTTAGAGCGATAACTTTTCAACCTCTGTATTAACTCATCATTAGATATCTGGACTGAATCTTCTTGAATTGTTGCCGCTATTAAATCCGCCGGTTTCACATCGGCATCCCGCTCTTCCTTAGGCTCTCTTCTAAATGTAAGGCTCATCTTTATGAGTTCATCTCGGCCAATCATTCGCACATGATTACTTTTTGCCAATGTGAGCGCTTGCTTTGTATATGTACTATTTGTGATAACCCATGCCGAGGTCGCCTTATACATCATAATCGCGGGAATAACTTCTTGAACGGCTTTGACGCCAACCGTCTGATTATACCGTTTCGCCTGGACCACAATAACCTCTTTATCTTTCTTCAAAATTAAATCCGCACCGTAATCGCCTGTTGTCGGTGTATATGTAACATGATAACCCTGATTCTTAAATAGCGTACCTAGATATTCCTCAAATTCTATACCTGTCATTTTATCTATTTCTGTCATTCCGGATTGTTGCATGCGTTTCTTAAAACGCAAAGATTGCCAAAGAGTAAATAACAGTATGATACCAAAGCAAATACCTACCGCTATTCCAACACCCTTAAGCGTCCCCGCTGTATACCAGCCCACTAATCCAGAAACCAACATTAAAAAACCAATGAGCGAGTCTATCTCTTTTTGTTTCTTGTTTGTACGATTACGCAATTGATTCATTTCCCCCTTCAATAGCAATTATTTCATTAAGCACTTAGACCTTCCTACTAAAGATATACTTAATAGTCTCACAAATCAACAGTCATTGATAAATACGCTGATGATAAATCAATAGATTAAAAAACCTGATCCCTCCTTTTTTAGCGAGGAATCAGGTTTTTGATTTTACATAATCATTTATATCTACTTAATATTTCTTCTGGAATATGACAATAATCATTTGGATATCTAGATAACCTATCTTGATGTTCTTCTGCACTTCTCACATAGTTTGTAAGAGGTAATACTTCAACAACTATCCGGTCATAATCAGTTCTCTCACTAAGAAATGCCTTAGCCTCTTTTAAGTGTTCCGGATTTTCACTATATACGCCTGTTCTGTATTTCTCGCCAACATCCTGTCCTTGTTTATTTCAAACTGTATGGATCAATGATTTCAAAGAAATATCCCATTAATTCACTGATTGTTACAACCGTCGGGTCAAATCCTGTTTTCACACGTCGTAATCACCCTCGAGTGTATGACTTGTTCCATTCGCTCTTCCCGCCTCTGTAAACATAACACCAGGCAAAGTTTTTATAAAAGCTTGTACTCCCCATAAACATCCGCCTGCAAAATATACGACTTCCATATTGTACTCCCCCCTCTACAGCAAAATGGCCCGCCAATCCAAGAAAGGAGCCCAGTTCATTATTCCAGTTTCGCGCCTGATAATTGAACAACAAATTAAGTGAAAATGAGGTTTAGATAAGCTCCATGTCCCCGAATGAGTTCAACATCATCCTTTGAAGAAATCCAAAAGTAATCGAAAGTTAATCACTCTTCACCTCCACTACCTGTTGGTTCGTATTCCCACGTATCCGAAACATTTGAAACGTTTATTTTATAAAAATATCTATTATGGTATGGTACCATCATCATATGAATCTTCCACAATCTAGCCCTTTTACTGAATAGGCGCTAATCCTAATTAAAGAATTGCGCCCGTTAGTAGAAGAGTGACACTAACAAATTATACAAAGAATGAACAATAATTACTGACCAAAGAGAGTTACTTTCTTTATATATAAACCCAAATATAATACCCAAAACAAAAGCCGTTATTATGGAACTTAGAATAATAGGGAATTCAAACACCCCTTTATAAAACCAAATTGGGAAATGAATGGATACATGGGCGCCGATTATTATTAAAGAAAAGCGCCTGATTGTTAAAGAAACATAGCGTTTGCTTAATCGACAATTTAGAAGTAATCAGGGTTGGTACATTTCCTTGAATCACACTAATCCATTTGCTTTTGAATAATACCCTAAAAAACATAGTGAAAAGGATTTTCGCTAGTTATTATTTTTACAGTTAGATCTCCACGATAAATACTCAATATCGAGTATCTAAACTTAAAAGAGCCGCCCTAAAGTCAGTAACAATCGACCTTTTCAAGCGGCTTCTTTTTTATGCGAAGTTTTTTTCATACTAAGTCATGCGACAAACAATTTTGATTGCGACACTTGGATGTTTTTTTACCAGTGGTTGCCACGAAATTTACCACTGGACGCCAACGCGTTTACCAATGGGCAGAAGCTAAAAGCCCCTCCTATATGACTCAGCCACAGTCTCGTTAATTAATTTCTCTTCTTGCAATCTTTCCAAAGAAGCATTCATCCCGTCAACCCAGTTTTCTCTATTTCCATATAACTCCTTTAATTTATCGGAACTCGACCTAGGTACCCAAAATTCCGCCAAAGGTACCTTACGAAATCACCATACTGCGATGGATCCGTCGGTGCGGGATTCCGTGCCAGCCTGTAACACTCCAGTTTCAGAATCTCTCCATATAATTTGACCTCTCCCAAAAGTACCAGAGTCCGTCATTATATGTATATCATGCCCTTTCCTCTGAAGCGCTTGGGCCAGATGATTTGGGAAATCTGGTTCCACATGTACGGTTTTTCCGCCAACCCATTGCCAGCGTGGTTGATCCAAGGCTGCTTGAGGATTTAATGCATAGTCAACAGTGTTTGAAACGACTTGAAAATGTCCTTGCGGTTGCATGTATCCGCCCATCACTCCAAAAGGTCCGACGGCATTCCCGTTTTTTGTTACAAATCCTGGAATGATAGTATTATAACTCAATTTTCCAGGTTCCAAATAATTTGCATCCTCCGGGATTAATGAAAAATCTGCGCCACGATTTTGTAAAGCAATCCCTGTTCCAGGGACCACTACTCCCGAACCGAATCCCATGTAATTGGATTGTATAAACGATACCATATTGCCTTCATCATCCGCAGTTGCAAGATAAACAGTACCCCCTTTTGGAGGATTATAAGGTTCTGGAAGGATTGCTTCATCTCCAATATGTCCTGCTCTTTCTTTCGCATATTCATCAGACAAGAGATCTTCTACAGAAATTTGCATATGAGATTCTTCCGTAATAAACTTTTTTCCATCAGTAAATGCAAGCTTCATGGCTTCTATTTGTTGATGTAAAGTCTCGACATCTCCATAAACCGGAGCACAACCACTAGCTTGGTGAATATTCATAGCCATCAAGGCAACCATCCCTTGGCCATTTGGCGGAATTTCCCAAACGTCGTACCCTCGATAGTTTGTAGATATTGGATCTACCCATTTCACCTTATAATTTGATAGGTCGTCCTTTTCAAGAAATCCACCATGTTTTTGAACAGTGGATACAATTTTCTCAGCAAGTTCACCTTCATAAAATTCTCTAGCATCCGTCTCTCCAATTTTGCGAAGTGTATCAGCATGACCAGGAGCAGTCCAGATCTCGCCTATTTTTGGCGGGCGATTTTTTGGAGCGAATGTTTCAAACCAAGCAGCAAATGTTTCTTCATCTTTCTGATTCTCATCAGACATAGCTTTAAATTTTTCATAAGCCGCACGCCAAAGTTTCCCTAATATCGGAGTCAAAGGAAATCCTTCTTCTGCTAAGCGGATTGCTGGTTCAAGCGTCTTAGAAAGACTTAACTTTCCATACTTCCGCGATACCTCTGCCCATGCAGCAGGAACACCTGGAACCGTGACAGGAATCGCGCCATATGTCGGCATTTTGTCATATCCTAAACCTTTGATTTTTTCAGCGGATATCGCTTGGGACGATCGACCCGAAGCATTCAATCCATGCAGTTTGCCTTTTGTCCAAACTAAAGCGAAAGCATCTCCGCCTATTCCATTTCCTGTAGGCTCCACAACGGTTAGCGCCGCTGCTGTAGCAATTGCAGCATCAATCGCATTTCCTCCGCTACGCATGATTTCCACGCCGACTTGTGCTGCTAGCGGCTGACTTGTTGCAACAATACCATTTTTAGCAAACACTGTATGTCTCCTTGATGTAAATGGATGATACAAGTAATCCAATGTAATAATCCCCTTCCATATATAAATCACTCAAAGTTTTAATCCAGTCCTGCTTTTGAATCTTCTTAATATCACGTGGCTTTCTACTCTTGTAATACCACTCAAAGCGTATAGCTTTTCATTAATAAACCTTTCCAAATCCGGAAAATCCTTAACTAAAACGTGAACATGCAGGGTCGAAGGCCCAGTCATTTGATAACAGCTAGCTACATCGGATATCTCTACCAAAGAATGCGCAACTTCTACAAGCGATGATGGTTCGCAGTCTACTTCAAAAAAAGCAGAGACGCCTTTGCCTACTCTTTCGCTGTTTACTACAACAGTAAATTTTTCAATAATACCGGAATCTTGCATGCTCTTAATCCTGTCTCTCACAGCGACCCTGGATAAGTCCAACTCCGTAGCAATTTCAACATAGGAACGACGCCCATCTTTTATCAATAAATCAAGGATCTTTTGGTTAATGCTATCCAAAATTAATCACTCACTTTACATGGTTTTATTGTTTCACCTTCCTGTTTCTTCAAAAATTATTAAACTTTATGATCCACCAAGAAATATTGCGCCATAAAGAAGAGACAGCGCTACCACAATTGTTGGACGGACTTTTCGAACTTCCAATAATATATAACCTGCAACAATTAAAATCGTAGTATGTACCGCACCCATACCAGTATAAGAATCGAAGAAAAAGTCATAAGTCATTAATCCCAATAAAATCGCGATTGTCGGCCGTACAACTTTAGTTAACCTTTTAACCTGCGGAGACTCTTTATATTTCATAAGAATCCCTAACAGCATCAAAAGTAAAATTACAGACGGGGCAACTGTCGCAAATATTGCGACGATAGAACCTAATATTCCCGCCTGTTCATAGCCGATATAAGCCGCCATTTTAGTTGCGATCGGACCTGGCAAACCGTTTCCCAGCGCTACAATCTCGCTATACTCTCTTGTCGTAAACCACCCGTACCGATTCACGACTTCATGTTCAAGCAAAGGAATCGTTGCGGGCCCTCCACCATATCCCAAAAGATTAGGGATAAAATTAGCGATGAATAATTGCCAATAAATCATTCTTTAGCTCCTTTCTCTTCTGCGCTTTTCTTTCTGAAAGGAATAAATGCCGATAAAATTAAGACAACTATGATAATTGCGGGATGAATATTGAAAATGCTGATTAAAAAAACACTCGCAACTGCTAATCCTATTGTCAATGACCACCCAAGATCAATCCCCGATTTTTTTATAAAATCAAAACCCATTACTCCTATCATGACACCTGCAATCGGGATTACGCCTACAGACATACCGCGCACCCAATTTTCATCTTTGAATGCGTTTAGAGTAGTCAAAAACAAAATCATTAATATGGCTGTTGGCAAGAAGGATCCTAACAAACTAATTATCAATCCCCAAAAACCTTTAAGTCTCCAACCTATATAAGCAGACATTTTTGTATTAATCGGCCCAGGTAATGTATTTGCTAGCGCTAGAATATTCGAAAACTCTTCGTCATCCATCCATTTATAGCGCTCAACGACTTCTTTCTGCATAAGCGGAATGGCTGAGAGTCCACCACCATATCCCAAGAGACCCGACCTAGAAAATGCGATGAATAAATCTTTGTACATGCAACCCCTTCTTTTACTCTTTTATTTTGATTCTAGTAATTTCTCCGCGTCTTTCGAACCTTTTATATTGCTATAAATACCATACGCCATAGACAAAACTGCTAACACAATTAAAACAGCAGAAATAGGACGAGTCATGAATACCGTAAGATCTGAGTTGATTGTGATGGCTTGTCTAAGATTCTGTTCAACCATTGGTCCAAGAATAATTCCTAATATAAATGGCGGTAATGGAAAACTACTATTCTTCATCCAATATCCGATTAATCCAAAGAGCAATAATACCCAAACATCAAAAACTCTATTATTCACGGCAAAACTACCAAGTACACAAAGCATTAAAATTAACGGAATTAATACGTGTTGCGGGATATCGTTAATTTTCAAAAACATTTTGATACCGAAACTTTGAACGATTAACATAAAAATCGCTGCAATAAAGATAGATATAAAGATTCCGTACACGAGTACAGGTTGATTTTGCATTAATAGTGGTCCTGGTTGAATACCATGGATCAATAAAGCCCCGAGCATCATTGCAGTTACAGCATCACCTGGAATTCCGAAAGCCAACATAGGAACAAAAGCGCCTCCGATTGAAGAGTTATTCGCTGATTCTGCTGCAATCACGCCGTCTTTATTACCTGTTCCAAATGTTTCAGGCTTTCTAGAAAATTTTTTCGCGATATCATAACTTAAAATATTCGCGATACTACCGCCAGCAGCAGGCAGTATACCAACAAAAACGCCTATAAGGCTGGACCTTATCACATTCAATTTCGATGTCCATAAATCTTTGATCGTTTTTAAAATCGGATAACTAACATTTGAATCAGTTTTCAAATCCAATGTATTTGCAGGTTTTTTTATATCTGCCATGAGTTGAGAAAATGCAAACACGCCGATCAAAACTGGTAAAAAGTCAAATCCCGCTAGCAATTCAGTAAAGCCATATGTAAAGCGGCTAGTCCCAAGCAAAGGATCCGTACCGACTAAGGAAAAAGCGATACCTATCACACCGGCGATTAATCCTTTTACTAGGGAGCCTTCACTTAGACTAGCAATAGCACTTATTCCGAATAACATAAGGGCGAACATTTCCCATGGGCCAAAATCTAATGCCCATTCTGCCAAAAGCGGCGTCATTAAAACCAAAACAATACCAGAAAGAATTGTTCCAACAAAAGAAGACCATAACCCTATCGCCAATGCTCTGCCAGCTTCCCCATTCTTAACCATAGGATAGCCATCGAAGGTTGTCGCCATCGCTGAAGGTGTTCCAGGTATTCCCAAAAGACAAGCTGTAATTAAGCCGCCTGAGCTTCCGCCAACCTGAACCCCCATCATCAATGCAATACCATTCACCGGATCCATGCTAAAACTGAAGGGCAATGTAAGCGCAACACCCATCGTGATTGTAAATCCGGGTATACTGCCGATTATGATCCCTACAGTAACCCCGCAAAGTAAAATTAATAATGTTTTCATGTTCAAAATCGTTTCAAAACTGAGCAATAAATTCTCCAACTAGAATCACCTCTTTCCTCTGAATCTACAACCATTTTCCTTCCGGAAGATACACAGACAGTCCATATCGGAAAACTACAAATAACAAGACTGTGATTAACACCGAACCAATAATGCCTGTTATGTAACGTTTTTTCCCTGGCATAAGTATTAAGTAAAGAGCAAATAAAAAGATAACAGAACTAATGAAATAGCCTATTCCTTGAAGCAAAAAAATGTAAACAGAAAAAATTGCAAAAGTATAAATCACTTTGCTATTTTCTTTAAAGAGACGTTGCCAATCGACTCTTTCTTTCTTGTTATCTCTTTTCTCCTGTTTGATCATTCCGTAAATCGATTTCACCAATAGAAAAATCGCTAAAACAAAAAGCAGGCCAACAATGATTTTCGGAAAAAAATCAGCTTCTGTTTTTGCAGCCCCACGAACTGGAATTTCTAATATGCCAGAATAAGCGATTCCACAAAACGCAACGATAATTAAAGAATTCACCAAATCCTTCCTCGCTTCTCTCATACCCTTCCCCCCTTTCATAAGTCGAATTAATTATTCAGTATATTTGACGACGATATAATTGTCAATGAACAAAAAACTTTTAGAATGTTTTAAAACATATTGACATTCTAAAAGGTAGTGAAAACAACGATTAACTTTCTTTTTGAAGCTAAATAGCAATTTATAGCTTTTTTTATATTAAATAAAAATTATCGAAAAACATTGACTTTTAAAACAAAGAGTTTTAACATACTGTATTAAATTAAAGGAGGTCATGTTGTGAAGAAAATATCTTTTATTGTTGCAATAATCTTTTTATCAATATCTCTATTAGTAGCCTGCAGTGACTCTGATTCTTCAACAGAATCTTACCCTCAAAAGAGCATTCAATTAATTGTTCCTTGGAGTGCTGGAGGCGACACGGATGCGATAAATAGATTGGTAGGTGAAGAACTCAGCAAAGAACTAGGACAAAAAATCGTCATTCAAAATATTTCGGGAGCGAGCGGCATAGTGGGATCGCAACAAGCATTATCAGCTAAGCCCGACGGCTACACCTTGCTCGCAGTCCATGATTCTATCGCGATGTCCGAAATGACCGGACAATCCGACTTCGGGTATGATGATTTCGAACCCATTGCAATGATCACTTCCACCTATGATTTTATCGCGACAAGCCCGGAGAACCATTGGGACTCTATCGAAGACCTTGTGCAAGATGCAAAACAAAATCCAGAAAAAATTAGTTATGCTGCTTCTATCGGTTCGACATCGCAACTTGAACCTGTGTTATTGGAATCAGTCGCAGATATTAAATTGAATATTGTTGGATACGACGGCACCGCTGAACGCATGAAAGCTGTCGTTGCGAATGATGTTTCATTGGGAAGTGTATCGGCTACTGCGGGTAAGGATTACATAGCGGATAACCGCATGAAGTTATTGGGTTATAACGGAGAAGAAAGAAGTAATGTCTTGCCAGATATACCTACACTTAAAGAACAAGGAGTCGATATTGTATCAGGTACCAACCGAGGAATTGTTGCACCGAAGGGAACACCTGAAGAATTTATTGAAAAGATAAGCTATGCGCTCGAGAAGATCGCAAATAATGAAGATTTTATAAAACGACTTGAAGATCTTGGAACTGACGTTAACTTCAAAAACACAAAAGACTATAAAGAATTTATCAAAAGCAGCACAGAGGAAATGAAAAAGTTACTTGAAACTAGCGGATTATTAAATGAATAGTAATAGAATGAGGAGTCGAATATAATGAAGAGATTTTTAATGTTTTGCGGGATTATCATGGCTTTATTTTCATTAAGCGCTTGTACCAGCAGTGAATCTGCTGAAAATGGAGATGGAGGCAGTGACTATCCGAAAAAGCCTATTCAAATAATTGTTCCATGGGATGCGGGCGGAGATACGGATGCCGTCAATAGAATTGCAGCAGAAGAGCTAGAAAAAGTTCTAGATCAAACAGTCATTATTAAAAACATCGCAGGAGGTAGCGGTATCATCGGATCTCAAGAGGCGATGAATGCGAAACCAGATGGCTACACAATTCTAGCTGTTCATGACTCTATGGCAATGTCCGAGTTAACTGGACAAGCGCAATTCGGATTTTCAGACTTCGAACCGATATCGCTTATTACATCCACTTACAATATGATCGCAACTAGCCCTGATAACCCGTGGGATTTGATGGAGGACTTAGTAGCAGACGCTTCCAAAAGACCGGGTGAAATTACTTATGCTGCATCGATCGGATCCATTTCTGAATTAGAACCGGCATTAATTCAAACTGCTGCAGATATAAAATTCAATATTGTCGGCTATGACGGAACTGCTCAAAGAATGAAAGCTGTTGTCGCTAATGATGTTGCGCTTGGAAGTGTTTCAATTGTTGCTGGTAGAGATTACACGAAGGACAATAGATTGAAGTTCCTTGGATATACTGGCGAAGAAAGAAGCAGTGACTTCCCGGATATTCCAACAATGAAAGAACAAGGAATTGATATGGTTTCAGCAGCAAACCGCGGTTTTCTTGCGCCTAAAGGAACGGCTGAAGAAATTATCCAAATACTGAATGACGCATTTGAAAAAGTGACAAGTAGCGAATCTTTTACAGAGCGTTTGGAATCTTTGGGAACGGAAGTCAACTATAAGAGCACTGAGGATTATATCGAATTCATCGATAGCTCGAAGAAAGATATGGAAGAATCTTTGCGACAAAGTGATCTTATAGATTAAAAGCACAATATGTCCGATAGTTTTTTTACAAACTATCGGACTTTCTATTTTTACATACCATTAGGAATGATTTTTGGTCGCCTATTAAATATTTAATAGGTAAAAAACCACGCTACCCTCACTCTAATTCACAACTTGCTGTTAAACCTGCATTTTGGATAATTACTGCAACCAAGAAAATTACCATATGGGCCAGTTCGATTCACTAGCTGACTAGAACAATTAGGGCATATCCTTTTCGCAATTGCATCATTTCTATTTCTCCCTTTGTTACGGATATTCATAATATGTTCAGAACTGAACAAATTGTATATATAAGCTAAATAACTTTTAGTATTTATCTATCTGCATCGCTTTTTAATTGCTTGAATTCAGGAGTCTGTATTATCTTGCTAAAGAAATCATTTTTCGCTCCCCTATAAGCTTCCATGTCTTTTCCCTCAAACTGCAATTTCAATTCATCATACTCTATTCGATATTGATCATTTTTTAGTAAAACATCTCGAAACTTCCAGAAGAAATCAAATTCTGTGTCTTTAACGGTCAGTTGTATGCCTAAGGGCGGAATAATTGTATCATCTTTAAATGCCCTAAACTCATCCGTTTTTATACTCCCTTCATTCAATTCATATATTGCAGAGAGAGCCTCGACAGCTTGATAAAATTGAATCTCTGAAACACGAACTTGTATATCTAAATCTCCCTTAGTAAGACTGTTTGGTATAGCGGTACTACCAACGTGTTGTACATCGGCGTTCGGAATTAGTTCCTGAATTAGGGCTCTTTGAGAAGTGAAAGTTCTCTCTGCATCGCATTTAAAATTTTTTTGATGATAAAAGCTTACAAGTTCCATTGGATCCCCTCTTTTCCACATTACGTTACATTCACCCATTAAAAAATAAATGCAAATGCATCATATTCATCTTTCAGAAAATTCCTTTCATTGCTGATTACATTACTATAGTCCATTTCAAAATAGTACATGGCCTTGCCCAAAACATCATAGAAAAATGGTACGAATTCCAGGTCTTTAAATTGGTACACTTCAATTTGCTTCTCGTTATTTCGATTAGCTTCAAATATTCGATGATTCCCATTTATACAATGATTCATACCACCCGTTAAATACTGGCTTTGAAGTACCATTACAGGATTCTTATGGTTAATTTTTATGTTACTTGTATCTTTATTTATATTACCTTCATCAACTGAAGCTATTATTTTGGATGGATCAAAGATTACTGGCGTAATACCTCCTTCTTTTATAAGTGAAGTAGCACCATCTACATCTAGAGCGTATTCAAATACCCCTGTAGGAAACTCCGCATATAAGGAGAATGTCTCTTGCCCAATTGGATGAACTACCGGATAAACCTCATTCCTCAGAGACAGGTTGGCAATTTCATTCCACTTAGAAGCCACCTTCGCTCCATATTTTGATTTATTTTCCATTTCCTGAATACGTGCAGAAAAGTGTTTTTGAGGATTAAAATGCCCTGATTCCTTTTCATAGTAATCAATTTTACTTTCGACCACAGTACTCCCCTCCCTTACATGTAACCCCATATACAATTCTCCCACCAATAAAGTTCCTGGTCATTCCCGAGTTGAATTTCTAATAAAATTACTTTCCATAGTTCAATGTCGGTGGTTTTTTAATAGTTTGTTTCCAACTCCACTTGTTCTGCAGTATTCACAGACAGGTATTTTAATCCCTCCTAGATATATAACAATTCGGCCCGTTTGTTTTACATAGTTACCTTTAAGTCACCCCGTCACCTTTAAGGGGATCTATTCAATTATCGCACTCTTTTGTTGAATAGCAGGTCAGATGATTATTTATTCAAATCTAATTCATATTGATAAAACTGTGAATCCCGTTCATATCCGTTTTTCTCATACAGTCTTTGTGCAGAAAAATTGTCTGGTGCTGTGCTTAGACTTATGCTTTTGGCACCTGTCTTAATGGCAAAATCTTTCACCTTATGTAAGAACATTTCTCCTATTCCTTGTTTTCTAGCTTCTGGATCGATAAACAAATCATTTAATATCCAAGCGTTTTTCATTGAGATTGATGAAAAGGTGGGATAAAGTTGTGTGAATCCTATATACTTTTGATTGTTCTTAGCAACAAATATTACTGAGTCTTCATTTTCTAAACGCTCTTTTATATAACCTATTGCACCCTCTAAATCAGATGTTTGTTCATAAAACATACGGTATCCATTAAATAAATTTGATACTCCTTCTAAGTCTTCAATCGTAGCTTGATAAATCTCCATTTAAGTTCTCTCCCTGTCAAATTTTAATTACACATTATCCCAACAATTTACGATAAACAATACATTGCGTTTCATCGAGGCCCCTCCCTTATTATGTTTGAATTTTCAACCCCTCATTGGACTTGATGTGCTATCCATTTAAATTGCCCTATTACTGAATAGGCGCTAATCCTAATTTAAGAATAGCGCCCGATTATTGAAATGAAAATAAACGATTCTGTTCCCCTTATTATTTTAGCAAGGCACTTCTGAAACTACAGAGTCCATAAACCATCCTATAATACAATATTCTTCCTTACTTATATCTACTCAATAATTCTTCTGGAATATGGCAATAATCATTTGGATATCTAGATAACCTATCTTGATGTTCTTCTGCACTTCTCACATAGTTTGTAAGAGGTAATACTTCAACAACTATACGGTCATAATCAGTTCTCTCACTAAGAAATGCCTTCGCCTCTTTTAAGTGTTCCGGATTTTCACTATATACGCCTGTTCTATATTTCTTGCCAACATCCTGCCCTTGTTTATTCAAACTGTATGGATCAATGATTTCAAAGAAATATCCCATTAATTCCCTGATTGTTACAGCCGTCGGATTAAAACCTGTTTTTACACATTCGGCGTACCCATCATAATCACCCTCAAGTATATGACTGGTTCCATTAGCTCTTCCCGCCTCCGTAAACATAACTCCAGGTAAAGTTTTTATAAAAGCCTGTACTCCCCATAAACATCCACCTGCAAAATATACTACTTCCATATTGTACTCCCCCTTAACGTTTCCCCGCGTAAAACTGACGGTGGAGTTCGCGCATTTGCTCTGCGAGTTCAGGAACAGGCCCGTCTACTGTAGTATCACGAATAACATCTTGAATTGGAAGATTACGAACGCGCGATTGCGATACATTAACCCCCATTTCGCTCAACCATTGCACCAGTTGCTTGGACGAGCTGACATAAACAATTCGACCCAAACCTACCCACCCGTGGGCTGCAGCGCACATAGGGCAATGTTCACCCGAAGTATATACTGTCGCCTTCTCTCTTTCTTCCAACGTCATATTCTCGGCTGCCCAGCGCGCTAAAGCAAATTCCGGGTGTCGGGTGTGATCACCACCTCCAACGTGGTTATGGTCTTCCGCAAGCACGTCCCCGTTGGCTGACACCAGTACTGAACCAAATGGCTCGTCACCTTTCTCTAGAGCAACCTTCGCTAGTTCGATGCAACGTCGTAGATGCTTTAAATCTGTATCATTAATCATGATTAATCCTCCTTGTATTGTTTTTAGTTTTTTATATCGACACTCATAAGTTCCTACTCGTCCACTAAACAGGCCAATTTGTGGAAAATGGATCTTATTGAAAAATCAATAAAGTATATATAACTAGTATAACATTAGTAGTAAAAAGTTTTTTGCAAGCCTTGCAAAACCTATTAAAGATCGTACAACCACGCGCTTTTTTACTTCGCTTTCATTTTTCACTGATGCATTTATATTGTATTGTTTATGGCACAGCACTCTATTTCACTTGCAATTTTACAAGATTACATGTACAGTCTTAGTAATTGATCATTATCTTATTTCAAACTTGAAATAAGGATAGAGGCGCAAAAACCATCAGTACACAACTTGAGGATAATGAGATCCTGTGAAGGTTGCGGAAAGGGGAATTTGCCGAAGTGGAGAGAATCTCATATTCTCGAAGCTGGTTCTGGGTTGAATAAGTCCAGGATTGTCATATAGGAAACTATATGGAGGGCTATCTTATGCAATGAAATAAATGATTATTTCAGAGCAACAACGAGCCCTCGTTGTTGCTTTTTTGCATTCATTTGCAAAATGCCCCTCTCCCTCTGTTTGATTAACAAAATAATTGATAGGATGTGGAGAACTTATGAATTTCGGACAAATTGCAACAGCTATGGTGACGCCTTTTGACATGCAAGGAGAAATCGATTTTGAAGCAACAAGAAACTTAATTGAACATTTAATCGAGAATGGAACGGAAAGTTTAGTCGTGTCAGGTACGACTGGAGAATCTCCGACTTTGACGACTGAGGAAAAAGTAAAATTATTCAACTTCACAGTAGAAGTAGTGAATGGCAGAGTACCGGTTATTGCCGGAACTGGATCGAATGACACAAGGGCATCCGTGCAATTGACAAGATTAGCGGAAGAGACTGGTGTCGATGCGGTGATGCTTGTGGCGCCTTACTATAACAAGCCATGTCAAGAAGGACTATACCAACACTTTAAAACAATTGCATCGGCCACTTCTTTACCGATCATGCTTTATAACGTACCTGGGCGATCGGTTGCCAGCATCGATGTGGATACAGTCGTTCGTCTCTCGGAAATTTCAAATATCGTCGCCATCAAAGAAGCGAGCGGCGATTTAGATGCGATGTCTGAAATAATTGAGCGGACACCAGCAGCATTTTCCTTGTACAGCGGTGATGACAGCTTAACAATCCCAGTACTATCCATCGGCGGAGCCGGCGTTATATCGGTGGCATCTCATATATTAGGAAATGAAATGCAAACGATGATTCAGCATTTTAATAGAGGCTATGTTGAACAAGCAGCTAGGGATCATAGAAAACTCGTGCCTGCAATGAACGCACTTTTTGCCGCTCCAAGCCCATCACCTGTAAAAGCAGCACTAAATTTAAAAGGTATCCCAGTTGGCGGTACGCGCTTACCAATGATTCCGTTAAATGAAGAACAACTGCTTTCACTGAAACATGCTATAAATTGCTTTGAAGAAGCGACAATCTGATAGACCTCAAAAAGTCTTTAATCATGAATTTCAAAAATGAAGTCAACGCAAAAATACAACTTCATAAAATAGCAAAAGACACTTTTCTCAAAATAGAGGAAAGTGTCTTTTTATAGGTTTTTTAATTTAATTGAGTGTGTATATGGAGATAAATTCCAAGAGGGACCTTACATTTTGGAGGATATTAGGAAGAGATTATTTCTGACTAGTTTAAATTTATTAAAGTGTTTTCACTTAAAAAGTCAGCGATCAAAATAAAAAATAATAGTTAAATTATAGCAGTTATTTACAATATACAAGGCCATCGTACAATAGCGTAATTTCTTGGCAGGTAGATATTATTTAGATAAAAAGTATTTTGCTATATCTGTCGTAAAATTACTTTTTACTGCTAGAGATTCACATTATAACACTAACATTAATAATTGAAATTAGAATCACGAATCCGTCCCCCAAAAAGTGGAAGCGATTGTCAGTTTCCTGAATCAAATCACTTGAACTTGGAAATAATGAGTTTAAAAGTGGAGGAGCTGATATTCTTGGCAGGAAGATATTATGAAGACAAAAAAGTATTTTGCTATATTTGTCGCAAAACTACGCTATTTAATCATAGAGATTTAAATAATAATATCGGAGTAGAAAGCCATTGTAGTGAATGTTTAGGGGTCTGGTATGAATGGCAAAATAGAGCTGTCGAAAGAGAGATGGCCAAGTGGATCGAGTATAATAGGAATGAGTTCTCTAATAAGCGATTTATCAACATCGAAATGCAAGGCTAACTTTCATAAAATCTAGAATCACTCAAACAATTATTAAAGCCCCTTGGTCGAAAAATCAAGGAGCTCTTTTGCAATGGCGCTCACTCAAACATAGCGATTTATCCAGTAATCGTGCCCATTTGGCTTCTATTTATTTAATTCCTTTCACATTACATTTTTAGTATTTTGCAGGTACTTTCCATTTTTAAATTTAAGAATAACTCTATTCATTAAAATTAGCAGAAAACCAAGCATGCAATAAACAAAAGTGAAACCTACTACGACTAACGCTACATTTGCATAGTTGCCAACTCCATCGGGGATTTGACCATTCGGATTTAGGAAAAAATAAGGATAGAATCCATCGTACATTCCTCTTATTAATGATATAGCGCCGTAGAGTATTGGGAAAGGCAACCAAAAGACGATTGATTTGTAACTATACCACTTTTTCTCTTCAAAAATGATCCAGTTTAGTAAAACGAACATTGGAATTAAATAGTGCAATGTGAAATTTGTAATGATCCTAATCCCGCTGTATTCTCCACCACTAGAAAGGATAAGGTGGTAAGTTGATAAAACTACCATCATATATATAAGCGCTGCATTTTTACACAAGTCCAACATATGACTTTCTTTTTTCTTTAACAAAATAACAAACGTGCTTACAGTAAATATTATGGTGACAATGATATTAGAATGGATTGTGAATTTCGTAATAGAAACACTTGGTTCAGGAGAAAAAAGTATATGCAACGGCACACTAATAAGCCCTATCGCGGCGATTAATATATGAAGTGTGAATATAAGCCTTTCTCTTGAAAATATCTTAGTCATGATTCACCCCATATAAATATATGTTTTTAAAAAAGGCAATAAAATACTAATCAATTACATCTGTCGGTGTTGCTTCTTTTAAAATAATTATGCCGTCATAGGCCTGATTGGGTATCATTTCAATTGTGTAAAACATTTTTAACAACTTTTGCCAGGAACGAAAGTCGTCACCTACGTTTACCATTTTTTGTTCACTTTTTATAATGTCCAACAATTCCTTTGACTCAAGGGCTTTTTCAAAATCAACGTAAAAGATATTTGGCTCTACTTCACTAAATGCACTAACTAAACCATTATGATTCTTTATCTTATAACTCTTTCTTTTATCAGATCCTCGGTTTAAAGCTTGAAATTTACTATTCATCAAGTCGGTGCCAATTGCAAAATACTTGGATCCATATAACTCATCTAAATAACTTCCCATCGATTTATAACCAGCTAATGAAGCAGACGTTTTTTCAATATGCCCATTATGTCCGGAGAAGAATATCTTATCATGACCACGAGCAGCTTCAAATTCAACAATCCATTGCAAATTGTCAGCTAAATACTGATCGCGAAGTTGTTGGTAGTCCCCCTCATTTAAAAATAACTCTGTTCGTTGTTTCATAAGTTGCGCGTATTCTAAAGCAAAGGCAAACGTATCTGATGATGAATGTTCCGTATAAGCTACTTCGTTTGATTGTAGATCAAAAATGATATTACCGAGCACCTCATGAATTTTTTTCAGTTGCTTCGTTGTTAACGATCTCATTGTATTATTTGAGGCCTGTTCCAGTTGAACTGCATATTTTTGTCCCGCATCCTTATTAACAACTTCATAATAGTCAAGCAGACCTTTTTTATTGTAATCATATCGCTGCATATCATTTCCGTAAAAATATATTTTCTCATCGTCACTGACCGTAGCGTTATAATCATGCATCCATTGAACAAGATCGATCATTTGCTCCGTTTTATAAATGCTATAATCAAGTGCTGTCACGGCTTTTTCTGCAGTACCTTTTCCATCTAAAATGAACCGATTAATTTCCTGTCCGCCTCCAAAATCCCCTTCTATTACAAACACACGGACATGTTCATTTTCAATTAGTGCTTCAAATACATCTCTTTTCAACTTCTGAAGTTCTATATTCCCATGTGTCGCCTCCCCCAAGCCAATTATCTTTGCATCATCCGGAATATTAATTTCTTCAACAGACGTAATATACTTTTCTGCTTCATCAAGCAACTTATCATTACTGCAGCCTGATAGAACAATCATGAGGCTAATAACAGCCAATAAGAAAGGTTTCTTTTTAGAAAAGCGCATCTTGGAATCCCCCGTTTATTATTTTTCTTTTAACATTGAATACTTTCTATATGCTTTATAAAAACTGCTACCAAAGAAAACAACCATAAGTGCGGGAAGCGACCTCAAAAGGGCAAATGGCGTTTCAAATAAAAATGCTGTCCAAAATAATGTACCTTTCATATCCCAAAGACCCTGAGTTAAATATAAACCTGAATCCTTGTAAAGCATATAAGAAAAAAGCAATGACACCACAACGAAACCAGATGAATAACTCATTAATCTTTTATAATAATTACTCTTCGATTGGCGATCCGAGAAGATTTCATTTTGATCATCATCTTCTTTTTGCCAATACCGTATTCCAACCAGCCAGGGCCCCTTTATATAGTTCCAACCAAAATCTTCATATATCTCTTTATATCCCACAAACTTTTTCTTTGGTAAATAATCATGATAATCCAGTCGCATCACATATCTCTTGTCAGTTTTTTCGAAAGTGTATATTCCTGATCCGCTAATATTTGTACAACGATAGCCTTTTTGTAATTGCTCGTTCAGCCATTGCTCCTCTTTTTCAATATCAAAAAACATCTTAAATTTCTTCATTCGATTCACTTCCTTCGTAAAGGGATAAAATATGCAATAACCTGTTTTGTTCTATTTTCAAAATGTTCCTTCCTTCCGCAGTTATGATATAAACTTTTCTTCGACCTGACTCTTCGACAGGTTCAATCCAACCATGCTTATTCAAGTTTTCAATCGCACCGTATAATGTACCAGCTGCTAAAATGACGGTACCCTTACTCATTTCCTCGATTTTCTGCATCACGGCATAGCCATGAAGCGGCTCACGCAGAGCCAATAAAATATAATGCATCGTTTCAGACAATGGTAATAATGGATGTTTCATATTCTCTCTTCTCTCCATTCAGTTCAACTATATAGTTCGACTTAACAGTAATATATTACAGTTCAACTGAATAGTCAACAACAATTAACAAAAAAATTCTACAACAATGCAAACGTCAATCTAAAAAAATCGATTTCCTCAATATAGGAAATCGATTTTTTGCGTAGTCTTATTCAATTAAATGGCCCGATTACTGAACAGAATTTAATCCTTAATCCTTATTTCAGAATCGCACCTGCTAGTTCAAGCACACTTATTCACAAACTTTGCCCTTTATTTGATTGTTAATCAATAAATGCAATACTCTATTTTAAAACTGTCTCGGCTGGTGTAAATGCTTCCCATTGATTATACTTCGTTGTTATTGATGTAATAAACCAATACTCTCTAAATGGTTCTAGATTCTTTTCCACGATAATAATCTTCTGCCCACTTCCAAAATCTGCATATGATGTCTCTAAATCGTATTTAACGGTATACCGCATTCTGGATTCGCTAAGCTTTTCTACTTTGGTAAAACGAAAATTACTAACCCAAGGGCTTGACTGACCTGTCACCCAGTGAGTTTGCTCAAATTTTCTCCTCGATTGTTTTTGAAGCGAAGGGGACAACATCGCATATTGAACAGCACCACTTCGATTATTTACGCCTAATATCCACAATTCAACGGCTTGTTTCGGTTCGCCTACGTGCAACCCAGTCATAAAAGACATTAACTGGCTTTCTAAAGGATTGAGTTGTCCGACTTCAGTGAATTCCTTCTCAAAAGAAGGAGGAGTATCGTTCGGTTTTGCATTTACTGTTCCATAATACAACCCACAAATTAATATACTTAATAAAATCAATAGAAGCTGACCACTTTTGTTCATTTTCATCACCCAGAATTATATTTGGGTTTAGTATATCCAGTTCAGTTACAACAATCCTTATTAAAGTAAACTGTCGGTTAGTTTAAGAACAATCCTTCGCAAACTTTGTTTACAATACCCTTAAAATAAATATTTAAATTGTCCCGTTTTATTTAATACAGTTCGTATCGAAACATAGAAAGTCCTAAACGAATGCTCCCCGATAGTCTCATAAATCAATTAAAAATTGGCGTAGAAAGCATTGCGCTGAGAACACTATAACATTGGGATTCTCTCTATTTCCTTCACTTCAAACCCACTCATCATACTCTACTGGATCGATATCTGCGTAGATTCGGTAGCCTTTTTTCCAATGCATCTTTAGCCAGTTAATTACACGGATCATCTCCTCTCCATAGATAGCCGCATTCTCCTCAAGATTACGGGCCTCTTGCAGTTTGGAGAAGCACCAAGATGGGTCCGGGAAAGCTTCAAACCATTCCTTATCTTCCTCATCCAGCGGATCCGTATAGCACATTTGATCATCCACGGGCAGCATTTTCGGCCATTCCAATCCGAGTCCAACGTCCTCCATCAACTGCCGGATTTCAAGCGCAAATGTGAAATGAAAAGTGTATTCAGCGAGATCCTCTTCCTCGTTCATGATCTGAATCCTGTATTCTTTCGCATTTTCTTGCTTGAGCAGCTTCTGGAAGAGTGACTCTTTACGTGTAACGTCTCTGTATGTAATGTTTTTGATAGCTGTCAATCTGACGTTTTCGGCGTACTGCACTTCAGTATTTTCTGGGTATCTTTCCGCTTTAATCGCCAACATCTGATCTAGTTCCTGCTGTTCTGCAATTGTTAATTTAGTTCTCAATTCCTTTTTCCGAAGCTCCGGCATTTTAATTGCCATTCGGCGCGATTCTTCAAGATTCATACTCATCTATTTGTCTCCGTTTACATTATCTAACTTGCTTTTGATCGTAACAATTTATTCGACAAAACAACAGAATATCCTTTCTTGTTTTATAGATATATGTACTTCGCGAACTTCGTTACCTGAAATAAGCTAGGTCGAATTTAAGCCACTGGTTTGGCAAACAAAATAATAAACAGCCATTGGGATAATAAGATTCCAATGGCTGTTTATTTTCTCTAAGTTGTATTTAATTAACTGAACTGTTTTATACGCAGTCACCCAAAATTGAGCAAATCACCAAATGCTCGTTGGATAAACCCATCCAATTCTTTTAAGTCACTTAGTATTTACTTATTCCAATAGTTATTGGCAAAAGCAACAGTTTGAAAGTGTATGGCGACAACTTGTGATGTTGCTATTAAACTATCCGCATTTATAGAATAAACTGGACGCAACATTTTCCTGATCTCTTCAGAAGGTTGTGTAACTGCTATCCCCTTTTGTGCGAGCTTAACTGCTAATTCATACCCTTCTTCTGGCGTTTTTGTTCGCAGCGTTTGAAGCCCGTCATTCGACATGTCGTTCACTTCCTTTGCACACATTCTAAAGGTATCGTATGCAAATCGATGAGCGATTGTTTTTTACTCCGTTCCGAAAACCGCTAACCATTGCTGCCATATTGCAAACTTTTGTCCATCCCATTGCAATGTATTGATCACATACCCAAACGAATCTGCATGGTAAAGCCCGCTAATTTTTTGATAGGCCTGTATTTCATAAACACCATCACGGTCCATATCGACTGGATAGAATCCGCTAACCCCATCAGCCATGCCTGAAATTTGTTTTTTTAACGTTCCATCTTCATTATAGATTTGCGATAGATAATCGGCGCCTCTGCCACTAATATCAATTAGAAACGTTTGGCCCGTTGCCAAACTTTGTACTTTTATTTTATATTGATCCAAATATGTGACTGTGTACTGATTCAGCTTATTGTATTGATCAAAGTCGAATAATTTCCGAGCCTGATTATTAACGAATGAATAAATATAATCAAACGTAAATGCGCCTGATCCGCCTGATTCAATGGAAATTAGAATGTCCTTGATGCCGTCCTTGGTAAAGTCTCCTAGGAACACAGTTGGCTGATAACCTGAATTACCACTTTCGTCTAGCGGAATGGTATGGACTCTTCTGCTTAATCCGTCTTGAATATTTAATGTGATCCGCTCTACATAGGGACTGGATGGATCCGCCGACTTTACCGCTGTTAAATATACGTAATCCACCGTCCCGTCACCATTCACATCACCATATGCACCGCTTACGATTTCCGGTTGTCTGTAGCGATAACTATTATTTACATACAAGCTTCACCACTCCCGCCCAATCTTTTATATCATCATATTCACCCATGCCGATACGGTTAATAAAACAAATCTACTTGTGAATAAAAATCATTTAGCCAGAAACTTTACAAAGGTACAAAACCGAGAATAAGTGAATAAATATAAGGTATCTGGATTATTCACACCAATAAAAAAGGAGATATATTTATGAAGATTACTGATGTAAATGTGTACAAATTGAAAATGAACATGCGACACCCATTTACGACAAGCTTTGGAACGCAGCAACTGAGAGAATTTGCATTAGTTGAAGTGAAAAACAAACATGGGGTTACCGGCTGGGGCGAATGCGTCACAACGGGAGAACCTTTATACATAGAAGAATTCACAGATGCAAGCATACTCATGTTGGAAAGGTTTCTTATCCCGATTGTTCTTCATAATGAAATTGAACATCCAGACGACTTAGAAAAGCACTTCAAACCATTTAAACGCAATCATCTAGCCAAATCATCAATAGAAGGTGCGATATGGGACTTATACGCGAAAGAAAATAATCTTTCACTCGCGCATGCATTGGGAGGAAAAAAATCTTCATTTGAAGTTGGGATAAGTCTAGGGATTGAAAAGAATATAAATGACTTACTCACGAAGATTCAAGAAAAGATCGATGAAAATTACCGAAGAATCAAAGTGAAAATAGCTCCTGGCAAAGACATTCAAATTGTAGATAGCATCAGGCAAAAGTTTCCGGACATCCCTTTAATGGTAGATGCAAATTCCGCCTACACATTAAATGACATGGAGACACTTAAAAAACTCGATCAATACAATTTGATGATGATTGAACAGCCATTAACAGCCGGAGATTTAATCGACCATGCTAAATTACAAAAAGAAATCGATACCCCCATCTGTCTTGACGAAAGCATTCACTCTTATGACGATGCAAGACAAGCAATCGAACTGAAAAGCGGCAAAATCATTAATATGAAAATCGGAAGAGTCGGGGGCTTAACGCAAGCAAAGAAAATTCATGATTTATGCAAAGAAAATAATATCCCTTTATGGTGCGGAGGAATGCTTGAGTCTGGCATTGGAAGAGCACATAATATTGCGATTACATCATTAGATAATTTCATATTACCAGGAGACACGGCCGCTTCCTCAAGGTACTGGCATAAAGACATTATAAAGCCTGAAGTTGTTGTTGAAAATGGAATACTTAAAGTTCCGGAAGGCTTAGGCATTGGTTATGACGTAGATATGGAAGAAGTGTTAAAACATACAACTGAAAAACTGACATTTAAATAGAATGATTAATTTTGAAGTGTAGCTGCTCATCTCCCCTACTCGAAATGGGCGCAGATCTTTATTAAGAAATCGCGCCCGATTGCAGCACAATAAGTTAACCTTAATTTTATAAATTTAATCAAGGTATACAGGTTGCTGAGAATTATGTAAATGTTTAAAAGCCAATTGTATTTGCGATTCTGTATTTCTTGCTACTGATAAGGGAGGTAATTCATTTTCAGCGAAGAAATCAACTGCACTCGTTTCTATACCCGTTTCTGGTTTCCCGCCAACGATTTCACATTGAATGAAAAATTTGTAAACGTGATAGGCAGAAGGTGGGTGAGAATGAAATTTTTTATCCATTACACCAATCAATTTAGTCGCCTTCACTTCAAACCCCGATTCTTCTTGTACCTCTTTTACCGCGACCTCACTCGGAGACAGACCAATATCACCCCATCCCCCCGGTAAAGCCCAAACATTGTCAACATCTTCTTTAACCATTAAAATTTTATTATCTTTAAAAACAACTGCTCTAACATCAACCTTGGGAGTAGCATAACCTGTTTCATTTGCAAATAATTCTCTTATAACAGCTTTGTCCACTTCTGTTTGTTGCGATAGCATTTCAACGCTAATATTCCTTATCATTTCAAATCTTTCAATGTCATATTTATCTTTTGAATAGGTTAACCCCGCTTGTGCAATAGATTGTAATTGTTTTGCCCATTCAAGCCATTTAGGTTCCATTAAATCACTCTCCGGGAATTTCTCATAATTATTGATCAGCGAATAAATGCCGCTTCCTTTTTTGAAATAGCATCCTCTAACCATTGAGGGTGCATTGTTAACAAATCATCTGGTAAGTTGTCCTGGCTAAAAAATTTAATTTCAAGCGATTCATCTGAATTGCATTTAAGTTCCCCGCCTGTAATTTCAGCAAGAAAACAAGTCGTTATAAAATGAACTGCCTTGCCATTTGGATAATTGAAAACTTGTGAATCAGGATCGGAATAAATACCAATCAGCTTTTCAATTCTTACATCTAAATTCGTCTCTTCTTTCACTTCTCTCATGGCTGCTTCAGACACTGTTTCACCAATTTCCACATGTCCTGAAGGGATTCCCCACAAGCCCACATCAGCTCTTTTTTGCAATAGAACTTGGTTCTCTTCGTTCAAAATAATTACAGCAACCCCAGCTTTTAAAGCATCAATTTTTTTCAAATCAAAACTCCTTTCCTCAAGTAAACGGCTCATTTGTTGAAACCATTCGGACTATACAACTAGCATAACATTTAAATTTGAATAGACGTATAGCTTTTCAAAATCTATCAACCGAACCTATTACTGAATAGGCACAGATTACAATCCAGAATTGCACCCGACTGCTGAAATATCTTTCAATACTAACTACACCCTGAGCGGTATCCTATTTTACGTCTTTGCTTAGCTTGTAATAGTCCATCGTAGAAGCCACTTCAAAACCACAGGATTTATAAAGGCTCAAGGCATTCTTGTTTTTCACGGCAACTTGCAGCATGATTTCATTGATTTGCTTTGCCTTTAGCAACTCTACTGATTTTATTAATATCTCCCTGCCATAACCCCTGTTTCGATATTCCGGAAGGACTCCCAACCCATAAATACCACCTATACCATCACTTACTTCCAAATGGACCTTTCCAATAACAGTGTTTTCAAATTCAGCAATATAAATATCTACCCCGCGATTTGCTTCTTCCTCCGGGAGAATTAAATCTACTTTCTCGGGGTCTCCATCAAAATAGATAGCATCTTGTCTTGCAATTTCATTTACATCACTATTGATTGTTTTCCTAAGTTTCAATTCGTGTAAATCTGAATCGTTTCTTGGATCACCTTTTAAAAACATTTCATATTCCGAGTTATCATAGTAAGCACCCGTACGCTTAATAAATTCAAGACCAGGAAGGGATTTATGATCACTCAGTAAATACATATCCCGTGAATTCCTTTTGTGCCACTCTTCTTTCACTAATGAGAATAACCTGCTGAAGACCCCCTTCCTCCTATATTCAGGATGAACCATACCATTGACTTCTAACGTTTCGCCGCCAAATTGACATATGCCTATATATCCAATAAGCGTGCCTTCATCATAAAACAAAAATTCATTGATCTTATTTAGCTTTTCACTCTTATCTAATGGCTTACTTAGTTTATAATCAAGCTCTAGCTTAAGTGTTATATTATCGTTTTTAACACAGTACTCCCTAAGGCTTTTAATCTCTTCATACTCTCGGTAATTCAATTGACTCGCTAATTTTATACGGGGATTTTTTATCTGGTCCATGATTTTGATTACCTTCTTTTCACTTAGCTTTTACTTCCCTAAGGATATCAGACTGCTTCCTTCTACGATCACGGCCCGATTGGGGGATACTTTTATTCGATTAGCGCGCCCGATTGTATGAGAATCCATCTATTCATTCAACAGTTACAAATCATAACTACATTTCCATCTGGATCTTTTATATTAAACCAGGCCGTATCGCCTACTCTCTCGATTTCTCTCACAATTTCAATGCCTTTTTCTTTTACATGGTTATGAGCATCATCAATATCTGCAGCGTACAGATTGAAAATCGGGCTTGGACTTACATGATGTTTGAAGTCCGGATCAAAGGTGTGATCGTCTAATGTTAGGGATGTTGTCCCAACTAATGGCACGTTAAAAACTGGCGAAGTTACTTTATCTAAATCAACTTGTAATCCCAATAAATCCATATACCATTTAACTGAATTTTTCAAGTTTGAAACATGCACAAATACGCCGTTCATTTGATTTTTTACTGGTTTTGCATTCTCCATTTTTAACCACCCAATTTATTGTTTTTTTGAATAAGCCCAAAGCTAAGTCCGCCTTATGGCAAGTTATTCAATAATCACGCCCGATTTTGGAAGAGCTTTATTGAACTATATCACCCGTTAGTTGAACAAAAGTGGGTAATATTCTTTCTAGCATGATTCCATTAGTTGTTATTCTTGTTAGCAACCATTTTTTTGCCTCTGATAATTTCTCACTTCTTCAAGGTCTATTTTGTTTGACAAAAGATAAAATGATCATCGTGATTCCAAACGTGCAGATGATCAGCAAGGTAACCCCGAAGCCATAATACGTCGTTAATTCTTCTAAGATAAAAGCCTTTCGGAAAATCATCATCTTCAGTTAGTATCTCCGCTGCTATTGTTATGGAGCCAGATGGAGCTTGATTTCGCTGTAAAGGATTTCCTGAAAAACCATCTGGCTGATCCAGATACTCCATTCTTAGGTGAGCTGCTAGCTCAAGCGGACATAATTCCAAACCAAGATCGCTCGCTCTTTTAAAAATCTGAGTCGTATTAGCTCCATCAGGAAAGCCAAGATCACTAATGGTTAGTTCAACTGTATGCAGGCTGTACTTTGTATCAGAAGTAGTAAATTTTTCGTCATTTAAAAGTCTCTCTCCATACTCATTCATCAAGATAGAGTAATGTTGCAATTTCTGGATAAGCTGCGATTTAGTAAGTCCACCGATTTCTACTGTTCTAGAAATAATTGGGCAATTAGGGTATATTCTCTCACTTTTAATACTCAATCGTATCCACTCCTAACAAATTGGTTATAAGCTGAAAAACGCAATTGCGAGACCAACATAAGTAACTCTAACCGAGTACACATTGAACCTTGAATGCCCCTGGTTTAAAATGATACTCTCCCGAATACCATTCGTGTACTAATTTATTGTCTTTCATAATATAACCAAAGCAGAACCTGATGCTTTCATATCTCTTCTTATTTTTTCTGTATATGTATTGAGATCTTTAAAAACATCCCTCTTAAAAGTTTTATTCACACCCTAATTCACCCTTTCATAAGATACAAGTTTCTCTTGTTATTCCACTAACCTGCCCCGTTAGTTCAATAAGAAAAATGATTTACTCTTTCTTGATGTAAAGCTATCCGTTATTGCAAGTTAATTCATTTACAGTCTCTATAAAGATAAGATTTAGAATTTCCAATTCATTTTCTGGGTTTCTCTGCTAAAATATTTATTCTGTTTCAAATTCAATATCTAAATCTGGTCTTTTAAGTTTGAATTTAATTTTTTTATGTTTTAGGATATAAAGGCCCCCTAAGACTCCTCCTATAACTAACGCCCTATCAGGGTGTTTCCTTATCGCATCCCCAAATGCTTCACCTACTTCTTTCATCTTATCAAGATTAGGAATAACTTTATTTATTTCTGACATGTCTATACCACTCCTTCTTTTTAATTTAGATATATCTAATATACCATTTAAAAGAGTTTTAATAGAAAGAATTATTATTATATATATAACCGGAATAAATAAATTGAACTAAACTGCCTCTTTAGTTGAACAAGCAAAAAGAGCTGTCTAAGCAGCTCAACTATCTTCAAGTAAAGCACCCGTTAGTTCAACAAATGGATTTTGGTTAATCTTTTTTGTCTGAATACCCTTTTCCAACGACTATTGGTTTTTTAACGTCTATAAAAACTATTAGATTCCCGTTAGATTCGCTTTCTGTATTATTAAATGTAACTAAATACACTTCACCTTTGTCGTATTCATCATCTAAAAACTTTTCTACACTGGGCGTCACATCAATCTTTTCGATGACTGAGTCCTTTGGAGAAACAGGTATTAAATTTTGCTCTCCCTTAGAAAGACTATTAAACGCTATCATTTCGAGTGATAGTTTACCTGAATTACAGCCCAATAAGACAACCATAGCGACTAATAAGATAAACGAAAATCCCAATAGTCTATTCATCTTTTTCTCCCCTTTCTCCTCATTTTAAGCGTATTCTTTTTTCAACTAACCTTCTGCTTTAGTTGAATAAGAAAATTGAGCCGTCTATACAGCTTCAGGATCTTCAAGTAAAGCACCCGTTAGCTTACGTACAATTCTTCAAACAGTAGTTGGTTTATTAAATCAAATACACTTTACTTTAAACACATCAACCTTCTCGTATTTATCATCAGAAACAGTTTCAAGATAAGTCCAACCTTTATTTCTATAATAGTCAGATGCATCTTCAGTTCTTAAATAAAGTTCATTAAATCCTAATTTCTTCACAACATCTATGGTTTTAGATATTAACTCTTTCCCTACACCTCTACCACGATACTCCGGTTTCGTAAATAAAGATGCAAGCCAAGGTTTATACATTTCCCTTATCTTTAAATCGTTTTCAAAGATTGATACGGTTCCTAAACATTCTCCGTTCTCAAGTGCAATGAGAGTTATTGGAAATTTGTTGTCCTGTGTATTTGAAAAGTGTTTAACAACATCTTCAAAGTTCATTCCACTGCCTGTTTTTACTACAAATTCCTTAAAAACCATTTCAGAAACCTCATTAATCTTATCCGGATGGTTCGATAAAAAATCAATATTCATACTAATCCCCTTTGTATTGATAAATTATTTCGTATTATTCTTCAACTAAACTACTACGTTAGTTGAAGAATAAAAAAAAGCCGTATAAGCAGCTCAACTATCTTCAAGTAAAGCACCCGTTGGTTCAAGAAGAAATAAAAGTGTTAGGGATAATTACAATTTATTAATCTCTCCAAAAGTAATTTTCATGCTGGGTGCGTATGTTAAAGAGGAATCCATGTTAAATACTTGTGAAAACAGCAGTTCAGCCTCAAATTGTTCCTGTGCTTCCTTAAATGTAATACTACGCTTTATCAAACGATCAATAAACTGATCTTTATTTACAGGTTCTCCACCTATTCCATCTTCTTTAAGAGAATAAAATAATTTTTGCTTATCTTGTTGATCCTTATCTGGATAGAGGAAATTAACTTTATCACTGACTCTGCACTCAATGTTCTTCACGCCCAATTCAGATAGATATTTAGGTAGTTTTGCTCCAATATTTCCATCATTTCCAGTTTTATTTGTACTCTCTTCGAATAATTTCTGCAGAATACCAAGTGGAACAACTTGTGATTGTTCATACCCTCCAAGTTCGTATGATGACATACCTGAAATCCAATGTGGTTCAAAACAAATTATTTTTCCATCGTTAACAATAGAATTTACCATTATTTGAAGCATTTTTTGGGGTTCGGAAATGTGTAATAAAAAAGCATGGCAAACAGCAATGTCGTACTTACCCTCTAATTCAATCTCATTTGTATCTGCTACAAAGAATTCGGATTCATACGGAAGACCATGAAAATATTCTATCGCCTTATTAATAAGTTGTTGTCCTTTATCTATCCCTGTATATTTGGAACCCTTCGGTAATAGAGGTAATAATTTGAGTCCTAGATACCCATATCCACAACCAAAATCAATAATATGTACTGGTTTAGAAATCTTCCAAACACTATTTACTAAAAACTCTAAATAATCATCGTTATAATATAAATCTCTCGTTCTTTTGAGGTATTCCAGTTGAGTATCCCAATAATACTTCTCCATTTAAGTCCCCCCTATCTTTTTATTATATTCTATACAAATCCTACAATTCCTTCTTCAACTAACCTACCCCGTTAGTTGAAGAAGAAAAAAGAGACGCATATTAAACAATTGCGCCCGATTGTTGAAGTGATTATTTCAATCGCTTCTATAATTACTGTTTCAATTCTTCCTTAACTAGAATGCTTTGGCCCGAGTAGCCGGGCTTGGACCTGACAATGAAAAAAGTCTACTCTCTCAACTAAGGATAAGAATAACAACTAAAAACAAAGGCCAACGTTCTCTTAGTGTAGCTTTTAAATAGTGGAACATGTTAACTCCCCATTCCAATAAGCATTTTAATGGCTTACTCTTTATTGATCTATACAGGCATATTGGCTCCCTAACGTCACTTTAACATAGAAGGAATCTTCTGTATATACCAATAACTGATAATTTGAATTATTAAATATACTGAAAAAAATGTCCACTCTCTCAACTTTCGGGAGAATGAACATTTATTTTATTCAAACGTTCGCCAACCAATATCAGTACGGTAGAAAAACCCGTCACATAATAAGTTCAATAAAGGTAAAGGAAAAGGGCAAGTTTAAACCAGAATGAACTATTTACTTGTTTGTAAGCTATATCTTGTTGTCCTCCAGAATTATATGAGCTGCCAACAACTTTTAAGCTACCATTCATCTCTTAACTTTTTCCAATTCGATTGGCTATCAGAATACCGAACAGGATGGGACTTATAAAGATAATCGGGATTACTTTTTTCAGTGATTACTTCTTTAGCATGGTTACCTCCCTATCCTTAAACATTTTATCCGACCAAATGACCCGATTGGGTATACATACCCAACTAGACAACGTGGCGGTGTTTTTTTTATGGTAGAGAGAGGCTGAGGCACCTTCGACTTTAGAATAATATTAGAGTCTGTGTCTTAGTACTCTAGAAAAACCGATAGCTAAATCCTCAAGGTGAATGTATCAGTCCCATCTGTAAATCATTATTATTTATTCAAATCTTACCATAATCCCCTTTCCAACCTCCCCATTTTTTAGTAGTAACCCATAACTCTCTACATTTTCAGGTATCGTAAATTCTAAAACAGCATGAATCTTCCCATCCCGATATCCATTTAACCATTGCTCATCATCCCATGCTACTGACTCTAATACTGTGACCTTAGAAGGGCTGTATGACTCTTCACCAACAAGAAGTGAAAAATGATGCTGTGGCTGCATTCCGTATGTCGCCGAATCAAGTATTTCAAAAGTAAACTCGATAGCAATATTTTTCAGCCCAGATTCAGCCGAAGGTAAACTACTCTCTATTTCTTTAGCCTCGTAGAATAGAATTCCACCCCAACCTGTATTTTTACTGGTTTCATCTGCTTTAAACTCCAATTCATATTCACCTGGGGTTCCGTAACTATTCCCTGATTTTTCATTTTCAGTGGGCTGATTTGATCTGTTAAAATCTGTTTTTTTCTCAACACTGCCTTCTGTCGGACTAAAGGTCTGCTCTACTTCCACCCCTGTAGTAGCCTTTTCAATATTAGGAGCAACCTTTACCATCGTAAATAAAAAGGTTCCCACTAATAATACAGATGTTGAAATTACGACCCTTTTTAAACATCTTTCCACATCTTTCCGATTTGATATATTTCCACCAATACCTTGATTTGGTACAATTCGAACTGCTCTTTCTGCCGGGAAGATTGTTCCGATTAGTCCAATCAGGACTGGTATCAACCCTGTCATTAAAATAAAACCAATTTCTTCTTTCGGAAAGGCATTATATAAGCCCCAAATTATCAAAAATGCAATTGTTAAACCTATTAGCGCAGCAAATATACCACTAAAAATCCCTTCTACTAAGATTAACCTACGAATACTCCATCTTTTCCACCCTATAGATTGAAGTAATGAAATTTCTTCTCTTCGTTCCGATACATTCTGCCACATAATCTCAGCAGTAGTTAAAATAGCTATAATTAAGGATACAATAATCGCAACATAATGTGCAGGCCCTATCTCCAAAGCTACGTATTCTCCGAGTAAAGAAGTGTACATAATTCCTCTTAATCTAAATGTGATGTACAGAAATACGGCTAAGAGGGCAGTTGGTAATGCAATAGATATAACAGATAGAAAGCTTCTTTTCCACTTCCCAATAAAATGATTAAAAGCCATACGATTTATTCCTTTAGCTTGGAACAACCGCTTACTGTTACTTGATATTTCTCCAGTACGCATTGCTTCATAAGGAGAAATATTTCGAGCCATTATCATCGGAATGACTGAGCCGAACAGATAAATAATTAGCCCAAATAAACCAGTCCATAAGAAACGATCAAAAGATATCGTAGCATCACTCGATACATACACAAAACCTAGCATGATCCAGGAAATGAATGCCACAAAAAGACCAATTATGCTAGATTCTAAGAATAATAAGCGATTCAACTGACTTGGACGCCAACCGATTGATAATATAACAGCAAATTCTTTTCGCCTAGCAAGTAAATTCACAATTCCTGAAGCCCAAACATAGACGATTGCTACTGCTATAACACTGGCTACAATACCAGAAAACCCTATTTTTGTTTCTTTAAAAATAGAAATAGATGATCCAATGTTCACCCAAGGCTGCTGTAACCAACCGATATCACTTTCATCATTTAAACCAGGAACATAAGTTAAAGCTAATTGTGGTGATGAGCCTAGAGTGATATCTGTAATAAGTCCTGTTCTATTCTCAATTTCTCTAGCAACTCTTTCTAATAGTGCTTGGCTTTCTTCACTTAAGTCGGCAACTCCTGCCACCTTGATTCGAATGGCTGAAATCGGTTCGTCTCCCAGTAGCTTTTCAGCAGCTTCAATGGTTGTTAGCATGCCTGGCGGATCGGTTAAAAAGCTATAAGGGTCACCTGTTGGCTTCAGCTGTTTAGGTGGATTCATTGGGTTACCCTCTGAATCCATTACAAACTCGGCAGTGGCGGGTCGATAGGTTTCCATTGGCAGTTCGCTTGTAGGATCCTTTGATATTTCTAGATTGCTTGCATCATAAAATCCAATCCAGTTTGGTTTGATACGGGGCCAATCAATAAATTCTTCTTCAATATATTTCGGTTCTCGATAAGACTCTTTGTTCCTATATATTGCACCAAAACTCTCCCCATTCTGAAATGGAGTAACCTGATATGAATACGGCCACCTATCTATATATGGACTAGCTATTTCCTGAAACTCTATTGGGCTTGGTTTATAGACCACCCCGGTTATGTTGTCTTCCTCTTCGGTCTTTAAAAGTACTTCGCCAGTCTTCCAATCGACACCAGTCATTTTACTAATAAATCCATGGAAGGTCTCTTCTCCCGTAACGGAAAATGTCTCAATGACCTCACCTTCTATTGTGTCTAAATATTCTTTACCACCATCTTCTTTTACCTTTTCCATAATTTCATTCGAATTATCTTTTGTAATATCAATATCGAGGCGTTCAAAGCTAATATTCTCTACTTTATCTACATACGATTGTTGATTAACAATGATCGGAAATTCATGATGACCTCCATTTATACTATTAAAATAATATCCATCAGAGTCTTCAAAATATCTACTTGACCCTAAAGATAGGATTGCGCCATCTAAACCAATTAGTTTTGCTTCTTGTTCCGGATCTATCCCAGCTAACAAAGATAACGAGTTAACCGTTAAATCAGGGTGAGGACTACCAACGCCATATTCAGGTCCCTTATTCATATTATCCCAGACATCACCCACAAAATAGATATGACCACTATCAGTTTTCTTACCTATTCCGTTGTCAACAGTAGTCTCCATTACCCTCCGATAAATACCATCCTCTGGTAATTCTGCATAACCAAAATTCACTTGATAATCTGCATACCCAATCATTGCAATAGGCGCAGCAATTTCTACACCTGGTATATCCTTAATAGCTTCATATTGATTAAGACTAATACCTCCACTCATACCGCTTAGATAATTAGGCTCTAATAATTTCTTGTTTTCTGTTATACTGCGAGTTCCTTCTGGACGAACAACAATATCATAAGAAGCAGACCAGCGTTGTTGTAAATTATCTACAATCGTACCCTTATTTGTTTCCGACAGCCCTACTAAATAAGTTAAACCAGCACTAACTATTAAAGCACCAATGATGAGCAAAATAAACCGATCTTTCCGTCTCCACCAATTTTGCCAAATAAAGCGAATCATGGTGTTGCACCTTCTTTATCTGAAAGAACAGCACCATCTTTCATTGAAATTATACGGTTTGCTTTGGCTGCAAGTGCTGGATCATGGGTCACAAATAAAACTCCGCAACCTACTTGTTCATTTAATTCTTTTAATAAATCATAAATCCTTTCACCTGTTTCTATGTCTAGATTTCCTGTTGGTTCTTCCGCTAGTAGCCAGCTTGGTTTGTGTACAATCGCTCGAGCAATAGCAACTCGCTGTTGTTGTCCACCAGATAACTGGGATGGAAGCGCATTCATTTTATCGACTAGTCCAACCTGTTTAAGTACTTCTTTGGCTCTTTCTAATTTATTGTATGGGACTTTTCTAGAAAACAATGGAGTAAGAACATTTTCTAATGCTGTTAAGGTAGGAAGTAGGTGAAATTGTTGAAAGATGAACCCGATTTCTTGGAAGCGAAAATCTGCTATTTTATTTTTACCTTCTTTTAATATTTCCTCATCGTCATATGTTACTGTTCCTTTACTTGGCTTATCTAAGGTTCCAATGAGACTTAATAATGTTGATTTTCCTGAACCTGATGGTCCAATGATTGCAGTTAATTCCCCTTTATTAAATGACAAATTAATATTATTCAAGGCTACAGTTTTCGTGCCATCACCTTCATATTCTTTAGTAAGGTACTTACATTCTATATGATTCATTAGAATCGTCCTCCCTTTAAGTTGTAATGGACACTTTAGATAACCTTATATTACTAAACACATTATTAAGAAAATTGTGTTTTCTATTAGTATAACAATACCATTATATTTACTGGTTGGATACATTAAAACTCTCTCAGTGGAATACTGCTAGGAGGGAATTTCATGCTGCCATCAAATTTTTTAAATTTTCTTCGCTCTCTTTTTCCTAAGCTTCTTTCATAGCGATGTTAAGTAAATCCGTAAATCGAGAAAACTTTTCTTGTTTGATATTTTAAAAATACTTGTTATAAAAGTCATATCTTAATTTTCCGCTAAGATGAGCGTAAATCCTTGTCGTTTCACTTTTTTCATGACCTAGAAGACTTTGAATCACTTCAAGTGGAGCGCCATTGTCAACAAGATGTGTAGCGAAGCTGTGACGTAATTGATGAGGATGAATTGTTTTGTTGATTCCAGCACGTTTAGAAATACGTTTAACAACGTATCTCAAAGAATCCACACTCATACGTCTAATTGGTTTACGCTCTGTGACAAATAGACAAGGTTCTTCATCGCTGCGTTCGTCTAAATACCTTTTCAACCAAATCGCACAGCGTATATTAAAATAAACCTCTCTTTCCTTGTCACCTTTCCCATGGACGATTACTGAGTTTCCCGCGAAGTTAATATCATTTCGATTTAATTTCGCAATTTCACCGATTCGACAACCTGTTGAATAAAAAAACTCAAATAAAGCATTCTCTAGCGATGTATAACAACCTTCCCGATGAAGTTCAATCTCATGTTTGGAAAGAAATTTTGGAATTCGCTTTCCTAATTTAGGCTCTTTTAATTTTGCAGCCGGATTTTTAAAGATAAAACCTTCCTCATGAGTCCATTTAAACAACGACTTAATAAAGCGTACACGGTGGCCCAAACTAGATGGTTTCAAATGTTCTCCAGCCTCTCCCAAATATTGCTTGAGATTTTCGGTTGTAATATCACCCATTATGACATCACCAAAATAACGCTCTAGAAGATTACATTGAAAGCCATACATCTTTAATGTTAAAGGTGAGTAGCCTTCAATTCTTTTGTCAAACTGATACTTTTCCCATGCTTCCGATAACAACATGTTTTTCACGCTCCCATACTATGAATCAATTAATTTGATTCCAGTATGATCGGTTTACCCAACCTTTATTCGACAATCGAAATGTATAATAAAGTACAAGCCCTTGGGATATCGAAAAAGTTCAAAAAAGGCGTCTTTGCCTATACAGGAAAAGCGCCCGATTGCGGTACTGCGATTAAAGGAGACAATAGATATTAAGAACTTCCCCTTTGATTTTCAGTACTCTTAAACATATATCTAATACCTTTGCCTGCAAGTAGTTCATCTTCATATCTTGGTAACACGTAAAAATGTGAATGGAATATATGCTGTCCTCCAACCTCACCACAATTCCAACCAAGGTTATATCCCTGTGGTTGATATTTTTCATCTAAGTACCTTTTCACGTCTTGAAGAAGTGCGTATGTGGCATTCCATTCTTCGAGTGTTAAGTCAAATGCTGTTTCTCTATGTTTCTTAGTTACAATTATTCCCGCTCCCTCAAGTTGAACACCTTTTACTTGAGCTTGATCTAACTGTAAAAACATACAGAATTCGTTACTCATAATAACATTTTGTGTTGGTTCTAACTCTGGATTGCAAAATAAACAATCTTTCATTTCCTATCTCCTCGGATATCTATTTTTAATTTTTTTTAGTTGTTACTCCACAAAATGGCCCGTTTTTTCGATACGGACACAATCACTTATTAAGCAATCGCGCCCGTTAGTTGAATAAACTCTGGTTATAATCTCATTTCCATTAAAGTAAGGCAATAAAAATTATAAAACCAAATCTGTCTACTTTAATATATATTTCTTTAATATACTTGGGTTTACGAACCTTATTGAAACTACCTCCCCACAATCCAAACAGACAGTTAGTTCTTTTTCAAACTCTGGTACTTTTACAAATGAATTTCCACCACAGTTTTTGCATTTTTGCATTTCATATCCCCCCTTGTTAAAAGTTAGTTATCTTTCATTACCTAATAAATTCCACATAAATGAGCATTAATCCTTCTTGAAGTAACCTGCCCCGTTAGTTTAAGAACAATTCTTCACAAACTTTGTTTACAATATCATTAAAATCGATATTTCCGTATTCAACTATCTGGCCCGATAATTGAATACTACTATTAAGCAATCGCGCCCGATTATGGTACAACGTACACCCTGTTATTTCTCCAAGATTGTATATTCTTTTGTTTTGTAAATTGGTACGTCATATTTATTAGCAAAATCAATCAAATCTTTATATAGACTATCTGGGCTAAAATTGGTGATTCGAAAATTGAATGCTTTTTTGTTTTTTACAACTACACATTTTCTTGCCCATCCAACACGCTTAAACTTCATATTGGAAATTTGTTCACTGCTAACCGTCCTATTGTATAGAGGTAATGAAAAAATACATATTTGAAACGTCAAAAAACTGTCCAGTATTTTAAGTTTAAAATTTACAAAAATCGTTAAAAGGATAACTATCGCCCCTGGAACCAAAACATACAACATCCAAGTGTCCTCATTCAAGGTCAACAACAATATAAATAACAGGAAAAGACCGAACAATACTACTCTCTGGGCTTTTGCATTATAGGTCATATTTATCCCTCCAATCTTCTAAAAGAAAATGACCCAATTACTGAAATAAGTGCAATCCTTCTTCAAGAATCGCACCCCTTTATTGAATATAATACTTAAAAATTACATCTTTTCATTTTCGAGTTCATTAATTCTTTGTTTAAGATTTTTCATCTCTTCTTTTAAATCGTCTATTGAGGCTGCTGTAGTTCTGTTAGTCGACATTCTGACAATTGATAGTAAAGCTATAATAAATACAATAAAAACACCTGCCAAAAAGAATAACATTACTTCAAAATCTCCCATATCACAACTCCCTTTCTTACACAATTTGGCCCGTTTGTTGAAAGATATCAAAATGAACTTCCCAAAATATATTCCCGAGCAAGCTGCAGCATCTTCTCTTGCATTTCTTCATCAATCTTTTCCCTGTCTATTAAATAACCGACGTGATAAATATATCCATTGTAATAAGCGTAAAATTCATTTGCAGCAGTAGCAACGACTGTAACCTTTTTCAAATCTTCATCATAATCGTAAAATCTATACAGCAACGCACTATCAGTTGTAAGGACTTGCTGGTAGATCGACAAGTTTTCCCTTAGGCGTTCTTTCTTTAATTTGTTACCCACAGAATCTACTTTAGTCGAGATATCTTGATTTTCCAGTGGGTTTCGATCGCTTTCCGTTATTGAAATGATAAAAAACTCGTCTATGTTACCGTACTCGTCTCTCTCAAAATAACTAACTTGGCCTTGTCTTATCTCTTTCCCTTCTTTGCTTTTGGAAGTGACGAAATAGAATTCCTCTTCATCCACCTTAAAAGGCAACCTATTTTGATCAATTGTATTGACAACTTTTTTCATTTCATCAGGCAAGGAAAACGACTGCACTTCATTCAACGAAAGCGGTTTGTAGTATTGTATATTTTCCCTTTCATCCAGCCCATCATACTCGTGAAAGTACTCACTATATGTAAAACTATTACCTTTAACCTTTTCCAAATTCGTTTCGTTACCAGAACAACCGAACAGGATGGAACTAATAAAAATTATCGGGAGTACTTTTTTCATTATTTTCTTCTTTAGCATGGCCGCCTCCCATATTATCCGACAAAATGATCCGATTATTAAAAAAATTAACGTCAGAATAAATCAAACTATTAAAACAAGTATAACATTAATAATTGAATTTACTTGTAACTTTTACCTTTTATCCTCTAGAAAATGGAAAGTGTTTATCACCTGCCATTTACCGGTAATTAGAAAAGGTACCTGTGCGTGGTTGAATTATGACAATTCACGACTTTGGATAATATCGACAAAGTGTTGTATTGTCAGCATTCCTCTTTTTAAATTATACAATTGCATTGTATTATCTGAATAGTGTCTTGCACAGGTACCTGAAATTTGTGTCTTGCACAGGTACCTAAAATTTAGCCAGACCCCTAAAGCAGCTGCAATGGGCAAAATTAAAGTAGGTATAAGAAAAACGATCCGCTAAATCATTTAGGGGATCGCGGATCGTTTTATTTTATAGTAATCTGTGTAGATTTACTCTTTAAACATATGCTTCTTATGCCACTTCAGATATGGCTTGTTCTTCTCAGTTCTTTTCACGCTCATCTTTATTTGAAGTCCATACTTATCGTAATCCACTTCAGGGATTCTAGATGAAATATGGATTTTACCTGTTCCGTCAAATGCAATAAGGCCGTTACTGTAAAGCGCATCATGGTTACGACAAAGAAGAATACCGTTGTTTGGATCGATGCGTTCATTGTTCGTACAGTCTTTCCATGGTTTTGCGTAGCTTGCTTGAAGCAGTTCTGGCAGCTCGATGTCGCAAAGCGCGCATTTACCGTGCCAGAGTGGCAATAGTTCATTTCTGAACCTCTGATGCCCTAGTCGTAATTTAGTTTTCGTTTCTGATTCAGTTTCAGCGAGAAGCGGGATGAGGAAATCATGTTCCGTCTTCTGCACGGTGCCCATCACGAATTCCAATTGTTCTTCATCGATTTCATAAATGTTCAAGCCCGCAATCAACTCTACCAGTTTAATGGTCAGTTCTTCGTTGCATGGATATAGATAGCCCTGATTACCATTGGCATTCTCTTGAAATGCGGAATATTTTATAGGCAACAGCGGAAGGATTTCATCAAAATAATCTTCAATCGTTAATGGCAGATCGAGTTCATAATAGTCGACCTCAACTAAGTACCCCTTAGCATTTTCGATGACTGGAAGTGGAATTTCGGAGGGCTTATATGCTTCTCTGTATCCTGATTTTGCTACACTAATTGCCACAATATCTCCTCTTACATAATGAAAGATGCGATCGCCTTCCGCTACTTCTTTCATGCGTTCCCAGAAATGGTGGACATTGCCCACACTATCTCGTTGCAATGACCAGAGGACACCTAATTCTTTCTCATCATGGTAGGTACGTCCTTGCATAACGATGTAACTTTCCATGGTTCTTCACTCCTCTACAAACTGCTGCGCTTCTTCTCTCAATTATATAGGATCTGGATGCACTTATACGAATACAAGCCAATAATCACTTGATAGTTTCTTGCACAGACACGCAACACTACGTCACCATTTTCAAAAAGTCATTTTCACCTAAAACTTTAATCGGATATCCTTTGTTAATCAATTCCTCAACTTTTTGCATTTTTACACTTGCAAACACTTCTGTGAAACTTGTTAAATCATAATCGCCGATAACCAAGTAGCCTGTATTGCGAGTCACATTACTTTTGCAAACCCCACCACAATTCAAAACAATTTGTGAGGCTTCACCTCTGGTCATAGACTGCAATTTCCCCGTAAATACGACAGAAGCATTGAAAAATGGATGGGATTTATCTACTTTACGCGTTGGAACTTTCATAGACTTTTTTCTTTTTCTTGCTCCGGCAGGCGAATACTTGTCCGTGCGATGAAGACCTAATTGCAAATTGTGCATATCCGATAATTCAACGAGCGAGTCAGTTCCACTAGTTTCCAGCGCTGCTAATGTCACCAACGCAGCTGCCCTGGCATCTTCTAGCGCATCGTGATGCTTAAAACTGATTCCTAAGTGATCTGCCACCGTAGAAAGTTTGTGATTGAAAAGAGTAGGCCAAACCTTTTTAGAAAATACATAAGAACAACCATAAGTAAATTCCGCGTATGGTTCATTAATAATATCCAATGCATAACGCATCGCACTCATATCAAAACTAGCATTATGTGCAATCAACACCTTATTCTCAATCATCCTCTTAAACTCCGGCCAATACTCTTTAAAAGTCGGTGCACCTTGGACCATGTCTTCGGTAATTCCGTGAATTACCGTGTTGAAGTAAGTAAATTCATCTTCCGGATCTATATATGTATGAATCTCTTCTTTAATCAAACCATTCTCAACGATAACAATACCGATTGAACAAATGCTGGCCCTCGAACTATTGGCCGTTTCAAAATCAATGGCTAGAAAGTTCATTAAAATTACTCCTTTATTCATTACTTTCTTCTCTAAAAGTTAATAGAGTTATAAATTTATAAGACTTGGAATTCCACTCATTATACTACATAGTTCATCTTGAAAAACCCCGAAGTGATTTTACAGAGAATTATGGCGTTACCTGTGCATGGTGTAATTATGACAATTCATGATTTTGAATAAGTATTCAAGGGAATATCGATGAAGCATTGTTATGTCGATATTCCCCTTTTCATTTTATGCAATCGAAGTGTATAGTCTGAATAGTTTCATGCACAGGTACCTAAAATCTTGCTCGGTCTAGTCCAGGGAGTAATATAGCTTTAAATCTAAACCACTAAAAAAAATCTTGAAAGGCATAGCCAATCAAGACATTATTAGTATCACTATATTTTAGGAATATCCACTATATCGCCCGGGGATTTATTCATAAGAATATCTGGAATGTTCGGGTTGCTTTTTTTCAACTTGAATTTTTGAATTTTTGTTAATTCAGGATTGAATGAAATACTTTGCGATTTAAACTCTGTATTTTTAAGTCTATTATAAAGATAAAATAAAAAATCCTTTCATTCTTCTAATGTGGAAGCTAAAACTTCCTCAGGATTTTCTAACATTCTATACCCATCTGCATAATGAAACATTAATAATCCAGTTCCTAAATCACAATTCTCATTTTCAAGAAGTGCTTTTGGTATATCAAAACCGTTGTCCCAATTATAATTTGCTGCAAAAAAATGGAGTACTAGTGGGTCCTCTATATTACTTAACTCGATGATTACATCTTCTTTTTCTACATTATAAAGCAACTCTTCAAGAATACTAATATCTTTCTTATCCATGACAACTAACCTCCATAATAGTACTTTTATAAAATTAACTTTCCAATTGTTTCAACTTTCTTTCCCACAGTTCTATTGTTGCACCTTGGTTAGGATACAATGGTAATCCTTTCTCCTGTAGTATCCTAAGATTTCTTTGTAAATCATATACTTGCTTTTGTAATTCTTCCCAAGCGACTGAATCCTAGTTATGAATAAGTTCTTCTTTTTTAGCATGTCGGTATTGATCGATAGCAACATTGGCAACTTGATTGATAACCATATCATTATGCGGTGGATTATATAGTCCGCACTGGACATCCCTGAAATACCTTTCCAACGGTAAATCCTTGTTAAGGGCATTTCCTCCTGCGATGTTCATCGCCAATTCCACGACCTTCACCGCCGTATTGCAAACCGTATACTTAGCGATTGATACTTCCTGTACGAGCTGCGTTCTAAGGTTTACATCGCTATCCCACTTCTCTGCAAGTGAGTAGAGCAAAGATCTTGCAACGCTTAAATGGATTTCGATTTCACCGATTTTTTGCTTCACATGGGGCGCTTCGGATATGACGTTCCCGAGACTAGGAGAAAATTTATTTTCCGCGTAATCGATGATAAAATCTCTTGCAGCCGAAGCAATTCCTAGATAAATGGCAGGAATCTGTAATGAATATGCACTACTGTTTGCAGTAAACCGATTGGAAGTCGGTCCGTCCGTATAGGCGAGCAACGCATCCTCCGCAACGAAGGCATTGTTCAACTCAACATCATGACTCCCCGTACTTCTCATGCCTAGCGCGTTCCAAGTTTCGATAATTGTTACCGCTTCATTTTTCTCGATTAAAAACTCCGCGATCCGGTCCTCATCTTCTACATAGGCAAGCACTGTAAAATGCTTAACAATCGGGGCTAGTGTTGCAAATGCTTTTCTTCCTGAAATGACATATCCGCCTCTTACCATTCTCGCAACTGTAGCTAATTTTCCGCCCCTCATAACATTTCCTGCCTCCCGTTCAGAAGCGAAAACGTTTAAGACAGAACCGTGCTCAACCACATCCCTGCACAAACGTTCAAATCGTTCTTCCTTCCAAGGCCGTGAAAAGCGCAAATTGAAAAACGTCATCAAATGCCATCCGACTGCCAAAGCGGTTGAGCCGGACCCTTGCGCCAACCTTTCTTGTACCAATAAAATCTCATAGAGTGAAAGTTCATCTCCGCCATATTCTTTCGGAAGGACCAGCTTCAAATATCCCTCTCTTTCCAACAAATCGAAATGTTCAAATGGAAATTCACCTGTTTCATCATACTTTGCAGCTGTTCGTTTTATAATGTCCGAAAGCCCATTGGCATAAGCTACAAGTTCGGCATCTCGTTCATTGCGAATCGCATTGTTCGTCTGACTCATTATAATAACCCTCCTCTATTCCTTTCACTACAAACCTTTTAGATTTTAATGCAAATTAAAAACCCCTTCTGCATACATAAGAAGAGGTTGAAATTATTATTTCTTTGCTCTTCTTATCTTCCAAGCTTTCGCTTGCTGGAATTGGCACAGTGCTAAATAGTCTGTTGCCGAGGTATCATTGGGCCAGTCCCTCCACCTCTCTGGATAAGAAAAATTAAATATTCAATTTGGGATTAATAATTATCACTCTATCGTATTAAAAATAATTGTCAACCAATTCCGGGAATTGATATTAGTTGGAAACTAAAAGCTGAATCTGCACTTGCATATGGCGTGAACGCATTAAATGCATACGATGAAATTGATGAAGAGGAATTATATAAAGTATCTTATTTTAATAGCTTAAAAGAATTTTCAGCACTCAATGGAGATGCATTCAAAGCGTTAGTCCCTTTCAATCGCCCTTTTTCCAACGGTTTTCTATCATCATTCTTTATAATCTTAATCTCCCTCTTACGCTGAATAAACAATATTGAAATAATCAGCACCACACCGATGCCATCAGATAATAATCCCGGGTAAATTGTTAGAAGTCCGCCAGCAACGAGTGCGAACCGTTCTGCAATTGTAGCCTTTGTGATCAACCAGCCAATCACACCTGCTGCTAGAATAATCACACCAATCAACGCGGTTAAGATTGATACAATGATTTCCCCTGGTGTCCCAAGCATAAGCAGTGAAGGTTCAAAAACAAACATGAACGGTACAATAAATCCAACTAAACCAAGACGAACAGCCTCCAGTCCTACTCGGTTAGGGTTACTACCAGAAATCCCGGCTGCGGCAAAGGCTGCCACTGCAACAGGCGGAGTAATTGCTGAAAAGATAGAAAAATACACGATGAACAAATGAGCAGACATCGTCGAAACACCTAATTCAATCAATGCCGGCGCCGCTAGCATTGCAGTCAATATATATGCTGCCGCAACAGGCATGCCCATTCCTAAAATGATGCAAATGAGCATGACAAGGATTAAAGTAGGAAATAACATACCTTCCGTTAATCCAAGAACAATACTCGTTAATTTCCCACCGAGACCCGTAGACATAATTCCCGCTATGACTAATCCTGCAGCAGCACATGCCGTTGATACTGGGATAGCCGATTTAACGCCATTGACCATTGCCGAAGCAATATCCCTTAGCCCCATTCGTGTCTTTTTATGAAACCAGCTAACGATGACTATGGAAATTATGCCGTAAAATCCAGTTCTAGAGGCACTATACCCTTGCATTAGGAAAAAGACCAAAACAATTAAGGGGATAAAATAATACCATCCTTCCTTTAAAACAGTAGAGAGCTTTGGAATGTTTTCCTTAGCGGCTCGCGGTAAATCCAGTCGTAGTGCTTCGAAATGAACCATCATTAACAAGGATGCATAGTAAAGAATTCCTGGAATGATTGCAGCAATTACGATGGACCCATACGGTATTTGTGTGACAGCAGCCATAAGAAAAGCAGATGAACCCATAATCGGTGGTAATATGCTTCCACCTGTAGAGGCGGCTGCCTCCACGGCTGCTGCAAAAGAAGGTTTATAACCGGTCTTCTTACTTACAGGTATTGTGAAGGATCCGGTTGTCACAACATTTGCTGTCGGACTTCCAGATATGGAACCGAAAAATGCACTAGCGAGTACAGCGACTTTAGCGGCTCCACCCTTAGTTCTCCCTGCAACCGCCGTAGACAACTCGAAAAAGAACTCCCCAGCTCCGGCCTTATTTAAGAACGCCCCAAACAACATGAACATAAATACGAATGACGCTGCAACCGAAATGGGCGATCCCCACAGGCCATTAAAGCTAAATGCCAATTCATCTAATACTTCTACAGGTGAAAACGGCCGATGCCATAAGAGGCCATCTAAACTGTGGCCCCATAAGGCGTAACCAATGCCAATGAAGACGATCATAATAATAGGATAACCGATTGTTCTTCGAGCCGCTTCAATACTAAGAAGCACAAACACCAATCCAAAAAATATATCAAAGTTCGTTAACGGTTCCATAATTGGAATTCTTACCGCAAAACGTTCCGCATGAATCGTGAAATAGATGCCAGCTCCAAAAGCCAGTATTGCAGAAATATAATCTATAATCGTCGGTCGAGTTGAACCAGTATGTTTGGAGTAGCTGTATATTAAAAACGTAAGACTTAAAATAAACGCCAAATGAACAGCCATCTGATTCATAGGATTTAATTTTCCCCAAACAACAGACCAAATTTGAAACATAGCTAATGTAAATGCAAGAAAAGAAAATAACGTTAAATGAAGATTAGATAATTCACGCTTTTCCCCTTCTGTAAACCATCCGATAAATCTATTTTTAAAGTTCACCAGACAAACCTCTTCCTTAAAAGATTCAGGCCTTTCTTAATCAATCATGCCCGCTTCCTTAAAAAACCTCTCTGCGCCAGAATGAAGTGGCACCTGCCCGACATCCATCATATTGTCAGCTGTTAAATTTTTAAATTCCTCGTGTACAGTCGCTAGATAGTTAAAATTTTCATAAATCGATTTCGTTATTTGATAAACTTCTTCTTCGGGTACATCCTTATGTACAATTAAAATCGCTGGCGTAAACAATGTATCGATATCCTCTTGTAAAAAATCATAGTTGCCCGCTTTAATTGTCCCAATTTCCATTCCAAGGTTGTCCGATACTGCTTGCATCACTTCTTTATTGAATGAAAGCATCTTTAGGTCGATCATTGTAGATGCTTCAATCATACCGCTGGAAGGGACAGACACCGCATCTCCAGTAGCATCAATTCGCTTATCAGCCATCAGTTCATATGTCTTTGAATCACTTAGATGGTCAACAGATCCACCCCAGGAAATAATATCCTCATAAGTTACTTTATATTCTTTTAAAATATTTCTCGTTATAATTTCACCAGCTGAACCTTTTTGATCCACGGCCAACCGAATGGGAATTTTATGATTAATGATGTCGGAAAATGTATCATAAGTCGTATCGGCCCTAGCAATAAATTGATAGTAATTCCCAGGGATGACGACACTAATTGCGCGAATATCTTTATATGGCTTGTCATAGGGTTCCGCGCCTGAATAGGCCGCATAAGCAGTCATCGCATACGATATACCAAATGAAACAGCATTTGTTCCTACAGTAGGCGGGTTTTCTACAATTCCCCCGGGCTCAACAGTAACGACTGCTCCCTTGTTTTCTCTGCGGATAGACTCGGCTACTCCCTCTGTAAATACAGACCATGCACCGCCCGTACGTCCACCAATGATAGTTGTTTGTAATGTATCAGAAGTAGCTTCCTTCTCTGATTCCTCATTACTGCATGCGACGATAGACAGGACGCTGAATAGGATTGTAAATAAAATGAAGTTTCGTTTCATCATGTACTTCCTCTTTCAATGAGATTATTTTTTATTTCCTTCCTTGACCTGTAAACTAATATCGAGTGCTTTTACCGAATGCGTTAAAAAGCCCAATGATATGTAATTGACACTAGTTCCGTGATAAGTCGCCAAGTTTTCCAATGTAATTCCACCCGATGCCTCTGTGATGATGGATTCTGGCACATATTGTACAAACTCCTTCACTTCTTCAGGTGTGCGATTATCAAACATAATCACGTCCGCGCCTGCTTCGACTGCTTCAAGTACTTCTTTTTTCGTTTCCGTTTCCACTTCAATTTTTACCATATGTCCAATCTTTTCGCGAACGCGCTGTACTGCTTTCGTAATGGAACCCGCAAAAGCAATATGGTTGTCTTTAATCATGACGCCATCATACAATCCTTGCCTGTGATTCTTCCCGCCACCACTGACGACAGAATATTTATCAAACATGCGTAGTCCTGGAATTGTCTTTCTAGTATCACAAATTTGTATGGCAGGATCGTTTAGTGTTTCCACACATTCGTTAGTAACTGTCGCAATGCCACTCATCCGTTGCATGAGATTTAATATAACCCTTTCACCCGTTAGCAAATGTGCAATAGGACCAGTCACTTCCGCAATTTTATCCCCGGCAGTCACCATATCGCCGTCCTTAAAGTATTCGGTCACCTTAATAGAAAGGTCTAGTAAATGATAAGCCTCTTTAATGACGCCTAGACCTGCGATAATTCCATCTTCCTTGGCAATGAACACACCATTCCCTATCTCCGTCGGCGGGAAAATCGTTTGACTCGTAATATCCTGATCGCCAATATCCTCTAATAAAAAAGATTGTAATTCTGTTCGTAATTTTAATAGATTCATACCCCTGCTCCCTCTTTTTTACACTTTCGTTGTGCAAAGGTTCACATGTGATTTGATAGATTCCCGAATGAAAATCTTGAAAAATCTAGTTCATCCACCCTGGTGTCTTGACACCTATATTTACATAAAGTTGCTGAAATAGCAAGTAAACTTTTTAATAGATGTGATTACAGCCAATGAAATGTATCCACCCTTGACATGTTTATCTACTGCACCCTGCTTGAAGGAGGGGCCTGATCCCTATGCTCACAACCTCACTACGAGTGGCGGGCAGGATAGCCTTAGCAGAACAAGCCAACACATATTGCTGGTTTCCTGGCTATGGACTCATGCCCACGGAGGCTCGTTGTCAAGTTGTTAATCACAATAGATATTTGTTCGCGGCGGACTCGCAGCCCACGCGGCGCCAAGAGAAATCGTATTTCTTGAAGAGTTGCCTAAAACGCCGATCAGCGAAAAGATCCTTCGTCGCAAATTAAAAGCAAGAGAACTGCAAAAAGTCGGGGTTTAATCTGTTATATGTATGTAAATTAAAAAACTATTAGGGGGAAATTATCATGAGTAAAGAAGTATTAGTGGCTAATAAAGAAGCGTTGTATCAAAAATCATATTTTAATCGTATTGGAGAATTAAGCGTTCTGGCGCCAGATACTTTCAAAGCGTTTGTGCAGTTTGACAAACTTGCTTTATCAGAAGGAAAACTATCGAAAAGTTGAAAGAACTAATCGCCATCGCTGTTGCGCATACAACAGGTTGTCCTTATTGCATTGAAGTTCACGTGAAAGCAGGAAAATCAAAGATGTGACAAAAGAAGAGATGGCTGAAGCAATCCTATTTGCAACTGCCCTATAAGCTGGATTTGCACTTGCATATGGCGCGAACGCATTAAATGCATACGATGAAATTTGTCGATTTTGACGGGCAATCATTGAAAGAAAGCGTGTTAAGTGCGAAGGAGAAGGAACTAATTGCAGTTGCGCATACGATAGGATGCCCCTATTGTATTGACATTCATACGAAGGCTGCAAAGAAGGCCGGGGTTACTAAAGAAGAGTTAGCGGAGTCGATTTTGGTTGCAACGGCATTAAAAGCTGGTTCGGCTTTGGCACACAGTGTGAATGCGTTGAATACTTATGATTCTTGACTAGTGGTTAATATAGGAAATAATTGAGCAAATTCTTGCTCCGCTTTGTAGGGCTGGAATAGCTCTTTAAATACCCTTTCCCCGCTACCACTTTACGGGGCTGGGGTATTTTTTAAAATCTTTTAGTTTTTCATACTTGCCACTGACTAATTCATATTTTTGAATAAAGACAAAATGAAATCCCGCCAAATGTTTAAATGGCGGGATTACTTTGTTTATACTATAGAATTGTAGTGTTACTTTTCACTACATAATATCCCGTTCAACTAAATTACCCAATCAATCGTCGAATCACTTCTTTTGTAATTTTTGGAACTACCTCTGTTGAATATTCAATTTCTATTCGTTCGTATCTTTTATGGCCATCATAGCCATACGGTCCGATATTGATTGCAGGTACATTTATGTCTCGTATGTCTTGATAATTTACATAATGTTTGGTTCCCCAACTTGGATTATTATCTGTTACCGCACGAATTCCTACATCATCATCCTTCAATGCCACACAACTCATATCGCAAATGAATGGAAAGTAATTTTTGGTTACGATCGGATGCGAATATGCTGGTTGCACAATTTCAATCGCCTTCTCCAATGCCTCCAACAGATTGACCTCGTTCTCATTTTTACCTGTCAAATCTAAACATGGTGAATACAGCGATGAATAGAACAAGATGATGGCCGGACTTTTATCCTTCATCCATTTCCATTCCTCCTCAACAACTTTTGCAGCGAACATTTGTGAATCTAAACTTTTATCTAACAAGAGATTTGCCTTGAATTCATCCATATGCTTTGTAAACTTTTCCCCATGCTCTTCTATTAACTCTTTTGTCATCTCTTCATATAAAATCACTCTTGTTTTCCATGGCAATTTATTGGCGGGTTGATTGGTAATCTCACAAAACTTTTGATAACGTTCGTCCAATGTAGTGAGCGCATTATCAAATGCAATTTCTGCCTGTTCCATCAGTTTATTAAGCACATCTTTTGGAGACCATGAATGAACAAAGAAATTAAAATATACATATGCTGAAGTTGCAGTCTGAACGGTATAACTTGGCTTTAAATCCATTTGCTTTAATGAAATAGGCGGCGCAGGTGTCTCCCCCAAATATGTGTTACACAAATCTGGATTGTAACTTATTTGCCTTGTCAGTTCTGCCGCAATATAATTTGGATCAAGCCCCTCAAATGAAGAGCCGACATGTGTCTCTGCTCCAGTTATAAAGAACGAAGGAAGTAATTTACCTACCGTTCCTTTATAAATATAACGATTTGGATCGCCTTCGTACAAGGGAGCTACAAAGTCAGAATTAATTAACCCTACGTATTCAAATCCGTGCTCTTCTTTCCACTCTTTAAGATTCTTAAGCCCGGACAAAACACCTTTTGAACTCACTTCCTCGTCACATTCCGAGAAGAAAATTAGATTTCCTGATAACTCTTCCGGATGTTCGGAGTAATACTTTAGCAGAGAAAGATGACTTGCGACACCACTTTTCATATCTAATACACCACGTCCAAAATACCATTCTCCCGATTCTAGTTGTTCTCTTACAAGACCCGGCATTAATTCACCTTTCAGTTTTTCCATGAGCTCTGCTGGTGAACAAGCTACATCCTTTAGGTTTGTATAGTCATCTATCCCGACTGTATCTAAATGTCCCATTAGAATAACTGTTTTTTTATTAGCAATATCTTTTGTTCCTTCTACAAACGCCAGCACATTGTATCTTGTAAACTCATCGTCTACGGTTAATGGTTTAATAAGTTGGTCAGGATTTTCCTTGAAATAAGGCATCGCAGAAATTAATTCATATATTTTATTGGCTGCATCTACCTCACCACTAGTTTCTACGATACTTTCCACACGAACAAGTTCATCTGTAAAGCGTAATATCTCATTCCCCGTCGCAATCATCTGAACAACATCCTTCCTATTCAAAAAATAATATACAACCATAAAATTAATGCTGGGTTGGCACCCTTTATATCTAGGTTGCTTAATATTATCTACATCCAAACCTCTTTCAATCCTATTTAGAATTTATTGTAAAGATGAAAACTAAAGTTAGATAGTAGAATCCTACAACTAACTTAACAAGTATCCGGATCTTTGAAACTTTGAAAAAGGCAAATACCAACCCAATGATTGTTGCTACTATCAAAGAGATGGCCGTAATATAAATGGTAGTAGTTGAGGCTTTTAAAAAGGCCAAACTAGTTTGCCCCGTATTTGATAAATTAAAGTTGGTACTCAAAATCAGAAATCCAAAAAGCCTGTGGAGGAATTTTCCTTCTCCACAGGCTTTTTGTTGAATGATTTATTCCGTAGTACGCGTTGTTTGGAACGGAAGTGTATCCCAGAAAGAAATGTCTTTCGATTCAATGGAGCGATCTGCAATTGCACGCACTGTGGCATCAAGTGTCGTAATCGTTTGTTTGATTAAATAACCATTACTCTTTTGCCCTAATACATACGATTCATAGGAATGGTCCGACATCCCACGCATCTCAAATAATAGCGTGGAGATTCCATATTCTACTGCAATCCCGTTTCGACTAATTGTTTCAGCTGAGCCACCATTATATTTTCCTAAATGGCCCCAACCTTTCTTTTCGATTGAATCATAAACGACTGCACCAAGTTTTTTAGATTTCAGTACAACATCCTCATCTACGTTTGGTGTCGTTGGATAAAGGATTGAACCAGAGACGTATTCGTTGTCAATCTCACTCTGTGTACCTTGATGATGCAAGTCAATCATGTAGTCAACGTCATATTTACGCATAACATTGTCATGCAAAGCTTTTGTTTCAGGTTGAATTTTAGTAATATGATCTCTGTTCAAGTCGATTCCAAGCGCATTATAACGTGTCAGGTTACGGCCGCCACTAGCGACGTAATCATCGAGTGAAAAATCGACATCTCCCATAGCTCCATCTGCATTAAGCATTGGTACAACGAGAATATTAACACCGTCAGTGACGCCTTTCATCTTACCTGTACCGAGGTGTTTGATGAACTCAAGTGCCCCTTCTGTTGTTAGTTGCTCGTTTCCGTGCTGTTGTGTTAAGAAAAGGATTGTCGGATTTTCAGGGTTTTTCATGTATTTAACGAGATACAGGTCCCTTCCCTTCACACTTTGGCCAATTACTTCAAGTTCCATGTCCTTTTGTTTCGCTTCTTCCTTTTTCAGGAAGCTTGAAAGTTCATCATACGTATGCAAAATCGAAGTGTTCACTGTTTCATTGCCGCCGTAATTTGGTCCGTTTCCAACTGCATCTACAACTGGAGAGATGCTTAGCATCATTGCCCCGGCAATTGAAAATGCGAGTAACGCTTTCTTCATCTAATTTCCTCCTAGTTTGCTAAATTCAAGTTACCTAATTCATTAATTCGTCGGTATGGATGATGTTAGCGGGATCTTATTGTAATCTTCCGGATTCAGCTCTTCTACAGAACCGTCGGCAACTGCACCGATGATACCAGTTAGGCCACGTTCAACCGCATTTATAAGTCGTCCATTTTCTTTCTGTCCCATCATCTGCGTTTGACCTTTCACCTCGAAAAGGACAGTACCACTGCCGTTCAATGCATAGGAGCCAAGAGCTGTCCCAGGAAGATCAAGTCCTTGCGAATAAAGAGAGATGTTCGTAAACGGCGAGTTGCCGTAAGACTGCAATTCATTGTAAGCAGCAATGTTCAATTGCCTTGAGAAATCGTAATTATAGTCGTCTTTGTATTGGGCGTACTTTGCGCCAGCTGGTGTATTCGGATCTGGGACAAACTGAGCGGATAAGGAAAGTGTCACATCGTCAGCTGTGCCTGCAACATAGTACATCCCTTGATGGTGAATGTCGATGAAGACATCTACTTTCCCATAGTCCTCTTTTAATGATTTGTATACATCCCTTGCTGTTTGTGCTTCAGGCGTGATGAACCAACCCGGCGTATTTGATCTACCTGGGAAGTCTTTCGCCTGAGGTACATAATTGAGATCAGGATTGAAATCGCGGTTCACGTCAAATCCAGGATTTTTACTGTAGTCATAACTTTGGCTTATGCCCCGATCAAGGTAATTCCATGCGGGCGATGCTCCGTCAAGTTGCGGGAATTCCGCGAGCGCTTCATTCCACGTCATGCTGTTTCTCCTTTTGTCTCCTTCAGACGCATCAGGATTCATCATCGGCATGAAAACAAGCGTTACTTCCTCGCGAATTTCCCTTGCTTGTTTTGAGTTGCTGGAAAGATCTACTAACAAGTTAAGGATTGCAACTGTTCCGGTCTTTTCGTTCCCGTGAATTTCACTTTGGATGAGGATAACTTTATCACCGGTACCAACAGTCGCTTTGTAAATATCCCGGCCTTTATTTGACTGGCCGACCACTTCAACTTCAACAATCCCCTTGCTCGACTTCTCGATTTGTTGGAGCTTTTTTTGTAGTTCACCGTAATCCGTGAATCCTGAAATGGAATAATCATGATGATGTGTTTCCTGAGTGTCTGTAGTGTCTGCAGCATATGTAGGCACGGCGAGACTAACGCAAAGCGCTAAAATACCAACCATACTTCCCAATTTCTTCATAATGAACAACCACCCCTTCTTTTTTGTCGAATAACTTCCCGCCCATGATGGTTTAAACTAGCACACTACATTCTCTCTTAGACAGGCTAGCAATTCATCAATAGCATAGCAGAAGGAAGTTAAATAGTAAATCTATTTTGAATACTCAGTGCGTAAGTAGTATATACTAAATTAATAATATTAAATTGTGATTAGGGGTGCGTCTTTTGTATTGATTTGTTTATTATTCATAGTTCTAAATATACAGGCGACGAAATGAATAATGTCAGGATAATGGCTTGTTCTTTTCCAATCGACAAAAACGCGCCCTTTTTTCCAAGTGTCACAGCTACAATTTTTGCACCTAGATCATGAACTCTTTTTACAACGATTGTCAGTCCTTATCTGATGCTTCTTTGGGGCACGTTTCTCAGCTACCGATTTTTTATCTTATGGAAGAAGCAAAACGTCAACAGAAATTCATTTCATTCGAACCTAATTTTAGAATTGAATTGTGGGGGAGAGAAGTTGTAAGTTTTATTGACCTATGTGAGAAAGCGCTTGGCTATACTGATTTTGTGAAGCTGAGCGAGGAAGAGTTTTCGATTATTACAGTTATGACCGTAAGCAGTATTTAAAGCGAAATCCATCCCCCGGACAAGACCGAGCACACTCACGAGAAGAAGCCCTGTCAAAATGACGCCGGCTCCGATAAGGGTGAACTTATGATGGACCCATTATTCATGATTTTGGATAAAAAAACAAGTGGATATAGACAAAGCCTTATATAGTCGGTATCCCCTTTTCATTTCATGCAATTGCAGTGAATTTATTGAATAGCGTCTTGCACTCCTTGACATAAACTTCTAAAAACTATACATTGGACATAACTTAAATATATTCACTAGGGGTGTTATTTAAACTGAGATGAGTATTAACTCGAACCCTTTGAACCTGAACTAGTTAATACTAGCGTAGGAAAGTGTAAACTCTAATACATACTTAAAGGGTTATGCCTTATTCTTAATATGTAGTTATTTGTTTTTACGCAACTTTCCTGTGGAGAGGTTGCGTATTTTTTTATTTTATCGATCGTTTTATTATTTAAGTTTCTTCAAAACTAAAAATAAGGAGGGGTTATGATGAGTAGAACAGTATTAGTAACAGGTAGTAGTAGAGGTTTAGGTGCAACTATTGTAAAGACATTGGCACAACAAGGATTTCAAGTGGTTATCAATTACTATAAAAGTAAAGATGCTGCTGAGAAGCTCGTTTCTGAGATTGGTGAAGAGAATGCGATTGCAATTCGGGCTGATGTAACGAATCGTAAAGAAGTAGATGAATTGATAAAAAAGGCAACGGAATATTTTGGTCAAATAGATGTGGTAGTCAACAATGCGTTAGTAGACTTCAAATTTGATCCAAACAATCAGAAACCGTTCACAGAACTCATTTGGGATGATTATCAAAAACAACTGGATGGTACTTTGAAAGCTGCATTTAATGTAGTTCAAAGCGTCATATCTCAATTTATTGAACGACAAAATGGAAGCATTATAAATATAGGTACTAACTTATTTCAAAATCCTGTTGTACCCTACCACGAATATACAACAGCTAAAGCCGGATTATTAGGTTTTACACGTAATATCGCTTCTGAATTAGGACAATATGGCATAAAAGCGAATGTAGTTTCAGGCGGATTATTAAAAACGACTAACGCCAGTGCTGTTACAACACCAGAAGTATTCGATTTAATTGCTCAATCAACGCCATTGAAGAAGGTGACCAGACCTCAAGATGTAGCCAATATGGTCGTTTATTTATCCTCGGAAAATGCGGACGGTATTACAGGTCAAAATATCACAGTAGATGGCGGTTTGACAATGAACTAATAGCTTAAATTACAATACATAATCTTTCAAAAAACGGAGTATACAAGATAGTTAAAAATGATGTATTCTGAGGTGTAATGAATGACAAAAACTAAAGAAAAACAACTTCACTTAGGTGTTTTGCTGTATGGATGCGGACACCATCAAGCTGCTTGGCTAATGCCTGACTCAAGCGTTGAACGTATTGGGGACATTTCTTATTATCAATCTTTAGCACAGTTAGCAGAAAAAGGTTACTTTGACGCAGTATTCTTTGCTGATAATCAATCATTTCCAGCTAAATATTCTAGTGATATGCCGGCATTTTGGTTTGATCCAATCGTTAATTTAACAGCTATTTCTCAAGTGACAAATCATGTTGGATTAGTTTCAACAATTTCAAGTACTTTTTCTAATCCTTTCACAGCTTCACGACAACTATTAAGTCTAGACCATATTACAAATGGACGTGTTGGTTGGAATCTCGTTACGTCAATGACTGATTTAGAGGCGTTAAATCATAGTATGGAAGAACTGCCTTCTCATGACAAACGCTATGAGAAGGCAGATGAATTCGCTACTTTAATGAATAAGTTATTTCTTTCATGGGACAGTAATGAGTTTCTACATCATCGAGAAGAAAAAAAATTGATAAACCCATCAAATATTCAGCCTGTTAATCACGATGGTACCTATTTTAAAGTGCATGGCCCATCCACCACGCCAAAAAGTCCGCAAGGCAAACCAGTAGCCATGCAAGCAGGGGCATCTAAGCAAGGCATTGCATTAGCCGCAAAATATGCCGATGCAGTCTATTCAGTGTCGTGGAACTTGAAGCAAGCAAAAAATTTTCGTAAAAGATTAGATGAACAAGTTAAACAAAACGAAGACAGCAATAGATATATTAAAGTATTTCCAGGCTTAGTCACCTATGTAGGTCATACTCATGAAGAAGCTTTAGCCAAAAAAGCAGCATTAGATGAGCAATTGCCTATTGAAACAGCTTTAAAACAGTTGAGTTTCTTTATTCAACAAGACTGTTCTAGTTGGGAGATTGATAAAGAAGTACCTCAATTACCCCCAGTAGAAGAATTTACTGGTCCAGTTGGACGTTACGAAACTATACTAGAAATTATTAATGACACACAACCTACAGTAAGAGAATTATTAGGATATCTTAATGCAGGCGGTGGACATCACACGCTGATAGGTACACCCGCCGAAATTGTGGATCAGATGGAAGTCTGGTTTAAAGCTGGTGTGGCTGACGGATTTAATCTTATGCCGCCTACATTACCTGGTAGTCTAGAAGACTTTGTTGAACTAATTGTTCCTGAAATGCAAAAAAGAGGTATCTTCAGAAAGAAATATGGATGTCATACCTTCCGTGAACGTTTAGGATTAAGATAATAAATTATCTTATGAAGGGGGCTTTTTTATATTATGAATCTACACATTATGCAGAAGCGCGAGCGGCCGAATCTGAAGAAGACATCATCGAGTGGGTGGATTTAGATGACGGGCTTAATATTCATTATACAAGCGGTTCGACAGGTCGCCCGAAAGGCATCATCCACGCACATCGAGCAATGATCCAGCAATACATTACGGGCAGATGGGTGTTGGATTTGAAAGAAGACGATGTCTATTGGTGCACAGCCCACCCTGGTTGGGTGACGGGAACGGTATATGGCGTTTTCGCTCCCCTCCTGAACCGGGCGACGATCGTCATTCACGGCGGGCGTTTCAATGCTGACGAATGGTACTCCGTTTTAGAAAAATCAGGCGTCACGGTTTGGTATAGCGCGCCCACCGCATTCAGAATGCTGATGGCAGAAGGCGATGATAAGTTAACGGACTATGATTTATCTAAGATTCGCCACATTTTAAGCGTAGGCGAACCGTTAAATCCAGAAGTCATCCGTTGGGGAATCAAAGCATTGTCCAATCGAATCCATGATACTTGTTGGATGACAGAGACAGGAGCGCAACTCATTGTGAATCTGCCATCGGAGAAAATCATCCCGGGATCGATGGGAAGACCTTTTCCCGGCATTGAAGCCGCAATCTTGGATGATGATGGCAAGGAACTTCCATCCGGTGAAGTCGGACATCTTGCGCTGAAAGCAAATTGGCCCGGCATCATGCGCGAAGTGTGGAAAGACCCTGCCAAATATTCGACATATTTCCCGTTTGAAGGATGGTATGTGTCGGGTGATCTGGCGACGATCGACGACAATGGCTACATCTTCTTCCAAGGCAGGAGCGACGACATGATTAATTCCTCAGGAGAACGTATTGGTCCATTTGAAGTGGAAAGTAAACTGATCGAGCACCCAGCCGTCGCAGAAGTCGGCGTCATCGACAAACCGGACACGGTAAGAGGAGAAATCGTGAAGGCATTTGTTGTCCTGAGAAATGGCTACGTGGCAAGTGATGCACTTCTGCAAGAACTTCGTCAATTTGTTCGCGGCGGACTCGCAGCACACGCGGCTCCGAGAGAAATTGAATTTCTCAAAGAGTTGCCTAAAACACCGATCAGCGGAAAGATTCTTCGTCGCGAATTAAAAGCGAGAGAACTGCAAAAAGCTGTGGTTTAATCTGCAGAATCATAAAGGAGTTGATTTGAATTTCAAGTTTATATATTTTAGAATTTGATTTGCAAAGGTCTCAAACTAATAAACTAGGGGGAATTAATCATGAGCAAAGAAGTATTAGTGGCTAATAAAGAAGCGTTGTATCAAAAATCATATTTTAATCGCATCGGTGAATTAAGTGAACTGGCGCCGGATGCTTTCAAAGCATTTGTACAGTTTGACAAGCAGGCACTAACGGCAGGTAAACTATCGAAAAAGTTGAAAGAACTAATCGCCATCGCTGTCGCGCATACAACAGGCTGTCCTTATTGCATCGATGTTCACGTGAAAGCAGGAAAATCGGAAGATGTGACAAAAGAAGAATTGACTGAAGCAATCCTGGTCGCCACTGCACTAAAAGCTGGTTCTGCCCTTGCACACGGCGTGAACGCATTAAATGCATACGATGAAGTTGACGAAGAGGAATTCTATAAAGCATCTTATTTTAATCGATTAAAAGAGTTTTCAGCACTCAATGGAGATGCATTCAAAGCGTTTGTCGATTTTGACGGGCAATCACTGAAAGAAAGCGTGCTAAGCGTGAAAGAAAAGGAATTAATCGCAGTTGCTGTCGCGCATACAACAGGATGCCCTTATTGCATTGACATTCATACGAAGGCTGCAAAGAAGGCCGGAGTTACGAAAGAAGAGCTGGCGGAGTCGATTTTGGTGGCAACTGCATTAAAAGCGGGTTCGGCGTTGGCACATAGTGTAAATGCGTTGAATGCATATGATTCTTGAAAAGTGATTACTAAAAGAAATAAATTGAGCAAATTCTTTACCCGTTACTACTTTGTAGGGCTGGAATTGCTCTTGAAGTACCCTTTCCCCGCTAGCAGGGAAAGGGTATTTTTTAATCTTTTTAAGTTGTCAACTATATTTGGCTGAACATATATCCGTATATTACAATAATCGTCTTCCACCTATTTTCAGTGCATTCTGCTTCAGATAATTGACAGGAAATTTGCAACTGATAAATACATCCCAAAGAAGTGTCAGACAGGAGGGCATTCACTGTTCAAATTAGATTACAGCACAACTCGTAATTATCTAATAACCTAGAACTATTCACGCTCTTGCACCTTTCACTAATACACCTTACCTTTCCATTAGTTTCTGGCTCAAGTATCTAATTGGTCCAATTTGTTTTTCGTACATCAAATCCCATATATCTAGACATTCTTTCGCAATATCTTTTATTTCAGGTAGCGGTGAACCAGAAGTTTCATCATATAATCCAATTATCAACTTAGAAATTTGATCTTCTACCCCCCAAATAACTTCATCCTTACTGCTTCTATTGTTTATTAAATGATAACTCATTGATAGTATAATAACCTTGTAATCAACTACTGATTTTGATTCTTCTTCAAGATAACGAACGAAAGCATGCACTGTTCTACGGCTTAAGCTTGAATTCATTATTTCGATTAAAAAATCTTTGTCTCTCTTTAAATCAATAAGATTATCATAAAATAATCTTGAAATTGGCATCTCCAGATCCAATTTACTTGCCTTAAATTTGCATATTATATCTTTTACTAATGCGTTATATTCATCTAATTTGAAATAATTAATAGTCATTTGGAGAACTGCTTCCGCTTGTGCTTCATTCATAATATCCACATTATTTATTACATCGATAAATTCATTTTTTAAAATATGCATCTCCGATAGACAATATGCTCCCATTTTAATTAGTTCTTTGTCTTCGGAATAATAAATTTTTTTAATGACATTTAATATCCGTTCACGAAATTTAGGATACAGTAAAAAGAGCATCTTTTTCGTATCATGGAAGCCTGCCAACCTGTAATCTTGTTCGTATAGATTCAGGATTTTTTCTGATGCCCAATCTCTTTCAATGTTATAAGCAGGCCATAATGCGAATAAACTAGCCAATTTAACTGCCGGGTTATCATCCAATGTCAAGTTTTCAATTGTGTTTTTAAACTGTTTAAACAAAGAACTGTCGTTCCATAATAGCTGAGCTATTGCTCGGGCAGCGTTACCCCTTACGCAGTTTATAGCATTACTTTGTAGCATATCAAAGCTACGCATTTCTTTATCCTCACTATTAGTTATATTTGGTTTACCGATTTGCGGGTTTTTATGGTTAATCGCAATATCCTTAAGAATATCCAAAACCTCTTGGGACCATTTCAAGTTTTTCTTTCTTTGAATAAGTGAGCAAATGTAATTCGCCCGATATGTCGTATAATCATTTGGATAGGTCAAAATCATTGTTTCCAACAACTCTACCTGTACATTATCCAAATCCTCACTATATGCAACCCCGCTAAATAGGGAGTCGACATATACATCCAAAACTTTATCCTTATTGGAAAGAACTAGATTTATCATTCTTTCCGGTTCTTCGGAGACAGCTTTGCCAAAGCTTCTTGCAAACTCTTCAATAGAATTCTCAATAAACCCTCCTGGAACCTCTTTCCACCGAGAATGACCTTTATGATAAAGTTTAGTATTAGTTAAAATCTCTAGCCACTTATTGTTATTTAATTTTTTTCCCGCGACGGGTGAACTTACCCATCCGCCATGTCCATCTGAATATCTATATAAGGTTGTCCCTTTAGGAAATTTACGTCTTAAAATACGTATCAGATCTTTTGCTTGGACACTCAATCGATTGTAGGGGAGAACTTCTAGTATTTCTTTTTGAAAATCACCCCAGAAACTCCAATAAACTGTATAGCCGTTTTTTTCTCTATTATAATCAATTCTACTTCGATATATATCTTTAGCTTGCGGAGATAGATAACTTAAAACTCGTGCTTCTAATGTATTAAAAACATTCTCACTACAATACTTTGAATGTTTCCCTAATATTTTTTTGGCAAGAAATAATTCATCACCATTGCCACTTGTATTATTGAATATGTTGCTATTAAAATCACTATATAAATAAGATAGTACGACATCACTATATTGCTCTGGTAATCTGTATAATCCATCTAATATAATTTCATTATATATTTCATTGCCATTACCCATGTATTCTTTATAGCGTCCAAGAAACGCTTCCGGTTTTTGGGCTATTATTGCTGCATTTGCTTTCTTTATTATTTGAATACAAGCCCTTTCAAGGCCTCTTTTATGAGCATATCTCCCAGACCAATCACTAAAAGGGAAACTCTCATCATTTTCTATAGGAACATATGGCAATAATAGATTAAGAACCTCTTCCCCATTATTTATTTGAATTTCAGAGTCTTCATATAATAATTCTTCTTCATAATTATAAATTCTTTTTCCATTACTTTTAATTTTATTTTCCAAGTAAAATGCTAATAGTTTTATTGTTCTTATTTCACAATTTTTCAGCATCGATTTAAAGTCAAGATACATATCAGCCAATTGCGGATACCTGTGATAAAATTTCATTCGTAATTCAAATAGCTCATCTGTATCTTGATTTATATCATTTAAAAAACATTTATAGAGTTTATTATCATCATCCTGTGAATTAAATGCATACTTTTCAATGAATGCAATATCATCAGTCTCATAATTTGGGCTCATGCTAACAAGTAAATTTATTACAATATCTTTTTTTAGTGGTATGTTAAACCATTTATCTAATATCCCATATTGCCTAAGCAATCTAATAAATTTAGGTCTTGAAAAAATAACGTTATTTATAAGATGGTTACTATAAATTTTATTTTCACAGTTATTTACAATAAAATTTTGTATAACTTCATCTGGATTATCTATCTGATTTAATACCTCAAGGAAAACAAATTTAACAAAATACCTGATTTGCTTTGCCTCAAACATTTCCTGTCCTACATTAATAAAATCCTGGCTATCAAACTCAGACAAATTTTCCATAAACATTTGCACTTGATATCTTTTGGCAGGGGTTTGTTTTTCTTTAGTTCCAATAATATCTACAATATCTTCACCGTCATAATATCTATTAAGCATCTTTTCAGCTAAAAAACAGTCCAATATAGATTGATGAGCAAAAGAAACTTTATTATCTTGAATTACTAAGAAAGCATTTGAAGATAAAAATTCTAATGATGATCTATTTTCGTTTAATATACTTAAAGGAATAAATATTCTTCCCGACTTTTCCAAAAAAACGACCATTTTTCTTTTAATCTGATTTAGATTGTCTTCTCTTAATCCAAATTCAAAACATTTATCGGACAACTGCCCCCACCATTCTGTGACCAAATGACTTGCTGTAGAACATTCCGCATATTCTTTGCTCGGGTCCAATTGTTGCCAAATATATAAATTGCTTGGAATTCTTAGTATCTCTTTCAGTTTACTTGTTAGTTGCTCATAGCGCTTCCCAACAATGTCCTGAACTGATTGGTCGTCCAATTCATTAACTTGAACCTTATTCCATTGAATAACTTCCTCTTTTGAATCAACTTTTTTAAATAATGTTCTAATATTATTATCGTTTTCCAAGTCATAGGTTCGACATACAAAAACGACAGATATCTTATTTTTTCTTCCATTATTCAATCTCTCTACTTGATTTATTATCTGAGCGCATACCAATAAAGCATCCCTAGAATGTGCAAGTGTCCAACGTAGCGCATCCAACTGATCCAAAATAATTACTGCCCTTTCATTTTTAGAAACACGTTGAATACAATTAGTAATCGATGTAGGTAATCCTAAATCATTCCCCCACTTCTCGGCATTCATATTCGGAATCCGTTTATCTAATTTAATCGCCAAATATGGTATGGTTTTTTCTTCACAATAATTGATAATATCTACTGTACAACCACTTTTCCCTCTTCCAGCCTTTCCATGTATTATCAAAGAGTGCCCTGAATCTATTGCTTCTCTACATATAGAAAATTCTTTTCTATTAATAAACCCATTGTCCAACGGTGTAAAAGCTGATTTATATTCTTGATTCAATTCCTCCAGCCTATGCATGATACGCTCATCAGGCACGGAGGTTTCAAAATCTTCCAACAAACATTCGTCACTTTTCTTTTTCTCAAAAGTTTTGATTATATTGAATTCGGTTTTAGCAATTGACTCATCAACAATTGATAAAATCGCCTTCTCTTTAATGCTCAATAACGACACACGAAAATTAACTAGTATTTCAAACAACATAGAGAAGTATTCTTCAAAGTCACTTAGGTTCTTAACGTGCGTATGCTTAAATTTATCTTTCTTAATATTTACGAACTCGACGGCTTCTAGGGCTAGATTCTTAGATATAGTTTCGTAATCTTCCTTTGGTGTTTCGTATGCATTAAATACTCTTTGTAATATTGTGTCACTAATCTTATTCTGTTCTAGAAAATCTACAAAATAGTTACTATCAACCTCAGTATCATCGAAATTTCGATTAAATTCAGTAACTAAACCTTCTATTTCTTCAATTAATCTCTTTTCTTCCCAATTTGTGAAACCTTTTGATATAAGATAACTCGCAAAATTTGGCGCTATTAAAGTTCCTGCGATGTATGCTAAAACGCTCATTATTGTTACCTCCTTACGGCTGCCATATCTTCATTCATATCCAATAACCGCCATTTTTATTTCCCTTTTGAAAAACTTATATTACATTATCAAAATAGAGGCAATCAGATGTTTATATCGTTTTTATTTACCATCATTATAAGACAGTATTTGAACCTCTTTCTTTCAATTAATCATTATTAAATCAGCGCCTAACGAAGGCTAGTCCCTCTTTGTCATTTGCCGCTCTCAAACTAGGATTTAATATACTAACATCAAAGTTTCCCTTGAAGGCGACCAAATTCAAAACCGAACCTTTTTTTATTAAATAGTAAAAGAGATTGTCCAAGTTTGAATTATAACAATTCACGACTTTGGATAAAAAGCAAAAGGATATTGACATAATGTTATATAGTCAATATCCCATTTCATGCCATCTCAGTTAAAAACTGAATAATCTCTCGTACAGGTACCTAAAAGTATATTTCATTTCACTGTTTCAATACACCAATCACTTTACCGTTAATAATGACATCTTCTGAATTCATTTGGATTGGCTCGTAACTTTTATTCTTAGAAATTAATAAAACGGTTCCGCCCATTAACATGAATTCTTTCATGGTCGCTTCCTGATCAATAACCGCTATGACAATATCGCCATTATCTGCCGCTTCTTGTTTATGAACAAAAACGATATCTCCCTTGTCGATACCCGAATCTATCATACTATCGCCAGTTACACGGAGTGCATATGTATGATTTGGGTCTATCATCCATTCTTGCGGGAGGAGAATAGAATCCTCATAATCTTGAATTGCTGTTGTCGGGATACCAGCCGCTACATTCCCAATTAACGGAACCGCACGGTCAACATCACAATCCAAGGTTAACCCTGTTATTGAATCGATAATATCAATATGCTTTTCATCGTCCACATCTTGTATATATTGGTACGCGTTGCGATTTCGTAAGTTTTGATAGATTCGGGTTTGCTTAGTACTCGGTAAAAATTGTGGTTGACAAGCAGGGATGTCTGTTATTTCCTCGCCGTTACGATTAATAATTTTTATTTCTACTCCATCTGTCACAACGCCGTAGCGGACATCTTGATTTGCAGACATATAAGATTGTAGCTGGTCAAATCCTACTTCAATACCACTAGCAAATGCTTTTACTTCTATAAAAATATAAGGTACTCGTTTATCTTTTGATTCAATCGAAATGGAAATATCGACGTAACCCCGTTTGGAAAACTGTTGTACCGGATATTCTAATGTCATTAAATCGAGTGGATAACCGTATGTTTCTACTAGTTCTCGAAGCAACCATTGACGTACCTTTTCCTCTCTTGCATTTATATCTACAATTTGGTTGGTTAACTCGTAATCTGGTATAGAAATTGATTGATATGAGCGTAATGCTAAATCTTTTCCAAACCGCATATAATTTGGATTGATCTCATTCATAAAGTAAGAAGGTTTTCCAACTGATGACATGTAAAGTAGCTCATTAGCCCTTGTCATTCCTACATATAATAACTTTCGTTCCTCCGTATCAGCTGTCTCATCATCTTGCATTCCAAACATCTGATTTGGAATGACTTGATCGTCTAAGTGAATTAGAAAAATCACCTTGAATTCTAGTCCTTTAATGGAATGCATCGTTGTTAACTTCACCGAGTTTCCAGCAAAGTTTGGATTACTTTCCGCTAGTTTTTCACAAGGTATCTGTACTTGTTTAAGTTGACCACTCACATTGTCAATCAAATTATGATATTTCGCGATGATACAAATATCCCGAAGCTGGTAATCATTTTGTAGTTTTTTTATTTCATCTATTACAAATTCAGTTTGTTTCTTTTGATTTGCAAAAATGCGGTAAATTGGTGCATGTCCATGTCTGTCGATTAAAGAAGGTTGCACAAAATCGACATTCCCTTTTATATGTACATCATTTTCGATTAAGTCATATGCCGCTTTGGAAATTTCTGTTGTCGTCCGATAATTTTTTGATAAAGTTCGTGCCTTTCCACTCATATCATAACCAATCGTTGTATAAGGCCGTCCTTTTCCTAGCCATGACTGTGAATAAATACTTTGTGTATTATCCGCTACAAACATAATCGAAGCGTAGGTTTTATCTGCATGAAGTAATGTCAAAAATTTCAATTGCACTTTTGATAGATCTTGACTTTCATCAATGAGAATATGTGTATAGGGGCGAAATGCTTTCTCTTCCGCTTCATGTAAAGCTAGCTTATTCATCGTTTTGAAATCTACAAACCCTTCATGCAGCAAGTGTTTGTCATAAGTTTCCATTAAACGATAAATGGCTTCTCTTGTTTCAGAGTTCTTAAATAGTTTTTGCGGGTTACCATCCCCGCCATTGGAACGACCGATTCGGTCTATTTCCTGATACGTTTCTAAATCAGGAATATTACACGCTTTAATCCATTCGAGTTCATCCATTAAAAAGTTACTATTCTTAAGTGACAATAATTTAATCTTTTCGTAGTATGGTTTCACTTTTAAAATCGCTCGTTGCAAAACTTGTCTCGATTTTTTGATATCTACAATCTTATAGGAAACATTATGTCGTTTTTGATATCTCATAAAATAACTGAACATGAGTTGGTCAATCGTCTTAATATCTGCTTGAATATTATGGCGTAATAAACCTTGTTGACCAGTGATATCATGAGTTTGCAACTCTTCATATTGATGCTGAATATATTTGATCAATGTCTTATTGAAAGTAACTAGTAATATATTATCGTCTTCTTCTGGACAATAATTGTCACATAGAAATTGAATACGGCGAATCGCTACGCTCGTTTTTCCCGATCCAGCTACGCCTTTTACCAACATATGTCCTGAAGGTTCTAATTCTACAATTTTTTGTTGTTCAACATTCAGTCTCATCTGCATCTGCCTTTTCACCTCAGTCAATACTATTAAGATGTATATCTATTTACCCCTGAATATTCCGCACCTTCTAAAAAGTAGAATCTACTACAATATTACGAAGAAGGTAAATTATACCACCATTTTAACATACCCCTGCAACTAAAGGTAGAAAACTTGCAGAACTTGCAATGATCGAAGGTTTTTAAGTGAGCATATTTTCTCCTATACCATTGCGGATCGCTAATAATATAAAAACAATAGAGGCCCAATGATAGCCATCGTTACAATTTAGATGATGACATGATTGTATGCATTGTTCGCTCCATCGCCTGAAATTTTGTCATGGGGTCCAGCCTGTTTGGAATGCGTGTTTTCCTCACATTGCAATACAATATCAGTTTGCATCGTGGGTAAAAATTCAATATCACCTTCATCAACTTGCCAATTGATATGGGAAGCATTCACTCTATACTGCGGGAAGTATTTGCGATAATATTCAAAAACGGACTCTTGATACCTTTTATCGGATTTAGGCTAGTAAATAATGAAAAATAAACAAATAAAAAAATCAGCGTAGATATACTATGCTGATTCTTTATTTTCCCCTATTCACTTATCCCGAATTATGAATAGTGTCATCTCTTCGTTATGTTTCATTTTACTGGAACTTGCACAGCTTTTTGATTTCCCTTAACGATATTTCCGCTGTCAGATGAAGCTTCGCTTGCTTCTTCAATCGTAAGATGGGTAGTTTCTGGTGCCCACATGATAGCAATGATAGTACCTAAAACTAATATTGCAGCGCCAAACAGCATGGAAGGACCGATGCCAATTGTCGAAATACCAATTGGAAGCAAGAAAGTCCCAATAGCTGCACCGATACGACTCCCTCCGCTTGCAAAGCCCATCGCAGTACCTCGTACTTCTGTTGGAAAAAGCTCTGGGGGATAGACAGACTGCAGTACACTTTGCACCGAATATGCAAGTGCATATACACCAAAACAAATGATAACAAATACCGTTGAACCTCCCGGGAATAATCCTAACAATGTCAAGGGAATGACAGTAATCGCAAATGGAATGATTAGTAGATTTCTTCTTCCTACTTTATTCACCAAGAAGATTCCGCAAATTGCACCAAAGAGAACCAATGAATTCAAGATAAGTTCCCCGGCAACCGGATCTTTAATATTTAAACCTTGTAACACAATGGGCGCAAAACTGAAAATCGCAAAATATGGAGCCACTTGACAAGTCCAGAAAATTGTAGCAAAGGCTAATCGTTTCCGGTAACTTTTTTCAAATATCCTCGAAAATTTTGTCGGTTTATTAATTTGATTCTTCATTTTACTGATATCCAATTCTTCACCAAGAAATTTTCGCATGACTTCTCGTGCTTCTTCTATTCTCCCTTTATTAATTAACCAACGCGGTGATTCAGGAATCCCCAAACGGAGAACGAAAATGATGATAGCTGGTATTGCACTTGAAATTAACATCCACCGCCAAGCGTTATCCCCGACTTGTAGGATGGCAACACTAGCGAGAACTGCACCCAAATAGCCAACGTAAAATGATGTTAGTACTGTGGCTAGCATCGGTCCTCTATTTTTTTGACTTGAAAACTCTGCTACAAGAGGTGATGCAAGTGCATAATCGGCCCCAATGGCAACCCCAAGTAAAAATCGCAAGATAACGAGCTGTGTAATATCGACGGCAAAGAATTGTAGTATTGATAAAATAATAAACGCGGCTAAGTCAAAAATCATAAGTTTTTGCCGACCAATCTTATCAGTCACATAACCAAAAAACATCGCACCCACGAAGATTCCAAGCAGTATGGCACTTGCCAACAAGCCACTTTGTGATGGTGTTAACTGAAAATCCGTGTTCATTGCAAGCATTACAGGACCAATGATTCCTAATACATAACCATCTAGAAAGTATCCCCCTGAAGCGATTAAAGTTACTTTCCATTGAAAACGATCAGTTTTCGATAATTTGAACATACGATTCCCCCCTGTTACAAAGTTTACCTCTTAAATACTCACCTTGTTCTTTCTACCCACTATTTTATGAACGTGTTTATAACATGAACACGTTTTCATATTATACCATTGTCCGCCAATTGTAAATACTCAAATTAAAAATTATTTAAATTATCCAAAACTCCACCAAAGATAATTTATTTATTGAATCAATAATTGAATAATGTATTGTTTTGTTTTGTTTTTTGTAGTATGGTAATATTCAGAAAAACATGTTCACGAAATGAACGCGTTTATAATATAAGGGGGGATTTATTCATGAAGGACGCAATTATTATTGGTGGAGGCATTGCCGGGTTATCCGCAGCTTGGGAATTAAGAGATAAAGACATACTATTATTGGAATCTGATAAACGTTTTGGTGGAAGAGTCTATTCTGAAAGAAGAGGAAAGTATTGGTTGAACTGGGGTGGACATGTTTATAACGGTGAAAATTCTGCGACGGATCATCTTTTGAAATCCGTAGGAGTAGGTGCGTCTCCGGTTCCTGGAACCGTAACTGGATTGGCCATGAATGGAAAGTTACTGTTAGACGGTAGAGTGGAGACCTATCCTTTCAGAATGCCCATGTCTTGGAAATCAAGATTAGCAATTGTAAAAGCTGGCGCAAAAGTTAGATTAGCTGTTTCAAAATACGGTAAAATTGTTGCGCCTAAACCTGGTGAAAACTTCAGGGAACATCAACAGAGAATTTATGACTATAAAAATAATATTTCATTTACCGATTACGTTGGTAAACTTCCACTAGACGCAGACGCAATTTTCCGCCCTACCGTCAGTCGTTCAGCTGGAGATCCCGAAGAAATTTCAGCCGGCGCCGGAATCGGGTATTTTCACCTTGTTTGGGATAAAGGCGAAGGATTATCCCGGAACATTCATGGCGGTCCATCAACACTGACCAATACAATTGCCGAGTCATTGGGAAATCGGGCACAATCAGGTGCGGTAGTCCGACAAGTGGTTCAAAAAACTGATTCTGTTATCGTCAATTATGAACAAAACGGAGAACAATATGAAGTCGAGGCTAGGTTTGTCGTATTGGCAACACCTGCACCTGTTACACGCAAAATTGCAGTTAACATCGATCCTGAAATCAGTAAAGCCTTAGAACAAGTAGTTTACGGACCCTATGTCAGTGCTGCTTTTTTGACAAATGAGTCGGGTAAACAAGTTTGGGATGATGCCTACGCAATCGCTACACCGAAAAGGTCATTCAATGTTGCATTTAATATGTCAAATCTAGTAAGGTCATGGGAGAAAAAAAGAGACACTGGCAGTAGCTTCATGGTATTCTCCCCTGCTACTCTTGCTAGGAAACTTATTAATAAAAATGATGAAGAAATCATTCAAACCTATTTGAGGGATTTGAATGATATCTTCCCGAACTTCAGTGACAAAGTAGTTGAAGCACGTGTCCAAAGATTTCCACTTGGCTTAGCTTATTGTTTCCCTGGCAGAGCAAAACTTCAACCATCATTAACCAAGCCTGCAGGACGACTGTTTTTAGCCGGGGATTACTTAGGTACTTTGTATACGGAAACTGCTATAAAGACCGGGTACGAGGCAGCTCATTCCATATTGAAAAGACTCTAATTTAATATAATAGTAAAAAGAGATGCGCAACAAGTCCATATGAGTAGAATACATATGGACTTGTTGAAGCATCTTTTCTATTTATTCCTTCATTAGGAGAGTTTAGCAAAAAAAGAGGAATTGCAATGCTTAGGGCTAACGTTAGGAATAAGAGGAGTGGATAGACTTTCTATTTATTGCTGAATAAAACTGATGAATGTTCTCCAAATCTAATCTATATCTTCTTTCCAACCTTTTTAACACTATTTGGAAGCTACTTCTTTTGAAATGTAGCATCGTGTTAATTCTCGAATATACTCCATCGTCATTTTCGTGGATTCCTCGGGTGAACAATTCAATCGGTTGTTAAGTGTATCCGTCAACATTCCTTTCCAAGCTAAGATGGTTAAAGCCAATAACATATCTATATCATTTTTTACAAAGTATCCTTGATCCACTGCTTGTAGCAGCATAGGCCTATTTCTTTTTTTCAAGTCATGTTCCAATACGATAAGTTTTAACTCTTCAGGAAACTTACTGAAGTCACTACTATAGACATTATAATACCGTTCCAATAATGCGTTCGGCTCCCCTCCTAAATCTGAGAGGAAGATGGCATTGAAAATCTCTGGCTTATTGAAAGTATGTTTACAGAAACATTCCCACGTTGTCAAATATTTATCCAAAGGCGTTGACGCCTTCTCAATATATTCCAATACTTCTTGGTTATAATCATCCAGGAAACGCATGGATGCGAAAAAAACCAAATGGGATAAATCATCAAAATAATTATATAGTGTAGAACCTGTAAATCCTGCCAACTGTCCCACTTTTCGCACTGTCACATGTTCGATTCCTTCACTTTCAATAATTTTAACCGTTGCATCGATAAAATACTTATGCATTCTCGCGGTCTGCAACTTCTTTCTATTCTCCATTGTCACCACACCATCCCTTAGACGAAATTATACAATAACTCAAGGTAATAGTCACTCATTGGAATTAATGACGGCTTTTAGTTATAACTGATTATTGCAGATAAATCGAGCCACTTATACTTAGTTTTGAGCAATTCATTGCGGAGAAAAGAGCAACCTTTTGCGAAACCGAAAGCCACTATATACTACAATCTTTTATTAATGATTAGAATTTGAACACAGCAGAGTTACCTGCCATTGACTATAACGCCCAACACTTTGCAATTACTGGAATCGGTCTGGCCCTACGCCAGCGAATTCTTAAATTCAATTTGTCCGTGTTTCGTTTGAACAGTTGTTGTGCCTCACACCCACAATTGTTTCACAACCATGTACAAAAGTTATGGTCGATGGACCTTCGTTTCCAACTTATCTCTCCATAGGTATTTCTACTCGTGAGACCTCCCCGGGTAAAAGTAATTTGTTGCGCAGACTTATCCGTCCCCATTCAGACTTAATATATAGTTTCTGTTCGTCAGTTTGAGAATTTGCATACGGCTTCCTTTAAATTCCTCCTCGCGGTGGACACCCTTGCCTTCTGCTAACAGTTCCTACTGCCAAGCCTGTAGCGGACTTATACCACCTAGCGATTACCCATGCCGGGCACACACAGTCAAAAGCCCCTTTTTTTGAATCAAGGGGCTTTTGTCTACCTAAGGATTATAAAAAGGGGATATCGACAAAACACTATATAGTCGGTATCCCCTTCTCGTATTATGCAATTGTAGTAAATAAACAATATTTTATGCAGTTACTTAAAATCTATTAAATCAACATACCAGCAATCGTGGCACTTAACAAATTAGCCAAGGTGGCAGCGATAATCGCTCGGAATCCGAGTTCTGCAATATCTTGTCTTCTTGAGGGCGCCATCCCTCCTAATCCTCCAATTAACATTGCCATTGCAGCAAGGTTTGCAAATCCACAAAGTGCAAAACTAATCATTGCTACACTTTTCGGTGATAGATTAGCGATTTCAGGAGCAAAGGATGTATAGGCAACAAATTCGTTCAGCACAAACTTCTGTCCAATAAAAGAGGCCGCCTGTAATGCTTCTTCCCACGGAACTCCAATGAGAAGGGCAATTGGAAAGAATAGATAACCTAAAATCTGTTCCAGCGTTAAAGATTCAGCACCAAAGATACCGCCAATTGCCCCGATTATCGTATTTAAGAAAAATATTAGGGAAATAAAAGCAAGTAACAATGCGCCGACACCGACAGCTATTTTTAATCCATCCATAGCGCCGCGGGATGCCGCATCAATAACATTTCTCGATTCCTCATCTTTAACCATTTGAATAGTCTCTTTTGTTTCGGGTTGTTCTGTTTGAGGTACGATGATTTTCGCGAATAATAATCCCGCCGGTGCACCCATAAATGCCGCAGCCAATAAATAATCTAGCGGAACACCGAGCATCGCATATCCGCCTAAAACGGCCCCTGACACGCAGGCCATTCCCCCTACCATAACGGCAAACAACTCTGACTTGGTCATTTTTTCAATATGAGGTTTGACGACTAGCGGTGCTTCAGTTGGACCAAGAAAAATATTTGCAGCAGCTGACATAGATTCGGTCTCACTTGTCTTAAGGAGTTTCGCCAAAAATCCACCAATAATCTTAGTTGCAAACTGCATAATCCCTAGATAATAAAGAATTGATATTAATGAGGCAAAGAAAATGATAATAGGTAGCACTTGGAATGCAAAGGTAAAACCTGCACCCTCTATGTTCAGGACCCCTCCAAACAAGAATTGAATTCCAGCATTGGATGAGTCAATTACTTTTTGAACAATCCCTGAAAGGAATTGCAAAACCGTTCTTCCGAATTCCCATTTCAACACGATAAAACCAAAAATGAGTTGGATGGCTAAAGCGCCAATAACAGTTCTCGGATTGATAGATTTACGTGCTGTCGATAATGCTAATGCAATTGCTAAAATGCCGATTATTCCTATAATGCCCCAGATGTATTGCATAGTTCCTCTCCCGTCATTGTAAGTCGTATAAATTGTGGAAACACTTTATCTTTAATAGTTTTTTGTATGAACGCCATACATCAAAAAGCATCATGTCCAATCGATTCACAAACACGAACACTCCTTTTGTACGTTCAAAATCGATATCACTATTCGTTTTGAAAATAGTTATGGCAATCGTATCATGGCTGGCTGTATCAAAATCTACGATAGATCTAACTTACCCTCTTTTACCTAGAATTTTCCCCGGTTACTTGCTTGGCTAATTCAGTCATGTAATCGAAGAAAGCATCACGATTCACGTCATAAACTACATTCACCGGTCGACCATCAGACGTTTCGACTGTACGTCCTTGGCTCGGTCCATCTGTGATGACCATACTATTGACTGTTTCTACCTTCACAAGATCACTCTTTCCGATAAATGCAGTCGTTAATACGTCCCATAAATAGTAAGTTGAATTCGTTGAAAAATGCACGAGTGGCGGTACCATCGCATAACATTGACCGAGGAAGTCAACCCCAATATACTTACGCTCTTTTGCCCAACGTTCACGTACATCCAATGTTAACGGCACTTGGTTTGTGCTTTCGAGCGCGACTAGATCGATTTCGATATTCGTTTTCCATACGCGATCAGCAGCTTCCGGATCCCAGAATACATTCCATTCAGCCGTACCATCATGTTCAGGTTCGTGAACATTTCCAGCCTCTCGAAAAGTACCGCCCATCCAAACAAGTCTTTCAATTTTCTCTTCGATATCCGGCGCTACGTCCAATGCGCGGGCAAGGTCTGTCAAGGGTCCTGTGAACAATAATGTCGTTTTTTCTTCGGTATTGCGAATCGCATCAATCATATGAAGATGTGCTGGCTTGTCTGCTACTGGCGTGATCATTTCTCCTGATTCGTTTAAAATCGGTAATGCATCTACTAAAAATGCGTGCATTCGCCAATCTTTTGGAAAAGGGTTTTTTCCCCGTGAATTTGACTCAGCTACGTCAAGCCCGCCGTTTCCAAACCGATCAATAATTTTTCGACTTGCAAATACCGCTGGCTCTAAATAGCAATCTGCCGGAATCACCGATACACCGGTCAATTCGACATTATCCATTTTAAGTAATAAAAATAACGAAACAAGATCATCGACGCCACCGTCATGATTAAAATAAATATGTTTTTTCTCCATACCAAATTCGCATCCTTTTCATTGAAAAATATTTATATAAGTATTGTTAGTTCACTTAAAACCCTGTAAGACCGCCAATAATCTAGAAGTGTTCCCTTTCCAAGACAGCTCAAGATAGTCTCCCCATCCCATGCATAGATATTCGTATCCCATTATCATTCCAAGGATGTATAACAAGACAAAACTTAAACTTAACTTTCCCTCTTTCCATTCTGGTGAAATGCAAAAAAACCGGGATATATTACTACCCAGGCTACGGATTTACATTTAGAAATAGTGGAAGTTATTAAAACGAATAGATGAGTTCCCACTCATTCTTTCATGTAGTCCGGTAGTTTACGGTTACCAGGTAGAGACGCTTAAGCCTTATTCCTAAGCATATACATTCAACAAGCTACTATTTTGTTTTTTTGACTTTATATTTATAACATGAAATCCCTGAAATGGTCAACGGCAAATACGAATGTTATTATTATTTGACAATTAAACGTTCGGATATCAGAGTGATTATGACAATTCACGACTATATTTATGACAGTAACATTCAATCCTACCTTTTTTCACATCCTTAACTTTTTCTCCTTGTTCGATCCATCGCATAGATGCGTGTGGATCTACTCCAAAAAACTTTAATTTTATTAATGTAGGGTTCGTGATATGCTAAATGTAAGGAAAGTGATTATAAAGAGATTTTGAGGTAGTTTATGAAAGGTATGATGAGTTGTGGAGAATAAAGAATTAGGAAAAGCAATTGCTAGCTATCGTGTAAAACAGAATTATAATCTTAAACAACTGGCAGAAAGAACGAAAATCTCTTCATCAATGTTAAGTCAAATTGAAAGAGGGCTTACCAGTCCATCACTAAATACGCTTAGAATGATTGCAGATGCATTGGAGGTACCATTACTTAGTTTCTTTACCGAATCTGAGAAAAGTAAGGATTTAATAACACGGGCAAATTCCAGAAAAAAAATTGTATTTCCACCACCACAAAATATGGAGTATATGTTGCTATCCCCAGATTTAAGCGGCTCAATTGAAATGGTCCTTATGAAAATACCACCGCTGTCCAATTCAGCTGAAAAACCGGTTGTTCACATTGGTGAAGAAGTCGCATATGTACTAGAAGGCAGTATCATGTTACATCTGGGTGATGATATTGAGACTTTATACACTGGGGACAGTGTGAAAATACCACCTGGCGTACAACATAAATGGGAAAATACCACAGATCAAGAAGTAACGATTATTTTTGCTGTGACACCTCCCACATTTTAAAAAACAGTATACAGTTTCCTTTAACCGTTCTATAGCTCTTGTGATGACGTGCTTTTTATGCACATACAAGAGATATAGGACGGTTATTTTTTGTTCATCGGGTTAAGTACTACTTAATTAATTAAACTGGGATTAATTTCATTATTGATTTCGCCATAAGAAAGCGCTATCATTAAGTTGTGTTAAATAAATCAAGCTGCACTTAATTATCTGAGTTTTAGACTTTTTATCCCGAAAGGAATTGAAAAAAATGCAAACAGGCGCAATGATGATGTTGGTTTTGGTTTTATCGATCTTATTACTTATTTTTCTTATCCTCAAATTTAAAATACATCCGTTTATTTCTCTAGTTCTGGCGGGTATTTTTATTGGATTAGCTACGGGTATGCCTTTAATGGATATTGTAGATTCTATTGAAACTGGAGTAGGCGGAACGCTAGGATCGCTAGCTGTTGTCATCGGTTTTGGAACGATTTTAGGTAAGATGTTAGAGATATCTGGTGGTGCTGAGCGCTTGGCGCGAACAATGCTAAATGCTTTGGGAGAAAAGCGTGCGCCTTGGGTTATGTCACTTATCGGTATAATTGCTGGGATTCCAGTGTTTTTTGAAGTAGGTTTCGTCTTGCTCTTCCCGATCGTTTTCATCGTGGCCAGACAAGCTCAGATGTCGCTATTAAGAATCGGGATTCCTTTGGCCATATCTTTGATGGTTGTACACGCAATGGTACCTCCGCATCCTGCAGCATTTGCGATTACGGAAATATTGGGAGCCGATGTAGGGAAAGTGATTTTATATTCACTTCTTATCGGGGCGCCTACTGCAATCATTGCTGGGCCAATCTTTGCTAAGTTCATTAGTCGCGGATCTAGAACTGAAGCAATTCAAGAATTAGAAGTAAAAGAACCAACACCGAATGAGAAGCTTCCTAAGTTTGGAATTACTTTATTTACGATTCTATTGCCTTTGTTCATTATGGTAGGAAAAACAGTTGGCGATTTATTTCTCTCGGAAGGTTCAACTGCATACGAAGTTGTTAAATTTTTAGGTAATCCGATTATTGCTTTACTTATTTCCGTATTTGTAGCATATTACACATTGGGTCTTTCTCGCGGCTTAAAGATGAAGGAAGTATTAGCCCATACCGAGGACGGATTTAAATCCATTGCATCGATTTTGTTGATCATCGCTGGCGGCGGTGCTTATAATGCGTTTTTGGTTGATAGTGGCTTGGGTACAGAGTTATCTACGATTATGCAATCGTTAAATATGAACCCGATCATTCTGGCTTGGTTAATCGGAACAATATTACACCTGGCAATCGGGTCCGTTACGGTAGCCATGATTAGTGCTGCTGGTATAATAGGTCCCCTGATGGCCGTTTATCCTACGTTGAGTCCAGAAATTGCAGTTCTCGCAATTGGTGCTGGGGCTATCGGTTGGTGTCATGTTAATGATTCTGCTTTCTGGCTTGTAAAAGAATACTTAGGACTATCCTTAACAGATGCGTTTAAGAGTTTCACTGCCGCAACAGTGATTGCATCGGTTGTTGCACTCGGAGGCGTATTGTTATTAGCACAATTCGTCTAATAAATCTATTAATGAAATAAATTATGGAAGGAAGACAAATCATCATGGAAAATAAAACAATTCAAGGAAAAACGATTAAAGAATGGGAAGAACAGTATCCATTAATGAGCAAGATTATTTCAACTGAGGAAGTATTTTGGACAAATCCTAAATATGGAAAATTTGCAGATGCGATAGAGAATATTTCTTTATCGGAGGATGATGTAAAAGATGCCGAAGATAGATTAAATAGATTTGCACCATATATTGCGAAGGTATTCCCAGAAACAGAAAAAACAGATGGCATTATTGAATCACCTATCGTTCCGATTCCTACGATGCAAAAGGATATGGAAAAGGCATATAATCAAGAAATCGCAGGGCAATTATTGCTTAAATGTGACAGTCATCTCGCAATTTCCGGGTCAATTAAAGCAAGAGGCGGCATTTATGAGGTTTTAAAACATGCGGAAGGTCTAGCGATTGCGAATAATATGCTGACAACAGACGATGATTATTCAATCATTGACAGTGATAGATTCAAAGAGTTCTTCTCTAAGTATTCGATTGCAGTAGGATCAACCGGAAACCTAGGACTCAGCATCGGAATCATGAGTGCACAATTAGGATTCAAGGTTTCTGTTCATATGTCGGCTGATGCAAAGCAATGGAAGAAAGATCTGCTTAGAAGCAGGGGTGCTTCAGTCATCGAGTATGAATCGGATTATAGTATCGCCGTAGAGGAAGGCAGAAAACAAGCAGAAGCCGACCCGAACATGCACTTTATCGATGATGAAAATTCGACCGATCTATTTTTAGGATATGCTGTTGCAGCTTCTAGATTAAAAAAGCAATTAGAAGAAATGAATGTCGTTGTAGATGAGGATCATCCATTATTTGTCTATCTTCCATGCGGCGTTGGCGGCGGACCTGGCGGTGTAGCATTTGGATTAAAGCTAGTTTTCAAAGATCATGTACATTGCTTCTTTGCCGAACCAACACATTCTCCGTGCATGGTGATCGGATTAATGACTGAGCTGCATGATTTAGTATCGGTACAAGACTTCGGCATTGATAATATTACGGATGCTGATGGACTAGCAGTCGGTCGAGCTTCAGGTTTCGTAGGGAAAACTTTAGAAAACCTAATGAGTGGATCATATACCGTTAACGACGAGGAAATGTATAAACTGTTAAGCATGTTATCCGACTCGGAGAATATTCAATTAGAACCTTCTGCGTTAGCTGGCATGCATGGTCCAATGCAATTCTTCAGAGACGAAGCTGGCCAAAAGTATATAGAGAATAACAACTTACAAAACAAAATCGAAAATGTTTCACATCTCGTTTGGGGAACAGGCGGCAGCATGGTGCCTACAGATGAAATGAAAAGCTATTATGACAAGGGAAAAGAGATTCTTGCTTCTGAATAATCAAAGGATTACTTGTATAAAATAAACGATTTCTAAAATAGTAAGGGCTGTCCTTAAAAGTCATGAAAATGACTTTTTGGGACAGCCCTTTAATGCATTTAAAGCGTTTGTTCGATTTTGACGGGCAATCATTGAAAGAAGGCGTGTTAAGTGTGAAGGAGAAGGAACTAATTGTCGATGCAGTCCCGCATACAACGGGATGCCCTTATTGTATCGACATTCATTCGAAGGCTGCAAAAAAGGCTGGTGTCACTAAAGAAGAGCTGGCGGAGTCGATTTTGGTTGCCACTGCATTAAAATCAGGCTCAGCTTTGGCACATGGTGTGAATGCGTTGAATGTTTATGATTCTTGAATGGTGATGAATAGTTAAAAGTACCTGCGCAAGATTGAATTTAGACAATTCACAACTTTAGGTAAAATCCAAAGGAATATCGACTAAGTTTTTTATAGTTGATATCCCCCGTTCTAGTTTTATGCAATTACAGTTATAAACTGAGTAGTTTCTCGCACAGTTACCTGAAATTAGACACCAAAGGCTTTGCGCACTTGATGTTTCCAATATAGTAAATTAACTGCGTCCGAAATAAAAGGGAAAACAACAGGTACCTAGCACTAAGTAGATTTTATTATTGGAACTGTTCTTCTTTTTCCATTTCTTCCATTTCTTTTTTTACCTCTGCTTTGGTTTTCCCCTCTATATAGTAAGCTATTGCCGCCTTACCCACTGCATAAGTCCCTGAATAAGCGATTGTACTACTGATGGCAGATCCTGATCCTGGTATAAATACATTTAATAATTTTACACCTTGCTGAGCTACAAATCTCAATCCAAATCCAAATAAAGCGACCCCTCCTAACGAAAGAATAAATTCTCTTGCCGCCTTGCTATTGATCTTTCTTCCACTTAGATAAGCTATTAGGGTAACTTGGACTATTTGTATCGGTATTAGAACTACAATATCACTTGCTGGTATCGGAGTAATTGCAACACCCGCACTCGCTGTTGAAAACACCTTGACAAACTTATTAGCAATTTTCTCAATAGCTAAATCAATTTTGTTGTTCAACATTAAATATACAGCGGCGCGAAAGTCAATGTTTTCTTCTAAAAAATCGACCAACTTATCAATATTGTATCTTCCATCAAATTCAATCACTAATTCCGAGCGCTCTGTTGGAGATAAAATTTCCGGTTTTTCATGATTCCATTCAATATATGAAGAAACTGGTATAATAAATGAATCTGTTAATCCTACCTCTTCTAACACTTTATAAACCTGTTGCTCTTTTATTGCAATGTTATCTTTTTTCCTTTGAGTATAACTTGCGGGATCCTTAATTCTTGATGGCTCAATATCATCTATTCGTGTAATAACTGTAACTAAAGGGACAGTTATTCCTTGATCACTATAGATTTCTTTAAGATATATAGCATCTTCTTTTAAAGTAGTTCTATCAGCACCATTTGTTAAAAATAAAAAAGCATCCGGTTCAAATTCTTCAATTACATTTTTTAAATCATCTTCCGCAGTACTTGTTAATGACTGTTGGTTTTCTTTAATTCCCCTTGTATCAATAACTTCAAATAATACTTCATCATTACTTTTATATTGAAATACTTGAGAGTCTTTAGTACCAACTTCTATAGCACTAGTTTCCGCTAAATATGTACCGAACATGGCATTAATAAGGCTACTTTTCCCTACGCCTGTACGTCCTATTATAACTAATTTAGGAGGTCTCCTTTCTTTGATTGCTTCCATGATATTAGTAATCTCATCTGACTTCAAAGCATTAATCACTAAATCCTTCGCCGCTTTCGGAATAGCAAAATCTATCTCGTTAATTATTTCTTCAATAGAGTCCATCGTGTCTGTAATTTGTTGTAATCTTTTTTCTAAAACCTCTCTCTTATTCATAATTCCACCTCCATTTTTTTATATTACCCAATATTTCTTGCACTACTCTACTTTAAATCAAAACTTGCAGTATTCAATATAGTTTTTGATTTAAAAAGATGTATATAATTTCACTCGTAGTGTTATGAGAAATGTTACCTAAATATATAATACCATTAAAGGTTCATTGAATATAATTTAAATTACCCCCAATTCTGAATACCAGTGTTAAAATCCTCAACAATAACCGTTTAAAATTCCCCACTTTTCACGGATAATTATTTCAGACAGGAATAGATTGAAAGTGTTGGAATGACGTTACTGTTGGAGGATTTTTTATGATAAGAGAATTGAAACAGAAAGGTTGGACGATTAGTGCTATCGCAAGAGAAATGGGATTCAATCTCAAAACTATACGGAAATACTTAGTAAGGTACACTGTGCAATGTTGAATTATAACAATTCAGGAGTTGGGATAATAACTCAAGGGGTTATCGACAAAATGTTATATAGTCGATATCCCCTCTCCCGGTTTATACAATTGTAGTTAACAAACTGAATAGTTTCACGCACAGATTCTGAAATTAATTAGAAACTATTTCAATTCACTCTTTCTATACATATCAACTTGTGTTTTTGGGTCAGGTACCTTTTCAATCGAGAATTGTCGCAATTTTATATTTGGCTTTCAAAAATGATGCACATTATTTTTTCGGTTTATTTAAAGCGTTCTTTACTTCGCTTGGCATAATTCCCATAAAATAATCTTCTATATTATCCCAAAACCATTTTGAGTAATTTAGAATCTTTTCTTTTGATGAATTTCCTTCTGCTTCTTTTGTAAAAAGATATTTCAACATTTCAACGCTTGTATAATGTTTATCCTGAACATCTTTTAATATGCTATTTTGATAAAAATCACCTTGTTTAATTGCTTTTTCTAATGGATAAACTGAGTTCATTCTTAAGTATATTTGTGGGTTATTCCCACCTACAACTTGATAATTTAATAACTTTTGACTCTCTCCAATTCCAAGTGCTGCTAATTTTGCATCTAATTCAGCACTATTTGCCCTTAAGGAAAATGAAAGTATATCTGCATCGTTATTAATAAAATTATCATTCGGCTTCAGTGTGGCTAACACACCTCTCTTAATGAATGTAGTAAATAAATCCCCATCATTGTTAATGATATACTTCGGTTTAGAATCTCCACTGCTTGAACGCTCGTATATGAATTTCACCTCTTTTATCTTAGAATATTCAAATGCTGCGTTAATGACAGTTTGTGCAAACGTCATTGCTTCGAACTTATCAGAGATTTTTAATGCTTTCATAAAATGGTAACCAAGATCATCAACCGAAAATTGTTTACCAGATATTTTATAACCATTAACGAATGTTTCAAATGCTTGTAGAATTAAATTATATTTGGAAACAATTGACTCGACTGTTTCATTGTTATTTAATCCTACTTCCACACCCGATGCATATACAAACTTTTCAAAAATAGATTTATGCTTCAATTTCTCTCTTTCTTCCGCTGAATACAATGCAAATTTGAAACTAGGAAAAGACATACTTCTATAATGATTCTCCCATATTCCACTCAAGTTCACCTGATAAACAGCGGAATAACTTTCACTCTTAATTTCGTATTTCTTACTAAAATATCGACCCAAGTTCGATTTAATAAATGTTCTTTCTAATTCAGGGGTCACGAATATTAAATCATTCCCAAATAGACTTCTTGGTCTTGCGACAAACGGTGAATATCCTAGCTTATTTGGTGATGAAAAATCTTTCTCAATCATTAATAAAACTGTTTTCACTTTATTGTCTAATGAATCTTCATCTCGTTTGTTTTGAACAAAGATATATTTAAAATCTTCTGGACTAATTATTAAATTACGGTTATAACTCTTATCTTTATATACCGATAATACTTTTTTCATAACCTCGATAATTTGACTCTTTCTAATCGCTGACATTCCATATAGCTGTTTAACTTCGTTCATATCTCGATTTAAAAAATCAATTAAACCAAATCCATTGGCAACCTTATTCTCATCACGGGCTGCTCTCCCAATTTCTTGAATATAATCAACAACATTACCAGTAGGAGCATAATGATAAACATTTGTAATATCAGGAATATCAATCCCCATTCCAAAAGCTTTCGTTGCTAAAACAACTTGTAATTCTCCACTTTTGTATTGATATAATACCTCATCTTTTTCCTCTTTTGAAAGGCTACCGTGGTATTTACCCGTATCTTCAGCGATATCTGGTTCATTTTGCGTTAAAAAGTTGTTAAAGTCTGCCAACAATCTTACTGTTGGAAAATATACTAATGACTTTTGTTTTTTCTTATGAGCGCTTATTAAATGTTTCAACGCTAATGCATGCTTCGTTTTTCGATAGTCCCTTCCTTCATTTTCTAAATCTTTTTCGCTACTTCTAACAACCATTATAATTTCATCTCGTCGAACTTTTCCGAAGTATGAAATAGGACTTATCATATTTAGACTGTTTCTAGTATCTAAATACATATCTTCTCCCCCACCGTATATAGCCGTTGCAGTGAATGTAACGATAGGGAATTTGTATTCTTTTCTTAATTTAGCTAGATAAATACCCAAATACCAGTAATCAGAGCGAAATGATTTACCCCAAGTAGTTACAATATGAGCTTCATCAATGATGACTACCCCAATATTTCTGTTACCGATAAGCATTTTTATATCTGATCGAGCTTGAAGTGTTTCGGGTGATAAATATAAAATATCCACTTTCTGGTTTTGCACTTCATCAAGAATACGTTCTTTTTCATAAGGTGGTGTATTACCGTTAATTGTTGCTGAGTTTTTAATACCTTTTCTTCGCATACTTTCAACTTGGTCGTTCATTAAACCTATTAAAGGTGAAATAACTAAAGTTAAAGGCTTATCTTCTGAATATTTATCTGCTAAATATAGTGCTGGAATTTGGAACATCACTGATTTTCCTGCACCAGTGGAGGCAGTTATGTAAATATCTCGGAAATCTTCACCATGTATTGCTTTCTCTGCTTGGTTAACAATGTCGTCAATAATTTGAGCTTGTGATATATTTACCGTTTCTTTAGATTGATTTTCTATGTTCTTATAAAACTCAATTTCCTTATAACCACCATATCCATAAATGTCATTCAATATTTTCACATAAGCATCTTCATTCGCGATTACCTTTCTTCTGATTGACAATGTAGTAAAATAAATTTTTACATCCGATATATGAGCAAGTATATTAATACGTGCTAAATAATTATTAGGTAACAGTTCATAAGATCCTGATAATATGAATAAAACATTATTTGTTTCTTTCTTTAGTCTAACATCCATAATAAGATCTAAAAAAGGAAGTTCATCATCCGCTAATTCTATTTGTAAAATTTTTTCGGTAGGATAATCTTCACTAAATGAAAAGTCATATTCCTTCTCATCATAATATTTAAAAGTCAGTGGTTTTTCATCAAATTCTGGGTACGTCACATAAAAATTTCCGCTTTGCTTCGAAAAATCTATTTGTCCATAAAATTTAGAGACGTTTTCTAATATTTTTAACTGATCATTTTCTAACTCATTATCTTCTAGGTAATACAGATAATGATAAATGCTTTCAATATTTGACAGTGTACCTCTGTATGGATACTGTTTATTAAATAGATTATTTTCGATTACCAATAAAGGCATTTTATTAATAGCCTCTTGATCTTTAAATAATTGGTATTCTTCAACCGTCATCCATAAATAAGTATCTTTAAAAGTTCGATGTTGTATAATGTCTTCTATGACTTGTTCTTGCAATGTTGACAAATCTACTGTATCAAAATAGTCTATTTCAAACGAAAAGTACTTTTTCTCTCTTTTCAATTCGCTTGTATCAAAACCTTTTAAAACAACAATAGATGATCCACTTTGTTCAACGATTTCTTCAATTCTTTTTTCAATACTCATACAAATACTCCTTTAACACTTTAGTTGTTTTTTCTTTTCGAAGCTTCCTAATTGCTTTTGCTTCTATTTGTCGAATTCTTTCTCTTGTCACATTAAATATTTGTCCAATATTCTCCAACGTCTGTGTTTCATTATTTTCAAACCCAAAACGATAATATAAAACTTGCATTTCTCTCTCAGTTAAATTTGATTGAAAGATCTCACCAAATACATTCCTCAATTCAGATTTATAATATTCCTCTTCAGGCGTATTTATTTGATCATCAAACATAAATTCACCTAATGATGTGTCTTCACCTCCTCCAACCAGACGATCCAGACTATCCAAGTTACTTTGCGAAATATAAAATTGTAATTCTTCAATAACATCTATTGATTCCCCCATTTCTTTGGAAATCTCAAGTGTTGTAGCAGGTCTAGCCAAATCATTCCACAATTCATTCTCAATTCTCATGAATTTATTCATTTTTTCTCGATAATGAACTGGAATACGTATCAATGTTGAATAATCCGCTATCCCTCTAGCAATCGCTTGCCTTATCCACCAGGTTGCATAAGTTGAAAACTGATAGCCCAGAGAAACATCGAATTTATCTGTTGCCTTTAGTAATCCAATTACGCCAACTTGATACATATCATTCTCATCGAATCCAACTGTTGCTAAGCCCGAATAACGCTTTACAATCTTCCATACTAATTTTCTGTTTGCTTCGACTAGATTGCTAAGTGACTTATTTCGATTTAATTCATCACCTGAATGTATTTGGATTAAATATTCAATATTCAATGACTTATCAATTACATCGTCTAGTGAATCTACATGATCTTTGAACATATCGTCATCCAATAATGAATCTAAATCGTTTTCTAAAAAGTCGTCAAGTATATCAAAATCAACTTTATTTTTCTCTTGTGGTGTATCGTCAATAATGATATAGTCTCTCTTCGTGAGATCGCTTAGAATATTCTCTTGTATATTTTCATCTATATTGTTTTGATTGAACCATTTTATAAGAATACTTCTGTTAATTTCATTTTCTTGCTCAATACATTTAAACAATTTTAATAACAGTGTCTTTAATACAGTTTTTGGGTGATCAATGATTTCTATTTGTAAAGAGTCTAGTTCATCATAAACTGTAAACTTTTCTTCGATTTCAAGTGTGCGTTCTTTAAACCACTGGTCAACAATATGCTGCCTTATTTTACTACCGAAACGAAAATTATCATTGATATGAGATAGTAGATCATCTAAATTTTTACTCATTTGCATCACTTCCCTTACTTACCAAACTGTTATTTTAGAGTTAGCTTGCATTCTAGCAAATAACCAAACAACGGGGCGCCTAGTACCATACTAGAATTCTTAATTGAAATAAATTTTTCTCTGTAACTCCCTACAAAATATCTTTCTAAGATTTCCCTTGTATCATAAGTTCAAGATTTCACTTTCCGACCATTTCTCTTTTGCAAATCCAGCTCCTCATGCACTGATAATACAAATAAACTATAATCAGTTTAATCAAAGTTAATTTCATAAATCTATTTTACCATATTCTTCATGAATATTCAGTCCGATTAGACTATTCCTGTTTTCCGTTAAAATTAGTTTACTAGGAAAAACAACCCAACCTTTGCGTATATACGCAAAGGTTGGTCATTACTTCCTAACTAACCCTTCCCATCCTCTCAATCCGCCTCCATACTCTTCGACTCTCACTCAATATCTCCATCAAAAACTTATAAGTCCCATAACAAGCCGCCACATCCAACTCCTCATCAGAAGTATGCTCAAATTGATACCCAGCAGATAAATTTACACTTTCAATACCATTTCTTGCCCATATAGCCGTATCACTTGACCCGCCAGCCACTGTACGCCAATCGTTGTAACCCGCTCCACGTGCTACACGTTCAAGAGCAACTCCAAATTCCGAAGTACAAAATGGTTCGTATCCCCCGCATGACGTCACGATGTCACTAGTCCCCCGTCGATCGATAACGAAAGCCATGTCTACATCCCACAAAAATGACTCTGCAACTTCTCTTGCACCACATAGTCCACTCTCTTCCTCAACCGTAAAAATATATTTAACTGTACCTTTAAAATCACTATTCCCGATTGATTGAGCCGCAACTAGGACTACACATACACCCGCTCGGTCATCCGCTCCAAGAATACCTTCACTACTTGACCATATTTCCTCGTTTTTGATGATTTCACGATACTCAACAATATCCTCATACGTGTCAAGATGTGCATTCAAAAGTACGATTGGACCGGGACCAAATCTTTTTTCCGCAAGAATATTCCCGTAATGGTCTACCATCATGTTATCGACAAAAGGTTCTAATCCCTTCATAACATGAGCACGAATTAAACCTTCGTTTCTACTTACGCCTGGGATGTTTAATACTGTTTCAAGAGTGTCTTCAAACTTCGCTTTATTGATAAGTTCATCCTTTACAAGAAAAATCTTTCTTGCCTGTTCCACGGTTATTTCCGACAATTCTACAGCGGCTGTAGGAAGCTTCTTTCTATCCGTTAAAAACGTTAACTTTTTTCCTTGTCGTTTAACCGTCAATCCCGCATGCTCAAGAATACTTTTTCCCATTCGAGCTAAATCTGCTGTTTCAAAATATATATAGGGTCTTCTACATTCATGACCATCACATGAATAAACCATAATGCAGCCTAATCGATTCAATTGCATAACGAGCCCTGAAATATAGACATCCAGCTTATTCACCGGAATCTCATTGGGAGAAAAACTTGTTTCGGTTCTTCCGTCAACAAATCTTTCCAAATGTTGTACCCAACTACTTTCCGTTATTTCCTCCGAATGAATTTCAAGAATATCTCCAACGATAATGAAACTAATATTTAATTCCCCCAGAAGCATTTCCAAGAAATTTCTATTATGTTCAGTTAGTATTTGTAAATCAAATTTCCCATCCAATCGTGAAACTTCAAATCCAAACCCGTTAAACAACATTGTCCAATTACTTTTCATATCCATCATATCCATCATCTCCATTTCATTTGGTAGCTTAAGTATATGTGAGTAGCTGTGAGAGCCCTGTCACAGCGTGATTTCAATGAAATGAAAAAATCCCCCTATATAAATAGGAGGATTGGGTACGATTATTTCGCATCATATTGAACAATGTAGTAATTAATATCTGAAACCTTATAACTCTTTCTCTTCGGAATATTTTCGATTACGTTATCAGGTAGACCAACTCTTTTCAGTTTCTGATTGATAAGACTAATCTTTTGTCTATAATTATCCCATGTAACATGCATAACATCTGAAATGCTTTCCTCTTGGTAACCGTTAATTTCTGCCAAAGACAATGATTGATCATTCACTGATCTCAGCAACAACATTTTCAATAACCTTGCAAGTTGAATAGAAATCTCATTGCTATATTCCCCACTTTGAACGAAAGGCTTATCCGTGGTAAAATCCAGTAATAATGAGTTTCTGTCAATGATAGATTCAATTTCCTTATATTCTTCCTCTGAAATTAATTTCTTGTCGTTATTCGTAATTAGAAGAAATTTATTACTATCTAACTCACCTTTAAGTCTCCTAGTTAGTTCATCAATACTGATTTCACCAGGAGGAGTCTTAACCACTTCCCCTGATAAGCGGTCAGCTATAGCGATAGATTCTTTCGCCAGCATGATTGAACAATAACCAACAAAGAGATTGGCCTTTATGATTTGATCCTTTGCTAATGGAAAATCAGGATCATCGTATTGAACAGCTTGTTTGAAATGGTTGATAGCCCGAATCCAATTTCCATCTTCATAATATAGAAAAGCATAGCGATAATTTGCTTCTGGATTTCGAGGTTCTATCCGAAGAATTTTTTCAAATGTATGTTTAGCCACATTACGATCCCTTTGTTCAGTTTTCATCATATATGCATGTTCGATCATTGATCCAATTAGTTGATTTTCTTCATCTGGAATAGCTATTCTTAGAGATCTTTTTAGCACCAAGATTCGATAGGACAAATCTGCAATCGTCGCATTTATTCCTAGTGGCTCTTCTAGATGCGCCTCTTTTAACCTTGCATTAAGTTCTTCTAACTTTTCTTCTTTTGATTTATTAGTTCTAATCATTACTCACTCCTCATTTCATTTTTATACTAAAAACACCAAAAGTCCCCCGATATTTATCGAAGGATTTTAGATGTTTTGCTGTTCATTAAATCGCAGTGTGCCCATCAGATACAATAGCTGCTAATACACGCCTTCTCTCAATAACCACTGCTGTTAAACGATCAATCTCTACCTTCAACAATTCAATTTCGGCCAACTCTTCTTGAATTTACACTCTCGAGATATTTTCACCAAGTTCATAGTAATCGATCTCCTTCTAAATTTTGGAGATTGATGTCTTTTCATAGCACTCGCAACCCCGGTTGCTTTTTGTCTTTTTAATCGCTCGCGCTCAGCATATAGGTGTTGTAAGCAGGCAGGTTGCTGAGACTTCCTCGAGCCAATTCCCTCCGTCCTCTCAATAAGTTAAGTTTATAATTTAGTATATAGCGCAGCATAGACGCAATATCTCGTCAACAGGTTGAAAATGTTTATTTTGAAATTATTTTTGGCGTGACATTTATACACTTACAGCACTAAGGTTGTTACGATTGATTATTTTTTTCGTAATTATCATTAATTCCTCAATCGATTCAATTATGTTCTTATCTTCGAACCACACAGTTAATGATTGTCCATGTGCAAGAGCATCTCTGAAGCCATTTATAGAGTTAAAAAGTCTTTTAGATTCTTTTTTACTCTTACCGACGAATTCGTCTAATAATTTACTACTTTTATATAGTACATCGGTTTTGTCACAAAGCTGTGTGCAATTGATTAGATTAGTTTCTTGATTTTTGTTAATTAAATTTTGGTGCCTTTGCATTGCAAAATCAGTTCTGTCGGATTTTAATATCGACTGCCATTCATCGTCTGGGTATGACGCACTTATGAGTTCAGCTAATTCAATTTCAAAAAAAGTTATTATTCCAAAAAAGAACATTCTAACTGCGGGTTTTTGTATATCTGACACAGTAACGATTGATTCTATTTGGTATTCGTTTATCAAAAATAAACGAGTATTGTTTTTTAGTAGCTTCAAGCAATCCAATAAATTTGTATTATTGGTAATTAAATCAGAAATACTGAATTCTTTCATTGTGTTTTGTAGATTAGTCAGATCATGCTTCATTTCCTTTTCAAGAAAACCAATAACCTTATCGTCTTCTTTGTAACCAATAACGTCATAATTTTTATTCTCAAAGTAATCCTTAATTTCATGATACTCATTATTGGCTACGGAAGCTAATGGTTCTGATATATCTTCGGCTGTAAAAATCTGATTAAAAGAAAGCTTTTTTTCTATCATTTTAAATACCACCTTTCGAACTTTCTTCTTCTCCACAGCAGCTATAAATACCTTCAATAAATAATTACAACCAACGAAAGGTACCACCCTTAACATGTTACAAAAACTCCCCAACAAACCCATCAAGTTGTTTTCTAATCTCATAAAACTCCATATTTAAATCTATTGTTTTTACACCTATCCGATTACCAGCCATCGTAAATGTTTCATTTGGCGTTATTTCTTCTTCCGTTTTCGCGTAAAGCAACATACCACTCACTTTCCCACTATTCATCATATCTTCATTTTTAACATAAGTGAAAATTTGATATAAATTGTGCGAATGGAAAGACTTCTTATTAAAACTTCTTTGCATCGTTTTCCCATAATATTTGGTATCGATAATGAGTGTATTTTCTGCAGATCGCAATACAATATCTGTTTGCATCGTGGGTAAAAATTCAATATCGCCTTCATCGACTTGCCACTTGATATGGGATGCATTCACCTTATACTGCGGGAAGTGTTTGCGATAATATTCAAAAATAAATTTCTCAAATAGTCTATGCATTTTTTGATCATCCATAAAGTTGGCAGATTTATAATTTCCCTCTTTTTCAGTTAGCAATAAACCATCAATGATGAAATAACAAATATTCATGAGCATTTTATAGGTCGAATTATTTCGGGTGTAATTCAAAGCTGACCAGTTAATAGGCCCGAATTCAATTTGATCCACATTTGAAAAGAACATTAATGCCTTACGCAACTCACGTTTGTTTTTTTGAGATACTTCGCTTAACTTTAACAATCGCGTCATTGTTGTTTTTAGAATTTGATTCATATACGTATTCTCTGTATATACTTCATAATTGCAGATGAGCTGACTTTTCATGTGAGATTGATGTTTTATAGACTGTGTCACATTGATTTTTCCTTTAGGGGATCTAAGTGCGGCATTCGTTTGAATATATTCTTTCCCTAATCCTCTTTTCACTTGACTATTGACACCTTTTATCAGGATTGAGGCTAGTAAATCCGCAGTATGAGCAAACTCCTCCACAGCTATCTTTTTATAATTCACTTTGTTTAATACCCGAAAGGCATATGTGAGCATGTAATAAATGTTTTTAATTTTAATCATTTAATACTCCATAAAACTTCTGGGACCATTCATTATATTTCTCAAGCTCATCAAACCAATACTCTTCCAACAATGGCAGCAACTCATACTCAATCACAACGGATAAATCTTCATCTGTCACAACATCATTAAAACATACATAACTATGACCTATTTCAAAACCTTCTCCTAATGTTTCATCTTCTGTAATGACTTCATTTAAACGTTGGATTTGGGTAATCAGTTTATTAAACTTTGGATTGTTTGCTTTACGAATTACTTGTTGAAACCCTTCCGAATTAAACCCAGGTTTCATATGAAAAAATGCAAAACGTCTTCTTAATGCATAATCAATCATCGCAAGACTTCGATCAGCTGTATTCATCATTCCAATGACATACACATTTTTAGGAATTGAGAACATTTCATTACTATAAATTAACTGCAACTCATGTCCTCGTTTATCATTCTCTAATAACATAAGCAACTCACCGAAAATCTGACTTAAATTTCCGCGATTAATCTCATCGATAATAAAAAAGTATTCTCTTTCACTATCTTTTTCCGCTTTCTTACAAAACTCATAAAATGGTCCTTCTTCAAGTTTAAAACCATCTTCAACAGGACGATACCCCATCATAAAATCTTCATAACTATAACTCTGATGAAATTGGATCATTTTAACACGGCTGCTATCTTGTTCATTCATTATTGAGTATGCCAATCGTTTTGCCGCAAATGTCTTACCAACACCAGGGGCTCCTTGTAAGATTAGATTTTTCTTCATCTTTAATATTTTGACCAATCTTTCGTACTCGGGTCGATCCATGAATACTTGATTTAAAAAGTTTTGGGAAGTAAATTCTTCGTATGTCTCTTCTAACTCATCTAACTCATCTAACACTTCTTCATCCTCTTCGTTGTTATCAGCAAGGAATATACGTTTTAATTTTTCTACATACTCAGTGTAAGGCGTAATTTCAGTTAAGCTTTTTGCTACAGCTCGTCCAGGGTGCGACCACTCCCCCTTTTTCTTCCAATCTACTTTTCGTACATGTTTATAAATTTCTTTATCCGCATCAAATATGTATTCTGACTCGACGACCCCGTAACCAATGATAATACTCAAACCTTTTTTCGCAAAAATAATATCACCCGGTTGGATTTCATTCACAAACTGCCACGCAGCATGAGCAACATTTATATACGTATACTCATCCCCGTATAATTGCTTCATTTGTTGTTTCATTTCTTCTTTAGAAGCATACTGAGTTAAATCACCCATCTCCCCTCGTCTTAACCCCATAATGCCTTCATTATAAAACTCATCCCACATAGATGAACTTTTTCCAGGCGTATATATCCAATATTTCCTCTTATTTTGATCATTAATGTTATTCATAGTAGTGTAATCATGGTCATCCACTTCTAGGGTTGAAATGGATTCTACCCAAGTATGTTGTGAAAACTCTGGAAAATTATTATAAGGGATATTATCTTGTTCAAAATAGTTTTGAAGCTTTTGAATCAATTCAATATACTCTTTTCCTGTCGGAACATCTTGAAGCGTCGTAATTTGCTTGATGAATGAAAACTCATCCTTGTTGAGGTACCTTCTATTATTCGCATCTAAATTCAAATAAAAATAGGGGCGGATCCAAAATAATCCGATTGTCATTTTCCACTTAACATAAGGGATTTTCCGGACTTTTTCATAACTTTCAATAAAGTCATCATGGTTTTCTTCATTGTTTTGATCAGCATAAGATAAAGCATCTTCAAATAAATTCCATTGATTATTGATGTCTTTTTCTGTTTCAGTTTTTTCAAATCTAAAAAACATGGATCCCATATTGTTCAATTTTGGTATCCCTGTAAACTGAGTTGGAACTGCAGTTGTTACACCTATTCTTTTTCCGATACTTTCCGCAAGTCTAATCCGATTTTCATCACTAATACCACGGTTGAAAGTAGCAAAAACTGAAAAAGGATCTGTATCTTCAAAGGTTTGTTCAGATTTTGCAAAAGGATTATTCATATTCGACTCTTCAAAAGCTTCATCTAGCAGCTTTAATAAAGTTTGCCGATCATCGCGATATTTTAATAACCTATCCGCAAATTCCTTATAAAACGGAATCCAAGAAAATTCTTCTTTATCTAAAATGTGTTCTTCCATTTCAACTTCTCCTTTCATGAGGAAGTATTCGAAAAGAATAACTGCATACGAAGTTATCGTGTTGGTTTTAACGTTTATGGTAATTCGAACAGTCGAGAATGTTTATCAACATATTTACCTTACTTAATTCTGCTCCTACAAATTTCCAGCAATCTACATCATCTAATCCTTCAATATGACACTTTGAAACATTCAAAATAAGTTTAACACATAAACTGAATGAACTTCATAATTCTAAGCCATCGTTTCACAATGCTTTACCAACAAAAACGGAAGTCACCCCAACATCGATTGGATTGACTTCCGATTTCTGTTTCATTCAGATACACTCTTACAAATGTAGAGTCTGAATAGTATCATACCACATTATTTTCCAATTTCATTAATCATAATCGGAAAAGTCTTGGGGTAATTGGCCTTCGTGATAATAATTAACACTTATCGCTGAAGCGTCTTCTTTAGGGACATATTTGCCTGTTTTTATATTTCCACCAATTTCAACGCTACTTTGATAGTCATTTTCAAATAAAAAAAATTCTCTGTAATCAACTATTTGTCCAGGTTGAAGCAACATTGGTTCGTTAATAGCTGAATCATAAACCTTTGGGTCAATCCCATATCTATTAACATCGTCATAAACATATAGCTTTGTAGAATCATAATAGATTACTTCGTTACTTGATGTATTCTGTACCCGTACATATGCCTCCCGATCATCAAGTGGACCATATACAGAAATGACTAAATCTTGTTGACTGCCGAGATTAATATTTTCATCAGTAATTTCTGTTTCTACTTCTTGAGAATTCGTTATTTCGTTGATGATTCCTGCATATTCATCATGAAAATCAACTTTTAATGCAATTATATCGTCTTGTACAGCCGTGTCACCATTGTATTTCATTTCAAACTCTTCTATATCAATAGCCCCAAAAATATCTGGTCTTTCAATTGAAATATTATAATAACCCAGCGTATAATTCTCCTCATTCGGCGCTAATGTTAATTCTTTTGGTGTAGCTTCATAATTACCAAAGTCAACCAGAATCTCAAACTCTGTGTCACTCTCATTATCATAAAGAATAAAATCGCTCTGATGGATTTTTATTGCTTCGTCGCTATTATTTTTAATTTTGATTAATACCATTACATAACCATAAATATCCAAATCGTTTGTCGGCATATAAGCCTCAAGAACTATAGGTTCTTTTCGTTCTTTCTTCTTTACTTTTTCAATTCCTTCAGTTTCTAGCGAAGTATTATCAACTTTAATTTGATTACTAGATTCTCCCATATGATTACATGCTACTAAAACCAATACTGCAAACAAAAATACTAATATTTTTTTCATAGATGTCTTCCCCCTCTTTGCTGTGGTTTTCGACTAAATTCATTCTATTTTGATTCGTTCTAAACCCAATTTTATCAAGGATATGTATTTTCCTGTTCAACACTTTTAAATAATTGCCCCCCTATCTTTTATCCCTTTACTGTACCACAAACACTACTTTTACCCTATAACTATTATATCATTTCAACAAAATAATAGTTAATCTTTGTTTCCATTTTTAAAAAATTCAAAATACGAAAAGACAAACTTAAATTTTCATCTCTTCGGAATCTTTTCAACAGAATCTTAGAGTGTCCTTTCCATCCCTTTTTTTGTTTTTAGTGCAAAATGCAATAGATTCACAAGTGCCATCAACTCATTATAAACCCTGATAAAACTGTTTTATCTTTTGAGCCATCATCTTTCTTCGTTCTTCGAGAAAGTCGTGATAATTTTCTGCTGTCATAGTAAAAACCGATTCTGGAATTCAATTTGCTACCAAATTACGCTATAATTCATTTTGATCTTTTATTTCTCCGATGTTGAGAATATCCCCAATACACTGCTCTTGTACCTTAGCCAAATACTCCTTCGGTGCTTGGTCTTTTATTGCCAAATTGACAACTTGTTCTGTGTAGACAAAATTTGCAATTTGGTTATATTGTGAGCGGTTAATGAAGCCATTTTTCTGTAGGTATTTTTTGGGGAATATGTGATGTACATCTCCCCTTTCTTCTATTAGATGTTGGACAGTTATTGATTTGGAAAGAAAAGCTACATCTTTACTTGTAACTTGCGCCATAAGAAACAAATTGAAATATGGGCTAGTTCTAACTGATGAGTCTAAATTAGTCACTAAGAGATGATCCCAATGAGCACCCGACAATTCCCCTGCTTCTGTACGTTCAAGAAATTTCAGAGGATCATCCATCCCATCAAAGCGTTTAATGTCATAATCAAACACACTTTCTGCTGAGCCCGAATACCTGACAGTCAATAATGTTAATACAAACCACTTTCGGACTATATTGTTAATTGTTGATCCATCCAGACCTTTCTCTCTTAAAAAGAGAAATAGCGCATAAGCGAAGTTCAGTGCATTTTGTAATCTTACCATGGATTTATGTATGACTCCGGCAGATTCTATAATCATGACAAATCGCTTGAAATTTGTTTCGTCCAACTCCAATGCTATACGAATTGGATCTCCTCGATAAATACTAAAAAAATGAACCTCGTCCATTTAAATATATGACCGAAGGGACATGTCCCCCCGACACCTGTCAATCGCCCTTACTCCACTAATAGTTTTGGCGACCAAATTCAAATAATCACACATTACACACGTTTCTAGGATCTAATCAAATCATATACAGGGGAAAACAATGCAGATTCGGCAAGCAGACTGTATGGCAGTTACCGGACACACTCAATCCGACTCATGAAATTCAGCATTCAAGGTGAAGTCTTCGAAGTATTTGCATTACAAGCAATCAGCATCCTGTTCCAAGCATCAAATAAGAAAACCAGCCATAACCTCTATGGCTATTACGATGGTATTTTCCGAGGGTTAATCGACAAAGCAATATTCTCTTAAGCATTTATGGATTATGATATGCCAGTGGAAATGAAAATACCGGTAGTTAGAAAAGGTACCCGTGCTAGAGATCACCAACCGATGGGGCACCTAGCCATATAAAAAAGCTACTTCAAAAGTCAGTTGAAATCGACTTTCCAAGCGGCTACTTATCTATAGCTGAAGGTTTATCAAGATGAACTCCACAGCGTACCATCAACCATTCCAGATTCCGAAAGCAAATAACAACCCAAACACTCAATGATGCCATGACGCCCATTTCATGGCACTTTTTTCATCCTCACGTGGCGCACCTTTTCACAATTTCCAGCGCAACCTTATAGCTACAGGCAATGCTAAAAATACGATGGCTGTAGGCCACTTGTAACGTCAAAAAATATCAACACAATCATCCAAATATAAGGCAAGCTAATTAATATTCCAAGCAGTACCAACGACTTCCTTCGGCCAAGTACAATTGGCAAAGTATAACGAAAACCTTTATCCTTTTTCAGATCTCAATTGTTCCGGAAAGTTTTCGATCAAATTCGGTCTCCCTTGCGATTACAATTATCGCCCAACTTTTATGTTTCATTTCTTTCCTTCTAATATATCTTTAACTGAAATAGATTATCCGTGAAGTTTTTGGAGTTAAACTGTTACTTTTGTGGATTTCAACACTGATATTCACAATTACCTAAATGCCTGATACAACCAACACATATTTATGGTATAATTGTCACAAGTTTTAAAGTTTAGACCTATCTAATAAATAATGAAATACAAATTGGAAGTCCTTACATTTTAATTACTTAGGGGGAAAAAAATGTATAAAACAAAATTTGTTGGTTTAAATGAGTTATATCTTGATGAGCAGAATCCAAGGTTTACTACACGTGAGAATAAAAACTTTTCACAAAAAGAAATAATTAATTACCTAGTAGATTATGAGGAACTACTCGATTTAACTAACAAGGTTAATAACTATGGTGGCTTTACTCCTGGCGAAAGAATAATTGCTTTAAAAGAAGAAGAAGGGAAATACATCGTACTAGAAGGAAATCGCAGAACGTCATCTTTAAAGTTATTAGAAAACCCTGACTTGGCAAAATCAAAAAAAAGAAGTATACCGAAAATATCCTATGATTGTGCTCAATTTATCAAATCTATACCAATAGATGTAGTACATTCACGTGAAGAGGCTGATAGAGCATTAATAACTAGGCATATAGATGGCATTAGGCTTTGGTCGCAATTTTCTAAAATGAAATTCTACAAAAAAATGTTTGATAATGGGAGGGAATTGGAAGAAATTTCACAAATGTCCCGAGAAAGCAACATTGTTATAAAAAGAACACTCCATAGATATTCAATTTTGAACACTATTCTTGATAATTACAATAAAGTTTTGCCTAATTCTACCTACTTATTAAATACTGTAGATACTAAACTTGATACAGATTTAATTTTGAATCGAATGTACACTTATTATATAGACAGTGAAGGGTTAGGATTAGAATTTTGCGAGGTCAACCACTCTTTAAGTCTACCTACAAATAAAAATAAAAAAGATTTACTGATTAAGGTACTGGTTCTTCTAGCTAAGATGTACTGGGAGGATGATGTTATTAATACGAGAGTCTTAAACAAAAAAAATGAAATTGACAACTTTTTTAATATCGCGAAAAGTGCAAATATACAATCGAAAATACTCAATGAAACTCATCAGGAATTTTTGGATATACTTTCAAAATACTTTGACTGTAAAAATTGCACTTCTAAAGAGGATCTAGAAAATGGCAATCCGCGTGTTGATAAACAAGGTAGTGACAAAACAGGTAGTGACAAAACAGGTAGTGATAAAGCAGGCAGTGATAAAACAGACAGTGATAAAACAGACAGTGATAAAGCAGGCAGTAATAAAACAGACAGTGATAAAACAGACAGTGATAAAACAGACAGTGATAAAACAGGCAGTGATAAAACAGGCAGTGATAAAACAGGTAGTAATAAGCCAGGTGATGACCAAACTGATGGTAAGGGAACTAATAATAGGAGACAAAATAAACCTACCAATAGAACATATCCTTTCAAGGGAATAAATTATACAGGTAATGTGGTAGGTATATCCCGCACTTTGTATGAACTGCATCGGATAGACGTCAAAATGTTTACATTAGCATCTACCGTTTTAATTAGAACTTTATTAGAATGTACTATTCAAGAATACATTCTACACAAGCAATTAAATTTTAACATTAAGAATGGAGAAGCTATTAAACAACTATCCATTGATAGCCTATTAAAAGAATGTACCAACCCGGGGAAAGGGAATTACAAGGAACTCCAAAAAGCGGATCGAACAGTTGCTAGAATAATTAATGAAGCAAACAATAAAAGGGATCCTGATGAGCTAAATATTGTTGCCCACGGAAATTATCGTGAACCTTCTACAGATGCTCTTTGGGAAATTGAAAGACGATGGTTTGCCGCAATCCAAATAATGGTAGGTGAAATTTCTAGTCAATCATAACTAAAACAGTTATGATCAGCAGAGGTGATATTATGACTAATTTTTCTCCCTTAAGATATCCCGGAGGTAAAAATAAAACATATCCATACGTAAGACATTTAGTTGCTAAAAATGACATTACAACTTATATTGAGCCTTTTGCCGGCGGAGCTGCTGTTGCACTTCGTTTATTGATAAATAATGATGTGAAACGTATTATCATTAATGACTATGACCCTGGTATTTATTCATTATGGAATGTCATTAAAAATGATTCCAATAGTCTTATAGAACTTATTAATGAAACACCTATCAATATGGAACAATGGTATTCACAGAAAAAAATCCAATTGAATAAAAAAGAAACTGATGAACTTCGACTTGCCTTTTCAACACTATTTTTAAATCGAACAAATTTTTCAGGTATTATTAAAGCAGGGGTTATCGGCGGAAAAAATCAAGATAGTTTCAACAAAATGGATTGTAGGTTCAATAAAAGTACAATTATTGACAGAATAAAACTTATATCATCTTATTCCGATCGTATCAAGGTTTGTAATTACGATGCTAAAGATTTCATTGAAAAAGAGATAAAGCACACTCGGAAATCTTTAACGTTTTTCGACCCACCCTATTATGATAAAGGACCTGACTTATACACAAACTTTTACACTCACCATGATCATGTCGAATTGGCCGATGTAATCAAAAATAAAATGCGAAATAGGTTCTGGATCCTCACATATGACGTTGCTAATGAAATCGAAGAATTATATGATCAATATCAATACGAAAGGTATTACTTAAACTATTCGATTGCGAAGCCAACACTTGGACAAGAATTCATGTTCTTTTCAAAGAAAATAAACTCTGGTGATATTGAAAAGCATTTACGATTAGTACCCCATCAAGAACATCCGGTTTAAAATACATTTTAAATCGGGTGTATCTTTCATACAAACTAACTTTTCCTTATTCCCAGGTTATAGAGTATTATTAGGAGAAAACATAGGAGGTGTAGGTAACTTTAAAAACCTGAAAAAAACAACCGTATTTTCAGAATACTTTCAACAGAAACTCTGTTATTTGCTAATCATTTAAGTAATCAATAGAGATATATGTTTTTTTTAGATCGAGAGAATAGACTACACTTTATCTTTTCCAAACGAATCCTATCAATTTCTTAAGTTAGACTGATTAATGGTTTCACGAAGAGTTTTATTCATTGTTAAAAACAACATATTATAAATCAATATTAATTTATCTAGAAAAAAGAACATCGCCCCCCAAAAAAATAACTATCCTCTGCCTGTTTCTACTTCCATTAAATTACTACGTTGTTTATTTATGACACATTATTAAACAAAACCCCTTCATGATAGATTAAAATCTAAACATAAAAGGGGATCCAAAAGTTTATTTTATATATTCTCAGCCATCAACTCAGCCTGTTTCACAACCGTCTCTACCGCTAACTTTTGCAAATCAGGTGGATAGCCATATTTTTTCAACAGTCTTCGAACAGTAATTCGCATTTTCGCTCTCGCGGATTCACGTAAGTTCCAGTCAATGCTCATGTTTTCTTTGATTGCTTTTGTTAGCTCATGCGCGATTACTTTTAGGATATCATCACCGAGAACTTGTTCCGCTGTTTCATGAGAGGAAAGCGCGTCATAGAATGCTACTTCTTCTTTGATCATGCCAGTTTCTTCACCAGCTTTGTAGGAGTCATTCATCTCTTTTGCAAGTGCAATTAGTTCCTCTATAACCTTTGATGTTTCAATTGCACGTTTGTTGTATTTGTTAATGGCGTTATTTAACATGTCAGTGAACTTTTGAGCCTTTACTAAGTTTGTGCGTTGCACGTTTTTTACTTTTCCTTGCAATAAACGATTTAGCAGTTCAACTGCTAAGTTTTTCTGTGGTAATGCTTTTACTTCAGCTAAAAATTCGTCTGAAAGAATTGAAATGTCTGGATTTTCCAGTCCGAGTGATGAATAAATATCAACGACTTCATCAGAAATGACGGATTTAGAAATAAGTTGGTTCAGCTGCGCATCGATTTGGGAAGAAGTTTTCTTCGTACCTTCTGTTGGAATCAATTTCACAATCCCCGCTTTAACTGCTTTAAAGAAACCAATTTCTGCATTTAATTCCTGCGCTTCTGATTCAGTCGCACAGAGTGCAAATGCTTTCGACAGTTCCGTAACAACTTGCATGAATCGCTTCTTTTCTTCTTCCCCAAGACCGATAATAAAATCCATTGTTTCTGTGATAGCTTTCATTCTGTCTGTTGCTTTCTCTGAATGAAAATTATCATACGTATGCTTGTAAAGCATATCTTGTATGATTTCGAATTTCTCTAACATAATATCAACTGCGAGTGAAGTATCGATTCCGGTATTGCTTCGATCACTGTCGGTATATTGCTTCAGTGCTTCTTTTAAACTGTCTGCAATGCCAATATAGTCAACTATTAATCCACCAGGCTTGTCCCGGAATACACGGTTTACTCGCGCAATCGCCTGCATCAAGTTATGTCCACGCATTGGTTTATCGATATACATAGTATGCAAGGATGGCACATCGAATCCAGTCAGCCACATATCACGAACGATAACAATTTTTAATTCATCCTTGACGTCTTTCATTCTTCTTGCAAGATGATCTCGACGTTTTTTATTACCGATGAACTGTTGCCAATGTTCTGGATCACTAGATGTTCCCGTCATGATGATTTTAATAACACCCTTATCATCGTCATCTGAATGCCAATCCGGACGGAGTTTCACAATTTCTTGGTACAAATCAATTGCAATTCGCCGACTCATCACTACAATCATTGATTTTCCAAACATGGCATCCTGTCTTGCTTCAAAATGATTTACCATATCTGCTGCTAATCTTTGGATTCGTTGCTCTGCGCCAGCAAGTGCTTCAAGACGTGACCATTTAGACTTCAAACGTTCTCTGTCGGCCTCCTCTTGGAATTCAGTAATTTCATCGTACTCTGTGTCAATATCTAGCCCTTCTGGTAAATCAAGTTTAATAATGCGACTTTCATAATAAATTTTAACTGTCGAACCGTCTTCAACTGCTTGTGTCATATCGTAAATATCAATATAATCTCCAAAAACAGCTGGTGTATTTTTATCGGATGCTTCAACTGGCGTCCCTGTAAACCCGATGAATGAAGCATTCGGCAACGCATCACGCATATATTTGGCATAGCCATATTTCGTAGCGACATCGTCATCTGTTGTCGTCACTTGCGCTTGGAAGCCATATTGGGTACGATGCGCTTCATCCGCCATGACAATGACATTGCGACGTGTTGTTAAGGCGTCCATGTGGGTTAACCCTTCTTCAGGAGCGAATTTCTGCATCGTTGTAAAAATGATACCACCCGCTTCAACAGCCAACAACTTTTTCAAATCACTTCGGCTGTCTGCCTGCCTGGGCGTTTGACGCAATAAATCACTTGAAATCGAAAACGTGTTAAACAACTGATCGTCCAAATCGTTACGATCTGTTAACACCACGATTGTCGGATTATTCATTTCAAGGACAAGCTTTCCGGTGTAAAAAACCATCGACAAACTTTTCCCCGATCCTTGCGTATGCCAAATAACACCGATTTTTCGGTCACCCGTTTCAGCTGCTGCCCGTTTTGCCTCTTCTACTGCTTTATTGACAGCGTAATATTGATGGTATGCCGCAAGAATTTTGAAAGTCTTCTCACCATCTGTTTGAAAAACGATGAAATGGCGCAATAAGTCTAGTAGTACTGCCGGTTTAAACATCCCTTGCAGAAGCACTTCTAATTGCGGGACGGTGGAAGGCGCAATAGTCTTACCATCCATCGTTCGCCACATCATAAACCGTTCTTCATCTGCTGTAAGTGAGCCTGCTCGTGCATTCACTCCATCACTCGTTACTAAAAAAACGTTGAATTGAAATAATGAGGGAATCGTTGATTTGTATGTTTGCAGCTGATGGTATGCTTCTGAAATTCCCACTTGTTCATCCGTCGAGTTTTTGAGTTCAATAACTACAAGTGGCAAACCATTCACAAACACAACGACATCTGGACGTTTATTGTTATTTCCTTCTATAACGGTGAACTGATTCACCGCGAAAAAGTCGTTGTTTTCCGGATTATCGAAATCAAATAACCACAACTTTTCCACAGTGTTTCGTCCATCGGCCGTTCGAACTTCAACATCAATGCCATCCGTCACGTACTTTTGAAAAGTTCGGTTGTTTACAATTAAGTTTGGAGACTCAGCCATCGTCACCAACTGCACTGCACGCTTAATAGACTCCATTGTAACCCCTTGATTAATTCGCATGAGCGCATCTTCAAGTCGCCCATTCAACATTACCTTGGAGTAACTATCCCGTTCAGGCGATTCCCCGTCCACAGCAATATTCGGTCCACTATCAGTCTCGTACCCTAGACTTTCAAGCCATTCAAGCGTTGCTTGTTCAAGATCATTCTCATGAAATTGGTACATCTTCAGTCACCTCGATTTCCTCCGGCAATTCGATTTCTCCGGTAAGAAGTTTTGGAAGTAGCGTGTCTCTTAATTCTCCTAGCTCTCTGATTTCTTTGGTTAGAGAGTAAATTTTATGGGATATTGTCTCAATTACTTCATGAAATTCCTTTTCAATATTATAACTCGGAATCAATATTTTCTTTTTAATAAAATGCGTTATTTTAATGCTCGGCTGTACTGAACCAATATCGTATGTTTTAATTCTTTCTTGTTCTCTATCAATATATTGATAGAGATAAAAAGGACTTATATTTTTCGAACGTAATGCTACTACATTTTGTGCAATACACCCTACTTTACCATAAAATAACTTTATTGAGCCTATACTGCCTACAGTTGAAAATAATATATCGTACTCTTCTGGATGTCCATTTCTAAACCAATTTTCGTAAGTTTCTCTATTCACGTGTTTCAGACAGTTATTGAAATCAATAATTCTAGATGTACCAGAAAGGCCTTTGACATCAATAATTGGATACTTTGTATTATTTTTTACTTGTGGAGGGGTCTTTCCTCTGTTATCAATCACATTTATTAATTCTTCTATAGCCTTAATTTCCCAATTACTAGGTATCTTCCCCAACTCGCTATCGACCATTTCACCACCACTCGATTTGTAGGGTTCACCGTTTTCATTTGGAAACTCAAAATCGACAAACCAACGTTTGTAAAGTGTTTGGGCGAGTTGTTCAAGGTTAGATATAATTTTTTCATTTACATTTATTTTTTCTTCTATTGGGTTTATTGTATTTAAAATTTTTCTTTGATCAGGTTTAGACGGTAACGAAATTGAAATTCTATTTAATGTTTCAGTTCTTAAACTTGGAATAGTTGTTCCTTCATTATAATGTTCAAAATCAATTTGGGATAAATAATAATAAATAAATTTTGGATAAACAATTTCTTCATTTACTTCCGAATAAAATAACGTATCAACAGTCCAAAATGGTCGATCGATAAACCTTACTTTTCTTATACTGCCCTTACGTCCAATCAACACCGATGGTTTATCATATAAAAATTGATTCGCATACCCCATTATTCCGCCAGTTCCCAAAATAGGATACTTGCCCTGTTCATCCAAAACTTTTTTTTGATTCTTCCCATATTTAATTGTTAAAACTTCATGCAAAGCGTAATCAATTAATTTAAACCCCATAACCAATACCCTCCAAAGCTCCACGGATTTGGTTTTCCAACCTTTTCGACTTGGTGAATTGTTCAGCTAGTTCGCTAGTTATTCGCTCCATTTTATCCTCAAATGGTTCGCTATCTTCTTCGACTTCTTCAAGTCCTACATATCGTCCTGGCGTCAAAATATATTCATGTTCACGCACTTCTTCTAATTTGGCAACTTTACAGAAACCAGCAATATCTTTGTATACTTGATTATTTGTTCCTAGCCAAGCATGGTACACATCAGCAATCTTATTTATATCTTCAGAGGAAAATTCTTTTAATGTACGTGTTGACATTGAACCGATTTTTCTTGCATCAATAAAAAGGATTTCACCTTTGCGTTCCTTTTCACTATTTTTCGCCTTATTACGTGTAACAAACCAAATACAAACTGGAATTGCGGTTGAATAAAATAATTGACCCGGCAATGTAACAATACATTCTACTAAATCTTGCTCTATTAAATTTTTACGGATTTCTAACTCTGCTATTGTGCTCGTAGACATCGAACCGTTTGCAAGTACAAATCCTGCAGTTCCTGATGGTGCAAGCTTCGATACCATATGTTGAATCCAAGCGTAGTTCGCATTTCCGACTGGTGGGGTCCCGTATTGCCAACGAACATCTTCGCGTAATTTTTCCCCGCCCCAATCGCTAATGTTAAATGGAGGATTTGCGATGATATAGTCGGCTTTTAAGCCTTTATGGAGGTCATTGTGAAATGTATCAGCGTTATGGTCTCCAATATTGCCATCAATTCCACGTATCGCAAGATTCATTTTTGCTAGTTTCCAAGTTGTTGGGTTTGATTCTTGTCCGTATACTGCTATGTCTCCAAGTTTTCCTTGATGTTCTTCTACGAATTTTTCGCTTTGAACAAACATGCCCCCTGATCCACAACAAGGATCATAGACACGACCTTTATACGGTTCTAGCATTTGAACAAGTAGTTTTACAACAGAACTTGGTGTATAGAATTCTCCACCATTTTTACCTTCTGCACTTGCAAATTTACCAAGGAAATATTCATAGACACGTCCAAGGACATCTTGTGCACGACTCTCTTTGTCGCCTACTTTAAATGAAAATAGGTCAATCGTTTCACCAAGTCTTGTTTTATCAAGCGCAGGTCGTGCATAATCTTTTGGCAGTACACCCCGCAGTGATTCGTTTTCCTTTTCAATTGCAATCATCGCACTATCAATGATTTGTCCAACTTCAGGTTTTTTTGCGTTTTCTTTGATGAAAGTCCAACGTGCTTCTTTCGGCACCCAGAAAATATTTTCCGCTAGATATTCATCTTTATCTTCCGGATCTGCCCATTCATCTTCTTGCAGTTCCGCAAACTTTTCTTCAAATGAATCCGATACATATTTCAAGAATAGAAGTCCCAATACTACATTCTTATATTCCGATGCGTCCATACTTCCACGAAGTTTGTCCGCCATAAGCCATAAATTCTCTTCAAAACCAACGTTTGCTGTTGACATGATAAAACCCTCTTTCTTTTTATATACTAATATGAATTATGAATGTAATTAAACAGACTATGTTTAGCGACTGCTTTCTACACTCATAAACTCGTTTCCTTCTGCTTCTCTTTCAACTGCTCAAATACCTTCTCCTTGGTCACAACTTCAACATTTTCGTACTTAGCCAATATGATAATTTCTTGTGGCAATTGTCTACCATTTCAATCTCATCATTATTTAATTGTCTAAGTAGGCTAGACTTCCTGTAAATATTTCAGCTTTGGAGGGAATTTTAGACAACTTTTCTATAACAACGATATTGTCGGCTTCGCAGAATAGGAATAGCACTTCCAGATGTTAAATATTCATTTTCGTTTAGTAGATCAAGCTTTTGTCCATGAATTTTCCGGTAAATCCGCTGCGCTAATGACTTGTTGCAATATTTTTTCAACGAATAATTTTGCGTGTGTTAACAGCGTGAGTGGACTAGAGAAGATACTATTTTCAAGTTAATGTTGCAACTTATGCAAGTTCTTTTTGAGAATGGTTCAAGAAATTAAGTGAAATAAGTTTGATTGTTCATGTACAACCCTTAATATTAGAAGCTTGTGTATATAGTCTCATTTTACCACAATAATAAGCTGCTATGGTTATTAATTCGCGTAAACATATTCCAAATCCTTTACAATTTCATAAAGTAAAACACAAAGGTCACTATTTTTTATTTTCCTAACGTATATATTTCTTTTATTAGTCTTTTTTAAATTCTACTTCTTTATCAACAATTCCCTGGTTTTTTCAAACGGTTAGGTACTCCTTCATGATTAATAGACTCTTTTATTTTCCCTAAAAAAGTTAACGAGTACTCACTCATTACCTGGCATAACCTATAAAGTAACCACGAACAATTTCTCACCCAACCTTCTCCTTCAACCGTTCCTTCTCAAGCTGCAACACTTTCTGCTTAAGTGATTCATCTTCGCCTTCCCCGTAGTCATTTAAAGCGAGCGACCCGACTTCAGACTCTCTCGCATACAGATCAAACAAACCTGCATTTTGGCCTAGCAACTCTAGCATACTCACGTCGATACTGTCCTCTGTCAGTAGCCGATAAACGACGACATTCCGTGACTGCCCCATACGATATGCACGGCTGATCGCTTGTTCTTCAATCGAAGGCTTCCACTGCGGTTCACATAAGATGACGATGTTGGCCGCTTGGATATTTAAACCGACACCTCCCGCGGTAATCTGGCTTTTTTCTTCTTGCCATTTCGTAAAGGCTGATGCACGTTGATTGCCATGGAAAATGAATGCATTTAAATTTGAATGTTGGTGAATTTCTCGTTTCCAATTCACCAACACGCTTAAAGGACAAACAACGATTGAATACCCCCCATCATTTTGGAATAAATGATTGATCAGCGCCAATGCTTGAATCGTTTTCCCCAGCCCCATTTCATCGCCGAGTAAAGTGCGTTTATAATACAAGGCATATTTCGCCCCGAACGTTTGGTAGTACCGTAAATCTACTTTCAGCCCCGTTGTATCTAAAGGAAACGCTTGAATCTCCTCGATAATTTCATTCGGTAAATCTTCCGCTATCGCAGTAGCATCGAAACCAATTACTTTTTCGATTTCAGTATAATAGGCCGCGTTTTTTTCGATGAAATGCTTCTTGAGTTGTTCCTGGTCAACTGCAAATTGATGTATATGTATGAGCTGCTTTTTCACTTTACGCAAAGTTGCTTGATGCGCTTCTTGATTTAATTCCCTTAATGTAAGTTCCACATGCTCTTTCTCAGCTCTTGATTGGAATAGACCTCCTAAAAAACCTTTTTTCCGCTTTGCAATTTGAATGTCAGTTCCAACTTGTTGACTTAACGTTTCAATCGCTTCTTTCAAAACTTGTACTGCGTCAGTGAGCTTCCATTTCCGATAAATGCTTTCCAACAATGCTAAATCATCTGTTGATAAATGATAAGGGTTTATTTTAGGTGTCGCTTCTTTATAAACAGAGGTGATGATTTTCGATGTCGCTTCAAAAATCGCCTGTGCACTTACTGGGCCAATATCATCTATCATTCTTAAATCTTCTATACTCTCATTTCGTATGTCATAAATCGTCTTGAAACCGTGATGGACTAAACTATTAATGGGCATGCCTTTTTCCAAGGTCGAAATCGTGTCGACCGGCATTGTTTTTAAACGTTCTCTTGCTGCAATAAACCTTAACTGTTCCCAGCTTTCTTTGATTTTTTCATCGAAGCGGTCTTCTGTAAAACTTTCAAGTTCATTTTGGATTTTTTTTCAAATCCCTTTCAAATCGAACGACATCTTTTTTTGTTTGAATCATATAGCTCCTTCCTTTCAAAAGATTTCTTTTTATCGATAGTCTGATAATGCCCCATAATCTTGAGTATATTGTAGCACAACGTTAAAAATTCAAAGCAATTGCTCGGTTAGTGCAATTAGGATTCTTCGATATAAGAAGAAGGTATATAACGAAGGATTTACTCCATCCTAAAAAAGCGTATTACTCATAGGATGGTGGTAATTTTGATTTTCTTTAAAAAAATCTCTGTTTTATTAATTATTTTTTTAGTTTTTGTAAATTTGATGAGTCATGAAGGAATCGCTTCAGAAGGTGAAACTACGCTAAAAGAAGCGATTGACATTGGATTGCAGCGTGCAAAAGAATGGAACGTAAACGCAACACTTACAAGTGTAAACAGTGTGGATGAAACGATGGGAGGTTCGAGAGGAGAAACAGGAAAACGCTTTAAATGGTTCATGATCTTTATCGTTCCAGGTACAGATGATTATGTACTAATTGGTATCTCAGAAAAGAAAATTACCGTGTTTAGTCCGAGCAAGCAAACTCCGGGTCCAATAATACCCTACGATGAAATTAAGTTGGATAGCCCTGATGTTCTCCGACTAGCAAAGGATATCTATGGACTTCAACAAGGAAAGGATTGGGCAACGGGCTATAACTTTACACTAGATAGTATTGATGGAAAGCCCATTCTAACAGTTTTTGGAAATGACCAAGATAACCGTTTTACTTCGATTTCATTCAATGCCCAAAACGGAGAAGTGGTCAGTGCCATTCATAAGTTGCCTTTCGGTGGTGGATTACTATCCATACGTAATGGTACCAATAACCTGACCAAAAAAGGGATGGCACTTACGGGTGTTGTCGCTGGAAGCAAGAAATTAGCGGTATGGGGAGACAAAAAGCCAACACAATTTAGTACAACCAAGCAACCTTTTTTTGAGTGGAGCCATAACAATGGAGGATCATGGACAGAACTCCAAGTTAATAATTATATAACACACGCGTGGTTTGATATGAATGATCGATTATATGCAGCAACCGAAAAAGAAATATGGGCAGGTATTACATCAAAAAGTAAAGGAACAAAAATTCTTTCAGTAGACCACATGATAGAAATCGTAGATTATTCAATCGACAATCATATAGCTGTGCTATCAAATGGAGTTATTCATTATACAACGAATCAAGGGGAAAGTTGGGAAAAAGCTAAAGTTCCTAAAACATTTTATGCGATTCAAATATCGGATAATGGTGATTTGCTAGGACTCACGGAGGAATGGGAAGTTTTGCAAAAGACAAAAGACGGCTGGAACAAAATAACCATGCCGAATAGTCACGATGTACCTGTTGATATAAAAGTGATTCATAATAGACTATTCATTACTACAGAAAGCGGCATTTGGACCCGAAATCTTCATGAGGATAATTGGAGAAAGATTCAAGTTGATGAAATGGTAGTTAAATTTATTAAAAAAGGAGATAAATTATTCGGAATCACAAATAGAGGGGAAGCTCTTTATTCCATCGGTACGAAAGAGGACGGAAAACCTGAAAAAGTGTTTGATGCCGAGGATACCGTCGTTTGGGATGTGGATATCATGGGAGATACGTTATGGGTAGCAACCATACCCAATTATTCGTGGGAAGAAATGCCGACTCAGCAGTGAGTTGAAGAAGGATTCGCGTAGCGTGTACCCTATTCCATTCAGATCCCTCGCCGCGGGTTTTTATGCTATAGCATGCACTGAAAAAAAACATAAAGCCTAATTTCTATATCAACCGAAATGGAAATTATGTTTTGGCGCTCAATAAAAGCACACTTGGAGCAGACTCACCCGTCTTGGCTGGAATGCTTGAAATACTCTACATGCTTGTTTAGTCCATTGCAACTTCATTTATAATTCACCATGTTATATTTGTTTTAGAGTTTCAATTAATTTCCAATATAATCAGTCTTCCTCAAACAGGCCAGGTTATGGAATGTTGTAGATAAAAAGATAAATGAATTATGCTAAGATTGAGATAGCATAATTTCCAAACTGATTCCGGAAAAATTATTGGCCACTATGAGGAGGGATTGAATGACTTATAAAAAGTTTTTCATGTGGTTCTTTGTTTTTTTAACTCTATTGAGCATTTATGCACTTTTCAATCACGGTCCAATTCCTTTATTGTTTGCTTATCTAATTCATCCATTCATATGCTCTTTAGGATTAACGATAGCTGGACTTATAGGAAGAGAATACTTGGTGGGAAGAATTATTCTAACGGCAGTAATTGGTTCCTTTTCGATCTTCATATTAATTATAACTAGCATGATAGTTATAGAAGGCCTAGGAGTCGTTTATTGGGCTGCTGGAATATTCTTGCCGTTATTTAACTCACTGCTCTTTTTGGGATTTATATTATCAGGATTAGCACATGTTAATAAAACTTTAACTGGGATGGGTGAGTTGTTAATGAAAAAAAGACTTCTGATTACATTTTGCATAATATGGATATTAGTGTCGTCTTATCTTATCATTAGCGGCTATTTGAAAGGACTACCAATTGGCACACATGTGGTCATGTTGATCGGTTATTTAGGGGTTTTATATTTAGCTTGTGGAAAAGATGATGTTTTTGGTTTTGTAAAAACAGACTCTGAATCTGCGAAGGTCAAGAAAGAGGAAAGCAAATAATGGAAGGCTTCGTCTACTGTCTTTGAATAAACCGGTAGATTATGAGGGGAATACGCAATGTGTTTGAAGAACGTCTTTCTCTTCTATTGCCTTTCCCTCTATTAAAGCAGCGTCATAGCATCCAGTTTGGAGGAGTACAATCATCACACTTAATACCCCCTATCTTTTTTCATGAAGTTCATTAATTTTTTCCGATTGAATTTCAATCGATTTTCTAACTTTATCTCCGAATTGCCCTTTCACTGCCTCCCCTAAGTTTACAGATACATCATTCATTTTTTCTTTTATAGTCGAGCATTCTACTTCTATATTTTTTTCGGTTTTCCTTTGGTTTTGAACTATTTTCGAAGTCATTGCGTTAGCTAAGGTTCCTTGAATAATCGACTTTTCCGCTCTTTTTTTCAAACCAACCAAAAAGCCCTCTAGCATTTGAAGCCATCCCCCTGTCTATCTTTTTCAATCAACTTTCTCATTTGACTATGATAATCTTCATCTAACTTTTCGAGTTTTCTAGCAAGATTCTGCCGGTCAGCCCTTGCCATTTCCAAAATTTCTTTTTTCATTTGTTCGATTTGATGGAGCCCTCGAGTAAGTATGTCACCTTCAGGAACAAAGTCTTTTAAATAATAGCGACTCCGATCCTGAACTTCTTCCAGTGTTTCTATGCCTTTATTTCTTTTGCGTAGTAAATCATTTTCTTGTTCCTCATAAATTCGTCTCTTTAAACGGTACTCTTCCTCGACGTATTCTAAATTCTCCATTCTTACACTCCTTGGCTAATCTGCCTTGCTAAGTCTTCATCGGTATCTTTTACTTTTTTAATACTACTCTTGATTTCTGTAGCGAGTTGGTTAAAGCTTTCCCCGATTTGTTTAGCCTTAGCTATTTTCGCCTGATATTCAGCAGTTGGTTTATTTACAATCGCATATTTTGTTGCCCCTCCTGCTGCTAAAGCATCGATGATTTCATAATAACTTAATTCAGTACCTATTAATTTTGCTCTTTGAATACCCTCTGTCCAAATTTCTTCCACTTCAAGTATGGCGTCTTGGTAAACTTTTATTACGTATTCCAATCCTATTTTCATTGAATTAGAGGCAGATTCTATAGCTATCAATGCTTCCGTATCATTCAAGAAAACTTCCTCACTCCTAGATAACCCTCCGCCACTCGCTTTTAATTTCTTTGCAAGCGTTGCCAATTCAATCATTCTCGTGTACATTATTTTTTCTGCCTGTACCAGACGGGCATCTTTATTGGCGTATGTATCTTTAATAATGAGTCGACCTTTCTCATCAAACTCCCAAGTACTCAAGTTATGGCTTTCGAATTTCAACGTGTCTTTTATAGGCACACTCATATCCATGTCAATTAAGATTTCTGCTCCTGTTCCATTGCCGCCATGATTGCCGAGGAGCCAATCTTTTTTATTCCGATAATTAAATAGCATCCCTGAATTTTCTGCAACCCAAACTTTTGCATCATCTGAAAGTATTTTATAAGGATCCGGCCCATTAAATCCAACATTTTTCCAACCGTTTTCGGCTGCTACATATAATGCGAGGAATTCTCCCAAGGAATGACCTGTTGTTGTCATAACCGCATCCGGGTAATCATTTTTAACAGCTTCCGCAAATTTTTCTGCGGTGATAACCTGCCCGTCAATTAGAGAATCAGCTGGCTTAATCGGCGTAGAGGTGTCTAGCTGCTTACTACCAACAATAACAGTCTGAATATCTGTCCGGATGTCTAGATTATCGCCTGGATTTGTCCCAGCATACGCAATGACTATTTCTGAAGTATCTACGATCTTATTTTTGACGGGTGCTACAGCCATGGCTTGCATACCATTGGATGTGTTGTCTTCGATTTTAAGGATTTCATACTTCACTCCGCCAAACTTTCTAACATCGCCCACTTCCATATAAAAGTGCTGTTCATGCTTGCCATCCAAAAAATATACCCATTCACTTAAGTCTTTGTAAGTAAGCTCTGAACTCATTATATTTCTCCTTTATTTCCATTAGAATAAATCACTTCAACTTTACCAGCGGTCTTCCCTTCTTTTTGAACACCATTTTCATCAACAACTTTATAACTAGATATTTCTTTAATACCTTCAGAAAATGAGTAATCAAACTCTACTGACTTTCCTTCCAGGTTACTCATTTCAATTTCCATCCCGTATGAACCCGTCATCGCATTAAAATCAGTATATTTAAATTTTATAGACTTTATATCTGCAAAGGTATTTTTCAGTGCTACTACTGACATTCTCTCTGCCTCTGTTATCTCTACTTCTGCTTTTTGCTCTCTTGTTACTTCTCTATCCTTCTGGTTATCCATTAACACTTTCCCTCCAATTCCAACTACTAATAATAAGCCTATTACAATAAATAACCATACAATTTTCTTCATACATTTAATCCTTCCTGTGATTTATTTACAAGATAAGATAAGCCTATCAAAGCGCTATATTTTTAATACGATTCTTATAAACCAATATATTTCCAGAACATTAAAAGTCAACCATTCTATATTTTCTCTTATAGAAATCCTGAAAAATTAATACACTTAAAAATAAAGAATAGTTCACTTAATTATCACCTATAAACTAAATTGCATCAAGGGTTAAGGGAAAATAGGCGTTTGATGTTTCGATAATCTTCCGAGGCAGGTTCATTCCACACCAACATCATTTATAGTTCACCCTGGTCTATCATTTCAACTACTTCTTTTAATGAATTATGCTAGGATTAAGTTAGTATAATTTCTAAACTGAATTGGGAATAATTATTGGCTATCATAAGGAGGTATTGCATGACCTATAAAAAGTTTTCAATGTGGTTATTTGTTTTTTTAACTTTATTTATCATTTATATAAATTTCAATCACAGTCCAAATTTAATTTTTTCTTACATAATTTATCCATTCATATGCTCATTGGGATTAACTATAGCTGGACTTATAGGAAGAGAATACATCGTAGGGAGAATTATACTAACGGCAGTAATTATTTCCTTTTCAATCTTCATTTTAATTTTAACTTTCAGTATAGTTATAGGGAGCTTAGGAATCGTTTATTGGGCTGCTGCAATATTCGTTCCATTATTTAACTCACTCCTAGTTTTCGGAATTATAATGTCGATAGTGATACATGTTAATAAAAGTATTAAAGTTCCAAAAACAGACTAAAACATTTTTTATATAAAGCCTAATTTATCCTCATTTAATAGAGAAATTAGGCTTTTGATGTTCCAGAATCGCGCCCTAGAAAAGCGTTATTTTTACAATTCATTCTTCCAATAAACTGCCCTATAGTAAAAGAAGAAAAGAGCCGTCTATGCAGCTCAATGATCTTCAAGTAAAGCACCCGTTAGTTGAAGAAGGAAAGGTGTATTTCACTGCTTGTTGGTGAATAACATTAGTCCTCATCTACAAAGTCAATCATCACTCCAACAACTTTTTTTGAAATGTTATATTTTACTTTCACCTCGTACATTCCGTCACCATAACCAGACATTGAAACCGCACCATCTGAGACAACTCCCCCCTGTGCATTTGAAGCAACTACCTCATCAAATTGGATGGATTCGTCTCTACCAAATGTTTTAAAATCAAAAATTCCTGCTTGTGCAGAGTCAACTCCAATCTGTTTATCGCAAACATGCCATTTTCCACTTGGTTTCTTTTCCCCATAAAATACAAATAAGTTTTTAACAACTTCATCAGGATTATAAGAAATGGAAGCTGTCCAATTACCATTTTTCACATTTAAAAGTACGATTTGCAACTCAGCTTCTTCATCCACTTTATAGTACGGGTCAGTAACAATTAGCTTTCCACTTTCAACCATAAAAGTGCCAAGTTTATTAGGCTTATTAGTATTCACTTTCGGCACATGCCTATCAATAAATTCACTTAATGATAAAGACGCATATTTGCCTAACCCAGTTTTGTCATTCCAAGTATAAATTAGTTCCTGCATAAATCTTTTCCTAATTCGATAGCAAAGTTTGTCACCACTCATTTTTTCACCAATACAAATCATATCACTCGGTAAATTTTTGGGTCTGTTCTGATTTTGTTTTACTATATCAATTGTTAATGCCGTTTGTTCATTAGTTTGAATAGGGAACAAAGTCCAATCGCCAAAATTTGCTCCATTCGTTTCTAAAAAAAGTTCCTTGTATTCATCTGGAAAAATAGCACCAAGTGCTTTTTCTGTTTTATTCAATTCAACTAACGACACGCCAGCCACTTTCGAACTTGGATTAATCATGTTTATTACTTTCTTTTCCTTCATCTCTTCCTCCATGATACTTTTACTTTGTCATAGTACATTCAAAATAACTATGAATGATTTCGATTTTCATTATAAAAAACCGTCTATTTATTCAGTAAAATAAAGTTGTTCAACTAACCTGCCTCTTTAGTTGAACAATACCCAATCCCCCTTAGTTAGTGAGTATTCTTACATACATCCCTCTTGTGGCTTTTTCATATGCTTTATTATTCATAGTTCTAATTTCCTCTGATAATTTCGACGCTGGTATTAATTCTCCACCCTTAAAAATGGAAGTGTCGATCATCCGAAGTTTCTTTTTCATATATATATCGTAGTTTTCTCTATCTTCTTTGACTTGGGCATCAGGATTGATTTTTCTTAACAGATCGAGTAACTCCTTATCTTTTGACGATTTAATTTTACTTAATAACTCGTCATCTTTACCAAGGAAATCATTTACGTTTAATATATTTTTTTCTAATGAAAGTTTCAGAGTCTTGGCTAACATATCATATCCATATATATTTAACGGGTCCAAAAAGAAATCAATGACCTCCTTGTAATATGTTTTGACGAACCATTCAGCTACCTCAATGCTCTGAAGATACATTCTCCCTTCGAAAACCATTAAGTCATCCAAAAAACGATTCACTTGCTCTAATGAAATTTTTCCATATTCATACATATCACGAAGAGTGGAATCTACCCGATCCGCACATAATTCAGGTGCAGGCTGTTCCAATAATGTCCAATTAAAATCATCAAACAGAATTTCCTCATAGTTGTAATCATATTTAGATAAAATTACCGGGATTTCAGAGTTTTTAACGACAGAACTAAATATCTTTTCATGATAGTCTTCTTCTTTATTTTCAAAAACGAAATCTATTACGTGAGAAAAGGCTGTGTGAGAAACATCATGCAACAATCCTGCAATCTGCTCTTCAAGTGAGCCACCAAGTTTTCTTATTAGCAACATTACACCTATTGAGTGGTCAAAACGTGTTTCATTCCATTTCTGATTCACCAAATAACTTGCGCCACCTTGGTGAATCCCCTTTAATCGTTGAACAGGCTTACTTAATATTAACTCTTCTAATACTCTATCTACTACAAACTCACCGTATAATTCGTCATAAATAATCATTAAGATTCTCCTTAAATCGCAGTGGTAAAACAGAAAATTTTTTTCAACTAACATGCCTCGTTAGTACAATAAGCAGTTGATTATATTTAACCAATGCACCCGTTAGTTAAAAATAGTTTTTACTATTACGATATAAGATATTTTTCTTTGAAAGTTGGACTTAATTCACTCCACACATCAAATTTATTTCCATCTAAATCATAGAAAACAAAATTCCTTCCGGAGTGTCCTCTGTTTTCAATTTCTCCAACTCTTATCTCTTTTTCTGTAAAATCTTTATGTATAGCTTTTAAGGCACTTAATCCATTAACTTCAAATGTTAAAGAAAAACGCTCGACCCCGTTAATATCATAGAAATTGGAGCTTTGATTTTCATTAGATTTAACAAGAAAAATGCTTTGGTTTGCAAATTTAAGAATTGCTTTATCTTCGTCTTTGTAGCTTAACTCTGCCCCCAATTTGTTGACATACCATTTAGAAGATAGTTCTACATTAGTCGTTGGTATATAAGTAGTTCCTACCCTTAATAATTTTTCGCTCATTCTATTAACCCCTTCCAATATTTTATGGTATATACTTTCTCCTTTTATGTATCTGTATCCTTCCTAACTCCTTATTTTACTTTTTTTCTTCAACTAACCTGCCCTTTAGTTGAATAGTAAGGTGTGCTTAACCCCTAATTGAGCACCCGTTAGTTTAATAAGAACAGAGACATTAATTAAACAATCGCGCCCGATTGTTGAGGTTAATATCTATCCTAAATCTTCTTTAAAACAAAGATGTGATTACCTTAAAAGCTATTAAACAACTGAGAATAATAAATGCACTTCGAAAGTGTTGTTTGGTTATCCTTTCTTCTTTTCCCGTTGTCGCCATTATATTTGCCAATAATATAAAACATGGGAATAATAATAATCCCGCCCCAAGCGGCCTGATTATTGTAGCCAAAAATGGAATCATTTTATCCTTTGCATCCAGATAAAAATACCATGTAATCAGGATTGCAGCCGTTGAAAAAAGCGCGATTGTCAACCATCGTGATGTTGAAAACTTCATTCCTTCCCCATCTCCCGTAAAGTCATTAATTAATCAAAGTATCCCGTCATCCATCGATATGCGAAAAGGGCTATGACAACAACGGCAGACCGTCTGAGACTTTTAGAAGAAATTTTTTCTTCTTTCTTTTCCTGCGCAATCAAAAGACTGATGATTAACAAAAGCACTGGCAACATTGTAATAAAAATAATCGGTTTATATGTAGCTTCTAAAAGAGGATATGTGACCCCTATGTGATCGGAATAAAATATTAATGCAGTCGTCGCTACAGCGATAGTAGCTAGTATGCCTATCAGCCATTTTGCGGTTGAGTAGTTCATCCTAATTACCTCTCATTCTTATATATCTATTAAACGATTCTATTTTGTTACATACTTTTACGGCACATATTTATTCGTTTATGCGCCCGATTGGATCATTTTGAACTTCTGTTATCAGTGTATCTACCTCCACTTATCTTTAACTACGAAGTGTCAGCGAATATAGTTTCATATTTCATGCAAAAGCTCCAAAAAAACTGATTGTCTATGATGCGTAGACAATCAGTCAGTCGAGTATGCGCTTCAAATTATACGACTCTTTTCTATCGATAGTTGCCCAGTATAAACTTATCGATGACGAGGGATCTATATTCCCGCACGCTAAAATACCGTTATGATCACTTACTCATAACGGTATTTAAAAAAGAGGTCATTATTATATTTATCCATTCATAATCCTATCGAGAATCTAATTCTCGATTGGTGCAAGTGACATATCTGAGTATTCACGTGGGCGTTTAGCTAGATTTTTAATATCAAAAGTGATTGCTCCGTCTTCAATTAAAACAATGCGATCCCCTAACTTCACTGCTTCCCGAACGTCATGTGTGACGAGTATGGCTGTAAAACCTTGTTCAAGCCATAAACTTTCAATTAAGTTTTGCATCTCCATTCGTGTAAGCGCATCTAATACACTTAACGAGGTACTTTTCAATCGTACTTCCAATAATAACTTGCATTTCTAAGCAAATACACAGTCAAGTAGTTTTTCTTTACATAAATTAAATACATATATCGAAAAGGAGTGTAATTTTTTATGAATCCCAAGAAAAGGTATCTCCGCAATAGAAGAATAGTAGAAAACTACTGTGATTGTAATGAAAAAAATCCTTCTGACCCTCAACCAATGCCCCCACCTACACCTGATAATCAGCAGGATTGTTTCTGTCCTAATTTCGCTTTAGGGTGTGGCGATACTTTTGACCTATGGCATAATCGTTGGTTAGAGGCTAAAAGACAAGGGTTAGATTTATTTGTAATTCATCAACGAGTGTCTACTAATCAGTTTATTGAATATCGTATTGAAGAATTTGTACGCTCGGCTTGTATGATATCTGTCAGAACAAATTCATTTCAGGTTGGCGAAGTATGGAATTTGGTTGATTTCGCCACCGATATTGTTAGTTATGAATATAAATTAGATTTTTAATTGTTATTAAATTTTTTAACGCATATTGAGTGCGTTTTTTTTATCCCTCCAATCTGCCATGGTTTCCCTCCTCTAGTCATTTTCCTTTAATATAACATCAAAGATGGGTAACTTTTCAAGAAAACTAGCACCCACACTTCATCTCGCATAACCTACATAAGATATTAGATAGATTTCCATAGGAGGTAGTAACATGGTCAATTTTCAACCTTTCAATGGTACGGTGACAAAGATCGATGATTTTCCAACCAGCCCAAATGATATGGACGGCGGTTGTTATCAGTTATTTTCCGTTGAAAATGAGCGCGGTGATTTGGTGAATTTTGTGGTGGCCCCGGATACTTATTTTGTCGATCATCGGGTGGTAAGGATTGGTGACCGGGTGACTGGTTTTTATGATGCGGATGCGCCTGTTCCTCTAATTTACCCGCCACAATATGCGGCAGTCGTTATGGCGAAAGATGCGCCTGGCCAAAATGTGAAAGTGGACTTTTTTAATCGTCAGTTGATTAGTAGTGACGGGGATTTACGATTGAATATTGGTCCAGATACTCGGATTTTATTGGAGAACGGGCAGTTATTTAATCGGAACCCTGCTAATCGTTATTTGATCGTGGTCTACGGAGCGACGACTCGAAGCATTCCAGCACAGACGACACCTTCACAGATTATTGTTTTGTGCTGACTTTCATTCACAATAGTAAAATATATAAAGCCTAATTTCTCTTTCATTTGAAAGGTAAATTAGGCTTTTGACGTTACACAATCGCGCCATATAATGGATGAACTTATTAAACGTTAAATGCTTCACTATAGACTTCACGTAGCTCAGCTGAGTTGTCGTTCCACTTAATTGGTTTACCATTGACGATTTGGCCCAATACATCCAGACACCTATGCCAACCCGCCGCGGTATTAACTGCCCATGAATCATCAGTAAAAGTATGGGTAAAAATCATTCGACATCCTTTATCTTCTTCCTGCAATGAAATGTTTATGAGATCATCAATCTCACGGAAACCAAATACATATGGCATTTCTAGCTCTGTAATGGTACCACTATACGTTGTTCCTTCACCGTCATCGAAGGCAATCTTGCCGCCAATTTTGAGATCCATCTCCCCTGTTGCGAAAGGGTACCATTGGGTGAAGTCACTTGGATTCGTAATAATCAGGAAAACATCTTCTGGACTATGCGTAAAATATCGTTCAAATCTCAAAGCATAACGACCGTTTGACTCATGTAGTGTGCCATATTCATTCATCATTTCACCCTCCTTCTTTTATAAATTAAATTTTGTATAAGAAACATCAACAATATTCATATTTGTTTCATGCTTTAATTGTAGCAAACATTTAATATAACTAAAAAACAATAATGTTATACTTGTTTTATAGTTTTAATTAATTTTCAATAAAATCAGTCTTCCGCAAATGAGCCAGATTGTTGAATTGAGCTGACGGGTTAGATAATCAAAGTGAGGGAGTAAAATGACGAATTATTATTATTTAGCATCAGACCAGAAATTGGGATTAGGTAATGCTTCGCTTGATTTTGTAGAAACAGAACCGTGGATGATTCCAGGGTTCGATTATCCAGTTCAGAGAGAGATTTTTAATGGTGTAGAAAAAGAGTGGGAGCTACGTGAATTACTACAATATATCCGTAATTACACCGCACCTTATAAAGTTTGTACAGTGCAAGTAGCTCATTTATTAAATTCGGATCAAGTTGAACTAAGAGTACAGAAAAAGTCTAACTTACAATTACATGAGATTGTTGATCCAAAGCAACTTATACTGCAAGAAGGACATTTGTTAACTATCAATAAAGTACCAATCTCTCAGTAATTACTCATGTACCTGTTCTGCTCACGGGCGCGCTTGTAGAATAAGGGGCTGTTTAAATAGTAACGGCGCCTGTGCAAAGTGCAATTATGTTAATTCAAGTATAGGCGTAAAAATACAAACATAGGCCAATCAAACATTGATTTGATTGGCCTTTTAATTTTCTATATGCAATTGTAGTTTATTGTCTGAATAGTGTCTTGCCAGGTACCCAAAATTTTAGGGATTTTTACATTCTATTAAGCTACAGCAACTTTCTCGCTCTTTCTTGTCATCAACTGTAATGCAACCATAGCAACAAACAGAACCAGTCCGATAATGTCAGTAATAGTTTCTGGGAAAATGAGAAGCATTCCCGTCGCTATAGCGAACAAGCGCTCAATCCAGTTACATTTCCGATACCAGAAGCCAATCATGCCTGCACCAATCGCAATCATCCCTATAATGGCGGTGAAAACGACCCATAAAATCTCTGGGATAGAAGCGCCCATCATGAGCATCGCTGGGTTAAATACGAACATGTACGGAATGATAAATGCCGCGATAGCGAGCTTAGCAGAGGTGACACCTGTTTTAATCGGATCTCCGCCAGAAATACCAGCTGCCGCAAATGCTGCAAGAGCAACAGGTGGTGTAATATCTGCAATAATACCAAAATAGAAAACAAATAGATGCGCTGATACAGCCACAACGATTGGAACAGCCGCGCCAGGGGTATCAAGCATAAGAAGCGTGATAATCGCAGGAGCGGCAATTGTTGACGTTATGACATAGTTCGCTGTTGTCGGTGAACCCATGCCTAGAACGATTGCAGCTAACATTGTAAAGAGCAGCGTAAGGAGTATGTTCCCGCCCGCCGCAGAAATTAACCCAGTCGCGAGGCTTAAGCCTAAACCAGTCTTCACAACAACACCTACAATAATACCGGCACATGCTGTTGCTGCCGCGACGCCAAGCGCTGTACGTGCACCATCAACCAGCGCATCAATCATGTCTTTGAATCCAAGACGCGTTGACTTATCGAATGAGCTGACGATAATCGTTAAGACGATTCCCAGCAGTGCTGCTTTCATCGTAGGAATCCCAATCAATAAGAAGACGATAATCCCGATAATCGGTATCAGTAAATAGATCTTCTTTAGTGTCTTTTTACGGTCAGGAATCTGATCTTCAGTCATTCCTTTTAGACCTACACGCTTCGCTTCAAAGTGTGTCATAATCCAAACTCCTGTGAAATAAAGGAGCGCTGGAATCGCAGCAGCTTTAGCAATTTGCCAGTACGTAATACCGCCTATGAATTCAACCATAAGGAATGCTGCCGCTCCCATAATCGGAGGCATAATTTGTCCGCCTGTCGAGGCTGCTGCCTCAACACCGCCTGCAAATTCTTTTTTATAACCGAGCTTTTTCATCATCGGGATTGTATATGAACCTGATCCAACAACGTTTGCAACCGAACTGCCCGAAATAGTACCTTGTAATGCACTCGAGAAGATGGCAACTTTTGCTGGCCCCCCAACTAAACGTCCTGCTAAAACAACTGCAAGATCATTGAAATAAGCACCAACACCGGTTTTCACAAGGAATGATCCGAATAACAAGAATACAAAGATGAATGTTGAAGATACACTAATTGGTGTACCTAAAATTCCATCTGTTGTGAAAAACATCAACTGAACTACACTTTTCAAATCTTGTCCCCGGTGTGCAAGGAATCCTGGGAAATGCTGTCCGTAAAATGCATAAACCAAAAATGTAGCTGAGATAATTGTAATAGGCAATCCGACTGCACGTCTTGCCGCTTCCATGGTCAGGAGGATAGCTAAGACTCCAACAATCATATCAAGCGTCGATATGCGACCGACCCGCAAGACTAAATCGCCAATTAGAAGAGGCCAATAAAGCCCTACTCCAATTGCAAGGAGCGATAAAATGATATCGTAAAAAGGTACTTTATTTCGTCGACCTTTAATTTTTTTCCTTGCAGGAAACAGGAGAAAAATCAGGGACAATGCAAATCCTAAGTGAATTGATCGTTGGATATACGCGGTATAAGGAGTCCCAATTGCTGTATACAATTGAAATATAGAGAATGCAAGTAGTCCGAAGAACACAATTTTCTTGAATAAACCACTTACATTACGTGTATTCGATTCAGGGTCATATTTCTGCAAAATTTCCAACTGCTCTTCTTCTGACAACATTTTAAACTCTTCCGTTTCCAAATCAAGCTCTATTTCTTCATTCAGCTTTGTTTCCTTTTTCATTCATATTGACTCCTTTCAGCATTTGATAAAGAGATAGTTTCATAACACGGAATGTATACGATTTTCCTCTTACCAATTCTTTTTTCAAGTTTAATTCAGTTCCTAAATAACCAAAAGCTAATTCTGCATCGACATCGCCAATTAACATGACGAATGAATCGATAACATTATCATCGTATGTAAGCGTATATACGCCGTCCTGGACAGTAAAGGTTTCTCCTTCTTCTGCGTAGCCCGGTAAACCAATTGCAAGATTCTCATATTGCATCGATAAAAGACTTATTTCTTCATCAACAGTCACTTCATAAGATTCAATAACATCTGTTAAATGAATAGAATGAACGTACCTGATTTGAAATTTATTATCTTCTTTTAGAGGTACATAGTAGACTTCAGGATTTTCCACCCGATGCTCAGTGAATGTAAATGCTAGTTTAATCGGTATAATAAAAATGAAAAGAACTAGTAAAGTAACAAAAAGAATGACCAGACCTAATTTCTTTTTGTTCATCCACCTCTTCCTTTCTATTTAAAGAGAACAGGACGGCCGAAGCTAAACGCTTCGCCGCCCCGCTTAAATCACAAATTTTATTTTTTGTTAACTTCGTCAAAGTATTTCTGTGCGCCTGGGTGAACCGGAATTCCAATTCCATCAAGGCCATTTTCGGCTTTGATCAATTTCCCTTTTGCGTGTTGCAGTTTAGACGCATTGTCATAAATTGCTTTTGTAATTTCATAGCCTAGGTCTTCGGGAACTTCATTTTGGATAACAAGCATCGCACCAACGGAAACTGCTGATGTTTCGTTCGCCATTCCATATGTGCCTGCAGGGATCACTTCTTTAGCATAGTATGGATACTTTTTGATCAATTCATCTGCTTTTGCATCTTCAACTGGTACAACAAATACAGATGCAACTGCGTTCAAGCCTTCAACTGCTCCTGTAGGCGTTCCCGCTGTGATGAATGCAGCATCAATTTGACCTGCTTGCAAACTTTCTTGTGATTCACCAAAGTCAAGACTTTGTGGCTTGATATCATCCATTGTCAGTCCATGGATTTCTAGAAGTTGTTCAGCGTTCGCGTATGTACCAGAACCTGGTGCGCCAACTGATACTTTCTTCCCTTTCAAATCTGCAAACGTTTTAATACCGTTCTTTTCAAGTGTTATCAATTGAACAGTTTCAGGATACAATGAACCAATAGCTGAAACGTTGTCAATTACTTCGCCGGCAAACATAAGCTCACCTTTTGAAGCATAGTAAGCGATATCTGTTTGAACGAATGCAATATCAGCTTCACCATCTTGAAGCGCTGTCATATTTGCAGCCGATGCTTGTGAAACCTCTGCAGTTGTCTTAACACCTGTTGCTTCTGTGATGTAGTCAGCAAACGATCCCCCCAGTGGATAGTATGTACCTTGAGTTCCCCCCGTTAAAATACTAAGAAACTTATAATCTTCCTTTGTTTTCCCAGTATCTTTTCCTGCGCTGTCTGAATTGCATGCCGATAATACTAGTAATGCGATCATCGCAATAAATGCAAACAAACGTAATTGTTTTTTCTTCATTTGAAATTTCTCCCCCTAATAATTTAATATTTAACAATAATGCTAAAATACATCTTACCATGAAATCTCTCTTTTTTGTCAATCAAATTAATAATTTACACGATAATTGAAAGCGTTTACAGAAATTCGGATATCTCTACTATATTAGGTAAGATTTTTTATTTGGTTTCATTCATCAACGTTTAAGCTGTTTTAACTTATAGAATTTTATAATTAGTAAAGACTAATGATACGAAACTGCTTGTTGTTGTAGTATGGCGCATAATTCCAAATGATAAATGGATTATAGTATTTTTAAAGGTTGGGTTCTTGTGAATAGACGTTTGTTATTAATGATTGTTTTATTGCTTACATTGTTTGCGCCACTCATTGCAAATGCACACGTTAAATGGTTTACAGAAGAAGCGGCTTCTAAGGATAGTATTGAAAATATATTATCGCCTTTTTTCATCGTATTTTCTCTAATCGTTGCAATTGTTTTGGCGGCAATCCCTCAACTTCTTCCTTGGTTGATGAATTTAGAAATCGCAAAAAAGATTGAGGATAAATTAGCAGGTTTTCGGATATATTCAAGACATTTACTAAAATACGGAACAGCGCTTTCATTAGCCCTCCAGTCTTTTTCAGGATCTATGTTTGCGCCTGAATTTAGTATGACAGAACCATTCCAGCAATTTGCATTTTGGTTTGCAATTGTCTTATTACTAATCCCCCATCACTATGCGACAAAATTAGCTTCTCTTGTCCTCTCGAGTTTGTTTATTATGGTCTGGTCCAACTCCGGATGGTTCCATATGCTCGATTATGGATTTTATATCGCTATTTTCTTCGTATTATTAGTAGGGAAGACAAAATGGGAAAAATGGGGATTTCCATTCTTATATCTCGGGACAGGCCTTTCCCTATGTTGGGTTGCTGTTGAAAAATGGGTGTATCCAGCAATGACGCTAGATATTATTGAGCGTCACGCCGTTCCTACTTTTGGATTTGAACCGTCCATTTTTATTGTAATGGCTGCTTTTATTGAATTTGTTGTTGGGTATTTGTTAATTGTAGGCATATTAAACCGACTATTAGCAGCAGTCGTCACGGTATTGTTTTTACTCACTTCCATGATTTTTGGAATGACTGAGATTATTGGTCATGCAATTATCCACGTTGTCTTACTCATTTTTATCATTGAAGGTGTCTCTTTTTACTACCCACCTATTAAGATGCACAAGACACGATTAAATCAAATGATTTTCGTATTCCTTAATTTCTTCTTTGTCTTGGCTACCTTTATTTTGATTTACTACCGCTTTGGTTAGTGAAAAATACAAAAAGAGGCCAATCAAACACTCATTTGATTGGCCTCTTAATTATCGGAATAGTGGATTGTACAGGTACTCTCTATGATTGCTCTTGGAAGTTTCATGATTCATTTGATACCTTTTTACTTTGCAGGTAAAGTTTATTCGATCGATAACCGAAGAATAAATATAACATTATCGTTAGTGGAATAGAAAAGTCAATGCAAATACCTCAATCGAAAACAGATTCAGTAATTTACCTCCATCATTTTTTCATATTCCGCCATGTCTCATCTAAGTACTCCTTTCAGAAAAAAGTATCAGTAATAAGTAATCTCCAAATAATAAATCACCCTTCTTGTTAAGGGGCGACTCCCGAGGAAAAGAGAATAAAGTGCAAAAAAGAAGTTTACACTTTTCTTAGCTGAGACCCTGGACTAAGCGCAACGAGGGAAGAGGTAAAGAAAGATTGAACTATATATTTTTCCACTCATAGCGCTCGTCCGTAGCGGAAACCCATACTATAATTCAACAATATCTTGAAGTTATCAAGAGAATTTAGTCTCCAGTTCTCCCTCGTTTACAGTCGTTCCCGCAAACATACTCTCCACAACAACCTTCAAAGCAAATGGCGTTTGCACAAATGCACTCTCTTTATGCAACCGCTCCGTCAACTTATGCGCATCCTTGCCAAATGGCCCGATGTTTAACACCGGGGCCTGCAACTGCTGCATTTCTTCAAACGGTATACTGTATACATCTCCCCACAAAGGCGTATTATTTTTATACGCTTTCCATCCGGTATCATTTTCATCATAATTAACGTAACTCAAATCCGAAATCCCATTGAAATAATGAACTTGTTTGGCGTCGACATCAAATTTTTCTTTCAATATTCGTTGAGTCAGCTCGATTTTTTCGTTAACTAATTCATTCTCCGATGAATTGATCGCCGGGTAGTACGGCGGTGCATAAAATAGTATGGTTGCTGGTGCTAATTCTTGACAGTTCAGCATTAGTTGATCGCTGATTTGGATCGACATATCACGTTCATCGAGTGATTCATCTTGCATCACGACGTTTTTTATTTCTACTACTTTTGCGATGCCCAGCTTTTCCTCTGCATACTCGAGTAAATCGCAGTATTCCATTACTCTAATTTCCCCGATCGGATCGACGCCCTCGCGTTTACAAATTTCTTTGTAATCCTTTTCGCATTCTGCCATCGCCGCTACTGCTGTTTCATTAAATATCTTCATAATGTCCGTTGCGTTTTGTCTCATTAAAAAGACGTTGTATAACGCGGCGCTATGATGAGATGTCTGTGTTGAATAATTTTCCTTCAAGTCGCTGATTTTCAAGCAAATTGGTAATGGCGTTTTTTCATTGTAAAATTCTTCGACGAAGTCTGGGTTGAATTCCATCGCCTTTGTTAAATAAGTGGCCATGTAATGCCCTGTGATGCCGTTTAACGGTTCGCCTGCATGTGTTTCCCTTCCGTAAAATAAAGCGGAAGGCATGATTTTTCCGATTGTGCCCGAGTAAATATAATAATTTTCATCTTGCGGTTTTTGAGAAAATGACGGTTCGCTGTTTAAAAATAACTCGTATTCTAACCCGTACTCTTCTCGTATATCAATCAACCCGCTGACAGCCGCTCTCATTCCGGATGAATTCACTTCTTCATCCGGCACTGTCAACAAGATCAAGTTGATCGGCCATTTTTCAATGGTCGCCATTTCGAGTAAATGTAGATGTAAAACGAGTCCCATTTTCATGTCCATCGTTCCTCGGCCGAATAAATACTCGTCCGATTTGATATCTGCTTGGACATCCTTTGGCAGATCCTCAATTTTCGTTTTTAATTCCTCGGTTAACGCTCTCGGTTGGAATGCGAGCGCTTCCAAATTGCCGAATTCTTCAATATGGACCGTATCGAAATGGCTGATGAGCACAATCGTTTTATCGGTCACGCCGCTATTATAAAATCCAGTGACTGCGTTTCGGCCTTTCCCTGCATCATGAAATTGGATGAGCCAACGATTTTCCTGAAAATACTTAAGTTCTAGTAATTTGTCTTTAATTTTACTCGAAAATTCCATTTCACCGGCTGTCCCGGTTCTGCTGTCCCAACTGACGACCTCGCATAATAAATCTTCTAGTTGCTCTGGTGTATTCCATTTCATAGATAGTCTCCTACCTTTCAAGTTAATCCTCGGCGTAATACCCTAAAAATCTTTTTTCTACGTTATCTAAATGAACGATGATTTTATTTTTTGCTAACCGGACATCTTGTTTCTTTAACGCTTCGACGATTTCTACATGCTCTTCATAAGCACCCTTCGCACTCGTCGGCAACGTGCTCGACAATATCAGAAACGCACGATTGACACCTGTATTCACCCGGTGAATCATTTTTTTAAACTCGTTGTTTTTATTAGGCGATGCCAATAATAGATGAAACTCACGGTCCAACTCTATGAAATCATGGTAATGATCCCGTTCAATCGCGTCTAATTGATTCGCAAGATTATTTTCCAATAAAAGCAGAAATGATGAATCCACCTTTGATATGATTTTTTCGATATTGTGAACTTCCAACAAGCTTCGTAACTCCATATATTCCAAGGAATTCTCTTTCGTAAAACTAGCCACAACCGCAGGACGGCCTTTCCGGTGTATAACCAAACCTTCCGAAGCCAGTCGATTAAGCGCATCTCGTAAAGGCGTCCGGCTAATTCCTAGGTCTGCGGCAATCTTTTCCTCCGGCAACGACTCATCGCCCTTTAACTTCCCAATAATAATCGCTTTTTTCAGTAAATTATACGCCTGATCAGCCAACGTCCCACTCTGTTCAATCTTCTTCACTACCCTCACCACCTCACTTGCTTGATATGTTCTATATTTGAATGAATTTCTAGTTCAGGATTGGAGCGGAAGGCGGCGACTCCCGTATGATTAGCGAGACAGCTGAGCCCCTGGACTGAGCGCAGTGTGGGAAGCGGTAGGGAAAGATTGAACTATATCTTTCCGCTCTTCGCGCTCGCCCGCAGGAAAGCGCCGCCTGCAGCGGAAATCCACGCTACCTAATAAACAACCGCAATCATCTCTAATACATCATCAGTAAGATTCTCCAAACCATGACTCTGCCCTTTTTTAATCAGACATATATCCCCAGCTTTAACAGGAACTCGCTCTTTATTATGATCAAGGAAATTTCCTTCCCCTTTTAAAATATAATAAGCCTCTGCGTCATCCGTATGCTGATGATAGCCGATCGTCGAGTGGGGGCTTACCACTACTTTGGCAAATAGCGATAACCCTTCCACATGATCTTCCTTCATGATCTTTTTATGGATTTCAATACTTCCAATCCCGCCGTGGGCATTTTCAATGACCGCTGTTTCTTGTGTATTTCTAATCAAACTGATCACCCTTTTACTCAAATAGACTCGGCAAGACTGTTGAGATTGCCGGGAAGAAAATAATAAGCAACACGACAACCGAAACGATACCGATGATATGAAGCACATACGGGAATGTGTTCTCGATCCCCATTTCCCTGTCCGTGATACTACATCCCGCGATCAACGATAAACCGACTGGCGGTGTAATATTCGCGAGCGCAAAGTTCATGACGAGCACCATTCCGAAGTGGATTGGATCGATGCCGTATTGCATGGCGATCGGCATGAAAATCGGGCTTAATAAAATGATTAACGACGTAACCTCGGTTAACGTACCCAAGATGAATAAAATCACCGATACGACTAACAGGAATTGCAGGGGCGTACTTGCGAATTGCAAAAAGAACTCAGATATCATTGCAGGAATTCGATTCGCCGTGAGCACATATGTAAACGCGTTGGCCACTGAAATAATGATCAAAATAATCGCCGAAGTCGATGCGGAGCTAATCATTATTTCCTTGAATTTCTTGAACGTTAATTCCTTATAAAAAACAGATAGGATAAAGCCGTAGGCGACTGCAATGACTGCCGCTTCTGTCGCTGTCACAAGCCCGCTGAAGATCCCTCCTAAAATAAAGATCGGTGCCATTAATGGGAAAAATGCTTGCAAAGCGATCTTCATAAACTCTGAGCCCGTCGGATTCGAATGTTCAACGACACCAAAGCCTCTTCTTTTCGACATGAACGCCACGTAAATACAGAGAGCAATTGTCAATAAAATTCCCGGTAAGAAACCAGCGATGAATAATTTTCCGATTGAAATATTCGCAGTGATACCCAATATGACCATCGTAATGCTCGGCGGGATGATTAATCCTAATACGCCTGCTGGTCCAATGATGCTGGCGATAAAGGAGTTGCTATATTTTTGTTCTTTCATTCGCGGGACGATGACTGATCCGACTGCGTATGTCGTTGCGACCGTGGAACCGGATACTGCTCCGAAGAATGCGCTCGTGACAACCGCTGTCATTCCCAAACCTCCTGAAAACCTTCCGACTAACGCATCCGCAAGCGCCATTAATCGTTTCGTCAGTCCCCCTTCCCCCATAATATTACCAGCTAAAATAAATAGCGGGAGTGCTAAATAGGAGAAGTTGTTAACCCCGGCGAACATTCGTTGAACGATGATTTCAAGCGAAACCCCGCTGAAGAGGAGAACCCCTACTGATACGACGCCGATTGTAAAAGCGATAGGCATTCCCAAGAATAGCAATACAAAAAACGTAACTAAGATTCCTATAATCATAATGTCGCCTCCCTGGAACTAGGGCTTGAACTAGTCGGATTCAACATGTTCATCAGTATGAAGTAGATGGAAAATACCGCACTAACCGGAATGACGCCGTAAAATACGCCCATCGGTAACTGTAATGTCGCAGAAGTTGTTGCCATTGTCGACCATGTTAGTTTGAATCCGTAAATCATTAAGACAAAAAAGAAACCCATCATGATCAAATGAATAAAGAAATCGATTTTTTTCTGTTTGTTTTCACTAACCAAACTCACAAAATATCGTACACCAAGATGCATTTTTTCATGAATCGCTAAGCTTGATCCTAAAAATGTCAACCATACGATCAACAGCCTTGCTAACTCTTCTGTTCCAGGCATTGAAAACTTGATAAACCGCGAGAAGACTTGGACAAATACGATGACGGTCAATCCCGTAATTGCGATGACGCATAATATCGAAAGTATTTTCACGATGTTTTCGGTCAATTTCGGCAACGTGTTTTTCCTCCTTTTACTTTAAAAATAAAATGTTCCTAGTTTAAATTGAGTTATTTAAACTAGGAAACAATTGCTAGATTACCAACCAGAAGCTTCACGATAAATATCCATTAGCTCTTTTCCAAAAACATCATTTTCCCATTTATCGTACACAGGCATCATCTTTTCACGGAACGCATTTGTATCAACATCATCGTTAACCGTCATGCCTCTATTTTTAAGTTCTTCTACATAGCCTTTTTCTGCTTCATCATTTTTCTCTTGCACTTCTTTTGAGATTCTCTCTGATTCTTCTAAAATGATTTTCTGATCTTCTTCAGAAATTTTGTCCCAAACGTCATTATCGACGACCATCATGATCGTGTTGTAAAAATGACCTGTTAAAGATAGATACTCTTGAACTTCATCGAATTTCGGGGCGACAATATTAGCTAAAGGATTTTCCTGCGCATCCAATGCACCTTGTTGGAGAGCTCCATAAACTTCACTGAACGCCATAGCTGTCGGCAACGCTTTTAATTCTTCGAATGCGTCGATGCGAAGTTTAGATTGCGCCACGCGGATTTTTAATCCTTCCATGTCTTCAGGCGTGACAATTGGTTTTTTGTTGTTCGTGATATGTCTGAAACCCCACTCGACATACCCGATTTTTTTCATGCCTTGCTCATCCATGATGTTTGCTAGATAGTCCCCGAATTCACCTTCATATGCAGCTCGTGCATGATCGATGTCTTTCCACATATAAGGCAAGTCTTCGATTGCCATGCGCATATCAAGAGATTGCATCGATCCTATCATAATTGCCGCAGATTCCATGGTTCCCATTTTAACTTGCTCTAACATTTCAGTTTCAGATCCTAGTTGACTGTTCGGAAATACATCGATTTCAACGCGGCCATCCGTTTTTTCTTCGATATTCTCTGCCATTTCATTGATCAAATCGGATGCTGGCGTTCCATCAGATAAGGCATGTCCAAGTTGAAGCTTTACTTTTTCGCCTCCGTCTTCTGAACACCCCGCAAGCATAATCATCATGACGAGTGAACCGATGAATGTATAAGTGATTTTTTTCAGCATGTTGTTTCCCCCTCATTAGTTAACTGCAAATTACTACCAAATGCTTATACTACGGTGTTCTCAAGAATACTTTTCTTCAATTGTAACTTTTCCAACAAATGTATACTGTGTACAAGTGTTTAAGTAAATATACAATATCATAAATTGAATGTCAATTCTCTATTTTCCGCTTGTGCAAGTTTATTTTACACCTTGAATTTTTGTACTCTTAACACTAGCTATAGCGCACTTTTAGAGTGGTCAGAGTTTATTTTCTATAGGAACAATTCCAAACATTAATACTGATAGTTATTTACAAATCGAATTCATTCGCCTAAGATTACGGTATACAGTATACAAATGAGGGGTGCTTTGATGATAAATCGAGTGAATGAGCGCGTGAAAGACATTGTAGTTCCTGGTATCCGCGTGTTTTCAAATGAAGTCATGCAATATAAAGATGGGGTTAATTTAACAATTGGCGAACCGGACTTCCCTACACCGGACCCAGTTAAACAAGCAGGAATTGAAGCGATTCAGAATAACTTGACGGGTTATTCACATAACGCCGGGTTACTAGAATTACGCGAGAAAGTTTCGTTGTTTTTTGAGGAGAAATATGGATTTCACTATGATCCTGTAACGGAAATCGTCATCACAACTGGAGCGAGTGAAGGAATCGACTCCATTTTACGAACCATCTTGACTGAAGGCGATGAAGTGATCATGCCGGCACCGATTTATTCTGGTTATGAACCTATTGTTCATTTAAGCGGAGCAAAAGTAGTTTATTTGGATACGATGAAAACTGATCTTTTACCGTGCCCTGATGAGTTAGAGGGTTTGATTAGCGAGAAGACGAAGGCGATTATTTTAAATTACCCGTCGAATCCTACAGGAATGACTTTAAATAAAGAGCAGATGGATGGACTCGTAAAAGTGTTGGAAAGGCACGACATCTTTATTATCTCGGATGAAATTTATAGCGAGAATTCATTCAATGAAGAACATGTTTCATTCGCTTCTTATCCTGAAATCAGAAACAAACTTTTCTTGATCCACGGCCTATCAAAGTCGCATGCGATGACAGGTTGGCGATTGGGTTATGTATTGGGACCTAAGGAATTAATGGAACATGTGTTGAAAGTTCATCTCTATAATTCGATTTGTGCCGCCCTTCCCAGCCAATATGCCGGAATCGAAGCGCTAACGAATAGTCGCAACACGCCGCTTAAGATGAACACGGCTTATTTAGAACGAAGAGATTATGTGTATGAAAGACTCACTGCGATGGGGCTGAGCGTGATCAAACCTACTGGCGCGTTTTATATTTTTCCATCTATCGACATGACGGGATTGACTTCATGGGATTTCGCGACGAAATTATTGGACAGCGAACTTGTTGCTGTCGTTCCGGGAAGCACGTTTACTACATACGGCGAAGGATTTATCAGGATTTCATATGCGAATTCAATGGAGAATTTGGTGGAAGGCATGGACCGGATTGAACGGTTTATAAAAGTCAATTGCTAGAATAAACGACCTTTGCGTGTGGCCAAAGGTCGTTTTTTATTTGATTCGCATATAAGGGTTTAATTCACAATAGGCCGATCCATTTCCAATACGTCGCGCTGAATAGCAGGATGAGCAGGTATCCGATTACCGTCAATGCGACACCTGATTTTAAGAAGTCTTTTACGGTGAAGGATCCGGTTCCGTAGGCGAGCATGTTTTGCGGCGCGCTTACCGGTAATAGGAAGCCGAAGCTGACGACGAATTGTTGGATCAGGACGAAGCCTACGCTGTTGGCGTCAATGGCGATTGTTGTCGTGAGCGCGATGAAAATCGGGATGAGTGCTGATGATAGGCTCGTTGCACTGGCAAACCCTAGATGAATCAGGATGTTGAAAAGCGAGAGCAACGCGATTGTTGCGAGAAGCGGCATATGCTCAAGTCCCATTGCGCCGAAAACCTTGTCGGATAGCCACTGGGCGCCTTTTGTTTCTAATAGGATTGTGCCGAGCGCGATTCCGACCGCGAAAACGATGATTGTTCCCCATGGGATCAGTTTTTCAACTGTTTTCCAATCGAAGACGCCGATTTTCGGGGATAGCAATATGGCAATCGCAATGATCGTGACGGTTGTCGTGTCCAATGGATGCACGATCTCTTCTGTCGACCATAGGAAAAGAAGCGCGAGTGAAACGACGACGAGTCGTATTTCGGACGATTTCATCGGACCGAGCTCTTTTAATTTTCCTAGGATCAATTCTTTGCCGCCTTCGACGACTTTCGTTTCTGGTTTAATCAATTTGATCATAACGAAGTAAAGCACGACTGACATAATGATTGACCAAGGCGCGGCGTAAAGAAACCACGAGCTCCAAGCAACGGATACGCCGAGTTCTTCTTCGATGAAACCGAGCGCGACCATGTTTTGTGCCGCTCCTGTTTTTATGCCGATGTTCCAAATGGAAACGGATTGAACGGCGGTGATGACAAGTAATGCACCGAGACGGCTGTTGTGCGGCAACCCGAAAGCGGCGACCATTCCGAGTAAGATCGGAACGACGGCGCCTGCGCGTGCTGTTGCGCTCGGAACGAAGAACGCTAGGATAATCGAAACGAGAATCGATCCAAAAACGATGGCGCCTGTTTTCACGCCTACTTTCGATAAAATATATAACGCGAGCCGCTGATGTAGATTTGTCGCTTGCATCGCGGCGGCTAAAAATAATGCAGCTGCAACGAGTGCTACGGCCGAGTTCGAGAAACCGCCGAGCGCCATTTTAAGCGCGCCTTTCGTGCCGAGAAGCACGTCCGTGTTCGCCATATCCGGCGCTAGTCCAAGTAATAAAGTGATGAGCCCGATGATCATTGCGGCGCTTACTGGATAAGATACTGCTTCCGTCATCCATAGAATGACGGCAAATGCTAGGATTGCAAGTGCTCGCTGCCCCATCACGGGTAAATCGCCCGGATTCGGAAGTAAAATAATGGTGATCATTACGAGAAAAGCAAGCGCGATCCATATCGGCTTTAGATTTCTTTTCGTTTTAATCGTTTCGGTCGTGTCCAACGCAATCTTCCCCTTCTAGATGAGCATTCTTCTTACAGCCATACCCAATTTTTATGCGGATATAAACTTGGGTGGGATGATTTTGTTTTGGTGGTGTTGGTATAGGGTTGATTGCGATATGGGAATAAACCTATGAGTAACGGGAATAACGTCACCCGATACGGGAGCAACACGGCACGACACTCAAAATAGCTCAAACAAAAAAACGCTTCCCCATAACAAGGAAACGTCCAAAGCCTATTTCTCAATTATATCCGCCACCCTGCTCCCCCACTGGCTTACTACTTAACTCCCCAAATGCATAGACCAGTTTTTCCGCGAAGTTGAGCGGCGATTCGACGGATTGGATATGGATATGCATAATTGTCGGTTCTGTTAAGATCCATTGGTTGTGAAGCGCGCTTACAATAAGTCCTTGTTCTATTGCCGCTTTCATGAACTTTGCGCTTTCTTCTTCGAGTATTGCAATTTCCGCTAAATTTATGGCGACACCCTGTTGATCTAATGATTCAAATGAAACACGTGCGGATGCCACTGATTTACATGGTTTGCCTTGAACAGTAACATCGACTCTCCTATGAAAATCGACTGAGCAGACGCCATTATTCACTTTACTTTTCCCTCGTAAAATTTCGGCGAATTGCGTGCAAACGCTGTTGAATTCAACCATCTATGCAAAATCCTCTCTATGATAATACTTCCCCCTACCTTATGTTCATTCAAAATAAAAAATGCCTGATCCCCGTATCGCGCAGGTATCAAGCACTTTATTTTAATTGCCGAAAATATCAGCTGGTACGTTATGCAAATCGATGCCCCACGCGATTGGCATCAGGAAGTAAATGACCAATACGATTAAGAACAGGGCGAGAAAGTTGATAATGAAGCCGACGCGGACCATTTCGACGATTTTTAATTTCCCGGTTCCGAAGATGATTGCGTTTGGCGGTGTTCCAACTGGCAACATGAATGCGCAGTTTGCGGCCATTGCGGCTGGTACCATTAATGCGAACGGGTGAATTTGCAATGCTAGCGCTAAAGACGCTAGTACTGGAAGGATCATCGTCGCTGTTGCTGTATTCGATGTAATCTCGGTCAATAATAGAACGAGTAACGTCGAAAGCGTGATAATGATTATGATGTTAAAGCCATCTAGGACAGTTAGTTGTGTTCCGATCCATTCGGATAGTCCCGTTTGACGGAAGCCGGCAGCGATTGCAAGACCCCCACCGAATAGCAATAGAATGCCCCAAGGGATTTCTTTTGAATCTTTCCATTCAAGGACGCGGCCGCCGTATTTTTTCGATGTTGGAATTGCGAATAGAAGTGCAGTTGCTAACACTGCTATCATTCCATCTTTTAAATCAGGTATGATGCCCAACCATAGAAATTCTCTTGTGATCCACATGAAAGCTGCAAAAAGAAAGACTGTGCCAACGACTTTTTCTTCAAAAATCATCTTGCCGAGTGCTTTTCGTTCTTCTTGAATAACTTCTTTTCCTCCAGGGAGTCCTTTAATACTCATTCTAAACGCGTATCTTCCCAAGTATAACCAAGTTGTTAACGTAAGAATAACGACAATTGGGACTGCGATTAGCATCCAACCCGCGAATGAAATTTCTACATCAAATAGCTCTTTCACTTGCGCAGCAAGAATGATGTTCGGCGGCGTACCGATCAGAGTACCTAGACCGCCGATTGTTCCTGCATAGCCAATTCCAAAGATTAATGCTTTCTCGAATTTCGGTAATTCGTTTTCTTCAGGTCGTCCTTTTAAAGCGGAAGCGACTTGCGCAGTTATTGCTAGACCCATTGGAATCATCATCATGACTGCGGCGGTATTGGATACCCACATCGAAAGAAACGCTGTTGCTACCATGAATCCAAGTAAAATTCGTTGCGTGCTCGTCCCGATGAATGCGATGATCGCTAGTGCCATTCTCTTATGAAGATTCCATTTTTCCATCGCTAGTGCGATAAAGAATCCACCCAAGAATAAGTAAATAATATCGTTACCGTATGCTGCCGTAACGGTACCGCTATCCAACGCACCGGTCACCGGCAATAGGAATATCGGCAACAGGGATGTTACCGGAATCGGAATCGCCTCGGTGATCCACCACGTCGCGATCCATAAAGTGACCGCCAAGACCGCTTTCGCTTCAGGAGCCAATCCTTCTGGTGAAAAGAAGAGCATCGTCAATAAAAACAATAGCGGCCCAAGTATCAATCCCACGATTTGCGCGGTTGAATAGGATTTTTTATTGTATTTATTGTCCGGCCTTCCTGAAGGTCCGCCGGTATTTGTCGCTTGTTTCGATTGTTCATTTTTATTTTTCGCTTTTTCTATATCCTTTGTATACGAAAAAAAGTTCAGCAGATTTTTTGTCTGGTCGTGTGAACGCCATAGTCCCTGCCAGACATTCGATACCATTGCTTTCAAGAATAATCCCTCCTGTGTAAACGCTTACTATTCGAAAACTAACTATAAAGGCAACTTTATGTTAAATATAGCTTACGTAACTAAGCAAATACTTTTGTAACTAAAAAAACAGGTCACAATTGAACAATTTGTGACCTTCTTTGCGATTATTCTCGACTTAATGTTTTGAGAATATCTATTTTTTCAGGCTTTAGGATGAACCTATTTAATGGACGACCCGTTTCTTGATACACAATGTCGACAGTTAACATATCTTTTTCGACTAGATGGTTCAAGTATTTACGAACAGAAACGCGTGAAATCCCCGTTTCCTCTGCTAAATCAGCGGCTGAAAACGCGCCTCTATGACGATTAATAATTTGCTTAACAATCGTGAAAAACGTCTGGACCGTCAGCCCTTTTGGGAGTTCTAGAACAGTAGATTGCGGTTTTTCAGCTCTAAGCAGAAATGTATCGATTTCATCTTGGCTAACATGTTCATTTTCTTTCATCACCCGATGTTTCTGCGCATATTGGAGAAGCGCTTCTTGAAATCGCTCGAAGGTAAAAGGTTTTATGAGATAATCAACAGCCCCGAAACGCAGCGCGGTTTGAACTGATTGCTTATCGTTTGCCGCTGAAATGATGATCACGTCGACCGGGTCAGCCGCTTTTCGGAATTCCCTTAAAAGTTCAAGGCCAGTCTTTTTCCCCATATACACATCCAGTAAAATAAGATCGACTTTATTTGATTGGTAAAATGTCCAGCCTTCTTCGGCATTTTCAGCGATTCCGGCAAGAGTGAATCCCGGAATGCTTTCCAGATAAATCGCATTGAACTTCGCGACCATTGGATCGTCTTCAATAATTAAGACGTTGATCATTCATTTCCCCCCTCATATGGAATTTTTACATGGAACCCGGCACCCGCTCCTTTTTCCGAAGACACTTCTAGCTGGCCGCCCAATTCGTTAAGTGCTTTATTGACCAAATACAGGCCGTATCCGCGGTTCTCACCTTTTGTCGATAAACCGATCTGCGAAGTCTTCTTGAAATCCGTTGCGCTAATACCCGGACCATTATCACGGATATCAAAATAGAAATGCTTGTCCTTATAATCTATGGTGATTTCAATTTGACCGGTCTCCTGATCACGTACTGCTTCGCTCGCATTATCGAATAAGTTACCAATAATTGTAATAACTTTGTCCGTATGTTCAATTTTCTTCAATGGAGGTAGCGGATTGTCCCCTGTTAGGTCGACTTGGATGTTGGATTCGCGCGCTTGGCTCAACTTATTTACTAGATAACCCGATATGACAGGATCCTTGATAAGACGAGATACGGCGCCGACTTCTTTTTGATATGCAGCTGAAAGATAGGCAGTGTATCCTTTTAGTTCATCATAGGATTTTGTATGCACCATCGCTGTGATGACGTGCAGTTTATTCATAAATTCATGTGTTTGCGTTCTTAGTGTTTCGGCGAAAGCTTTTGCACCCGAGAGTTGTTCGACTAAGGAAGTTAGTTCGGTTTTGTCTCGAAATGTCGCTAGTGCGCCGACGATTTTCCCATTCAATATGACCGGGACTCGGTTGACGACGAGATCGATGCCATTCAATTTTTGTTCTTGGTTGAATGCCGGTTCGCCGGTTTCTAATACTTGTTTTAAATGCGAAGCGGGTAGATAGGCGTCTACTTGTTTTCCTACCGGGTTTTCTAAAACGCCCGCTTGTTGAAATAGTTGGCTTGCGGCTTGATTGGCAACAACTATTTCACCCCGATCATTAATCGCAATGATTCCTTCTTTGACTGATTCCAGCATCGCTTCCCGTTCGCCGAGTAGCTTGGCAATCTCTTCAGGCTCAAGTCCGTATAATGTTCGCTTAACTTGCCTTGCCAATAGAAAAGCGCCAATGACGCCAATTAATAATCCGATGCCGATTCCTATGTAACTTGTGCGCAGGCTTTGAAAGACGGCAGCCCGTATGTTTTCTGATGAAATACCGACAGACACGACGCCTACTAATTCATTTTCAGCGTATATCGGAACGAAAGCCCTTAACGATTCACCGAGCGTGCCTTGGGCCAATGATGTGTAACTCTCCCCTTCGTACGCCAAATCCTCATCGCCGCCAACAAAGTATTCTCCTATTCGTTCTTCCACTGGATGCGACAGGCGAATATGGTCTTTGTTTAACACGACGATATATTGCACATTTGTATTTTCTCGAACTTCTCTCGTGAAAGATTGAATGGCTTCAACGGGCCCCTCGCCGGTCAACCCGTCTTTGATTAGCTGCGTATGACTGATGGTCGTCGCTATATCCATCACATTATTTTCGTGAAAAGTCCTTGAATTTTTGACAGCTTTACTGCCAATCAAATAGGCCGTTACTGATAATGAAACGAGGACTACCGTACAGACTAATATTGTTATTTTTGTTTGGAGTCGAATTTTATGTTTAATGAACATTTCACATTTGGCCTCTATTCAACAAGGAGTGATAGTAAGTTTCATAAATTTTGAGCTAGCATATACTAGTTAATAGAGATTATACAGTAAAGGAATGATGATTTGAAATTCAATAACCAATTTAGTGGAAATGAATTTCAAAGCAACGACAGTCCCCAAGATATCGGTCCGAAAATAGCCTTTTTGGGCTCTGTTATAACAGTAATAGGCGATACGCTGGCCGTCATTGGAGGGGCTATCGCCTTAGAAGAAAGCAAAATAGCAGATCAACAGCAACAACAGGAAATGGCGAAACTTCAAAGTCAGATTGATGATTTACAAAAACAACAATCCCAAAATAACGGGATGAGTATAGATGTTGAGAAGTTTAGTGATTTATTGGAACGAATGCTTGATAGACTTGAGTCCGCAGATAAATCGAAAGGTGCTAACGGAAAAATCGATCATAGTGATAAAAACTATAACTAGAGACTAAACTTCAGCTATACTTATCATACAGTAAAAATATCATATTATTTATTATTTCAAAGGTTGTGGTTTTGATGAAATGGTTCGGAGGAATTTTGGTTAATGCACTCTTATTTTTATTTCTATCTTGGTTGATTCCTAGTTTTGTTGTAGATAGCATCGGGACTGCGATTCTTGCGAGTATCGTACTCGCAATTATTAATATGCTCATTCGACCGATTTTGATTTTACTAACGCTGCCGGCGACGATTGTAACGCTCGGGTTGTTTTTGTTTGTTGTGAATGCGCTCATGCTCCTATTGACCAATACAATAATGGGAGACGGTTTCATCATCGGAAGCTTTGGAACGGCATTGTTGATTGCTGTATGCATGTCGGTATTGAATCTGCTCATTAATCCTGTTAAGAAGAATATAAGATGAATTTTTGAACTACCCCCACTTTCACTTCGTTTAGAAGTGGGGGATTCCTAAGTTATAAATCCTATCGGATTTAAAATTACTAGGCTATCTCCGTAGTCCCTACGGTTAATCGTAATGCTTCATTTCGAATATTTATGCTGGCATTAAGATCCCGGTCTTGTTTGGTATTGCAGGAACTGCACGCCCATTCGCGTATCGCGAGATTCTTAACGGCTTTGTTTTTATTTCCGCAGCACGAACAGAGCTGACTGCTAGGAAAGTTTTTCGCAACAGCGATTACTGTTTTCCCGTACCAGTTAGCTTTGTACTCTAAGAGCGTCCTGAACTCTGTCCAACTCACATCACTGATCGATTTTGCTAAGGTTTTATTTTTAAGCATATTACTGACTCGCAAATCCTCAATACCAATAACATCGTGGTTTTTGATAATATTAGTCGTGAGTTTGTGCAAGAAATCGGATCGTGAGTTTTTGATCTTCTCGTGAATTTTAGCAACTCTTATGCGTTGTTCGTTCCAATTGGAAGAACCCTTAGCTCTACGAGCTAAGACTCTTTGGGCTTTTGCTAATTTAATTTCTAGTTTCCTAAAGTGTCTACTGTTTTTGATGACTTCTCCATTTGAAAGTACAGCAAAATCAGTCAATCCGAGGTCGATTCCTACAGTTGAATGTGTTGGTTTAATTTCTTGGATAACTTCTTCAGCTAAGAGCGAGACGAAGAATTTACCAGTCGTTGTTCTTCTGACGGTAGCGTTTATAATCCTGCCACCAAACTCTCTGCTTTTTGCAAACCGAACTAACCCAAGTTTAGGCAATTTAATTTTGTCTCCTATGATTGCGATGTTGTTATTTGTCATCTTAGTTGTGTAGCTTTGCACCGGGTTTTTCTTGGATTTGAACTTGGGATACTTGTTTTGTTGCTTAAAGAATCGATCAAACGCATCCGCTAAATCTCGAAGAGATGATTGTAATGCGATGCTGTCGACTTCTCGAAGCCAAGTAACACTTTTCTTCAACTGAGTTAGCTTGCTAGAACATTTTCCGTAGCTTAGGCCTTTTCCGGTTTTTTTGAATGTTTTATCCCAAAGGTCAAGGTAAGTATTGAACACGTACCTTGAGCAACCAATTGTTTTATTAATTAAGGTGATTTGTTTTTGATTTGGGTAAATTCTAAACTTGGAAGCTTTATGTTTAAGGTTACTTTTCGGCACGGAAAATTCCTCACTTTCCTTGTTTTTGTATATATTCTTTAATCACATCTATCGATGTTCCGCCTGGGGAAATCAAACAAAAACTTTGGCTCCAAAAGGACTCTTTATATAATTTTGTTTTCACCCCTGGAAAATCTTGTTTAACTAAACGAGAACTTGCACTTTTGTATGCGTTGATGAATTTAGACAAATTCGTGTTTGGGTGTGACCGAAATAGTACGTGGATGTGATTTCTGTCGTGATTCCATTCAGTTAGATGGATATTGTGATTTTCTGCAATTCTAGCGAAGGTAGATTTCAAAAAATCGGAGACTTTATCATCCAACACCTTCTTTCTATACTTGATCACTAAAACTAGGTGGAAATTCAATGAGAAGACTGAATGATTATTACTATCTAGCTTCATACATTTATCAACTCTTTTACTTAATTAAGACTGACTCAATTTTATCTAATATTCAATCAAAAGACAATAGCCGGCATTCATCCACCACTTTCGCTTCGCTTAGAAGAGGGGGTTTTCTGCCTTGAAGTTGATAAAAACTCAGCCATTTTTATTTGGCTGAGTTTTTTATTTCCCGATAAATCATAACTGCCCGCTCATGGGCATTTCTTAATCCTTTAGTTCTCGCTATCACGTTGCTTTCTTATCTTGCGGTTCTTTTCTTCTCGACGATTAATATGAATCATCGGAGAGTCATAATCTTTTGACGCCAGTATATCTTCACTCGAAGCTTTCATAAATGACCAAGCGAGCAAAAACAATATGAAAACAACGGGAAAACCTGCAACAATACTCGCTGTTTGGAGCGTTTCAAGCCCCCCGATAAACATCAACACGAGCGGAAGTACCGTTAACGAGAATGCCCAGAATAACCGGTTCCATCTTAGTGGATCTGAATCCACTTCCTTCTGCACAACCGCTGCCAAAATAAAGGACGCCGAATCGAAAGTCGTCGAGAGGAAAATAATAGCTAGGATTGTGAACAATGGTACAATAATTTTTGCGATTGGAATCTGATGTAAAATGGCAATGATTGTCGCGGGCGCTCCTGCTTCATTCATGAATCCGATTACATCAAAAGTGCCGCTCAATTGCAGATAAAGTCCAAAGTTACCAAGTATTCCAAAGAACAACATACTCCCAACAGTTCCGTAAATCATCGTACCGAGAATCATTTCCTGAATCGTTCTGCCACGAGATATGCGAGCAACAAATAAACCGACGAATGGTGCGTATACTACCCACCAGGCCCAATAAAAAATAGTCCATTTCTGTGGAAAGCCTGTTTTATCAAAACCCTCTAAATTCCCGAATGGCTCAAGCCACGTCGCCATTGTAAAGAAATTATCTATAATAATACCGAAACTTGTAAACGCTGTATTACTAATGAATAATGTCGGTCCCATTATAAAAACAAAAGCCAGAATAAAAACCGCTAACCAAAGGTTGACATCACTAAGTATTTTAATTCCTTTTTTGAGTCCAAAATAAGAACTCGTTGCAAAAATAGCTGTACAAAGCATCATAATGAAAACCTGCATGCCGAGGGTGACCGGAATACCTGTTATGTCTGCAACGCCGGCTGCAATCATCGGTGTCCCGAGTGCCAGTGTCGTGCCCGCCCCGCCCATTAAACCGAACATAAACAGGACATCGATAATAACTCCAATTGGTGTGTCAACGAGTTTTCCAAGAACAGGTCTTACTGCCTCGCTAATTTTCAATACTCGCTTTTTTCGAACGTAGTAAAAATAAGCAATTGGAAGAGCCGGCAATGTATAAATTGCCCAAGCTATTGGTCCCCAGTGGAAAATACCGTAAGCGGTAGACCATGAAATCGCTTCATTGGATCCTGGCGCAAGGCCAAATGGCGGTGCTTGATAATAATAAGCCCACTCGATCATGCCCCAATAGAGAATACTCGAACCAATTCCTGCCGAGAACATCATCGCAGCCCACGAAAAAGTATTAAATTCCTTTCTTTCTCCGTAATATCCAAGCTTTACTTTTCCATTTTTACTAAAAGCAACATATATAAGAAATACAAATGCTGCTAATCCAACAAATAAATAAACGACGCCGAAGGTTTCCGTCATAAATTCATTTGCCATATTGACAACTACTTCACCGGCTTCAGGAAATAGCATTAGCGGAATAGACACCGCCAGTATTAAAATTAAAGCGCCTATGAAAGTAGGCCAATCAATTATCTTCATCAAACGTAATCCTCTCACCAAATGTTTTGATTTAATTATATATGCATTACAGAAGATGTTTCAATTTTTTCAGCGAATGCATATAGATTATGATTCATATTCAACAGCTTGTGGTTTAAATAAACGTTTATACTTTTGATTGAAAATATACCTAAAACCTGGAGCGTATTGCTCAAAATAACTAAGCGATTTTAAGTTTCTCTATTTGTTGCGCAAGTTTAATAATCGCCAACTGAGTAAGGAATTGTAACTTTTGCAAGCAAATACCGTCTATACACATGAGGTGATGTTATGAAAAGACTTGTTATTTTAATCATCGCAATCGGACTTTTATTAGTCGGGTGTAGTCAAGAAACAACAAATGGTAGTGTCGAAAAAAATGATTCAACAAAGCGGAGAGTTTATAGCAGTTCGTGGGATGGCAACCCAATAATTGTAGAGCAAAGAAATAATGAAGACTACGAAACAGTAAATGAGATTACTGATTCCGATGAAGCGAAAAAACTTATTAACGCTTTGGGAAATGCAGACTGGCAAGAGAATGTCAAAGTGGATATAGGGTCGCCAGACTACACTTTCTCCTGGAATTCATTTGAACATAGCGTTTGGATAAATCAAGAATACGAAAGGTTAGAACTTTTAATAGAAGGACAATCGAATTATGGATCTTTGTCCGCAGATACTTCTAAAATTGTATTTGAAATCCTAACAGGAAGAAAACTTATTACGAGTAACTAAGATGGTGTATTTCTTTAAGTTATGCTTGTTTAACAAACGACGCCGACGTAACTGGAGCAGGAAGAGCCCCAGTATAAAACAACGATAATAATATAAGGGAAAGGATAGCAACCACTTCCTTAAATTATTGGCATCCACAATTTGACGTTTAGATCTTCTTGGTTCAGAAAATGTTAAGAACAACTATCTGAATATCCATGCTTAAAAATTTTCTCCGTTCTGAGCTCCATGAGCAGTTACAAATTGCTCAATAAAATTGTTCACCGCCACGGCCGCCTTTGTAGGAAGCTGATGTTTCATGTCTCCTATGAGTATGCACTCGTTGACAGGGAGCTTTTCTTGTAATAAATGGGCATAGCGATGAAACGCCTTATTTTTTTCCCCATACATCAACAAAACAGGGAATTTAATTTGCTCTAAACGATCTGTACAATTATAGTGCAAACTGTATCGATAATATTGTTTTACATTTTGGGCTTTTCCTTTTTTTGCGTTGATATATAAGTCTTTAAACAATTGTCCAGTATTGGAGTTCGTAAAGGAAACGGATAAAGCAAGCGCTTTAAGTGCCTTCCATTCCGTTAACTTTACCCCTAAAGTAATTTTATTTTTTAGTGATCGATCTTTTACTTCTGACAGGGCTCCTATAAGAATGCCTCCTAAAGAGTTCTCGGGGTAAGTCAACAAAAAATCAAGAGCGATAGACCCTCCAGTTGAGTAGCCGCAGATGAAAGCTTTATCTATTTTTAAATGGTCTAAAAGCTGTTTGATATCATTTGAAATCAATGGATAAGTCAATGCTTTCTCAGACAAAGAGCTGTTTCCGTGCCCACGAATATCAAAGACAATTACCTTGAAGCGTTTTGATAATTCATTCACTTGGTAGGTAAAATTCATGCTTGTGAGTAAGGGAGGATGGATAAACACGATAGGAATCCCGGTGCCTTGAACGTGATAATACATGTCTACCCCATCTATATTTATAACTGGCAACGCATTACACCTCCGATATCAGTGGGTTATTTTTCAAAAGCTTTTCAGCCCCAAATTCTCTTCACGTCAAAGGTATCCTTTTTCACTTTCACTTCATAAACATCCGGGTACGATAATCCCGTCCATTTTATGAGCCCCTGCTTCCCGTCAACCTGCATCAATAAAAGCCCCATCATATTGCGATGAGTAACCAAGACAGTGCCGTCGGTTGCTGCTTCAAGCACGTCCATTCCCCTTTTTGCTACTTCGCGGCTTGATTCTCCGCCTGCCATTTTCAAATCCATGTCCCGAACGGATTCTTCGAGGCGATTCAGCCAGTCTTTTAGATTTTTTGAAATCAGCTTGTGCTCGGCAAGCCGGCCGTCAATTTCCACCTGTAAGCCTAGGCTGCCTGCTGTTGGCTGAATGGATTGAATTGCTCTCATGAAAGGGCTGGAAATAATGCGCTTAATATTCCGCTTCTCCAAAAAGCGCATCAGTTCTTTCGCTTGTTCTTTTCCCTCTTCAGTCAATTCTGCCTGCAACTCTTGTCCTGTAGCTTTACAATGCCTGACCAGATATACTGTTTTGTCCATTTGTTTCGCTCCTAGTTTCCTTTATTCACAACGTTATTCCTTTCTTCATTATCACCTAAGTTTTCATGAAAAATTCATCAGATTCAAATCGCTCTGCATATAGATTACCTATCTTTACCAGCTCATCATATCCAGTTTTTGATCTACCTACGTCGCATCATATCCGATTATGTATTAAAAGCTATTCATTATTTCGTTAAACAAAACAAAAATGCACTGCGAATTGCAGTGCCAATTGATGTTATCTGAACGGGTTATGTTTTGTGTGCGCAAGTACCTTCTTGCAATCAAGTGAGCCCCATTTTCACTTCGCTAGGCAATTCAAAGAAAGGCTGTATGTCTTGGACGTATTCCAAAACGCCTAAAAACTCCCCTTCCTCATTAAATAATCCTTTGTAAGTAATATGAATGTATTGATCCTTCTTTTTGAACCACATACTTTCAGAAGTTCGTTTTCCTGTTCTAAGATCGCGCATTAAAGTCATTACCTTCATCAAACTTTTAGGGGGGTGGCAATTTGCTACATTGCGCCCTATTGAAATCGGAGTTCGCACTAGCATCATTTCCGATGCTTCTGTTATTTCGTTGAAGTATTTGAACATATCATTTTTATCGACAAACGTTATTTCCAGCGGCAAATTGTTCAAAATGAGTTCAGCTTCTTCTGTAGTTAAGTAGCCACCACCGCCAAGAACCAGGTTTTGAGTTGCAGGTTTATCGTTTGCCGCTATATCAGATTTAGGCATCCATTTTTCTTCGGGGGCTTCGATGATCGCATAGCCGAATGCGTCACTTTCATTTGCGATCGCTGACCAATCATCTTCGCTAAATATGGATTGAAGGATTGGTAAAATAATTGCTTCTTCTTGAAAAATCATTTCTTTAAACTCATTTTCAAATGCCTTATATCTTTTTCTCAAGCGCGTAACACTCACATCCTGTTGAATGAATTGTCTTTTTAAAGCCTGATATAGGGCTCCAATACGAATATCCATCCTCCACACTGTTCTTGTCGGTGCATAGTGACCGTAACGTTCCATGATCGGAAAAAAGAGCTTTTCTTTACGATTATAATGGTTATGAAGTTCTCCCAATCGAAATATATGCTGCTTTAATTCATCTATCTTATCTGTTTTCTGAGTTTGGTTTTGATCCTCTATTGATTCCAAAAGATGATTGATTTGATTCATAACAATTTGAAATGCAGTATTTTCTTCTTTAAAAATTCGAACTGGTTGACTTGGATGGTAAGTGATCGACATTTCCTTATGATGGATACTAGAAAACCTCTTAACATCCTCAGTCGTAACCCCATAGTCGCCATTTATTTTTATAGTTGCATTAACAATATGTCAACAACACTCACATTTTCAAAGTATTGATCAAAGTCTGTTTGGTTCCGACAAACCTCCATGACGTGAACGAAATAATATTTCTTTTAATATGTTTATGCTTTTTATATCAAATTGCATGTTCATCATTTTTTCACCTCATATCAATTTTGATGTGAAGATGCATTTGGTAACGCTTTATATATATTAAGTATAATTTAGTATGGAGATTTAGTTTGTGACATTTGTCACTAAAAACATTAGATACGTCATTCAAAAGTGTAGAAATCCCCCCTTTTTAGATAGATGGAGGCCGAGACATCTTCATACTGAAAACATTGAAGAAAGTATGTTTAATGCGAAGTTGTCATGTGTATTCCAAATGCGGATTGTTTAATTCAATTAAAAAATCGTCTTCCCTCATAAAAGGGAAAGACGATACTAATTTGATTTTTCTATTCTTTATAAGTGCTTTATTCTTCAATTGACTTAATAATATCCATGACCTTTTCAGAAGAAATTCTAACGTTTTTCGCAATGTCTTCCATGGACATTCCATAATGATAAAGGCTAATTACCGTCTGCTTTTTTTCATGTTCGACCCCCTCTTCCCGTGCATCAGCTTCCCGTTGCAAAATATCTTTTAACTCTTGTTCCCGAAAATCCGCGAGCCGCCGCGTTTCCGGATTTTGGCTGAGTCGGTCGATTTCCTCAAAAGCTTCTCTCATCGTTGGACTTTCCATCGCCAACGCCTCCTTTGTTTTTTCATCGCTTTTCAAAAACAATAACCACCGTTCGAGTTCATTTGCATCCATTATATTTTTAATTCGTAATTTCGGCAACTCCAATACACGAATCTCCAAGTGATCTGACAATAGTAAGTTGCTTTTTTTGTTGGATATCTGAAAAAGATTATGGTAATCCTTTTCTTTTAACAGCTTGAAATCTGTAATAATAATTTGAATTGCTTTTCTCAACTTGGTATACAATCGACCTTGTTTGTCTTGGCTACCATACATTTTGGCCCAGTAGATTAACATTCGTTCTGGAAAGGCTTGATGGTTACCCAATTGCATTTCTATATTTATTTGTTCGCCCTGTTCCGTTCGAACCCGCACATCCATGACAGAACTTTTATCCCCGGTATGTGTATACTCCAGATGCGGATCGACCAATTCTATTGAGGAAACCTGTACATCCAAAATCGAATTTAGAAACTGCAGTAATAAATTAGAATTCCTTTCGTCCCCGAAGAATGATTTGAAAACAAAGTCATTACGCAAATCAAGCAGTTCATACACACCACGCCGTTCTTTGACGAGCATTGCCAAGACAAACACCACCGTTTCTTTTCTTTCATTATCGAACAAATGCTCTTAAATGACAAGTTTAATGATTCTGATTATTGACAAGGATAAATGATGCCACAAATCGAGACTTGTCAACCATCCCAATTGCAAAGAAAAAAGAGTACAAACTGTACTCTTTCATCACTCATGCTCATATTCAATAACTTTTCTGATCAATTGGCTGGATCCTGAATCTTCAACGAGGTTCCCCACCAATTTTTCTCCATTTCTGCCGTAAGCTTCTTCAATCGTATGCCATTGCGAGTAAGGTTCAAACTTTATCGTGAAAGACGGATCATCTTCTGAGTACCAGTACTCGAATTTCAACTCGAATGTGCCGTCAGGTTTAATTCGCGTGTTGTCGGCAAGGTGCCATCTGTCTGAGTAATATCCGGTAATTTTACTGCCTTCGAGAAGATTGGTTTTTCCTTTCAGATAAAAGTACTCATCATCTGTTGTCACTTCGTCCACTTCAATCCACACACGCGGGTCTCCGTAGTCTTCCGGTCTTTCTTGCCATTCGGGTTCAGTAAACGCGTGGGTGTCCGATTCATCATCGGGCGACAATGTTAAACGCACTTCAGCTTTTTGAACTAATTCATCCCAATGCTCATCCATATAGATATATGGACCTTTCATGTCTTTGCCGCCTTCACCGTACTGTTCAATAATCGCTTCGTCTTGCATGCCCTTAAAATCAAATGTCACAACGACTTCAGCTTCGCCGTATTTATGATGATCCAACTCCATCGAGAATGAACCATCTTTTCCCACAATTTCGGTTGAGTCTGATAGAACCTCATTTTCGCCCACGATGACTTTCCCAACGACTCTTGCGCCTTGTATTAAATTGCTTTTTCCATCAATGAGGATTTTATCGTCCTTTTCTTTCACTTCTCCGCCTAAATAGATTTCCGCATCGCCAAGTTTCGGTTTACTTGAACAGGCTGCAAGAAAAAGTAAAGTTAACAGAATTGATGTGATCAGAATGCCTCTTGTCTTCAAAACGATTCTCTCCTCTATTTATTTCTCGTCACTTTCTTCTTCATCTGCAGTTGCATCTTCGGTTTCATCCGAGTTCTCGTCTTTGTCCGAATCCCCGCCTATTGCTTTTCCATCCCATGGGACGCGCATTTCGATGAATTGTTTGTCTGTACTGAATTTCTGCGTTTCAACTAAATTGCCGACAAGTTTTTGCCCGTTTGAACCGTACGCTTCTTCAATTTCGTTCCACTGAAGGCTGGATGGTTCAAACTTGATGACAAACTCCTTATCTTCGAGGTACTCGTAATCGATTTTAAAATCAAATGAACCATCTGGATTCACTCGAGTTTTGTCTGAATTCCATAAACCGTAAGAGACTTTCAATTCGCTGCCTTCTAGAATATTGCTTCGACCGTGCATATAGAAAAACTCGCCGTCTTCCGTGAGTTCTTCGATTTCAATCCAAACTCGCGGATCGCCATAATCTTCCGGAAGCTCATGCCACTCAGGTGCCGCAAATGTTAAATTGGACGATTCGCCTGGAACGTAGTCGATTTTCGCTTCAGCCTTTTTGAAAATACCGTTATGCGTTTTATGTTTGTAAATAAACGGACCCGTTAATTTCTGTCCTTTTTCACCATAATGTCTTTTGATCTCATCTTCTTGAACGCCTTCGAAGTCGAAACGAACAATGATTTCTGCTTCGCCGTATTTATGATGTTCCAGTTCCATATGGAATTTCCCGTCTTCTTGAACCAATTCGGTTGTATTCGAAAATACGTCGCCGTCATCGACTATTACTTCCCCAACGACTCTAGAGCCGGGTATTAGATTACTTGATCCTTCGATAATAAATTTATTGTCTTCTTCAACGACTTCGCCGCCTAGCACGATTTCGAAGTCTCCTAAATCAACTTTGTTTTTGGATTCTTTTTTGGATTCCTTACCTTTTTCCGATGCTGCAGCTTTAGTATCTGTTTCCTCTGCGTCTTTCCCGCATCCAACAAGGAAAATTGCTACGAGCAACGCAGTCATGATTAAATACATGCTTCTTTTCAACTTGCATACCCCCTATTAAATTTATTTTAAATTGATGACAATCTCGACACGTCTATTTTTCGCTTGACCGGATTCGTTGTCATTTGTTGCGATTGGTTTCGCATCACCGTGACCTTTTGTCGTGAATTTAACTTCTGATGATGGCAATAGACTTTCCAAATACTTTTTCACTTCAATGGCTCTCTTTTCGGAAAGTTCGAGGTTATACTCCTTGTTTCCTAAATTATCGGTGTGACCGTGAATAACGATATCCAAGTCTTTTTTATTGAAAGATGATTCTAATGATTTACTAATCTCTTTCAATGTTTTTTTGGACGACTCTTTCAGGTCGAATTTATCGAAATCGAACAGTACATTGTCGGGTACGAGCATTGTCACTTCAGAACCTTCTATTTTCAGCTCGACATTGTCGGGCACATCAATCATTGTCGATTCCTGTTCAACTATTTTTTCAGCGTAAAGTTTATCGCTGTATTTTTCCTTTTGCACGAGTTCGCCAACAAGTTTTTGACCTCTTTCGCCGTAGGTTTCACTCACGATATTCCACTGCGTATAGTGATTCGGTACGAGTTGAATTTTAAACGGCGTGTTTTCTCGGTATTCATAAGGGAATTTAAAATTAAAAGATCCGTCGGGTAAAACAAGCGTTTCGTCTCTTTTGGAATAATAATCCAAAAACAACTTACTGCCTTCAATGATATTACTGTGTCCATGTATATAGAAATATTCTTCGTCGTTATTAATCTCGTCGACTTCAATCCAAACACGAGGGTCTCCCATATCGTCAGGGATCGGATACCAAGTTGGTTCATTGAACTGACGGATGGCTTTATCTTCACTTGGATCAAATGTAGCGGTCACCATCGCCTGTTTGAAAATATTTTTCGGTTTTCCGCCGCCGACTTCTCCTTGATGTTTGTAGATGTAAACCCCTTCAAGTTTTTGACCTCTGTCTCCATAATGGCGAGTAATGCCAGCGTCTTGCGGCCCATCAAAATGGAATCGGACGGCGACAGTCGATTCTTTGTTCAAGTCATGGTGTTTTATCTCCATATAAAAACTTCCATCCTCTTGAATGAGTTCAGAAGTATCCGCATAATATTCATCGTCACCGACACTGACAGAACCTACGACTCTCGCTCCCGGTAAAAGATTACTCTCTCCATTAATGATGATTTTGTCATCTTCCTCGATCATCTCTCCACCAAGAAACACTTCATAATCGCCTAATGGCATCTTTTCTTCTGCTGCTTCTTCGGGTTTTTCTTCGTCTTCTGTCGTTTCTTCAATTTCTTCTTGTTCAATCTCGGTACTATCCTCTTCTTCAACTACTTCATCGACTTTTTCAGTCGGCTCTTCTACTGGCTCTTCTACTGGCTCTTTGTCGTTTATTTTTTCTTCCTTCGTCGGTGTGCAACCGCCGATAAGTAGTAGACAGAAAGCAATAAAAAGAGTTTTCTTCATGACCCAAACCTCCCATTAGTAATGATTCAGAATTATTTGTTTCAATAAAAAGGTGACCCTCCCTATTTTGAATTCGCTATATTTTACGTTACCAAAGGCTCCCTTAGAATAAAATGGGTATTATGTTACTTTTATTACGGCATAAGTATAAGTTTTTCGATGAAATATTACTTCATTTCAAGTTTCATGTAATATTGAAATATATTTTTTCTGGAATTTTTATATTTTAGTAATAATAAATAACATATTTTAATAAAAATACGCTATTTCTCCGTCCTTTACCACCCTATCCATATTTAGTCTTTGGTACTATTCTGATTAATAGGCAACAAAAAAAGGGAAGTACATAATATACTCCCTCTCTACTACTACACTTCCTCATTTATCTCCATCTAGAATATGCAATTCGCCGTCTTCGATATAGGCCATACGAAGGGCCGGTTCAAAACCTCCTTCATCACTGACACTCGGCACTACATAAACTTGTTTTTCTTCGGGTACATTTTTAGCCCCTTGGTTCAAAGAAGCCATGATTTTTTTCGTGTTCTCTACTGTACCTGCAACTTTCATTGCCTCTGTCAACACATATAAAGACAGATAGTGGAATCCTGCTTCCGCCCCTGGATCTTTATCATGCTTCTTTTGATACGCTTCAACAAACTGCTTCGTTCCTGGAAATTCTGAGTTTACGAGCGGGACTGTTGAAACAACCCCTTCAAGCAAATCATAACCACCGCCAAGTACGGCTGCCATTTGGTCAACTTTGGCTTGGTCCATAACTAAAAATCCACCTTCAAAGCCTAAATCACGTGCTTGTTTTAAGACGAGTGCTGTCGGTTCGGATGGTCCTCCGATAAATAATACATCTGGATTTGTGTTTAATGCGTTCGACATGATTGTTTGGAAGTCAGTGTCTTTGCTGAAGTCGATTGATTCGTCAAATACTATTTCTCCGCCATTGGCTTCCCAAACAGGTCGGAGTGCTTCTGCCCAGTCTTTTCCGTATTGACTTGCCGTTGGGAGAAATGCGATTTTCTTTCCAAATCGCTCCATCTCATATTTCGTAAATGGCTCTAAATAGTTGTCGTAGCGAGGCGGGATGCGAACATTCAGCGTGTTTCCTTGAGCGGTCGCCCCGGGCTCACTCGTATACCCCATAATGATGAAGTCTTCCTGCTCGTTAAATACTTGCATCGCATAAATTCCGCCACTATGCGGACTATACACAACATTCACCTTATCTTCTTGGACGAGTCGTTTAGCATTTGCCGCTGTTTCATTCGGTAAATATTTATCATCTAAACTAGAAAGTTTGATTTTGTACGTTTGGCCATCTACTTCAAAACCTCCAGCTTCGTTAATATCTTCAACTGCTAAGGTCAATCCGTTCAATGTTTCTTCGCCGTAAAATGCTGCTGGTCCGCTAAGCGGGCCGCTATAACCAATAATGAACTCTTTCGCTTCGCCAGAACCGCTATCCCCTTCATCATTACAAGCAGTCAAAGCTAATATTAAGATGAATAAAATACTTATGAACAACCATTTTCTTGAGCTTCTCATTTTTTTCCTCCCTTGTCTCTATTAGTTTACGATCGAAATCCCATTGCTCATTTTCAAGCACCAATATATGCTTTTCGAATCTCGTCGTTATTGAATAAGGCCGTGCTTTCGCCTTGTAAAACAATTGAACCGTTTTCAACTACGTACCCGCGATCCGCTATTTTGAGTGCAGCGTCGGCATTTTGTTCAGCTAGTAAAACGGTTGTGCCGCCTCTGTTTATTTCTTTAATGATTGAAAACATTTGTTCAACGATGATTGGAGCAAGTCCCATTGAAGGCTCGTCCATCATAATTAGTTTCGGCTTTGCCATTAACGCACGTCCAATTGCAAGCATTTGTTGTTGACCGCCGCTTAATGAGCCGGCGGGATCATCCTTTTTTTCTTTCAGGATTGGAAACAATTCATAAGCTTCGGCTAATGATTGTTTTAATTGGGCTTTTTTTCGTCGATGAACAAATCCGCCCATTCGCAAATTTTCTTGAACGGACATATCGGCAAACAGTTTTTTGCCTTCTGCGCATTGGACGACACCCTCTTTCACCATTTTGTCTGGCGAGTAGCCGCGCACATTTTTCCCTGCGAATTCTAATTTGCCGTCGCTCAACCTATTCAAGCCGCTGATCGTATTAAATATCGTGCTTTTGCCTGCCCCATTTGCCCCGAGCAGCACGACTAGTTCACCTTCACTTACATGCAAATTAATACTGCTTAACGCTTCGAATTCGCCAAATCGGACGGTGATATCAGTTAACTTCAGCAAGGGCATCACCTCCTAAATACGCTTCAATTACAATTGGATTGTTTTTGATTTCTTCTGGCGTTCCTTCTGCAATCTTCGCGCCGTGATTTAGCACCATAATCGTGTCAGCCAGACCCATAATCATTTGCATTTTATGTTCAATCGTACAAACCGTAATGCCGCTTTGGGCGATTTTCTTCATTAACTCGGCCAAATTATCTGTTTCGTCTGGATTAATACCCGCGGCGGGTTCATCAAGAAACATTACTTTTGGATCGGTTGCGAGTGCCAAAGCGATGGCAACACGCTTTTTCGACTCTTGCGATATCGCTGCCACTTGTCGATTTACTAGATCAAGGAGACCGACAAAATCCAATGCCTCGATGGCTCGGTCATAAGCTTCCTGCTCTTCTTGTTTCTCTCTTCTCGTACGGAAAACTGCGTCAAATAGGTTGGACTTCGTTCGCAAGCGGTGCCCGACAATAACGTTATCGATGACCGATGATTGTTCAAACAGATGCGTTGTTTGGAATGTGCGCGCAATCCCTAACTTCGCTCCGATATGAACGGGCGTTTTCGTAATATCTATGCCCTCGAAAATGATCGATCCCGAAGTAGGCCGATGAAAACCGCTTATTAAGTTGAAGAACGTTGACTTCCCTGCGCCATTCGGACCGATGATTGCTGTTATTTTTCCTTTTTCAATCTCAAAGTCGACATCATTCACAGCTGTAAGGCCGCCAAATTGTTTAGTTAAGCCTTCGATTTTAATGAAAGCCATGTTATACCTCCCGACTCTGAATACTCGTTTTTTTCATTGACTCAATCTCTGAAATTTTTTCTTTCTTTTGTTCTTTATTCCCAAGCCATTTATGCTTAAGGCTATAAAAGGCACCGGCGAGCCCTGTTGGATAAAAAATCACAATAACGACTAAGATCGGGCCGAAAATCAACATACGGTATTCTTGAAAGCTTTGCAGAAATTGAGTTAACCAGATGAATAACATCGTTCCAACAATCGGGCCGGTAAGTGTTCCAATCCCGCCGACAATTAAATACACTAAAAAATTGAATACCATTTCAATCCCTGCAATTTCCGGGCCAATAAACCGAGTGAGCGAAGCATATAAACCGCCCGCTAGTCCCGCATAAGCGACTGAAACAACAAAAGAAACGAGCTTATTTGTCCGTGTATTGATGCCAAGGGTTTGTGCTAACTCCTCGCTGTTACGAATTGCAATATACGTTCTTCCAGTTAATGAACGAACGATGCGCACGCCTATGAAAATGGATAGCACCAGGAATAAAAGCACTAAATAATACATGGATACAGCTGAGTTAAACTCAATCGGCCCGATGGAATTTGGAATGGGTATTCCGATTAGGCCGCGTACACCGCCTGTTAATCCGTCCCATTTATCTATTAACAAATAGATTAAGTAGCCTACGATTAATGTGTAGATGGCAAAAAAATGTTCCCGTGTCCGAAGTGCAATGATTCCGAGTGCAAAACCGATGACACATGTAATGATGACGGCTAAAACTAATGCGAGCCAGAAGTTCATCCCGGCTTTCGTTGTCAATATGCCCACACTATAAGCGCCGATTGCAAAGAATCCTGCATGAGCAAGGGATAATTGTCCGGTATATCCCGCTAATAGGTTCATGCCGTAAATTGCAATGATAAAGATAAAACTTGTCGTCATAACATATAAAACGTATCGATTATCTAAGAAAAAGAGGGGAAATAAAATGGATAACCCGAGCATGAACAAAATCCCATTTCGCCCTGTCAACAGCTTCCCCATTAGTAAACCTCCTTCGCAAACAAGCCTTTTGGACGTGCAGTCATGATGATGATGAGCAGTAAAAATGCAATCATATCTTTGTAGTCATTTGAAATATACGTTGCACCTAAACTTTCCGAGATTCCTAGAATCATTCCCCCAATGATTGCCCCGGGAATACTGCCCATTCCGCCAATAATGACGACGACGAATGCTTTTAGAATGACGAGATGGCCCATCGCTGGAAAGACCAGATTAATAGGTGACGCTAAAGATGCTGCAATGGCAGCAAGTACTCCCGAGATTGCAAAGGTCATCATGGCGACAGCATTGGCATTTATTCCGACTAGGAAAGCGCCTTCCCGGTTTTGTGCCATAGCGAGAATGGAGGCTCCGATCATCGTTTTCTTTAGAAATAAATAGAGTAAAACAACGACCATTGCTGCAACCGCGATCACTAAAATTCGCTGCGCTGACGTCGACATGCCAGCGATTTTAATGGTATCCCCGAAAGGCGTTTGCATCCGGTGGTATTCGGTTCCCCACATGAGTGATACGAGCGCTTCAAAAAATAGCACCATTCCAATTGCGGCGATTTTGTCATGGATGGCGGGCGCATCTCGAAGTGGATTAAATACTAACCGCTCCATTAAGACCGCCAGTAGCGCGACGGTAATGATAGACATAATGATTGCAATGAAATAATGTACCCCAAACCATTTCATTGTCATTAGCGTCATATAGCCCCCTATCAAGTACAGAGAACCATGTGCAAAGTTTGGAACGTGCAAGATCCCGAATACAAGTGTCAATCCGATTCCGACCAAAATATAAACGCTTCCGAGAGTCAGTCCATTTAGTAGCTGTTGGAAAAATAACTCCATCCCATTCCCCCCTTAATCTCATATATTCAGGAATACTCTTTTGATAATTGAGCTGCAATAATATTCTTTTGAATCTCAGAAGTCCCTTCATAAATTCGTGTAATCCTTGCGTCTCGGTAAAAACGTTCAATTGGATAATCGGCTATATAGCCAATGCCCCCGTGAACTTGTAATGCTTTATCCGAAACACGGTTATAGACTTCGGATCCGAATAATTTCAACATGGCAGCTTCTTTAATGACCTTTTGATCATCATCAACCATGCCCGCGACCCGATATGTAAAAGCTCTCAATGCTTCAATGTCCACGGCCATTTCAGCTAACATATGGGCGACAGCTTGATGTTCAATTATTGGAACATTAAATTGGATACGTTCTTTTGCATACGTGACCGACAAATCCAACAGTTTTTGCGAAGACCCAAGATTTCGTGCAGCTAACCCTGCTCGTCCGTTGGCAAGTATTTTCAATGCATTCACATACCCTTGCCCTACTTCTCCCAAGACGTTTTCTACAGGAACCTTACTAGAGTTCGGCTGGTTCAAGCTGTTCTTCTAATATCGCCCGCAAGTTTTCAGGTATTGCTTCACTTTGTTCGGTTTCGAAGTTATAACAAACGATAACCGCGCTGCCATTCGCTATTAATTCCCCAGTTTTCGTATCTGTAATTTCATGTGCCATCGTATAGCTTTTCGTCCCGATTCTAGAAACTTTTGTCGTGACGGTAAGGATCTGGGCGGCATAAGCTTGCGCTCGAAAATCACATTCTGTTTGAGCGACTATGAAGTGAATTGATCTTCTATCCGGTCCGAATCCGATTGTTTCAAAAAACTTTGTACGCGCTTCTTCAAAGTATAAAAAATAACTTGTATTGCTGACATGTCCACCTGCATCAGTTTCACAATATCTGACGTATATATCGACTGTATGCATGATTTCACCCTCCCCACGGATCAGCATTGTGCGTGTTCACTGCTCACGTTCAATAATCGTGGCAATTCCTTGTCCGCCGCCAATACAAGCTGTAATGAGCGCATATTTTCCACCCGTTCGATTTAATTCATAAACGGCTTTTGTCACGAGAATTGCGCCTGTAGCACCTAGTGGATGCCCGTGAGCGATTGCGCCGCCGTTCACATTTACTTTTTCAAGGTCCATATTCAGTTCTCGGTTGCAGGCGAGTACTTGGGACGCAAAAGCTTCGTTAATTTCAATTAAATCCATGTCTTCCAATGAAAGCCCCGATTTTTCCAACACTTTTCTCGTTGCGGGAACGGGTCCGATACCCATAATGTTTGGATCGACGCCTGCGACAGCTTGCGCACGGATAATCGCAAATGGCGTTATGCCTAATTCGTTTGCTTTCTCTCTAGACATCACGACTACCGCCGCTGCGGCATCATTCAGGCCCGAACTACTCCCGGCCGTTACTGTGCCGCCTTCAAGAAATACCGGGTTGAGCTTGGCTAATGATTCTATTGTTGTTTGCGGACGAGGATGTTCGTCCACTTTGAACTCGACTGGTTCGCCTTTTCGAACAGGAATGCTTACCGGGACGATTTGTTCGTTAAATCTACCTTCTTCCATTGCTTTAGCCATTCGAAGTTGGCTCTGATATGCGAACTCATCCTGTTCTTCTCTACTAATCTCATATTCTTCAGCTAGTGTTTCTGCAGTTATTCCCATTGGCGGATTGCCGATTTCTGTTGGGGAAAGTTGCGACTTTCTAAAGCGAGGCGGCGTTGGACTATACGCACGCTCTGGACGATCTAATAAATAGGGAGCCCGGCTCATGCTTTCGATTCCGCCTGCGACAAAGACATCGCCATCTCCTGCCCAAATTGCTTGCGCTGCTAGATTAATAGCGTTAATACCTGATCCACACTGTCTATCTACCGTTAACCCTGGAAGATTCATAGATAATCCTGTTTGAAGTGCAGTTAATCGTGCGATATTTCCTCCGCCGCTCAACACATTTCCCATGATGACATCATCGACTTCATCTGCTTGAACTTCTACCCGGCGTAACGCTTCCTTAATGACTTCTGCTCCGAATACATGCGCAGGAACTGTCGCCAATGCGCCTCCTTGCCGGCCAATTGCCGTTCGTACGGCTGAAACAATAACAGCTTCTCTATTCAATTCAACCACTCCATTTCCATCTACTTCAGTTATTCAGAAACATACTTTGAGAATACGACACGCCCATTCACAACATCTTTTTCGTGTTGATTGACCGCCGCGACAGTAAAAGTTAGTTCTTTGGAATCTTTTTCAGTTAACGATGCTTTTAATGTTAAAATGTCATCGATAAAAACCATCCCTTTAAATCGAATCGAATAATCCTGGATGAAACCATCAGCGACATACGGCGTGAAAAGCTTTGCTAAACTTCCCATTGTCCACATTCCGTGTGCAATAATCGCTGGCAGGCCCGCATTCTTTGCTTCTTCATCGATTGTATGAATGGGGTTAAAGTCGCCGGAAGCCCCGGCATATTTGATCAAGTCCAACCTTGTTACCGGGCTCAGTTGAATTTCGGGCAGGCTCTCCCCTACTTTTAGTTCTGCGAAGATGCTCATACTAACATCCCCTTTCGGACAGCTTCGTTAATGATGATGACACGTTCTTCCGTAAAAATAAGCTCATCATCCGCATCTACTCCTATTTTAGAAATAACGAGAAACCCCATTTCCCCGAAATTTCCGGTTTTCTCATAGTAATCTTTAACTTCCGTGAAACAATAGATCTCTTCTCCGACAAAAAGCGGTCGCTTATAGTGAAAAGATTGTTCACCGTGAATAAGGCCTTTAGATGGCAAAGGCAATTCAGGTACGACGCCAAAATCGAGTGTCACCGGAAAAGTCGAAGGCGCTAAATTTCGTTTATACTTCAAAGTTCCGGCTACTTCCTCATCGTAAAAAACCGGAGACAAATCGCCGATGGCTTCAGCAAATTTTTTAACTGCGCCTCTTTCAATTGTATTTTTCACTTTTTCTGAACGTTTTCCAATTGTATCTTTGAGCATGGTATCTGCCTCCTTTAATTTCTCGGTCCACCCGCGACATAAAGCACTTGTCCGCTTACAAATGATGAGCGCTCATCTGCGAAAAACAAAATTGCATTGGCAATGTCTTCCGGTTTTCCGCTTCGACCAACTGGAATTTGACTGACACTCGCTTTTATTAAATCTTCAAAAGGAATTCCTATTCTTTCAGCTGTTGCTTTTGTCATATCTGTTTCGATAAACCCGGGAGCTACAGCATTAGCGGTAATTCCAAATCGTCCCAATTCAATCGCCAACGTTTTTGTTAGTCCTTGCAGACCCGCTTTCGCAGTTGAATAATTTGCTTGTCCTCGATTCCCTAATGCCGATGTAGAAGAAATATTAATGATTCTTCCGTAATTGTTTTTAGTCATATAAGCTTGCGCGGCGCGTGATGCATAAAAAGCCCCTTTCAAATGAACATCCATCACCGTTAGCCAATCTTCGTCCGTCATTTTAAACAGTAAGTTGTCGCGGATTACGCCCGCATTGTTCACTAAGATATCAATAGATCCAAACGTCTCGTAAACATCTTTCATTGCAGTCTCAATTTCTTCACGATCCGTTACACTCGCAACTTTTGTGTAGACGGAATATCCTTTTTCATTCAGTTCTTGATCTGCTTCTTTCAGTGCTTCTTCATTCACATCGATAATGGCGACGTTTGCGCCTTCATTGGCAAACTGTTCTACAATTGCTCTGCCAATTCCACGGCTTCCGCCAGTGACAAAAGCCGTTTTTCCTTTAAATCGATTTCCCATAGTTCATCCCTCTTTCTTAAACGAATTGACCTATCTTCACATGACCTTTTAGTAAGTTTCTTGAAATAATCAAGCGTTGGATTTCATCTGTTCCATCGTAAATTCTCCAAAGTCTTGCTTCACGGTACCAACGTTCGATCGGAAGCTCGCGTGTATACCCCATACCTCCGTGAATTTGCAGGACACGGTCGACGACACGATTACCCATATTGGCTCCGTACAATTTAGCCATTGCTGCTAAATGACGATTGTCTTCATCTTGATCGAGCGTGAAGGCTGCATTTAAGACGAGCCATCTTGCCGCTTCAATTTCTACAGCTGAATCTGCAATTGGCCACTGAATCGCTTGCCTATCCGCAATTGGTTTTCCGAAGGTTTTTCGCTCTTTCGAATAGTCGATGGCCATCTGCAGTAAGCGTTCAGCCATTCCGACAGCGCGCGCGCCAACTACCCATCTCGCAAATCCAATCCATTCCAGTCCAAGTTTATACCCGCCGTTCACTTCTCCTAAAATATTCTTATCCGGGACGCGAACATTATCGAACACTAACCCTGCTGGTCCCCACTCGCCCATCGTATCGATGTATTCGGATTTCCAACCCATATCCCGATCGACGATGAAACATGTGACCCCGTCCCTGCCTGTCTTTCGATGTAATTCTTTATCAGTAATCGCAATAACCATTGTAAAATCGGCTTCATTTCCGCCTGTTATAAATGTTTTCTCGCCATTTAATACCCATTCATCTCCGTCTTTTACCGCAGTCATCTTAAGGTTTCTCGTATCCGAGCCCGCTTCTGGTTCTGTCATCGCAAAACATGACTTTTTCTCACCTGAAATCGTTGGAATTAAGTAGTTTTTCTTTTGTTCTTCGTTTCCATAATAAAGAATATTATCCGCAGAACCGCCGAAAGTGAACGGCACGAATGTTTTGGCGACTTCCATTAAAACGATTGCCATCATCATTTGTCCAAGGTCGGCACCACCGTATTCTTCCGGCGTATTAATGCCCCAGAATCCGAATTCTTTCGCTTTCAATTGCAACTCTCTCAGTTTCTCCGGTGAGATCCCTGGTTTTCCTTCGCGTTCGTTTTTCAACACGTCAAACTCAAGCGGTATTAATTCTTTCTCTACAAATCTCCTAATAGTTTGTTGGACCATTTTTTGTTCTTCTGATAAGCGTAAGTGCATAATCTTCACTCCATCTCTGAAAAGTAAGTTTATTTGTTTGGTGAGCTTACTGGTGAATATTGTTCTTGCAATGACCTTTTCAATATTTTTCCGACAGCTGTTTTAGGTAGTTCGTCTACAAAAAGGAAATCCTCCGGAACTTTATAGGCTGATAGCTGCGATTTGCAGAATGCTCTCAATTCCTCTTCAGTTACTTGATGGCCTTCCTTCAACACGATAACTGCTCGAATCGTTTCTCCCCGGTATTCATCCGGGATGCCAAAGACTGCTGCCTCCAGTACTGCCGGGTGTGTGTAGATGACATTTTCAACTTCGATTGGATACACATTGAATCCGCTGGCAATGATCATTTCTTTTTTACGGCCAACGATGTAAAAGAAGCCATCCTCATCCATCGTTGCTAAATCACCTGTATACAACCAGCCATCTCGAATCGTATGTTCAGTTTCTTCCGGTAGGTTCCAGTAACCTTTCATCACTTGAGGCCCTTTAATAACGAGTTCGCCCACTTGTCCAGATGGAAGAGTTTCTCTCCCTGTTGCGACATCTACAATTTTAGAATCCGTATTCGGCAATGGAATGCCTATGCTTCCTTTTTTCTGTAATCCTGCCACTGGATTCCGATGAGTAACAGGGGATGCTTCTGATAATCCATATCCTTCTGCAACGGTCGTGCCGCTGATTTCATTAAATCGATCGAGCACTTTGAGTGGTAATGGAGCAGAACCGCTTGAACATAATACTAAACAGCTTAAATCGAACTTTTTCTTTTTATAGTAATCAACAAGTGCGATATACATCGTCGGAACACCCGGGAAAGACGTCGGTTTCATTTTCTCGATCAATGTCACAAGTTGTTCGACATCAAACTTAGGAACTAACAGTAAATTTCCACCAAGATAAAAAGTCACACACATCGCGCTTGTCATGCCATATACATGGAATAATGGCGAGACAGCTAATACTCGTTCCTCGCCAGGTTTTGTTTGGACGACAGAAGTTGCGGCGCTTTGCAGGGTATTTGCCACAATATTGTAGTGAGTTAGCATAGCTCCTTTTGGTGTGCCTGTTGTTCCGCCCGTATATTGCAATACGGCAACATCTTCTTTCGGATTGATAACCGCTTCGGGAATCCAGTTTTCTAATTCCGGTTGCAATTCGGCGGGAATGACAGCGCTTTCAACTGATACAGGAATAACTTTTTGAATCGGTGTTCGGTCCTTCACGCTTTCATATAGCGGCAACAATTTATCCATCATAATAAGGATTTTTGCACCTGAATCATTTAAGATATGGATCAGCTCAGAAGCTTTATACATTGGATTTACTTGTACAATCGTTGCACCGCACATAAGCGCACTGTAGAAACTAATTGGATATTGAGGACAGTTAGGGAGCATGATTGCTACCCGGTCGCCTTTTTGCACGCCTTGTCTAGTAAGTCCTTTTGCTGCTTTTTTGATGCTGACACTTAATTCTTTGTATGTAGACGTTTTACCGAAAAATGTCATCGCAACATGTTCTGGATATGTCTCAACTGCCTGTTCAAATAATTGTGAGAGTGAAAAGGAAGGGATCTCAATTTCCTTCGGATTTCCTTCCACTACATGTTTCATCCAAGGTCTCTCCATGCTTTTCCTCCTTAATGGTTTCGATTTTTTATAATGAACTGCCGCCGTCGACAGCGATTACTTGGCCTGTTACATAGTCGCTAGCACGCGTGGCTAAAAACAATGCAGTTCCCTTTAATGAAGTCGTATCGCCTATTTTTTTCATCGGGTTAGCGCTGATAATTGCGTCGCTATTTTTCTCAAGAACATGCTTTGTCATTTTTGTCGCGAAAAATCCCGGAGCAATGACATTTACAGTAATGCCGTATTCCCCCCATTTTTTTGCTAAATCCCTTGTGAAATGATGAACTGCCGCTTTGCTTGTGCTATAACCAATTGCATTCAAAACTTTTCCTGGCTCAGCTTTCAATCCTGCGACTGACCCGATATTAATAATTTTCCCGTACCCGTTACTGATCATCTGGGTCCCTACCGCTTTTGACATGAGAAATGTTCCAGTAACATTAACATCAATCACTTTTTGCCAAGCTTCAAGAGGCATGTTTTCAACTTTCTCGCCCCATGTGGCGCCACTATTGTTTACAAGGATATCGATATGACCAAAATCCTCTATTACTGTATTTACTGTTTCATTGACCATCTTTTCATTACTAACATCGCATTCATAAGCCTTCGCTCGAATTGAATAATTCTTTGTTAAATAGTCAACGGTTTCTTCACAGTTAGCTAGTTTGCGAGAACAGACAGCAATGTTTGCCCCATATTCAGCAAATGCTTCTGCAATGTCGCGACCTAATCCACTTCCTCCCCCGGTAATAAGGGCAGTTCGTCCACTTAAATCAAATAAAGGTGTATTCACTAATTTCGCCTCCATTAAATTAGATTACCTGTATCGTTCTGATTACTGAAAGTATACTAACCAGTTAGTATGTTTGGTTCTGGATACTAACCAGTTGGTATGTTAGCGCCCTAAATCACCGATAGTTTGCTTATTAGGAGCTACATATTTCATTATATTCAGCATACACTATTATTTCTGTATATTCAAACTAAATTTGTCGTCATTAAATGTTTGGTTAACTCATTTCTGATTTCGTCGGGAATACGTTCAGTTTTTTGTTTAACGAAATCATAGTTAACATAGATCGCTTCATTTTTCGCACAAAGTTTATCGTTTTGATAAAGTTCTTCATACAATTCTAAACTGGTATTTCCGATTCTTTTCACCCGCGTCCGAATTTCAACATCTTTTCCGAAATACACTTGTTCAAGAAAGTCCAATGTTGTTTTAACAATGACCATTTTCCATTTCCTGAAGTCATGATCTGGTGTAAACAATTTAAAAATTGGATGCCTGCCGGCTTCGAACCAAACAGGGAGTGTTGTATTATTGATATGACCCATTGCATCCGTTTCCGAAACCCGAGGCGTAATAATCGTTTTATACACTTCAATCACCCCTGCTAATCTTTTTCTGTCAAAATGCCATAAAATGCGGATTGGTAAATATTTCGAATATCCGGCTCAAGTAAGGCCATTGGGCTCCTAGCTAAAATCCGTTTCTGCTTCACGGCGTCCGAAGTTAAGTGTTCTAGCGCTGATTCAGGAATTGAAAAACCGCCTAATGTAGAAGAAATTCCGACGTCTTTTACAATTTGTCGCAGTTCTTGTACACACTTAATAGATGCTTCCTCATCCGAATCGTTTTTACGATTTCCGCCTAACGCTTCAAAAATTTCTGCCATTCGTTTTTCGCAACTTTTTCGGATATAGCTCATGACATAAGGAAGTAGCACTGCATTCGATTCGCCGTGGGCAATATGATATTGACCTCCGATTGGGTATGCGAGCGCATGTACAGCCGCCACACCCGCGTTCGAAAATGCAAGGCCCGCCAAATAACTTCCATTACTCATATCTGTCCTTGCTTCTCGATCTTCACCGTCGTTCACTGCTTTTCGAAGTGAACGTGTTATTAGCCGAATTGCTTGCAATGCGAGCGGGTCGGATATCGGATTACTGTTCAGGGACACATATGCTTCCACCGCATGCGTCAATGCATCGATGCCTGTCGCTGCCGTTACCTTTGGCGGCAAAGATATGGTTAATGCGGGATCTACAATCGCGACATCCGCTACTAGATAGTCATGCGCAACCACATCTTTTGTCGTCTCCAAAGATAAAACCGAAATGTTGGTCACTTCCGAACCTGTTCCTGAAGTTGTCGGTATAAGTATTTTCGGTAATCCTCTGTAATGAATTTTCATCGTTCCACTTAAATTTAAATATTGAGCAACTGGGCCTTCATGAACGGCAAGGACGGCTGCTAATTTCGCTAAATCCATTGCACTTCCGCCGCCAAGTCCGATGATCAGATCGAATTCGTTTTTCCGTGTAAATGATACTAGTTTCTCTCCTAATTCAAGTGACGGTTCTGGGACAACTTCCGTAAACAGGCTCACTTCAAATCCTTTTTCCATTAGTGGTGCAGAGATGCGCTCCGTCAAACCTAGCTGCACCAACATCGGATCTGTTACGATTAGAACTTTCCCGGGCATAAACTTTTCGACTTCAAGCACTAACGTTTCTAATGCTCCCCACCCTATGCGACTTATGGGAGGAAATAAAATTTTAGAAAAGCCCATTTGCGCATCTCTCCTCTTCTGACTAGATTATGAATCTAAAATTTTTTTATGGAATCAGCACCAATTTCCCCATTGTTTTTCTTCCTTGGAGTGCCCGGTGCGCTTCGGCTGCGTCTTCTAATTTATACGTGCCTCCGATTGTCAGCTCGAGTTCGCCGCTGTCAATATAATGAAGCAACTCTTCGAAACTCTTTTGATATAGTTCAGGTTTATTCATAATCTGCGGCAAGAAGAAACCGATCACGGATTGATTGCGACGCATGAGTTGACCTGGATAAAAATGCGCTGGCTCTCCGCTTGCTGCACCGAATATGATTAATCTGCCGAATGGGGCCAGGCATTTCACTGTTTTATCGAAGATTTCCCCGCCGACCATTTCCAGAGCAACATCGACCCCTTTACCATTTGTCAGTTCAAGAACTTGCTGCTCCCAATCTTCTTCCGTGTAGTTGACGAGATGATCCGCGCCCAGTTTTTTGGCATGCGCTAGTTTCTCATCACTGCTTGCTGTCGCAATAATTTTTCCAGCTCCGAATATTTTAGCGAGCTGTACAGAAATTGCGCCTACGCCCCCTGCAGCGGCATGAACGAGAACAGTTTCTCCTTTTTCCAGACGTCCCATTGTCGTTAATATATGATAAGCAGTCTGTCCCTGCAGTGGAAGTGCGACCGCATCTGTGTAGTCGACACCTTTCGGTATCAGAGCCAGTGCCATTTCATGTACTTTCGCAAACTCTGCATACGCGCCCGATTCAATTAACGAGACAACGCGCATCCCCGGTATAAACTGTGTCACATTTTCACCTACAGCGACAATTTCACCGGCGATTTCCGCTCCCGGAATAAACGGCAATTCAGTCGGGACAACATATTTCCCTTCACGTCTTGCTGTATCCGCATAGTTAACGCCTATTGCTTTTACGTTAACCAATACTTCACGATCACCTATTTCGGGCATGTCAACCTCAACATATTTTAAAACTTCTGGCCCGCCGTATTCTTCAAATTGAATGGCTTTCATTTTATCTATCTCCTTTTACAATCATTTTTCCATTTTCATATTGTGGCACAATCGGTATGACCCCTTGTTTACTTGCAAATTGCACGTCTTTTTCTAAGTCCAACTGCATCATCATTTCCCCTGTTGCTGATGCCTTCAATACTTTCTCCCCGTCTGTTTCATTGCCATGAAAGAATAATCGCGCAGTAGTTGCTGAATCCGATAATTTCCATGAAGCCCCGCTGCCTATTATGCGATCAATCAAGCATCCCGCACCGTAAAAGTCTTCCGTCGCAAATCTTCCCATTGAACCTGCGCAGACGAATAGAAGATCTTGATTTAGATGGTCAGCACGAATTCTATCAGCTACTGCATCTACATTTACTAATGAACCTGCATAGATTCTTTTTGCGTTACTAACATTACGAATCGCGACAGTGCCGTTAGTTGTTGACAGGACGATTGTTTTCTGTGCAACAATATCTTCTAGCAAAGTCGGCAATGGATCTATAAATCCTTCGATTGTCCTGCCTCTGGATTCCCCGGTAAGAATCGTCGTGGATTCTTGTAAGCTATTGGCTATCAATAGCGCCTCTGACTCATCCATAACTGGAATCACTTCAGTCGCCCCGTGATGTAATACTGTTGCAATCGTTGTTGTTGCTAGCAGTACATCAAAGACAACAACAACGATTTCCGCGTCAGTTTTGTAGTTAGCTGCTTCCTCTTTCGTCAGTAGTACATGCAGTTTCGGCAATCTGTTTCCGTTCTTTCCCATTATGATCTGGACGTCTCGGCAAGTGCATGGGAGACGAGGCTATTAACAAATTTGTCCATATGTTTGAATCGCGGATCGTTCGTTTGCCCTCGTTTATAACGATAAAAAATTTGTTGGCAAATGACAGCTAATTTAAAGTAGGCAAATGTCGTGTAGTAATGAATGGTCGACATATCCCGCCCACTTTTTTCTGCATAACGAGCGATAAACTCATCACGCGTAAAGAACCCTTTTTGCACAGTTAATGGAGGTTTTCCAAGTGCATTGAGCAGCATTTCTGGGTCATCTGCTTGCATCCAATAACTCATTGCAGCTCCAACATCAGCGAGCGGATCACCGACCGTCGTCATTTCCCAATCAAATAGACCAGTCATTTCAGAGTAATCCTGCGAGAACATCATATTGTTTAATTTATAATCATAATGAATAATTGTTGAATCCGGCGATTCTGGAATGTTTCGTTTTAGCCAGGAAGTCAGTTGATCTACTTCGGGTATCTCGGCTGTTTTCGCTTTTTCGTAACGGTCAATCCAACCGTTCACTTGTCTCTCTAAAAATCCCGCTGGCTTTACCATCTCGGCTAACGCTGTTTTCTTATAATCAATTGCATGCAACTCAACAAGTTTGTCAACCATCATTTCAGATAGTTGTTTACCGAGTTCCACCGGTTTTTTCGTTCCAGCTGGAAATTCAGTATCCAGCACAATCCCATGCCTGCGTTCCATCATGAAAAATGGGCTTCCTATAATCGCTAAATCCTCCGAATAGACAATTGGCTTTGGTGCTGTCGGAAAAACTGGATGAAGTGCAGATAGTACATTAAATTCTCTTTTCATATCATGTGCTTTCGGGGCAATCGGACCAAGTGGCGGGCGTCTAAGTACTGCTTCCCAATCCCCGATTTCAAGTGCATAAGTTAAATTAGAATGCCCAGCACCGAATTGACGAATGTTCAATTTCCCATCTAGTAATCCACTTATTTTTTCACGAATAAATTGAACAAGTTTTTCGCTATCAAGTTCTTCCCCTGAACGAACTGGAATTGTATCTTGGATTGTTTTTTCCAACAAAATCACCCCCCGAATAGGAATAAAAACCTTGTCCTGTTTTGCGACCGAGGTTTCCAGACTTCACTTTCTCTTTGATCGTAATCGAAGGCTTATCCCAACTATTACCTGTTTCTGCATAGCGTAATTCCATTACGTTATAGACAACATCCGCACCTGACAAATCAATTAATTCAAATGGTCCGAGCGGATGTCCTAATGCTTTTTTCACGATTGTATCTATTTCTTCAAAATCTGCAATGCCTTCTTCATAAAGATGCAATGCCTCACGGTTAATGGCACCTAAAATTCGATTCGCGACAAATCCAGAAATTTCTTTTCTCAATAATAATCCAGTACGATTGATTTGTTTACAAAAAGCCAGCACGGTTTCGACCGTTTCTTCAGACGTTTTTTCACTCATGACTACTTCCACACAATCCATGACGAGTGGCGGAAAAAAGAAATGCATATTACATATTCTATCAGGACGCTCCGTCATATCAGCGAGCAAGGAATTTACGATCGTCGAACTGTTTGTTGCTAAAATTGCATGTTGGGGCGTTAATAAATCAAGCCGTTGAAATAATTCACGTTTCGCCTCAAGTTTCTCTACAATTGCCTCAATAACAAAATCCACATCGTGCGCTGCTTCTTCGAGATTATTTGTAAATGTTAAATGTGCAAAGGCTTCTTCTTTTTTCTCCTTTGTTATTTTTCGTTGGTCCACCCATTGATTCATCCGATTTTCTAGGTTTTCTTCTGCTTTTTGGAGCGATTCATGACTAACATCTTGTAGAATTGTTGTATACCCTCCAAGGGCGCATAACATTGCAATTTGGTGACCCATCTGCCCCGCACCCACAACTAAAACACGTTCAATCCTGATTTCATTCAATAGTCAGCCCTCCTTCGCTTGAATTCCATGTAATACAAAATCCGAGAATATGACAGCTAGTTCTTCAACCGACACATCGCCGGAAGGATTCATCCATTGATAACTCCAATTTGTAACGCCTAAAACTGCAAATGTAATCAATTTGGGCTGTAGCTCTTTGCGGAATTCACCTGATTCTATCCCCTCGACAATCACTTGTTCGATATTATGGCGAAATTTCGATCTTTTGGCTTTAATAATGTCTGCGTTTTTTTTCGATAAATTTCTCATTTCACGTAAATAAATACGTCCATTCGGTCCTTGCGTTTTAATGTCCAGAATAATCAACTCAATAATTTTAGCGATTTTGTTTTGATTGTTTTCTTCATTTGCAATAACTTTTTTTTGCCGATGTAATAAATCATCAATATAACGTGAATGAATCTCCATTAAAAGTTGTTCTTTACTTTTAAAATAATAATAGAAAGAGCCTTTTGTTACGCCAACCGAGTCGACGATGTCCTGTATTGATGTTTCACTAAAACCTTTCTGTTGAAAGAGTTTGACGCTATGTCTTGTAATTTCTTCTTTCATCGACTCTACACACCTTTCTTTATTCAATTTCTTATCTATTCGTAGATTATTTTTGTTTTATAATGTACTCATACCGCCATCAACAATGAGAATATCGCCTGTCACATAATCAGAAGCTTTTGATGCAAGAAATAATGCGACCCCTTTTAAATCTTCTTCAGACCCCAGGCGATTTAATGGCGTTGAGTTTAATATATAATCTCGACCGTGTTCAATTAGTACGTTCGACATTTTTGTCGGGAAAAAACCTGGAGCAATTGCATTGACATTAATATTGTATTGACCCCATTTTGCAGCGAGATCTTTCGTAAAGGTGATAACTGCCCCTTTACTCGTGTTATAGCCAATGGTATCCATAAAATCTGGATGCGTTCCACCTAAACCTGCAACGGAAGCAATATTAATAATTTTCCCGCCGCCTTGTTTAATCATAAGCTTTCCAACTTCTTGGCTCATCAGAAACGTTCCTGTGATGTTAACGTCAAGGACTTTTTGCCAAGCTTCATAAGGCATATCGACAACTTTTTCACCCCAGGACGCTCCGCTGTTATTGACGAGAATATCAATCGTGCCAAATTGATGAACAGTTTCTTGGACGACTTGTTTTATTTCTTCGGGATTTGTTACATCACACTTTAGCCCAATTGACTTAACCCCTAGTGCTTCTAATTCTTGACTCATTTCGATGCAGGCATCTACTTTCCTAGAACAAAGGACGACATTCGCCCCCGCTTCAGCAAACCCTCTCGCGATCTGTGCACCTAAGCCTCTGCCCCCACCTGTAACGAGAGCAGTTTTCCCATCTAGTTTAAACAAATCGAGTACGGACACAGTCAGTTCCCCTTTCCATTTGCAGCGTATTTTCGAAGTTCGAGCCGCGCAATTTGATTGCGGTGTACTTCATCTGGTCCATCTGCAAGGCGTAAAGTTCGGGAACTGGCCCATTGAGCTGCAAGTGTGTAATCCTGGCTAACACCTGCTCCTCCAAATGCTTGAATCGCTCTGTCAATCACACGTAAAGCCATACTCGGCGCAACAACTTTAATCATTGCGATTTCTGATTTTGCTTTCTTATTGCCAACCGTATCCATCATATAAGCAGCTTTCAATGTTAACAGTCGAGCTTGTTCGATGTCGATACGAGATTCTGCTATCCACTCTCTTACAACCCCTTGATCTGCCAGCACTTTTCCAAAAGGAGTCCGTTCTTGTACACGAATACACATTTGTTCTAGTGCGCGTTCAGCTGCTCCGATCAATCTCATACAATGATGGATTCGTCCAGGTCCAAGTCGTCCCTGAGCAATTGCAAAACCTTTTCCTTCGCCCCAAATTATATTTTCGACAGGCACACGGACATTTTCAAATGTGATTTCCGCATGGCCGTGCGGTGCATGATCATAACCGAACACCGTAAGCATACGTTCAATTTTCACCCCGGGCGTATCAAGCGGTACTAGAATCATAGATTGCTGTTCATGACGCGCAGCATTTGGATCGTTCTTCCCCATAAATATGGAAATCTTGCATCTTGGATCCCCTGCACCAGATGTCCACCATTTTCGTCCATTTATAATGTACTCGTCTCCGTCCCGAACAATGCTCGCTTGTATGTTTGTCGCATCACTTGAAGCAACTTCCGGCTCGGTCATCGCGAAACATGATCGAATTTCCCCTTTAAGAAGTGGTTCGAGCCATTGTTTCTTCTGTTCTTCCGTTCCATAGCGGACTAGGACTTCCATATTTCCAGTGTCAGGAGCGTTGCAATTGAATATTTCAGGTCCAATCGGGGAACGCCCCATTATTTCGCAAAGTGGCGCATACTCTAAATTGGTCAACCCGGCTCCAAGTTCACTGTCCGGGAGAAATAAATTCCAAAGACCTTCTTCTTTTGCTTTTGTTTTTAATTGTTCAATTATTGGAGGAATCTCTGCCCAGCGATTCTCTTGTGCAGCTAGTTGTTCTTCATATATTTTTTCATTTGGATAGACAAATTCATTCATAAACGCCGTAAGCTTCTCTATTAATTCATTTGTTTTTTCTGAATATGAAAAGTTCATGACCATTCGCATCCCCTCAAATATTATGTACTAACCAGTTAGTATGTTCAGAATATAAAGAATCATTTACATTCTACCTTTATGAGTTCATTAAATCAAGTTTTATTTATCAATCTATCAAAAAAAGAAAACATAGCCGTTTTTGCGTGGCTATGTTTTCATTAATTCAGCTGGGCGGCCCATCTCTAAATTACATTCCGACCGAAATATATTTTACTTCCAAATACTCGTCCATTCCTTGATGACCGCCTTCTCTTCCCAGGCCGCTCTGCTTGAATCCACCGAATGGTGCTTGCGGTGTTGACGGGATGCCGTCGTTGAGGCCGACAATGCCATATTCCAGCTGTTCGGAAATACGGATTCCTTTAGTGATGTTTTCTGTAAATACATAAGCTGCCAGACCAAAAATAGAGTCGTTTGCGCGGCGAATTGCTTCTTCTTCTGTTTTGAATGTTGTAATCGGCGTGACCGGGCCGAATGTTTCGTCTGTCATGCAGATCATTTCGTCTGTCACGCCAGTTAAAATTGTCGGTTCAAAGAAGAGGCCGTCTTTTGAGTTTCCTCCAAGTTCGACTGTCGCGCCTTTTTCTTTTGCATCGTCAACATGTTGCTGGATTTTTTCAATGGCCGCCTCGTCAATAAGTGGCCCTATGTCAGTACCATCTTCCAAACCATTGCCCACTTTTAATGCATTTGCCTTTTCAACTAGTTTCTTAGTAAAGGCATCCGCGATTGATTCGTGAACGTAAACGCGGTTTACACAGACGCAAGTTTGACCGGCATTACGGAATTTTGCGGCGAGCACGCCTTCTGCCGCTTTATCTAAATCGCTGTCTTCAAGAACGAGTGCCGGTGCATGGCCTCCGAGTTCGAGTGAAATCTTCTTGACCGTTTCCGCCGCGCCTTTCATGAGTTGTTTCCCGACTTCAGTGGATCCCGTGAATGTCAGTTTTCGCACACGCGTATCAGCGAGCCACGTTTCGCCGATCACTTTGGAATCTCCGGTTACGACATTCAAAACGCCTTTTGGAATGCCCGCTTGTTCTGCTAGTTGAACGAGTTTAATAGCAGTTATCGGAGTCAGATTCGCCGGTTTAATGACAACCGTGCAACCTGCCGCAAGCGCCGGGCCGACTTTGCGCGTGATCATTGCTGCCGGAAAATTCCACGGAGTGATGACCGCGGTTACGCCGACGGGTTGTTTGTGGACGAATAACCGTTTGTTTTGCCCGGTTGCTGGAATGGATTCGCCGTAAATTCGTTTTCCTTCTTCCGCGTACCAAGAGATAAATCCATTCGCGTAATTGATTTCTCCACGAGCTTCCGTTAATGGTTTTCCTTGTTCTTCAGTCATCGTTCTCGCTAAATCTTCCGTGTTTTCTTTAATCAAATCATGCCAATCGTGAATTAACTCGCTGCGCTCATAGGCGGATAGCTTTGACCACTCCGCAAAAGCTTCGTAAGCTGCATCGACTGCAAAAGCCGCTTCTTCCGCCCCGCCTTTTGGAACAGTCGCAATCACTTCACCTGTTGCTGGATTCTCAACTTTAATAATAGGCAACCGATCGCCTACTCTTTCCCCATTAATAATCATTTCATAAATTTTCATTTTCATCACTCCTTTGAATTAATTCCGTTTCATTCGGGACAGCCGCTTTGTCAATATGCAAATAAGTTTCACTATTATGTTATCACACTTCTTCCAGTCTTCGCCTCGACTTGGATAACGCAAGTTTTTATCGACTATTAAAATCTTGTCATTATATATCTATCTGGTCGATTGTTAGACAAGCGTCCATGCAATCAAGTTAATCCAACATACCTTATAGAAGAAAGAAAATATTCTAAAATTGGAGTGAATGATTATCAAAAAGGAAAAAATAGATTTTGAGACATTCTGCAAAGTCATCGAGGGCACGGTTGTCCATGGACCAAAAAGCATGAAAATATTCCATCTAGCCAATCGCATTAGCCATGTAATAAATCCATATACAGCTATATTTCTGGAAAACAAACGAAAAACGATAAGGCAAGAGCGTATTCGTTCAAATACACCTTGTGCTATCGTTTTTGAAAAAGACCAGCTGATAGACGAATTCTTACCTCATGTCACTTACATCAAAGTAGAGGACATGGAAAAATCGTATTGGAATTTTGTCCGCCATTATCGGCAGATGTATGAGATTCCTGTTTTCGCTATAACCGGCACTTGCGGGAAAACGACAGTTAAGGAAATGATTGCCCATATTTTGAGAGGAAAATATAATGTTGAAGCTACCAAAAAGAGCCGCAATGGACCTCATAGAAATTTCGGTTATTTATGTGGAATAACTGAAGAAACAGATGTGGCTGTATTTGAAACGCCTGTCGACAATCCGGGGTTGCTTGAATACAATTGCATGTATTTCCAACCGACGATTGGAATGATTACCAACATCGGAGTAGACCACTTGGAATTATGCGGCACGATTGAGAACTATATTCAAGCAAAGGGGGAAATTATCAAAGGCCTTGGATACAAAGGGACGCTCATTTTGAACTCTGACGATGAGAAGACAAAGAAAATCTCCTTGGCTGATTATAAGGGGAAGTTGATTTATTTTGGCGTCCATTCTCGGGCAGATTACCAAGCTTCTGATATCGATTTTGTCCCTAACGGCATGGAATTCACCCTTAGCTATCAGCATATAGAATACAAGGCCTTTGTTCCGGGATATGGAGAACATCAAGTCTATAATGCATTAAGCGCCATTGCCGCAGTTCACCAAATGGGATTCGGGATAAGCGAAGCAATTGAACGGCTTGAATCTTTCATTAATTTGGCTAATCATTTGGAAACGGTCATCGGCTATAATCGATCATTGATAATAGATGACACATGGAAGTCAAATCCTACATCTATAGAAGCTTGTTTAAAGGTTCTAGAAAAAATCGGTTCAGATAAAAAGAGAATAGCCGTTATTGGGAGTAGTTCCTGGTTAGGTGAAAAAGAATCCGACATTCATAGGGAAATTGGCGAGATGATTTCTAACTATCGGGTTGACATATTGATAGCTTACGGTACTTTTGCGAGCAAAATAGCTGAAGGGGCAAAAGTTATGGAGGGAGAGGTTCTCACCTGTGCCACCTCTGTTGAACTAGAAAAATTACTATTGCCTATATTAAATCAAGATACAGCCCTGCTTTTGAAAACATGTATGAGAGACAAATCCATTAAAAAGCTCGTATCAATGTTGAAAAACACCCCTAAATAAAATTTAGGGGTGTTTTCATAAGTTATTAAAACCCAGCTAATGCTTTAGCGTAATAAATAGGAGTTACCATGAATTTTCGGAAAAATTCCGGACTTACATCTTTTTTGTCAAATACGCCATAGCGGATTTGAATTTCCAAAACCCATAATTTCAGGTTCGAATCAATAATTATATCAAAAGCGACATCACCAAGATGAACTCCTTTATCTTCTATGGATTTTGCTAGACTCTTGCATAGTTGAACCATTTCTTTTTCTTTCTCTTTTGCTTGGTCAGGCGATAGATGATAAATAGAACCTAACGCTTCAACTCCAGGAAGAACAATATCTTTATTTTTAAAATTGGTTATAATACTATTTTCTATTGAGACTCTGCATTTAAATCCTGTAAAACGCCACTTTTTTGAACCATCCTTTTGTAAAATCACTCTAAAATCGTGATTTCTATTTTCTGATTTAAAGGCGACAGATGGTTGAATAATATAGTTTTTTCTATCAATAGCTTTATAAAGTGAATTTATTGTATTAAAAAATCGAGTCTTAGAGTTGTTTTCTATTAAGACATACCCATTTTCTTTTTTTTCAATTAGCCTTATACCATCGCCGTTTGCCTTTGAAGTCGGTTTAACATAAATTTCATCGTACTTAGCCAACATTTCTTTGATCGAAGGCTTTGAAAGCTTCTTGGTTTCTGGTAAAAAAGAGTTCAATTCAGGGTTTTGAGAGAATACTTCGAACTGTTGCCATTTGTTTAAATAATGGGAGTTGAAAAACGGAATATCATACTCGGTTAAATGATTGTACAATTCTTTGGATAACTTTTTTCGTCGATTATATACTACATCCGGAAATGGAAATGTACCTTCTATCCATTGTGTTTTTCTGGTTTTACCACTTGGATTATAATAGTAACCACTAATTGTTCTTTCGTTTAGGTCCACATCTTTTGGTCCAAAAATAAAGAGTAACCCCTTTATATGTTCATAATCCATCGTTCTTCCTATCGATTCCAGATGATTAAAAAATCTAGTAATTGACACCATTATTCCGATAACCGGACCTACTTTTATTTTATCCTTCTCTATAATGACTTCATATGGAAGGTTTGCAGGGATGTTGAATGGTTTCAGTATACGCTCTGAAATCGCGATTGTATTAATAGGAAGTTCATCATCAATTTCAACCGTAACCTTTTGTATTAACCCACCAAATTGTAATTCCATCTTCTCCTTAATTGAAGAACTGTCTGCAAAATCATTAGAAATATAAACATGATTATTTGTATCCCTTGATAGCCATAAAATCTCCATTTCTTCACACTTTCTAGTTTATTTTTTCGCAAAACAAAATCAAGACTTTCCAAATCGAGTAATTGCTTTAGCATATTTAAATGGGGTGATCATGATCCTATTGAAGATTTCAGGAGGTATTTCATGCGCTTTTTTCTCCGCCGCGTAGTTCAATTGCAACTCAAGTAGCCATAAATGGAGATTATCATCCAAAATTATATCGGCGGCCATATCTGCAATATGCATTCCTTGTTCCTCATAAACTTGAACAGCTGACTTTGCAAGCTCAACCATTTCGTTTTGAATTCTCAATGTTGTTTCTTCATCTAATTGATAGATGGTAGAGAGGGCTTCTTCCCCCCGTAACAAATCATCTCTTCCAATTGTATTCGTTACTATACCGCCTTCCTTGGAAACTCTTGTTGTAAACCCTTGGAAAGTCCACTCTCTTTTTTCGTTCTTTTGGAGATAAACTCTGAAATCGAGCACTCGATTCCCAAATTTATATGGAACGGGCTGCTGCACAATTGACGCTTGCACAATCTTGCTATCAAAAAATGTTTTTAATTGCTTTTTATTTGTCAGCAGCGTATGTCGTTGCTTGTGATCCCTTACGATAAAACCGCTATCCGTCTTACATAAGTGATAAATCCCTCTTCCACGTGAATTTCTTCGAGCTTTGATATAAAGTGCATCGTACTTGTCTAAAAAACTCATCAATTGATTAACACCGGAGTATTTTTCTGTATATGGCAAATGCCTTCTAATTTTTTTCTTTTTCGAAAGGTATTTCCAAATTCGCCATTTATCTAAGTTTAGATAAGATGTATTGAAAATAACATCACCAAGTTTTTCTTGCAGTATTGAAATTTTACCCTTTTTAAGAAACGAGCGATTAAAGATTGCATCTGGTAATGGAAATTCGCCGTATACCCATCGACCGTCGTCATTGGTTTTATTGGGTGAATAATAATAACCGGTTATACGGGATTTTTCCAAATCAATAGACTCTTTCGTGCAAATAAAAATTAATCCTTTCAGATCTTCATACTCTTTAAATCTAGGTAAAAAGAGTGAAAGATTTTCGTGTTTATAGTTTTCCAAACTCCTTGTAACGATATAAGCAATAACCGGTCCGATATAAATCTGACCATCTATTAATAGACATTCATACGATAAATCGGTTGGAATTGTATATGAGCTACTTAAGTTCATCGGTAATCCGATTGTTTCTTTTTGTAGCTCGACATCTTTAATCACGCTAAGTTCTATTTCATTTGAACCATAATGTATTGTTATTACATCGGCTTTCGGTAGGCTATCAATCAACGATTCAGGTAAAGCAATTTGGTTTTCCTTTATGGATTCCATCCATTGAATATTCATTTTCACATCTTCCTTACTTCTTCATTAAGAATCCTTCACGGTTCTTTATACTTAGAGTATTCATATTTCGGTTTTTTACTTGGACAATTATCTAAAATCAACAATACATTTTTACACTAGCTTCGAAGTAATGTATACGCAATAATTAAATGAATCCAAAACAAAAAGTCCTTTATAATGGTTTGTACAGGTAGTTCCTGTTCAAATCAAATATTATAACAGCACTACCTCTATTCAGGCGTTTACCTTTTTCGTGAAAATAATGACTGAAAATTCAGTCCTCGTTTATGCAACACTAGTGATGGAAAGTATAAAACCCTGAGGAATATTATTACAAAAAAAATCCAAACTCTCTTAGTAATGCGGATAAATTGGATTTTTTCAATTGAACTTGCAAAGTAGATGCTCACTGTTTTCAGAGTTGTGTTTGAATTACTTAGGTGATTGTCACCATTAACTATCTCTCATACTTGTATTTGTACCTTATCGTCCGATACATCGATTGGTCTTGTAATTTCCGAAAATGAGAGATTAAAGGACGTAAATTCACTTCAATAATCCAAATATCCCCTTGGGTATCTATCGCCATATCAAAGCCATACACTCGCTGCTCTTTGTAATAGCGCGTTAAACTTTCCGTAGCCAGTAAAGCGATTCGATCAATATCTTTCAGTAATGATGTATTTTTTTCACTTGAAATACTCGGATGAGCCCCTCGAATTGCTTTTTCGACCGGAAGTACGGATCCATTACTCATACGATTATTCGTCACGATAAAACCGCTCCCGGCTACTTTTGCTACCTTTCCAGTTACGGCCCAAGGACTTGTAAGATTAACTCTCTGCGTCATAACACGTATATCAAAAAGGGACTGTTCTATTTTTGCAAGGGGGATATACTGTTGAATAATAAAAGATCGGGAACCAATTTTTTGTTCTAGATAAGCGAAGGCTGTGTCTCTATCTATGAATGGTTGCTTCTGATTTTTATAATGAATTTCGTATTTCCCCTTACCTAATGATGAAAGTTTGTAGATGTTCCTTCCTCTACTCCCATAAGTGGGCTTTACGATAACTTCAGAATACCTATCGATAAAATTCCATAAGTTTCTTTTGGAAAATTCTATTGCATCCGGTACATATGTTTCCAGCTTTTTATTCCCACACATGAGTGTATGTTTTCGCCATTTACCCATATCCAGATTCCTCATGATCAACACCGCCTTTCGTTGGATGAATCCCAATACTTTTAAAATACGTTTCCAATAAGTTTAAAAAGTGCTTCATATCATTCTTCGTAAGATCACCGATATTAGCAATTCTAAAAGTATTTAATCGGTCAGGTTTTCCAGGATAGATGGTTACGCCATGAGCATATAAATAATCGTGCATACTCTTGAAATCATAGGTCTCAGCAGTTGGCTCCACAATTGCAGTGATTAGTTTTGAGTGATGTTGGACTTGAACCAAGTGTTTTAAACCAAGCCGGGTGATCCCTTCGATTAACGTATCCCACAGTTCGGAATACCGTTCATATCTTTCTTTAATGCCTTCTATTTTCAGTTCTTGTATGGCTTGTTGGAGTGCATAAATAGTTTGTACAGGAGGTGTGAACCGCATCTGACCCGTTTCGTAGAAATATTTATATTGAGCATGTAGATTTAAGTAGTAATTGGGAGTATTTTTTGATTTTTCATTTTCTAACTTACATTTATTTGCTACGACAAAAGAAACGCCCGCTATTCCTTGGAGATTTTTATTTGAACTAGCTGCTAAATAACTAATATTCATGCGTTGCATATCGATTGGAATAGCTCCAAATGAACTCATTGCATCGACCATCAGTTCAATTTCATTTTCCTTGCACATCGCCCCAATCGATTCGACATCATTTACTAATCCCGTTGTTGTTTCATGATGCACAACAGCTAAGTACGCCACTTTTCTCGGAAGTTTTCGGATAAAATCTGATAACAAGTCTAATTGCAGTGGTTGATAAGAGAGACTTTTAAACTCAACCCAATCGTATTGATAAGCATCTGCTATTTCACACATTCTTTTCCCATAGGCACCGTTATTAATGATGACAATCAGCCCATCATTCATCACTGAGCTTAAAATTGCCTCCACCGATGCAGTACCTGAACCACCAAAGAGGATAGTCGTATATTCCTGCGTGTCCGCCACCAAGTTCGTTAGGTCGGACACGACTGATTGCATGACATCACAGAAATCATCCTCACGTGGACAAATATCAGGAACAACTTGTGCGTATTTTACGGTATCCGTTGTTGTAGCTGGCCCGGGATTCAACAAAATATTTCTTTTTACTTTTTTCATATGGTCCTCCCTACTTATTTAAAAATCTTTGAAAACGCCTTTTCACCTCACAGGGGGAGATTTTCGGTCGACCTACGTTTTCAATAGATCCTTTTGAAATTTTCAAATACAAAAAGGTCAGTCCTTTTGTTTTTTTCCATTCTATAATTCTCGCTTCGAGTTCTTCCAAGTTATGAATATAAAATGATTTTTCGTAACCACACGCACCTGCGATATCAACAAAATTCACATTATTTGAAACTGTACTTTGTCCACCAGTTGAATCGTAGGATTGATTATCTAGCAAGATGTGCAGCATGTTTTCGGGTTGATAGGTCCCATTTGTTGCTAAGCATCCCATTCGCATAAGAAGTGAACCATCTCCATCAATCACAACGACATTTAGCTCTTTTCGAATCGTAGCTAAGCCTAATCCAAGTGAACTGATGCACCCCATCGATCCCACCACATAAAGATTGTTCGCACAGTCCTCTACTTCATATAGCTCACGACCTGCTTTTCCAGTTGTCCCTAATTGTACTGTTTGCTCATTTTTCAACTTATTAATGACTTGCAATGAAGCAAATCGACTTGGCAATTCATCGATAACTTTTTTTTCAGCTTTTCGTATTTTTTTGCTATTTGACTGTCGTTCTCCATCTAATTTCACATCGTCAAACGTTCCTTTTTTTACGACGAAGAAGAATGAGTGATTTTTTTCAATCCACTTATTTGCTTCTGCTACTTGCAACTTCGCTTCCTCATCATCTAGAGATAAGTACTGCCATTTAATATCCATGAGATCCAACATGCGAGTCGTAATCTGCCCCATCAATTCATGCTGTGGCTCATCCTTTAAACCGAGTTCCCCTCGTATACTAACAAACCCCAGTACAGGAATTTTAAATGTGTAATTTAAGGAGGTTAATGGCGAAACCGCATTGGTGAGACCAGAATTTTGCATTAACACAACGGGTTTCCGTCCCCCTATACAAGCCCCCGAAGCAATCGCAACAGCATCTCCTTCATTTGTTGCAGCAATGTATTCACATTCGTTAATAGAATAGTTAATAAGGTTTTTTAAAAATGAACAAGGGACGCCGCTATAAAAGTTAAAACCTAGTCGTTTTAATTCATCACCAAATCGATTTGTGTTTAACATAGCATCATTCCGTTCCTTGTTCCGTATGATTTTTCGGTAAATACTTTTTTTCTGCTAGTTGAAGTTCCTCGGCATTTTGGAGTCTAAAAATTTCATCTACACTTGCGATCGACTTTTCCACTTGTATTAGACTTTGCTCTTTCAGTATTTGCTTTGAAATTGCCTGCATTGCTGTAACGGAAGCTCTTAAATTATGATTGGCCCAAATGACAGTGCTAATGCCCATCTTTTCGAATTCAACAGTAGGGGTCAAATAATATTTTGTCGGAACAATGACAACGGGATGTCGATTATTCCATTCCTTCATGAATGCTTTTATCTCGTTCACATGGGACTCTTTACTATGCACAAGAACGGCATCAGCACCCGCCTGCCGATAGGCCTCCGCACGTTTAAGTGCTTCTTTTAATCCCCACCCAGCAATAAAAGCCTCTACTCTAGCTACTACCATAAAATCCGGATCTATTTGTGTGTCTTTCATGGCCTTTAGTTTCCCACAAAACTCTTCAATAGATGCCAGTGGTTGAGCTTTTCCATTAATGAAAGAGTTTGTTTTGGGAAAGAGTTTATCTTCAATACACACCCCTGCAAGCCCTATAATCTCAAGTTTTTTCACTAATTTTCTTGCATTGTTAAAATTTCCATATCCTGTATCCCCATCAACCAGGATAGGGATTCTCGTTGAATCACTCATAAATTCAAGAATATCTACGACTTGTGTCCAAGAAGCCTCATTGTTATCTCTAACGCCTAGGGAAGCAGACATCGATAACCCACTTGCCCATATCCCTTTAAAACCCGCCTCTTCCACAATCTTTGCAGAAAGACCATTATGAGCTTCCATTAAAAACTCAGTTTTTGGGGAATGTAGTATTTCCTTTAACTTAGTTGTTTTCTTCATTCCTCACCCTCATTTTTTTCTTTATCACAAAAGCCAACCTACTTTTCATAAATTCGTTTACGCCCTTCAGCTTAGTGTATTCGACGTTTTATAGAACTCATGGACGAATTAGCTAGAAGCAATGTGGATTATAAACGTTTTGATTCTTTTAGCGATGATGGTTTCTTTTTTGTATACCGACACATGTGATAATCAAACACTTTTACGGGATGAGTGAAAATGCCGTAAAGAATCAGATCTACCTTGCATTAATCACTTACCGTTTGACAGTTTTGGTTCAATAATCTTAAATCCGAAACAAAAAGTGAAAAGTCGCTCCTCCATATCACACGTTGGTTAAAGGCTACACTTTAAAAGGAAGCTCGGCATTGGTTACGCCGATTTAAGAAAGCTGTAGTCCCTTAAGGACCAGTCATTAATCGTCTCTCTTGCTTATTTGTATAAAATCGCCAAATGGACGGAACTACCTCTATCGGATGTTTAACTTTTTTAAAAAATAATATTGAGTTCATGACTGAAAATTCAATCCGGGATTTATGCAACACTAGTGGTGTTTTTATTACAGTTAATTAGTCTAAAGATATAGAACCCCTTCCCCAATCCGTGAGTATTATTAAAACTAAGAGAATTCGCTCATACCAATTCTTCTTTTAAACATAATATGCATAAGAGGTGTTCTTAACTATATTGGGGGTTGATCGATTGAGTACTGTATTTAAGCTAGTTTCTATCAATAACAATAGTCATTGCATTATGCTCCATCCTAATCAAAGAAAATTAATAAGCGAAACTAAACTAGCAACCACTATTCACTTTGGGCTTCAGGAAATGGAAGTTACGTGCAAATTTTCAAATACTGTAAAAGAGACCGAAATAGGGTTATCTAATAATATTATAGAAAGCCTGCAACTTCCTTTAGGAGTTGATTACAAAATATCATTTCAAAATGAAAGGTTCATTATTGGGCCTTTTATTGGTATTTTAATGAATAACCCACTTTCTGTTATTAATAAGAAAGGTAAAAAATTAAATCGAATCATTAAACAATACCCCTCGATACATGGGGTTGTTGTAGCGTTTTCTTGGGAAGGCATGAACCTAGAAAACCAGACGATAAACGGGTTCATTTACAACCCAAGTTCAAAGAAATGGGAAAACCGTACCTTTCCTTACCCAGCTGTGATTGTTAAACGAATGAAGTTATCCGCTGAAAGGACAAATTATTTAAAGACTATTTATGGGCATCGTTTTTTTAACTCTGGCTCTTTTAATAAGTGGCAAATGTATCAATTGCTTAGTTCAAATAAAAAATTGCTGCCGCATTTACCTAAAACAGTTTTATATAATAAACCTGAAGATCTCATAAATCTTCTCAATAACTTAGGCACAATTTACGTAAAACCATTATCAGGGCAAAAGGGGGTCAATATCGCAAAGTTTATGGTAAAAGGTGATCAATACTCCGTTAACTATCGAATGAAGAATGAAAATAAGACAATCTTCTTTTCGAATGAAAACGAACTGCTAAATTACGCGAAATCAATGTTCAAAAGCAAGAGGTATATTTTACAACAAGAAATAGACTTGGAAATCAATAAAAATCACCTTATTGATTTTCGAATTGTTCTTATAAAAGACCAAAGCGGACATTGGGAGAACGCGGGAATGGTTGGCAGGATAGGCGTTGAAGGAAGTGTCGTCAGCAATCGTTCGAGTGGCGGAAAAGTGGTGAATGGAAAAGACTTACTATTATCAGCTTTTAATTTTTCTGAAGAAGAAATGTTAAATTACTACCGGAAAATGTCTGCAATTGCCATTAAGGCTGCCGAAGAACTTGATAAATATGAAAACATATATAAGTATGGGGTTGACATAGGTATTGACTGCAATCGCCATATTTGGATAATCGAACTAAACAACCGTTCACCAAACGACAATATTTTTTCATATGTCAGGGACTATGACACAGTTCTCAAAATCAAAGACTCACGTTTGTATTATGCGAAATACCTGGCCGGATTTCCAAAAGAGAAAGAAAACGGCGAGTCTGAATAAAAACAAAAATCCACAAACTATTTTTTAGAAAATAGCTTGTGGTTTCAACAGTCTAATTGTTAGTATGTGAGCTGTCTAACGGCAAAAGAATCACTATTTTTTCGGTTCAATAACAGGGAGTGGTCGGTTTACTAACTCTGGATCTAGCGGATTAATTACACAGAAGCAATTTAAATCAACAATAACACAGCTTTTAGTTTTCCGGAGGGCGTAAAAATCATCATCAGGATCAACCGGACTTCCGTCCATATCTACAGCTATTAGTAGCGATAATACTGCACAGCATATTTCTTCTTCAATTTTTTCCAATCGAAAATACGGAGTTGCCATTCCTTTATAGTTAACCATGAACGGTTTATTTAAATCATTTTGAAAAAGCATAAAAGGAATGGTATCTTTTTCTTTCGACATGCATATAAATTGAAATTCCATATCCCTACCTGATAATATTTTTTGTTCCTTAAGCAATACTTTCATTTCAAAACAAATACTATTATTTTTATTCACTTTAATTCGTCCCCCTCCCTCTATGAATTGATATAATTCGATATCTTGTACTATTATATTACGAAAAGTACAGAATGGAGTGGGTTTTTGAATGATTTAATTTTACCTCCCTTTTTTATTTTGTATACCAAGATAGGCAGCGTATGGAATTGTATTCATTGCAGCATCTAGCCCTCGATAAACAGATCCCGGTCTCCAATTCACTTCATAAATCCAGGGCTTTTTATTTTCGTCAATTCCAATATCTATCCCCAGTTCATCTAGTTGGCTTTTATAAGTATTATCAAACTTTCTCGAAAAACGAATAGCGAAATGTTCTAGGATTTTTTTCATATCGTAGCCTTCGGAACCGTATTCTCTATCCAAAAAACTTTCGAGCTTCCCAATATACCCCCCGGAGCTAACGTTACTAATAATCCCATGATCTGAACCAATACGCGGATAAATTAACGTAATCACCCATTCCCCTGAACCATTTTTTTGGACATGAATTCGAAAATCAAACGGAAGTCCATCCTTAGTCCTGCTCGATATATAAGGCTGAACTAAAAAAGCCCTTTCCTCTATAACAGATTTAATTTTCGAATGAAGTTCGGTTACGTCAACTAGACTAGACTCGGAACCTTCTACAAGATCAAACTTATCCCCGTTCTTTTCAATATACATTACTCCTCTTCCCTGACTTCCTGATAAAGGCTTTACAATAACTTTATTGAATTCATCTAATGCTTCAAAGACTGCTTGCGGCTCTTTTATATTTTCAGATGGAATTAAGTAATGAGCAAATTCGGGTATTTCTTTAATCTTTCTATATACTTTCATCTTGTTGCCGATTGGGTGACTGGTGAAAGGTATTATCTTTTTAAGCTGATGATAAAGTTTTTTCTGAGCAGCTGTTTTCATTCCTGAAGCATTATAAATGACATCAGGAAAAGCCATCTCTTTTTGAATCCAATTTCCATTTTCAAATACATAGCCATAAATAATTTTCTCTTCGAATCTGACGCTATTTGGTGAGAAGTAATAAAATTCAATCCCCTCCATTTTAGCGACAGCAGCGCAAGTATAAGCTTTTTTAACTTTTCGTGGATGTTTTCTATAATGTAGCATACCAACAATAACCATTTCACTTCACCCCTAAATAGGTTCCAAATAGAATTTTATTTTACTAGCGGCATTTATTGCATTTGCCTTTGCTTCTTCGGAGGTATCCCCGGACGCAATAACATATCCATAACGATTCCCCATTGACAGCGGGGGTGTTAGCATTGATCCTTTACGAGGCTTTACATAAACTTCTCTAACTCCAGATTGCTTGATAGCCGTATTTCTACCTGTAACCTTTAAAAGATACCCATAAGAGCCGATTATTATATAATGCGTATAAATATGTTTTTCGTGTTTTTTTCTCAAATCAGGTTCATAGCCAAGATACAATTTAATCGTTTCTTCCACTAGATTAATTCCATATGCTTCCTCGATCATTCTATTCATTGCACCGCCGGATATCCTTGGATTAATCTCTACTAACTTCCAAATCCCATTTACATATCTAACTTCAAGATGACTCGCAGCATTCGTTACCCCTAAATCTTTTATTATCGATTTAACCGTATTAATGAGCTTTTCGTATAGCTCCCCTTCAAGATTTAACTGTATTTCATAACCGGTTACTATAAACTTTCTTTCTCTAGTAATCTCTTGTTTGAAAACTGCAACAATATTTGTATTCCCATTATCCACGAGTACCTCAACTAAATATTGCGGCCCATCTAAATATTCCTCGAGTACAATTTTTTGATTTGGATAGAGCTTTAATATTTTCTTCATTGTCTTTTCCAACTCAAGTCTATTTCCTACTAGATAGACATCCTTAGATGCTTTTGAAATGGATGATTTTATTATTAGCGGAAAACTATGTTTTTTATTAATAAAATGCTTCAAATCATCTGTCGGCCGAAATATTTTAAACTTCGGCGTCGTTTGATTTTTTTTCAAAGCTTTTCTCGTCATTGTTTTATCTTCCATTTTCTTTAATGAATCAACAGAAATTTTCGATTTACAAATTTCATTCATAAGCTGTGCAGCTATCGATACAAATGGATCCACAAAGCTGACGATAGCCTTTATCAATTTCCCTTGCTTTTTAAGCTGACCTATCTCGTACCGGATATGTTGCTCTGTCATTTCTCTGACAAGAATCATTTGTGTAATTTCTGAAAATTCTTTTCGCTGCTTCATAAAGCTAGTTCTCTCAGTTAACAATACTGTGAGAAAACCTAACCTTTCGGCAGCTTTTATTGCCTCCCTACTCGATCCTGACTTTGCTGTTTCAATAAATACGATTGTCTCCATGTTCTAACTCACTCTCTTCACAAAAAAATCAATCCAAAATAGATTAGAAATTTTAATATAGTCTTTTAACATCGGCGCTTCAAAAAAGTATCACTTTCAAACCGCCTTATCCCTTTATTATTATGCGGATACCGTATATTTGTGTCGGCTATAGAATGATTATCTAACTGAACCTCTGCTTTTTTCATTCACTTTTCATTTTTACATCTGTTACAATTACAATCAGTAGAAAATTTATCAGGAGGGCAAATATGCTTAAAAATTTGGCCGCCTATCTTTACTTGCTCATTGTTCTATTTGTTATTTCTGGTTGCTCAAATGAACTGATTCAACCCGTATCCAACATAAATGACGAAGAGATAGATGCCGACGAAATATCACAAGAAAAAGCTATCTCCGCAAAGATGCGAGTCCATTACATAGATGTCGGTCAAGCGGATGCAACATTACTTCAATTTAGTGAGAAAAATGTAGATTTCACGATTCTTATCGACACGGGCGATTGGAATGCGACAGATGTGGTCACTTATCTTCAGGCTGAAAACATTCGCGATATCGACATCATTGCAATCACTCATCCTCACGCGGATCACATCGGTCAATTAGATAAAATCATCGATGCATTTAACGTGACTGAAGTATGGATGAATGGAGAAATTGCGAACTCGCAAGTATTTGCAAAATCATTAGATGCCATCGAAAAGAATGATGTTGATTATTACGAACCTAAGGTTGGCGATCTATTTGACATAGGACCTCTTCAAATCGAAGTTCTCCATCCCAAATCGATGACAGCCAATACCAATAACAACTCACTGGCAATGCGGATGCAATATGGTGACATCGCTTTTCTCTTTACTGGCGACGGCGAAGAAAAAGCTGAGCGTGAAATGTTATCTAGTGAGGCAAATCTACAAGCTGATATTTTACATGTTGGTCACCATGGTTCAAATACATCAACGACTGAAGAATTTTTAAAAGCTGTCGACCCAGAAATTGCGATTTATTCTGCTGGGGCAGGAAATTCATATGGATTTCCGGATTCAGAAGTAACTGACCGAATCAATTCAAGTGAAATCCTTCTTTACGGAACAGATATTCATGGGACGATTATCGTTGAAACGGATGGGATAACATTCAACGTTAAAACACACGAACAAGGCACCCTTCCCCGTTCTTCTTCAAATGGGTCTTGTGTAGATATCAATAAGGCAAGTGAAAAAGATGTACAGCGAATCAAACATATTGGTCCAGCAACAGCATTTGAATTAATCAAAATGCGTCCTTATCATTCAGTCGATGAACTCGTTAAAATTAATGGGATTGGACCAGCTCGGTTGAAAGATATTAAAGAACAAGGCATTGCCTGTATAGGAGGATAAAAGATGTATTCAGCTTATCTTGACCGATTTACAGATAATAATCAGGCGCTCATTCTCGTTGAAAGTTTACAAAAAGAATTCCATGTCCCGACTTCTTCGCTCCCTGCCGGAAGCAGCGAAGGCTCTTGGTTACTCGTTGAAATTCAAGGAAACGCAGTTATTTCACTTCAATTAGATGAAAAGAAGACTAGCGACATGAAGCGCGATATCCAAAAACAAATGCAACGATTGAAATCGAAAAAAACGAGTCGCTTCAAACGCGATTAATTTAAAGGAGGCCTACGGGTCTTCTTTTTTATATGCACATATACTTATAGTGCGGAGTTATTTATGATAGTATAGAATTATCAGAACTATTAATCAGTAGGGGGTTAATAATGAAGCGGAAGAGTATGCGATTGATAGTTTCTTTGATTTTTATTCTCCTTATTTCGAGTTGCGGCACACCGTACGGAAATGATGTCATTATGATAAATGAAGACGATTTAGCCCCGATGTTTGTACTAGAGGATTTAGATGGGAATACGGTTGCGCTGGAGGATTCTGGGCAAAAAGTTTACGTTAAGTACTGGGCTTCCTGGTGTTCAATCTGTTTGGCAGGTCTTGAGGAGCTAAATACATTATCGGCGAATGAAACCGACTTTCAAGTGATTAGTATTGTAAATCCTAATTATAAAGGCGAAATGTCGTCCGAAAAGTTCAAAGAATGGTATGAAACGCTACCATACAAAAACATTACTGTCCTGCTAGATGAAGACGGCGTTTGGGCAAAAGAATTCGGTGTGATTGCTTATCCGACTTCTTATATTATTAGCCGGTTCGGGGAACTCGAGGAAACGATTGCCGGACATACTTACAACAAAGAGATTTCGAAAATCATGAAACGACTAAGATAGGAGAATAGCCATGAAAAAAGTACTTTTCGGTATCTTATTTTTCAGCTTACTACTTGTCATTTCAGCATGTGCAGGACAGACAACAACGGTTGAAGAGGTCGATACGAAAACAAAACCCCTTGAATCGACCACTTCTGAGATCAAAGCCGAGATCGAACTCGAAGTCATTTATTTCGCTGGAGGTTGCTTTTGGGGAGTAGAAGAATTCTTTTCCAAAATGCCCGGCGTTCATGATGTGACGTCCGGCTTCGCCAATGGCTCGGGCGAAAACCCCACCTATGAAGAAGTCATTAGTGGTGAAATGGGATTTGTTGAAGCGGTTGAAGTCCAGTATGATTCGGAGGAAGTAGAGCTGTCCACGCTTATCGAGTATTATTTCAAAGCAATCGATCCGACTACTTTAAATCAACAAGGCAATGATATCGGCATTCAATACCGTACCGGCATTTATTATGTCAATGAAAAAGATGCCTATGTGATTGATGAATTATTGAAGGCTGAGCGGAAAAAATACGATAAAGCAATCGTTACGGAAGTATTGCCATTAACGAATTATTTCTTAGCGGAAGAATACCATCAAGACTTTTTAGTGAAAAATCCTACTGCCTACTGCCATATCGATATGAGTATTTTGGATGATTTTGAATCGCTAGTGGATCCGTCTCTATATTCACGACCGAGTGATGTTGAAATTAAAAAGAAATTAACGGTTGAGCAATATAACGTTGCTGTTCTCGATGATACCGAAACTGCTTATTCAAATGAATATTGGGATTTGTATGACCCTGGAATTTATGTGGACATTGTCACGGGTGAACCCTTGTTTTCGAGTACCGATAAATATGATTCTTACTGCGGGTGGCCAAGTTTTACAAAACCCATTGACCCAAATGTCGTTACGTATACGGTCGACACGAGTTTTAATATGGTCCGAACCGAAGTCCGAAGCCGTGTTGGCGATATTCATTTAGGGCATGTATTTGACGATGGCCCGGCTGACCGGGGTGGAAAAAGATACTGCATTAACAGCGCGTCTATTTTGTTTGTTCCGTTGGACGATATGGAACGAGAAGGTTATGGGTATTTGGAGAACCTTGTTGAATAGTGGATTGGCGTGCAAGGGCTGCGACACTAGCGGAATAGGTGCGGATATGTTGCTCCAAATGGCGGATATCCGCGCCAAACATACGGATATCCGGATCCAACGTCCCCTAATTAATTCACACCTCTTTCACCGCAACGTTCCCGTATTCAAAACTTTCATTTCCACTTTAACTTTATAATCTAACGACGCGATTACTTTCTTAGTCAAATCTTCTGTCCACTTTCCTTTATGCTGCATTCTGAAATATTCACTTAGGCCTGCCGGGTCCAATTCCAACTTTTGAAGCTTTTCAAGAATTTCCTTAATCTCTCTTTCAAGGTGTTTGTTAATTTCTTTTTCTAACTTCTCATACTCGTCTACCTTGCTCAAATCCCGATTCCCTTTATATTCAACTAGCACGGCTCTTATTTTAAGGTCAATATTTAATTTCGGGAAATCAATATTCTTATTTCCCTTTATATTAACATCGCTCTCTATTTGCTCTAAGAAAAGATGTTTATCCGTTTCATTGTCTTTGAATTTAATGTCGATTGGCGACAGCTTTTTAAGTCCCACCAACGCCTGTATTAATAACGATTGTTCAGTTGAGATTGTATCCACCAATTTTTCACTATCAAATAAAGCAACCTTTGTAACTTCGAGCGAACCTTCCTTCTTCTCTAAATATGGAACCATCGTATGATAAACCGGATCCGTTTGGGTATTCATATAATCATGTATCGATGTAAACGGGCTAAATGAAGTATGAAGCTTCGGCTCGAACAATTCATTCAAATATGCATCCATATGTTGGTTTTCCGGATAATCTGCTTTCAGAACATCCTCAACCTTATCTTTGACAATGACGATGCGAACTTTGTTGCCTACTGTGGGATTCCGATAAAAATGCTCGATTATTTCAGTTACTTTTCCATTTTTCGCGAACTCTTCGCTGAATAAGAGCGTACGCAGTTGATTTATAACAATCATTTTATCTGTTTTTGAAGATAGCTTAACAAGTCCTTCTGATACCATTTCCGTGTTGACCGAATAAGACTCGGTAAGTTCTGGGGATTCCCCCGCAGGTTGAGGAATCCCGACTGTCATCCTCATTTCTTTATCATTCACTAAGTCAAATCCGATACTACTGACGAGCGACAATTCTTCTACGGACGTGCGTTGTCCAGTTTCAGTACATCCAGCTGTCAAAGTAATCCCCACAATGAAAAATAGCAAAATAAGTTTCTTCATTCCAATCCCTCGTTCTTTTTTGGTTTAATCATGTGGATTAAACACAACAGTATGGGCCAAAGAAATAATGCGTACATCAAATAAAATACGCGTTCAAACAAGATCCTCTGAAATGCTTCCATATACGGAAATTTAACCAGTATGAAGACAAACACGGCCACAAAATATAAGTGCGTCTTTTTCGGTGAGGAACGAATGGAGTCTATTCCCTTCTTTGCCGCCCACAAATAGGCGGCAGTTGTTGATAAAATTAGAAATACCCACATCGTTATGCCTAGCACGTCGAGTCTTTCAAGATAAGATAGCTGACCTTCTTTAAATAAATTTAAAACCGGGTACAATACATTCTTAAGTTGCCATTCCGAAAAAAACATAACACTTACAAACGTGAAAAAAAAGATGAATAATATGCTTAACCATAATCCAAAGGATGCGTGTTTTAAAGCTTTTTTCTGGTTGATAATATACGGAAAATAAAATGAGATTAATTCAAAGCCGCCGATGGCCATTAACCCTTTTTTCGAAGCAGTGAAAAATTGTTTAGCCGTGAAATTGAAAATCGGCATCGTATGACGGATATCGCCATCGGCAATACCCCAATTCAAAAAGTAAAGAAGCCCTAACGTCATGAAAAAACTCATGATACAAAACCTTGCGATTGATTTAATCCCGCCGTGAACGATATAAATCGTCATCAATAATAAAATAATCAAGGGAGCTGTAATTTCTCGATCTACAAGCGCGACGACTTGAATTAATTGTAAAAAGCTTGAAGATACAGCAGATAACACAACGATGAAATAGATAAGAAGAATTGCATTGATCGTTTTTCCTGCCCATTTACCGAAAAGCTTTTCATGGATGACGAATAAAGTATCATTTCGATATTTTAGTCCGAGCCAAATCATCGGTATGAGTAACAGGTTTGCGACAACGCCAAATAACAAAGGCATCCACCATTGGCTATAGCCCATGGAACTTAATCGATGTGGCAGCGATAAAACCGTGGTTCCTATGATTACATTTTGAATGAGAAATACGACATGATAGCGATTTAATACTTTTAATTTATTGTCATCCATCATTCATTCCTCCTTGTCTACAGGAGGTCTTTTTTTAGTTTGCGCTCTTGCAATTCCAGGTTTATATTTTAAAAATTTGGTCGGCATTCGAACAACCGAGTCAAAAAGGTCTGTCCATTTTCTTGGTATTAAAGGTGTCATGTAAGGCGTGTTTAATGAAGTTAGGCTCAGTAAATGGTGAAACAGCCATGCGAATGCAAGCATTTGGCCATAAAGCCCGAACAAGCCTGCTGAGAATATGAAAAAGTACCGAACGAAGCGACTCGTGTTACTCATGATAAAGTTTGGAGGCAAAAAGGATAAAAGCGCCGAAACAGCGACGATAACGATTAGCGTATTACTAACGAGACTCGCTTCAACCGCGGCGGTTCCAATAACGATACCGCCAACAATACCAATCGTTTGCCCAATCTTTGTCGGCATTCGCGAACCGGCTTCTCTTAATATCTCAATAACAAGTTCCATGAATAATACTTCCATAAATGGTGAAAATGGAACCTTTCCTCGCGATTCCTGGAGATTCAGCAGGACATCGAACGGCAACATTTCAGGGTGATAAGTCAAAACTGAAATATATGTCGGCGTTAATATGATCGTCAAGAAAAATCCAAAAAAACGAAGAGAACGAAGAAGTGATGCCGTTGTCCACCGATTGTAATAATCCTCTGGCGAAATAAATAACTCGAAAAATGAAATTGGACAAATTATGATTCCATTACTATTCTCCATTGCAACGACAATACGCCCGTCCAATAGGCCTGACACTGCGATATCCGGTCTTACCGTTTCATGGTATTGCGGAAACGGGGAAAACGGATGTTCATCCAGTAACTGCTGCAAAATAGAAATATCGTTAAAACCGGGATGATCTATTTTTTCAATTTTTTTAATGACTATGTCCAGATTTTCTTCATTTACAATGTTTTCCATATATAAAACAGAAACTTTCGTATTGGTTTCAGGCCCGACAACGAAATTTTTGATTTTTAAATTGGGGTTTTGAATTCTTCTCTTTAATAGTGATAAATTTGTTTCAAGTGATTCAGTTAATGCATTTTGCGGTCCAATGACGCTAGACTCGGTATCAGTTTCAGCTATTGCAGCAGTTGGCGCGCTAAATGTTTTTATACTTAAGTAAAGGTCTTCTATGTGAAAATATAAAATTGTGTTCCCTTCTGTAACTGAGGAAATAATGTTTGCAAGATCGCTTGCTTCAATAACTTCAGCTGTCTGCAATACATTTGCTTTTGATTGCAATAAAGGCGCGATGACTGTCTGGTGCAGTACTTTATTGTCAATTAGCGAACTGAAATAAATCAGTGTGATTCGTTCTTTATCGACATATATATCCTTAAATACGGCATCCTCAATTCCATCTAATTTTGTTTTGAGCGCTTCGATTGGAATGCCTCCTCTTGCAACTAGTTATGGGGTTATTATTCCCTTGTAGGAGAGGGTTTATTCAAGAGAGGGAAAAGGCCATTTATAAATTAAAACTGCGGGAGAAATCATTTTACTGATTGCTCCCGCAGTTTTTTCATTTCGGACGATGGTCTAGGAAGTTGTGATAGGCAAATCCTTTTACTTCGTCTTCGCTATAATGTTTTAGAAGTTCGTTTATCAAATTGGGGTGCATGGAGGCATCTTCCAGATTGATGATTTTGGCATCGATGCCGTCGAAGTCGGAGCCTAATCCGATTTGTTTCATCCCGCCTAACGAACAGAAATGATCAATATGTTTAATAAGATCGGAAATCGTCACTTCCCCTTTTTCTTTCACAAATTCAGGACAATAAACGACGTGGATTAGTCCATTTTTATCAAACATGGCCTTGGCCTGTTCGTCCGATAGATTTCGCACATGATCGCACAGGGCTCTTGCGTTCGAGTGGCTAGCAATCGGGTAAGTCGCTTCGTCCATGACATCCCAAAATGCTTTTTCGCATAAATGGGAGACATCGGTCAGGATTTTATGACGGTTATTGAATTGGACGATTTCTCTTCCGAATGCGGTCAGCCCAGCGCCACGTTTTTCCCCTGCCCCGTCCGCAGCTAAGTTCGCGTTATTCCATGTAAGTCCGATTGAACGAACGCCTAATTCGTAAAGAATGCTCAATTTTTGCAGGTCATTGCCGATGGCGTCCACGCCTTCTAGTGTTAAAAAGGCGCCAATTTCTCCGGTTTTCAGCTGATCAAAATCGCTCCAATCCTTAATTTGCTTCATATTCGGATTGTTTGCGAGCACATCTGTGTAAAAATAATGAATCTGATCTAAAGCGGCTTGGAATTTCTCGTCCGATTTCATGTCCGGTTCGATGAAAATCGCAAACGCTTGAACACGAACACCGCCTTTTTTCATCTTTTCATAATTCGTATCGAGTTCGGGCGAATCTTTGAATTTCAATTTTCCATTAGTCTCGTAAAGTCTTAAAAGAACGTCGCAATGTAAATCGATGATATCCATTTTCAGGACCTGCCTTCTTTGCATTTTCCTATGAATTTATTGAAAAGTCCAAGTGATACAGCATCCCCGTTTTCCGCTAATGCTTCCGGATGCCACTGCACGCCGAGTACGAAGTGATGCGCCGTGCTTTCTACGGCTTCTATGATTCCATCGCTAGCTGTTCCGCTGATCATGAGCGGTTTTGGCACATCTTTTACTGCTTGATGATGGAAAGAGTTCACTTTGATTTTGGGAGTTTCCGTTATTGATTCGAGAATGGACTCTTTTTCGACTTGAACGAAATGAGAACGATGGCTTCTCGGCGCTTTTTGCGAATGTTGTAAAATCGTGTTTGAGCTTTGCGAATGAATATCTTGAATAATCGCTCCGCCCAGTGCAACGTTTAAAATTTGATGGCCCCTGCAAATGCCTAAAATCGGTTTATTGACCCGGAGAAATTCATTCACTAGTTCGATTTCAAGCGTGTCGCGAGTTGGCGTAACTTCACCAAGCAACGCATGAGGTTCTTCATCGAATAAATTCGGGTCGATGTCCCCGCCGCCAGTGAGTAGTAATCCGTCGAGCATTTGGGCTACTTGCTTGACGTCTGTTTCGATACCAATCGGTAAAATGAGCGGCAATCCTCCTGCCCGTATGATTGCAGTTACATAATTAGTGTTCAATTGATGCTTTTTTACGCTTTCAATACCTGTCGTAATGCCGATAACTGGTTTCATTAACTATATTCCCCCTATTGTTTCGGAAAAATTCAGTGGCTAAAACAATGCCTATGGCCCATCATCACTATTTACTTTATCGTGTAATGCCAAACTCCATTTTGCAATTCTCTTTGACAATTTCCTTTATGTCTCAAATATTCAAGATGCGCTAATGTTTCGCCCACAGCAAAACGTATTTCGTGTACGGTTAATTCAAATTGGAAAAGGCGATTGAAAACCTCATAGACCGTAGCTCCATTGCCGATTGCTTTCATTGTTTCAGCCAATCGGTTATCATGGTGTTTTTTTATTTCATCAATTCGGTTATTCGCTCCGTGAAATGGTTTACCGTGGGAAGGCACGACAAAGTCGATATCAAGTTTTTTTATTTTTTCTAATGAAGTGAGATAGGATTCCAGCGGGTTATCATTGCCATGGAACCAGTATGAAATATTCGGCGTAATTCTCGGCAAGATATGATCGGCCGAAAGAAGTGTGCTTTTTTCCGCATTGTAAAAACAAACCATGCCATCTGAATGACCCGGCGCAAAGATGACTTCATATTCAAAACGGCCAATGGGAACTTTTTCGCCTTCGATAAAATAATGGTCGACTTTCGGATGCGGCGTAACGAGCGGTATGAATTCAACGGTGTTCTGCACCATCTGCGCGCCGATTTCTTCTGGAATTCCCGATGCTCTATAATGGCTATGTATACTTCCAAGAAATTCATCGGTCCATGCATTGAACCCGGCATCCGCATCGATTTTTGACATCGATACCCACGCGCCAGTTTTTTGTTGAAGCGTCCCCGAATGCCCAAAATGATCTGGATGATAATGCGTTAAATAGAGGTCAGTGACATTCTTCCCTTGAAGCAATTCGTCCCATAATTTAGTTGTATATGAATTATTCAATCCCGAATCAATAACCGTCCACCCGTTTTCACCTTCCGCCATGAAACAATTGACATGATTCAAGCGAAACGGCAACTCTACTCTGATCGACGTAATCCCTAACTCGTTAAGCAATTGAACTCCCCCTTTGATGATGAACATTCCTATGATACTATCATACATGTTTTTGGAGTTTTTTGTGAAGTGTGAATTTGGAGAGGTTGGAAGAACGTTGCATACTTTCTTAAAAACGTTACTTACTCTTGCGGAAACGTTTCCTACTTCAAGCAAAACGTTGCAATTAATTAACAAAAAAGCTGTGCACTATTGAATTTAAAAATTCAATAACACACAGCCATCCTCACTTTCCGGCAACTAAATTGAGATAATTGCTTAGGAAATGTTGGACTTTATTTTTATACTCGGCTTTCTGCATAGCAAAAGATTCGCCGTGATTCGCTCCGTCGACTAGATAAAGTTCTGTATCGCTGGAGGTTTGCTGATACATATTCTCTGTTATTTCCATCGGAATGAATGTATCGGCTTTACCGTGAATAAACAAGATGGGGACATTTGTTTTCTCTACTTGTTTTAATGCGCTCGCTTCCTTGAACAAGTAACCGGCGCGAATTTTTGTTAATAAACTCGTGCTATCCAATAAAGGAAATGCGGGCAGGTGAAACATGCGATCCATTTGATAGGCAAATAATTGGTAAACCGACCCATATGGACTGTCAGCTACGATGGCCTTGACTTGACGCGGCAGCTCTTCTTCCCCGCTAGCCATTAGAACTGTTGCAGCGCCCATCGATAATCCGTGATAAACGACTTCGGTGTCTGGACCAAGCTTCTTCACTAGAATATCTGTCCAATCAATCAAATCTAATCGATCTGGCCAACCGAACCCGTAATAATCACCATCACTCTTGCCGTGTCCTCTTGCATCGGGCATGAAAATATTGAATCCTAATTCGTCATGGTAATACTGACCGAAAAGTCCCATCTGTTTCGCATTCCCTAAATAACCATGCGTCAAAATGACAAGCTTATTCGTCGGCATAGAAGCGCCTAAATAGTATCCGGATAGTTGCATACCGTCACGGGAAACTAAATTCATCGGCTCGAATTTTTGGTTAGCTACCCAATCTTTCCATTGCCCTTTCACATATAACTCCATTGTTTCTGCAGAGACTTCCAAATCTGCATTCTTCTGCAAGTATTCTTTCTCTCCCCGTTTGATTGCTAACTCATAAAAAAAGAAACTACCTGCAATTTGTATCACAAGAAAAACGACCGGGACCAGCAGCAAAATCATTTTCCATTTTATTTTAATCGTTCTCATTCCCTCACTAGTAGACTATGTCTTTACGTTCATCATGCATCTTCTATTATACTACAAAAGCCATAGAAAATGATTGCTATTTTTTGAGAAACAGCTTAATAGTGAGTTCGATTGGATTAGAGAGGAGTTCGTGACGAATTTCGCAGATTCCCGGTGCGATGGAAAGGACTTCGATTGGCCTAGAGGGGGACTCCAAATATGGCGAGGACATCATAGCCGATTGCGCGCACTTCGTGAGCGTTTGCTTCAAAAAAAGATGCATACAGAATCATTCTCCATAATGAAAACGATTGCAGTATACATCCTATATTTAAAACTCATTTATTCCCCGACTGTAAATTAATCCCTTGTATGAAGTATTTCTGGAAAAAGAAGAATAGCAGAATGACGGGCAGGAGGACTAGTAATGATCCGGCCATTAAATAGTTCCACTGCGTATTCATCTCTCCTTTGAATACTTGTAGACCCAGTTGTAGTGTATATAAACTTTCATCATTCAAGTAAAGGAGCGGCCCGAGGAAGTCGTTCCATGCTCCGTTAAAAGAGAATACAGCGACTGTCGCCATTGCCGGCTTCGTTAAAGGTATGCCTATTTTCCACCATATATAAAAATGGCTTGCCCCCTCCATCTTTGCCGCTTCTATCAATTCATTCGGAATCGTCAAGTAAAATTGGCGCAGCAGGAAGATGAAAAAGGCGCTGCCGAAAAAGGACGGCACGACGAGCGGATAATAGGTATTGATCCATTGAAGTTTCGCAAACAAGACATATTGCGGGATGAGCGTCACGAATCCAGGAATCATCATCGTCGAAAGCACAAGCCCAAAGAGAATCGTCTTTCCTCTAAATGGGATTTTCGCGAATCCATAGGCAATGAATGAATTGACCAAAACACTTCCGAATACAACAATGACGGTAATAGTGACCGTATTCACCGTATATAAATCGAACGGCGCAGCCTGCCACGTCTTGACAAAGTTATCCCACTTCCATTCGGAAGGGAAAAAAGATGGCGGATAGGTCATCACTTCTTGCATCGTTTTCAGAGCTGTCGAGAGCATCCACCAAAGCGGCGATAAGATCAGAAGACTACCGGCTGCAAGGAGAATGAAATTGATCAAGGTAAATATTCTACGTCTATTATAGACACTATCCAAATATTTCTTTTTTTCGTGATGCACATTCGTATTCCTCATCAGTTATCCTCCCCTTCGTAATGAACCCAACGAGGGGCTAGCTTCAAGTTGATGATTGTAATAATAAAGACGATGACAAACAGTATCCATGACATGGCCATCGCGTAACCCATGTCGAATGCTTCGAATGCTTTTTTCCACATGTATAAATTGTAGAACAGCATGGAATTGACCGGTCCGCCTTCCCCATTCGACATGACGTATGCCTCCTGAAATATTTGAAACCCGCCGATCAGGCTTGTAATGATGTCGAAGAAAATTACCGGCGTTATCATCGGTATCGTTATATAGCGGAACTGTTGCCATCGGCCAGCCCCGTCAATTCCAGCGGCATCATAAAGACTTTGCGACACGCCTTGCATGCTGGCCAAATAGAGGAGCATTCCGCCGCCCACTCCCCATAGCTTCATGAAAATGAGTGCGGGTTTTGTCCATGCTGGATCGAATAGCCAGTTAGGTCCTGCAATTCCGAACCATGCCAAAACGGTATTGACCATTCCAGATCCGGGTTCGAGTAGTTGCATCCATAGCAGATAAACGCCTACGCCTGATAGAATCGCGGGCAAATAATATACCGTCCTGAAAAAACGTAAACCGGGCACATCTTGATTCAGAAGAGCTGACAGAAAGATTGCGCCGAGTGTCGTCAGCGGCACTGAAAATAGTACGTAGTAAAATGTATTATAAAGAGATGTCCAAAAAAGTTGGTCGCCCGTAAACAATTGTTCATAGTTCGCGAATCCAATGAAATCCATCTGCGAAGTGATGTCATAATTGGTGAAACTAGCAAAAAATGAAAATAGAAGTGGGCCCGCCGTGAATACGACGAACCCAATGATCCAAGGAAGTATGAATATGTACCCTTGCCTTCCTTCTCTTCGAATATGTAGAGGCTTCTTTTTAGCCAATCAGCTTCCCCCCTTGCTGCGAGGAGAACGTTTTGGTCCTCCTTGCAACATCTTGTTGTCAATTATTTATTTTTTTCTATTAGTTTTTCTACCGCTGCTTGTGCAGCTTTTAACCCTTCTTCTGAAGACTTTTTCCCTAGCAGTACTGCATCTATTTCCGGATTGATGAGGTTAGTGAAGTCGGGTGCATTTACCGGGACCGGAGTCAACAGTGTCTCGTCCATGTTATCGACGGCCATCTGGTACACCATGCGATCGGTTTCCGACATTTCATCACTCTTTGCCGCATTTTCGGCAGCTTCAATATTGGCGACATTATCGAAGTTTTTCACTGCCCAATATTCTTGAGCTTCAGCACCGGTCAAGTATTTAATGAATTCCCAGGCTTCTTCTGCGTTCTTTGAACCTTCAGGAATTTCCGCGACAAATCCGCCGCCCCAACTCGTGTGCCCGCTGCCTTCTGTTCTTTCAGGAAGCTTCGCCACTCCGAAATTCAAATCCGGTGCGTAGTCGCGAATCTGCGTGTAGAAAGTCGGCGTATTAATGAACATGCCAAGTTTCCCGTTGAAGAAAGGATTTCCTTGTTGGCTATCAATCTGTGCTTGATAAGCATTAATCGTGTTTTCGCCGTAAATCTCGCGCCACTTCACCAGCCAGTCGAGCGTATCCCGATTCGCATCCGTATCGATACTGACCTCTCCCTCGCTGTCAAAATAATTAACGCCGTCAGCATTCAGCATCCAGACATCGGATTGAATTCCCCATAGCGGATAAAAGCCGATACGGTCATATGTATTGCCGTCTTTCTTATCTAACTTCGCGGCATATTCTTCTAGTTCTTCCCATGTGGTCGGCGGTTTCTCCGGATCTAAGCCCACTTCTTCGAAAGCGTCTTTATTATAATAGAGGATTCTTGTATCCGTATTAAAAGGGATGCCGTAAGAATCACCTTCGTATAAAGTGGCCTCCCACAACTCAGGATAGAAATCGCCCGAGATATCATCTTTCTCAAGGAACTGGGATAAGTTCATCGCCTGGTTCTTTTTCCCGCGCAAAGCGGTGGCGTTGATATCGTTGATCACTACATCAGGTGGCGAATTAGCTGCAATAGCTGCCAATTCCTTAGTCCAAATATCGCCCCAAGGCACAAATGTATGTGTGACTTCAATCTTGTCTTGGGATTTATTGAAGTCTTCGACAATTTTTTCGACAACAGGACGTCTAATTTCCGACCCCCAAAACGTCCAAAAATCGACTTTCACTTTTTCGTCCCCATCCGATGCTTTCTGATTCACAGCCCCAGTCTTGAAACCTGCGCATCCTGAAAGCAACAGAAAGAGGGCTGCAATTAATAAGATTGCTCGCCTTTTAAACAATTATGTACCCCCTCTAGATAATCGTAATATGTAGAAGTGCTTCGGCCGCAGTTCGACATATCTACATTGCTTTACCCCGATTAAACAACAATAAACATTTTTTATTCTAATAATTCTACGAAAAACAAAAAAGGCCAATCATTAGCTGATTGGCCTCTTTCATCCTAATATTTACTTCAAAACTTCTTTCATCAAGCCTTTATTACCTTTTGTCAATAAATTTTCGTAATCGATATAATCGTAAATATCATCTCCGATTGTGTTGCTGAATTTCGCCAGCTCCACAAGTGTCAAATCCTCGATAGCTTTTCCGTGTTCTTCGCAATAAATAATGAGCTGTCCGACGATCCCATGCGCGTCTCTGAACGGCGTCCCTCGACTCACTAAATAATCGGCGACTTCTGTAGCATTCAAGAAACCCGCTTTAACAGCTTCTTTCATTTTATCGGCGTTGACATGGAGCGTATCAATCATCTTCGACATGATTTCTAAACAATCCATGACGGTATCGAGCGCATCGAAAAATTGCTCTTTGTCTTCTTGCATGTCTTTGTTATATGTGAGCGGCAGTCCTTTTAACGTAGTCAGTAAAGCAAATAGCGACCCGTAAACACGTCCCGTTTTCCCGCGAATTAATTCCGCAGCGTCCGGATTTTTCTTTTGCGGCATGATACTGCTGCCTGTTGAATACGCATCATCCATTTTGATGAACTGGAATTCCTGGCTGCTCCATAAAATGAGTTCTTCGCTTAAGCGGCTTAAGTGCATCATGATGATCGAGAAATCGGACATTAATTCCAATAAATAATCACGGTCGCTGACGCCGTCTAAAAAGTTATCGACAGGTTTCGTGAATCCCAGTAAAGACGTTGTTACATCACGGTCGATATTATGCGTCGTTCCAGCTAAAGCCCCGCATCCAAGCGGATTTTCATCCAGAATCTCGATCGCGTTTTCGATACGTTTTTTATCTCTCGCAAACATTTGCGCATAGGCGCCGAGATGATGGCTGAACGTCACGACCTGAGCCCGTTGCAAATGCGTGTAGCCCGGCATGATGACATTATTATCCGCCGCTTTTTGATTCAGCGACTTAATCAATTGTTGAATGGAATCCATCACGCCGCTTGCTTTGTTTTTCGCGTAAAGTCTCATATCCACCGCGACTTGGTCGTTACGGCTGCGCGCGGTATGAAGTTTTTTGCCTGTTTCGCCGATTCGTTCGGTTAAACTCACTTCGATAAATGAGTGAATATCTTCATAATTGCCTTCGATTTTTAATTCGCCAGATTCTATATCGGCTAAAATTTCTTGAAGTCCATTGATTAGAAGTTCGCCTTCCTCTGGCGTCAATAAATCGCTATGAACGAGCATTGTCACATGTGCCAAGCTTCCTGCGATATCTTCTTGATAGAGTCTTTTGTCGACTGGCAATGATGTATTGAATTGCTCCATGATTTCATGCGCTTTACTAGTAAATCTTCCACCCCAAAGTTTCATTTAAACGCCCACCTCTTTGTTGTATTTCCTTGCATTTAATTTCGATAATATGAAAACTGCAGCAACCAAAATTGCAATTGCTAAGATTAATGTCATGGCACTTCCTGTAATTCCTGCCACGACGTACCCGATAAAAGCGATGATTCCGCTAACCAATGCATATGGAAATTGAGTTTTCACGTGATCGATATGATCCGCTCCCGCTCCTGTTGACGACAAAATTGTTGTATCTGAAATCGGTGAACAGTGATCCCCGAATATCCCGCCGGAAAGCACGGCCCCAATGCAGACTAACAGATGCGCATCGAGTGCAACCGCCATCGGAATCGCGATTGGAAGCATGATGGCGAATGTTCCCCAAGATGAACCTGCGGCTAACGACATTCCTGCCCCGACTGCGAACAAAATCGCTGGTATGATAAATGCCGGCACATTTCCTTTTGTGATTTCAACGATGTATTCGGCCGTGCCCATTTCATTGATGACTTGGCTCAGCGCCCAAGCCAATACGAGTGTAACAGAGACATACACCATTTTCTGCATTCCAGCCGTATACGTATCGAAAATTTCTCCGAACTTCTTCACCTTAAAAATAAGCATGAGGATGACAATTGTAATGGCTGCGAAAAAGTAAGCCGAACTTAACGAGATTCTAAAATCGCTTCCCGCAACAGGTTTCACTGGGAATCCGAAAGAAATGAGCAAGCCGAATAATGTCACGAATAAAACGACAAGCGGCAACCAAATGAGAATCGCATGACTTTCAGTTGTACTTTCAACGTCTTCTTCCGCTCTTCTAAGCGGTTTTGAATCTGGCCAATAGAGAGCGCCGGTCGTTTGAATTCGACGTTCCGCTTTTGCCATCGGACCGAAATCCAATTTTGTAAAAGCAACGAGCGGAACCATTAAGACTACTAAAATCGCGTAAAATTGAAATGGAATCACGCTTACTAACGTACTGAATTCAGACGTCGTGATCTTTAACAAATCAAATTCTTGTTTAATTAACCCCATGATATACACGCCCCATCCAATGAACGGGACAAGCACCGCGACTGGTGAAGACGTCGAATCAATGATCCAAGCAAGTTTCTCACGTGAAATTTTTGCTTTATCGAAAATCTTTTCAAATACAGGTCCAACAATTAGCGGCGTCCCCAAATCTGAGAAGAAAATAATGATTCCGCCAAACCATGCGGCCACTTGAGCTTTGGCGCGCGTATTAATGAAGTTCACAGCTTTCGCAGCTAGTGCCGCCCCGCCGCCCGACTTCTCCATCAGCCCGACAAATCCGCCGATGAAAAAGAGTAAAACTAACACAGCCGCATTATAACTATCGGCAACTTGCGGGAATAAATAACTTCCGATTGTTTCCATCGTCGCTTCCAACGGACGTCCACCAACGAGAATTAACACGCCAACATAAACCCCTGAAAATAACGAAATAATGACGTTTTTAGTGATCATCGCTAAAATGACTGCGATAATCGGCGGTAGTAATGATATCAATCCCATATGTTCCATTTTAAAAATCTCCTTCTCGTGGTGTGAATGATTATGCAATACATTGTATTATAATGAGTTTTGCGAGATTTTGCAATAACTATTTTCATAGTATCCGTAACCTGTAACTGGTAGATTTCGTTATAATAGGAAATAGTAAAAACAATTGTAAGACCGTTCTAGAAAAATTATGATAGGATAGACTACGGAAGAATAAGGAGTGAACCTAGATGATAAAAAAACAATTGGAACTATATATAGCAGAAGCATTACAAAATAACCCAGGAAAGATCGAATTACATAAAGTAGAAAAAGAATATGCAGAAAAACACCAACTCTTGCCGGCAGGTGTCGAAGTCGTTCTCAAAGATGCCGCTTCACTTTTTTCTGATGCCTATTTGGAGCGTTGCGAAAAAGAAACGGTTGCGCTCATCATTGTAGAAACGCCTAAGTTTTTGGAAGAAAAAATCGAACATTTAAAAACGCATATGAGAGAGTTTTTATACGTCGAATCGAAATCATTTGACTTGGTCGGCATCGATGCCATTTCATTGGAAGTGGATGATGTGTTCGAAACTTACACAGCGATGTTCGGATTGAAAATGAAAAAGAAGTATGAAGCACGGGTGAAAGAATATCTTGAGGCTAATTTAACTGGCGAAAGAGGAAAGTATAGTGTGGCTTTCTCTGGAAAAGATGGTTTGTTCGACATCAATTTCGCGGTTGATTATTCGGCTGGATTTAATGAAGAAATGACATTTTTGGAAGCTTATGACCTAATCTACTCATTCGTCTTTTCAATGGTTGCGGAAATCGAGGATGCTGAATGACCACTCCTAAATTCGTTTATACGTATGTACGGCATGGGGATGAATACGACTTATGCCAATTAGAAATGCGTTCTTTTTTTGGATTTGATTCGCAGTCGAATATATTATTGGGCGATGTTGAAATCGATCCAAGCAGGAGTCCGTTCATGAAAGAGCGTCTTGAAGTGTTATACGATGCCGATAGTTGGGAGAGTCTTGTTCAACAAGTTGAGCAACTTGATGTTTCGGGCGGGACTTTCAAAGTTGTTTGCATGAATACGATGGATCTTGATTCGACGAAAAAGATTGAACATGCGGATCGTCGTAAAATCGAGCGTGAAATCGGATTGCAAATAAACGGCGAGCCGGACTTGTTTCATCCAGAGAATGTTTATGGATTTTTGGTTTTGAACGGACATTGGTATTTCGGGAAGTATGTTGAAAGCGAATCAGTGTGGTATCGTCACCAGAAAAAACCGCATAGCTACTCCACTGCACTAAGTACGCGTGTTGCCAGAGCCGTCGCAAATATCGCGGTTCCAAATCCTGAAGGGTTAAAAGCGATTGATCCTTGTTGCGGCATTGGAAATGTGCTCGTCGAGGCACTTTCGATGGGAATTGATATTGTCGGACGGGATATTAACCCGCTCGTTATTGAGCCGGCGAAGGAGAACATTTCACACTTCGGACTTTCTGGAGAAGTGGAACACGGAGCAATTGCGGATGTTTCGGAAACGTATGATGTCGCCATTATCGATATGCCGTATAACATTTTTTCGGAAGCGACACCTGAAGACCAACTCGATATTTTGCGTCAGGCTCGGCGGATTGCTCATAGAGTTATCGTCGTGACGATTGATACGATTGATCATATGATAGAGGAAGTCGGTTTTACGATTTCAGACCGCTGTGAAGCGAAAAAAGGATTGTTTGTGAGGCAAGTGCTTGTTTGTGAATGAATTGTTGGACCGCGTTGGTTGACAGCGCGGTTTTTTTGTTGGGTTTGGTCGGATTGGAGTGTGGTTTAGTCGTTTGCGTCGACGCTTTGGTCGTTTCGCAACCGCTTTAGTCGTTTGAACCGGCACTTTAGTCGTTTCGAGGCCGGCTTTAGTCGTTTGCATTAAAATTCAAATATAAAAAACCACCCTCAATTAGTTGGCTTTCATTCATCCTCTTCAACATTAAATTTAAGCTTCTCCAGTTTATCATCCCAATATTGTTCGTAGAATTCTAGCCATTGTTTTAGTGATTGCAATGGCTTTACTTCCAATCGATACAACTTTTCTCTGCCTGCTTTTTGTGAACCGACCAGTCCTGCTGATTCCAGTATGCCCAGGTGTTTTGTGACCGCTGTTCGGCTCATTGTAAAATGGCTGCTCAATGTTGCAATCGACAATTGTTCTTTGGCGAGTAGTTCAAGAAGTTTGCGCCGAGTTGGATCTGCGATTGCTTGAAAAACATCGTATTTTTGAGGATCTTCCGCCATTTATGCTTCAACTACTGTTTTCAGTTTTTTAACGAGTCCATCCCATCCGCCGGACATGCGTGCGCGGACTTCTGTATGTGATTGACCGAATTCGGTTTGTTTGTTTTCATCCCAACCTGCATGAATGAGTGTCAATTCTGTTTGCCCTTCATCTACTTCTTTTAATTCAAACGTGATGAGCCATTGTTCTCCCCATTCAAAAGATAAACGGTTTGGTGAGCTAACTTCTGTCACTTTGCATGCGGAATTTCCCCAAGGGCCGGCTTGTAAAATAAATTCTTTTCCTTCTATCGGCTCCATATCATTGGGCATAAACCATGCGCCAATTCCTTCAGCCGTGGCGACATAATCCCAGACTTTTTCGATAGGCGCATTGATCACTACTTTCTTAACTACTTCAGCAAATTGTTCGTTGTTAGACATGTCTATTCCTCCTTGGAATTAAATAAAACCATTTGGTTGCATATTAATTATATACAACCAAATGGTTTCATGTCAATGTTTATTCATGTTTGCCAAACCCCGCCCGGGCTTGGTGAAAATCCGCAGACTTCATAGAAATTAGCATTTTCTTCATCGAAGGTGACTGTCACTATTCCCAATCCAAATCGTTCAGCTTCTTGGATTAATGCTTTTACTAATTGAACGCCAATTCCCTTATTTTGATAATCGGGATGGACCATGATATCTTCCATGTAACCATGTTCCAAGGCCATTCCCGCGATGTAGCCGAACGCGATCAATTTATCATGTTCATCACGAACACCAGCCCAAAAATTGCAACGTTCGAATATTGCCGGAAAATCCTTATCCCGTCTTCCCCATCCTACTAATTCCCTTATATCTGGAACTTCATGATTTTCGATGGGCATATTGATGACTACCTCAAATTTCATTAAACACATTCCCCGTTCTTTACAATATTATTCTATTATTTCCACACGATGCGCCCTAGTCTGACCGGGATTTGATTCCCGAAGATGATCAAACCAAACTCTTACCCTTTCATTCCTTTTCACCGACTTCATGCTTTTCTTATCATTTTCGTCGTACATTGTAACAATGATTTTCCCGTTAGTCATGTCATCCACCATCGTGAAAGAGTTAATACGTTTTGAAACGACTTCGCCTTCTATGAACTTGTTTTCACTATAGGCTGCATAATCTGGAGTTTCTTGCTCTGTTGGAGTTGGATTCCCTGCGCATCCTGTTAGAAAAATGAGTAGTAAAATCACAATAAACATTCTCATTGCAAGTCCCCCCTTTTCATTCATCTAACAAAAAAGTGCTCAGCGGTTAAAACCGAGCACTTTCATAATTATTTAGAAACAAATGTCGTAAAGTCAGCTAATAGTCTTGCACCATAACCCGTTGCAGACTTTGCATAGTAGCCGGATGCTTTAGTTTTGTCCATGACGCCTGCCATATCGACATGCAGCCATTTGCTTTCTTTTGGCACGAAGCGGCGCAGGAAAAGACCCGCTGTAATTGAACCTGCTACGTTTAATGAACTGATGTTGTTCATGTCCGCGTAATCGCTATCTAGCGAGCTGTCATACGCTTCGACTAATGGCATCGGCCAGATGAAATCGCCGTTTTTATCGCCGATTTTTTTCATCTCAGCTGATAGTTCTGCGTCGCCGAAGACACCGCCCAATTCGGTTCCAAGTGCATTAACAACTGCGCCTGTAAGTGTCGCAATGTTGACGATATACTCCGCTTTTAATTCGCCTGCACGAATCAAGGCATCTGCTAAGATGAGACGACCTTCTGCGTCGGTGTTCCCGACTTGAACTGTCAAACCGTTTTTGTATTTGATGACTTCGCCTGGAAGAACTGAAGTATTGTCCGGCATGTTTTCAACCATGGGAATTAACACAACGACGTTCGCTTTCGCTTTTGTATTCGCGAGTAACGTCATTGCGCCCGCAACTGCTGCAGCGCCGCCCATATCCATGCGCATATCGCTCAAGTCTTTACCGCTCTTCAAGCTAATGCCGCCTGTATCGAAAGTGACGCCTTTTCCGACCAGTGCAACGAGCGGTTTCGATTCGTCACCTTTGTATACGAGTTCAACGAATGCTGGTTTATATGTACTTCCTCGACCGACTGTCAGTACACCGTTCATTTCCATTTCTTCGAGTTTTTCTTTATCCAACACGTTCACTTCAACGTTTGTGCCTTCGAATTGCTTTTTCAATACTTCCGGGAATGTTTCCGGATTTAAGACGTTTGAAACTTCATGCATAAGATCGCGTGAGAAAGCTGTTGCCTCTGCGCGAATTTTTCCTGTAGTAACGGCTGATTGTGCTTGCTCGTCCCCTTCAACTTCTAGCGCTGTACGGAATGGCGTAGCGCTTGGCTTGTACGTAACAAACTGATAAGCGCCGAGTTCCCACCCTTCGACAAAAGCTGTAAGAACATCTTCTTTATCCAATTCTGCAAAGCCGGTTTTAATATCTTCGGCTGTTGCGAAAGCAGTTTCTACTTTCCGGCTGCCTAAGTCACGTGCAATATTTCCTGCAGTTGCACGAACCTTCTCTAAGCTGACTGGCGTTTTTTCATCATTTTTAACGACAACATAATGTTCATCATTAAGTAAAACGGAACAATGTCCAGCAGGACTGTTTTTCACGAAATTTTTTACTGTTCCATTTTCAGCAATCACTGAATTGCTTTCAAAAATAACTTTCACTTCGTTTGACATCAATAAATTCCCCCATTTTCTTGTTGACAAAGCCTATCTGAAAATTGCCTATAGTTATTATACCATTAGCTGGGAGTTTCTTCTATTGGCTTTTTATCAGATAAATAAAAACTGTCCAATCAAAGCGTATATCACACCTAATTAGACAGTTTTCTTAACTTATTTTCTTTTTGTCAGTCTTCCTACTAAAAATGCACCTGCGGCAAGACCAATCATTGTGTTCGTTTTTTTCGTGAATACTTGCTTCACAACGAGATTCAAGTTTTGTGGGCGTTCTGCCAGTCGTCTCATGAAGTAGCCGTACCAATCATCTCCGAATGGCACATATACGCAGAAGTTATAGCCTTCCCGGGCCAACTCCTGTTGCATATCGGTTCTGAATCCATAAAGCATTTGGAATTCAAATTTATCGTTTGGAATGTTATTGTCTTTAACAAATTGTTTTACATGATTAATGACGTGATGATCATGCGTTGCAATGGATGTGAATTTGCCATTCAATAAATGCCACTCGATTAACTCAATGTAATTCTCATCGATAACGGCTTTTTCTTGATAAGCTATTTCTGCTGGCTCTTTATAAGCGCCTTTTACGATCCGCAAGCGGAAATCTTTATACTTTTTAATATCTTCTTTTGCTCTGAAGAAATAGGCTTGAATAACTGTTCCAATATTATTAAAGTCCTTTGACAACGTTTCCAAAATATCAAAAGAAGGTTGAAGGCGTTCGTGATCTTCCATGTCAAAGTTTACGAAAATAGAGTAGCTATTCGCTTTCTCAACAATTTCCCTTAAGTTTTCATAACAAAAATCATAGTCTATATCCAGACCTAGTTGTGATGGTTTCAAAGAAATATGTGCATCCACTTCATGTGTATGAATGGCTTCAATTACTTCTAGGATACTTTCTTTCGCTTTAATTGCCTCGTCTTTTTCATAGACGAATTCGCCTAAATTATCGACCGTACAAGAAATTCCTTGCGCGTTCAGTTTTTTAATACTTTCAATTGTTTCTGCCACATTCGTTCCGGCGACAACGTTCTGTGCACCTAATTTTAGTCCATATTTTTTAGCAGCGCTGTTCAAAAGCTGATTTTGGGATAACCCCATAAAGAAATCTCTGACTAAAGCCATTGTCATACCCCTTACTCTATAAGTACTTATAATTTAAACATTTTCCTACACTTAATAATATAGGTTCGAAACGATATTTCAAACATTTTTGTTGAAATTAGTCGAAATCAGTTAACTATGAAAATTAGCTAGTTCTTATCAATCATATGAAACACATAGAAATCGAACATCTTCATTTGTGTAGTTATACCAATAATGGGGTTCCATCGAATCGAACATAATTGATTCGCCAGGATTAAGCGTATGTAACTCGTCATTGATTTGCACGATCAGTTGTCCTTCAAGCATGTAGATGAATTCTTGCCCCGTGTGCGTCATCAAACTTTCTTCGCTTTGCCCGGGTTTCATTACGATTAACAAAGGGGAAAATGCAGGCTGAGCAACATCACCACTTAAATCTTGATAATAAAATTGATTCTCTGATAAACGCATCGTTATGGAATCATTATGATTGGAATTCTCTTGCTTAAAAAAATAACTTGGGTTCACTCCGAGAGCCAGTGAAATTTTTTTGAGTGATTTCAGAGTTGCCGATGATTTACCCCGTTCTAATTGAGATAAAAAACTAATTGATAGATCGGTTTCCTCAGACAAATTTTTTAACGTCATCTTTTTTTGCTGTCGAATTTCTTTAATCGAACAACCCAAGTTTTTCTTTTGCAATAAATTCTCCCCCTAGAAATACCTATTGACAGAATATTATAGTATCACTATGATGAAATTAGTTCAAATTGAAGTACTACTTCAATTACTCAAAAAGCGTTTCATTCAAAGGGGGAAATTATATGGATCAGAAAAAAATGAATCGAGTACTTGTCGCAAGTCTTGTCGGTAGCTCAATCGAATGGTTCGACTACTTTTTGTATGGAACTGTTGCCGCACTCGTTTTCAACCAACTTTTCTTCGTCACAGACGATCCGGCAATCGGCACGATACTCGCGTTTGCTTCATTTGCATTAGCATTTTTCATCCGTCCATTTGGGGGAATCATCTTCAGTCATATCGGAGATAGAATTGGCCGGAAGAAAACATTGGTCCTCACGCTCAGTCTTATGGGAGTCGCTACGTTTGGAATGGGATTACTCCCTACTTATCAAGCAATCGGTATTTGGGCACCGATTCTGTTAATCACGTTGCGCTTAATCCAAGGAATTGGGCTTGGCGGGGAATGGGGCGGCGCGTTATTATTGGCTGTTGAATATGCGCCTGATGAAAAACGTGGACTTTACGGTAGTATTCCGCAAATGGGCGTTACAATCGGGATGCTTCTCGGAACGATTGCACTTTCAATTATGACGCTTCTGCCTGAAGGATCGTTCATGACTTGGGGATGGCGTGTTCCGTTTATATTAAGTGCATTATTAGTTGTATTTGGACTGTGGGTTCGGAAAGGAATTGACGAAACGCCGTCCTTCAAAAATGTTCAGGAAAGAGGAGAAATACCAAAAATCCCTCTAATCACGACGTTAAAAACACATTGGCGCGAAGTACTGATCGCCATCGGTGCTAAAGTTGTCGAAACAGCACCGTTCTATATTTTCAGTACGTTTGTCGTTTCCTACGCAACAACGAATTTAGGATTCTCCCGTACTGCAACATTGAATTCTGTAATGGTCGGAACCATTGTTACAACGATATTAATCCCGATTATGGGAGCCTTGTCGGACCGTGTCGGAAGAAAACCATTGTATCTTTATGGAACAATCGCAATGGCACTTTACGCGTTCCCGTACTTTTGGTTGGTGAATCAAGAAAGCGTTGTGCTTCTTGTCATTGCAACTGTGTTAGGTCTCGGTATCATTTGGGCGCCGATCACTGCAGTTCTTGGTACCATGTTCTCGGAAATCTTCTCGGCAGAAGTTCGGTATACGGGTATTTCACTTGGCTACCAAATTGGTGCGGCTCTCGCCGGCGGAACAGCGCCTTTGGTCGCCGCCTCGTTGTTATTAAAATTCAATAATTCGTATATACCGGTTGCCTTATACATTATTTTCACAGCGATCGTATCACTTCTCGCAATTTGGGTCGTTAAAGATCGCCGCGGACAAAAATTAGATGCTTAATTAGCAAAGGATGAACTCAATGCTTTTATTGAATGAAAAAGAAATACAAACAAACTATGGGATGAAAGAAGCTTTACGTGATGTCGAAAAAGTTCTTCATGCGAAAGCGGGCGAAAAAGTTGAAAACCCGCCGCGAACTGTTTTGGAGTTCCCAGAACATGAAGCCTCTTCCCTGTACATGCCAAGCGCGGATTTAGTGGATGAAATCGCAACGATGAAAGCGGTAACGATTTTCCCGAATAATCCTGCTGTTGGAAAACCTACTACACAAGGCGTTGTCCTCGTGACGGATGCACAAAATGGTGAACATCTTGCGTTAATGAATGCTTCTTATTTAACGCGTTTGCGTACAGGTGCACTAAGCGGATTGGCGACAGCTAGACTTTCTCGTGTTGATTCTTCAGTTCTAACGGTCATCGGAACGGGCGGAATGGCATTCGAACAAGTTCTTGGCGTGCTTGAAGTTCGTGATATCAAGGAAATTCTGCTTGTGAATCCGACTGAAGAAAAAGCTGTTAAATTCGGTGAAAAACTTCGTGATTTTGGAATTAAAGATGATATCTTGATTTCGATTGAACGTGATGTCGCAGTCGCTGTTAAACGTGCTGATATTATTTGTTGCAGCACGAGATCTTCTGAACCTGTTTTTAATGGAAACGATGTTAAACCTGGTACCCATGTAAACGGCGTCGGATCGTATTTGCCTCATATGAGAGAAGTCGATTTCGAATTCCTACAACGCGCTAGTAAAATTGTCGTCGATGATTTACATGGCGTGACGGAAGAAGCTGGCGAATTAATCCACGCAGCAAAACAGCCTGATTGGTCATTCGATGACATTCACGGCGAGTTGACGGACCTGATAACCGGTGCTGTGGATTCTCGTACGGATGATGAAGAAATTACTTTCTTTAAATCCGTCGGCGCTGCTTATTTTGATTTGGCGGTTGCTAAAGGGGTTTATCGGAAAGCGAATAACGAAGAGATTGGGATACGATTTGATATTTGAATTGATGAAATGACGCCATTTTAAATGGTGTCATTTTTTATTGCCGGCCCCTCCCTAGACCTAGGTACCTACACCTCCAATTAATCCATAAGCCCTATCGATATAATATTCAGTATATTATAGAGTAAAGGGTAATGATGAAATAATTGAAAAGATTAGGAGATGTTGCTTTGCGAAAAATGATCATTTCTATCTTTAGTTTTACAATGCTCCTCATGTTGGGATTGGCTGGATGCAGCAATGATTCGGATAAGTCTTCCGATTCAAAGGAACAAGTCAGTGATAAGAAAGGCACGGACAAAGGAAAATCTTCTGATAAAGAAATTCCGGTTACGAATATCTTAGATTGGGAATCAACCGATTTTGAAGATTCCAATCATGAAATCATTGAATTCGAAAAAGTACTTGTTGTGGAACATCCGCATGAATCTTTTGCCCATAATGGCACATTCATCGTAAGGGGAAATTCCTCTAGTTATTTTTACGATTATCCAAACGGAATCATGAGTCCATACGACTCAATGGATCCAGGAGATTCACGATTAAGTGTGGATATGTACTCAGGCACCTATCTATTTGAGGATCATTATTATCTGGTAGAGCTTGATCGAAACGCCCGCGCATCCTATGTGACAGAAGTAAATCTTGAAACTGGAGAGGTGAAACGACTTTTCCAAGTGAATAGTGCAGTGACAATCAGTAAAAAAGGCGACATACTATACGTTTCCGGCAATGAAACACTTATTGCTTTCGATACAACGAAAGAAGAACAACTATGGGAAGTCGATTTAGATTCAGACGTCAATTTTACTGAAAGTGCTGTGACTGACCAATTGATTGTTTTACTCGGTGATGAAGGGTTAGCTGCATACAGCCAGGCTGATGGGACAAAACAGTATGAGGTTGAGGGCTTTTTCCACAAGCTCGTCGCGGACGGCGATACGTTCTATGCATTAAAAGAAAACGATGAAACAATTAAAGATTTTAGCGAGATGATTGTAGATGTGCTAAAATTCGATGGAATGAGCGAAGAGGGTGAACTTTTCTTCAGCACGCCCGTCATTGAAGATCCTTCAGATCCTACAGATTTACTGACAGATGTTAAAGGTGACAACCTTTACATTAAAAGTAATGTTGGTGTGTTAGCATACGATAAAAACAGCGGCGAACATCTCTGGACATTGGCCATAGCCGATCAATTGTATGAAGATTATAGTCCCTCCGATTTTTCATATGATTTAATGACGGATTATAGTGAAGATGCTGTATATATTCGCGCAACGAAATGGGAGCATGGCGCAGAAGAAACACTGTTTATAGTGGTGGATCCTAAGACAGGTGAAATGAAAGAAAACCTAAGAATTGACGAAGGAGTAACCATCGGGCCGAATTTTGATGGGGAGAATGCTGTGATTTTCAAAAAAGTACCAAACGAATATCCTAAAATGTATATTGTGAAAGAATAGTAATTTCGGAAAAAGCCTGTTTCGTTCAATGAACCAAACAGGCTTTTTAATTCGTTTATCTGCTATTTTCATATCTCGTCAATAATAACCACGCAAAGCGTTGCAAGAGGACCTAATAGTAGTGATATTAAAAACCAGTTCAACCCGCTCCTATTTTTCCCTTGTGCAAGACCTGCGTTAATTAATGCAAGTGTTCCCCATCCTACGAAATAACTTCCTTCATTCATGTTATACCACTCCTTACGGCCGCATTATTCTGCAGCTAGTCAGCTTTTGAACAAAAAAAGACCGTCTTATAAACAATCTCTGGTAATCTACAAAAGTGTCGGATTGTTTAAGATTTCCTTTCCAACACCCACATCTTTGATAAATCTTGATAACCCAATGTCAGATTTAAGAGATGCCCAATCTGACTAGAAGCATGTACGGTTTGAACAGCGCCTTCCTGCTTGGCATCGATAAGCATTTTTCGGCAAAGTACTTTTCCTTAAAGCCTCCTCGCCTTAAGGCAGTCTTTCCAATAATCGCGCCCGATAGCTGAACAAAGAATTATTACTGTCCTATTATGCTTCTCAATTCATTAGTTTGCTCTTTAGAAAGGGCAAAGTAACTATTTGAACCTTCATTATATAAAATTGAACTACCGTCGTCCTGATACAAAACATACAACCACAATTCAGAAATACCTTCCTTGGGTCTATCAAGCGAAAAAAAGGTTTCTGGTTCACTATCTAATTCTATCGGCTCTTCAATCTCCCTAGCTTTTCTAATGATCGCCCTCAAAGCTTCTATTGATTTCGAGTCCTTAATCTCCTTATCAATATTTATTCCTTCAGTTCCATTCTCATTAAAAGGAGTGCCCACCCGAATCACTTCAGATGCTGAACAACCTGAAAATATCACTGGCAAGATTAAGATCAATACAATCCAGATAAACTTTTTAATTTAAATTATCTCCCTTCTCAAATCTACGGTCGATAAATCGAACTGATCATACTCTTTCGTTCCCCTCCTTATTTGACAGTTCACGATTCTATATCCCCTTTTTATTATATGTTCTTCAACACTTCTAACGATTTCAATACATGAGTCAGCAAATCTGCAATATCCGTCATATGCTTCTCGTTTATTTTAGAATTGAAAGTCATGACTATGCTGTTAAGGTAACCAGACGCTTGTTGTCCATGTACGAAACTCAGTGTTTGGGTTAGGTGAATGTCCGTTTCCCAAATGGTGTTTAGGGTATTTTCAATCTGCTGGCACTCGATAGCAGGGTTTTGAACAGTTTTGATAAAGCGCACGGATAGGGTGCTGCCTAGATTTTCTCCGGGCACCTCTAATATTTCTCCTGCCAACTCTTTGACAGATGCTTGTAGTACAATTTCAGCTGTTACGTCTGGTTGATTGACGAGCGTAAATCGAATCGCAAATTCTCGAGAAAGAATGGCAAAGTCCATGCGATCTACCCGATTGATAATCGTTATTTTTTCATCTATATTATCTAAATCATAAATATGGTTTTCAAACGCTACTTTTAAATTCTCAAATATTGTTGGATCATACAAATTAATACCTCCTGACGGCGTTCCTTCGATTACGTCCCCCAAAAGCGCCCTATAACGGATATTATAGTACTCATCTGTTCAACTAATACCCATAGGTTGATTGAATAACCTTCTGACAAATACTTATTCAGCTATCGCGCCCGATTGTTTAAGATTTTCTTTCCAACACCCACATTTTTGAAACATCTCGATAACCCAATTTCAGATATAAAGGATGCCCCATCTCACTAGAAACGAGTACACTCTGGACAGCGCCTTCCTGCTTGGCATCAATAAGCATTTTTCGGCAAAGTGCTGTGGCCATTCCTTTACCCCTATGTATTTTTGAAGTAAATACATTATTCAAAAATACGGTTTTATCTAGTAGTGCATAGCTTCCATAAGATGCAGGATGTCCGTTTTCCTCACCAATGTAAAAATGCAGATTAGGATCATTTAATTTTTCAAGATCGATAGCAGACTTATTGAAAAAATAATTGATACGTCGAGCTTCTTCCTCAGTTTTGACACACTTGATGATCTCGTTTTCTGTTTCAAATGACCAACTATCCAAATCTAAAGCCATAAGAAATTCTGTACTTTTGATCGTATATCCCTTCGCATAATAACAATACGGTTCTTCATCAGAAAAGACGGTAAGCCAATAGTCTTTTTTTATGTCTAGTTTATTTATGGTATTAATAACGTGAGCAGGATTTGTATGATAAACGATAAACTCGTCAGTTCTGCCATCCACATTTGTGCCAAAAGCAAGATGTTTTATTGAATCGTAATCATGTACTTGGGATGCAGGTTGACGACTACAGTAAAACTCACCTCGAACAAAAAAATCTACAGCTTTTTTTAACTCCGTTTTTCCCCCCATACAGTCCATTCCTCCAGATACATTTCGTCTTTTGATTATTCAACAATCTGGCCCTATCGCTATATAAATCATCACTTTCCGCGTCCTGTTGTTAAATACTGTCTGCCACTTCGCCCAGACCGCTCCCAATAAATCCCCCAGCAATTAACAAGCCGTTTAACTTTCAAATGCTTATAAAACATTAAGAATAATTTCATATATAATTACACATCTTATTTATGATTAAAAGAAAGGAGTATTACTATGAATCCAATAGAAGTTAGGTACCTAACATCAAATGATGAATATGAACTGGTCGAATTCATTTCAGAAGAACCTGATACTGCTCGCATACAAGCTGATAAAGAAGTGTGGAAAAAGGAACTTGTATCTGTTAGTGGTGTACCAGAAATAAAAATGGAAATATGTCATCGACGAGTAAGAATATTTGGCGAATCTTTTGACGCTCCATATCCTTGCGCATATACTCGTTCTTCTAAACATTGGTTAGAATTACGTGTTAGTTATCCTGCTGATATTGCTCAGGATGCAAAAGACAAAATTATTAAATGTGCTTTAGAAGGAGCTGTTTATGCTGCAGGAATAATAGCTGTAAGTGTTGTAGCTCCTGAGGCAATACCTGCTATCATACCTGCTGCCAAGGCTGCTTTTGTACTTAAATTCACCGATTGCCTTGAAGAAGAAATTAGAAATACTGTTGACATTGACATCACTCATGAATCAGAATCAGGAGAATGGAGTTTGGTATAATAAAGCGCCAGTTGGCGCTTTTATTTTTTGTCGCTCTTTATGTCCAATATAAATTTGAAGGAATTCCTGGTTAGAGAATTGCGCCCGTTTCCATGAAATAACAAGTTATTCTGTGATATGGCCCGATTACTGAATTGGCGCAGATTCTTACTTCAATTAGTATTAGCAATCTTTTCAAGTTCATCTACAACCTGATTGAGAGGTTTTCTTGTATCAATCTCAAAATTCACTCCGTCTCTTAATAGCGGTTCGACTGTATCCTTGTAATGCACAATTTCCTTCCATTCTTCGTGCGTTTTTCCATAATTGTTTATGGTTCGATTTTCTATACGTTCACGCATGACATTTAGTGGGGCACTTAAGAGAACAATTGAATCAAAATAGGGGTAAAATTTTCCTTGATTTGATACGGTACCGGAAATGAATAATGTACCTTTGATATGTTCACTAAGTAACGATTTCATTCGTACTTCGTGCCATATCCACCCATGGTCCCACCTTGGATCCTCACCATAAATACTCCACCCATCATAATCGGTATCAATCACTTCATACCCCCTACAAGAAAGTTCACCTAGGACTGTTGATTTACCAGTACCGGACATACCAGTCAACAAAATGATTGTCTTTTTTTTAGTTTTAGAGGTTATATCCGTTATGCCAGCCATTTTATTTCCTCCCTATTGTCATGTTTTATTGTTATTAGTAGTAAGTACTACATTGCACAATGGATACAAAAACATTTAACGAAGGTAATGGTATACTTGATCTTCGTTAGGAAGTTATAAGCAATTAAAACTCCCCGATTCCATCTTGTACAATCACTCTATATAAATCATCACTTTCCATCTCTTGTCGATTAATACTGTCTGCTACTTCACTCAGACCGCCCCCGATAAACTCTCCCAGCTTTGGTTCAATATTTTCTCTGTTATTACCGCCATTGTTTTTTATCCTTTGTAAAACAACCTGGCCTATTTGTTTTATAAGGAATATCCATCTAGAGCATATTACTCCTTTCAAGATAGATAACTAAGTGGTTGAATGATCTCACAAACTTCACTTTCTTCAAGGAAGTTAGTAACTATAACTGAATGTGAGCCACCTACAATGAATAAAATACGTTCGTCTTCCGAATTGATAAGACGTGTCAAATTTGCAAACATGATTAAATTTCTTTTATACCACCAACTTAGCCAGTTCATACCAACATTATTATTAAGATCGCCAACACGAGCTATATTTACATACATTTTATGCAACATATTAAGAAAACAGGGATCATTTAACTCTTTATAATAATCTATTATACTTTTATCTTCCGTTAATTCAGGGATTACAAGTCCCTCATATATTTCATTTAAAAGCTCTGGTTGATTTTCTTTTGCCCAACTCACAACTTCTCCATAATCCATATCCGCATTACCCATCCAATCGGTTGGATAAATTTGTTCATGCTCTAGCTTTAAACCTAAACGAAAGCCTACTTGAAATATTTCATTCATTTCTAGCTCGTATGTACCCATTTTATATTGTTTATATTTTTCATTACAATATTCATTGTCTTCTGGCACCATTTCAACTGCAATCTTTGTTGGTTTAAACTTTTCTAATGTGGATACTAATTCCTCAATTTCAGCTTGCCTTTTCTCAGAATATAAATCCTCGTGTTCAAACATATGAAAAGATCCAAGCACAAAAACTTTCGCATTACTTCGTTTCAATGAAAATCCCCCTTTACTCACTTAACTACTTCTACGAATGAACTTTCAGAAAGTTTCAATACTCATTCTATATGATACACTTTTGATATTAAGTTAGGGGTGGGTTGATTGAAAAAAGCATGGGATGATAAAGGAATCGTCGAGAAATTCGAGGCCAATCGCAATGAGGAACAAGCTAGCCCAAAGCAGCCTATTTGAAAAATCATTTTACTTTCTTGGGAATTAAAAAAACCGATTTCCCAACATTAAATGGAGAAATCGGGCTTTTCGTTTCGCTAGAATAGCACATGATTGTTTATGAGTGTGAAAAATGCTTTCACAATATTTTACCAGAATATTGGAATGTAGATGAAAATTCCTAGTGTAACAATAGCAGCAAGCAGCACGATGCTTTTCCAACGTTTTCGTTTCCAGAACAAAAGTGCAACGATGATACCTTGCAGAAATATCAAAGATGCCCCAAAAATGACCATCAAGAGAGAACTGAAAAAGACCCCTAACATATTGATGAAGATACCAGCGGGCATTAAAGCGATCAAAAGTATGAGGACCGGACTTCTTTTTATTCTTTGTAAGATTTGTTTACGTTCCGATTCGGGGAAACTATCAAATTCAACGAGAGCAAACCAGCCGGTTATGATTAATATCGCACCTGTTACCGTGACCTTTCCCATGAGAAGACCTCCTTTATTCATAATTTAGCCAAGTCACATTCAATTGAAACATCCTGGACTTGTCGTCAATTGTGAATGTATGAACATCAGAAGGTTTCAGGTCGATGCTAATATGATACACTTTTGGTAATTAGTCGGGGGTGGGTTGATTGAAAAAAGCATGGAATTATAAAGGAATTGTCGAGAAATTCGAGGCGAATCGCAATGAAGAACAAGCTGGCCCGATGGCGGCCTATATGAAAAACCGTTTCACATTCTTGGGAATCAAGAGTCCCCTTCGCAAGCAATTGCTTCGCGAATATTTCGCTGAATATGCATTGCCTGAACCTGATCAGCTGTTTGAAGAAGTGTGGAAACTGTATGAACTACCAGAACGTGAATATCATTATGCAGCAATCGCTTTACTTGAAAAGATGAAGAAGCATTTAACCATCGAGGATTTACCGGAGCTTCGAACTTTGATCGAAACAAAGTCGTGGTGGGATAGCGTGGATTCGATTGCACCAAAGTCTGTTGGCGATATTGTGAAAGCAAATCCTGCACGCGGTGAAAAAGTGATGCTGGAATGGTCTCGGTCCGATAATATGTGGACAAACCGGGCCGCTATTCTCAGCCAATTAAAATTTAAACAGGCGATGAATACGGATTTATTATTTGAGATAATTCGGCAACATATGGGGTCCAATGAATTCTTTATCCAGAAAGCGATCGGTTGGGTTTTACGGGAATACGCCAAGACGAATCCAGATGTCGTGAAAGCATTTGTAGCGGAACATCCCTTAAAACCTTTGAGTAAACGAGAAGCGATGAAGCATTTTATTTAATTAATTAGCTTATAAAAAGTAACGAGTTCAGTCTTATGAGAGAAAAGCTCAGAGTGAAATCTGAGCTTTAATGTTATAAACCATTCAACCCGCATTATTTTTATTGTCAATCTTGATGGAGAACGCAGTTATCAAGACCATAAAAACAGGCAATAAACTCCATAAAAAGAATCCCCAATTACGTGTAATTAATGATAATACTAAGAAGAAAGCAAGTGCTACAATTGAAATATAAACAGAACGTTTTTGGTATTTACTCATCCTGCACCTTCCTTTAGTAATATTTTTTTACTCTGTATTTATTCTAACATAGGTAATTCAGTTACTTCAAAATAATCAGATACACGTTTACGAAAGTCATTAAAGGGACAACTGAACCCTTCTCAAAAAATAGAAGCTTCATTTTTCACAACAGTACCTTGCACTGTACAGTACCATGTGATATATTAATCTCAATCGGTACTTTGCATGAAGTAGTACTATTCATTAACCAGTAGTGAAAGGAGCATGTATAAATTGAATGTTCAATTCAAAAAAGGCGTGCTAAACCTATGCGTTCTCGTTCTTTTAGACAAACAAGACCGTTATGGCTATGAACTCGTCCAGAAAATTTCCAACCAGATTTCCATCTCAGAAGGCTCCGTTTACCCATTACTTCGCCGTTTAACAAAAGAAGGTTATTTTACAAAGTACTTGCAAGAATCAACAGAAGGTCCACCGCGTAAGTATTATAAGTTAACGGATACAGGCCGGACTTATTTACACGAGCAATTAGAGGAATGGCGGAGCTTCACGGAAGGTGTAAATACATTAATCGAGGAGAGTGTGCGAAATGACTGAAAATCAATTTATAAGTGAACTCGAAACGGCGATCAGCCGCTTACCCGAAGAGGAACGAAACGATATTCTCATTGATATCCGCGAATACTTTTCAAATGGACGCGAGGATGGAAAAACTGACGATGAGATTGCTATTTCCCTTGGTTCTCCTGCAAAAATCGCTGCAGACCTTCTCGATTCTTATCCATTTGTTGAAAATGAAACACCTGCTGAAATTAGCGATGAATTAATTACAATCACCGATAACAGCTATACCAATGTCGACATCAATGTTCAACACGGCGCACTCTTTGTCAGACCTTCAAATGACTCGACTACTACTGTGGAATTAATCGGCTCGAATGAAAAGCTAGAATTGACTGCGCACATAGTTGGCGACACCTTAGTGGTTCGGTTGAAAAGTTTACGCCATTGGCTATTCATGTTCAATTTCAATATGAAGGCGGTGACACTTAACGTGTTCATTCCAAAGAAGTTATACCAATCGTTTGCGATGAAAACTGATAATGGAAGAATTGACGCTACTAAAGTACTTGGGAAAACCGTGACTGCAAACACGGACAATGGACGGATTCAATTAAAAGAAATTGCCGCCACTTCTCTGACTGCCGAAACGGATAACGGCCGCATCGTCCTTGAGAAAGTTCAAGTGGATCATGTCAGAACGAAAACAGATAACGGACGGATTGAAATGAGCCATGTCGATGCAGAAAGCGTCGGTGCTGAATCGGATAACGGTCGAATTGTGCTCGAACATGTGAAAGGTTCTGTCGTCGGAATTACGGACAACGGGCGAATTATATTGCAAACCGATAGTTTAGATCGAAACATCGATTTGAAAACGGATAATGGCAGTATTTTAGTGGATTCGAGAATGGAACCGACTAACGTTTCCATCCATGCGAAAACAGGTCATGGTCGAATTGATATTTTTGGGGAACGTAATTCGCGCACAGTCATTGGCGCAGGAGAAAATACCATTCGATTGAAATCAGATAATGGAAGAATCACAGTTAAGTAAATAAACCATAAACAATAAAGAGCAGATCCTCTTATAACTGTTAAGCGGAACTGCTCTTTTTTTAATTAATTTTTAATTACCATATCCAACAAGTAATGATACTCAATCGGAATTTTATGGATTAGATCGAAATTAGTATTGTCGATGACCAGTAAATTGCCATCCTTATCATCGCTATCCCCTTCTATGATATATATCCTTTTATTATTATAGTCTTGATATAAAATTTTGTATGAGTTAGTTGGATTCAGATAGTCTTTTTCAAGAATGTCGAACTTTGGCTCCTCTGATAAAGATAACAAACCGAGTATTGTTTTTCCGTTAGCATGTATACCCTGTAATGCCAACTCTTCATTCAACATAAGAAATTGACCAGCGCTGTAATATAAATCTTGTTTTGGCAATCCTTTATAAGGTTCGTACGTTTCATAACTTAAATCCTTGTTCATCACGAATAGTTCACCCGTATCCGCAAGTATATAGGCATTTTCTTCTGTTGTGAAAATCGGTGCAAATTCGACTGCTTTTCTATCAAAATTTATATACTTCGCTGATTCTAGATCAGGGTCGGCAATCGCGACAAAAGTATTTTCCGCAATTCCAGCGTCGTTCACCTGGCCACTGCCCGCGTAAATAAAATTACCGTTAAATTGTAAGATCGGTGACCAATCGGGAGCATGCCCCCATTCCGTTTCATAGCTTTTTTTCTGCGTGTAATTGGAGATCGACATCTTAAAATCGCCGGTATGGCTATTGTAGTCCTGATCCCCTGTTTTATGGGATGCAATTGTGTTAAATATAACATCGGGACCGTAATGCATGATATGATTGACACCGACATTGTGCTTGAAATAATTCAGTGGAACTTTTTGAAATTTCTGTTCATTCAAATCATACGTGTAGTACCAATCTTCTACTACTGCTTCACCGAAAAGTGAAATAAATAATCGATTGGTATCATTTGGCTTCTGGTGTATTGCAGCACGTCTAAAATCATCATCTTTAAGCTCGAACTCTTTAATCACTTCTCCAGTATTCGAGACTTCTTTCACTAATGTAAATCCTTGCGATACACGATGATCTGACGGGTAGAATAAGTAGTAGTGATCATCTGTTCCAACTTTTTCAACGGTAAAGCTTTCTATTCCATTAATTACGCTGCGCGCACTCGCTTCGCCATGCTTTTTAAAAACTTGCAAAAGAACAATTACTGTCGTAATTACAACTATACTTAGTACGAAAAAGCCTAACTTCCTATTCATTCTTCAGCCTCATTCCAATAATTTAGATCATGAATAACCTGGCGTGCTACTACCCCACGTTTTGTGCAAACGTGTGTTTAAATCGATTACTATATCATACGGAATCACAGCTATGATTCCCCCGATTGTCAGGCCCCTAGTCCCTCTCAAATCATAGCCGGCATTATACCACATTCTCATCGTTAGTTTTGAGCAATACCATTTATCGTTCGCAAAAATGGTCGTTAGCATTGAGTAAGGTTTTCCGACTTGATTTAATCCAAAGGTTACGGCTGTTCTCCGTTGTGTTGTTGTGGCATTCGTTCCTAGTTTAGTAGTCACTTTATATTGCTTGATGCCAGATGCACCCTGCCACATGTTTGTTCTATTCCAATGGAAAACTTTATTTCCGCTTTTTTTAGTTTTTGATGCTTCAACGACATAATAATTTGTCGTCGTTAATACTGCAGTATGGCCAGTAAAAGATTTTTCTCCTACTGCGTTCGTATTACCGATTCCGTAATATAAAATATCTCCATAACGCCATGACGTGGCAGTTAATCCATTCTTCGATTCGTTTTCCGCATTAACTTTTTCGTCTATGGCATCGAGGTTGTCAATTAATGTTTCCAAAAGATTTAAGTTGTTTTCGATTTCTTTTGAAGGTAATGATTTGACGTACTCATCGACTTCTTCATGGATGACATTCGCTTTATCTTCAAGATCATTTGCACTTTGACTTATTAAATTGTTAATCTCCGTCACTTTCGATTCGACGAAGGCGCTAAAATCCTTGCTTGACCCATCATTCATGTCTACGTTTGACGCATATGCATTCATTCCACTACCGGACAACATCATCAGGAAAACAAATGACAAGTAAATTATTTTTCTCACAAAAGACCCCTCCAATGTTTTTTTGCTGAATATAACCCGTGGTTAAGAGGCTTCTCAACATAAAAACCATGACATGGCGGCAGCAACTCGAGACCTTTTACTTTCCTGTTTTTTGGCTTTAGCGACCGGCAGTGGAAGTTGGCTCCACTAGTTCCAATTATTCTACTTTATGAAATACACCTCCTCCTCTCGTTAATTAACAGTATGCGATGAAACTAGTAAATTTAACCCCATTCACTTGGGACATTTTTATTGAAAAAGCGTATTTATTGCACTTTTACAAAACATATTTCCGAAAGTTCAATTTATTCAATTAATTTCTTTATAAATAATAAAAAACAATTCCACATAACGTTAAAGAGTTATATGGAACTGTCCTATTATTACATTGGCAGTATTTAACATATCCAGTATTACGATAAAAACCAAGCCGAATGTAATAGACTTGGCTTTCATTTCATTCAAATAACAGGTGCTTGTCCGCCAAAAGCTGCCCATTCTTCCCGAGCCGGCCCGTAAACACCCGGTACTCGTAAACCTGCTTGACGCATGAGCACTGTCATTTGGCCGCGGTGATGAGTTTCGTGTGCTGTTAAGATGCCAAGAACAGTTCCGACAGACCATTGTTCTCCGTACATGTCTCTCATTTCACCTAATATTTCGTCCGTCCATTGTGTTTTTATTGCTGAAACCATCGCTTCATTGGTCGAACGATAGGCATCTGCAATTTCAGCTGCGGTTTCTGGTACAGGTGCATCTTCCGGTGTTCCAGTGAATTCCAAACCTGTTTGCGACATCATTTCATGGAGTGTTTGTACAATATGCCAAGCAATTCGGCCAAGTGTACGGTCTTCTGGCGACACTTCTTGCGCTAATGACTCATCGGTAAGCGTATTCAAGATTTTCTGTGTCGATCCGCTTTCATGTTCCCAGTGATTAAGGAATTCTTCGATTGTTTTAAACATAAACTAAAACCTCCAATAATTAGTGTAAAGGCATCTTTCGACACCACATTGGATGTTTCCTTCTTTTTAATCATTAACTATTGATTGAATTCATGACACCGCTGTCTTTTGTATTCTTATAATTTTGCTCTCCGACACGGCGTTTTATTTCTTCTTCCGAAATGGGTGGCGGTATTTCATCCGCAGATAATGCATTTACGCTGTCTTCAACAACCACATTTTCATATAAGGCATTTTTCGCGTCGATTTCTCTTCCGTATTTGGCTGTTTCCTCTTCGGTCATACGAGCTTCTTCAGGTTTCTCGAACATTTTGTAAAACTCCTTCCAATTTCCTTCTTTGTTTCACTATCCCCCGAATTAAACCATTTGAAACGCATACGAGCCTTGTCTTTTGGACATTGTATTATTTGACTTGTGGTATAATTCCCATAAATAGAATGGAGGAATCATATGGTTCGAAAATCTCTTTATCTCCCCGTCTTATTCGTACTTAGCATCCTCATTTCGGCGTGCTCCCCGCAGCATGTCCAAGAAATAATAAGTCCTTCATCTAACAACATTGAATCAGCTATTATAGATAATTTGGATGCTGACAAGATTTATTCGAATGTAAAAGAGCTATCAAAAGAGCCTCGGGTCGCAGGCACTGTATCTGAAAAAAATGCAGCGAATTTCATTACCGAGGAATTAGAGACCTATGGTTATTCTGTAGAATCTCAACCCTTCGATTTTGACCATTATATTTTTCCAAAACTTGTTGAATTAACTATTGAAGGTTTTGATAAATCTTTCTCCCCCGCACCATTTCAATACTCGGTTTCTGGAAACGTGACTGGCGAATTAATATATGTGAATAATGGATTGACGTCCGATTATGAAAACATCGATGTGAGAGGTAAAATTGCGGTTGCTACAATTAGCGATATTTATTTTGAGGAAATGGTTTTGAATGCAGCTGGAGCAGGTGCTGTCGGCATAATTATTAACTTCAAAGATGATTTGCAAAATACTGGGTGGTCGCTTGGAAAACATCATGATGATTATATCCCAACTATCGCATTGTCTACCAATGAGGGGAAATCATTACTAAACCTGATGAGAGATAATGAATCCGTTACGGGAACGATTACAATTGAAGGGGCCGATATAGAAAAACATGAATCACAAAACATCATCGCGACTAAATCGTCCAAAAACTCCGGTGATGAAATTGTCATCGTCGGGGCTCATTATGATTCAGTTGAGTCGTCGCCCGGTGCGAGCGATAATGCTAGTGGAACTGCCGTGCTCCTAGAAATTGCCCGTGTTTTAGAAAATGTTTCAAACGATAAAGAACTTCGCTTTCTATTTTTCGGGGCTGAAGAACTTGGATTATTAGGCTCGAAAAAATATGTAGATGAGATGTCTAAAAAGGAGATTCAACGTACCGAGGCCATGTTGAATATGGATATGGTCGGCAGCGCGGACGCTGGCCCGCTCACCATTTTCACTGTTGATGGTTTTTCCAATAAAGTGACAGATACCGCCAAGACCATCCAGAAAATCCCGCTAGATTTTACCGATCGCAGCGATCATGCTCCATTTCAAAAAGCTGGAATCGATGCGGCATTGTTTAGTTATTTCCCTTCGGAAGAATGGTATCATTCACCAAAAGATACAATCGACCGAATAAGTAAAGAGCGTTTGAACGAAGTAGCAAGTTTAGTGACAAATTCAGTATTAAAGCTGTCCGCCCAAAAATAATAATCACGAAAAAAGTTCTATTTTTGATATACTAGACGTAGAAATAAATAAGGGAGGCGGGTTTATGCCTGCAATTCTTATCGATGCAGATGCATGTCCAGTGGTGAATGAAACCATACAAATTGCGAGGCAATATGGATTTCGATGCATCCTCATTTGCGATACGGCGCATGAAATGCATCGTGAAGGAGCGGAAACGGTCATTGTTTCCAAAGGGGCGGATGCAGTCGATTTCGTTCTGGTTAACCGCGTTCAAAAAAATGATATTGTCGTCACGCAAGATTATGGATTAGCCGCGATGGTGCTAGCGAAACAAGGGCATCCGATCGATCAAAATGGTCGCCGCTATACCGATGACAATATCGATCAGCTTCTCTTTGCGCGTCATACAGCACAAAAAATTCGAATGAGCGGTGGGCGATTACGAGGTCCGAAAAAACGTTTAAAGGAGAATACAGTAAAATTCGAAAATAGTTTAAAAAAGTTATGTGAGGAATTAACCTCAAATAAAAGTTGAAGCCTGCTGATTTTTTTGCAGGCTTTTTTTCATTTTCAAGGCATTATTTGAAACACTAAAAGATCCGTGTCTTCAACTGCTTGAAGACTATGTTTTTCGAACGGCTTCATATGAAGCATATTATCTGATTCGACAATTGTCTCTGTTCCTTCAACTTTAAAAATAACGGAGCCTCTTCGAACGACAATTACAACATCTTTTCTAGAATCATGTTCGGCGATGGTTTCGCCTTTTTTAAGTTGGATATTAATAATTGTCGCATTTTCTAACGTTTGAAGTTTGGCGATATGTTTAGCTTTCTGCTCAAGTTTATACGGTGTTGGGATTAGGTCCATTCTCTTTCCTCCATTTCATTTATAAGATACTATTTTTGTCCATTGAATGATTTCAAGAAAATTACTCATCCTAGCGAAAAGGAGATGAGTTAAATAATGCGAAAAACTTTTATTGCACTTGGAATATTCACGATTTTTAATTCTACACCCTTCCATATTCAATCGATTGCTCATGCACAACAAGAAGTTCCAGCCTATGCTAAATGGGGCCAACTTGCCTTTAAAGAAACACAATCGAAATACCCTACTGCGAATATTATTGACTACTTGCATGAAGGAAGCGAATCTAAAGGCGATTCAACAATTGAAAAGTTTAAGCTTTGGTTGAAAGATCGTGACCGTGAATTCGGTGTTTTTGTACGAATTGAGTATAACACTGCGACTGAAAAAGTTGTTGCGATTGAATTTCAAGAAACTGACAGATGAAATAATTTTATTATTTACATCTCTTTCAAAATCGCTTTTATCAATTCTACAAACGAATTACGGGATTTAGCTGCAACTTCAAGTACTTCTTCATGGCTTAAAGGCTCGTCTAAAATTCCGCAGGCCATATTGGTTAAGCAAGATATGCCCAATACTTCAAGTCCAGCATGAATTGCTACCGTTGCCTCTGGTACTGTTGACATCCCCGCTGCATCTCCGCCGAGCGTCCGAATCATGCGAACTTCAGCAGGTGTTTCATAAGCTGGACCGCTCCACCATGCATATACTCCTTCGCGTAACGTTATGCCCTTCTCTTCAGCCACTTTCGAAGCCGTAGCCCGCAAGTTACGGCTATAAACTTCCGAAAGATCCGGAAAACGCGGTCCTAACTCATCGTTATTTTTACCGATTAGCGGATTTGATCCGACCAAGTTGATGTGGTCTGTGATTAGCATCAGCTCGCCTGGGCTGAATTCCGCGTTAACTGCCCCGGAAGCATTCGTGATGACCAGTTTTTCAATCCCGAGCGCTTTTAGTACTCTGACCGGAAAAGTCACTTCGCTTAAAGAATATCCTTCATAATAGTGATAACGACCTTTCATCGCCGCGACAATTTGCCCTTGCAATTCGCCTATAACAAGTTCATTTGCATGACCTATTGCATCGGATTTAGAGAAATATGGAATATCTTCGTACGGAATGCTAACCGCATTTTCGATTTCATCGGCAAGACTTCCCAACCCCGATCCTAGAATGATTCCTACTTTGGGAACTACGTTTATTTTACTAAGGACAAAATCCCTTGCTTCTGTGATTTCATTTATATTGTTCATATCTATTTCTCCTTTATTGTTTTTTATTTTACGGTAAATGGGCATTCTTATAGCAGTTTCATGGTTATTGAATATAGACTGGGTTCATAGTAATTGCTAACTAAGCATATAATCTAAGAACATTATTTCAACATTTCTTTTGCAATTAATTCATAAGACCTATGCTTGTTCCGGAAGTCAAATACAATCATAACAAGCATGCTCAATTTTACCGCTAGATAAATCTCTCCTAACACAATGATTTATTTTACATGAAAGAAATCCTTTCATCATTGGACACGCCTATGCTCTTGAGTTTAGAATTGTTAAATAACACCAAATAATTATCTACGGAGGGACCTATGCCTAAAATTCTTTCTGTTAGCACCTTTAAACCGCCTCATGAAATACAGCAACATCAAGCGGCCGAATTAACACGTGCATTATTTAGCGAAAAGTTTTCCAATATTGAAAGACTCTTAAAAGTTTTTGATAATGGTGATATCGAGACTCGGAATATATGCATGCCACTAGAATGGTTTGAGAAAGAACATGATTTTGAAGAACGCAATTCGCTTTATATAAAACATGCCGTTAATTATGGAGTTCAGGCCGTAGAGTCCTGTTTAGAAGGAGAAAATACGCTGAACCGGCCAGTCCACGCATCTGAAATAGATGCTATTTTCTTCATATCCAGCAGCGGCATTTCAACGCCGAGCATTGAAGCAAGGATTATGAATCTATTACCCTTTCGCGACGATACAAAGCGCATTCCTATTTGGGGACTTGGCTGTGCAGGTGGCGCTGCCGGAATCAGCAGAGCTTATGAATATTGTCTAGCCTACCCCACTGCAAATGTACTCGTTTTATCCGTAGAATTATGCAGCTTGACGTTTCAGAAAGATGATTATTCGAAGAGCAATCTTGTCGGAGCATCCTTATTTTCTGACGGCGTAGCCTGTGCATTGGTCGCGGGAGATTATTCAAATATCAAGGCGAGTCAACCAATGCCAAAAGTAATTGCAACTTCTTCAAAGTTCATGCCCGATTCGGAAGATGTCATGGGCTGGGATGTGAAAAACAGCGGTCTGCATGTAATCTTCTCTAAAAGTATTCCAAGCATAATTAAGAAGTGGCTGGGACCGTTTGTGCATGAATTTCTAGATGTTAATGAATTGACGAAAAAGGATATTGCCCATTTCGTTGCGCATCCCGGCGGTAAAAAAGTATTGGAAGCTTATGAATCTGCGCTCGGGTTCGATTCGACTAAGACGGATATTTCAAGAGATATCTTACGGGAGAATGGAAACATGTCATCACCGACAATTCTGTATGTCCTTGAACGATTCATGGAGAATAAACCGGATACTGGCGACTATGGGTTAATGGCAGCTCTTGGACCAGGTTTTTGCGGGGAACTTCTTTTATTGAAATGGGAATGAGGTGAAGTCAGGATGCTATTTTACATCATCATTGCCATTGTCATTATACAACGGCTTATCGAACTAATGATTGCTAAAAGAAATGAAAAATGGATGCGAAGCCAAGGTGCATTTGAAGCTGGTGCGGGACACTATCCGATCATGGTCGCAATGCATATGGCATTTTTCATTTCGCTAGTTATAGAAGTGCTAGTAATAGACAGGCCTCTTTCACTTCTTTGGATCCCGCTTCTTTCTTTATTCTTGATTGCGCAATTAGCCAGGGTCTGGTGCCTAACTTCTTTGGGCAAGTTTTGGAATACGAAAATTATTATTTTACCCGGTGTAGATGTCGTGAAAAAAGGTCCTTATAAATTTATACGTCATCCAAATTACGTGATCGTCGCGACGGAATTACTCGTTCTTCCGTTAATTTTCAGTGCGTATTTCACAGCAATTGTTTTCTCGCTATTAAATATATGGATGTTATCGGTTCGGATTCCTATTGAGGAAAATGCGCTGAAAGAGGTTACTAATTACAAAGAAGAATTTAGGTTAAAATAAATGATATGGTCGCGATTACAACGAGAAGGGATGTTTAGTTGGAGTTATTTTTCATTTTATCTCCATTCGTTATCTGGGCGCTAATTTACACAGGAATATATCTGGTTTTATATTACACTTTGAAAAAACTTTTAAGAAAAGAGTAGAATGACCTAGCCATTTAAATATTTCAAAGCGGATTGCGCGGAATATAGAAACGAGAGAGGAATTCGTAGCCTCCGATGAATTTTGAGAGTACATCTTTAGTGAGTGCGCGCACATAATCAGGCGTATCACAAGATTGAGCGGACATAATGATGAAATGCGCGGACATCATCGCCATATGGGAGAGAACTAATAAATTGTTATAAAGAATATCAAAAATAGCCCTATCGTTCGATTGCAATCCGAATGATAGGGATATTTTTCAACGCATTTGAAATTTTCCTGTACCCGATTCGTGTTATAACAATTCTCTCGCCAACAAACGATAAACCTCTAATCGCTTTTCCTGAGAATGCGGAATGCTGCAAATCATTGCCTCATCGAAACCGTAATACGCCTGCTCTTCTCGTAATTTGGTTGCCACTTCTTTTGCCGAACCTACGATGTGAATGCTGCGATTTTGTTGAATCGTCATGCGATCCATTTCAGTTAATTGAAAGTTTGCAGCCTCTTCGGGCGACAGCAGCTGACCGATACGTCCTTTCGTAAACAATAAACGCCAAATATCTTGCGGCAATGCTTCATACTCAGCCTCTTCAGAAGTTTCAGCAGTTGTTACCATATAGGTCACTTTAATTTCTGGTTTTTCCATAAACACGGTCGGTTCAAAGTTCTTTCTATAAGCTTCCAAAATTTCTGTTGTCATGCCGCCCATGAAAAACTCCGCAAATGAATACCCTACACCCATGCGCCCTGCTTGAATTGCGCTATTCCCGGTTGACCCTAACAGCCAGGCTTCAGGCAACACAACTTGGGCAGGTGTCGCGATGGTTTTATTGTACAAATTATCTTCCGGCACCTCATCGTTTATTAATTGCAGTGCGAGTTCAAATTTCTCGTACATATTGTGTGTCATCGGCTGGCGTCCTTCGGATAGTGCGTAAATAGAATGATTATCGCCGCCTGGTGCCCGCCCCACGCCGAAATCAATGCGACCCGGAGAAAACGCGCTCAACGTTTTAAATACTTCTGCCAATTTCAACGGTGAGTAGTGCATCATCATGACGCCGCCCGTTCCGATTCGCAGGTTCTTCGTTTTCGCCGCTAAATGGGCAGCTGTCACTTCAGGCGCTGAGCTGGCGAAAGTATTCGTTCCGTGATGCTCCGCCATCCACATTCTCGTATAGCCTAATTCATCTGCCAAAATGGCCAATTCCTCCGCTTTTTTCAAAGCATCTGGCGCAGTATTTCCTTTTGTTATCGGTGCTTGGTCTAATACACTAAGTTTCATATACTTAACTTCCTTCCTTTTTGAAATCACGCACTTTATCTGGTGTTACATCATTTCCTAATGGATCGATTACTGTCAAACCAGAAAATGTATCAAGCACTTGCCCGCGAATTTGACGTAGATAATCTTCTCGCAACACTTGTTGTTCGACCTTTTCAGCATTGGTCAAACCTTCTTCACGCTGTTTTTTAGCCAATTGATTGATACGATCTAACTCTTTTATCATTTTACACACTTCTCTCCACTTGATAGCTAATCTCTTTTATAAAACCATTTTTTCACGAATCAATTCCTGTAATGCAGTCACTTGTTCTTGAAAACGATCTGCTTGAATTTCATCCGATAATGAGGCAATCGTTTCACGCTTTAACACGGTTTTCCAAGCATCCTCGGCCTCGTCCATTAAATCTGTTAATAAGCAACATTGATCTTCTTCTTCCAAGTCAAGCATGTCATCGAGTATGCCGCTCGGGGAATAAAGTGATTGATGCCCTTCTATCGCTAGATAAATATCATAAATCCGAATGTCTTCTGGTTTTTTATGCAATTTAAAACCGCCTTTTATCCCTGGAACAGAAGAAATCAAATCCGCATTGACTAACCTTCTCAATAACTTCTGAGAGTACGAAGGTGAAGTCCCTAGCTGTTGACTGATTGCTTCACCTGGAAGTACGGCTTTATCGGGCAATATATTTAGTAGAAGAATAGCATAGACTGCTTGTTCAACGCCTGTTTTCATTTTCAATTAAATCACCTCTATCCACAATATAGACAACTGTTATCCACGTTATCAAAATATACCGTACTGAATATGTAAAGTACATAAAAATGCCTGTGCAAACAAATGATAGTTAATCATACATTGCACAGGCATTTTAAATTTTATTTATGGAAACCCATGATCGCTTCATTCACAAAAGCTGCCCCTAATTTCACGGTTCTTCCATCAGGGTCAAGCGATGGATTCACTTCAGCTATATCAAATGATAACGTTTTTGAATTCGACGTTACTTTTCGAATGATTGACCGAACGACTTTCGGATGCAATCCAAATGGAGACGGCGCACTCACACCGGGTGCCGCGTCCGCTTCTAGAACATCCATGCATAGCGTTAGAATAATTGCATCATGATTCGCGATAAATGCATCCACTGCCGCTTTCATGTTCTCATCAGTCAGTTCATCTTCATAAATATATTTACAACCAAGCTCGTCCGCCTTTTGGAATAAACTCTCCGTATTTCCATAACGTTGAATTCCCAGAACGAGATAGCCCGCATCTGCATCATTCTCCAGAATTTGGCGAAACATTGTGCCCGAAGAAGGCTGCTCATCATACGGTCTCATATCGAAATGCGCATCAATATTAATGATTCCCAGCTTCTTATCCTTGCCTAGGAAACCGCGGGCACCAAGATAATGACCATAAAACGTTTCATGCCCGCCACCGAGAATAATCGGTGTTCTACTATCGTCCAAATTCGTCTTCACAACTGAACCGAGTTCCTGTTGCGCTTCTTCCAACTGTTCTCCTTCGCAGACAACATTTCCAGCGTCGGCCAGCTGCTTGCCTTCTGGAAGTCGCCACGCCATATTCGAAAGGGCCGCCCGTAATGCATTCGGTGCTTCCGATGCGCCAACACGCCCATTATTACGCCTTACCCCTTCATCACACTCAAAACCGATCAGCACACAATCGGCTTCTTCACCTATAATCTGATGGTATCGATACTGATTCCAATCGGTTTCATGATCCGTTCTTCCATCCCAATTAAACAATGGTGTTTTCTTCATATCATTTCCTCCTTAAATTACAATTTGATAAATCCTAATGATTAAACCCGCATTCCGTCGCGTAACATTCAATTGATTCAACTATAATATAATAAATTACATTGTCGAAAAAAAATAGCGATATCAATGAAAATGAGGAGGTAAATTATTGAAAAAATTGTTGACCGGATTTGTAATAGGATTATCTTTCACAATAATTTCTTTCCTTTCATCTCTAGCATTGTTTTTGATTTGTTTTTATGTTCTAAAGGTTAGACTTCATTCATGGGGCGGTATCCCTTATATGGATGTAGTTATTTACTATAAATATATGATTATCGTCTTGGGTTTCTTTTTTTCAATAATAGTTGCTCAGTATATTAAAAAAGCATACCCGAATGATTTAATTAAAAGTATATTAGTCATTTCAATAATATATAGCATTGTTTTTGTTGTTTCTTCCTTGTTTATTGTAGATGCTTATAGTATCTCTTATTTTTCGATTAACAAAATTCTCCCACCTATAATAGAGCGATATAACTTGGCGGGTTATTATATAGGATTATTTTATTTTGTTATAATTGGTGTTTATCTCATTATTACTCCGTTATTAATTATCCTTAATAGGGATTCTTTAAGGATAAATAAAAGAATCTAACACAGCTATACCTTCCCATTCCAATTAAACGATAGTGTTTTCTTCAGCTTCTCCGTACGTTAATGTCTTTCCCATATATCCGAACAACACAGTCAAAATCGGGGATAGCAGACAAAAGAATGCAAACGGCAAGTATGCGAGTGTCGCGACCCCCAACATCTTCGTTATAAATATACCACAAACGCTCCAAGGCACTAATGGATTCACAACCGTCCCCGCGTCCTCCATCACACGACTTAAATTCTTATTGGCAAGCCCAACCTTTTCATATTGCGATTGAAAAGCTTGCCCTGTTAATAAAATCGATAAATACTGTTCTCCGATCAACACGTTAATGCCGATTGCGGTTAACGCTGATGCAGCAATGACAGATGACACTTTCCGCAACAGACTTTCAATTTTCGCAAGCAAGCATTGCACAATACCTAACGTAAACAATAAGCCCCCCATACTAAGCGCCAAGAGCACTAGGCCCACAGTAAACATCATGCTTTCCATGCCGCCACGCGTCAGGAGCGCATCAATATCTTCAATTCCAGTCGTTGAAACATAACCGCTGAAAAGAATGTTGAAAACATCTGCCGCACCATAACTATGATGGAAAAATGTAATCGCAACCGCACTTGCGGAACTGACCGCCAATGTCATAAGCGCCGGTATTTTCATGATTGTTAGTACGAATAAAACCATTAATGGAATGATCGTATACCAATGAATCATCCCCGTTTCCAACAAGCCTTCTTGGAATACAGTAATTTTATCAACCTCAGTCAACGTAACACCTGGTGATAATAGGCCAAAGAAAATCAGCGACAAAACAAATGCCGGAACGGTCGTCCATCCCATATTTCGAATATGTTCAAACAAATCAACATCGACAATTGAAGAAGCCAAATTTGTCGTATCCGAGAGCGGCGACATTTTATCACCGAAAAATGCACCAGAAACAATCGCCCCTGCCGTGATTGCGAGTGATAAATCAAGCACAGTCGCCATGCCAATAAAAGCAACCCCTACTGTCGCGACCGTCGTCAATGAACTCCCGATTGAAATCCCTACAATCGCTGTAACAATAAAAACTATGGCAAAGAAAAAATTCGGGGTAATCAACGTGAATCCCGCATAAATCAGCGTTGGAATCGTCCCGCTCATTATCCAGCTACTTACTAAAATACCGATAAAGAAAAATAGAAAGACAGCAGCCATCCCTGCACCCGCGCCATCTACTAAACCGCGTTCAAGCTTCTTGTACGAAACATTTTTAACAAGTCCATAACAAATTAATAATAAGATAGAAAATAAAATCGGCAAATGCGGAACCGCACCGAATTTAATGATACTTACACTAATCATTGCAACAATCGCTGCCACTATGATGACAGCTTCTATAAATGTAGGTGATATAACTGACTTTATTCGAAACATCATGAAAACCTCTCTCTACCATCAATAATTTTAGAAGCAAAAAAACCCCTTCAATCCCTTTAAAAGGGACGAAGGAGTTCTCCGCGGTACCACCCTAATTGATTCGTCAGCAGCTAGCTGACAATCCACTTCATAATCACCTGAGAATATCGGACGGCGTACTTCATACATGTTGCTGCCTGAACTTTCACCACCTAGCGTTTTGAAGACCACAAAACGCACTGTTCAGTCTCTCGTTGCTGCTCACAATATGACTACTAAACCATCTCTCATATTAATCTATTTAAGTTTTAAAAAATTACACTTCACGCAAAATGTTATGATTTGAATAATATCACGTTTTTAATAGAAGTCAACAAGGAAACTTCAATTATTAAACCCGCGATTCGTTACATAATCCTCGATCGACCAAATGCCGATTCCCGTATTTTGCGCTTTCTTTTCAGCGGCTTTATACGGATCGAGATGTTTTGTGTTCGGTGGATAAATGTAAGCAACCCGCGCTAATCCTTCTTCGACGAGTTTCTGCTGAACACTTTGCCCGTCTATGTACACATACGCAAGCAATCGCCCGTACTTGTCCTCTCGTTCCCCGATATCAAATTCAATTTCCAGTTTCCCGCTCTTTAGCAGTTCGTCATTCCGCTTTGCCGCTTCTTCCGAGAATGGTTGTTTTCCTTGTTGTTTGTGGTTTAATTCGGGCGTATCGATTAATAAATAACGCAAATTTTGTTCTTTCCCGTTATATAGAATTTTAATCGTATCGCCGTCGATCGTCCTCACCAACTCCACTGGAATAAAACCTGTCCTATCTACATCAGGCTCTTCATCAAGTGAGAAAAACATAAATACCCCAACTGCTATAAGCGCGATGAGTGTCGAGAAACCTGACTTACCTTTCCATCTTGTTGTCACTCGTCGTTGTCCGTTGTTTTTCATCAGTTTCATCCTTTTAAACATGTAAATTATATCCTTTATAGTAACAGTTAAATTAGCAAATTCATATAAACCCACCTTCATTTTAATTTTAGAAATATTTTAAAATCGTGATTGCATTCTGGTATTCAGTAATGTATAGTTTATTCAAATTAGAATAATAATTCACTTTTGAATTAGATAGGGGCGATTGTGTGACTGGTTTTTATTTGCACCCGAATTCAGAACAAGAAATTATCGATACAACAGAAGAAGATATCATTGTTACGAATCGTAAAGGAATTATCGTTAAAGCTTCAAAAATTAGTGGTAAACATTATGATATCGACCCTATTCAATTACTTGGCAGGTCTGTTTACGAATTAGAAAAAGAAGGTATATTTTCTCCTGCGATAACACCGCTTGTACTAGAAAAACAAAAGAAAGTCGTCCTTGTCCAGGCTACTCCCGGTGGACAAAAAGTGCTCATTACGGGGATTCCAGTCTTCAATGAATCACATGAAATCGAATATGTCATTAGTTATTCTTACGAAGTTTCTGAGCTGCTCATTATTCAAGATTATTTAAAAGAACTTGAACATGAAATGAGGATAGCGAAAGAAGAACTCGTCTTACTAAGGAAGAAAAATCTGAAGATTGATGGGTTAGTTGTTGAGAACCGTTCAACGCGCCGTGCGTATGAAAGCGCCGGGAAAGCCGCCCCGCTCGATGTTTCCGTCGTAATTTACGGTGAACACGGTACCGGAAAAACGACGTTGGCAAAACATATCCATAAAGATAGCCCGAGAAGCGACCGTTCTTTCATCACTGTCGATTGCGAGACGATCCCTGAGGCTTTATTTGAACAGAAATTACTGGGCATCAAGAATGAAAAAATCGGCATGTTATCACTCGCCCACAAAGGAACGCTTTTCTTGAAGGGCGTTGATAAGCTTGCCCCGCATCTGCAAGCGATTCTAGCCCGGGTTCTTCAAGAGAAAAAATATTCGCCTTTATACGCGACTGAAGAGATGCCCCTCGATGTCCGTGTCATTAGTTCATCAGAAGTTCATTTGAATGAAATTCCATCATTTCAAAAAGACTTATTTTACATGCTTCAAATTGTTCCAATTGAATTAAAGCCGCTTCGCGAGCGAAAACAAGATTTAAGCTATTTAATAACTAGTTATTTACAGCAATTTTCATTGAAACATAAGAAGGAGTGCTCATTACGTGATGATGTATACCATCATTTACTAGATTTAAATTGGTTTGACAATCATCACGAACTGATGAATGTGATTGAACGACTCGTTGTTCAAAGCACGTCCCCTATAATAACAATGGACGATTTGCCGATTGAATACCGACTGCCTGCAGAACACGGAAGTTACAACATAGAATTAGAAGGTAGCTCTCTTCCAATCATATTAGAACGAGTCGAAAAAGAAGTCTTGATCAATGCACAAGAACGTTATCGAACCACGACAGAAATCGCAAAATATCTAGGCATCAGCCAACCCACTGTCGTCCGAAAACTGCAAAAATACGGGGAAGAAAATTAAGGGGGATTTATCAATGACAAAGCAAATAGAAGAAAAAAATGACTGGATTCACATGGTCGATCATATCGGAAATTACTTAGCGCCGAGCATGGCAAAAGATCATCCGAACTTGCCTGTCTTGAAAGCCGAAGGGTGTTATTACTATGGCGTCGATGGAAAGAAATATTTAGATTTCACATCAGGTATCGCAGTGGAAAATGTCGGCCACCGTCACCCGAAAGTCGTTCAAGCAATTAAAGATAGCGCAGATCATCTCATACACGGCCCTTCTGGCGTTATCATCTATGAGTCAATTTTAAAGTTAGCAGCCGAACTGCAAAAAATATTGCCGCCTAAACTAGATAACTTCTTTTTCGCCAATAGTGGAACTGAAGCGATTGAAGGTGCGCTGAAACTTGCAAAATATACGACAAAACGCCCTTATGTCGTGTCGTTCACGGGTTGTTTTCACGGTCGATCCATTGGTGCGTTAAGTGTCACAACCTCAAAAAGTGCTTATCGGAAACATCTACAACCGACTTGGCTAACCTATCAATTGCCGTATGCCCTTCCTGAAGATTTACCAGAAGGCGCGGATCCTGAGGTTTTCTTTCCTGAAAAACTGGAACGAGATGTAAAAAAACTTTTTAATCATCAAGTATCGCCCGAGGAAGTCGCTTGCATGATTATCGAACCTGTACTCGGTGAAGGCGGCTATATTATTCCTCCGAAGGCATGGTTGAAAAAGATTCGCGAGATTTGCGACCGCCACGGCATTTTACTCATCTTCGATGAAGTTCAAACCGGGTTTGGACGGACCGGCAATTGGTTCGCGGCACAAACCTTTGATGTGGCGCCAGATATTATGGCAGTGGCAAAAGGGATTGCGGCTGGGCTTCCATTAAGCGCAACGATTGCTTCCAAAGAATTGATGGATCAGTGGCCGCTCGGTTCACACGGGACAACTTTCGGCGGCAATCCGATTGCTTGCTCTGCGGCACTCGCTTCACTTGAAGTGATGAAAGAAGAAAACTTACTGCAAAATGCAACTAAAATGGGCGAATATGCAATGAAACGCTTGCGCACCATGCAAGAAAATTATCCAATCATTCGAGAAGTACGTGGCGTCGGCCTCATGATTGGCATAGAGCTCGGAAATCCTGAAACTGGCGAACCGGACGGGAAAGCTGTAATGGAAGTCTTGGATGGTTGTCTCGAAGGCGGCGTGCTCTTCTATTTATGCGGAAACTCTGGGGAAGTGATCCGTATGATTCCTCCGCTAACGGTTTCAAAAAGCCAAATTGATGACGGATTAGACGTTCTTGAAAAGGTCTTACAGACATATGGAAACTAAAGGGGGAAATTAAATGACGACAGTAAAAGGCACAGAAACGGTAAAAGTCAAAAGCTTAAACGTATGGAAGTTTCTTATTCCATCATTACTAGGTGTGTTGCTATTTCTCGTTCCGATTAAAGTTAATGGGGAAATTACAATCGGGATCGGCGTGCTCGCATCATCTCTGCTTACAACATTTGAAAATCAAATACCCGCGTTTCTAGTTATTATGTTAGGTGTGACTGTTTTCTTCACTTTATACGCAGTCCTATTAAAGCCGAAGTTCATTATGAATCAACCATTCTTCAAGTCTGTTTTTTACACAGGTCCTTTCGGGATCACGATGCGCGTTATTGGATTCTTAGTAGGGGTCATGGCATTTTACAGTATCGGACCAGAATTTATTTCATCCAGAAATACAGGCGGTGTTGTGCTCTATGATTTAGCGCCCGTCCTCCTTACGTGGTTTTTATTTGCAGGAATCTTATTGCCGCTTCTCGTGGAATTCGGATTAATGGAATTCGTCGGCTCGCTGTTGCAAAAAGTCATGCGTCCCCTATTCACGCTGCCAGGTCGTTCATCAATTGATACGATGGCTTCATGGATGGGAGCGGGAACAGTTGGCGTGCTTGTGACAATGAAACAATACGATCAAGGATACTACACGAAACGTGAAGCTGCCGTCATTGCAACAACTTTTTCAATCGCATCTGTCGCCTTCTCTCTTGTCATTGCACAAGTGATCGGGATCGGTCATCTATTTATTCCGTTTTATTTAACAGTTTCAGTCGCTAGTATTGTGGCAGCTATTATTATGCCGCGTATTCCCCCACTATCGCGAAAGGCTGATACCTATTACGAACCCGTCGGACAGCAAATCGATGAAATCATCCCAGAAGGGGTATCTGCATTACAATGGGGCTGGCAACAAGCGCTTGAAACAGCAAACAAAGGAAAAAGTCCGAAAAGGCTTTTACAAGACGGCGTTGAAACCGTACTAGACATTTGGCTCGGGCTTATCCCGCTCGTCATGAGCTTAGGCGCTATTGCACTTATTCTCGCTGAATTCACGCCTGTATTCCAGATTATGTCCTACCCGATTGTTCCGCTTCTTGAATGGATGCGCATTCCTGAAGCAGCGGACGCAGCCCCTACTATGCTCGTCGGTTTTGCGGATATGTTCTTGCCCGCGGTCATCGGAAGCGGGCTTGAAAGCGAATTAACCAAGTTCATTGTCGCGGCCCTATCATTAACGCAACTCGTATACATGTCTGAAATCGGAATCTTGATCCTGCGTTCAAATATTCCGGTCAGTTTCTTAGATTTATTCGTCATTTTCATCCAACGTACAATTATTACACTACCAATTATCGTGATAATCGCACACTTTATTATTTTCAGGTAAAAAGAGTGTTAAATGAGATGATTTCTACTCATTTAACACTCCTTTTTATTCGCCTCTATCCATTTCATACAAAGCACGGTATTTTGAAGATGTGGCAAGCAACTCTTCGTGATTTCCTTGCAGGGCAATATTCCCGTCTTCTAGAAAGATGATTTCATCCATCTGTTCAACTCCCGCTAAATGATGCGTCACCCAAATGACTGTTTTTTCTTTTGATGCGGTGAACATCGTTTGCAGAAGGTCGTTTTCTGTTTTCGGATCAAGACCGATTGTTGGTTCATCGAAAATAATAATCGGGGTTTGTTGTAAAAGGACGCGAGCAAATGCAATTCGTTGTCGCTCGCCGCCTGAAAACCGGTGCCCCATTTCTTCCATCGGGGTTTGAAGTCCCAAGGGAATGGAAGCTACTAACTTCGTTAATTGGGCTTGACCCACGACTGAAGCAACTTCTGTATCGGTTGCTTCAGGTCGTCCAATGCGAATATTATTTTCAACCGTCGTATTGAAAAGATGCGATTTTTGATTCAAGATTGAAATCGATGTTGCAAGCAGATTTTGATTTGCTTGTTCACCAGCGATTAAAACATTTCCTGTTGTCGGTTGAAGGGCTCCGGTTAATAGTTTTAATAATGTTGATTTCCCCGTTCCGCTTCGACCTAAGACCGCAATTTTCTTCCCAGCATCTACAGTTAGCGAAAGGTTGTGAATGACGTTTTCACTGCTTTCAGGATAACGATAAGATACATTTCTGAGTTCAATTGCAACTCCACCATCCTGCCTCAAATCTTGCACATTTTTAAATCGTGCTTCGGCTGGAATTTCCGCATTTTCAATTTCCGTTAACCGTCGTAAAGAATCTTCATAAGCCGGGAGTCGTTCAACGGCTTCAGAAGTAGGTGATAGTGCATCCGTAATCGCCAACATCATCAATGTGAATGCAGCAATCAGAGTCGGCTCTAGCTGTCCTGCATTCACCTGATTTCCAGTCCAACTGATCATTATCATGACAGCGATTCCGATACAAAATTGAATCATCCCGCTTCGAATATGTTGCCAACGCTTCAGTTTCTTTTCAGTTTCTAGCAAGTCATGTTCATCATTTTTATAATTTGTTAAAAACGACGCAACTCTCCCGCTCGCAATCCAATCAGATAAACCGAAGACAGCATCTGTTAATTGTTCATATAATTTCTTGCGTCCTTTTTTTAATGCAATAAATTTACGACGCGTCACCTTCAAAGAAATAAATGGAATGAAAAACACGATGACAGCTAACACAAGCGCCATCAGAACTGCAAAAACCCAATCAAATAAACCTAGTACACCGATGAATACACCGTAAATAAACAGCGACAATACGCTCGGAAAAACAGTTCTTAAATAAAAATCTTGCAGATGCTCAATGTCCTCCGACAACACGCTTAATAAATCGCCTGTTTTATAGCGAGATTGGAAAAATATAGCCTGTGGTCGTAACACACCATAAAGCCGCGTGCGCATTTTCTCTAGCACTCGTAAAATGACGTCATGGCCAACTAAACGTTCTAAGTACCGCATGACTGCTTGACTAATACTAAATGCGCGAACCGCGACGATGGGAACGTATACAATCATAATATTTTCGGGGCGAAGCGCTGATCTCGAGATTAAATAGCCTGATAGGAACAACAACATTGCACTCGATCCAATGCCGAGAACACCAAGCAATACTGTAAGCAACATGCGTCCCTTATGCTCTTTCACATAAGGTCTAATCCAAGTATTCACAGCGCTCCTCCCCTTCCCGTATTATGTCTAATTAGTTCTTTATACGAATGTTCACGGTTCAGCAGTTCTTTATGAGTACCGTTAGCAACGAGATGTCCATTTTTCAATACAATTAGATGATCCATTTCTTTCATCCAATGAATACGGTGAGTCGCAAGAAAGACTAGCTTGCCTTCAAAAAGACGAAGCATCGATTGTTTAAGTTTATATTCTGTTTCGATGTCAAGGTGGGCAGTCGGTTCATCGAGAATTATAATCGGACGCTTACTTAATAATGCGCGCGCCATGGCAATTCGTTGTTCTTGACCGCCACTTAATGGTCGCCCGCCTTCACCGATTTGTTCATCCAACTTATTGGGCAACTGAGAGATAAGCGAGTCGAGTCCGACCTCTTCAATAACCCGTTTGACTTCTTCCTCAGTTGCAGTCGGTTCGTAAAAGCGAATATTTTCTTTAATGGAAGTCGGGAAAATATAAGGATGTTGCGGGATATAAGCAATCTGCGTTGTCCAATCCGGTCGCATGAGCGAAGTCGTTTGCTCTTCATTCACTTCAATCGTTCCACTTGCAGGCTGCAAGAAACCTGCAATAATATCGATGAATGTTGACTTTCCGGCGCCAGATTCTCCTACAATCCCAATGATTCCGTTTCCTTCCCATGAAAAATGCAGGCTGTTTAAAATCGGTTCATTTTCGTCGTCTTTATTAACCGTTAATTCGTGAAATACAATCTTACTTGTTGGCCCCCATTCAATGGCAGATTGAATGACGGGTTTCTCTGTAAATTCTTGTTCTTGAATAATCGCCTCGACTTGCTCTAATGCAATTTGTCCATCTAACGTCGCATGATAATCTGTTCCAACTTGCCGGATCGGCAAAAAATATTCAGGTGCCAAAACGAGTATCGTTAAAGCAGGCAACAGCATCGCCGCTCCTTCAATGAGACGAAAACCGAGACTGACTGCGACAAAAGCGATGGACAAACTCGTAAAGAAATCGAGCGCAAAGGAAGATAGAAATGCAATGCGCAGTGTTTTCATCGTTGCTTTGCGATATCTTTTACTGACACTTGCGATTTTCCCTTCGTGCTCCTCGCTCTTTCCTAAATAGGTTAATGTTTCTAACCCCTTTAACGTATCGATAAAATGATTCGATAAAACACGATACGTCTTATATTGAGCATCCGCCGTTTTCTGCGCGGCCATTCCGAGTAAAATCATGAATATGATGATAATGGGAACTGTCGCAATTAAAATGACGGATGAGGTTTTATCGAGGGTGAATATATAAATCGCTAAAACCGCCGGGATAATAAATGTTCGAATCATCCGCGGTATTGTTATTTCCAAGTAAGTTTTTATTTGGTCAATGCCTTCAATTGCGAGCGTGACGAGTCTACCTGTCCCGTTGACTTGCGCAAATCGCGGACCGAGTTTAAAATATGCGCTGGTCAGTTGTTCACGCAATGCTTTTGTCGTCCGAACCGCGAAACGTTCCGCGAGCAGTTGTTGAACATGCGACAGAACGTGACGCATCACGAAAAACAACATAAATAGCAATAACTCTTGCACGATTGCAGAAACAGCCGACCCTTGGAATAAAAACGTGACACTCCGTGCAAGAAAGATTGCTTGAAGGATGATCGCGCTCGCTTCGATTACAATGAATATCGTTAACAACACGTAAAGTGAACGGCTACCAGGATAGGATGGAAGTCCTTTTTTTCTCTCCATCAGTATTCCAACTGGTCCTTACCCTTAAGGCGTTCACGAAATACGTAATAGCTCCATCCTTGGTAAGCTAATACGAATGGTATAAGCGTTAACGATATATAGCTCATCACTTTTAGCGAATAGTCACCAGAAGAAGCATTGTAGACTGTTAAATCATTCGCTGCTCCGAGCGTACTAATCATGACGCGAGGGAACAGTCCAATAAATACACTTGCTGTTAATGCAATGATTGTGATTGTTGTCATTAAGAAAGACAGACCGTTTCTTTGTTGTTTATTAAAAACACCTGAGAGAAGTAACGCCCCCCAAGCCAAAACTGGAAGTGCGATCCAACCGGGTCCATGTGCTGTGAATATATCCGTTTTCCAAAGTCCGATTGCCGCAAAAACCAGTAAAGATATTAATGCCACAGGTGTGAATTTGGCTGAGGCCACACGCGCACGCTGTTGCAACTCCCCTACTGTACGAAGCGTAATGAATTGCAACCCATGAACGATACAAAGCAGCGTAAACATCACGCCGCCGAGTAATGCAAATGGATGGAGCAACTGTAAAAACCCGCCAAGCATTTCTTTATTTTCATCAATGGGAACCCCTGTCATGAAATTCGTCAATGCCACGCCCCAAAGGAATGGAGGAACTACACTTCCGAAGAATAGCGCTCCATCCCACACCTTTTTCCATAGGGGGTTATCGACCTTCCCTCTAAACTCGAAAGCCACCCCTCGTAAAATTAACGCGAGCAGCATAAAGACAAAAGCGATATAAAAACCGCTGAAAAACGTTGCATACCAATGCGGAAAAGCCGCAAACATCGCAGCCCCTGCCGAGATGAGCCATACTTCATTGGCATCCCAGAAAGGGCCGATAGAATTTAGATAAACGCGCTTTTCATAATCATCCCACCCTAGAAATCTTGCAACTGTTCCAACGCCGAAATCGAATCCTTCTAGGACAAAAAATAATGTGAACATAAAAGCAATCAGTAAAAACCATAACTCACTTAGTTGCAATCTCGACATCCTCCTTATCGAATGGATCAACCGAAGCAACCTGGGCGGCTTCTTCTTGACTGGCATCTTTCTTAATTGTTCTGACGAATAAATAAATCGCCACCCCAGCCAAAATCGCATACAACGTTGAAAATGAAATCAGAGAAAACAGCACTTGTCCTGCTGTTACATTTGGAGATACGGAATCCTCTGTTTTCATCACGCCGAAGACGACCCAAGGCTGACGCCCCATTTCTGTCATTAGCCAACCGACTGAGTTCGCAATAAATGGTAACGAGATAGCAAACACCATGACTTTCATAAATAATGGTTTTGTCTCGAGTTTGTTTTTGCGCGATATATACCAACCGTATGCTCCAAGGAGAACCATAATTGTGCCGGTGAAGACCATTGTGCGGAAACTCCAAAAGACTGTACGAACAGGTGGAATGTAGTTTCCGGGTCCGTATTTTTCTTCATAATGGGCTTGGATTGTATTCATCCCTTCAACTTGTCCGCTAAATTTATTGAACGACAAAATACTTAACATATACGGAATTTGTATTTCATTTGTCGTCGTTTTCTCCTCAGGGTTTATTTTAGCCACGACTGTAAACGGTGCAGGGTCCGTGCTGTCTTCCCATAACGCTTCTGCAGCTGCCATTTTCATAGGTTGCGCCGTCATCAAATGAAGCGCTTGTTGATGACCGACGAGAAGAACGACAACAGTTGATAGCGTTGCGATCACAATTGAAATGCGAAAAGACTTTTTGAACATATCTATTTGTTGTTTCTTGCGGATTTTCCACGCACTAACACCCGCTACGAAAAAAGCACCCGTTGCGAACGCTGAAAATAAGACATGCGGGAATTGCACCCATAATTGCGGATTTTTTAATAATGCAAAGAAATCATTCATTTGTGCGCGGCCTTCAAAGAACTCGAATCCGACCGGGTGATGCATGAATGAATTTGCTGTTAATATCCAAAACGCGGATAGGACCGTTCCAAATAGAACGAGCCAAATTGATAGTAAATGAATTCGCTTCGGTAATCGATTCCATCCGAATACCCATAATCCGATGAACGTTGACTCCATAAAGAAAGCGAGCAATCCTTCGATCGCTAGTGATGGACCGAAAACATCACCAACGAATCGGGAATACGTTGACCAGTTCATGCCGAATTGGAATTCCTGCAAGATTCCGGTCACTACACCAACCGCGAAATTGATGAGAAACAGCGTCCCGAAAAATTTCGTTAACTTTCTATACTGCTCATTACCCGTCCGATAATATATTGTTTGCATGATCGCAATGGTTAATGCTAGACCAATCGACATCGGAACGAAAATATAGTGAAATAATGTTGTAGAAGCAAATTGAATTCTTGCTAATATGAGAGGATCCATGTCGCATTCACTCCTTTTAAACATCGCTGACAATAGTATTTCTCAATAATAAATAAATGATATTTTTTCAATACACACCTAATTTTACATTGTATATATGCACTAACTATGAAGTTTATATGCCAGAGTATTGACTAATCAGTCTCGATTCTTTGTCCAAAGTTTGGCGAAATTATGTCTTTAATCATATTCTGACAAAACAATCAGCAAGGTTTTTCCGATAGATTTATAAAAACACAAAAAAGCCATTATGAATTTCACCCATTACAGGTGAGATTCATAAGGCTTTTTCTATCCTTATAAATAAAGCAAATAAGCGCCGATCAAGAAAAATGAAATGATAGCGACCAGGAGGCTATAGGCATTTGAAGAATGTTTTATCGATTCCGGCAAAATTTCTTTCACCGCCACCATATAAATCGTTCCAACAGTCAAACTCATCAAGAATGCCCATAAAATGGTGTTTTGCGTGCCAAGCATTTCTCCGATGATTGCCCCAAAAGCAACTGGTACCGCAACAATAAAAGACAGTAGAAATAAGGATATAGACGAAATCCAGTAATAAACAATAACGTAAATAAGACCATGCCTTCGGGAATATTGTGCAAGATTAGCGTTTGCAGTAATGATCTACTTAAGTCTGATTCTACGTTCGTTCCTAAAATTATACCGATTGGAAAATTATGAAACGTGATAATGACCGTTAGCAGTAAACCACTCTTCAAATCAGGCCGCTTGTGAAGTCGGATTTCCAACATAGCATGAATAAACCTAAATAAGAATACACCAACGATAAATCCTGATGACAATACAATCCAATTCCCCAATTCGATCGCTTCCGGCGCAATCCCAAAACTTATCAAGCCCAAAATCAATCCAGCACATACAGCATAAACCGTGCCCAAGCTCTTCTTAAATCCATTTATAACATGCGAAAGGACTCCACCAATTCCTACACCGAAAAAAGTAGCTATAAATCCAATAAACCAAACATGGCCCAATCCATCATCCTTCGATTATGTGTCACTAGTTTTTTATGTGAAGGAAGAGCGGTTTATGATTAGTTGGAACTTAAATAATATCCAAGCACAGCAAGAATAATCCCGCCGCCAAAAGTAATCAGAACGTAAAGAATCGCTTGACTACCTTTCCTCCTACGCCTTAACTCGATAATTTCTTTGATCAACGTAGAAAACGTCGTCAACGCCCCTGCTAGCCCAGAAGCCAAGAACAGCGTCCAAATTCGAGACAAATCAGAACCAAAAACAAAACCTATTAATAAAGAACCTGCCAAATTCACATGCAATGTCCCTGAAGGAAAACGCCCGATTTCATTCATCTTCTTGGAAATGAAATACCGAGTGACAGCACCTAGAAATCCGCCTAATCCAATCATCATCATATCAAGAAGACTCATTCCGCCACCTTCTTTTGACCGAAATGAAATCCGAGCAAGCCAACTGCAAGTCCACCAATGATGCTAAGGATAATGTATAGAGCGCCCATGACAAGCTCTCCATTTTCAATAAGCAGAACAGTCTCCATACTCAACGCTGAAAACGTCGTGAACGAACCGAGAAAACCAGTTGTGATGGCATCTTGAAAATGTGTGGCAGCGCTAATCTTTCGAACAACACCTGTAACCAAAAAACACAATAAAAATGTGCCAATCATATTAACCGAAAACGTAGCAATCGGAAATCCAGTTTCATGCGGGATTAGCACTCCAATGCCGGTCCGCAATAATGCACCTAGTGCTCCCGCAATTCCAATCCATATATACGTCTTCATAATGCGGCCTTTTCAAGAAGCCCTAGCGACAAAATCGTATCCAGATCAAATCGCTTTTCCATTTTCTTGAACTGGATTGATATTTCCTGATCTTTTAGGTCATTTATTTCTCCGTGACCAAATACCCGATGTTTGACCTTCATTCCGACAGTCAGTTCTTTGCTCGTTTGAATTCCATTCGGGTTAACCGGAACTTTGAAATTGATTTTATTCGACACTTGAACCGATTTCGTATCGACGGTCAATTCTTTTGGCTTTAGTAACAATCTTCGCACTTCATACAGAAAACGGGAGTCTTCTTCAGATTTCCCATTATCTTCTCGGTAAGTCAGAAGTTCAAGGCGTTCTTTTGCCCGCGTCATGCCGACATAAAAAAGCCTCCTAGCCTCTTCCATAGCGGCTTCGCTGCCCTCATCATCCTCCGACGGAATAATGCCTTTCACCAAATCAATCATGAACACGCGTCTGAATTCAAGTCCCTTGGAACTGTGAAATGTCGATAACGTCACTGCATTTTCAGGCGGATTGAATTTTGCATTTTGCACTGCGGTTTCCAGTTCCTTTAATTGGTTTGCAAATTCCACCATCGTTCGAAGCGGCGCAGCAATTCCTTCAAGCGTATCGAGAATACTCAGAAGACTATCGAATCTAAAACCAAACTTTTCTGCTCTGCTTTTCAAGGCGGCTTCATATCCAAGGTCGTTTCGAATGAGTTGAATAACACGCATTGGACGCATCTCCGGGATTACTTGATAACCCTTTTTATAATCTTCGAGTTTTTTTATTTGATCGTTCCTTAAGTCTACACTCCGAATAAACGCTTCAAATACATTCCCAGACGTTTTACTATTTTCAAATTTGGTCACCATACTTCGCGAAATAAACAAATTCATTTTCAATATGACTTTCGCGAAAATATCCTTCCGTTCTGTATTGAAACTTAAACGCATGAAATTCAATATATCCTCCACAATCCAATGCGAGAAAAACCTATCATCCGCATCTTTCATATAAAAAGGAATTCCTCTGCGATGCAGTTCACTCACAAACATCGTCGACGATGAATTATTTCGAAATAAGATGGCGACATCATTGAGTTCTTTCTCTCCCAATAATTCGTACGTGACATATTCAAGTTGCCGTTTTGGATCATCCAATTGTTTCACTGAAATCGGCTGTGCAGATGGATTTTCAGTATGCATTTCTTTCGGATAGCGATTCTTATTTCTTTTAATAAATTCAGCAGATGTCTCCACGATTTCTTTCGTTGAACGATAATTTCTTTCCATCATCAAAACTTTTGCGTCGGGATAAACTTTTTTAAATTCTAAAAGATAATCAGGATCAGCGCCTCGCCAAGTGTAGATAGATTGGTCATCGTCCGCCACCACGCAAAGATTTCCGTGAGGCGCTACAAGATGCTCAACAATCTGGTGTTGTACGAGCGAGGTGTCTTGGCTTTCATCCGTTAGCACATAATCGTATTTATTTCGAAACTGTGCGGCCAGCTCATCGTCTACACGAAGCGCCTCTTCCGCAATAACTAACATATCGTCGAAGTCCAAGAATAGATGTCCCGGTTGTTTCGCTTTAAACTTTTCATATTTCTGGGCAATGGCCCCGGCTTTCTCAACCGGTCCCTTTAACTCGCTCCATTTATCCATTGGAATCATACGATTTTTCAAGTAACTAATATATGTAGAAAGTGATGAAAATTGATCATCTGTACACTCTTCTTTCAGCACTTCCTTATAAATATTCTTCAGTAAAAATAATTTATTAACAGCACGCGATTCTCTGTTGCCTTCTATAAGTTCATACGTCAATTTCTGCTTATCCAAATAACGACGCGTAATTTGTAACGCGAGACTATGAATCGTCGAGAAATCGACTCGTTTACTTTGCGGGAAAAAACGCGCGAACCGCTCCGTCATATCTGCCGCAGAAGCGCGGCTGAATGTGATGGCTTTAATGCGTCTCGGATCCACATTTTTCTCTTCAATCAAATACCCGATTCGCATGATAATGGTCGTTGTTTTTCCTGAACCAGGACAGGCCAAAAGAAGTGTCGGCCCTTCTGTTTGCAATACGGCTTTCTTTTGTATGTCATTTAATTCAATGCCAAGTTCAATCTTTTTTCGTTCAAAAAAATCAGTCATGAATGTAACTCCTTCAACTTACGATGTCTCTAATTTACCATATCGCAAGCTGAATGTAGAGATAGCAAGAACTCAAAAATTTTATATTCTTGATTGGCATCAAGGATTTATAACGTTTTTCTACTTATACTAATTGAAAGGAATCCTTTCGATGAGGAGTGGTTGTGATGAAAAAAATACTGATTCTGCATACAAGCTTGACTGGAAATACAGAACAAATCGCTTATTTGTTAAAAACACAATTGGATGACGGGCGATTCGATATCACGACGAAGGATATCGGTTATGAAAATATTGAGGTAAATGATCTACAGGATTTTGACGGAATTCTAGTCGGAACGTATACGTATGATGACGGAAATTTGCCTTATGAGATTGAAGATTTTCACAACGAGTTGGATAATGTTGATTTAACTAATAAAATCGTCGGTGTTTTTGGGTCCGGTGATAGGTCATATTCATTTTTTTGCAATGCGGTTAATTTATTTAAAGAGCAATTTAAAAAAACAAACGCCACTGTACTCGAGCATACAGTGAAAGTAGAACTTTATCCTGAAGAAGATGAGGATTTAGAATCGATTCGTATATTGGGCCAACTATTTGCCGATGCCTTAATGTGCGGAAACGATCACATTCCTGAATTGAGATGACATTATTATTGATTGCGACGACATTTTAATGGATTGAGACCACATTCCTGAAGTGATATGACACTATTATTGATTGCGACGTCATTTATGGTTTGGATTTCTTCGGATATATGTCCAAATATACGGATATCCTCACCTCAGTAAATAAAAAGGTCGAATTCCCGCTTAATGAGAATCCGACCATTGTTTATTACTTAATACCTGTATATCGCGGCGGCACCCGTAGTTGAAGGCATTCGCTCTTTTGGTAAAACGACAACTTCTCCGCTATTGTTAAATACCATTTCTGCTAAATCGTCAAGAACATCATTAACTTCAGGATTCGCAATCTTTCCATCCACTAAATCGCCAGTTTCTATGTCCAAACTGCCGGGAATGATCCGATCCGCTTCAATCAGAATCTTACTTATCCGATTTTCCGTCGCTACACGTACAATTTGAGCAATGTCATCAGAGCCCTTGTCATTTGCTCGTGCATTTTCAAATTCGTCAACTAGTTTTTTTGTTTTTGCTAATAATTGCGGTTCGATTTTTTCCCATGCACTATCTTCTAATTGTTTAATGGATAATGCATCGTAAGCAATTTTAATGCCTTCTTTTTCCAACAATGGATTATGACTGATTCGTTGGAAAGGCGTATGATATTCATCCAAAGCGACTAAAAAAAGCGGTAAGTTCGTTGGTTTTGAATAGTTTTCTAAAACAGTTCGATCGACGAACCTGAAGAATCGTTCAATGTCTTTATCAATTTCATCTTTTTTACTTCCATGACCATGAAACATTGCTTGGCCGCCAGATCCGCTAACTGCTCCAACGCTCAGGTAAGATTCCGTTAGCTCTTCTCCTAACGCGTCTTCAATTGTACGGGGGAGCTCTGGATCTAACTCAACCTCTTCAAATCCATAGCGATTTCCTTCAAATAATGTAAATTCTTTTCTGTTTAGTCCCAATAAGTGATAACGGTCTGCGGATTGGAATGTCCGAATTAGCGGTTTGATATGAAAGCTATCCGCAACAACAGCAAATTCTTTTACAGACCGTTGAAGTCGATAAACGATACACTTTTCACTGTTAGCAAATACCGCAACTCCATCACCGGCATGTTCCCAAAACGGTTTATCCATCAACAGTGCTTCAAATGGTTTTAATAAAGTTTCTGCTTCTTTTTTCGAGTACTTCTGATTTAATGATTGTTCAATTTCTTTCATAAGGTTAGAAAATCGAATCGTGTTCTGCTGATTTTCAGGTCCGTGGCGAAATGTAGGTTGGTACAATGAAATACATGGTTTCGCCTCTGTTTTAAATAATTCATTCGGAAAGTCATTTACAATTTCATACATACGATTTCCCTCCATTTTCAAACTTGCAAACACAAACAGGAAACAAACTGGACTCACTTTTTTATGAGTTTCATAAGTTTCCTGTCGCATCGCCTCTCTACTTCAATACCCCACTTTCATTATTCATAACAAATGAAATTCATTTGTTTATGAAATTAATCGGCGGGGTATTAAATAAGCAATAGACATTGAGGAGATGTTTTACAATGGAAGAAAAAAAGAATATCGAAGTTAAACGAGAAGAAAAAACCGACAATAGCCTTGTCGGCGCTACATTCATCAAATATGCTGCGTACATCATTATCTTTTTCGGATTCCTTTGGTTCTTGATCAAGTTCATATTCCCGATGTTCTAAATATCCTAAAAGAACAAGCTCCCCATAGCTTGTTCTTTTTTATTCAAAAAAAGCCTATTGCATATCATATATGCAATAGGCTATCGATATTTAAAATCCACCAGATTCCAGCTTGTCTTCTTTCAACGAACCTCGTTTTTTTCCGCCGCCCATATACTCTGTTGAAGCGACTTCGTTGGTCATTCGTTCTTCGTGTGAAAATTCTTCGCCCTTCATTTTCGTGTTTTTCAACACATCTAGGCTATCTTTAGGCTGTGGCTTTTTTCCTTGATTCGACACTACCATCACTCCTTCACATAATTGCATCTAGTGAAAGTATACCCAATCGACTCGAATGAATAACCAATACTCCATCGATTCGATTATTTTGGTATGCCGATATCCGTTAAAGGATAAAACCGAAATGCCACTTTCCCAACGATCAGTTTTTCATCGATAAACCCAAGCTCCCGACTATCTTTGCTATACCTTCGATTATCTCCAAGTACAAATAACTTTCCCTTGGGAACAACAACTTCGAAATCCTCCGTTAATCTTTCACCGATGAAAATCTCCTCTTTATGTGAAGAAAGATAGTCTTCGGTATATTTTCGTTTATTTATATACAAATTATCGTTATCCATTACGACGTGATCTCCAGGAAGTCCAATCACCCGTTTGATAAGATTATCATCAGCAATCGGCGAATGAAACACAACCATGTCAAAACGATTAATCGAATGGATTTTCGAAATCACGATTATATTGTCATTTTCAAATGTCGGTGTCATCGATTCTCCAGATACAATAACAGGTGTAAATAGAAATTGCCGAATAAGGACGACCAGGATAAGTGCAATGCCTGCTGATTTCACCCATGAAAAAAGTTCTTTCTTGCCCGCTTCACTCATTTTATCTCCACCTTATCTTCAGACAATATAGCCTAGTGATCGCAGAGCACTGTGCATGAAAGATTCGGTGTATAAAAACACTTCTTCCTGCTCTGGCTCTTGGTAAATATCATGGTATAGTTTTGGCCATTCTTTATATTGAAATTCTGTAAGCTGTTGTTTCATAAGCCAAATTTTCGAGGCTGTGATGTCCGTAATTTTGTCTTGTCCGCCTGTGTGCAGCAAGACCGGCACATTTCGGATTGTTCCTTCATGCTGATTGACAGTCTTCATATAACTTTGCAACTCTTTATACCATCCTGCGGTTACCATCGAACTGAAATTATTATCATCACGTGCTTCGATATAAAATTCATAATTCCTTGTTAGTAACTCAACATTTATATTATGATTGATTTTCATAGAAGATGACAGTTTCGTTAGAACACCTGCGTATTTTGAAGGTTGATGCTCAAGTTGCAACCACGGGGAACTTAAAATCACGCCCGCGCAAATGATTTCCTCCGTTTGCAAAGCACGCATAACAAGCGTGGCACCAAGACCATGCCCCATAATGAATAACGGAAGTCCATCGACAATCCCGATTTTCAGAAGTTCTTTGACATACTCAGTGTATGTAGCAAACTTTTCATCGTGAATATTACGACCAGTTTGTGCCCCGTGTCCTGGTAAATCGCCCATGACAACATGAAAATTACTATTTCGCAGTTTTTGAATAAGCCAAGCATATCGATTATGATGTTCATAAGCACCGTGCACGATTGCAACAACGGCTTTTGGCTGGCCTTCTGCTTCCCATTTCCACATGGACAAATCCCCCTTTTTTGTTATACTCTATTAATTTCCCCTAATATTTCTCAATAAAAACATGTTCTTTGTTATGATGATTATACACTACAGAAAGAAAAGAGGAGAAAATATTTGATTTACCCTTATAAAGATAAAACGCCAATTATCGATCCGTCCGTTTTCATCGCAGATTATGCGACAATTACGGGGGATGTGACAATCGGCGCTGAGACAAGCGTATGGTTCAACACTGTGATTCGCGGCGATGTATCACCCGTTATCATCGGAAAGAAAGTTAGTATCCAAGATTTAAGTTGCCTTCACCAAAGTCCAAAATTTCCACTGATTATCGAAGACGAAGTAACAATAGGACACCAAGTAACGCTACATAGTTGCACCGTAAGAAAAGGTGCACTGATCGGCATGGGCTCAATTATTTTGGACGGAGCAGAAATCGGCGAAGGCGCGTTCATCGGAGCTGGCAGTTTAGTGCCGCCAGGAAAGAAGATTCCCCCAAACATGTTAGCACTCGGCTCCCCTGCAAAAATTGTCCGCGAATTAAATGACGAAGACCGCGCTGATATGGAACGCGTGGTTAAAGAATATGTAGAAAAAGGACAATATTATAAGAGTTTGCAGAAATAGATAAAGCTAAACTTAGGGAGAAAGATAATTCCTTCTTGCATCACCGTTATATCTAAAAAGCGTTAGAAGGGGAATATTCCTCTTCTAACGCTTTTATTTTATTTGGAAGCTAGTTCTTTCAATGCTTCAGCTTTGTCCGTTTTTTCCCACGGAAGATCAATATCCGTACGGCCAAAGTGACCATAAGCAGCTGTTTGTTTGTAAATCGGGCGACGAAGGTCGAGCATTTTAATAATGCCGGCCGGACGAAGGTCGAATAGCTCACGAACAACTTCGACAAGCTTGCTCTCTTCTACAGTGCTTGTTCCGAATGTATTGATCGAAATCGATACGGGTTGTGCAACACCGATCGCATAAGCAAGTTGAACTTCACAACTCTCCGCAAGACCTGCTGCAACGATGTTTTTCGCAACATAACGTGCTGCGTATGATGCGGAACGGTCTACTTTCGTCGGATCTTTCCCAGAGAATGCTCCCCCGCCGTGACGTGCATATCCGCCATATGTATCGACAATAATTTTACGTCCTGTCAGTCCAGCATCACCTTGTGGACCACCAATAACAAAACGTCCAGTTGGGTTGATGAAGTATTTAGTATCTTCATCGATTAATTCAGCTGGCACGACTGGTTCAATCACGTATTTTTTTATGTCTCGCTGAATTTCTTCAAGCGCTACTTCTGGATCATGTTGAGTGGAGATAACGATTGTGTCAATTCGTAACGGTTTATTGTCTTCATCATATTCTACAGTGACTTGCGTCTTTCCATCTGGACGCAAATACGGAAGAATGTCTTCTTTTCGTACTCTTGCCAACTCTTTTGAAAGCTTATGTGACATACTAATCGGAAGCGGCATGAGTTCCGGTGTTTCATTGCAAGCAAATCCGAACATTAGTCCTTGATCTCCTGCTCCGATTGCCTCGATATCCTCTTCAGACATTGAACCTTCCCGAGCCTCAAGCGCTTGGTCGACACCTGCTGCGATATCTGCCGACTGTTCGTCAATCGCAGTCAAAACTGCTGACGTTTCCCAATCAAAACCGAATTTCGCACGGGTATAACCTATTTCTTTTACTGTTTCTCGAACTACTTTTGGAATATCAACATATGTCGATGTCGTTATTTCACCGGCAACAAGAACGAGTCCTGTCGTGATGGTCGTTTCACATGCGACACGTGCATTTGGATCTTCTTCTAAAATCGCATCCAGAATGGCATCAGAAATCTGATCGCACATTTTATCCGGATGTCCCTCTGTCACTGATTCTGACGTAAACAGACGGCGGTTTGTCATATTATTTCCTCCTTATATCCTACGAGATTGATACGGTACTCATTTTCCCATGTCAAGCCCCAATTCATACAGGGGAATGGTTTTAATCACCATTACGAGCTTTGCACACGAGGATAAAGGGTAAAAGTTTAATCAATTACGCCTCGGCGTAATTGCGTCCAAATTTTGAATTGCGCTAGCGCAATCAATCCCTCAAAATTTATGACATCCGCCGGAGGCTTAACTTGAATCAACATGCTGATTCAAGTTAAAAAAGCCCTTCACTCACGTTACTACATGAGGAAAGGCGTAATTTCAAAGCACCCTTCACTCTTATCATCCAAGGAGTTTCACCTTGCATCAGGTTTAGCACCTTTGCATGAACATCATAGGTTCATGCAGGTTGCCGGGTTTCATAGGGACTGCCCCTCCACCAGCTCGGGATAAGAGTATCCGTTCAATAGTACATTTTACGAAACTGTATCAAATAAGTCAAATTTCTTTACAAATTGTAGTTGCACTTCTAATTAGTATAGTATATTATTTTAAATGTGTTATACTAATCGATGAATGTGATGACAAACTACCCCAATCAATGGGACTAACTTGCAAAGGACGGGACAAATATGATTTCAGCGAAAATTGGTAACGAGCTTAAGAATCTTCTATCTGGCAGCAACGTGAATATTCAACTTTCAGTTCCACAACTTGTTGAAAAAGCAACTTCACGTGGTGAGGCTTTATTAACTGCAGATGGTGCAGTAACGGCGCAGACAGGAAAATATACGGGTCGTTCTCCCAAGGATAAGTATATCGTTGAAGAAGCTTCTTCAAAAGATAAAATCGATTGGGGAGCTGTAAACCGTCCAATCTCTGCAGAAATTTTTGATGCATTATATGAAAAAGTAATTTCTTATTTACAATTAAAAGATGAACTATTTGTTTTCAAAGGATTCGCCGGTGCGGATCACGCCACTCGTCTTTCTATTCAAGTCGTGAATGAATATGCTTGGCATAACTTGTTTGTCCATCAATTATTCATCCGCCCGACTAAAGAAGAACTTGAAACGCATGATGCGCAATTCACGATTGTCTCGGCGCCAACATTCAAAGCAGACCCAGATGTCGACGGAACTGACTCTGAAACTTTCATTATTGTTAATATGGAAAAACGTATTATCCTTATAGGCGGTACTGAATATGCCGGCGAAATGAAAAAATCCATTTTCTCCATTATGAATTACTTGCTACCTGAAAACGGTATCATGCCAATGCATTGTTCAGCAAACGTTGGTGATGATGGCGACGTTGCGTTGTTTTTCGGACTTTCGGGTACAGGGAAAACGACACTTTCCGCAGATGCAAACCGTAAACTTATCGGAGATGATGAGCACGGCTGGTCCGATAACGGCGTCTTTAATATTGAAGGCGGCTGCTATGCGAAATGCATTAATTTATCGCAAGAAAAAGAGCCTGAAATCTACGGCGCGATCCGTTTCGGTTCCGTTCTAGAAAACGTAGTCATTGATCCAGATACGCGTATTCCCGATTATGACGATGGTTCGTTGACGGAAAATACACGTGCAGCTTACCCGATCCAAAACATTGATAATATTGTTTCACCGTCTGTCGCAGGTCATCCGAAAACAATCGTCTTCTTGACCGCGGATGCGTTCGGCGTACTGCCGCCAATTTCAAAATTAACGAAAGAACAAGCGATGTACCATTTCCTTAGCGGTTTCACTTCGAAACTAGCAGGAACTGAGCGCGGCATCACATCACCAGAAGCAACATTCTCGACTTGCTTCGGTTCACCGTTCCTTCCATTACATGCGACCGTTTATGCAGAAATGCTTGGAAAGAAAATCGACGAGCACGACGCTCAAGTATTCCTCGTAAACACTGGCTGGACTGGCGGAGAATATGGCGTAGGCAATCGCATGGAACTAAAATACACACGAGCAATGGTACGCGCGGCACTCGCTGGAAAACTGAATGACATAGAAACTGAAGAAAACAGCGTATTTGGTCTAAATATGCCAAAGACTATCGAAGGCGTTCCATCTGACATACTAAATCCGCGCAATGCTTGGGCAGACAAAGCCGCTTACGATAAAAAAGCAAATGAATTAGCAGACTTATTCCGTGAAAACTTCAAAAAATTCGGCACCGTATCAGAAGAAATCATCTTAAAAGGCGGTCCAACTGCATAATAGTAAAAAAATAAAAGCAGATGAGGAGATTATAATAAATCCCCTCATCTACTTTTTTATTTAATTTTGAAAGTTTAGCATTAGTCACGACTCCACAATTGTTGGACAGTCACTATTTAAATTTATTTAGTTTAGTGGAATCTCTAGTTGATTGAAGTGCAGGTTGGCGACTCCCGCCGGAATAGAGGGCAAAGATGGAAAGAGAAGATCACTCTTTCCTTTTCAGCCTAAGACCCCGCAGGAAGAGCCGTAACGAAGAACGGCTTTTGCGACCGAAAAGCGTAGCGTTTGGGAGCACGGTTTTTGCGACGAGGAGGCTTAGTCGATGCCCGCAGGAACGCGTCCGCCCGGAACGGAAAGCAACGCTGTCCCAATTAACTTTTATTTCCCCTGTCTTCTCATCCAATCACAAAGATTCCGAACAATTTCAGCATTTTTCACAGGCGGAATATAATGCGTATACTCCGGAAAATACCAAGTTTCATAGTCTTTATTATGCTCACGAAGCGCATTTTCCAATAACCTTGCCTGTTCAACAGAAACATGTTCATCAAGCTCACCGTGGATAATTAGAACACTCGCATCAAGTTCATTAATTCGAAACAGTGCAGTCCTTTCACGATAGGCATCCGGATTATTATTAGGCGTCCCGCCGATCACACGTCTCATCATCCGCCTTAAATCTACACGTTCATGATATGTAAACACAACATCCGACACACCTGCCCACGTCACAACAGATGTAATATCTTCCCGAAGAATCGCTGTCCAAAGCGCCATGATCCCGCCGCGCGAAAACGCCAATAAATGAATGCGATCAGCGATTGTCTTCGGCTGCTGTTTCAAAACGTCAACAGCATTCACCGCATCCAGGCGATCATCTCCCGCAAATTCATCGCGCCCTTCCCCGCCGCGATTTCCACGATAGTAAGGCGCAAACACAACAAATCCATTCGAAGCCAATTGCGCCATACGTGAAGGCCGCACCATCCCCACATGTTGAATACCGCCTCGTAAATATATAATTCCTTCATACTTTCCGTCCGCAATCGGTTCGGCAAGTAACCCTTTCACTCTCAAACCATCCGACCAATAAACAATTTCCTCAAGCCGTACATGTGGATTTGGAGATGGATAAAGCCGCCTGCTCTCAATCATTCCGTCGCTTTTCATACATATCCACCCACTTTCGAATTGCAGCCATCCCATCGTCTTTCATATGGAAACTTAACTCGACACAATCAGTCAATTCTCTATCCGTCATCCAAATTGCACCTTCAGTTTCATGAAGAACAGGGTTCTTTTCGATATGTATAATATCCGCCGTAAATACAGCCTTGCAAAATGTCACATTGCTATGAACGACATATTCCGCAAACTTCATAAGATTCGTTATCGTCACGCCGGTTTCTTCAATGGTTTCTCGAATTGCGGCCGTTTCAATCGTTTCCCCTTTTTCAGCCTTGCCACCCGGAAATTCAATCCCTCGGCTAGTATGTCGAGTAAGTAACCATCTCCCTTTATATTTTAATACAACAAGCACATGTCGAGCTTCCATGCCAAATCGGTTTTCTCCGAATGTCAGGTCGACCTGTGCTCCATTCAAATCTTTAAATTTCACGATCGAAATCACGTCCTTTCATTCAGTGTAGCGAACGAAAGGATTTGATTCAACGGAAATAAGGCAGTTGTTCAATAAATACTTTCGACTCATTATCCGTGAATTCATGAATTAACGCATAAACCATTTTAGTTCTCTTATCGATTTCGTCATTATCCTTGTCATAGTGATAAGGTATATATGGTAGATGCGCTCTTAAAAAATTACGAAATTCTAATTCACTCGTCTGCCTAAATAAAGCGTGAAATATCGGCACATACTGCTCCGGAACTGTCACTTTATAGTCCCATATCGAATCATCCGGGTGATGATGTACGCGCTGCTGAGCAATCGACACATACATATGATATTTTTCCATGTAAAAACCATCCTTTTTTACCGATAGGATGGTCTGAAAAATAAAAAACATGCATCCCTTTTATTTGGAATGCATGTTCATGATTAATTAATTATTATCTTCTCCTAGGAATGCATTTAACATCCACTGGTGTTTCTCAATGCTTTGGTACGTTGCATTTAATAAATCCTCAGTCATATCATCTCCAACTTTAGCGGCTTCGTCCATTCCTTTCTTTAATGATTCCATAATTGCGCTGAAATCATCGACAATCGTCGCTACCATTTTATCAGCTTTTTCGTCACCAGTAGCTTCTTTTACGACAGATTGCTCCAAATGTTCTTTCATCGTTGCAACTGGATCACCGCCAAGGGTTAAAATGCGTTCAGCAATTTCATCCATATGAGCAGTCGCTTCATTGTATAGTTCTTCAAATTTCGCGTGCAATGTGAAAAATTGATGCCCTTTCACATACCAATGGTAATTGTGCAATTTCGTATACATGACCGACCATGTTGAAACTTGAACGTTCATTTCTTTAATAAGTTCCGTTGACATTAAAACATCTCCTTATATAATTCGTCTCGCTGTTAATTTACCACAATCGGCCCTACAATAAACATTAAGGAGAAATGATATGAAAACGATACTCAAAGGGATCATTAAAATATATCAAAAAGCGATTTCACCATTGATGCCGCCCACGTGCCGGTTTCATCCGACTTGTTCGAATTATGGGCTCGAGGCAATTGAAACTCACGGCGCATTAAAAGGATCGTGGCTAGCGATACGGCGGATTTCCAAATGCCACCCATTCCATGAGGGCGGATACGATCCAGTTCCCGACAAAGATAAAAAATATAAAAAAGTTCAGCGCTAAGCTGAACTTTTTTATTTTATATTTATGTTGCGAAATCCTTCTTCTTCTTGTATGATAAAAAAGAAATCTACTTAAATCGTAACGATTACTATTTAGAAAACGGAGGATTAATTCATTTGAAACAGAGAAAAGTATTTATAATCTCCCTAGTAGCCTTGGTGCTATTTGCACTTACTGCTTGTAATAAAACAGAAGAAAAACGAAAAGATGTAATCTCAATTTATACCACTGTTTATCCACTACAATATTTTGCAGAACGAATTGGCGGCGACTTGGTCTCTGTCCAATCAATCTACCCGCCAGGTGCCGATGAGCATACTTTCGACCCAACACAAAAAGATATGATTGCACTTGCGGACGCGGACTTATTCTTTTATATCGGGCTAGGACTCGAAGGTTTTGTCGAGAAAGCTGAAAAGACGATGAAAAATGAACATGTAAAAATGGTTGCAACGGCGGATTCTATTACCGAAGAAATGCTAGGTCATGAGGACGAGGATATTCATGAGGACGAAGACCATCACCATGGAAATTTGGATCCGCATGTATGGATGTCTCCAATTTTAAGTGAAGCGCTCGCCTATTCAATAAAAGAATCACTAATTGAGATAGCCCCTGACAAAAAAGCGGCTTTCGAGAAAAACTATGAAGAATTGCAAAATGATTTACTAAAACTAGATCGTCAATTTATGGAAATGGCATCAAATGCACCGACAAAAACATTTTTTGTGTCCCATGCCGCTTTTGGATATATTGCAGATACGTACGGACTCGAACAAATCGCGATTGCGGGACTGAATTCCCAAAGCGAACCTTCCCAAAAACAATTGACGACAATTGTCAAAGATGCGAAAAAACATGATGTGAAATATGTCTTATTTGAACAAAACGTGTCATCAAAACTAACCGATGTTATTCGTAAAGAAATCGGCGCAGAATCGTTAATGCTGCACAATCTAGGCGTATTGACAACTGAAGACATAAAAAATAACGAAGATTATTTTTCACTAATGGAATACAATATAGAAACTCTCCAAAAAGCATTAAGCGGAAAATAAGAAAGGGCTGTCCAAAGGGCAGTCCTTCTTTTTATCGGTACGAGTCAATCAAATATTTTTCGACAAGCCCTTTATCTAATATCACACCAATCCCAGGACGCTCCGAAAGATGAATAACACCATTTTCAATTACAACAGGAGGTTCGACTGGATCTTCATGCCAAAAATGATCGGATGCACTGAAATCTCCGGGCAGTGAAAACTGCGGAAGTGAAGCCAATGCTAAATTATGCGCTTTCGAAATACCAAATTCAATCATCCCGCCAATCCAGATAGCCAAATCATTCTCCTTCGCAATTTGTATTACCTTCAGCGCTTCAGTCGTTCCCCCGATTCGTCCCGGTTTCAACACGATAACTGATCCCGCACCGCTAGTTTCCATGCGTTTTGCATCCCGTACTGAACGAACACTTTCATCGAGCGAGATCGGCGTTACCATGCGTTGCACAGCCTCAGTATGCATCTCCCACTCGTCTTCTCCAAATGGTTGTTCAATTAAAGCCAAACCCGCTCTATCAAATTTTATTAGCGCTTCAAGTCCGAGTTTGTCGAATATCCCATTGGCATCTCCAAAAAACAACAGATCATCTGACGACTCAACTAGTTTTTTCAATTCCATCGGATTCGTGTTCTCATCAATTTTCAATTTCACACGCTTATAGCCAGCATCCCGTGCTTCTTGAACAGCCGAAACCATCCAATCATCAATACCGCCCGTCAATACAACCCCGGCATCGATCTCATGTCGAATGCCACCAAGAAGCTTCCATAAAGGCAACCCTTTTTTCCTTGCAAATAAATCCCAAGCTGCCTGATCCAAACATGCCTTTGCCATCCGATTTCCTTTTATATGCGAAAATTCGTCATTTAACGCAGACGGATGTATAAATTCCTTATCGACTAATACAGGTATCAGCCAATTTACAAGTGCATCCCAACATGTCTGCACCGTTTCTTCTGTATACCAAGGTGAGGAAAATGCCACACACTCGCCAAGCCCGATTTCTCCGTCCGAATCAACCATCTCAACTAAAATACTTTCCCGATCAGTCACAGTTTGAAGATGAGTTGAAAAGTGATTTTTTAAAGGAACCGAAACACGATACAAGCGAATTTCTGTTATTGTAAATCTGCCCATTTCTTCAACTCCCGCCGTAATAATTTGTTGGATGCATTACGCGGTAACTCTTCGACAAAACAAAATGCTTTTGGCACTTTATATGATGCAAGCCTTTCTCTACAAAACACCCTCAATTCTTCATCCGACACATTTTCTGTTACAACGACAAACGCAATCGGCACACTTCCCCATTCATCGTCATCTTTCCCGCAAACACCCGCTTCAGATATGAAGGGATGTGAAGCCAGTACATTTTCAATTTCAGCAGGATAAATATTCTCCCCGCCCGAAATAATCAAATCAGAACGGCGATCCACAATATATAGATAACCTTCTTCATCAAAATATCCTATATCTCCAGTTGGAAGCCACCCATCGATTAATGGATTTTGATCTGAAACATGTCCGATATAGCCAGGTGTTACATGAGGACCACGAATATAGACTTCACCATTTTCCCTCGGACTTCTTGCCTCATTAATTTTTATTTGATTGAAAAATAGCGGTTTCCCGGCAGATCCTATTTTCCGAATCGCATCTTGCGATGAGAGAGTTGCAGTCTGAGAACTTGTTTCCGTCATCCCATACGTTTGCAACACAGGAATATCGCAAGTTTGTGCTCTCTCCAAATAGTCAATCGGAACAGGTCCTCCACCCGCAAGCATTGTTTTAAAGGAAGCGTGGGCGACCGTTCCGTGCTTCTCAAATTCACGTAGTATTTTATCCAATGTAACCGATACAACCGAAATTCGTGTCACCGATCCTTGCCGGATATCCTCATATACTTTTTGAGCATCAAATTTATCATAAAGCTTCACTTCCATGCCATACAAAACTGAGCGGACAAGAATTGAAAAACCGCTAATATGAAATAACGGCATCGAGCAAAGCCAAACATCGTTTTCCTCAAGACCCAAATTCAACACGGAAGAAAGCGCACTCGAAGTATGATTATTTGCAGTTTGTCGAACTCCCTTAGGAAAACCAGTCGTCCCCGAGGTATACATAATTGTAATTGTCCGCTCCGGATCCCAGAGTTCCTCGACTTCAAACATACATTCATCACTTGCCTGAATTTCGGAGAATGATAACTTAGAAGTAGATTCTCCCAATAGTTTCTCAAATTCATCCGCAATAAGAACAACTGATGCCGCTGAATCATCCACTTGCCATTCAATCTCTTTTTTCGTCAAGCGACTATTCAACATCACAATTTCAAGGCCAAGAAGCATGCACGCATGGATAATAAAGACCATTTCATCATTGGATGGCCCGAGTAATGCAATGCGATCTCCATTAGTTAAACCGTTCGCCTTTAATTTTCGCGCAAGCGTCATCGATTTTTCTTCCACCTGCTTAAAAGTCCAACTTTCGCCATGATACGTCAACGCAATTTTATGCGGCGTTAAATAAACCCGTTGTTTCAGCCAATTAGGTATCAAAAAAATCACCTTCCATTTAGAAAAAAGCTGCCCATATACTCGGGCAGCTCATTGTTCGTTAAATTAAGGGAAGCGCGGAAATTGACCGAAGTCCGGTTTACGTTTTTCTTTAAACGCATCGCGCCCTTCTTTCGCTTCATCCGTTGTGTAATAAAGTAAAGTCGCATCTCCAGCCATTTGTTGAAGCCCCGCAAGACCATCTGTATCTGCGTTCATAGCTGCTTTAACAAAACGGAGTGCTGTAGGGCTCATTGAAAGCATCTCTTCACACCATTGAACCGTTTCATCTTCAAGTTGGTCGTAAGGAACCACCGTGTTTACCAGCCCCATGTCAAGCGCTTCTTGTGCATTGTATTGACGGCATAAGAACCATATTTCGCGGGCTTTTTTATGTCCGATAATGCGTGCAAGATAGCCAGAACCATATCCAGCATCAAACGATCCCACTTTCGGACCTGTTTGACCAAAGATGGCATTGTCCGCAGCAATCGTTAAGTCGCAAACAACATGTAAGACATGTCCGCCGCCAATCGCGTATCCTGCAACCATAGCTACAACCGGTTTTGGGATCACGCGAATTAACCGTTGCAAGTCAAGCACGTTCAGACGCGGTATTTCATCTTCCCCGACATATCCGCCATGACCGCGAACTCTTTGATCGCCCCCTGAACAAAATGCTTTTTCACCTTCTCCAGTCAGAACGATGACGCCGATGCTTTCATCGTCACGCGCACGTGAAAATGCATCGATTAGTTCCGTAACCGTTTTCGGACGAAATGCGTTGCGAACCTCAGGACGATTAATTGTAATCTTAGCAATGCCACTATGCTTTTCGTATTTTATATCCTCATATGTACGTAATGTTTCCCATTGACGAGTCATAGTTTTTCCTCCTCCATTTTTATCTTTTGAATATGTTCCTCTATCATTGTAGCAAATAAAGTCGGTTTTTCCACATGTATTGCATGCCCCGCATCTTTTACAGAGCAATGCTTCGAATAATGAAGTGCTTTTTTCATTTCCTGGGCAATTTTTATGAATTTCCTGTCGAATTCCCCCGTAATAAGTAACACTGGTACGTTTATTTCTTTAAGCCTATGCCAATTCGAAGGCTGACTACCCGTTCCAATTCCAAGCAAACTATTGCTTAACCCAACTTCATTTTGCGATAAACGTTCATCTCGAATTCTTTGTTGGTGTTCTGCTGATAACTTCTTTTGGGAATAAAATAAAGGAATGCTTTCCCAAAACTCAACAAATGATCGAATTCCTTCACTATTAATTCTCTGTGCGAGCAATTTGTCGTTGCTCATTCGTTCCATTCGTTCATTATTCGTCTTCAAACCGGGAGTTGAACTTTCAAGTATTAAAGATTCCACGCGCTTTGGGTACATAATCGTATAACTTAATGCAATCCGCCCGCCCATCGAATAGCCTAAAAGGATAAACTTTTCAATATTTAATTCATTAAACAATGTTTCCAAATCAGCAATTTGCTTTTCCATTGAATACCGACCTGGATCCCGAGGCGCAGTTGTTTTTCCATGGCCTATCAAATCAATAGCAATTGTATGAAATTTCTCTTTTAACAAGCCGGTTATTTCAGACCATGTCCCTGCACTTCCCGTAAATCCATGTAAAAATACGATGACTGGCAAAGTAAAATCATTACTGCGCCGCACATAATAATCAATTCCATTTATAGGTATGATTTCTTCATTCAATTGCATCAATTCTTTTCGTAATTTCATTCCAAAGTGCATGATGTGCGATTACATTCGCTTCACGGTTAGTAAAGACTTCGATAATACGGACATTCTTCGCTTTTTCTATCTTCAATTCTTGCTCAAACTCTTCCAACGTTTCAATAGCCTTGTATTGTGCATCGTACATTGCCGCAATATGTTCAAACGTCAAACCCGTCGGCGTCCCGAAAAGCCTTTCAAAATGATTGCCTGATTCAGCTTGCGGAAGATAGGAAAAAATACCGCCGCCATCGTTATTCATAATAACAATCGTTAAATCGGTTTCATGGAATCTCGACACAATCAGCCCATTTACATCATGTAAAAATGATAAATCACCGATTAATAACCAAGTTGGTCGCTGACGCGCTTCTTGAATTCCTAATGCAGTCGAAACAACACCATCAATCCCATTCGTGCCGCGATTCGCAAAAATAGTAATATCCCGATCTGTTTTGCCGAAAAATGTATCTACATCGCGAATAGGCATACTGCTACCACTAATCAGGTCCGATCCATCCGGTAAATTAGTGAATAGCATTTGAATATAGGCCCCTTCATCACTGCCTAATGAATTTTCCATAACAATGGTTGCTTCATCATTTGCCTCGCTCCATATTCTTGCATAAGAGCTTTCTTCTTTTTGGACATTGATTTGAAGAAATGCCTCAACTGATGATTGAATATGATGAGTAACGATCCCAAGCGGATCCCGAAACTGAGGCGATTCGTCAACTAACACCACAGTTTGAGGTCTCACTTTTTTAAGAAAAAGTGATAACGGTTTTGAAACGGGTTGTGCACCAATGCGAATCACAGTATCCGGAATTACTTTCTCTTTAAATAAATCACTCTTTAACAATGCATCGTATTTATCAATACAAAGGTCCATGCAATTCTTCGGAACTTTTGAACGCAGGTTTGAAAGTGGATCGCATAAAACCGGCCAATTCAGTGCTTTTGCAAATTTCCAAAACAACTCATTATTAATTCCAACAGGCAGCTCGCCAACGACTAGTAAACCCTTTTCCGCGTTATTTAAGACGCTCGCTATGAACTGTGTCGCGGAAGCATCTAGCAAATCTATCCCCTTCATATGTTGGATAAAAGTTGTAGATGGTGTTTCCATTTCAAAATCAATGAGCAATGGTTCTCTAAATGGCACATTTAGATGAATCGGGCCGATTGGCGCGGTTATCGAAACCGATACTGCTCGTTGTACATGTCGTTCAATATAATCATCGACATCGCTGTTATCCTCTGCCAATGGAAAATCAACGCTATATTTCACATGATTGCCGTATAATTGAATTTGATCAATTGCTTGAGGAGCACCGACTTCTCGCAATTCATGCGGGCGATCAGCTGTAATAACTATGAGCGGAATACGTGCATAATGGGCTTCTGTAACCGCTGGAAAATAGTTCGATGCAGCCGTTCCCGACGTGCAAAGAAGAACAACAGGCTTACCTGTTGCCTTAGCTAATCCTAGCGCAAAAAAACCCGCAGAGCGTTCATCAACTTGCATATAAACGTCCAATGACTTTGTTGTGGCAAATGCATAAGCTAGAGGCGTAGATCTTGAACCCGGGCTGATGACAACTGATTTTACTCCGGCATTCATTAATGCACTAGTCATCCGACGCACATAATTCGTTAAAGACTTTTTGTCACCCATTCAATTTTCCTCCAAGCGACCGTAAAACCGGTCTGAACTTTACCCACGTTTCGTCATATTCTTTCTGCGGTTCTGAGTCGGCAACAATTCCCCCGCCGGCATATAAATAAGCTTTATCGCCGTCTAACAGTCCAGAACGTATTCCAACCGCAAACTCGCCATTCCCATCGCTATCTGTCCAACCAATTGGAGCAGCATAATAACCGCGGTCCATCTGTTCCTCGCGACGAATTACTTCCAATGCTTTATTCGTTGGAACACCACCCAATGCAGGCGTCGGATGAAGGTCTTCAACTAAATTAAATATATCCGTTCCACTTTCAAGCTTGCCTTCAATAGGAGTGAACAAGTGCTGAATATCACGAATTCTCATTAGTTTCGGTTCCTTAGGCATTAGGATGTCCGTACAATATTTATCGAAAACATCAGAAATCATTTTGACAACATAATGATGTTCTTCACGATTTTTATCATCATTCAATAACTCTTCGCCTAGCTTCCGGTCCTCAGAGGCAGTTTTCCCTCTCTCAATAGACCCAGCAACACAAGCAGAATAGGCTCGTCCATGAACAATTTCAATAAGACGCTCTGGCGTTGCTCCAAAAAATAACTGGCCGTCCTTTTGCAATCCAAAATGATAACTTTCTTGTTGCTCGCTCGTAATATGATGAAGGGCTGCTACATTCGATACTTCTTGTTCAAAATCCATGCGGATTGAACGTGCAATAACGACTTTCTCTGCTTCCCCTATTTTAATTTGATCTGTTACATCTTGAACTGCCTTTAGATAAGCACTTTTCCTAATTTCTTCAACATGACTAACAGTCGGCTTTATAGATGGCGCAAATTCATTTACTTCTGCTAAATGGATTAAACGATCCCGTTCCTCCCGTAATGCTTCGAATTCATCGACAGCATTGCTAGCCGTTGTAATCAAGTTAATCGATACAAACATTTGACCATTCTTACTAATCAATTGAAATGAGGGGACGACAAAGTAAGCAGACGGAAAACTCTCCCACTCCAATGTTTGGACGCTTTTCGGATCAAATGAAAAGCCCCCGAAGAGTACTGGTGCAATATCTTTCTCTTCTTTAATTAAAACATCACATAATTCTTTCCAACGTTTTGAAACTTCCAAATAACGTTTGTCATCTTCAGTACTAGTGATTACCTCAGCATGACCTAGACCGACAATTGTTAAAGTTCGATCAGCATTTTGCCAATAAAAATGTTTTTCTTTATATGCAAAATTTCCAGCTTCTAAAAAAGAAAGCGGAGATATGCGACCAATTTCGATTGTTTCGGAAAAAAACCGATAATCTGAAACAATCTCTTTACTCTCTAATTTTTGCATTTCCGTTATTTTTCGACTCATTTTTTTCCCTCCAGGAAGGCTTTTACTACATCCTTCTTAATGGATCCATAATAATTCTCATATCTCTATTCTACCACACCATCTTCTACAATAAGCGTATAGCATACCCCGAAGTACCAATTTAGAGTATAATAAATAAGGCGAATATAATCATAAGGAGAGAATTACTTTGCAACAAACTATAAAAGCCGATACTGGATGGCGTATATGGTGGCAATTAACTAGACCGCATACGTTAACAGCTGCTTTTGCTCCAGTATTTTTAGGAACAATGATTGCTTTGACTTATGAAGCGATTCATTTTCCATTATTTATTGCAATGATGATTGCAAGTATATTAATACAAATGGCGACAAATATGTTTAATGAATACTACGATTTCAAAAGAGGTCTAGATACGGAAAAATCTGTCGGAATTGGTGGAGCAATCGTTCGAAATGGCGTTAAACCGAAAACAGTACTTAACCTTGCGTTTTTATTATACGGAATTTCAGTACTAATAGGCATATACATATGTTTGGAAACATCCTGGAGTCTTGCAGTCGTTGGATTGGTTTCGATGTTAATTGGTTATCTTTATACTGGAGGACCATACCCTATTGCATATACGCCATTTGGAGAACTCGTTTCTGGCGTTGTTATGGGAATGCTTCTAATCCTTATTGCTTTTTATATTCAAACTGGAACGGTGACCACAGAGGCCATCTTGTTATCAGTTCCTAGTATGTTACTTGTAGCAGCGATCATGATGGCAAACAATATTCGTGACCTTGAAGGTGATAAAAAAAGTGGCAGAAAAACACTAGCAATTCTTTCGGGGCGTTCGAACGCAATTACAATTCTTACGATGTTCTTTATCGTGTCATATGCCTGGATAATCGGACTTATTTTGTTTGGTCATCTTACAGCTTGGGCTTTACTCGTGTTTCTAAGCGTTCCAAAACCGAAAACTGCAATCGCGGTTTTTAAAGAACATCATCAACCATTAGATGTTGCTCCGGCAATGAAAGAAACTGCAATCACCAACACATTATTTGGCTTATTACTTGGTACCGGCATTCTTATTGGTCACCTGTTTTAATATTTATACCTATCCAAAAAGCTGATTAAGTTCAGTTATATTGGATAGGTTTTTTATTTATGTTTTACACAACCATAAAATAGGGAATCAGTGTTAATAAGATGGATATACTATAAAAAATATGAAAAGGTTGGGATATATAATGTTATCTGAAAAAGAGTTTTCTATATTAAAAAAAGAACTGTTAGATCTTAAAGAAAAATCGACGACACGTGAACAAGAAACATACCCTAAAGATAGTGAAAAAGAATCTTTAGGCGAACTATCTTCTTATGATAATCATCCAGCTGATATGGGGACCGCTTTATATGACAGGGAAAAAGATTTAGCACTTCATGAACATGCAGAATCTGAACTGAGCAAAGTCAATATTGCACTAGATGCAATGGCAGAGGGCTCCTATGGAAAATGCCAAGTATGTAATAAAGACATTCCTTTTGACCGACTACTCATAGTACCTTACACTACTTTTTGTGTTGAACATGCCGAAATCAAAGAGCAGTCGGTTGATGAAGATGTAGCTATAAATGAAATTGAAAACCCATTTGAGAGTACGAGAGATACACGTTCAATTGATTATCAGAACAGTTTTCACGCGGTTGCAGAATTTGGGACATCCGACGCTCCATCGGACTTTATTGACAGTGAAAAACGTTCGTACATGGACGATAATGATAATGATCGTGAGAACGACGATATATCTAGAATAGATAATATTGTAGGGAAGAGCGTAACAAATAATACGAACAATTCCTGAATAAAGATAAAATACAAAGTTCTTCGGGTAGTTTATAGAATTACCTAAATAACAAAAAAGCTGTTTCATTTACTGATACACAGTAAATGAAACAGCTTTTTATTATTGTTTTATGACCCCTACGGGATTCGAACCCGTGATACCGCCGTGAAAGGGCGGTGTCTTAACCGCTTGACCAAGGGGCCAAACAAATATGGCGGAGAAGGAGGGATTCGAACCCTCGCACCGCTTACGCGATCTATGCCCTTAGCAGGGGCACCTCTTGAGCCACTTGAGTACTTCCCCGAATAAATGGCTCCGCAGGTAGGATTCGAACCTACGACCGATCGGTTAACAGCCGATTGCTCTACCACTGAGCTACTGCGGAATGGTGGGCCTAAGTGGACTCGAACCACCGACCTCACGCTTATCAGGCGTGCGCTCTAACCAGCTGAGCTATAGGCCCATATTGGAGCGAGTGAAGGGAATCGAACCCTCATCATCAGCTTGGAAGGCTGAGGTTTTGCCATTAAACTACACTCGCAAAATGGTGGCTCAGGACGGAATCGAACCGCCGACACAAGGATTTTCAGTCCTTTGCTCTACCGACTGAGCTACTGAGCCATACTTGAATTCTGGTAACTTTACCTATTAAGATGAGTATGTATTAAATACATAATGGCGGTCCCGACGGGAATCGAACCCGCGATCTCCTGCGTGACAGGCAGGCATGTTAACCGCTACACCACGGGACCATTTGGTTGCGGGGACAGGATTTGAACCTGTGACCTTCGGGTTATGAGCCCGACGAGCTACCACTGCTCCACCCCGCGATAATATTATTGGTATTAAATTTTAACTTACACGCATTTATTGTGTTTGACACCTTACGCTTCGCTATCGGTGTTAATCGCATTCTTCGTGATGCGATTTGCTCCACCCTGCGACAATATTATTAAAATCAAGCTAAGATAAAACGTAAAGTATATAAAGTTTTAAAATTGGTTGCGGGGACAGGATTTGAACCTGTGACCTTCGGATTATGAGCCCGACGAGCTACCACTGCTCCACCCCGCGACAATATTATTAAATAAACAACTTATTAAATCAACATTTATTCATTTCACCATTTCAATTAAAAATGGCGGAGGAAGAGGGATTCGAACCCCCGCGGGCTTTAACACCCCTGCTGGTTTTCAAGACCAGTCCCTTCAGCCAGGCTTGGGTATTCCTCCGAGATTTATAAATATTGATGGTGGACCTTGCAGGACTCGAACCTGCGACCGGACGGTTATGAGCCGTCTGCTCTAACCAACTGAGCTAAAGGTCCTTATGATGGCGGCGGAGGGAGTCGAACCCACGACCTTACGGGTATGAACCGGACGCTCTAGCCAGCTGAGCTACGCCGCCAGGATATTTAGATAAGTTGATAGTTGATATATTCCTTAGAAATAAATGGTGGAGCCTAGCGGGATCGAACCGCTGACCTCCTGCGTGCAAGGCAGGCGCTCTCCCAGCTGAGCTAAGGCCCCGGAAATTGGTCGGGAAGACAGGATTCGAACCTGCGACCCCTTGGTCCCAAACCAAGTGCTCTACCAAGCTGAGCTACTTCCCGAGATTTATAAGTTTATAATTTTATAATTTTAAAAATAATGGCGCGCCCGGCAGAAGTCGAATCCACAACCTTCTGATCCGTAGTCAGACGCTCTATCCAATTGAGCTACGGGCGCATACGAAATAACTGGTGCCGAGA
>NZ_JAAOIY010000004.1 GCF_013184495.1 Sporosarcina jiandibaonis | reverse complement strand
AAGCCATGATTACTTCATATTTAAATTTATTCGAGTAAAATTTACGTGCCATAAAAAATCCCCCTAAGGAAAAACAGATTTTTATTTTTTAATCTGTCTACCTTAAGGGGAGCATATCATATATTGTCGATATCCCTTTTTTATTTTATGCAATTGTAGTGTATTTTCAACTTAACCTAAATCATAAATCTGACCTTTTATCAAATACGCCGCGCTTTCTGCGATGTTTGTGATGTGATCGGCGGTGCGTTCAAGATAACGATTGACGAATAATAATTGTACGAGCTGTGTTGTTTCTTCCGGATTTTCACGTAAATACCCAGTAATTTTTTTATAGGTTTCAGCATAATAATCGTCGACTTTATCGTCCATTCCCCCGACTTCCTTAGCTAGGGCCATGTCTCCATCTATGAATGCAGTCAACGACATTTTAAGCATTTTAAGGGAAAGCTCTTTCATTTCCTCAAGTTTTGTAATATTGATCAGTGATTCGGTGACTCCGATTTTAGCCGTTGCTTTTGCGATGTTTACTGCGAAATCGGCGATTCGTTCGATATCAGAAGTGATTTTTAATGACGAAATGATTCTTCGTAAATCCGTTGCAAATGGTTGCTCCTTTGCTATTAGCCACACGGCATATTGGTTGATTTCTTGGTCCAGATTATCAATTGCTGTGTCTTCGTCAATGACTCTTAAAGCTAATTCAACATCTTGAGTTTTAAAAGCCGTGAAAGCTTTCTCAAATGCAGATATGGTAAGTTCGTTCATCTCCGTCATCTTGTTTTGCAATTCTTGCAAGTTCTTGTCAAAACCTTTTCTCGCGTTCACTACAGTCACCCCTTTATATAGTTAACCGAATCTGCCCGTTACATAATCTTCTGTTCTTTGGTCTTTCGGATTTGAAAAGACGTTATTTGTGACATCATATTCAACAATCTCCCCGTTCAGGAAGAAAGCTGTTTTATCTGATACACGTGCAGCCTGCTGCATGTTGTGTGTAACTATTACAATTGTATATTCTTTTTTCAATTGTGCAATCAATTCCTCAACTTTTAATGTTGAGATTGGGTCTAGTGCCGAAGTAGGCTCGTCCATAAGAATAATATCCGGCTTCATCGCAATTGCACGGGCAATGCAAACCCTTTGTTGCTGACCGCCTGAAAGACCAAGTGCCGATGACTTAAGACGGTCTTTTACCTCATCCCAAATCGCAGCGCCACGCAAGCTTTCCTCAACAATTTCGTTCAATACTTTCTTATTTTTAATGCCCTGTGCCCGAGGTCCGTACGCAACATTATCATAAATACTCATGGGGAATAAATTCGGCTTTTGGAATACCATGCCGATTTTTGTTCGAAGTTTAATGACATCACTGGATTTATAGATATCTTCATTATCAATTACAATATCCCCGTTGATTTTCACTCCATCTATTAAATCATTCATCCGGTTTAGCGTTCGTAGAAAAGTCGACTTTCCGCAACCGGATGGTCCGATCAATGCTGTCACTTTCTTTTCTTCAATATTCAACGACACATCAAATAGTGCCTGTTTATCTCCATAATAAAGATTCAAATCTTTTACGTTAATCTTTGCTGTTCCTTCTGACTGTTTCATAAGTGACAAATTTCCCTCCTATTGCATAATTAATAATCTGCTTTACTTAATTTCTTGGATATGAACGTAGCTGAGAAGTTCAAAAGCAAGATTATAACGATTAAAACAATTCCAACCGCAGCTGCAAGTTCAATATCTCCTGCCTCCTGTGTCACTAAAAAGGAATGAACCGTTAATGTCCTTGCAGAAGAGAATATGCTTGTAGGCATCGCCGCCACCGTTCCAGCGGTCAAAAATATCGCAGCCGACTCGCCGACAATCCGTCCCATTGAAAGAATGATTCCTGATAGTATTCCAGGCATCGAACTTGGCAAGATGACTTTTATCAGTGTTTGAAGTTTCGTTGTTCCTAAAGCCAAAGAACCTTCACGATACGCAGCGGGCACCGTTTTCAATGCTTCTTCTGTTGTTCGGATGACCACAGGCAATACGATGATGGTCAAAGTTAATGATGCAGCGATGATCGACATACCGAGCTTTAAAGTCGTAACGAAGAATACCGCACCGAATAATCCATAGATGATTGACGGAATCCCTGTTAAGCTTTCTGTCGCAAAACGGATCGTTCTTACTAGCCGTCCTTGTTTCGCGTACTCTTGAAGATACACAGCCGCCAAAATTCCGATAGGTGTTGCAATGGCCAGTGAAATAACGATTGTATACACGGTTGTAACAATCATCGGCCAAATGCCGCCGCCACCTGTTGGCGAATAGTCTCCAAATATAAATTCGAAATTGATGAGACGGAATCCCTTATAAAAAATATATCCTACAATAATCAAAAGAATAGCAACCGTTACTAAGCTTGAGAGCCATAGCATTCCGCGCAATAAGTTATCCTTAAGAGTTCTCATTTTAATTAGCACCCCTTGCGCTGATTTTTGCTAAAACGAAGTTTAATATCAAGATAAAGGAGAACAACACAATACCTGTTGCAAATAACATTTCTTGATGTACCCCTGCAGCATAACCCATTTCCAAAGCAATATTGGTTGTCAACGGGCGAACACTGTCTGTAAGGCTCGTAGGAGTGATCAAACTGTTTCCTGCTACCAAAATAACCGCCATCGTTTCTCCGATCGCTCTACCTAAACCTAAAACAATGGCTGCCATAATACCGGACTTGGCTGCCGGTACGACAACTTTAAAAATTGTGCCGATTTCAGAAGCGCCGAGCGCCAAAGAGCCTTCCCGGTACGTTTTTGGAACAGCGCGGATCGCCGTTTCAGCTACCGTGACAATTGTTGGAAGCATCATGATCGCTAAAACCAAGATGACGGCCAATAAGCTTTGCCCTTTCACTAAGCCTAAATAGTTCTGTAAAAATGGCACGATAATCGCAAGTCCAAACACACCATACAGAACAGATGGGATCCCGGCAAGCAACTGAACGGCCGGCGAGATAATCTTTCTAACTCTTTTTGGCGCGATTTCCGATAAGAAGATTGCTGTAAACAATCCAATTGGCACCCCGATGATTAATGCGCCAATCGTCGCATAAATGGAAGCAACAATCATTGGGAATATCCCGAATTTGTCCTCACTCGGCACCCAATCTACTCCAAAGATGAAGTCGAAAAAGCTATATCCCCCTGCTATAAACGGATGAGAACCTCTATAAAATACAAATCCGACGATTAACAACAAACTGAGCACTGATAAAAGTGCACAGAATAAGAAAAGCTTTGATGATAAACTTTCCAACATATATTTTCTTTTATTTGATTTACCGTTACCTATGTTTTGTTTTTCAATAGGTGCGCTTGTCATAGCTGCATTCCTCCAAGATTACTTTTACAAGACAGACATGGATTTGATTAATAAATTATTGAACTGGTATAGCGCCCGTTTCAGAAACAACAGCTTGTCCATCCGGACTTAAAATGAAATCAATGAATTGTTGTCCTGCATCAGTTAAATTTTCTTCATTGTTAACGAACAAGAATGGACGTGATAGTTTATATTTTTGTTGCAGAACATTTTCTGCGGTTGCCTCCACTCCATTAATGTCAATCGTTGAAATGGAATCATCGATATATTCGAAGGAAATGAAACCTACTGCATGCTTATTTGTTGCTACAGTTGTTTTAATATTTCCGTTTCCACTTGCTATTATGGCACTTCTCACTAACTCACCTGATGAGAAGTCGACGATTTCCTGGAATGCATCACGTGAACCTGAGCCGTCCTCTCGAGATACCACCACAATCTCCAAGTCTTCACCGCCAAGCTCGTTCCAGTTTGTCACTTCGCCGGTGAATATTTTCTTCACTTGTTCCAATGTGAGATCTTTTACTTTGTTCGTCGGATGAGTGACTACAACAATCCCATCGTAAGCAATAACTGTCTCATTCAATCCGCTGTCTATCTCTTCCTGTTTTAAATCACGGGAAGACATACCGATTTCAGATACGCCATTTATTGCATTTGTTATGCCTGCCGATGATCCAATCTGGTTGATTTCTATTTTGACATCGTTATTCTCTTCATATTTAAATGCTAATTTTTCAGCTAAAGGCCCTACGGAAGTAGACCCGGAAATAGCAATTGTAGCTAAATTTTCTTTTGATGATTTGGTATCCCCTTCGGCATCGTTGCCGCATGCAGTTAATACGACTGCTAAGGAAATAACCAATAATGCTTTCGTTGCATTTTTAATAAATTTCATATTTGTACCTCCAACATGATTTATTGGCCCTTTGTAAATAATACTCCCGAATTGTAAATTTAATTAAGGTTTATTGTAAAGGTTTTGTAAATTCCCTCTGCATAAATTCTGAATTCTATAATTAATACTTTTTTGATGTATTGGAAATTCCCACTATATCTGCTTGGCGCTTTGGGAATGGATTTGGCTTTTCCCTCTTGGCTTATGGTCGGTATCCCCTTCAAACTTTATGCAATCGAATGGATTATGATTGATGATTCGCTTTCAGTTTTAAAAAACTATGTAAATAAAAAAACTGATTTTCCATTATGGAAGTCAGTTTTTTAGTGATCGGAATATCGACGAAGTGTTAAATAGCCGATCCCCCCTTTTTTCATGCAATTGTAGTGTGTCGTCTAAGTGTCCATACATCACATACCCTTTATCCAAAGTCTGATATGAGTTTATTTTAAATAACGCTCAACTTTTCATCTTTCACATCACTGATGAACATACATCCCGGTGCGTGCGTAATCATTATTGAAGGTTTACTTTGCATAGCGACGGCTTGAGGGGTCACGCCGCAAGCCCAAAATACTGGAATTTCACCTTCTTTAATTGTTACCGAATCACCAAAATCAGGATTTGATAGATCCGCAATGCCAATTTGGCTTGGGTCGCCGATATGAATCGGCGACCCGTGAACAGCTGGGAAACGACTCGTAATTTGGACCGCGCGAATGGCATCTTCAGGCTTCATCGGCCGCATGCTCACAACAGTGGGCCCTTCAAATAGACCTGCTTTTTCGCATTGAACATTCGTTTTATACATCGGAACATTGCAGTTTTCTTCGATATGGCGGATTGGAATCCCGCTTTCAATAAGCGGGGCTTCAAATGTAAAACTGCAACCTAATAAGAAGCCGACCATATCCTCTTCCCAGTATGCCGTGATGTCTTTTACTTCTTCCGTATAGACACCATCCCTGTATATCCTATATTTAGGAATGTCTTTTCGAATATCGGCGCCGTCCGCAATCTTGCTTGGAATGAAAGAACCAGGTTCAGTGACGTCTAATAAGGGGCATGCTTTGGGATTTCGCTGGCAAAACAACAAAAAATCAAAAGCATGTTCCTTCTTAATAATGACTAAGTTTGCTTGCGTGTATCCTTTTGACATACCCGCGGTCGGACCCGTGATTGTTTGATTCCGAATGAGTTCTCTTATTTCATTTGGTGCCATCATGTCATAATTTTTCATATAATAACTCCTTTTTTAGAGAAGCTCTTTATTTATTTGAAAAGCAAAGGAACTTGTTCAATCAATGTCACAATCCCCAAATACCCCATGACCACGACAACGATCCCCCCGCCAATTGCCAACCACAACGGATGTTTATAACTGCCGACAATGTCCTTTTTATAAGCACCTACTAATAGCGTGCCAAGTGCGAGTGGCAAAATGAGCGCATTCAAAGCGCCAACGAGTAATAGAATATTCACAGGTCGCCCAACGAATGCAAACGTAATTGTAGATATTAAGATGAATAGGATAATGATCCAATTGTGATATTTTTCAATGACCGGACTGAATGACCGTATAAATGAAACAGATGTATAAGCTGCACCTACTACTGATGTAATCGCAGCAGCCCACATAATAACGCCGAATATTTTATATCCGATATTCCCGGCAGCAAGTTGAAATACCGAAGCTGGCGGATTTCCCGGATCGATCGTAAGACCTTTCGAGATAACACCGAGGACTGCTAAGAATAATGCCACTCTCATGATTCCTGTCACTAAGATACCTATTATAGAACTTTTTGTAACTTCGGGTAATGATTCAATACCTTTTACACCTGCATCTAAAAGACGATGGCCACCCGCAAATGTTATGTATCCGCCAACCGTTCCACCGACAAGTGTCACTATGGCAAATATACTAATTTGTTCCGGTTTAAACGTATTGACTATGGCTTCTCCAACAGGCGGAGTCGTCGAAATTGCAACATACAACATTAATAACACCATGACAATTCCAGCAATTTGAGCGACTCTATCCATTGCTTTTCCGGCTTCTTTCACGACGAAAATAAAAATCGCGAATGCACCGCTAATGATCGCTCCAATGATCGGATCAATCCCGATCATTGCGTTTAAACCAAGACCTGCCCCTGCAACATTTCCGATATTAAAGGCGAGACCGCCCATCACAATTAAAACGGCTAATACGACGCCGAGTCCGGGTAATACTTTATTCGCAATCTCTTGACCGCGCAACCCGGATACAGCAATGATTCTCCAAACGTTCATTTGCGCAAATACATCTAAGATCAGGGAAATTAATATAACAAACCCGAAGCTTGCTGCCAACTGCTGTGTAAACACTGTGGTTTGCGTTAAAAAGCCAGGACCTATCGAAGAAGTCGCCATTAAAAATGCTGCACCAAGCAGGACACTTCTTGTAACCTTCTGATTATCTTGCAAGCTTCCTAACTTGTTCTCTTTCATTCAAACGACACCCTTCTTAGTTACAAATGGCTGCAACATTAATTTGATTATTTTCTAGCGTTTCTTTAATATACTTTGCAAAGTCTAGAGCATGCGCACCGTCCCCGTGGATACATATCGTATCGGCTTGCAAGGATACTTCCGTATTTTGTTGTGAGCGAACTTTGCCTTCCGTTACCATCTTGAGCACTTGTGCAACAGCGTGTTCTTGGTCCGTGATCAATGCATCTTGTTGTGAACGCGACGTTAAAGATCCATCCGCTTGGTATGTACGATCGGCGAATACTTCATGTGCTGTACGCAAGCCGATCTTTTCTCCCGCTTTTGTCAATTCACTTCCAGCCAGCCCAAATAACACTAACGAAGGAGAAACATCGTAAATCGCTTGCGCAATGGCTTCCGCAAGTTTACTGTCTCTCGAAGCCATTTGGTATAAGGCACCATGCGGTTTTACATGTTGCATGGTTTCGTTATAGCGAGTTAAAAATCCTTGCAGCGCACCAATTTGATAAACGACCATATCGTATCCTTCTTGTGCAGTAATCGCCATATCGCGACGGCCAAATCCATTTAAGTCGGGGAGACCGGGATGTGCCCCTACTTTCACGCCATTCTCAATGGCCAGCTTGACTGTTTCTCGCATGACGGTTGGATCTCCAGCGTGAAAACCGCATGCAATATTGGCAGAAGAAACATACTTTAATATCTCTTGCTGTTCCCCGAGTTTATACCGTCCAAAACTTTCCCCTAAATCACAATTCAAATCTACTTTAAACATCCATTTTCCCTCCGATACCATTCTAGTAAGCGTTTACAATACAATGATTCCGAATTGTGGAACTCTTGTTTTGAAATGTAGATTGATTCTATCATAGAACATTTATTTTTAATAGAGTTTATATATTTTCTGCTCAAATATAATGCTGTTACTTCAAACTTTTCGAACTTGTTTTTTAAATTGATAATACTATACTATCAGTAAGGTCCATTTTTCAAAACAGTCGTATCGAATGTCGAACAACAGGAGGATTATTATATAATGAGTCATCTTATGAAAGAAACGACGATGAAACCTTTAGGAGATTCCGCGCTAATTGTCCAACTCGGTGAAGGGATTTGCCCGGCAATTCATGCAAGAATAAACTATCTATCCATGTTATTAGACGAGCACCCTTTTGATGGATTCATTGAGGCTGTTCCGGCTTATGATAACCTCACCATTTATTACAACCCATATAGTGTTTATCTTTCACAGACAAATCGTACCTTAACGCCTTACCAACAAGTATGCGTTTACATAGAAAAACTCTCAAAACAAATTAGTGAAAAACAAGGTTCGGAAAAAAGAGTCGTAGAGCTTCCTGTGGTATACGGAGGAGAATTCGGTCCTGATTTGGCGTATGTTGCAGAATACAATGGACTGTCAATTGAAGAGGTCATTCAAATACATACGGAGAACGAGTATTTAGTCTATATGATCGGTTTTGCTCCGGGGTTTCCTTTCCTCGGAGGCATGGATGAAAGAATCTCTACGCCGCGAAAAGAAACGCCCCGGCTAGCCATTCCCCCTGGATCGGTTGGCATTGCAGGCAAACAAACAGGTGTCTATCCACTAGAAACTCCGGGTGGTTGGCAAATTATCGGGCGTACGCCGCTAGATTTATTTCTTCCTGATATGTCGCCGCCGACTTTGTTGCAATCTGGGGATAAAATTCGATTTGTGCCCATTTCTTCTGACAAGGAGTTGAAATTATGACGGTTACAGTACTCCACCAAGGTCTTTTAACAACAATCCAAGATCTTGGTAGATACGGCGCTCAAAAATATGGCGTGATTGTTAGCGGGGCAATGGATAGTTATTCACTTAGAATTGCAAATTTATTGGTTGGAAATGAAGAGAGCGAAGGCGCGCTCGAGGTGACTTTATTTGGAACGTCGCTTCAATTTGAAAACGACCAATTAATTGCAATTACTGGCGGTGACTTAGCGGCTAGCCTTGACGGCGAAAAAGCGCCCATGTGGCGTCCTGTCCTTGTCCGAAAAGGATCCATCTTAACGTTCAAATCTGGAACAAAAGGCGCTCGGGCATATATCGCTTTCGCTGGCGGAATTTCAATTCCGCAGGCAATGGGCAGTAAAAGTACATACCTTCGTGCGGGAATCGGCGGTTTTCAAGGGAGAGCTTTACAAAAAGGGGATACTTTCGATTGCGGAGAAATGAACGCTTTAGGTCTTTCATTCTTTCATCAATTAAAAGCTAGAGATGAGCATTTTACGTGGTCCGTTAATTACAAACCACTGCTGAATTTACAACAGCCGCAAACGATACGGGTCCTAGAGGGAACTGAATTCAATCGATTCGATGAACAAAGCCAACAATTACTTTTTACTGAACCCTATACTTTAACCACACAAGCCGACCGTATGGGCTATCGATTGGAAGGCACCACGCAACTTACTTTAATAGAAGAATTTGAATTACTCTCTGAAGGCGTTACCTACGGAACCATCCAAGTCCCTTCAAATGGGCAGCCGATTATTTTAATGGTCGATCGCCAAACGACAGGCGGCTATCCGAAAATCGGACAAATTATCTCAGCAGACTTACCCAGCATGGCACAACTACAACCGACTGCCACGATTCAGTTTCAGAAAGTGTCGCTCGAAGAAGCCCAAACGGAATTTTTGAAGAATGAATGGTTGATAGAGGATATTAAAAGAGGGATACAGTTAAAAGGGCAAAGATGTTTGACAAAGAATTAATTGAGTTGAAGTAACCCGTTTAGTTCTCTGGTACAAATCGAAATTAAAAACACTAACTGAGCCCAAATTTTCATAAGCATCGGGCTCTTTTAAATGCATAAATCTTCAATGATTAACGACTACTTTTGTCATTGTTTAACAAACGAAATAACCACATTTATGAATGTAGAATTAAAAATCGGCTACTTAATTTGAAGTGAGAATATGTTAGGGTGTAATAATATTAAATTTGAAGATATATACAAAAAATCCCAAACCAAAGTTGAGGATTTTCATTTTATTATTTCAGTGAGTAACTCATTAGTTAATTAGAAGAATAAAAAGGTAGATTACAAAACCTGTAATGGCTATCGTATCTATAACTACAAGATCTAATCCTATTTTTGAATTTTTCACTTTTTCTAAGCTATAATTAAATAAACTATCATACAAACTAAGCGCAAATAAAATTGCTGCAATAATAATCACAAATAAATTCCCAGTAATAGCTACGGCTAATAAATATACCAACCATCTTCTGATAAAGTTAAATACTAAAATAAATAACATTACAGAAATACTACTGGGTGTCATAACAAACTCTTCTTCAGAATCAATGTCAGATAGTCCTTCTTTTAGTTTTTTATGCTCTATTAAATATTCAATGTTTATCCACAAAATTATGAAGCAGTATATTAGGATATAAAATTCTTCTTTAATTTGTAAGAACTCTAAAATAATAACCACCTCCGACCTTTAAATTTCTCATTTAACTTCATTAACAAAATATAAAAAATTGCGTATAGTTATTCACAATCGGCTGTTAGTTTAATAATGAAATCAGCATATTCCCTAGTATTTTAAACGCTACCCCCATTATAAAAAAGCATTGCTAATTTCTCCCCGCTCTTTCATTGTATATCTTCCTAACAAAGCGTCAAGGTGAAATACGAAGTACCTGTGCGCGGTACAACCATGAAATTTAACTACTTTGGATAAAAAACAAGGGGATATCGACAAAGTGTTATATGTCGATATCCCCTTCACAATTTTATGCAATTGTATTCCATCGCACAGTCACCTTAAAAAACGGTTGCATATTTTCATTTACCGTTATATACTAACCTAGTAAACGCGAACGATAGTAATAATATAATTATAAACGTTCGTCTTTTTAGTATATTAGGAGGAATTCACATCTATGAGAAACAAAATGAGTCCTAAATTCTTTACAATCATCATGATTGCAGCTTTCATGTTAATTGGGTGTTCCACGAAACAAGAAGGTTCAACGACTACTTCAACGGAACAATCAAAAGAAAAAACAATTACCGAACAATCGGAAAAACGGGTTATCGGCATTATCGGAGCTATGATTGAAGAAGTCGAAATCCTTCGCGATAAAATGGAAATAGAAAGTACTGAAACGATAGCAGGAATGGAATTTTATAAGGGAACATTAGATGGCGAAAACATTGTCTTGGTACAATCGGGAGTCGGAAAAGTGAATGCAGCTGCATGTACTCAAGCGTTAGTAGATCATTTCGGCGTTGACTATCTCATCAACTCAGGCGTTGCAGGTGGCCTAACTACTGACGTAACCATTGGAGATATCGTCATTTCAACAGACGCTGTCCAACATGATTTTGATATCACCGCATTTGGAGAAAAGCCAGGCGTGATTGCTCGCATGGATACAAGTTATTTCAAAGCTGATGAAAAGTTAATTCAACTTGCACAATCAGCAACAAGAGGATTAAACGAGGATATCAATGTAGTTCAAGGAAGAATTGCAAGCGGCGATCAATTTATTGCAAGTCCAGAACAAAAAGATTGGATTACAGAAAACTTTTCACCATATGCCGTAGAAATGGAAGGCGCAGCAATCGCTCATGTTGCACACTTGAATGAAGTGCCATTTGTTATTATACGTTCAATCTCGGACGATGCCAGCGGCGAGGCGGAAGTGAAGTATGAAGACTTCGTCAAAACAGCAGCCGAAAATGCTAGTAAGATGATTGAAGAAATGATTAAGGCTGCGGATGAAAACTTGTAGTCTTTTGTTACATAATAAAACCTATAAAAGATATTTGTGCACAGTACAATTATGACTATTCAATACTTCAAATAAAAAATCAAGGGGATATCGACAAATGGCTATATAGTCGGTATCTCCTTCTCACTTTATGCAACCGTAGTAAATTAACGGAATAGTCCCACGCACAGGTACCTAGAATTAGATGACGCTTTTATTTAACTATTCATGTGACACAATCATCTCTAAATCCCCTTCAATCTCATAACTAGTAATCGTTCCCGGAAATATAAAGTTGTCACCTTTTTTAAGCGGGAATGAACGGTCATTAACCGTGATTTCCCCCCTACCATTCACGACACTCACTAACAGATAATTCGCTCGCAAAGGTGTTAATACATTTCCAGTCAATTTCCAGTGGTAGACAGTGAAATACTGTTCTTTAGCTAATTGCGTAGTCACTAAATCATCAATGGTCTTTTCCACTTTCTTCAGTGAATCTGAAGAATGCGGATAATTCGTTACGTCAAGCGCAGGTTGAATATGGAGGTCTCGTGCATTACCTTCAGCATCCTTCCGATCATAATCATAGACACGGTACGTAATGTCTGAGCTTTGTTGGATTTCCAAAATGACAATCCCTTTACCAATCGCATGAATCGTCCCACTAGGAACATAAAAGAAATCGCCTTTTTTCACCGGAACCCTAACAAGTAAGTCATCCCATTCACTAGCATCCACCTTGCGCTTAAAATCTTCTTGGCTATCAGCATGATGACCAAAAATTATTTCACTACCCTGCTCACAATCTAACACGTACCAACACTCCGTCTTGCCATACGGTTCATCTTCTACTTTTCTAGCATACTCATCATCCGGGTGAACTTGTACAGACAAATTATCATTAGCATCTAGTATTTTCACCAATAGCGGAAAGTCACCCTCGGTCGTTTCTTTGCCAAATAATAACGGGTGCTCAAGCCAAGCTTGTACTAAACTATCCCCCTGTAACAAGCCGTTTTTGATGATAGATGGACCGTTCCTATGAGCCGAAATCACCCATGCCTCTCCTGTTAAATCATTTGGAATAGCATATCCAAACAATGTCTGTAGTTTATTCCCACCCCAAATACGTTTTTTAAATGCCGGTTCTAAAAAGATAGGTTCTTGGTACATTATTAACTCCTCCACTTTAAAGTTTATTACAATGCAATGAAAAAATGTGAACTTAAAAAAGAGGTTAACCACAATCCAACCAGAACTTGATAAATTAATGGTCTTATTGAAATTGAAGATTCAACCAAGACTTATGAAAAACCCCCAAATTGTTTTCGTAACTATGTAAGTTTACTCGAAAATAATATAACAACAGTTTGAACGAGAATTAAGTATTCAACTTGTGAATATTATTTTTGTCTTATCACACTTGCTAATTGAACAATCTGCTTTGTTTGTTCGTAAAGTAATGAATCAGCATGCTCCATACATGATTCTAGAGACAAAGGCTTATTTATTATTGAAAAGCAACCAGCAAAGCTACTACTTAATTTCTCTACATCTTTAAGGCTCCCCGAAATTAATACAACAGGTACATTATGTTTTGTAGCAAGTGAAGCGATATAACCAGGTGCTTTACCATAGAGTGTTTGTTCATCACTTTGTCCCTCACCTGTAATAACGAGATCAGCATTTCGAATCGCATCTTCCATATTCACCGCATCTGCTAATAATTCCGCTCCCGAAGTAATATTTGCCCCAATCGCTAATAAAGCAAAACCAAGTCCACCAGCAGCACCTGCACCAGGTATTGTCTTGATTGACTTATGAACTGCCGCCTCAATTAAATCTCCAAAATGATCCAGTGCAAGATCATATTTTTTTACCTGCGCTAATGTTGCTCCTTTTTGTGGTCCATAAACTGCGCTTGCTCCCTTCTCACCACACAACGGATTATCAACGTCAGAAGCAATTTTTATATCAACTTCTGCTAGTCTTGAATCTAGTTCAGAAAAACTAATTCTGCTTATATGATGTACATCTCGTCCAAATGGTCCGATTTCTTTGCCATATTGATCCCATGCTTTCATGCCAAGTGCAAGAAGCATTCCTAACCCACCATCATTTGTTGCACTACCACCAAGTCCGATGATAAAAGAAGTACATCCTTTATCAAGCGCTTTGATGATAGCCTCTCCAATACCAAAACTTGTTGTAATATCAGGATTTCGTTTATTTATTGGCACTTGAGTTAGACCGGCTATACTTGCACACTCTATAACAGTTGTATTTAGTTCTACAATTGCATATATCGTATGAATTTCTTCACCTAATGGACCTAAACATTTGATTGGAAATTTTTCACCTTTTGTTGCAGTAAGCAATGACTCAATCGTACCTTCTCCACCGTCAGCCATTGGTTTCTCTATTACAATATAATTTGGATTTACATTCTTAATCGCCTTTTTCATAATATTAATTACTTGAATAGAAGTTAGACTTCCTTTAAAGGAATCTGGTGCAATGACTATATTCATAATGTGCCCCTTTATAATATTTTCATTTTGCGGATATATAATGAATTTTAGTCGCAAACCCAAAAAATATCTAAGCCACGAAAGCATTTTAATTACTAGATAAAAGTAGACACCAGCCGAAGCATTCGCCCAATTTGTTGATTTAGGGGCTAAGGCTCCTAAATCAACAAATTGCAAGCAAAGACTATATTGTACTTCATGTAGAGTGTTGAACTTGAATATACAATTAGCTTAACCAAATTCATTCCAAAGCTTGTCTCAATTTATGCACTTTGAAATTAGTTCTAAAAGATGTTTTAATCACTATGTATAAATCAATCTTTTTCTGTCAGCCTTATCTAAGATTACTAATGCTGCAGCACCAATCACTCCAGATTGTTGAGCTAATCCGGAAGGAACGATTTCTGTCATTTGCCCATTTGGGTTCAACGAATATTCACTAACATATTTTCGAATAGCTTTAAATAGCGGTTCTCCTACCTTCGAAACTCCTCCCCCAATTACAATTAATTCAGGATCAAAGGAATTGATAAGTGAAACACATCCAACTCCGATATTTGTAAATACATTTTCAATCATTTGAGAAATTTCTTGATGTCCTTGGTTATAAAACTCAAATACTTCCTTTGCTTCAAGCTTCTTTCCCACAATAGTAGACCCAAGTCTTGCGATAGACGTCCCTGAAGCAATCCATTCAAAGCAACCATATTGACCACAAGTGCATTTTCCGTATTTAGGGTCAATTACCATGTGACCTACATCACCAGCATTTCCACTTGCGCCTCCAACCAGATTACCGTTACTATAGATACCTGCACCAATCCCTGTACTAATGGTTAAATAGATAAAATGACTAGACTTTACGGCTGCTCCTAACCATTTCTCTGCTAAGGTAGCAGCATTTGCATCATTTTGTAAAAAAATTGGTACAGGAAAAGCTTGCCGAAATCGCTTCACTATTTCAACGTTTTTCCAATTAGGAAGGTTTGGTGGACAAACAATCATGCCTTCATTAATGTTTAATGGTCCAGGTGCTCCTATCCCTATTCCCAGTACATCCCTTTCAGCAATCGAATGACTTACTAATAGTTGTTTAATTTCCGAACAAATATTATCAATCATTTGATAGGGAGAGCATTGTAAATTGGTCGCAATTATAATCTCTTTAATAAGTGTTCCATCATCTTTTACTAGACCGATTGCGATTTTAGTTCCGCCTATATCAACACCAATGGCAAAGTTCATATTTATTTCTCCTTTTTCAGTTGAAGTAAAACCGATGATATAAAAGATCCTGGCCACGAAAACCAGTAGCGTGAGGTTACTTTGCCTGTCTGTTCCGAAATGGCTTCAGAAAATAGCCCATCCCATTGTACAATCGTTTTTAACTTTTCCAAGACTTTTTCCTTTCGATTTTCGTCACCAATCAGATGACTATAAAGTAGCTCTTGTCCATCGCCTAAAGGCCAAGGATGTGGGGTATGGATAGATCCTAAGCCTGCAAAAGATCCTGGATAAAAACCGCCGATATTCTCCTCCGTAAAGGCAAATTCCATTGTCGCTTTCCAAATTGGATCATCGCTTGAACAAAACCCCCAAATAGGTGCATAAACGGTTGGTAAATCATTTGCATCATGATATAAACGATAGTTACCCTTTAAATCAACCAAATAAGCAAACAATCTATTTTCTATGGTAAAAGCCTTTAGGCAATCCCTTTGGATATTCTCTGCCCAAGTGGCTAATGGCTTTGTTGTAAAAGAAAAGCGTTCATTTAAAATTGCTAAACTCGTTAATGTTCTCCAAATTAGAACTTGACTTGAAAAATGATAAGGGTATTCAACTTCATCATCCGCTGGCGTCTCTCCCGTCTCGAATAACCATTCATCTTTATGGCGGTGAGTTAAAATCATATCCAAAATAGCATCAACATTTTTTAATAACCCTTGAACTGTTTCTTCATCACCAAAAGATTGATGGTAATCATATATTTCAAGAAGCGGATAACATTGTTGATCCAATTGAAATGCATTATCTTTGCAAAATCCATTCGTTACATATGCTCGCCCCCAGTGACCTTCAGGACGACTAGCAATATTGAACATCCACTGCAAATGACCTTTTACAATTTCTTGAATATCAAATGATGGCGCAAGTTTTTCTTTTTTAGCATCAAGTAATAACTTGATCATATAATATGCATCACGATTCCATGATAATGGCAAAAGTTGATGATCAGTTATAACACAAATATGTTTCTCATCAACTGGAACAGCACAGCAATTTTTAATATAGTTAATGTTCTGGTTTATAACAAATTGGTCAATAGAAATGTTTGATTCTATCGACTCAGACGACTTAAGTGTATTTACCTCCGATATGTTAAGGTCAAATGTCTTCTCTTTGATTTCTGAAACCCGATAGATAAGTGAAACAGTTTTAGACTCCCCTTGCTTAAGAAAAAGGTTATCTTCAAAAAAGTAATCGATAGGTGCAGAACTTACTTCAGAGAATGGCTTTAACGTGAGAGGTTGATCATTTATGAAAACAGACACCTCGGCTTTTGCCGCCAAATTTTTATTTTCAATTAAGATCTTATTCCCGCTAACAGCGACATCGTTAATAAGGTCTGGAATAAGAATTGGTCCACCTTCAGTTAGTTGTCCATAACTACTTCTATTCAAACTGAATGTTCCACCTATGCACAACGGATATATGATGTCCTCTAATCCAGTGTTTGTGATAACATCTTCCTGCAATATGAAATCTATTCCATTGTTTTTAATTGCAAAATAACGTGAGATAATATGTTCATTTTCATTATTTTTTTCAATCACAGGATTATTAGCTGCTGTTAATCCATAATTGGTAGGCTTTTCTGACTGGTGGAATGTACCAAATCCACTATTGCTAGCAATTCGATTTCGATACTTTCGAACAAATTGACTGTCGTACCACTTCTCGTTTGGGAATTGTTCAATTGCAGTAAGTGTAATATATCCGAACTTTTGATGAAGTGTATTTATTGATGTGAATTTTCCATTTCTTGCAATACTCGCTGTGAGTTTTCCCGTTCCAATATCAATATTTTTTGTATTATTAACTTCTAAGAATGAATTACGTGCTTTAATTGGCATGTTTTTTGCCCTCCTAAATATTAAATAGACTATTTATATTAACCAAATTAGGTGGTCTGGATTTCCCACCCCACTTATTAGACTTCCCCCTTATTTTGTAAGAGTTATTTACACTTATTCTTTAACCGACCCACTCGTTAAAGCACCAACAATATAGCGTTGAAGCAAGATGAAAATAATAATGATGGGTAGAATCGCAATAATACTGGCTGCCGCCAAATAATGTAGAGTGATTGCTTCGGCTGTGGACTGTAAATTTATCAATCCAACTGATATTGGAAACAATTTATTATCATCAAGCAGAATGAATGGAATAACAAATTGAGACCAACTTAATACACCAACAAGAATGGCAGCGGATGCTAATCCTGGCGTACTTACGGGAAGAATAACTTTACATAATGCTTGTAAACGTGTACAACCATCCACTATTGCTGCTTCATCGAGAGTATGTGGGATCGTATCAAAGAAACCTTTTAAAAACCATGTCGTAAATGGTAACTGAATAGCTATATAAACTAAGATTAGACTCCAATGTAAATTTATTAATCCAAGCTGTACAAACAAACGGTACAAAGGAATCGCAACTACCACTGGCGATACCATCTGGAAAATCAATATAGCAAGCATAAAAGGCTTTTTTAATCGGAATTTATATCTAGATAAAGCATAGGAAGCAGGAACCGCAATCAATAACGTGAAAAATATCGTGAAAATCACAATTATAATCGAGTTGACTAAGTAATTAATTATTTCTGTTTTTTGAATTACGTACGTATAGTTTGAAAACTGCGGATTTGATGAAAACCAAACAAGTGGTGATGCAAATAATTCAGGTATTGATTTTAGTGATACAGATAGGACCCAAAATAATGGGAATAAAAAAAACAGCAAAATTACAAAATAAGCACAATATATCAAAGTATTTATTGTAAGCCTTTTTGACTTTGTTTCCATACTTAATTCACCGCCTGATTCTTCTCAATGGCTTTAAAATATATAACAGTCATCAATGTATTGATTAATAATAAAACAACCGCTGTTGCAGCACCTTGGCCTAATTCAAATTGACGAAAAATGCTATTATATATGCTCAGAGCAATAACTTCAGTGCTACGTCCAGGTCCTCCTCCAGTTAATGCCATAACCATGTCAAATGTATTAAATGTTTCAACAGTAACGACGATTAAGTTTATAAATAATACAGGTGATAAGATGGGAATAATGACTTTAAACAACCTTTGTACCGCATTAGCACCATCGACTAATGTAGCTTCGATAACGTCTTTTGAAATAGTCTGCAAACCAGCATAAATCATAATCATACTAAAAGCTGTCCCACGCCAAACATTTGCAAATGTGACAGATATCAAAGAATTTATAGGGTCTGACAAAAACGCAATACCAGAATCAAGTCCGACAAATGATAAAATATAATTTAAAACGCCAGCATTGGATTCGTTATACAACATCGTCCAGATAATTCCGATAATGACACCTGGAATTGCCCATGCAGTCAATACGGCTGTTCTAAGGATAACTGTCCCATGAAGCCTCCGTTTCATTCCTTGATCAACTAATAATGCTACGGCTAAACCTAACATCATTTGAAAAGTCACACTAAAGAAAACAAAAAAACCGGTAACAAATAACATGTTGAAAAAGCCTGGTGAAGTAAATAAAGAAAAATAAGATTTTAAAGTATAAGTGTAATCACGATCAATCAATCCAGCATCTGTAAAGCTAAATCGGATGATTTCAATAATCGGATAAACAAAGACAAGTAATAGAACGAGAACTAAAGGGATAAACCAAAGAACTGGGGAATTCCCCAGTTTTTTTGGTTTCCTTTGTGCTTTTTTATAAATACCTGCTCCGTTATTTGATTCATTTTTCATTGGTAAGCACCACTTTCAATTAATCTACTTTACTGCATCCCAAGCATCTTGTAGTGCATCTTCTGGTGTTTTACCTCCCGAAAGAACACTGGAAGCAGCATTTTGCAATTCAGCTGAAATTTTTGTATAAGAAGTTGCCGCTGGACGCATTTGCGCATGATTTAAAAATTCGCTAAATTGATCTGTAAATACATTTCCTGTATATGATTCATGTTTATATACAGATTCGCGTGTTGGTAAATAACCGCCTATCGTAGCCCAATTTCCCATTCCTTTATCTCCTATAAATGTGTGTACAATGAAATCAAATGCTGCCTGTTGCTTCTCTTCATCCTCTGCAAAGATTCCCCAAACCCAGCCACCTGCTAATGTTGTCTTGGCGTTAGGGTCTTTATGAGGAATGTGAGAAACTCCCCACTTCGAAAATTCTTCTTCACCAAGAATCTCTTTCATTTGAGATACTTGCCAGTTTCCACCAATAAACATAGCTAACTCGCCAGTTGCAATTTCAGCATTTAAATCTGCCTCGTTACCATACGTTGTCACACGGCTAGGAGTTACACCTGTATCTACAAGGTTTTGTAAATAAGTAAGAGCGTTCAGCATTTTTGTACGGTTTTCTCCTTCACCAAAAACAGCATTTCCTTCGTCATCTACAAGTTCCCCACCTTGTGCCCAGTAATAAGGCCAAAGGGATGTATTTACCGTAGGCTCATCCGTACCACCAGGGAACATTAATGCATTATATCCATCTTCTTTTAACTGTTTACCAATCTCTAAAACTTCATCCCAAGATTGAGGCGGTGTAGGAACGAGATCAGTACGATAGTACAAAGTACGAACATCCGTCGTAAACTGGAGACCGTAAATTTTTCCATCCGGACCGGTCATCACGTCTTGAGCAAATGGGAAGAAGTCATCAAGCTCAATTCCCGCTTCTTCTAAATATGAATCTAGTGGTTGTAGATAGTCATAAAAACGCGGAAAAATATATGAATCTACCATCGCTACATCTGGTGCTCTTCCTTGCGCCGCTTGCTCTTGTAATTTAGCCATTCCTTCTGAAATATTTGAAGTTGTTACCATTGGATTGATTTCAAATTTTCCATTTTCAGCTTCCCACTCATCAATTGCTTTCTGTAAATATTCAACACGGTTTTCATCTGTTGATTGTAATGAATATGGTGGAATAGCTTGCCAATTGATTGTCACTGTAGATTCGTTTTCGCCTTTACCTTCTTTACCGCTTGTATCACCATCTGGTTTACTTTCATTTCCGACACATGCTGACATTATCGCTAAAAGACCCACCACAAAAATTACCATTAATAATTTGTTGATCTTCATTTAAAATTCCTCCCTTTGACTGGTTTTTTCATTATTGATTAGCGTAAATAAAGAAAAGGTTTGATTTATTACCAAAGCTGCTGCCCCTAAAACCACCCCCTCTCGTAAATCAGATGCTACAACGTGAATATTTTTGGTCGAGCGGCCTAAAGCACGTTCCCGGATTACAGATTGTACTCTTTCCGTAAAGATAGGACTTGAAATTCCAATTCCACCACCAATAATCACCTTTTCGGGTGCAAGAATATTTAGCAGGTTTGTTGTTCCGATGCCAAGATAATCGCCCGATTCCTCCAATACTTGCTTAGCTAATCCCGAACCATCTCGATAAGCAGTTATGACATCTTTAAATGCAATTTTTTCTAACTGTTCAGGAAATAATCCTCGTTCATTCACTTGAGCAACCTTCAAACGATTTTTTACCTCCACTTCAATTTTAGGAATCGATACATAATTTTCTAAGCAACCATAATTACCGCAAGTACATTGTTGTCCAAAAACATTTATAGTCGAATGACCTATTTCACCTGCTTCACCATTAAGACCTCGGTAAATCTCGCCATTAAGAATGAGAGCGCTTCCAATTCCTACATCAGCTAATATATAAACAAAACTATTGTCATGCATTCCTTTTCCAAACCATTTTTCTGCTAAAGCAGCAGCATTTGCATCGTTATCAATAATAACCGGAAATCCAAGCCCTTCTTCAAGCATTTTTCTCAGTGGTATTTTGATTTGATTATAAAAGTTTGGTGGCGAAATTAACTCGTTTTCTTCATTCAAAGGACCGGGTAAACCTACCCCCACTCCCAAAATTTCACTACGTTGTATTTGGGTCTCGTTTAATATTTGTCTTAATCCTTCTTTCAAAAAACCAACTAACCTGTCGACTTCTTTTTCCCCTTCACTTTCTTTCATTCTGAATGAAAGAAAGTTACCGTTTAAATCTGTTAATCCAATTTTAACTGCTGATCTACCTAGTTCTATTCCTATTGAGTAGGAGCTTTTAGAATTAAATTCAAGCAGGATTGGTCTCCTACCTCCGCTTGATAATCCTAGACCAGACTCTTTTAAAATATTATTGCTTAGTAAATCTTCTATAATTCTTGTGACTGTCGGTTGTGGCATGTTCATCTTCTCTGAAATTTCCGATCTTGAGATCTTACCTTCTTCACGAATTAATTTAATAATTCTTTTCACTTTAAACTCTTTAACTAAATCAAATACCGACATAAGACTAGCTCCTTCTTCATCATCTATGTAAGCACTTTATATATTAAGTACTATTATAACTGACAATAAACTTAATTTCAACATGAATATAAGTTAAGATTTTAAATTTTTTCATCCTTCTATTAATTAATGATTCAAGGATGAACGCAGACATTAGCTAAAAGATCAAGCAGAAATACTTAGTCGCATGCATAAAAATCTAAATATTATTTTGTTGACTATTTTTATCATTCATTTGCTTGTATTATCTACCGTGAAGTAACATTTCAACTGCATATCGCAACTAAAAAGTAGGCCACTTTTCGCGGAGGAAGATAAGGTGTGAGATTGGTAGGCGGTATGCGTGTTTTTGAAGAGCGCTGTGGTTTAGAAGGTACCTTTAGTCTAGCCCCCTTTTTTCGGACAGTGAATAATTATTAATTAGCTCGCCATACTTTCTGTCTTTAAATAAGCGGTCGGCGTCAAATAACCCAGTCGCTTTTGACTGCGTTCTTCGTTAAAATAAGCAATAAAATCCGGCAAGTTATCAATTACTTGCCCAGCTGAATCTACAGGAAACAGATGTGGAAATTCCGTCTTCAAATGAGAAAAGAAACTCTCAATGACTGCGTTATCCCAACAGTTCGCTTTTCTAGACATGCTCGGAATAAACCCGAGCTTTTCAGCCAGCAGATGGTGCCGCATGGAAGAATAGACACTTCCCTGATCCGAATGCAAGATCACTTGCTTCAGGTCTGTAAGACCTCTTTTTTCCATTGCTTGTAGGACTGTTTCCTCGACCAAATCCGCATTGGGATGCGTACTGATGGAAAATCCTACGATTTCACGGTTATGTAAGTCCATGATGGCTGAGATAAAGAATTTCACCTCATTTACTGTTAGTTCCGAGAGGTCGGTCACCCATTTGCGGTTGGCTAAATCTGCGTTGAAATCGCGGTTTAATAGGTTAGGATAGATATAGCCGGCACTGGCTTCTTTTTGTACCCGCGATGATTTAACCCTACGAATCTTTGATTTCAGATTCATTTCACCCATCAATCGGCGAACCCGTTTATGATTGATGATATAGCCTGCGGCCCTCAGTTCACCTGAAATATGTTTCGCACCGTAGGTGCCTCCGCTTTTGTCATATGTTTTCTGGATTTTTTCTATGTCTTGCTCATCCCGCTCAGTCATTGTCTTCGCGGGTCGTTTTAAATAGCTGTAATATCCGCTTTTAGATACGCCTATTGCTTTACAGATGAGTGAGACAGAATGATCCTTTCTCAATAACGACACTGCTTCATACCGTTTGCTCATTCGTTCTCCTTGAGAAAGGCCTGGAACTTTTTTAGGATTTCAATCTCCTCTAGCTGCTCGTTGTATCGTTTTTCGATTTTTTTGAGCCGCTTTAATTCTTTTTGAGTTTCTTCCTGCGCTACGTAAGCTGTTCGTATATTAGAACTTAATCCATCTCTACCATACAGCTGATAGTTTCGTATCCATATATTAACGGAATTTAAGGAGACATCCTTTTCCAAGGCCATCTCTTTGCGCTTCCGACCATTTTCAAGCACTCCTAATACGACCTCCAGCTTCTCATCCTGTGTGAGTCGTACATAGGCTTTTCTCGGTTTCTTTGCATATTTATTCACTTAAATCCTCCTCAAACCCTTATTTATCAACAATCATAACATATCCTTTGTTATCCTTTGTCCATTATAAGGGGGCTGAGCACTGTGAGTGGTACAATTATAACTATTCATCACTTCGAATAAATAGCCAAAGGGATATCGACAAAGCGTTATACAGTCGATATCCCCTTTTTACTTTATGCAATTGTAGTCTATTAACTGAATAGTGTCTTGCACAGGTACCTGAAATTCGGAAAGCCATAATTTAAAAACATCAAAAAACAGCCGCCTCCAAATTAGAAGCCGCTGTTAAAAAAATTTAGTTAAAATAACATGCCAGCAATCGCGGCACTAAAAAGATTGGCTAGGGATGCTGCGATAACCGCTCGGAAGCCCATCTTCGCAATATCTGGTCTCCTTGACGGAGCAATCCCGCCTAGCGCCCCGATTAGCAAGGCGATTGAAGCCAGGTTGGCAAAACCACAAAGCGCAAAACTAATAACTACAACACTTTTTTCAGACATGCTCGTCAATTCCTGTGCAAATGCAGTGTATGCGACAAATTCGTTTAACACAAACTTCTGTCCAATAAACGAAGCAGCTTGCAATGCCTCATCCAAGGGAACGCCAACCAGTACAGCAATCGGAAGAAAAGCATAGCCCAAAATTTGTTCGAGCGTTAACGCTCCATATCCAAACATGCCACCAACAGATCCAATAATCGTATTGACCAAGAAAATAAGGGAAATGAAAGCAAGTAACAATGCCCCGACACCTAAGGCAATTTTCAACCCTTCCGCGGCCCCGCGCGCAGCTGCGTCGAGTACGTTCGCAGACTCTTCGATTTCAGGAATTTCCATATCTGTCACCGGTGTTACTTCCTCTGTTTCGGGAATCATAATTTTAGCAAATAATAATCCAGCCGGTGCACCCATAAAGGCAGCTGCTAGCAAATAGGGCAAAGGCACACCAAGCGCCGCGTAACCACCAAGAACCGAACCGGAAACACACGCCATTCCCCCTACCATTACAGCAAATAACTCTGACCTAGTCATATTATCTATGTAAGGCTTGATGACCAACGGGGCTTCCGTTGGTCCAAGAAAAATATTTGCTGACGCCGACATAGATTCAGGCACGCTCGTTTGTAGTACTTTTGAAAAAAAACCGCCGATTATTTTCGTTAGGAACTGCATAATGCCTAGATAATAAAGAATTGAAATTAATGAAGCAAAGAATACGATAATCGGTAACACTTGAAAGGCAAACGTAAACCCCGAATTTTCTGCTCCTAGCACTCCTCCAAATAAAAAATCAATTCCGGCACTAGAGGAATCTACCACACTTTGAACAACCGCCGCTGCCTTCTCCAAGATAGTTCTTCCAAAGTTCCATTTCAACACAATTAGAGCGAAAATAAATTGGATTGCTAACGCTCCAAAAACAGTCCTAAAATTGATTGCACTACGTTTTTTTGAAAAGGCTACCGCTATTGCTAGTATACCAATCATTCCACCAATTCCCCAAAGATATTGCATATTTTATCCTCCAATCTAGGCAAATAGCTAAAATTAAAGGGAGGTAGCTATCCAAATAAAGAAGTAGCCACTTCCCCGTTCAATCCTAGTTTCCTTTATGCTAGTTGTATAAAAGATTTATCTATTATAGTGAACCCATTACATCAAGAACGACCGTTTTGAATGCGTCACGATCAATCGCTTCACAAACACGCACATTTTTTGTACGACCTAGACGGTTATTAACATCCACAAGGCTGTAACCTCTTGTCAGTTCACCAACTACTTCAACATCTACATGATAAAGAGTCGATTTTGTCATGATTTCCTCGTTTGCAGCAACAGCAACTAAAAGCATATCCGGATGTGTTGTCCCATTTAACTTGTGGACTTTCTTATTAAATCTCTTAACAACTCTGTTTACATCTTCAAAAAATTGGGCTCCTTTTGTTCCGAGCGCTGCAACGTCAGCGTGATCGTTGTCATCCATAACCGAATACTGAGTACACATTTCCCAGCCAACCATTGTGATTGGAATACCCGCATGAAGCACAATTTTCGCGGCTTCAGGGTCAACCCAGAAATTATATTCAGCAGCTGGGGTAATATTCCCCAACGTATTATTTGTTCCTCCCATAATATAAAGATGTGGAATCTTCGGAATGATTGTCGGGTCTTTTTTAATGGCCATGGCAATATTCGTTAAAGGGGCAATTGCAAGTAAGTGAATTTCTCCAGGAGATTTGTGTACTGTTTCTATGAGAAAATCGACCGCATGTCCCTTAGCAGGGCGTTGTATCGCTTTTTCAAAAAACGAATCACCCATTCCGTCTTTCCCGTGGACATCCTCAACTGTACGATGCTCTACTTCCCCCAATCCCATTAGTGGACGTTCATACCCTTTATATACAGGAATCTGCCCACCCTTTTCCGCAACTTGAAGCGTATATAAAGCGTTTTCAACTTGTTGGTCAAATTGTACATTCCCGCCCGTAATCATAATTCCCTCAACTTCGAAATAATGAAGTGCAGTTAATATTGCAAATGTATCGTCACCCGCAGTATCTGTATCGATAATTACTCTTTTCTTATTCATCATATCGCGACACCCTGCTTCACTTTCTTCGCTAATTCCGTAATATAATCAAAGAATGCATCTCGATTTACATCATAGACAACATTGACCGGACGGCCTTCCTGGGATTCTACCGTACGCCCTTGACTTGGCCCTTTCGTAACCACTAGACTGTCGACAGTTTTCACTTTGACAAGACTCGGTTCTCCGACAAACGCTGTCGTTAAGACATCCCACAAATAGTATGTAGAGTTCGTCGAAAAGTGAACAAGTGGCGGACACATTGCATAACATTGACCAAGAAAATCGATCCCAATGTATTTACGTTCTGCTGCCCATCGGTTCCGTATTTCCTCAGTTAGCGGTACCTGTATTGTACTTTCAAGTGCAATTAAATCAATTTCAATATCAGTTTCCCACACACGGCCCGCTGCCTCAGGATCCCAGAACACATTCCATTCCGCTGTACCATCATGCTCAGGCTCCTCCACATTTCCCGCTTCATTAAAAGTGCCACCCATCCAAACGAGTCGCTCAATTTTCTCTTCAATATCAGGTGCTATGTCTAATGCTCGCGCAAGATCTGTCAACGGACCTGTGAATAATAAAGTTGTTTTCTCTTCTGCAGCGCGAATCGCCTCAATCAAATGAAGATGGGCAGGTTTATCCGCTACTGGTGTCACAATTTTCCCAGATTCATTTAAAAGCGGCAGGGCATCAACATAAAATGCATGTAAACGCCAATCTTTTGGAAATGGATTCTTTCCGCGGGAATCTGACTCTGCAACATCAAGACCACTGTCCCCAAAGCGATCCATTATTTTTCGGCTGGCAAACATAGCCGGTTCTAAATAACAATCTGCTGGAATAACCGACACACCCGTCAATTCGATACTGTCCATTTGAAGTAATAAAAACAACGAAACGAGATCGTCAACCCCACCGTCATGGTTAAAGTAAACTTTTTTCTTCGTCATTTAAGCTTCCACCTTTTCTGTTTTAATTTCCTCAAATTGCATTCTAAATTTTACAAGCTCCTCCGGTGTCGGAAGTCCTGGAATCACATTATGCTTCGTTACACAATAAGCGCCTACTATGCTTGCTTTACGCACTGCTTCTTCTACCGTTCGCCCCTTTGCAAGATATACGGCCAGTGCGCCTGTAAATGAATCACCAGCACCTGTTGTGTCCACCACGTCCACTTTCAATGTAGGCACTTGCACAACGGAATCGCGTGTCACAACTAATGCACCATCTTCTCCTCGGGTTACGATAACTGCTTTCGGTCCCTTTTCTAATAACTGGGTAGCAAGTTCTTCACATTTTTCTACAGATAACTCCGCATCAGGTTCTTCCCCACTTAAAATAAGAAGTTCTGATTCATTTGGATTGATAATCGTTGCATATTGTAGCAGTTCCAATGCTTCACTGTTTGCTGGGGCCGGATTTAAAATGACCGTTTTATTTAATTTCTTTGCATAACGCATCGCTTCTTTTACGGTATCTAAACGATTTTCTAACTGACAAATAATAATATCAGCCTCATCAATTTTACTTAAACCGCTTACATCATTTGGCGACAGATCGTTGTTCGCACCTGGATCAACGAGAATACAATTTTCTCCCTGTGAATTTAAAAAAATGAAGCCAACACCTGTACTTTTTTCAGTAGAACGAGATACGCCTGAAATATCAACTTTTTCATTTTCAAGCATTGAAAGTCCCTCATCACCGAAGCGATCATCTCCAAGACACCCAACAAAGGCGACGTTGCCACCGAGTCTAGCAGCGGCAACCGCTTGGTTGGATCCTTTACCACCGTTACTTTCAGAGAAGTTTTTGCCGATTAAGGTCTCTCCCCAAACAGGTACACGATCACTTTCACACGACAAACCAACATTATAGCTACCAATTACTAAAATTTTGTTATCATCTAAATGCATCGTATCCTCACCTCTTTTAACTCTCTTAATCACGCTGTAAATAAGATGCCAATGAATATTTATCAGAACGTAGCCATACATATGAAATCTCAACTGGTTTAAATTCATCTAAATACGTCATTTGTTCCAAGTAAAGTACTGGCATACCAATTACTGATGCCAATAATTGAGCTTGTTCCTCTTCTAATCCTCTTGCTTCAAACTGACGAAACCCAAAGTTAATCTTTCCTTTACTAAACTTCTCAATTGCAGCAAACAAATGCATCTTTTCAAACTCGACATCTTCAATTCCTTGACAAAGATTAATATTGACATAGTTTTCAAGAACAATAACCGGTTCATCATCGATGTAGCGAACACGTTTTAAATAAAGTACTGTTTGTTCATCAGTTAATGAAAACTTTTCTCTAATTGATTGTTTTGGCTGGATTACACGTTTTTCAAGCACCTTTGTTTCAAACTTAATGCCTTCTCTTTCCATTGATTCTGCAAAAGAGATTAGCTCTTGACCAAAAGGTTGCAACACTTTTGGTTCAGCAACAAATGTCCCTTTTCCTTGAACTTGAATTAAGATTCCTTCATCTATCAGTATAGATAGCGCTTTTCGAAGCGTTCCTCTGCTGACCTCTAGCTGTTTGGCTAAATCTTCTTCCGCAAGTAACTGATGGTTTTTTTCCCATTCTTTTGTCGTAACTTTTTCACGGATCCAATCGGTGATTTGCCTGTATATTGGCACTGGGTTATTTTTGTCAATCACTACTTTTTTTTCATTCATCATATACACCTTTTCGAATTTATTTACTACCTATTATACCTATGCCTTTAAATGTATGATAGGAGACTTCATAAACAATAATAAATTCGAGAGCACGCATGCGCATTTTATAGAATCTTCAGTCATACAATTCAGTAGTTTATCCCAAATTTGGAATCTTTCACGCCGAGATAACGCTTTCATTCCATACATTTTTAAGACCGTACAACTAATCCCGTCCATGGTAATTTTATTTAAATTCATGCGGGTCGTCTCCACAAGAAGCCGGCCCGCAATTTTTTTCCATCGAAGGGCATTTACATTCTGGTTATTCTCTTAATAGCTGTTTGAAGTTTCACCAGTGCCTGTAACGATTTTTACGCCTGCACTTGTACCAAGAAGAACTGCACCTGCATTCAAAATAGATGTCGCACTTTCAAAATCACGTATACCACCTGATGCTTTGACTAATGCTTTGTCGCCTGCGATTTCCTTTAACAATTGAACATCTTCAATTGTTGCATGACCGCCCTTACCCCATCCGCTTGAATTTTTCAAGTATGTGACCCCTGCGTTTAATGCAATTTCTGCTGCTTTAACTTTTTCTTCTTGTGTCAGCATGCCAAATTCAAGCATAACTTTTGTAACACGGCCATCCGCAGCCTTAACGATTTCTCTCAATTCATGTTCAAACTCTTCATACATTCCGCTTTTAAAGAAACCAAAGTTAGGCATGAAGTCAACCTGCTCAGCACCGAGCGCTACTACCTCTGCCATTTCACGTGCTTTACTTTTAGTTGTTAATCCTCCCATTGGGAAACCCAGCGCTGTACAAACTTTAACATCCGATCCTGCTAATAATACTTTCGCTTCTTCAATCCAACATGGCTGTAACATTACGCCGTCAAATTTAAATTCCATACAGTCATTCGTTAACTTGATAATGTCTTCTCTAGTTACATCTGGATTTACATCTGTGTGTTGAATTTTGCTTGCAATTTCTTGTGTTGTATAAACTTTTACTGTCATGATAACTCCTCCTTATATGTACGTTTGTGTACGTATGTATACGACTATAAACTATCATGAATAATCTGTCAACAACTTCGTTAACATTTTTTTATTTCTTTGGATTATTTAGCATTTTTGTATCAAACAAAAGTAAACAGCTTTCTCTTCCATGCTTATCGCAATTCACCTCTTCGAATAAATAACCAAGGGGATATCGACAAAGCTTTATATAGTCGATATCCCTTTTTCTCTTTATGCAATTGTCGTGTATTGTCTGAATAGTGTCTTGCACAGGTACCTTACAAATATAAAAATTTCTAATATAAAAAGATGCCATTGAAATAAATTCAGCGGCATCTTTTCTATAATTTATATCCGTATTAAAATTAGCTAATTGCTTTTTCCATTGTTTCATCTGCTAAAACTTCGTTCATGCTTCCTGTTCGATATCCTTGTAAATCTAGTGATACGTACGTAAATCCGAGTGATGTGAACTTCAGTTGGATTTGATCGTGTTGTTTCAGTAGTTTTGGCATATCTTCGGATGGAACTTCAATCCGCGCTACGTTGCCGTGGTGACGGATGCGCACTGTTTCGATTCCGAGCTTCATGATAAATCGCTCTGCTTGGTCTACTTGTTCGATTTTATGCTTATCAAGCTTTGTTCCATAAGGAATTCTTGAAGCAAGACTGCATGATGCAGGCTTATCCCAAACTGGGAGTCCGAGTTCTTTGGACAGGGCACGCACTTCTTTTTTATATAATCCAGCTTCCTGTAACACGCTTCGAACGCCAGCTTCCGTTCTTGCTTTAAGACCCGGTCGGAAATCGTCCAAATCATCCATAATCATGCCGTCGAGCACATAGTCAAAGCCTTGCTCTTTTGCCAATTGATTTAAATGGGCATAAAGCAATTTCTTGCTGTAATACCAGCTGTCGGGGTTATTGGCTGCGACACCTGGGTCTTCCAGTTCCTTGATTTCTGTTTTCAGAACCCGTACACCCATGTCTTCTGCAAGTTTTACCGCTTTATCAAATTCCTCTTGACGGAATAATTCCGATCCTACTACAACAGCCAAGACCCGACTTCCAAGTTCCTGCTGTGCACGTTTAAGTACCAATGCGCTATCTACGCCACCCGAGAAGGCAACGATCACGCTTCCCATGTCTGACAAAATTTCACCTAGTCGCTTATTCTTCTCATTCATCGTTTCATTCATGACGCTCGCCTCGCTTTATCTATTTTATTCTTCTACAAATGGGATTGTTAAAGGTCCCAAAGGTAAAACAGCAATCGACATATTTTCTCCGTATTTTTTCTTTAACTCTTCTACTGTCTGTTCGATATCATGAGATACCTTTAACATCGCCCCAGTTACCTGCTCATCTGTCAACTTAGAATACACATAGACATCTGCCCACACTTGAATGACCGCTTGTTTTTGTACTTGCCATTGATCGAACATCTTAAATTCAGGGTCATTAATCAGATTCAGTAATTCTTGTGGTGTTTTAGCGAAATCAAATATCTTCGAATAATTACCATGATCCGGTAAGCCATCTGAACACTCGGATGCCATGATAATTGTGCCGCCTTCTTTAACGATTTTATGGGCTGCACTCATGCCTTTTACAGCTTGATAGAGATTTTGATCGAGTGGATAACCAGAATTGGATGCAATAACTACATCAAAACGTTCTTCACAGCGAAACATTGCATGTTCTTTTGTAAAGGCGCACCCCTTATCATGCGCTTCGTAAAGCTCTCCTGCAAAAACTGCCGTGATTTCCTTTTCCCGATTTAAAGTTACATTTAACATAAAGTTCGGTTTACACATCGCATTAATCTCGCGCGTCATGTCTTGCAAGGGGTTATTGACCATATTTCCCCATGTAGAAAGTGGGTCCCCGATCATTCTTGCATTATGGAAGGTCATGATCGTTTCAATTCCTGCGATACCAGGCATAATTCCTTTTGGCCCTCCTGAAAATCCAGCAAAGAAATGCGGTTCTATGAAACCAGTCACAATGCGGAAATCAGATTCAACATAATCCTTATTTAGGTAAACATCGCATCCAAACGTGCTTTTACCGAGATTTACAAGCGTCTCTTTATTGTGACAATCATTATTGATGATGCGTATATTATCTACTACCCAAGGACCAAGCATTTGGATAAATTCTTCCCTTGTTTGATCACGGTGCGTACCTGTCCCATTGATAATGACGAAGTTTTCTAATGGGACATGATCCAACTCTTCTATTAATAGAGGAACCAAAATATGGTTCGGTGTCGGACGTGTAATGTCACTAATTACAATGGCAACGGTATCTGTCGATTTTACAGATTCCTTTAAGGTTCCCATGCCGATTGGATTACGCAATGCTTGTCGAACAGCTTCTTTTTCATCATCCACCTTCGGCAAATTCTTCGGCTCAATCAGAAAAGATTGATCTGGCAACTCTAATTCCAGCCCATCTTTTCCATATAATAACTCTGTTTTCATCGTTAAAATCACCTTTTCAATATTATTTACGAGATCATTTAACTGTTAACTGTTTTTTCCAGCGTTGCTTTATGGTTTTTCTTTGTATCGACAATATATTCCTTCGTTCCGTCAATTCCTCTTTTCCGTTGGTAGCGATCCATCAAAATGACGCCCAATGGACAAAGCAAGGTAGTCGCGATTGTTGAAATGGAGATTTGTGCAGTTGCAATCGGCACAATATTTTGTATCGCTTCAAATTCTGCGGGAGTCATCGCACCTGAAGCAACCGCCACAGACGCTGCAGCCGCAATTGCTGCCGGCGTTGCTGCCGCATTCCCCGCTGTTGACGCTTCGGCAATCGGAGCGATATAACTTTTTTCCTTGAATAGTTTAAAGACAAGGATTCCAGCTCCGCCTGTCAGTACAAATGTTAAAACCGCAAGCGTTAATCCCCCGGCTAATACAGCGGGATTCAGGAAATTTGCCAAGTTCATGCCCGCTCCCAATGCAAAAGCAAAAAACGGTATTGTCAGCGATTCTCCCGGCTTTAAAAATTCCCGCATTTTCGGATCGAGGTTTCCAAGAAGCATTCCAATCCCCAGTGGCAATAAAACAGCGATAAACGCGATCATCGGTAATGCGGTTCCGAGAATCCCCAATGACAAAAGCGTTAAAAAGGGACCATCATTAATCGCAAGAATGGATAATCCGCCGACATCGGAACGATTTCCATATTGACCTGTTAATGCTGCATACATTCCACTGTTGCTATTTGTCATCCCCGCAATTATCGCAAGCGATGACAGGCCAAGTATGCCGTGCCATGGATCAAAGAAAAATCCGAACGCGATACCTACAGCAAGACCCGTCAAATATTTTGAACTCGTTAATAGAAACCCTTTTTTCAAGGCGAGACCGCCAACTTTTAAATTCATTTGACTGCCTACGCAGAAAAGAAATAACGCAATCAGGACAAGAGCACTGTCTTTGAATAATTGTTGTGAAAATCCGCCGATTCTTAGAAACTCATAGAAACCCGCTTCCGTTGGCGGGGCTCCTAGAAACTTGAGCGCTTTCATCACGACTGGAATATGCAATTGATCAATTGTATTAAGTGTAGCACCTAATAATAGCGGAACAACCATTAACCCGCCGGGAACTTTTTCAATGGTATCTTTTATCTTCAAATCAATCTGCCTCCTTCTAGTTCTTTTATAAGACTATAAAAATATGATCGTATGATTTGTTCTGCGCTTTTTTCCAATAATATTGCTGTTTGTTTCATAGATTCAGAGAGTGTCATCGGCCTGTCAATAATACTGTGAACGCTGACCACGCCGTAATCATAAAGAACTTCAACACCCTCACCGACAGCGCCCGCCAAAATAATCGAAGGGACGTTTTCACTTATCGCGGCCTGTGCAACCCCGAGCGGTGTTTTCCCGGAAGCAGTCTGATAATCCACCTGCCCCTCGCCTGTAATCACCAAATCCGCGTCTTTTAAATAACTATGAAATTTAACATATTCTAATACGACATCGACCCCCCGCTCCATTTTCGCCGGGAAAAACGCTTGAAACGCACCGCCTATGCCGCCAGCTGCTCCCGCGCCAAGTAAATCATGAAGGGAGATGCCAGTCACGCCGGCAATCAGATCCGCCCAATGCCTCATGTTTTCATCAAGGATCTTCACATCTTCCGGTGACGCCCCTTTTTGCGGCCCGAATATATGGGAAGCGCCATTTAAACCGATTAACGGATTTTGCACATCTGACGCAATCAGAAATTTGCTATTCTTGATTCTCGGATCGAAGCAACGCGTGTCTATTTTTTCAATAGCCGCTAATTCGCCTCCGCCGTACCCAACCTCTTTTCCCATCTTATCGAGAAGTTTTAAACCTAACGCCTGAAGCATCCCCGCGCCGCCGTCATTCGTGGCCGACCCCCCTAATGCGATAACGAAAGATGAAAACCCATCATTCAACGCTTGTTTGATCAATTGGCCCGCTCCGTAAGTCGTTGCGTCTAACGGCGCCAATTTCCCTTCAGGCACAAGCGCCAAGCCGGAGCTGACAGCCATCTCTATGACACATGTTTCTCCATCGCCCAGGATTCCGTATGCGGCTTTTACCTCGTTCCCCAATGGTCCGACAACGACTACTTCTTGTATTTTCCCATTGGTCGCGGCCACCAATGTTTCCATCGTCCCCTCCCCGCCGTCCGCTACGGGAAGTAAATATGTTTTTGCGTCAGCATAAGCATTTTTTACCCCTTTGTTTATCGCTTTTGCAACCTCAACGGCACTCAAACTACCTTTAAATGAATCCGGCGCAATTATAATTTTCATAGTGATCCTCCCAAGAAAACGCTTTCAAAGTATTGTTATAATCATACGAATATTGACGATACTTGTCTATGGGCATACAATACATAAATAGACTAAAGGTTACATCTATATTTGGTTACTTTGACCGAAAGGCAGGTAGAATACTGCGAATATGCTAACAACAAAGATAGCTCGAGAGATTGTCCGTGAAACTTCAAACCGCCTGCAACGAAACATTAATATCATGGATATTGACGGCGTCATCATCGCTTCTAAAGATGCATCCAGAATCGGGCTAACCCACGAGGGCGCACTAGAAGTGCTTCGAAGCGGGAATACGCTTATTATCGATGCAAAACAAGATAATGAATGGGAGGTCGCTCAACCAGGCGTGAATCTGCCCATCGTTTTTCAAGCTGAAACGATCGGCGTCATAGGCATTACAGGCGATCCGGATGAGATGAAAGATGTCGGGGAGCTCGTGAAAATGACAACGGAACTCATGATTAAACAGGAATTTATCGCGTCGCAGCTGGAGTGGAGACAGCATACGAAAGATATGATTGTGGGAGAATTGCTAAAAACAAACCCCTCCCATGGTGAAATCCAACGTGCCCTCAGTTTACTGAAATTAGACTTGAACCCGCCTTTTCTAATGATCATGATAGAAATAACCGAACGCGCGATTTCCAATCAAGCACTCATTCAAAAACTAGAGGATTCGATCGGGAGCCATAACAATATCGTGAGTTTTATAAATGTCCACCGGATACTCATCACGCTTTCCGGCCTTGATGAAGATGAGGCGTTTCATAGTGTACACCGCGTCTTTAATACAATGAAGAAGACGGATATTGTATTCAAGATGGCTTATAGTCTCCCTTTCTCTGAACTCGATAGGTTCAATCAATCCTATTTGGATTGCGATCTAACGTTACAAATTAGCGAGGATAGCCAGGAACTGGTTTCTTTTACAAACATCGAAGTCAAATCGCTAATCTATCAATTGGATGAGACTTTGTCGAACCGATTTTTTCGCCGGATATTTAAAGACGGCAGCAATTCAATGAGATCGAAAACGCTGAAAGCTTTTTTCGCCAATGGCCTCAATATCCAAAAAACTGCCGATGCCTTATACGTGCATCGAAACACATTAATTTATCGACTGAACAAGTTCACAAGAGATACGGGATACGACCCTCGGAAATTTGAAGACGCTTTGAATTTACAAGTTGCTTTGTGGATCGCGGAGAAGATGGAGGGAAAGCTGTAAAAATGAATCTTTAACCTATTCATTCTAACAGTCCAGGTCCTAACCGTAACTTTAGTAAATCTAACCCACCAAATTTTTAAATACATATCTGCCATAAAGGCCCTCCGGATCTCCGTAGGGCCTCTAGTATAACTATTATTTAACTTTTATTAATTACTTACCGGAATAATTCCGCTGTCAGTTTGATAGCCTGCTAGCGGATAAGCAGGAATCTCATCCCAACGATCCGGATCAACGTTTTGTACATCGCCCGCAGCAATTCCTGAAATCAAGGATTTCAATCCGAGATAATTTTGTTTGACTAAGTGACCATTTGACTTCTGTCCTAAATTTCCGTCTCTCGTGTTTCCCTTCGTTTCAAAGAAGATGGCCGGATTGCTATGATGAGTCGGATTTATGTTGTCGTAATTAAGCCCTAACATCATCGCCGAAACGACTCCGCCCTTAATGTCGATTTCATATTTCTTATCGCCGCTGCCAGTTTGGTAACGATCGATGTGCATATGCCCGTAGTCTTTTAATGCATCATATACATACACGGACATTTGGCGAGTAAGATCATTGTACAAGCCATCTTTTAAGCCCGGTAAAGTTGGTCCATTTGGCGCCAATGACACGCCGAGCGACATAGAAGTCGATTCATTTGTTCCGTATACTGTCTTGAATCCTTGGTGATGAAGATCAATCGCGTAATCCGGCTTTACATCCGCCCAATATGTATACGTTGCGATTGACTCTTTCGCTCTAAATCCATCCTCTGTCCAATCTCGATTCAAATCAACCGTGATCGGCCGCCCTCTGTTGTCTAATCTAGGTTCGCCATTTTCATCATAAAGCATAGTCGTCCTCGTATTCATAATACTCCCATCCGGATTGTTCATCGGAATCGCATAAACGGTTGTATTTTCTAAAATCGTTTTAATATCTTTAGATCCACTGCTGCCAAATGTCTTTAATAATTCTAAAACAGCATCAGTTGTTAATTTTTCATCACCATGAATTTGAGCTTGTACCCATACTTTGATAGGTCCGGTCCCAACTTTTGCAGCGTAGATGCTTCGTTCTTGTTCACTCTTTCCATACTCGTCCAAAGTAAATACTTCCACTTTACCTTTACTCGTGCCTTCGATTTTCTTTAACGCATCGATCATATCCTCATAAGTGATCATACTGTCCATGCTCGTGTTGCCATTAGTCGAAGGACCACCAGGCACTGTGTCTGCAGCATTAGCTTTAGAAGTGAATGCTGTTGAAACAATTAAACCGAATGCAAAAACAAACATAAATATCCTTTTCAAATAAATACTACCCCCTACTTTTTTTATACTTACTACTTTCACAGTATAATTGATAGAAAATTTAAGTAAATGGTCGATTCGGACTGTTACGAAATAAATAATAGGGAAAATTACTAACTATTCATGTAAATAGTCACAAATGCTAAACTTAGTAGTATGGATAATGTCAAAACGAATTAAGCAATACGAATAATATTTTTTTGTGATTTCAACCTATTTCTCGCGCTATTAGTTTGGATAGTGATTGTGCAATTATAGCTCCATTTTCAAATGTGTTTTTTAACCGTTGAATAAAATCTATCGTAAGGGGCATCCATGAGGTTCGGAGTAAAAAAAGTGGAATCTACCAAATACTAACATGGCTAGATTCCACTTTTACGTTATCCGGTTGGAGTGTGTCTTAATAAAGACCTACAACCGATTCCTACCCTCAATTCGTTCAATTTTATCCACAACTTCTTTCCCGATTTCCAATGCTGCTGTAGCAGCTGGTGAGGGGGCATTGCAAACATGGACGCTATTACGCCCGTTAACGATAAAGAAATCATCTACTAGGCTTCCGTCACTTTTTAATGCTTGTGCACGTACACCGGCCGGGGCTGGGATAAGGTCATCTACTGTAATGTCGGGGATAAGTTTACGAGCATTTTCTACAAATAACTTTTTATTAAATGAGCGAATGACTTCCTCCATACCTTCTTTATAGTATTTCAATCCTAGCTTCCAGAATCCCGGATATGTAATCATTTCACCAAAATCTTTCAAGTTAAATGAAGTCTTTTTATAAGCCTCTCGACTGAAACCAGGGACAGCATTCGGTCCGACATCGACATTTCCATTAATCATTCTTGTAAAATGGACACCTAAAAATGGAAAGTCGGGATTTGGGACGGGATAAATCAGGTTATTAACAAGATTCCTTTTTTCTTCTTTAAGGTAAAAGTACTCTCCACGAAACGGGAAGATTTTCATGTCAATTAAATATCCCGCCATTTTTGCAATTCGATCGCTTTGCAACCCTGCACAATTCACAAGAAATTTACTTTTGAATGTTTTGTTTTTCGTTTCAATAGTAATTTCATCCGGTTTTTCTTCAATTGAAACCACTTCTGCTCCATTTATAATGGTCCCGCCTTTTTCGCGAATAATCTCTGCGATTTTTTCAGCAACATCCTTGTAATTAACAATTCCGGCTGCACGTACAAAAATTGCTTCCACGCCACTAACATTTGGTTCCTTTTCAAGTAGTTCTTCCCGGTTAAGTTTTGTAACGTCAAGACCATTCTGGAGACCTCTCTCGAGAAGATTTTCAAGACGCGGTAACTCTTCCTTGTCAGTAGCAACTATTACTTTACCGCAAATGTCATGCTGTACATCATTTTCCAAACAAAACTTGCGCATTCCCTCGCTACCAGCTTTCGCAAATCTAGCTTTATAACTGCCTGGCGTGTAATAAATTCCGGAATGAATAACGCCGCTGTTATTTCCAGTTTGATGCGCCGCAAGTTCCGATTCTTTTTCAAGTATTGTTACTTTGGCATTTGGATAGCGCTCAAGAATAGTCATTCCGACTGATAATCCTACTATTCCACCACCAATAATAATATAATCATTCATATTTTCGATCCCCCATATTCGAATCCTTAAATTTCACATGCTTCAGCGATTATTTCTACAAGATGAACGACCTTAACGTGATCACTCAACCCTTCACGCTCTACTCCTAATAACATTTGAAGATGACATCCCGGATTCGTCGTTACTATTACCTCGGGTATATTGTTTTTCAGATGAGCCATTTTATCATCTAAAATAAGCATCGACTCCTCATGATGAACAATATTATATATCCCTGCTGAACCACAGCACATATCTTTTTGTTTCATCGGTATGTATGTAATTCCAGGAATACTTTTCAGTATTTTTAGCGGTTCGTCAATTACTTTTTGTACGTTCGTCAAGTGACAAGACGGCTGATACGACACATTTTTATTAATGCTTTTCGTAAATGGCAAATCAAGTTTTGATAAAATAACGCTAATATCTTTATTCAGAGCACTAAATCTTTTAGCTCTTTCAAACCATATGTCATTTTCATCGAAGAAATGATGATACTCGACGAGAGCTGCACCGCAACCACCAATGGCGTTCACAATATAATCAAACTCATATTTCTCGAATGCTTCAATATTTTTTTTTGCTAGATTAACAGCAAGCTCTCTTTCCCCGCTATGATGTTGAAGCGCACCGCAACACCCTTGTTCTTTAATCGTAACCACTTCACAGCCGCCAATTTCAAGTAGTTTAATAGCAAGATCATTAACATTGGCAAAAATAGTATCCATTACACAACCAGAAAAATACCCGATTCGTAACTGTGACCGAGTCTTTTCCGCGGATAAAGCATTTTGCCGATTTAAAGGAAGCTTGACCGCAGGAGTTATGGACTCCATCCGACCAATTGCTTGTGGCATGATATTAAGTATCTTGGATTTTCTCAACACTTTATCCATTTTTGTTTTTTTGAAATAGTAAAGTCCCTTTCCCATTAACTTCAATACATTTTTATTCGTCAATGCACGATGAAAAACGACATCTCTTAGTACTTTTTCTTTTCGGCTTCTATCTTTTTCCCTGTATTCAGCAAGGACATTCACCGCGGATGTTAATATCTTCCCGTACTCAACATTCGTTGGACAGACAGTTTCGCAAGCCCGACACCCTAGACATAGGTCAATCGGATTTGCCATGTCATGAATTGATATCTTTCCTTCCGCAGCGAGTTTTACTAGGTTAATTCTTCCCCTAGGCGAATGCGCTTCCTTACCAAAAGAAATATATGTCGGACATGCTGGTAAACAATAACCGCATTGAACACAACTAAAGGTCTCATCATATGCAAGTTTTCCTCTTAATTCTTTTTCATCAATCATTGCGCAACACAAACCTTTGACCTGGTTCCGGAAAAATCTTACCAGGATTCAATATATTTTGTGGATCCCATGCATCTTTAATAAGCTTCATCATATGTAATCCATCTTTCCCCAACTCCATTTCCATGAACGGTGATTTCATAAGTCCAATCCCATGTTCACCGGAAAGCGTTCCACCAAGACTGACCGCCGCCTCAAAAATCTCTTCCACAGCTTGTTCAACTCTATGCATCTCTTCTTCATCACGCTGATCGGCAATAATATTCGGATGTAAATTACCATCTCCAGCGTGTCCAAAAACAACAAGATGAACATTATATTTTTCTCGAATTTCTTTTAAACGTTGGAACATTTCAGGAATTTTACTACGTGGAACAGTTGCATCTTCGGAAATTTTCGTAGGCTTTATTTTAACAATTGCCGGAGAGACAAGTCGTCTTGCCTGCCACAATTGCTCAGCCTCTCGATCATCTTTTGCTACTATTACACTCCTCGCATTCACACTCATGCATGCCTCTTCCACACGAATCATCTCTTCATTAATTGCCTGATGATGTCCGTCTAATTCAATAAGAAGAATTGCCTCAACATCAATAGGCAATCCTAGAGAAGCATATTCTTCCACTGCAATAATCGAATGCCGATCCATGATTTCCATTTTAGCTGGCATAATCCCGGAGCGAAGAACCTTAGATATCGCATGGCCTGAATCAACAATTTCATCAAATAAAACCATTGCGGTTTTCGTAGCAAGTGGCCTTGGGACGAGCCGCAACGTTGCCTCTGTAATGATACAAAGTGTTCCCTCTGAACCTACAATAAGTTTAGTAAGATCATAGCCTGTTACATTTTTCATTGTCCTTCCGCCAGTTCGAATGACCTTTCCTTCAGCAGTTACAACTTCAAGCCCCAGTACATAATCTTTTGTTACCCCATATTTTAATCCTCGCGGTCCCCCTGCATTTTCTGCAAGATTCCCTCCTATTGTTGAAACATGCGCACTGCTTGGGTCGGGTGGATACATGAGCCCGAACTCGATTGCTTTATCATTAATCTTGGAAGTGATTACGCCTGGAGATACAACCGCAATCAAATCATCGGGATGAATTTCTAATTTCGTATCCCACAATGAAAAATCTACTACAATCCCACCCTTAACCGGAAGCGGACCGCCACTTAAACTAGTACCTGTTCCCCTCGCTACGACCGGTATTTTGTACTGCGCCGCAAGCTTAATTAGCTCAACAACCTCATCAGTCGCAATCGGTTGGCAAATAATCTCGGGTTTATAAATACCGAATGAGGCGTCGAAGGAATAACTATATAAATCCTGGACTTCCGTTAAGACCCTTGACGAGTCACCGAACGCCTCAATGAGCTTCTCGACTATTACTTCTATATGCCCGTTCATTTGGTTTCTCCTTTTCGCTTGCCCGTCTGATAATAAAGTGTAGAAGAGGCCGCTATTTTTCTTTATCCACTTCCAGTCTCGGGTCTCCAAATTTCAATCTCAAATTCATTAAATGTTTCTTCATATAATAAGCGGCTGCTTCTGAATCCCTGCTTTTAATTGCTTCAAATATATCTAGATGCTCTTGATAAACTAATTCCCTTTTTCTTCTTAAACCAATATTCTTTTCCAATGAAAACCTTAATGCTTTTTTATGAAGATCGCCGATATTCTCGAGTGACTGTTTGAGAAATTTATTGTGGGCCGCTCGCACGATCGACATGTGAAATTGAAAATCAGCAACGTCACCAATTGCTTGTTCATCGTTAATCGTTTCCGCAAATTGCTCTAACGCAAGCTCAATTTCCTTGATTTCCTCATCGGTATGACGCTCCGCTGCAAAAGCAGCTACCTGCGTTTCAATTACCATTCTCATCTCAAGCAAGTCATACAACTCTTCAGCGCTAATCATCTCGATCATTGTCGAATTTAGCAGGTTGACTAACGGAACTTTTTTCACAAAATTTCCGCCACCTTGAATCGATTCAACCAGCCCGCTCGCAGTTAACACGCTTAATGCTTCACGAATTGGAGCCCGGCTTACACCGAACATTTTCGCCAACGCATTTTCAGATGGTAATTTGGAGTCTGGTGGAAATTCTCCATTTTTTATCTTCTCTTTTAATTGTTCAATTATTTGTTCCGACATTTTTTTCCTATTTACACGCGTAATCATTTCACATTTTCCTTATATAGAGACTGTATTTGTCGAGCTAGCTTTTTTATTCGCTTTCACAACATGGAGTGATAGTAGAATACCCAATATCACGATCCCAATTGCATCTGTAACAAGTCCAGGTTCGATTAGCAAAATAGCTGTTCCGAAGAATCCGATTCGTTCCACAACATTTAACTTCATGGAGAAGTAATTACCAATTGAAATTGCTAATGAAAAAATTCCAATTATTGCTGTTACAAGCGCTATTATAACGACCAGCCAAACATTTTCTGTTCCAGCTTCTGGTTGCATGAGAAGAACTGGATTATAAACAACCATGAACGGTACAATGAAACACGGTATTGCTAGCTTAAATGCGCTAATGGATGTCTTCATAGGATCTGAACCTGCAATTCCTGCTGCTGTATATGCCGCCAATGCAACCGGTGGTGTAATGTTTGATAATGCACCAAACCAAAATACAAAGAAGTGAGCTGCAAGCGGATTTACGCCTGCTTGTATTAGTGCAGGTGCTGCCGTAACTGCTACAACAATATATAATGCAGTTGATGGGAGACCAAGACTAAGGACAATACATGTAAGCATTACTAACAATAAAATAATTGGAAGTGACCCATTTGCAAGCGATAAAATGTTATAAGCAAATGTCGAACCAAGGCCTGTCATTGTTACAACAGCAATGATAATCCCAATTGACGCACAAGCAATTCCTACTTGAACCGTTCCCTTTGCCCCATCTACAAGTGCATGGAATGCTTTAATCGGAGTAACACGGCAATCCTTATCCTTAGTAAGCCATGACGCTATAATTGCTGAAATAATTCCTGCGAATCCAGCATACAAAGGAGTTTTTCCAACTAACAATGTACCAATAACAATTAATATCGGTAAAATTAACAATCCCCGTTCTTTAATTACCTCTTTTACGATTGGAATTGAATCTTTACTCAATCCTTTCAGCCCTAGTTTTTTCGCTTCTATGTCAATCGCGAAAATCAAGGCCAAATAATAGAGTAAACTTGGAATGATTGCTGCGATAACAATGACAGTATAGGAGATACCCAAAAATCCAGCCATGATGAATGCCGCTGCTCCCATAATCGGCGGCATTATCATTCCACCTGTGGATGCCGCCGCTTCAACCGCGCCAGCAAAGCGTGGTGTTAATCCAATTTTTTTCATGAGCGGAATGGTAAATGTTCCTGTCGTTGCTACGTTTGCAACCGCACTTCCGCTCAAGGACCCTGTCAAAGCACTTGATAATACCGCAACTTGCGCCGGTCCACCTCGCTTTTGACCCGCAGCGGCTAGTGCTAATTCATTGAAAAATTGTGATGCACCGCTAGCTGTCAAAAAAGCACCAAATAAAATAAATAGAACAATATACGTAGATGCTATGGAAAGTGTTGTTCCAAAAATACCCTCTGTCGTCATGTACATACGATAAAGTAGACGTTCTATACTAAAGCCGGAATGCGCAAACATTCCAGGGAAATGTGGTCCAAACATTGCATATACAATTGCTAAAGAAGTCAATAGCGGAATAAAAAAACCTATCGCTCTTCTTGAAGCTTCAAAGAGAACAACAATCGTAATAACTGCAAATACATAATCCAGTGTAATCGCTTGTGATTGTCTAACTACATGAATATTCGTATATGAAAATACGATATAGAAAACGCCTGCTAACCCAGCAATCAAGAAAACTATATCCATAATAGACATTTTATTAGATTTTATTTTTGTTGATCTCGGATATAAAAGAAATGTTAATGCCAAAAGAAAACCTAGAAAGAGTGCATTTCGATAGATTTCTTGAATTGTTGAAAATCCATTATAATAAACTGCGAAAATAGACATTAATGCTGCAACGCCAAGCATCAACTTATTTTGAAAACCTGTTAATTGACGTCCCCCGCCACCTGATTCCCGATCTACTACTATAGGTCGTTGGTTATCTACCATATTTGATTCCTCGCTTTCATATGAATTTACTAAAGCAAATAAGAGGGAAAAGATTGAACCCTTTCCCTCTTATTTGCATTTATTATTTCGCCTCTTCTGGAATTAACTCCTCTGGAATTTCAAGTCCAGCCTCTTTGAAATATTTATATGCACCGATATGCAGTGGCGCCGGTAGTCCGTCTAATGCATTGCTCAGCTCCATTGTTTTAGCAGAGTTATGAACGCCATACATAAACTCAAGATTTTCATATAGAGTTTTTGTTAATAAATAAACTGTTTCTTCATCTAGGTCGATTGATGCGATTAAAAGATTTGGTTGTGCTATTGTATGAATTTCTTTATCATGTTTCGGGTATGTTCCTGCTGGAATCGTGTATTCATACCAAGCGTTAAAAACCTCATTAATTTCGTTCGCTTGTTCGGGTGTTACGTCTAGCACTGTAGCTGCAACGCCACTAGCATACATATCGGTTACCGCTGCTACGGGTGTGCCGGCAGGAACAGAACCGCCATCAAGGCGACCGTCTCGCATTGCTGAAATGGTGTCATCATAACCAAGATATTCAGGTTGGATATCTTCCTTGGTTAGATTAATTCCTTCCATCATTACTATCGTTGACTGCTCTGTTCCACTCGCCTGTGGCCCTACCGAAAATGTTGTTCCTTCAATATCACTTATTGTTCCAGACTTCACTTTTTGGTTCATCAATACAAAATGCTCAACGTTTGGCCAAATATTTGCAACCGTTCGAAGATCCTTATACTCTTTGCCTTCAAAACTTCCCTGACCAGCATACGCTTGAGCACCAATTAATCCTTGAATGATTGCAAGATCTGCTTCATTTTTTTGGATTAAGTCAATATTCTCTACAGATCCAGCCGAAGATTGTCCGCTTGCCCGGATGCCTTCATCTTTTAATTCCTGTGTCCAAAGGTTCCCCATTCCGACTCCTATTGGATAATATGTACCTCCAGTTGATGCTGTAGCGATTGTTAGAAATTTATCTTTCCCCTTACCTCCATCGCTACCTTCACTCCCACATGCAGACAATAATAACAACATCACTGCCATAAACAACATACTAATTTTCCTCATTCATATCCCCCTTTGTAAACGTTTTCAAAAAGTTGTATTACAAGCATACAACATTTATTTTATTATTGCAATAACTTTCAGTTACTTATCTTTTAGACAATTGAAATTACTTTAAGTGGTTTAATTCCAACATCGCAAGATTGGTCATATATCTAAACTAAAAAATCCAGAAGCTCAAGAAGTATTAAAAAACTTCACGCGACTAAAAGTTTAAGACAAAATAGTCTGGAAAATATTGTTAAAAGGGGTAAATAAATATCAAAGTCAGCTAATGAAAATAGCATGCTCGAGGAATTATTGAAGTTCGTGGAGGATTGTACAGATTCTGTTCCCAATGAAAGTCAAGTAGAAAAGTATGTAAAAGACCTGGAGACGTGTTGGTAAAATAATACATTCTATATTCTTAGAGAATCAGGAAGTACTACCTAAAGAAATAAAAGAAGAAGTGATAAATAAAGCAACTTTTTTAAAAGAATATCTTGATATTTTAATAAGAGACTTATCCACTTCACAGATTCTGAATCGTGATTAAAAGGGCTTCTTCAGACTGGAGTGCTTATGAAATTAAGTAAAACATTGCGGCATTCCCGATAAAATTCCATATGTATAAAGTATCAAAAGGAAGCCGAACTATTACCACATGATCAACTTCCCCCCTCTTACTTTATATAATTATTGTAAGATGTCCTAAATCAATCTTCGTGGTGGTTAACCAAAATTCAATTCAAACATTTTTCATTATTTCTTCTATAAATCTTTTCAGGACATGAATTGTTTGAACACAATCATTAAGTGATGAACGTTCCAGTGGACTATGGCTGATACCATTCTCACTTCGGACGAAAAGCATAGCAACAGGAATATCTTCCCCTAGAATCATAGCATCGTGTCCCGCACCACTTGGTAATTTAATTGGACGAATACCATATCCTCTTAATGACTCAGATAATATATCTTGAATTGTCGACTCTATTTTAACAGGAAGTATATTAATTAATTCCTTTTTGTCAATCTTCACCGAAAACTCATTTTCAATACTAGCAAGTAATCTAAGCACCTTAGTAATTAGATTATTCCTGGTTTTGATATCTGTATCACGAATATCTACATAAAGTGTTACTTTACCCGAGATGACATTTATGCCATTCGGATGAATATGCATCTTACCTACAGTCGCTACTGCTGTATCACTTACTCGATTTGGTAAGTTACTTAATTCGTGAATAAACTTTCCCGCCGCAACAAGCGCATCAGATCTTCCAACCATCGGTGTACTTCCTGAGTGACCAGCAACACCATTAAATGTAAGCTCATACCAAACCGGCCCCGCTATACCATTTACAATGCCACATGGGAGATTTTCATTTTCAAGTATTTTTCCTTGTTCAATATGTACTTCAACAAATAATTCAATGTCATTTAGATTTCTCTTCGCTTCCTTAAACCCAGGAATAGTTAAACCATCAGATGCCAATACCTCTTCAAAACTCATACCATTAGCATCATGTAATTTTATGAGTTCATCTAATTGATATTTCCCACACATCCCCTTACTGCCTATATATCCACTATTGAAACGGGAGCCTTCCTCATCAGAGAAAATTACAACTTCAAATGGTTTTTTAGGTTGATATTCATTTTCTTTCCACGCTTCAACAACCTCGAGAGCTGCTACGACTCCCAATGCTCCATCGAAATGTCCCCCATTTGGAACAGTATCTACATGCGAGCCAGATAAAATGGCAGGTTTGGAATTGTCTTTAGCAGATAATCTCCCAAACACATTTCCTGCCCCATCCTCACTCACCTTTAAACCTGCTTTATGCATCCAAACTTTAACTAGCTCTTTTGCGGCTCTCTCTTCCTTGGAAAATCCAATTCTTTGAGATCCACTTTCTTCAGTTAGACCAATTTCAGCTAGCTTCGCTAGTCTGCTGGCAATTCTATGTCCGCTAATACCATCAGTATCATTCTTTCTCTCATCATAATTTTCCATCAAATTATGTACAAATGATTCTTGCTTTTTTATCCGAATCACTTCCTTTTCAAAAGTGTTTGTCATATTATAGATTTCCTACCAACTGATTAGATAGGCTATGTTGGTAGTTATAAGCCCCATTGTTGTTATTCCACTATTCCAAACAATGCCTATCTAATTTTACATTTAACTCGATTATCTCTTAATTTGTTCCAAAAGTCTTACCCAGAAAGGAGTGTATTGATCCCATTCAACGAATTCAGTTGATCCCCAGTGAGGAGCACAGTCACTTGCAAATGCAGCTGTCTTTCCTTTTCCATATTCACCTACGACTAAAAACGGATCATCTCCAACTTTCACAATTGTTGTTGCATCTTCTTTAGCGGAAAAGCGATTGTATCCAAGGAATATTGGCCATTCACCTATATCTGTTGTAATTTTATGTTCTAAAATAGTCTCTGGTGAAACGCCTTCTGGTTTCTCTACACGGTCATCTCGATCAAGCATTTTGATTGGAAGAACTTCTGCAAGAACAGTATTTTTATAATTTGCCTTCCCTTCTATCCCCATAAAGGACAGGTATCCTCCAATCATAAGCAATCCCCCACCACTTTCCACATATTGGCGAATTAATTCCAATGCATTTGGAACTATCTTCATATTATAAAATGTGCTATTCTGCAGTAAAAAAGTGTTGCTTCCAATATCACTAATGACAATAGAATCGTATTGTTCCAATGTTTTCAAGTCTTGTGGAAATCTCATCTGAACCTCATGCGATGGCATATAATCAATCTTCACACCACTTTCTTTTAAACTCTCAAGTAAATAAGTTGCACCTTCTTCATATTTTGTCGATTCAAAAGTGTCATATCCTTTCGCATGAATCATATGCACAGTCCAGGATTCTCCAATAAATAATACTTTCAATCAAATCTCCTCCTAAATGATATTTTGCAAATTATATTTTTTATTAAACGATTCTAATTCTCTAATTGTTGGCATTCCTTCTTGCGCTCCAAGTTTTGTTACTGCCATTGCACCGACTTTCATCGCTAAGGAAATTGCGTGACGTAGATCTTTACCGGATGCTAATGAATAGGCTAATCCTCCATTAAAGGCATCCCCTGCCCCTGTAGTATCAACCACTCGGACAAAATGTGGTGAAAAATTCTCTTCTTCATCATTGTTTGAAAAGTACTTTGCTCCATTTTCACCTAATGTTACAATTAATCCTGCTACCCCCATGGTTAATAATTTTTTGGCAGAATGGTCTAAATCTTTTTCAATTGTAGAACCTTGTGCAAGAATCAGAAGTTCTGTTTCATTTGGTGTTAAATAGTCCACTATCCCAAGAATATCCTTGGATAATTCAGCAGCTGGAGCAGGGTTTAGGATAACTGTTTTCCCCATTTCCTTAGCTTTTTTAATTGCGTATTCAACAGTCTCCAACGGGATTTCCATTTGGAGGAGAACTAGGTCTGCCTTTTCTAGCACGTCCTCAGCTTGATCTATATGGTCAGGCAGTAAATGAGAATTAGCTCCAGGGATCACTGTAATACGATTATCATTTGGACTTACTTGCACACAGGCTATGCCAGTTTCTTCCGATTCAAGCATTTTGATATGCGAAGTATCGATACCTTCATTACTCAAACTCTTGAGTAGTTTTTTTCCGAATTCATCATTTCCTACCGCTCCAATTAGACTAACCTTTGCACCTAATCGAGCCGCAGCTACTGCCTGATTTGCACCTTTTCCACCCATTGCTGTCGAAAACCTTTTTCCAAGAATAGTCTCCCCCTCATCAGGAAACTTCGGCGACTCCAATATCATATCTAAGTTTAAACTGCCTATAACGACAATATTTGGCGATTCTTTCACTCGACTGAGATTCTCCTTCTATATTTCATTTAATATACTAATAACATAATTACTTAATAGCTTTCAGAGATAATCGATTCGATGAATATTGATTGAGAGCTACAGCACCAATTAATATTATCCCTAATATTGCAAGTTGCCATATTGCATTAATATTTGCGATTTGCAGACCCGGAGACAACATCGTAACTACCAAGACAGCCAGCATGACTCCGCCTAATTGACCTTTTCCACCGAAAATATGCATCCCACCTAATACAGCAATGGTTATTGCTTGCAATTCTAACCCTGATCCAACATCTGCTCTTGCTGTCATTAACCATGAAGACATAATTACAGAACCAATTCCAGACAATAGCCCTGATAGAGTAAACAAAAGAAATCTTGTTCGTTTAACTTTGATGTTGGCAAATTTGGCTGCGGTATCATTCGTGCCAACTAAATAAATCTGACGACCAAATACTGTTCTATATACAATAAAACTAATGATTAGAAATACCGGTATAACTATCAATAACACCTGAGTTGGTATACCTAAAATGGTACCTTGGCCAAGAAATCCAAAACTTTCCGGGAATCCACTTATTGGCGTGCCTTTTGTAAGAACCAGAGCAAGAGAACCATACATATACATTGTGCCTAACGTTGCAATGAAAGGAGGTAATCCAATTACAGATGTTGCGAAACCATTAAAAGCACCAAGTAGAACCCCTACTAAAATCGCAATAATAGACGCAATCCATATACTAATTCCTGCATTAAATGCTAGTCCCATTAATACTCCTGACAAACTGACCATTGATCCGACTGATAAATCAATTCCACCGTTACCGCTAGCAATCACCAAAGATTGACCAATTGCAAGTAATGCAATAACAGCTCCGAATTGTGTGATTTCAAGTAAGTTTTGTACAGTGAGAAAGTATGGACTTAGGATTGACATGATAATAATTATCATGACAAGTAGCAAGGTTAAAAAGTAAGTTCTGCTCATCAAAACTTTTTGTATAAACCCACCCATATATCAATCACCTCTTTGTATTTCTAATTCTAATTCTTCCGCTCCTAACGGAGTTCCAGTTGCTCTTTTTCGTGTAATTTGCTTATTTATTACTATATCAATAGTGACTGAAATGAGAATTAATAAACCGATAATTGCTTTTTCCCAGAGCGAGGGGACACCAAAAATAACAATTCCGTTCTTCATTACCGTAATAAATAATACGCCAGCTAATGTTCCTACAAGCGATCCCCTACCACCAGTTATTGCCGTCCCCCCAATAATAACTGCAGCAATTGCTTGAAGAGGTAATTCAAGCCCAATCGATACTTCAACACTACCCATACGCGCAACATACATTATTCCAGCTATTCCGACAATTCCGCCTGAGATAGCATAAGATAAGATTTTGACTTTTACACTATTAATTCCAACCAGGTTTGCCGCTTCTGGATTCGTACCAATTGCATAAAGATGACGACCGAATGGACGATAAGTGAAAATATAATAAAACAAAGTATATATTAACAGAACAATGAAGAATACAATAGGTATTCCAAATATTTTATTGGTCATAATCGGTGTAAAGACAGGGGGTAATCCTGCCAGCCAATGTCCACCTAACATGCCAAATACTACCGCTCTTCCAATATTCATTGTTGCCAGAGTGGCGATTATCGGTGGAATTTTCATCACGCCAATTATTAGACCATTGATTAAACCTAAAGACATTCCAATGGCTACTGCAATAATTGTAACAAGCAGAGGATTTACCCCAGACTGTATTAAGTTCCCAACAACTATTGCAACAATTCCTAATACAGCACCAACAGATAAATCGATACCACCTAAAATAATTACCATTGTCATTCCAATACTAACAATTGCAAGCTCAGCGGAGTTTTGCATAATACCTTTCAGGTTATCTGCACTAAGGAAGTTATCTGCAAAAAAACTGAAAAATATTACTTGCAATACCAGTAAAATAATTGTTAGATATTCACGTCTGCCCGGTCGAGGTATATAACTTTTAAACAATTGACCTCACTCCTTTTCAGTTCCGCACCAATTCAATATTGTGGCAGCAATCGCTTTTGTTGATCGTATTAATTCATCACTTGTCACATATTCATCACTTTGGTGGGCAATTCGTGGTTCTCCGGGTCCAAAATTAACTGTTGGTATTCCTACATTGATAAACCACCCCATATCAGTATGGGAACTCATGCCTTCTACTGTAACTGGCTCACCGATACTCTCCAATGTGTTGCTAAACACTTGAACAAATTCATGATCGGGACTGATTTCAGCACAGTCTGCATCTATAAGCCATTCTACTTCTGGCGGATTTTCTTTCAACCAAGGGTCTGTTTTTGCAACTGCATTAATGAGTTCTTCGATTTCTTTCTTTACGTTTCCACCCATCAATAATTCATCTCTTTCTGATGGTAAATATTGTGCATTAAAGACTATTTCAGCCTGATTGGCAAAGGCTGTTGGGTATTCACCAGCATTGATTTGAGCAACATGCAATTGACAAGGAATCGGTAATAATGGATGCGTTTTTCGAACTTCCCAATCTTTATTTAAATGGCGGAAATGTTCCAAGTAAAGTCTAGCTTTCTCAATTGCATCCACCGCACCTCCTGTACGCCAATCTCCTTGTGGCATTTCGATATGTCCACTTCTACCTTCAATTATTAATTTCCCCCATAAAATTCCACGACACATCGGCATAACCGATAGTGAAGATGGCTCAGTCATTATACATGCATCCGCTCGATATCCTTTATCCACAAATGCTAATGTCCCCATTCCACCTGCTTCTTCATCCGCTAGTGTTCCGACTTTAATCGTTCCCGAAAGTTTGACTCCACTGGCTAATATCGCCTTTACCGCCATTATCATTGCGGCTACGCCGCCCTTCATATCTGTTGTACCGCGTCCATATATTTTTCCGTCAATAAGTTCCCCACCAAAAGGATCAACTGTCCACTCGCTACCCGGCTTCACAACATCAATATGACCAGCTAATAAGATTGATTTTCCGGAGCCATTCCCTTTTAATTCACCATATAGATTTGGGCGATCCGTAAAATCTCTACCCGCATAGTAACCTGCCCTTCCTTCATATTGGGCCAACTCATCCGCGACAGGTTCCCACAAATCAGTTTCAAACCCCATTTTTTTCAAGTAATCTTCAATAAATAGTTGAACTTCCTTCTCTTTCATTGGGTATTTTTCATCTTCAAACCATGGATTTACACTTGGGATTCTAATAATATCTTGAAGAAAACCAATTACTTCTGTTTCATTTTCATCAATCCAAGTTGTCACCTTATTTATTTGTTTCATTATTTTACCTCCGTTTAATTTATCTACTTTATGAAATTAAACCCAAAGCCTTTCTAAGTACACCATCTTCTGTCATATTCTCACGATTGGTAAAACCAGTGATTCTTCCTTTATGAAACGTCATAATTCGATCTGATAAACGCATAACCTCTGGTAAATCTGAGGAAATCAATAAAACTGCCACACCACTTTCCGCTAAAGTAAGAATTAATTCATGAATTTCAGTTTTAGTTCCAATATCGATACCACGTGTTGGTTCATCTAAAATTAATACTCTAGGGGTATTAATTAACCAACGAGAAAGAAGAACCTTTTGTTGATTTCCTCCACTCAAACTAATGATTAAATCTTCCATATTTTTTGTTTTAATACTATACTTTTCAACATTTTTTTGAATAATTTTTTTTTCATCATTCAGATTAAGAACCCCAAATTTATTGGACATTGTCGGGAGAAATGCTGCACTTAAATTGTATTTTATAGAATGTAAAGAAAAGTTTCCTTGAGTGCCACGATCCTCTGGAACGTAGTAAATCCCTTTTCGGACTGCGTTGTTGGTGGAATGTTTAGTTAGTTTTTTCCCTTCGAATTCAATATTACCGCTATCCATTGCCAATTCTCCGAACAGCGTTCTAGCAACTTCCGAACGTCCTGAACCAACAAGCCCATAGACACCAAGAATTTCCCCAGGTTTTATCGAAAAAGAAATGTCGTGAAACATTTTGGATTTACTTAAATTGTTTACTTTAATAATCGGTTTTTCATCATAATAGTCTCTAAGTCTATAAATATCAGAGTTAATCTCTCTTCCACTCATTGCAGTAATGATTCTATTCTCAGTTGCTTCGTTTGCCGAAAACGTTTCAGTTACCTTACCATCTCTAAGTACAATCATTTGGTCAGAAATTCGCAAAATTTCTGGAATACGGTGGCTAATATATAAAATACTAACTCCATTTTCTTTAAGTTCAGCAATCAATGCGAATAACTTCTCTGACTCAGCTTGACTCAATATTGAGGTCGGTTCGTCTAATATAAGTAGTTTTGATTGTCGATGTAATCCTCGAGCAATTAAGACTAATTGTTGATTTCCAATTGATAAATCACCCATCATCTCATTAAGTGTATAAGTAGGTAGATCAACCAGTTCCAGTGCTTCGGCTGCTTGTCTATACATCTCTGGCCAATCAATGCTGCCGAATTTCGTCTTAACTTCTTCACCGATAAATAAATTCTCCAATACGGATAGTTCCGCAAATACATTGGGTTCTTGATAAACAATTGAAATACCAATGTCAATAGCATCTTGAGTATTATTAATTTTCACTTCATTACCTTCGAATTCTATCTTTCCAGTATCGGATTGTAAGGCACCCGCAATTATTTTCATCAAAGTCGACTTACCAGCACCATTTTCACCGATTATACTTAATACTTCACCTTTGTTAACTTTCATATTTACGTTTTGTAATGCTTTTATTCCACCAAATGACTTACTGACCCCATTAAGCGTAAATAGTACTTCACCTGTCATGTAAGCACCTCCAATGTTACCTTCTTTATTATTTGTCTAACTCACTCTGCAAATCTTCCATCACATTATGAGTTAGACAAGTTACTAGTTTAGTTTAAAAATCAAAGTCTCCAACATTATCTTTATCAATGATAAGTGGTGGTCCCAATAGTAGAATTTTCTCGTCTTTTAAATACTTAACTTTGTCTTTGACGCCGGGAACGTCATTTTCTTCACTAAACTCTTTTCCATCAACCATTTGCTTACCAGCCCAAACTGTTAAATACCCCAGTTCATATGCATCCCATAAAATTGATTCTTTCATAACGCCACTTTCAATAAATGGTTTTACAGTAGCCGGCGAACCATATCCAATGACAGCTACTTCTCCTGCTTTGCCTGCTTGTTGAACTGCTTGAGCTACACCTGGGATCGTTGAAGATGATACTGCAACAATTCCTTTTAAGTCTTGGTGTTTTGTCATTAATTCTTGAGATTGGGTTAAGGCCGCTTCACTACTTCCGCCCGGTGTGTATCGTATATCTACAATTTCAATGTCTGGGTATTTTTCATCAATTCTTTTTTCCATGTAATCAATCCACGAGTTTAGATTTGTTGCGGTTGATTCTCCTGAAACAATACCTATTTTACCTTTCTCATCTATTTGCGCAGCAAGGCGATCCATTAGTGTATAACCGAGATCCTCATCAAGTGCTTGTGCCACAAAAAGATCGCGTTCACTATCGGGACTATCACTATCCGCTGTATATGTTTTAATTCCAGCCGATTTTGCCTTTTTAATAATTGGGTTAATTGATGAACTATCAATAACTGCCACGGAAACCGCATCAACTTTTTGACGAATTAAACTATCCATAATTTTCGATTGTTCCGGCGCACTAGAAGTTGTTGGACCAGAATAAATGAATTCAACTCCTAAATCCTCTGCAGCCTTTTTCCCCCCTTCTTCCATAGCACTAAAATATGGAATGCCAATCAACATCGGAATAAAAGCAATTTTTGTTTTATCCCCATCTTTACCTTTGTTTGCGGTACCCTCACCGTTGGAACAACCAGTAAACAAGAGCAACACCACCAACAATAACCCTATAAATGAAATGCTTTTTTGTTTGATTTTCATTTTCAATATTCTGACCTCCCGTTTAAATGTATTCACACAATATCACGATTCTAATTGCTAATTTTCACTTGTACCTTTCAGTTTTAAACACCCCCTTTATGTATGTTTAATTTTTATAAATTCAATACAACATTCACAGCGAGTAACAATTTATCGTAATGTTGATTCTTGTAACCTGAGCCGAATATCCAATTCAAAACTCTCTATTTTCTTACCAGGGTTTTCAATCAATTGAATCAACTCTTTCATTGCTAATTCACCCATTTTAGAAATTGGTTGTTCTATCGTTGTTAATGAGGGAACCATATAACGAGCCATACTAATACCGTCAAACCCTACTATGGCAATTTCATCTGGAACTTTTCGATTCCATTCATAGATTGCCTTCATTGCTCCAATAGCAGATAAATCATTTGCCGCAAATACTCCATCAATCTCTGGCTTTCGAATTAACAACTCCTTCATACCGAGATATCCGCCTTCAACACTATAATTACCAGGAGCAATCCAACTTTGATCAAACCAATCAAATTCCTTTAAAACAGATCGATACCCCCACAATCTATGGATGGCTGTTATTTCTTCATCAGTTCCTTTCAAATGTCCAATTCTTTTACAACCTACATCTAATAAATGCTTTGTTGCAACTTGACCACCTAATTTATTATTAACGGAAATACTCGTAAACTCATCTTTGAAATTCGACCGATCAATTTTAACAATGGGAATTTCCATTTGAGTTAATTTATCTAAATCTTCTTCCTCTAGCATATGGGAATCCATTATAACTCCATCCACAAAACTGCTTCCTAAGGAATCAATATAATTCGTAAGCTTCTCTTTACTACTATCAGTGTTAAATAAAAACACTTTATAACCAAAGGCATGAGCGATATTTTCTATCGCACTTGCTAATTCAGGAAAAAATGGGTTGTTTATAGATGGAATGATTAGAGCTATTGTTTTTGTATTCTTCTTTGACAAACTACGTGCAATCTGATTAGGGTGATAGTTAAGCTCTTTCATAACCTTTTCGACATGTTCAACTGTTTTCAATTTTACACTTTTGTTATTTAACACTCGGGAAACAGTCGCAACGGAGACCCCAGCTTTTTTAGCCACATCTCTCATTGTTATCATTAGAAAACCTCCGTAACCGCTTACATTTATTATGCATAACAATCGATTAAATCCTGTATACACAACGATGTAACCGATTACTTAGTATGTTATCATAATTTAATAATTTTAGTCAATGGCAAATAATAAATAAATTCATAACAGTTAGATAGGTCTATTCCATAGTCGAACGGGAAGTTAGGATTAAGATAGCCTAGTATTTATTTTTTTGTAGTTAAATTATTTAGATAGCATGAATATTCCATTAGAATATACAGAGAATTGTCGCACCTAAGTCTAAAAATACAGGGGATTTTCGGAGAGGTTTCTTTCTAAAATTCAGAAACCTAATAGAATCTTGCGCGGTTAGAACAATTTTTACTTTTTAATCTATCAACACCCGCTTCACGTATTTCATGGGTTCGCCGAACTTGATTCTATAACCTTTTCAACTCTGCCACACATCTAAGTCAATACTTGTGCATGGACATATGTCGATACCATTTTTGTCTTAACCGTATTTGCAATTTGCTATTTTAAGCACTAAAAAAGTGCAAGACCTGTACAATTACATTGCACTAGCTCGCACTTCGGGAGATATCGACGCACTTGTATATAATCAGCCTCCCCTTTTTACCTTTGTGGAAGGTACTTATGTGAACTGCAAGAATAACAATTTCTGAGTTTGGATAAAAAATTTAGAAGACATCGACAAAGCGTTCACTGTTAAATCACTATTAAATGACCGAATAATGAAACTATTATTAGACTAACCGTCCCAACTGAAAAGGCAGCAATTAACCCAATATAGAAAGGTTTTATTCCAAGTCCCTTGAAAATCTTGAAGTTAGTGGATAACCCAACCCCCGCCATTGCCAACCCTAACATGTATTTCGATCCAAAAGAGCTCCAAAAGTTATAAAATTGTTCCCATGTAGATGGATTAAAGATACCAAAGGCTGATCCGGTTTTCTCTAAGGTCAAATCACCAATTGTTCTAGTTAACGCGAATAATAAAAATCCAATTACGAACAATGGTACTAACTTATACCATTTAGGTAATTTGTATTCCTCTCCAGATTCTTGTTTATCCACACTTTTAAAAAAGAGGTATGAAACAAGTGGAATAACAGCTATGATAAATAGATTTCTTGTTAACTTTGTAATTGTTGCCACATCTACGACTTTTTCTATATCATACATTTGATTATAAATTAGCGCAGCCCCCGTTACTTGGGCAGTATCATGGATAGCAGTTCCTAGAAACAATCCCGCTTTAATCGGGTCATTCAAAAAAAACAGATGTGCTAAATATGGGTAAAAAAGCATGCCAATTAATCCAAATATAGTAATATTTGCAACCGCATAAGATATTTCATTTTCCTCAGCCTTAACAACAGGCGCAGTCGCCATAATAGCTGTTACACCACAAATTCCTGTTCCACAGGCTATTAATGTTCCGAGGCGATTTGATTGCTTCATTTTTTTCGTAAAAAAAAGTGTTACAACTAGTCCACATGAAATACAGGAAATTATAAGCGGAAGCCCCCAAACTCCTAGTTTTAATGCTTCAGTCAGGCTAAGGCGTAAACCAAGTAAAATGATTCCCGCACGCAAGGCATACTTAACGGAAAACCCCACCCCCTCGATGAATATGCTATGTAATCCAATGGTGTTCCGAATAATAATTCCTATTAAGATAGCAACAAATATACCAGATAAAGGGCTTGCACTTCCCGCTGGTAAAAGGTTAAGTTTCACAATTATAAATCCGAGTTGATCTGCCCCATAAATACCAAGAAAAACCACAATAAAGCAAAGGATAAGTCCAGGTAGGAGCCTAATAATTAGATTGTTTTTGTATTCAGCTTCTAATTTTTGTGAAGTGTTTTCCATTGATTTTTGCTCCTTTAAGTTCTCTCCTAGATGCACACCAAATGATTCATGAATCACCAATTATTTGGCGTGCACCCAATTGAACTATACATTTGCCGAAGTATTTTATTTCATAAAAATTTCTCGTCAAAGTACAAAAGTGCATTCCCAAGTGCAACGACGCCTATTGCAACTTGATTATATTCAGACCATTCTTCAGGACAATGACTTTTACCATCTTTACTAGGGATAAAAATCATACCTATCGGCGCAATTCTGGCAATTTGATTTGCATCGTGCCCGGCACCACTTGGTAATCGAATAGTCTTACCAACTTTATTACAGACACCCTCGATTCCTTTTATTATTTCTTTTTCAATAAGAATTGGCTCCGAGTGAGATAGTTTATCTATAGAAAATGAAACTCTCCTATCATTTTCCACCACCCGAGTTTTTTCCATTATTAGTCCAAACATTTTTTTCATTGCATTTATACTTAGTGAACGTAATTCTACATCGAAAATAACTTTACCTGGGATAACATTTGATCCATTCGGTTCATTAAACAATCTTCCTACTGTACCGACTACTTGCTCCTCATATGAAAGATTTGCAATTTTTTCAATTGCGAGGATTAATTCAGAAGCCGCTGTTAATGCATCAAAACGCATATTCATCGGTGTTGTTCCGGCATGATTTGGCTGTCCTTTCACCTCGATACGGTAGCGTTGAATGCCTACAATCCCAGTAACGATGCCTAAATCATTACTTGTTTGTTCCAATACTGGTCCTTGTTCAATATGTAATTCTAAATACAAGGATATATCACCGTTTCGCAATGCTGTTTCAGAAATTTCTTCAGGTCTGCCTCCAGCACCTATTATTGCATCATAAAGTTCTAAGCCATTCGGATCTTTTCTTTTTAACATTTCAACAGGCAAATTATCGACCATTCCCCTACTACCAAGAGTTGAGATGCCAAACTCGCTAGGTTCCTCGGCTGTAAAATCCACAATTAGCAATGTATGATTTAAAATTATATTTTTCTCTTTTAATTGCCTAGCAATTTCTAAGCCTGCCAAGACGCCAATAATCCCATCAAATCTACCACCTCCGGCTACCGTATCCGTGTGAGACCCAATCATCAAGGGTGGTAAATCTTTATTTTTCCCTTCAATCTTACCTATAAGATTTGATGAGGCATCAATTTGGACTTCGAGCCCGCATTTTTCCATCTCATTTGCTAACCATTTTCTGCTTTGTTCATACCACTTTGTAAAGGGTCTTCTAGTATAGCCATCAACTTTTTCATCTATCATTTTCGAAAGTGTTTCAATGTCTTTTTTAATTCCTTGATCATTTAAATAGAAATACTTTTCCATTATTCTATTTCACTTCCATGAATCGCTCTAATAAATTGCCCGTGTCCAACTTTTTCAACTACCTTACCGTTATAAACTTCCTTTCCTCTTACAAATGTACGCTTTATTTTACCGTGGATTTCCATACCATTATACAGACTCCAACCTGCCGTAGATTGCATGTTTGTCTCATCAATTACCCATTTTTCCTTCGGGTCCAAAATTACAAAATCCGCATCGTACCCCATTTCGATTTTTCCTTTGCGATGCCCCAATCCAAACCGATTGGCTGGATTCTCACTTAATACTTTTATGAGTTGCAATAACGAAATTTTACCTTTCGCAACACCTTCGCTATATAGTATAGGTAAAAGGACTTCAACACCTGGTGCACCTGACGAATTTTCGAAAATATTGTCCGCTTGCTTTCTATTAATTTCCCATGGTGCATGATCTGAAGTAATCATATCGATTCTACCTTGCGAAATTAATTCCCATAAATCACTTTTATCTGCTTCTAATCGTAAAGGGGGATTAATTTTCCCTTTGGCTTTAACCCTATCCATATCATCTTCGCTTAGCGTTAAATAATGAGTGCATGTTTCGGCAGTCACATCCGTGCCATGTTGTTTATAATAATCAACCAGTTCAAATATCCGCTGAAATGTGCAATGGTAGAGGTGAAGTTTTACGTTCGTATAATGTGCTAGCTCCATTACAGTTAATACTGCAGTTGATTCGGCTACTTTCGGTCTACTTTTACAATGAGCGGAAGGATTATTATTGCCCAAGTCGGCATATTTTCCAATATACTTTCTCACAATTGAGTCTGTTTCCGCATGTACACCTACGGGCATTCCTGTTTTTTCAATTTCTTGGAAAGCCTCATATAATTCACCTTCCTCAATCTTAGGAAAACGAACTGGATCCGTATTAAATAGGGAAACCTTGATACCACACGCACCTGACTCTGCCAATAATGGAATTTGCTCTAGTCCCCCATTTGCTGCAATTGTTGCAAGCATCGCTACATCTACGACCGCTTCTTTTTCTAATAGTTTCTTCTTATTTTCGAAAAGTTCCTGAGTGCATATTAACTTATCAGCATCGTAAGGCATTTCAATAATTGTAGTCACACCGCCGGCCGCAGCTGACTTCGTCGCATTAGAAAATCCTTCAATGCGTGAACTATAACAGTGGACATGAGCATCGATGGCCCCTGGTAAAATAAATTGCCCCGCTACGTCAATAATTTCTGTGTTAGTTGCCAACTCTTGAGATACAGAAGTAATTTTCCCGTTAGCTATTGTCAAATATGAATCAAAAAGCACCCCTGTCGGTAAAACTATATTCCCTTTAATTGTTATTATATCTGCCAATTAAATCCCCCCCCTTTTTATTCCCAAGAGCTTAATTATTACACTTTGTAGAGATTCACGGAAAAGCTATTAAAATAATAGCTATTACCTTTTAATCTTTTAGGGTAATAGCTATTTGAATTGATTATTGATTATTTAGCAGCCCTTCTATCGCAAAGACTCGACAAGGAGCACCCTCCGTACCTTTAAGCTTAATAGGTGCACAACATAAAATGACTCTTTCTTCCTTTATCTCAGCTAGATTAGTACACCACTCAATTAAGCAAACATTATTCCCTAAAAACAACCGGTGATTCGGACTACCTTCGGGGGTCCCCCACTCGCGTCCCTCCGGCGGGTATAAAGGATGATCACATGTCATAAAGTCTTGTGCCAATGACTTTATCCCACGTTCCATTAGCCACTCCCCAGCGTCTGGTGATAGAGTAATCATTTTTTCCCAGAATTCTAAAGTACCAAACATTTTATCTACCCAACCTGTTCGGATAATTACAATATCGCCTTTTTTCATTTGCACACCTGTTGCTTCTAAGTCTTCGGCTGTTACTACTTCTCCAGCTTCTTTATGCATCATATCAAAAACGACTGCTTCTCCAACTAACCAATCTAATGGTATTTCATCGTTATTTAACCCACCGACTACATAATGAGACGGAGCATCATAGTGAGTAAAATGTTGTGTACACAATTCTACCTCATGCGATGAAGCTGTATTTTCTTCTACTGATGCAACTTTCTTTATAGCATTCGATGATTCTGCCTTACCGTAAACAATACTTCTTGGAAAGCCTGGATATTTAGTTTCCGGATCTATTGTTAAGCTCAAGTCGATTACTCTCACTAAAATTCCTCCTAATTTTAATAATTATTGTGCTGTATAACCACCATCAACTAGAATGTTTGAACCCGCAATATATGAAGAATCGTCACTAGCCAAAAATAGCACAACATTTGCAATTTCCTCTGGTTCTGCTAATCTACCAATTGGATGATTTGCAATAAGACCATCAATAAATTCTTTTGGTTTTGATGTAATGAGAGGTGTTAATGTATATCCTGGGCAAATGGAGTTTACACGAATCCCCTCTTTCGCATAGTTAACCCCTAGAGTTCTGGTTAAGTTCGAAACTCCCCCTTTAGCGGCAGCATTTGCTGTAACTGAAGGTTGTCCTACTAGGCCTAGCACAGATGAATTGTTGATAATTGAACCACCTCCGGACTCAAGCATCGCCTCAATAGCAATCTTATTTGTTAAAAATACGGAAGATAGATTCACTTCAATAACCCTTTGCCAATCACTCATAGTCATCTCATGAGCCATCGCGGACTCCCCAATTCCCGCATTAGCGAACATGATATCTAGTTTTCCAAACTTATTAACGGTTTCTTCCACAAGATTTCTAACGTCAGTTTCTTTCGTGACATCTGTACGAATAAATAAGCATTCGGACCCATTTGTAGATAAACTTTTTGCTAAATCCGCACCATTGTCGTCCAAATCTGCAACAACAACCTGTGCCCCCTCTTTTATGAATAATTCAACTGTTGCCTTTCCAATCCCATTTGTTCCACCAGTAATAATTGCGACCTTATCTTTGATTCTCATCATCATCACTCCCACAGTAAATTATTACTCTATAATTGATGTTACTTTTTCTCTCGTATTTATTTCATTTAGCATAGCACCACTTCTGATTAAGGAATGTGCTTTCTCAATATCTTGACTTAGCACACGATCTTTATCTAACATTGGTATTATCCCCCTAAGAGATGCGTATGCAATATTTGTTCCCTTACCTAACTTAGGCGTACCTAATAAATCGATAGCTTGCGCTGCCACCATTAATTCAATACCTATCATCATTTCCAAATTTTCTATAATCTTTTCAGTTTTTTGAATAACGAAAGTCGCCATACTAGCATGATCTTCCACCCCATTAGCTACAGGAAGTGCATCTAAACTTCCCGGATTCGCTAAATGTCGAATTTCAGCTGCTAAATATGTATATGTTTTCTGTAAGGTTGAAAAGCCGTTACTCAATCCGGGGTCAGATGTTAAAAACTTTGGAAGATCACTGAACCCCGGTGACATTAATTTTTGGATACGGTGTTGAATCATATTAGCCAAAGAGGACGATTGTATTCCAAGAAAATCAAAACGCATTGCAATAGTTTGTATATGATAATTGCCATGTGATATTAGTGAGGTTTCTTCCGGTGACAATAATGGATTATCGCCTACGCTATTAATTTCTATATTCATACCATTTAATGTAAAATCAAAAATATCTCTACATGCTCCATGTACTTGAATAGCACTGCGATAACTTATTGGATCTTGAACACCTCTTTGAATATTCTCATCCCATAAAAAACTATTCTCTAAATAATTGACTATATCTTTAGTGCAATCCAATTGCCCTTTATGAGGACGATAGACATTAGGTATTGAATGTAATGATGTGACATTCCCGCGAAAAGCCTCTAATGATAAGGCATAGGAAATGTTTGCGTGGTCCAACATCGAAGCATAACGGTAAACTAATAGAGCAGCATGACCAATTGATACGCCATTATTGCTGCAAAGAATTAGACCATCTTTTGGTCCCAATTTAATCGGTTTCAATCCTGCTTGTTCCATAGCCTTAATTGATGTCATTGTTTTTCCTTGGTAAATAACTTCTCCTTCACCAATAAGAGCCAATCCCATATTCGCCATTGGACCTAGATCACCAGCTCCAATAGATCCCTTAGAAGGCGTTAGTGGATGAATCCGATGATTAAGCATGTTTATATACATATCAAGAATCTCAGGCTGTACACCAGTACCCCCTTTAGCCAATGCATTTGCCCTAGCAATCATAATTGCCCTAACAATATCTTCAGAATAAAATGGGCCTACACCTACACAATGACTTAGTAGAATGCGATATTGGTATTCAGATATAAGTGCATCTGGTATTTCAACATTTTTATTTGCTCCTACACCCCGAGTTACGCCATAAATCGGTGGACCGTTTTTCGTGATATTTACCAATACATTCCGCTCATGATGGATTCGATTCATTATTCCGGGCGCCAACATTACTTTTGTTTTATTTAAAGAAACATTTATAATTTCTTCTATCGTAAGGTCACTACCTGTTAACTCAACAACTTCCAATTTTCCCCGGTAGTGACTTGTTAGCATTCAGATCCCTCCCCTACCTTGTATGTACTCCATTCTTTTTTAACTTTTTCCATAATCTCCTTTGGAATTTCCGCCTTTGGCAGTGCTGTTTCTTCGCGAAGAGCAATAATTCCAATCTTTGAAACAGTGCCGTTTTCGACAACTGCATCAGCACGATCTGTTCTAACTCCAGGGACAATAAAAATATCCCGATGAGCTTTCATTCGAGCTGCGATAGCCCATTCCACATCTACTGCATCATCAATCCTAATATCATCATCTACGACCGTAACTTGTTTTGTTAAATTAGAGTGGGCAAACGCTGCAAATGCTGCTTTTTGACCTTCACCGACACGGGGATTCGAAAGACTTACAACACAATGTGATCTACCCATTCCCCCCTCTGTAATATAAACCTCTTTCACTCTTGGAACTGCCGCTCTTATATGTCTAAAAGTTGTTGTTTCAATTGCCATTGCCCCAATAATAAAATGTTCATGATATCTACCTGGTAAAATTACTTGATACATCGGATTCTTCCGGTGAGTAATCGCTTTCACCCTTAACACAGGACTTTTACCGTAATTCACGTACATCCCATGAAACTCCGAAACTAAACCTTCTTCGTAGAGCTCACCCGGTATAAATTCAGCCTCAATTACGATTTCCGAACCAGAAGGAACTTCAACATCAATAGTTATACCTGGGGACAGTCCTAACGGTTTGTTAAACATGCCGCCGGCAATATCAAATTCATCAAACCCTAAATCAACATAAGCATTCGCAGCTACTAAAGTCGCTGGGTGATTACCTAGGGAAATTGATACTTCTAAAGGCTTATTTAGTTTTTTTGCTTTTTCTAATAAGATGTGCAGATGGTGACTTGGTGACATCCCAATCATTAATTTGTCTGGACCTAACACTAACAATCGGTTCATAGAAACATTTCTTTTTTTAGTTTCTGGATCTTTTGCTACAATAAGGCCAGCACTAATATAATATCCCGCTTCTTTTTCAAAAAAAGTGGTGACTGGAATATGCTTCATAATATCGACGTCATCAATAATTACTACTTCACGGCATGGAGCATCATTCACTAAGATAGAAGGTATAGGATTTTCAATTCCATTATTGATAAATTTTAGTGATGCCGCCAAAGTATTTTCAATTCCACAAGTTAGTGCAAAGTTTTCACGGTCAACCAAATCCCCAATCACCGGTATTGAATAACCTTTGACATTCTCGAAGACAACCGCTTTTCTGTCCCTAGTTTGCGCTAAAACAGCTGCCAACTCAAAGTTTGTATCGACCTCACCTTTAACAGTTGTGATTCTCTGGTTTTCCGATAATATTTTAAGAGCAGATCTCATATCTTGCCCAGTGGCAATCATCAGTACCTCCCCCTTCTTTTAAATATAATTAATTTCAGCTAGCTTTAGTTTTTCATTTAACCTTTTTACTTTAGCAAGTAAAAGGTTAGTAATCTTTTCTTTTTGGTTTGAATTTATTCTGAAGTCAGGGCCTGCTACAGACAAACCGGCAATAATATCACCATTTGCGCCGAAAATCGGAGCAGCTACTGCCCATGCACCCAAGTCCATCTCATCACTACTAACTACATACCCCTGATCTTTCACTTTTTTTAACGATTCTTTAAACATATTAATATCGTCAATCAAGTTCTCTCTTTTTAACTCTTCCAAAGTTCTATCTTGCCTTTCTATTTCCATAAAGGCTAATAATACTTTGGCTGATGCACCCGCATGTAATGGGTGCATCCTACCTCTTTCAAAAGCTAACTTTATAGTTTGACTACTCTCAATTCTGTCTATACAAATTGCTTGATTATTAACTAAGCCTGATAGGATTGCTGTTTCACCGGTCTCTTGTGAAAGCTCTTCCATTATTGGTGTAGCCATATTAATTAAATTCATGCCTGTTTTTGCGATCTTTGAAAGTTGAAAGACATTTAACCCCAAACTATACTGCCCAGAACCGCAGTCTTGAATCAACTCTTTATTCTTTAAAGTCTCTAATAACCGGTAAACAGTACTCCTAGATAAATCAAGTAATTCCATAATTTCCTTTACTGATAAAACAGGCTTTTTTTCAGTAAACTGGAATAACATATCTAATCCTTTTTCAAGAGTTCTATTGGATTCCGATGACATAATTACTCCCCATCCCTCACATATGAATTTTTTTAGTACCTAGAACCATTACATAATCATGAAAGCTTTGAGATGAGGAGTTAGGTAAGGGCCCCCAAAAAATCTAAGCTTATATTATAATAATCCTTCGATTGCAAATGCACGACAAGGTGCACCATCAGTTCCTTTTAGCTTGATTGGAACACATCCAAATAAAAATCTTTCTTCACTTATAGCCTTTAAATTCGTTAACCATTCGAGCATCACTACATTCTTTCCCAAAAACATAAAATGATTTGGACTCCAATTATCAGTTTCCCATTTTCTATCTTCAGGTGGATGCAGGGGGGAATCACAAAGCATAAAGTCTCCTGCAACCGATTTTACATTATGCTTCATTAGCCATTCTGCAGCACAAGTTGACAAACCAATCATTTCATCCCAAAATCGATATGTTCCCCATGCTTCATCTGTCCAACCGGTTCGAATAACAGCAATTTCACCTTCGTTGGGAACAATCCCTGTCTTGATTAAATCTTCCGCAGTGACATAGCTTCCCGGTTCCTTATGAAGCATATCGAACATAACTGCCTTCCCGACAAAGGAATCAATTGGAACCTCATCGTTTTTTAGTCCGTCTTCCAAAAAATGAGCCGGTGCATCATAATGCGTAAAATGTTGAGTGCACATTGTAAAGTTGTGGGACTGCACTTTGTTTTTTGTTAATGAAGCAACTTCTACTATTTTAGTAGATGATTCGGGTTCCCCGTAAACTAGACTTCTAGGAAACCCTGCAAATTTAGTTTCTTCGTCGATCGTTAATGATAAATCAATAATATTCATTTAAATTCCCCCCTAAATGTATCGGATAAAGAAATCCATCAACAACTTACTTTTTTATTAACCCTTTTTCCAATAAAAATTCTTCAACGATTTCACGTTCATCCATTTGATCATTATCCATTTTAGAATTCATTGCTGACATTTCCTTTTCATCTATTACCCCGGACAACATATTTAAGACTTCGCCCACTTCGGGATACTTTTCAAGGAAATCCATCCTTAAAATTGGTGCCGCATAATAAGGTGGGAAATAACCTTTATCGTCTTCCAACGTCACCAAGTTTAGCGCTGGAATGCGGCCATCTGTAGCATAACCTACTAATACATCAATTTTCCCCTCATCAATAGCTTTGAATGCTAAACCAATATCCATTTCTTTATGATCTTTAAATTGCCCCATTCCATACTTTTCAGCCATTCCCACATAGCCATCTGCCCTTTCAAAAAACTGTGCATCAGAACCAACAATTAAGTCAGGTATGTGCGGGACGAGATCTGAAAAAGTTTTAACATTTAATTCTTTCGCCTTTTCTTCTCTTAAAATTAATGTCCAGGTATTACTAAAACCCAAGGTATCTAACCAAGTAAAACCATACTCCTCTTCATAACCATTCTTTGCTTTCTCATAAACAGATTCGGGTGTATCATCTTCTTGAAGTTCTAAACCTAAGATGTTAATTAAACCTGTCCCAGAATAATCAACAAAAAGTTGTATATCATTATCTTTTAGTGCTTGAGTTAAAACGTTAGAAGTTCCCAATCCATCCCTTAGAACAATATCATGATCTGTATGGTGCTCTAATAACGTGCCCAATAAATGAACTAATAAAATTTGTTCCGTAAAGTTTTTTCCCCCAATTGCAATTTTAGTTTTTTCATTCCCTTCACCCCCGGAATCGTTTGAACAAGCTGCGATTAGCAAAATCACAGATACTAATATTAAGACTCCAATTTTTCTCATAACCTTCATCCCCTTTATTTTTTTATTGCGACTTCTCTCCTTATAACTTCTAATTTCTTTTGAAGTATTGGAGTTTTCCTCTTTTTATTATTTGGTGAAACCCAAATCTCAATTCTTTTCAAACTGAAGTCTGCAATAAGCGCAAATGCGGCAGCGGGTATTGCTCCGGCTAATATTAATTCATTGCGCATTAATGAAACTCCCCTAAATATAATCTCCCCCAAACCACCAGCCCCTATAAATGCGGCAATCGTTGCTACCCCGATTGTCATTACTGTTGCCGTCCTAATGCCTGCCATAATAACCGGTAAAGCAAGTGGTAACTCAATCATCGTTAAAATTTGTCGGTCGGTCATCCCCATTCCTTTACCCGCACTAACTAGATGTTCGTCAACCTCATTGATACCCGTGTAAACATTTCGAAGAACCGGTAATAATCCAAACATAACTAGTGCAATAATTGTTGGTCTAAGACCAATTCCCACCACAGGTAGTAAAAAACCAAATAAAGCTATGCTAGGAATCGTTTGAAAAACACCAGTAATACCTATTATTGAATCTGCCAACTTAGCATTTTTCGTTAGATAAATACCTAAGGGTACTGCGATAATAAGCACAATAGACATAGTGACCACTGTCATAAATATATGTTGTAATAACCCAGTGATAAGCAAATCTGATCTTTTTGTGATAACTTCCCAAAATGCATGCACTTTAATTCCTCCCCTCACCTATATTTCTTATTGTTTTGCAAAGTATTTTAAAATACTTTTCTTTGTGATAACTCCAACAACCTCATGATTTTTGATTACTAAGAACTCTTCAATATTGGAGTAAATCAATTTACTTATTACACTCTCGCATCCCTCAACGCAATTGATTGTAATGACATCCTCATCAATCAATTCTTTTAACTTTTTTCCCCCATCCATTTTATTATTCTCTAAACTCTTTCTCGTAACTATGCCAAGTAACTCTTTATCAAAACCTATGATGGCTAAACAATCCGTATTAATTTCATCAATAAGCGCTAATCCTTCAGTAACGCTGTACTCAGAAAATTCACCAACAGCATGTGAATCCATTACATCGGATGCTGTAAGTTTTTTCTCAGGTTTTCCAATTTCATTATGCATTTTCAATCGTTTTTCACCAATAAAATCTTCTACAAAACTATTTGCAGGATGTTTTATAATGTTTTCAGGTGAATCAAATTGGACAATACATCCATTTTGTATAACAGCAACTTTATCCGCTATCTTTAAAGCTTCATCCATATCATGTGTAACAAAAACAATTGTTTTATTAATTTCTTTCTGCAATCGCACAAGTTCATCTTGTAATTGCTCTCTACTAATAGGATCTAATGCGCTAAATGGCTCGTCCATTAAAATTATTGGCGGTTCTGCGGCAAGTGCACGTATTACACCGACCCTTTGTTGCTGCCCCCCGCTCAATTCCGATGGGTATCGGTCTCTATACTGGTTGGGATCTAAACCAACCATGTCCAGTAACTCATCGACCCTGTTGATATATTCTTTTTCTTTCCAACCTTTCAACTTGGGTACAAGTCCTATATTCTTCCCGATAGTAATATGGGGTAATAATCCAATTTGTTGAATCACATAACCAATCTCTCTTCTCAACTCTACTGGATCTTTTCGTGCAATATCTTCACCATCTATTAATATTTTTCCCGAAGTAGGTTCAATTAATCTATTTATCATCCTTAAGCCAGTTGTCTTTCCACAACCACTTGGTCCTATTAGTGCAACTAGTTCCCCTTTCCCAATTTGAAAACTAAAATCTTTTACAGCAGTAAAGTCGTTATAAACCTTACGTACCCCTTCAAATTTAATCATTGTTTTCTCCCCTTTAAGTAAAAGTTAAGTCAGGTTTTGTTCAAAAGAAAATAATCACGGTTTGTTATCTGAAAATATTGTAATTAAAAACATATTATTATTAGCCTTAATTTAGTGAAAAACCCAATTTGTATTCGCTTTTTCAAAAATTAAATCCAGTTCTTCCAACATATTTTCTATTTTATTAATGACTCTAACCTTTATTTTGTGACAACTCCCGAAAGCGCTTTCTCTACCGTGAAGATTAATTACTAAATAATTAAAACATGGAAATTATATTAGTAGGTCATTATCTATCAATAAACTTCCACACAGTCAAAAAAATAAAAAAATTGGTACTACAATCCATTAAAATCAACACTACACATTTTCCCACAAACCGGGACACTATGTTCAAGAAGTGAGAATTTATATTTATAACTTACACCACACTGATTAGTTTGTCAATTCTAAATTTTAAATTTACACATCTTTTTATGCTTCTATTTCACATAGAGATTCATTGACATAGACATTTAATTTTTAGTTTTTTCTAAGAGTGATAACTGTATTTTCTCTATTTCATTATTTAGTTAAAGTTAATAATTAAATTACTTCCACATCTGTTTCTATTTCATTTTAGAAATATTATTCGATTAACTTTTTAAAATATAATTGACTAAAAAATAAAAGAAGACTATATTGAGAATTATAGTTTAAAATTTCAGAAACCTATTATGTTATAAGGGAATGAGGAAAAATGAGAATAATTGTCGGAATAACTGGTGCCACTGGAGCAATCTTTGGAATTCGTTTACTTGAAGTGCTCCGTGATTTTAATGTAGAAACCCACCTAATACTATCTAAATGGGCAAAGGTTACTATACCACTAGAAACCGATTACACAGTAAAAGATGTTGAGGATCTAGCTTCAGTCGTTCACGGATCTATGAACCAAGCAGCATCAATTTCAAGTGGATCTTTTCAGGTTGATGGGATGGTAATTGCTCCATGTAGCATGAAATCACTTGCATCTATACGGATGGGCATGTCTGATGGACTTGTAGGAAGAGCCGCCGACGTAATTTTAAAAGAAAGGCGAAAGCTTGTTTTATTACCAAGAGAGACACCTCTAAACGATATTCATTTGGAAAATATGCTCGCGCTTTCAAGAATGGGAGCTGTAATTTTGCCTCCGGTGCCCGCTTTCTATAACCATCCCGTTACACTTGATGATATGGTGAATCATATTGTAGCCAGGACATTGGACCAATTTAATATCGATAATACGTTGACAACAAGGTGGGACGACGATGGAATTCATAGGCGCAGATTTGTAAAGGAGGTATAAAAATTGCTCAAAGTTTTCATAGAATATAATATTAAATCGCCTGAGCGCAAACTCTTTTTGTCTTTGCTTCCTCAAATAAAGATTCTTCATGAGAAGAAATGGGATGTACTTAAATACCAAGTATACGAAGGAACCGACCAACCCAATCTTTTCGTAGAAGAATTTCTTATCCGTAACATTCAAGAATTCAAGGATATCGAGAGATTTCGTAGAACTAGTCAAGATCAAGTTTGGAAAAGTTTTGAAAGGTGCCTTTTGGAAAATAGAGAAAAAGTTAATATTTGGTCATTCAAAACCATTGAATTAGTATAAGTCAATATATAATAATCTGTTTAACTATTTTTGAAGTCAGAATCTCTCGATTTACTTATACAGCCGTAAATTCTGTTCAAGTAAACATTATTATTCATAAAATAAAATCTATTAGATCGTGCAAACCAAGATGAAATATGATTTTCCTTCCCTCCTGTATATTCAAGAAAGAGAGACCACCAAATCTATAAATGATTTGGTGGTCTATTCACATTCTTTCTCAGTATTATTTATTTCTTCGAATATTCATTTCACAATATTTTACATTCCTCCTATTTCATAGATTATAATTCGTCATTGCTTACAGCACTCTTCCGAATAACGCATATTTAAGTAAATCAGTTTGGTATAGGTGACAATATGTAAATTAAACATAAAAAATTTATTTCCTCTTCCTCTTCGCCGGGTCCATATACGCATAAAAATAGAGTTTATCCGGAAGATTGAAAGCCTCTTGGGCTATGCTCATATTCGTATATGTTACTCCCTCTTTTATTTCAAACCCTATGTACTTCGAATCAACTACTGTGACTGGCCCATCTTTACGCTTCGCAAGGTTGTTCGCAAGCCACCTTGTATGTTGATTTTCATTCAATACAATATGCATTATCCAATCATCAACTTTTTCATCCATCTTAAAATCCATCTCCCTTCTATAGTCTCATATACGTATCAATATTATAGTTCAATCATACCACTAATCTACATAAAATTGTAATAGAAAATTTAATATTTTAAATAAAAGAACTCAATATTTGAATTTGATCATTTCTAGTTTTATAGAAATCCACCATCTCTGAACTTCCCAAAAGACTTTAAAAGTTGATGTTTTCCCTATAAAAATTAACATTTGATAATTTGACAAAACAATACGTTTGTGATCCCTTCACAAACATCGTACCTATGCTATTTACAACCCTCTCCATTAGCCTAAAACCAATTTTACAGTGCCAACAAACGTGATTAAACCGGGCTTTTGAAACACTAGCAAAGTTCACGTTTTACCGGGTGTTCGTGAATTTAACCGATTCGACTCGTTTCCGCGAGTATCATACGATTAGCTCACCCGGGAATAAAAAGAATCGTGCACGGTCGAAAGGGCCGTATATTGGAAAAGTTTGAAGAGGTGCTTACGCAATATGAACCGATGATTTCTGCTTCTATGAGACAACTCAATATTTATCGTGATCATGAAAGTTTTCGACAGGCTGGGCGCGTTGCATTGTGGCAGGCTTGGACGCGTTATGAGGAAGGGAGAGGTCATTTTGCGCCGTTTGCTTCGATGAGTATTCGTGGAGCTATGCTAGATTTGTTAAAGAAAGAAGTTCGATTCGAGGAAAATGTTATGCAAACCGAGGAGGATGTGCTGGAGTTTTTGAACGACATTGAAAGTCCAGAGACCGATCAATGGTCGGATCGGCTTTGCCAAGCATTCAAAGTATTGAATGATGCTGAACGAGAATTTATCCATTGGTATTTCGTTGAGGGGCTATCGCAGGCTGAGTGCGCTGAAAAAGCTGGCGTTTCCGTTGCTGGCATTAAAAAGAGGCGGCAACGAATGCTTGTGAAATTGAGAGAAGCATTACAATATACTACCGAGGAAATTTCTTCTATGTAAGGAGCTTTAGGTATTTTAATAGTAGCTGTTCGTGGTTATAAAAGAATCAAAGGGAAGCCGACAAAATGCGATATTCGGCTTCCCCTTTTACTGTATGCAATTGTTGCGCATTTTCGTGCGCAGGTACCTAAAACTCTATCCCCATATCCTGTTTCAAGTAGCGAATGAGTTCCTTTTCTCTGGCATTATTCACCTCTTCAGAGAACGATGCATCCCACTTATAATAGCCTTCACCCGTTTTATTTCCGAGCTTGTTTTCATTCACAAGCTCACTCATACTAGGAGTCGCTTCTTGAGTGGTCGATAAATGACTATATAAGTAATTCGATATATCCTTGTACACATCTAACCCGCCCATATCAGCGGATAAAATCGGGCCAGTTACAGGCAATCTACGTCCTATACTGTATACAACAGCCGCATCAATATCTTCTTTAGACGCGATGCCTTCCTCCAAAATATGTTGCGCCTCCCGCAGAAGCGCGAACTGCAGACGGTTTCCGACAAATCCAGGTGCTTCTTTTTTTACTTCAATTGGTTTTTTGTTCATCTTTATCATCAATTCCAACGATCTCTTTATTGTTAGATCACTTGTTTTGTTACCACGGACAACCTCAACTAATGGAATAAGATGTGCCGGATGCCAGAAATGTGTAATCACTGTTCGCTCTGGATGATTCGTCCCGGAAGCAATTTCCGTCGGGCTCAGTGCGGAAGTATTACTCGCTAAAATAACATCCACACTGCATAAACTATCTAATTGCTTGAATATTGTTTTCTTCAATTCAATATTCTCCGGAACGGCTTCAATTATAAAAGTGGACCCCTCTGCTAGCTCTTCAATCGATGTCGTCGTTTCAATTCTATCTTTAATCAACTGCGCTGCCACTTCATCAATTAACCCGTTTTGCATGAGCACTTGTAATTTAACCTGGATATTTTCTAGTCCTCTATCTATATCTGCATGATCTATCCCTTGCATCTTCACGTCATATCCTGCCCAGGCTGCACTAAGTGCAATAGAGTGCCCCATAGTTCCACAGCCAATTACCGCTATCTTCTCCACATCTTTCCCCCCATTAATTCAAACCGACTTCTATTTTCGCACTAGCCCCACAGTTATTTAGTAAAGCGCTTACAATATGTATTTCAAGCTTCTTCTGTTCATCTATACTTCCACCTTGCTCAATAACTCTATCGTTAATCGTAACTCTATCCAATAAGCACAATTGTGTCAAGATTCGTTTTTCAATTATAGGACTAAATTAACAATTTTGTGTTACCCGTGCCATAGGGGTACCTAACGCCTATTCGACTAGCGTCCCCTTTCATTCGTCAACTTATCATGCTATGCTAACTATGAAACAACTTCATACTAATTTGACCATTAGGGGAATCCTTTTAAAGGACTGAGAGACGAGTTTAACTCCGATACCCTTATTACCTGAACAGGTTTGTACCTGCGGAGGGATGTGGCGCGTCTTCTTGCGAGTGCATAAATTTGCCTATGACAGACCACTTTCCTACCGGGAGAGTGGTCTTTTTGTGTTCAAAGGAGGAAAGATGTGAAACTGATTGCCGTAACAGACGATCGAATGTCGATTCACAAATTGGCGGAGACGCTTTTAGCGATTGAACCGTATATCGACGCGGTTATCTTGCGCGAGAAATCAAAAACCGATCGCGAAGTGTTTGAATTAATTCAAAAGCTAGAGCTGGAAGGTTTTGATCAAACAAAAATAATCGTGCACGGGCGTGCGGATCTTGCTTCTCTCACAAACATTCATAAAGTGCAACTGCCCGGCCATGGATTGCCGTTGCCACTTTTAAAGGACCGCTTCCCTGCGCTATCATTTGGAAGATCGATCCATTCATACGAAGAAGCTAAAACGGCTATGAGTGAAGGTGCAGACTGGGTTTTGTACGGTCATTTATATGAAACTGGCTCGAAAGCAAGCTTGCCGCCACGCGGAACAGATGAACTAAACAAAATTATTTCAGTACTCGCAATTCCTGTTTATGCGATCGGGGGAATCAAACCGAGCCATATTGAAGAGTTAGGTGTGGCGGGTGTTGCCGTCATGTCGTCGATTTTCGGTAGCGACAACGCAATCACAGCTGCGAAATCCTATTATGATGCAATTAATGCTAAAAGGGGGAATTTATTATGACGATTACAATTGATTTGAATGGCAATTCGCATGAAATACCGTCGGATGTCGGAAACGTTCAACAGTTACTTGAAAACCTTAATCTCGCAGACCGAATTCTCATCGTCGAATTAAATAAAGAGATTGTTCCAAAAGATGCTTATGACACGCCAATCAAAGACCGTGATCAAATCGAAATTATTCATTTTGTTGGAGGAGGATGACCATGCTGAAAATTGCAGATAAGACATTTTCATCACGATTATTATTAGGGACTGGAAAATACCCATCATTTGAAACGCAGAAAGAAGCAGTTCGTGTATCAGAGTCGGAAATTTTGACGTTTGCGGTGAGACGGATGAACATATTCGAGCCGTCGCAACCAAATTTCCTTGAACAACTCGACTTGTCGAAATATACATTATTGCCAAATACGGCGGGCGCGAAAACAGCGGAAGAAGCTGTGCGCATCGCGAAACTCGCGAAGGCTTCCGGACTATGCGACATGGTGAAAGTCGAAATTATCGGATGCGATCACTCGTTATTGCCAGATCCCGTCGAGACATTGCGCGCGACCGAAATGCTTCTTGAGGAAGGATTCATCGTGCTGCCGTATACGTCGGATGATGTCGTTCTTGCCCGCCGATTATGCGAGATGGGTGTTCACGCAATCATGCCCGGTGCATCCCCGATCGGATCAGGACGAGGCATTTTGAACCCGCTAAACTTGTCTTTCATTATTGAACAATCGAATGTGCCTGTCATTATCGATGCCGGTATCGGCTCCCCGAAAGACGCGGCATATGCGATGGAACTTGGCGCGGATGCCGTGTTATTGAATACAGCCGTATCGGAAGCGAAGGATCCCGTGAAAATGGCGATCGCTATGAAGCTGGCAATTGAAGCGGGACGCCTCGGGTATGAAGCCGGGCGTATGCCTGAACGGGATTATGCGGTTGCGAGCAGTCCGATGGAAGGGTTGCTACCAAATTGAACGAACGATATTCACGCCAAGAACTATTCACGCCAATTGGTGAAGGAGGACAGGCGTTGATTCGCGAAGCAAGTGTGTTCATCCTTGGGGCTGGCGCACTTGGTTCCGCTGCCGGCGAGATGCTCGTCCGTGCCGGTGTCGGACGTATCACAATCGTCGACCGCGATATTATCGACTGGACCAATTTACACCGCCAACAACTTTACACCGAACAAGACGTCATCGATCAGTTGCCGAAAGCCGTGGCGGCTGAAAAACGATTGACTGCCATTAATAGCGATGTTGATGTAACTGGGATTGTCGTTGACGTGACGCCCAATAATGTACTGGATTTGATTCGGGGGCATGATTTTATCGTGGACGGAACGGATAATATCGAAATCCGGCTCCTTGCCAACGACGCAGCGTTAAAGCTCGGGGGCCTCCCCTTTTTCATGGGAGCTTGCGTCGGCAGTTACGGGCTGACCTTCCCGATCGGCATTAAAGAAGGACAACCTTGCCTTCACTGTTTGCTCGAAATATTACCCGCACAGACGATGACGTGTGACACGGTCGGCGTCATCAGCCCGATCGTTGTAACAACAGCCGCACGCCAAGTCGCGGACGTGCTAAAATATATAACCGGTGCTGAATTCACACCGAAACTCGAGTCTACAGACTTGTGGACGGGCGAAAGGGCGTCGATCGATGTCAGCAAGTTGAAGAAGAATAGTTGTCCGAGCTGTTCCGCGAATCCCACTTATCCATTTCTTTCAGCCAGGGAATCGATGCGGACAGCAGTACTTTGCGGACGCGACACTGTCCAACTATCATGGCCAGAAAATCGTAAGTTCGAACTCGATTCTTTCGCTGAATCCATACGTGGAACTGTGTCAAAACTCGTACATAACCCACATCTGCTCGCTTGTGAATACGGCGGACATCGACTCGTCCTATTCCGCGACGGGCGCATGCTCGTACACGGAACGAAGGATATTGTGGCAGCGAAGAAAATTGCTGCGGGTTTGTTGGGATAAATTAATTAAAACGCTTTTTGTCAATACAAGAAGAATCCTCATTCATCACGGATTCTTCTTTTTATTCATTTTTTCAACCAAACTTCGGTTTCATAGATCAATATGTAAATACAACATCATTCACTAAATTTTATTTCCGCTTCTTTTTTCTCTTGGTTTCCCGATTTTTCAGATCCATATACGCATAAAAATAAAGCTTATCTAGAAGATCAAAAGCCTCCCGGGCTATGTCCATATTTGTGTAGGTTACTCCCTCTCGCAGTCCGGAGTTATGTAGTAGATATCCCCTTATTATTTTATGCAATTGTAGTTTATTGTCCGAATAGCGTCTTGCGTAGCGTTTAATGTAAAATTCGTCCCTTTCTTTCCTTCGAATAGTCGTCCCATTGTCTGCATACGCTTGTACAAGCACCACAAAAAGATTAAGGGGGAATTATTATCATTAGAAAAATTAAATTAAATTTATTCATCTTTGCTCTTCTCATCGCGTTTATTTTTTCTCAAACAAGTTCTGTTTCTGCTACCGATAATACAAATACTTCGTACGGGGACATCTCATGGGGTCACATGTATCACTTGTCTCAAAATTTGGGACAAAGAGTCGCTGGGACAACTGGAGAAATAGAGGCTAGAAATTATATTGTTCAATCATTTGAAAGGCTTGGATATCAACCCGAGGTTCAACCGTTTACTTACCAAAGAGGAAATGTAGTATACGACTCAGCCAACGTTGCGGTCGTCAAAGAAGGTAAGTTTAAAAAAGAGCTCATCATTGGCGCGCACTATGACGCGGTTCGTGGGGTTCAAGGGGTTGACGATAACGCAACTGGTATCGGAGTAATACTGGAAGTAGCGGAAAGGATAAAAGATTTAAACACACCATATACAATCCGCTTTATTGCATTTGGTGCTGAAGAAGTTGGTTTAAAGGGTTCTTCAGCGTATGCGAAAAAAATGAAAAACAAAGACATTAATAATACAGTCGCCATGATTAACTTGGATAGCCTGGCAGTTGGGGATTTCAAATACGTGTATGGTAGTAGCGGAAAAGACGGTTGGTTACGAGAATTTGCCTTAGATATTGCAGAAGAGTTATCCATCGACCTTCAAACGAATCCTGGGTTAAATCCTGAATATCCTAAAGGCACGACCGGAGATTGGAGTGACCATGCGCCATTTAACGCCATAGGCATCCCTTATGCTTATTTCGAAGCAACAAATTGGGAAATCGGCGACTTGGATGGTTACACACAAACTGTCAAACACGGCGCCATCTGGCATAACCCTGGAAAAGATAACTTAGCATTTATCGAAAGAGATTTTCCAGGTAGAACAAAAGAACACTTACGTTCATTTTCACACATTTTAACCGAACTTACACTGACTTTAAAGCAAAATACAAGAGCACAATATATGTCTCAATTAAAATAATCGCACTATACACAAAACCTTTCAAGCTTCGATTAGGCTTGAAAGGTTTATATATGAGATAAATACAGCCAATATGACTATAGCAGTGGAAGATGACTGCTGTAGTGGAGAAACACAATAAAGGCCCCTATTCTAGCTAAGGAAACACAAACTAAACAGTTTCCTACACTTTTAAAAAGGAGCTCCACCATAATCTGCATAAACCAACTCTTATCTATTACCCAACAACATTTCACCTTGTCAACTCGCTACCAAACACTACCGCCGCTTCCGCGAATCATCCTAACGCGTGCTAGGGGCGAGCATTACTTGCCTATTTCTACTTTGTAACTTACCATTGGCGCGCGGATCCTGTGCATAAATTTCTTTTAAATCCGACGGACTAGCTTTGGCCTTTACTTTACGTATTTCATCTTCATAAAATATTGACATGTCCAAACCTCCTATACCCATATGTGAGAAAGGAATCATGAAAGCAGCATTGCACAATGTTCTAACACAAACTCCCCTTCTCAATAGGATACGTTGTCCCATAAGAGGGACAAGAGATAAGTGCACATTTTTATTAAATAATTCGAAAAAGCTGTTGATTCATCGACAGCTTTTCTTGGCGCGATGCAATTATGCGTCAGATTCCTTCTTGATTCATCCGCAATGATTTTAAATCACTTCCAGATGGATTCTGGAATAATTGGATTCCAAACTCTGGTGCTACGGCAAAAAGATGATCAAAGATATCAGCTTGAATCGTTTCGTATACTGTCCATTTTACATCATTTGTAAATGCATAAATTTCGATTGGCAGCCCCGTTTCGCTAGGTGCTAACTGCCTCACCATTAGGGTGTCATTTCTCTATTGATCCCCGGATGATTTTGGATATAATTGTTGATATATGTTCTAAAGACGCCGATATTTGTAAGAGCTCTTCCATTCACTGGATTGGACGGGTTAATTTTATTCCTAGTATTATATTCAGCAATTTCACGTTCCCTACTGATGATATAATCTGAAAGGTAGTGGATATCTTTAAAGTTAGTAATCATCTCCTCGGTACAAAAAGAAATACTCGTTGTATCAACAAATACTGACCGCTTTATCCTTCGACCCCCGGATTTTTGCATCCCTCTCCAGTTTATAAAGGAATCGGATATCAGGGCGTAACTTGGAATCGACGTAATTGTCTTATCAAAATTTTGGACTGTTACTGTATTCAACGAGATATCTAAAACGTCCCCAGATGCCCCGTATTTAGGCATTTCAATCCAGTCTCCCACTCGAACCATATCCATTAGAAGTCAACTGAATCCCTGCAACGAGGCCGAGTAAGGAATCTTTAAATACCAACATCAGTACAGCTGAAAGGGCACCAATACCACTTAGAAGCAAAAGTGGACTCTTACCCATCAGGTTCGCAATAACCAATATAATCCCAAGCGTTACGACAATAATCTTAACCACTTGAATATATCCCTTAACTGGCTTGACCTTGGATATTTCATAGGTTTGATATATATCATTACCCGCATTTAGAAGGCTGTTGATAATGATTAACCCCATAATAATTAAATAGGCCATCGCGCCCCTTTCTATCAAAAATTGATATTTCGGGAAGGCAAAAGCAAAGTAAAAAATAATAAAGGCAGGAACAATATGAGATAGCTTATGAAAAACTTCCCTATCCAAAAGCATATTATCCCACTGAAATTTTGTTTTTCTCACAACTTTAGTGATGATCCGGATGACTACCTTCTTCGTGATTAGATTTGCTAAAACACAAATGATTGCAATGAAAAGAAGCATAATTATAATGGAAAGGTATTCAACTAAGGTTGGATCCAATTCAAATTTTAGAAGCTGCCTACGAATGAAATCCATCTAGTTTTCCTCCATTGATGGTTTTGCAATATGAAACACATTGCATTGAGATAATCTTATTGTATCAGAACAAATTAACCTTCACCTTCAATAAGATAGCTGTGCAAGGTGCAGTTATGACAATTCACGATTTCGGATAAAAAAACTAAGGGGATATCGACAAAGCGTTATATAGTCGATATCCCCTTTCTCATTTTATGCAATTGTAGTTAATTAAATGAATAGTCCCTTGCACAGTGGTCGAAATCATGTACCGCAATCACGAAAGTTATAAAAAAGGAGCCGCCCACGTAAATAGCCTGACTCCTCTTCTAAACTATGAAATTGCTTACAATCCAATGAAAAACTTTCATTTATTTTCCCAATTAAACAGTTGAAGTGCTTTTCTCCTTAATTACAGGTTCAACTATAGCTACCTCTGATTCCACTGGTACATCTTCTTTGTCCCAAACCCATGGCTTTTTCTTTAATGCACGATCTGCAAAAGGTATATAGATTGAAACGATTGCGAATGCACCTAAAAGCACAACATACCACATGTATGGAATGATTTCGAGTGGAGATACGATGCCGCCTGCAATTCCGATGAGTAAGAGTATTTGGTTCCCATAAGGAAGGAGTCCTTCGGCAACACTACTGAAAATGTCCATAATTGCAGCAGTTCGTCTTGGGTCAACTTTGTATTCTTCGGTAATTTCCGCAATATTTACACGATGCCTGAATTCTTGTGACTCTAATTTTCCTCTTCTGCAAGAAAGAAAAAAGGCGACATTTCATTCAAAATCGAACGAATTGTCGTCTTTTAATATTTATACGAACTTACTTTGTTAACTAAAGAAACTGATTATATAACCAATAAGAATACCTATAACACCAAAATCAGAATCACCAAAAGTAGTTCCTTCGAATCCTAGTGAACCTAGAACCGGCAACAACATGGCTGGAAGGAAACTGATTAACACCCCTTGGGCAAAAGCACCAATTATTGCCCCTCTTCGTCCCCCAACAGCATTACCGAATACTCCAGCTGCAGCTCCACAGAAAAAGTGTGGAACAAGTCCAGGTACGATAACTGCTAATCCCGCAAGCGGAAGTAAAAACATACTTACTAATCCGGCCGCAAAGCTCGCTAAAAATCCAATAATCACTGCGTTTGGAGCAAAAGGGAATACAATTGGAACGTCTAATGCAGGTTTTGCATTTGGAACAACTTTATCCGCAATCCCCTTAAATGCGGGAACAATTTCAGCAATTAACATACGAACACCTGCAAGGATGATGAAAACACCCGCAGCGAACGTAATTGCTTGTAGTAACGAAAACACCAAGAAGTTTGCGCCATCGCTTAGGTTTTCTTCAATATATGTAGGACCAACAACTAAAGAAACCACTAAGAACATTATAGCCATTGTTAATGCCAACGCTACTGAAGAATCACGTAAGAACCCAAGTGATTTTGGTACTTTGACTTCTTCAGTTGATTTTGTTTTGTCCCCAGTCAATTTTGCAACTTTAGCAGATAGCAAATAACCAAATGAACCGAAGTGACCTACAGCAATATCATCTGAACCTGTAATTTCCCGTACCGTGGGTTGCAACATGGCAGGTAGTAGGACCATTAATGCACCTAAAATAAGTGATCCTACAATTACTAGAGTTACACTCCCCATACCTGACGTTGAAAGAACCGCGGCTAGTAAACAAGCCATAAACATTGTGTGATGTCCCGTTAAGAAGATGTATTTAAACTTCGTGTAACGCGCTATGACTATGTTAACTAGCATACCGATTAACATAATCATAGCTGTTTCAGCACCAAAAGTATTTTGTGCTAATGCCACAATCGCTTCATTATTAGGAATCACACCTTGAATATTAAATGCTTTTTCAAACATATTTCCAAAGATATCTAGTGAACCTACCAAGACTGTCGCACCTGCACCAAGTATTATGAAGCCCATTATCGTTTTTAATGTTCCAGAAACAACATCGGCAATCACTTTCTTCTGTAACAGTAAACCAACTAAAGCGAATAAACCGACCAAAATAGCCGGAGTACCTAAAATATCCCTCATAATCAAATCGAACATATTATTTCTCCCCCAAGATATGAGAAGTTAGCGCTTCTTGGATTTCATCTGCACTAACCATATTGATAATTTCAATTGTTTTTCTATTACCGTCTTGCAATTGTTCCATAATTTCAGGGGTACCGATATAATAATCAGCCACTTCCGTTTTCGCACTTGCCAAGTCCATATTTTTACATTCGGCATCAATATTCAATGCTTTTAGTGCCTTATTAACGTTCATCGACAAAATAAAACTCGTTCCCAATCCATTTCCACACACTGCTAAAATCCTCATCTTTGTTTCCCCCTATTAGTTTTAATTATTATTTACTATTGAAAACACGAAAACGATACTATTATTGTTCTGAAAACTCTACAACTAAATCTAGAATATCCTGTTTTGTCTCCGCCTTCTTTAAAAGCTTTAATTTTATAGGATCGCTCAATAGCGTAGTTAATTGAGCCAAAGCCTTGAGATGTGTTTGATTGTCTATTGCCGCTAAACAAATAAATATATCAACTTTATTAGCTTCATTATTCAATAAGTGCGTAGATTTTTGGAGTTTTAGCAAGCTCATTCCCAATTTTTTTACGCCAAATTCCGGACGCGCATGAGGAATTGCAACTTCCTCTCCGATAATAATATATGGTCCTGTTGTTTCAACATTCTCAATCATTACATCAATATATTGAGGAGTAATTGATTCATTTAACAGTAACGGTTCTGCGGCTATCTTGACTGCCTCTTTCCAATCAACGACTTGATCTCTAAACTGAATATTTTCCTCGACTAATAAATCTTTTAACACTGGTTGGTTCCTCCCCGTATTCAAGTGATCACTTTGAAATAACGCTTGTTGCAATGCCTTTTTCAACAACTCTGGCTGTTTAATTTCCGCGTACTGACGAATTATTTTCAGTAATTCATCAGAGGTTGGATTTTGATAGGGCTGTTGAAGCGTCCGCCCTTTTACCGCTTGGACAAGTTCTTTTCTCTCCAACTTACTCATTATCGGTCTTATCATAAATAATGGTTTTGTCGTTTTAAGTAGAACAGTTGAGAATACTAGATCATACTCCGCCTCATCAAGACGCTCAAAGTCATAAGATGAAAGCGATGAAGTCCACTGAAATTCCGGGAAAAGTGATTTTAATTGGTTTTCCAACATCAAACTTGAACTTATCCCATTTGGACAAACAATTATCGCCTTAAATACTTTTACTGGAATCTCACTATCCTGTTTGAGTAACCCGCCAAAATGGAGAGTAAGGAAACCAATCTCATCTTCAGGTATTTTAATATTCAACATTTCTTCGACCGGTTTGAGCACTTCCTTTACAACGATAAATAAATCTTGATGCTCTTTCTTAATTTCAGTCAGTAAGACATTTGTAATAGGTATTTTAAAGAGCATACGGTAATACGCCGGTTTGAAATGTAAATATAATGTTTCAATGGCCTTATCTCGATTGTGTAGCTGGATGATTGCATAACGCTCAAAACTCGCAATAATTTGTTCAGTAATCTCAATCAATGCATCCGTTCGAGTAGGGGTGATCTCCCCTTGACAAATACCGAGCAGTTGGATTGTTAGAAAGGCAAGTTCTTCTGGTTTGGTCGTATACCCCAAACGCTGCTGAATCAATTTAGCTATTAAAAAAGCCTCTTTCTTCTCCAAAAAACTGACCGTATCCCGATAGATTAATACTCGCTTTTGTTGTTGTTGACGAACATGGACCATCTGAAGTAAGTAGATAAATTCATCCAATCTTTCTTCAATGAATGTGATAGAGTATTGCTGTTCAAAATCCCTCAAAACTGTCTGGTAGTAGTCGTACTGATTCTCTAACTGTTGCTGATGAAATATAAACGTGAATTTTTCATGGGCGTGCGACTTAACTTTCAACATGGAAATCGCCTTGAGCATTAAATTCCGCTTATCTTCTTCCGAGCCTTTCAAATGATACCCATTCTCACGTGTATAGCGAATTTCAACCCGAAAATCAATACAAAACAGATTGACCCGCTTCACATCTGCGCTAACTGTATTTTTACTAATTCCAAATATTTGTTGAAAATGAAAATTAGAAAGAGGTTCACGTCTAATAAAGATATATAACAAAATGACAATCACACGTTCTTCCTGATCAAAAGAAAATTGATTGGCTACAAAACCTGCACCTTTTTCCTTCCAAAAATCGATAACCTCCTGTGGAATCAAAATTCGGTCAGTCGAAATTCGAATAGGCGACATCCCAGCATCAACTAAAAAGCTATTAATTTTTTCTACATCATATTGAAACTGATGTCCAGTTAAGTTCAGCTTGTCAATAAACCAAGCTTGTTGCACCGGTTGTAGTTTCATCAATTGATAGAAAGTATTCAAGCTACGACTTTCCAACATGACTAGCTCCCCCTTACAAAAACTATAACGGAAAACGCTTTCACTTCATATAACAATTGGTCACAAAAGTTGCTCCCTTTTTCCTAATGAATTGGTATGTGCACCAAAATTGAGTAGGAGGGAGTGATTAACTCCCGACCTCTCACACCAACGTACGTACCGTTCGGTATACCGCGTTCAATTAAGATTGATGACGCAGTGTTTCGTAACGTGATAGTAGACTTTTGAGCCCTTAGGAACTTCAGTAGGAGTTTCCGAGGGTTCTATGTAATACAGGACTTTTAGAAATTCTCCAGTAACTTTTACGCGAGTTACCCCATTCGTATGCCTTTTCTTCCAGCGCACCTAATCCAATGAGCTTCCTCACCTTCGTACGTGGTTTCTTCCAGTTTTTCCACATACACATTCGAAGTCTTCTTCTAATCCATGAATCGAAAGCTCTGAAAACGCTTGGCGTATCCGCAAATGCAAAATAACCGCACCACCCCATCATTGTATTGATTTAGTTTCTTAATTCGATAATCCATCGGATAGGGTTTCCCCCTAGATGTTATCTCTCGGATTTTATTCTTCATCCGTTTCATACTTTCTTTGGCAATTCGAACCTTTGGTTCTTTATGAAAGGTAAAGCTGAATCCAAGAAACTTCCTCTTCCAAGGACGGTCTACAGCGGACTTATTCAGATTAGCTTTCAACTTAAGCCTTTCTTCGATAAATGAAGTGATAGAACCCATGACTCGATTTCCTGCTTTCTTTGTTTTCACATAGATGTTGCAGTCGTCAGCGTATCGGACAAATTTATGTCCTCTTTCCTCCAATTCTTTGTCTAGTTCATCAAGGACAATATTGGAAAGTAATGGACTGAGTGGGCCACCTTGCGGCGTACCTTCCTCACTGGTTGTCACGATACCATTTATCATGATTCCCGATTTCAAATAGTTACGGATTAGCTTAAGCAGACGTTTGTCTTCGATTCGTTTTGAAAGTGTTCCCATCAACCTGTCGTGATTCACTTTGTCGAAGAATTTCTCCAAGTCTATATCGATTACCCAACGATTACCTTCCTGTATATATCCTTTCGCTTTCTTTATTGCGCCGTGGGCGCTTCGCTTTGGTCGAAAACCATAGCTATGTTCTGAAAACGTTGGTTCATACAAAGTAGTTAATACTTGGGCAACGGCTTGCTGAATGAGACGATCCGTCACGGTAGGAATACCTAATAACCGCACACCACCGTCAGGCTTCGGGATTTCGACCCTGCGGACTGGTTGCGGTTCATAGGTACCCTCAAGAAGTTCCATTTTCATGGATTCCCAGTGTTCCAAGATGTGCTTTCGTAGGTTTTGGCGGGCATTTCATCTACACCATGGCTCCCTTTATTGCGTTCCACCCGTTTCAAGGCAGAAAGCAGATTTTCACGCGACAGTATTCGTTCCATCAACATTAGTTACGCCTCTTTCCTTGAACAACACTTCTTATGCCAGCTCTGCTCCACCATCTCGAAGTCCCCGTGGGATTCACCACTTCCTCCTCCAAGTATGCCTTATCGGTTATCTGTGTTCTTTGCAGGTTACTGAATGCCAAGATGTTGTTCTCTCTTAATTGTTCAGCCCTTCCCATTCTTCTCGAGTTCGAATGGTACTATGGCTTCTGCTGACTTCTGATTGTTCAGCTACCCATCACTGAGTAGGTTACCAAGTGTACTTGGCATATCAATCAGACCTCCCCAGGTAAGAACGTAGTCTTTTCCTCCACCTATCTGCTTCATTTACTACATACAACTTTCGGCAGAAAGGGCTTTGTTTTGTAATGCAAACTCACCCAATCATACATAGCCTTATATGAAGTTCGTGTTCCTCAGACCGGAGGTTTGCCGCTCGCTTCCTTCAGATTCCATGTCATCATGGACACCCTTGCGTTAAGCTAACTGTTACTTCTGCCTTCACAGTTCGGGACTTGCACCCTATAGACTACGCCCATGCTGGGCGCACATAAATACCCCAACCGCAAATGCAGTTGGGGTATTTGTCTTATTTACTATCTAATGTTCGCTTTATTATATCAATAACTTTTTCCTGCTGTTCCAACGTCATATTCGAACCAGACGGAAGACATAGTCCTTCTGCAAACAACCGTTCACTCACAACATCATCTTCAGCATGCGGATAGAATTTACATCCTTTAAACAACGGTTGCATATGAAGCGGTTTCCATACAGGGCGAGCCTCTATATTCTCAGCTTCAAGTACATCAATTAACTCATAAGGTGTTATCTTCACTTTCTTCGGATCCAACGTCAACGCCGTCAACCAACGATTCGAATAAGTACCCTCAAGTTCTGGCATAAAATGAACACCATCAATATCACCTAACGCTTCAACATATCGATCAAACACAGCACGTCTAGCATTTACACGGTCATCTAGCACTTCAAGCTGCGCACGTCCAACACCAGCAAGGATATTACTCATCCGGTAATTATAACCGACTTTACTATGCTGATAATGTTTCGCTTGATCACGAGCTTGAGTAGCTAAAAAGCGAGCTCGCTTCAATTCATCGACATCGTCGGATATAAGCATGCCGCCGCCCGAAGTCGTTATGATTTTATTGCCGTTAAATGAATAGATGCCAAACTTCCCAAAAGTTCCGCTCTTCTTCCCTTTATAAGATGAGCCAAGTGACTCTGCTGCATCTTCAATCATAGGAACGCCATATGAATCGCAAATTGCCATAAGTTCATCCATTTTCGCACTTTGGCCATACAAATTCACAACAATAACGGCTTTCGGAAGATTTTTATAAACCTTCGCTACTTTCATTGCTCGTTCCAAAGCTTCAGGAGACATATTCCAAGTTTCTTCTTCTGAATCAATGAACACCGGCTTCGCACCCAAATACAATATCGGGTTTGCACTTGCAACAAACGTCAAACTAGAACAAAATACTACATCGCCTTGTCCAACTCCGACCAATTCTAACGCCAAATGGATAGCAGCCGTTCCAGAAGACAAAACCGCTGAACCAGCAGTCCCAGCATATGCAGTCATTTCCTCTTCAAACGCATTAACATTCGACCCAAGCGGCGCAATCCAATTCGTTTCGAATGCTTCATTTATGTATTTCTGTTCGTTTCCGCTCATGTGAGGGGATGATAAGAATATTCGTCCCAATAATTACACCCTCTTTCACTTATACATTTTCTTTCTCTTGCCCTAAAATGAAATATTTAAGATCGTCTTCAGAATACTCTTTATAATTTTTAAACATAATCATCAAGAAGACAAATCCTAGAACAATCCACACAAATAAAGCAATTATAGATGGCAGTTGTAACTGTGCAGGAGAGCCTGGAACTAATAGTAACATTAGAAAACCAATGCTAAAAATAGATCCGACAAAGGCAATTCCTTTTTTCACTGGTTCTACATCTAGTCCATGATTGTTTTTGCTCCATGCCAACAATTTATATGAAGTAAAACATGTAAAGAAATAGGCAACTGATACACCTGTAGAAGACATATCAACAATCCACAGTAAAGCTTCACGGCCAAACCATACACTTGGCAGTGTGAGAACTGCTATAAACCAAATTGATTTGTATGGTGTTTTATGTACTGGATGCAAATCACTAAACATAGATGGTATTGCCTTTGCTCTCGACATCGCGAATAATAAGCGACTCGAAGAATGAAAGAAACCATTCAATCCTGTAAAAATCCCCATACTTATCGCTAACGCAAGAATAATTACACCGATTAAACCGAACGACGAGTTAATAATATCTCCAGTTAACCAAAGATTGGAGCTATCTAAAACTTTGTCAGATGCATATGTCCAAGAAGTCACACCAATCATAGTCGCATATACTAAACCCGAAGCAATAAGTGACATTACAATTAATCCGAATGCCTTTTGAGGAGAAAACTTAAATTCCTCAGCAGCCTGTGGAACGTTATCAAATCCAACATAGGCCCATGGAGCAATCGCTAAAATTACAATAATGGATGTAAGAATAGATTGGTTCTCAACAAACATTGGTTTCATATTACTAATCGGCATATCGGCATAAATAAATGTATACGTCCCCATGATAGCCACACCTACGATTAACAAGATTGAAAATATATATTGTAGTCGTCCGGAAATCCCACTGCCTTTAATATTTAAAAAAGCAAAGAACAAAATTGCAATTGACGATATTACAACTTCCGGTAAAAATACTTCCCATCCAGCAATTTCATACAAATAAATATATTTCATAAATCCCGGAAATAAATACTTCAGTAATAAAGAAAATGCGGAAGCATTCAATGCTACGATACATATATACCCTAGGGATAAAAACCAACCAGTAATAAACGCCCAATACTTACCTGCACTAATGAAAGCATATGCATATTCCCCGCCTGAGACCGGATGTTTTTTTATTAAAACTCCATAACTTACAGCTATGATAATCATAACTAGCGCTCCAAGCAACATGCCGATGATAGCGCCCATTGGTCCCGATTGTCCGATCCAGTCAGCCGGAAGGATAAACGCTCCCCATCCAATTGATGAGCCAAATGCAATTGCCCATACCCAGCCTGGTTTTAAATTTTTATTAAGCGTTTCTCTTTTTCCCATTTAAGCTCCTTTAATGTTGAGTTATTATAGTGTTTTCAAATTTTATATTCATTTACTATATAAGCTGTTTTTCCAGAAGGGAGAGTTGGTATAGATTCCACTTGCTGAATTTTAACTTTTGCATCTGATCCCAAAATACTATGTATAATCTCTTTTATCTCAATTTCATTATATGATTTGAAATCTGGAACCACATTCATAACATAATTATCTTTGTCTTTTTGAATAAATTGAAACTTAATAACTCCGGTAACGTCTTTCATCATTACGTTTATCGAGAATGGGGATATCTTTTCTCCCTTTGGAGTGTAAATCATTTCAATTTCTCTACCTGAAATTGATGTTATTACCTTTCTTTCTTTCCCGTTTATCATTTTTTTCACGAACCGACCAATATCTCCAGTTTCATATCTAATTAAAGGCATTCCGTATGAGAAAAAGTCAGTAACTACAATTCTTCCTTCTTCATTTTCTTCACAATGTTCATCGGAATCAATCTTTAGTATCTCAACAAAAAATGACGCTTCATTGATTGTAAAATAGTCTTCTTCTGGATTTTGTACAGCAACTAAGCCCAATTCTTCTGTTGCATATCGTACTTGTATTGGACAATCAAATAAACTTTGGATAACAGCTTTTTGTTTTTCTAACAGTGGCTCAGCAGTAGATATAATGCCTTTTAATTTGAAATCTTGTGGAGTATCTCCCATTTTCAGGCAATACAATGCTATTTCGTAAAGAGTGGATGGAAAACCAATAATGATTTTCATCTTTTTAATATCATTTCGAATTTTTTCCAAGTTATTATCTGAAAGCATTGTTGGATCAATATGAATTTCATTTTGAATTAGTAAACTCAATTTTCCTTTAGGGTGTGTTGCCCTAATAAATCCATGTTTCATGCCAAAATAATAATTTGCGGATTGACTAAGATAAATTACCTCAGCAATTTGTCTAATTCTTTTATCACTTGTTCTATAAAATGCCATGGGAGTTCCAGAAGAACCTGAAGTAGACACTTTTATTAAATCAGATTTCTTTTTATTCTTTGGAATAAATCGATCAACATTCTCCCTAACAATTGATTTGTTGATTATTGGAAAGTCAGTTAGTTCATTTAAATCTGGATTTCCTTCATAAAAAGGTACAGTACTTTTAGCATGTATTAATATGCTTTTAAGATCCGAGGATGCGAAACCTTTATCCAGCTTTTTTTCGACGTCAAGAACATTGTTGTAAATACCTTTTTTCATAATTTTATCAATGAGAAAAAAAAGACGATTTCTAATTAGTTCTCCTAAGCTCATTAGTTTAATATTAAAAACTTTAATTGGAAATCACCTCTCTCTTTTTATTTCATGTGCAGGCACTCCGGCAACAACCGTTTTTGAAAAAACATCAGATCTTACCAATGCTCCAGCCCCAACCATTGCGCTCTCAAAGATTGTTTTGCTCGGCATAATGCAAGCATTGCTACCGATCTCAGACTTACATTTCAATTTAACAAATCCTGAAATATTTGCACCCGGATAAACGGTTACATAATCCTCTAATTTCACATCATGTCCTATTGTCGAATTAAAATGGATAAGACTAAAGTTACCAATTTCTACATCTGCCGAAAAAGAAACATTTTCAGAAATGATATTCCCCCAACCAATCTTAGTACTTGGGGTAAGTGCTACATTAGGATGAATAATATTCGGGAAAAATAGATAGCTATTTTCCTTTAGTCTTTCGTATACCATTTCTTTTATATTGGGATTAGCTATTGCCAAAATAATATTAGTAAATGAGTTGATTTTCATTAGATAATCGATGCCGCCAACTACGTTTATACCGTTAATTGTTGTTTCATATAGATCAACATTATCATCTATAAACCCTTCAACTTCCCAATTTCGACTCTGACTGGCAATCATATTAACCGTTTCTAAAACACCTCTGCCTAATCCACCCGCTCCAACAATATAAGTAGGAATTCTCATAGTTCACTCATCCTCTTTTCCCGTGAAACGTTTAACCATTTTGTCAGAAGTCGTATTAATACCTTCTGAAATAAAAACCTTTTTAACTGTAAGTAATAGTATCTTTATATCGAGCAAGAAACTTTGATTATCGACATACCATACATCATGTTCAAACTTTTCTTTCCAACTAATTGCATTACGTCCATTCACCTGGGCCCAACCTGTAATTCCAGGACGTACCTCATGTCTTCTAGCCTGTTCGGGTGTGTATATATCCAAATAATCGACTAACAAGGGTCTTGGGCCGACTAGACTAATGTCGCCTTTTAATACATTAAATAGTTGTGGCAGTTCATCTAAACTAGTCTTTCTAATTAAGTTTCCAAATTTAGTAATACGCATTTCGTTAGGTAATAAATGTCCATTTTCATCAACATCATTCGTCATCGTTCTAAACTTGTATATTTCAAAAATCTTACCTTTAAATCCTGGTCTTTTTTGTTTGAACAAAACGGGCGAGCCAATTTTCCAACGTATGAGAAGTGCAACCATGACCAATACAGGCGATAAGACAATTAGCCCTAGTAAGCTGACAATAAAGTCAAAAGTTCTTTTCATAACAAAACTCACATTTCTAATCTGTATTTTAAATCCTTTTTCGTAAAAAGTCACTTTACCTTTGTATCTGATTTAATATCATGCAACATGTTATTGTAAAGTCTTTCACCCAAAACATCCCACGAGTAGTTACTTTCAACATGCTCCTTTATTCCCCTTGAATAATTCAATATTTTTTCCTGATTGTTATATAACGTCAATATGTGCTTTGTGAGTACATCTGTTTCCATTGAAACAAAGACCCCTTCAATATGATTATATTCACCCACAATTTTTGGATTTGCATGCATTATCATTGGTAGCCCTGCAGCCATGTAGTCATATAGTTTATTCATACTGAAACCCCATTTATACAATGGACTATCTAAGATAGAGATGTAGCTCATATCTGCTTTGCTTAACAAGTATGGAACCTCAACTTTTCTAACTGGATCTAAAAAAGTAATATTATTAATACCTTTATCTAAAGCTTTACTTTTAAGCTTTTCTTTCAAAGCGCCTGACCCTACTGATACAAAATGAATATTCTCACCATAACCTGATAAACTAACCGACTCCGCTAGATTTATTAGCTTGTCTAAATCATTAGCTAAACCATGTGAACCCGTGTAAATAATTGTAAATTTCCCTTCAAACTGCTTATATAGTTCATCAATACTTTCTGAAGGGACAATTTCTTTAAAAACATTTATATTTACACCATTTGGAATATGAATTATTTTCTCTTTTCTAATTCCTTTGGATTGCACGTAATCTACCGCTTTATCAAAAAGAACAATATTCATATCGGATTTATTATATAAAAACTTTTCTATTTTGAATAATAGTTTACTAATAGGATGTTTCTGCTTAATTTTACCAAAATCGATAAATGTTTGAGGCCATAAATCACGTTCTTCAAAATAAAATTTCGCCTTTTTCTTTTTTGATATCTTATATGCAGCTAATGCTGCTAAGGGGTGCACGGTAGATCCGAGTATTAAATCTGCTCTTTCATTTCCAAATATTTTTTTTGCAAACTTTATTGAATAATAATAGTAACTAGCAAAGCTTAAGATTCTAGTAATACCTCTCTGGTATGGAGTAGTTTTCAACCATACAAAACGGATTCCCTCTATATTTTCAACTCTAAACTTTTCATTATCGTGATCTACGACATAGCAATTTTGTGCTGCACTATAAGATGATGTAAAAATAGTAACCTTACATCCTCTACTAACTAAATACTTAGCCATCTCATAATGTCTTGTTCCAGTACTTTGTAATGGCGTCTTAGCATAATGATTGAAAATCCAAATATTCAAACCAATACCTCGCTTACTGATTCCTCAATAACTGCTCGTCAGGAACCTTTCTTATTTCCTTAGCTGGTGATCCTACTACCAAACTTTCTGATTTTACGTCTCTAGATACGATACTACCTGCTGCAACAGTTCCGTCTTCATGAATTACTTTTCCTGGAAGAACCGTAACATTTGCCCCAATCCGGCCACCATCTTTAACTGTCACACCTTTAAATTTATCAAGACGTTCTTTAGTACGTCCCATGAAGTTATCATTCGTTGTGACGACACACGGAGCAACAAATACATTATTGCCCAGTTTAGAATACGCGGTTATGTAACAATTCGTTTCGAGTTTACATCTATTACCGACCGTACAATCATTCTCAATTGCAACACCGCGTCCGACAATTGTTTTTTCACCAACTGTCACCCGCTCTCTTACTGTTGCCAAGTCTGCGATGAAGACATCGTCACCTATTTCCGCATTAGCATAGATAATAGCAGACGTACCAACTGTTACACCTGATCCAATTTTCGCAGGAGGAAGCTTCTTCACATCAGGAAGAATTGACGCCTTTGCTCGCGTCGGTTGTTTCCCAATTACTGCGTTGTCTTGGATAATGACATTATTCCCAATAATAGTCCCCTCATAGATAACGACATTGTTTCCTATTGTTACATTATCGCCTAATAAGACATCTGAAGCGATAATAACGTTTTGCCCTTTTTGGATAGTCAATATACGTCCCTCTCCTTCATTTTAAAATAGCCAGTCATTTTCAGACTGGCTATCTCTCTTAAAACATTACGAATAAAACTCTACAATCTTCTCTATGACATAATCTTGTTGCTCTTGTTTCAACTCTGGGAACATTGGCAGTGACAATGCCTGTGCTGCCGCTTTTTCCGTTTCCGGCAAATCCCCTTCTTTATAGCCTAAATCTTTAAATACAGGCTGTAGATGAAGTGGAATTGGATAATAAATCATTGTCGCAATTCCTTGCTCTTTCAAGAATGCTTGAAGCTCGTCTCTATTATCAACGCGAAGCGTATACTGATGGAACACATGATAATTACCTTCAACTTCAATTGGTGTTATAACAGAATCGCCAACAACACCCTCAAGTTTTTCTGTATAATACATTGCATGCTTTCGTCGATTTTCGCTCCAAGTTGATAAATGTGGCAACTTCACACTTAAAACCGCAGCTTGAAGTTCATCCAAACGGCTGTTATATCCTAACACATGATGATGATACTTTGGTTTACTACCATGAACACGAATAACACGTGCTTGTTCAGCGAGTTCATCTTCATTTGAAACAATCATCCCACCATCGCCATATGCCCCTAGGTTTTTGGTAGGGAAGAAACTATAAGTAGCAGCACTACTCATTTCACCAACTTGCTTGCCTTTGTATGTTGAACCGATAGCTTGTGCGGCATCTTCAATGACATGTAGATTATGCTTCTTCGCAATCTCCATAATTGGATCCATATCTGCCATTTGCCCATACAAATGTACAGGGATAATCGCCTTCGTCTTCTCTGTTATCGCAGCCTCAATTTTCGAAGGGTCAATATTGTATGTAACTGGATCAATATCAACAAATACTGGTGTTCCATTTGCACGCATAATTGATCCTGCTGTAGCAAAGAAAGTGAATGATGTCGTAATTACTTCGTCGCCCTCACCAACTCCTGCTGCCTGAAGTGCGATATGTATCGCGTCAGAGCCATTACCTACACCGATTCCGTGACTTGTCTTACTCATTTCAGCGATGTCATCTTCAACCTGTTTCACATGGTTTCCAAGAATGAATTGTGAAGAAGACATTACTTCGTCTAATTTTGATAAGACTTCATCTTTAATTGTTAAATATTGTTCTGTTAAATCTAGCATTGGGATTTTCATTTTGAACGCTCCTCATTTTCTTAATAAATTCTTATATACTTTAATTAATTTTTCACTCTCTTTTTCCCAGTTATATTCTGTCTCAACTGCCTTTCTTCCGTTCTGTCCCATCTGTTCTGCTTCTATTGGATTTTCTAGAACCCAACTAATTGCTTCTGCAATTTCTTTGGGGTTCATTGGATCAACGATAAGTCCACACTTATTCTTATTAAGAATATCTTTCCAGAGTGGAAAATTAGAAGCAATTACTGGAATGCCCGCAGCCATGTATTCAAACATTTTTACTGGTAGCGCATCAATATAATTAATGGTAGGTTGCAAAGTTACGATACCTGCTTTTGATTTCCTATAAGTATCTTTAACACCTTCCCGATCTAAAAAGCCAAGCTCCTTCACCTTTTTCCAACCATTAAGTTTCATTACAGCTTCTTTCTCTTTAGGTGAAAAGAATTTTCCAGCTAATAATAAGCTTATATTACTTTTCATTTCTAAAGATTTAACCATCTCTTTGATACCACGGATAAAAGCTATCCCTCCTACATAGCAGACAGCATTTTCTTTTTCAGACCATTGAATATCCAGAACCTTTAATTCTTCTAACAAGGGATAATTATTTATATCCACAGCATTACAATCTATATTTAAAAATCGGTCTCTTATAAATGGTGTTGCTGTAATAATTACATCAAATTTCTTAGAAGCATAATTCTCATATGCTTCTATGATTTTTGAAATCATATTGTTTGTATATTTAGGTATCCACTTCTTTGTTAATATTTGTCTGGGAACATCTTCATGTACATCATAAACAACCTTTTTCCCTCTTTTTTTCAACTTTAATCCGATTGGTATCAGCTCTGGGTCATGAAAGTGATATACTTCCGCATCTATTTCAAGCGCTTTATTATAAACCTGATTTACGGTTTTCGTCATGCGTTTTAATCTACTTCCAACTTCTCTAGTAATTCCATGAATTTGCACACCTTCAATTCTACAATCGGGAGCTCCTGGGGCTACTAAATGTACTTCAAATCCTGCTGCCGAAAGTGACTGACATTCTTTTACAAATATTCTAGTGTCTGTATGAGAATGAACTGATGTTAAATGACATATTCTCATTTATGCACCCCCGCGTAAATATTCAACAATACCTTTTCTTGGTTTTCCCAATTATACTCTTTTGTCATTCTCTTCACATTCTCTTTAATCGGTTCCAGATCCATATCCACAATCTCATTAACAAGCCCTTTTAAAATATTAGGTGAATCCTCTTTCATCACCCAGCCGCACCGATATTTTTCGGCAATTTGCTTAACCTCAATTAGGTTATTGGTAATAATAGGTAGTCCCGCCATAGCATATTCAAAAAACTTATTTGGTAAAGAGTATCTATAACTTAAACAAACATCTTCTATTAAACATATACCTATATCGGCAGATGAAGTATATTGTAAGAGCACGTCTGGCGAAACAGCTTCATGATAAAAAATATTACTGTATTTCTCTGAATAACTAACTACTGTTTGAACCAATGGTCCATAGCCCATAACTACCAGTACTGCTTCTTTATGAATTGTCGTAAATACTTCTAGAATAAGTTCTAATCCTCTTCCTTTAGTTAAACTTCCTTGATAAAGAAATATCTTCACATTTTTTTCAATCAAAAATTTTTCTCTGAATTTATCATGAGCAGAAATTTCTTTATAATGAGGACAATTTAAAACTAAACCCGGTTTCTCTATGTTGTATAGTCTGACGTATTCATTTGCGATACTATTACTAACTGTAATTACCTTATCAACTTTGTTAATTAAAAATCGCTCAATAATTGAAACAACTTTTTTTCTAAGACCTTTTAACCCATTCATTTCGGTTTCATATTCATGAGCATCGTAAATGATTTTAACTTTATTTTTTGTCAACGTCTTGATAATATAAGCAATTGGTAACGGTCCTATATCATTACAATGAATAATATCTATCTCTTTGTATTTTTTTATCATTTTAATAGACAGCTCAAGATATTTTAGTAACTTGATTGGAGTCATTTTAGACCAATTTCTACTCACCAGTTTAATCCGATGAACATCTATTCCTTGCAAAACTTCTCTTTCGGGTAATTCATCGTTATGTAAAGCAACTACAGTAACCTTATACCCTGAAGAAGCTAAGGAAGTTGCTTCTTTTAAAACTCTTGAATCATTCACAAAATCATTTAGAACAATGGATATAACTTTCTTCATTTTTGTCTATCTCCCTCCTTTGAATACCAACTATAATTATTGTAACAGTTAGCCATAGGATATTTATTGAAAAAAAGGAATTTCCTGACACTAATAAAAATAATAAACACAACGTATACATCAATATTAAATTTGAGGGTATAAGACTTTTATTATTAATATATAAAATATATGGTTTCACTAATAATACAAGCAATAAAATAACACCAACCCCACCTGAATAATGGAAAGTTGATATTAGAATGTTATGGGGATAAGTGTAACCATTAGGATTATTAAATTTCTTCCCATACTGTTCAATATAGTTAAAACCATCTCCGATAATATAATTTAGAACTGAATAATCACGTATTATTTCCAATGTGTAGTCCCACATACTTGTACGTGACGATAAACTTTCCCCTAAATTCTCCAAAGTAGAATATCTATACTGTAATTTCTCTAATTCATATTGATTGGTAATTTCTAAAGAGCTTTTACTTAATATCACAATGCCTATAACCACACTTAGGGTCAGTGTTAAGATAAAAGTTATCTTTGACTTTAAAGAAGATCTAAAAATCTTACGAAGTAAAATATATATTAAATAAACACTAGAGATAGCCAGTAAAATCCAACCTCGCCGTGAACCCGAAAAGATAACTGCTAAGACAATTAAGACAGTCGCAAATAAGTAAAACACTTGTTTATAAACAGATTCAGATTCACTTAATTTTGAAATTGTTGCAAGTAAACCAATCAACATTCCCAGTGCAAACATGTTATAATCAGGCATTAAAGAAGTTCCCCAAGGGTAATTTCTGCCTTCTATTAAAAACTTGGAAATTTTCACTCCATTTAATAACAATGCATACTTATATAAAGAGTAAATCGCGAGGATTGGAATAATGATTGAACAAAAATTCAAATAAATTGTAGTGACTTTCTTTAATGTGATATAATTTGCATTACCCATTAGCATGAAAAGAATGATTAATACAACTATACTTTGAATATCAGCTATATTATAAGGATAAAGTTTATTAGCGGAAATCAATATCCCTAAAAAATAAAGTGTAATCATGATATACAAAATCCCAAAACCAAAGTTGAATTTTATCTTAACTTTTTTATTAATAAAAAAAACAAAGAAATATAGAATAGCAACTATTGTAAACAAAGGGAAACCATATGGATATATTAAAGATACAGTACCAACTAATAATAAGACCCCTAAAAAAAATTCCAAGGATGTGTATTTACTCATAATATCCCTCATGACCTTAAACCTTATTTTGATATTTTATTATTTTTTTATAAACGGCACTATACTGTTTCCAAGTTGCAGTATTGAAACTGGAATTATGCCATAAAAACACAAAACTTCCTTTGTATTTTAACGTTATATCTAATATTTTTTTAATTCTTTTTTCCATCATCTCAGGAGTCAGGTTTTGATATGTTATAAGACTGGCCTCCATTACAAGCAAAGGAAATTCTTTTAATTTATATTTTTTTCTGTTCAAAAAATCAAAAACAGAATACCCAAAACAAACCCCACATCTAAATCCTTCGCGGTCTGCATATCCAACACTACAATCCATCGTCATATTATTTTCTTCCCAAATTCTCCATGTAAATGGAATATCAAATCTTAAATAGTGTTGTCGACCTTCTAATATAGGTTTATCTACCACTTCTTTCAATGCCTTTTTTTCATTGCTCCACTGTTTTTCGTTATTGTAGGAATCATAACTTGGATGAAATCCGATTAAATGACCTCTTTTTTCAATATTCCGGATTAATTTAATTGTTAAATCGTCCTTAATATCATAACGATTATCATATTTCGTAGTTCCACCACTCATAAAATAAAATCTTGATTGTAGATTTTTTTGCTCGGAAATACTCATTAATTCATCAAATGTATCAAACGGATCCTTCTTTTTACCAAATCTTATTTCCATTATATCTTTGAAATTTTTCGCAAATAATTTAATGTTTTTTCTTTTTATAATGTCGCCAAGTAAAACTTTAGCATTCTTTTTATTGTCTTTCCAAAACCGCAAATCATCTACATCATGAGTTAAAATAAATTCAAAACTATGTTCTTTTCGATTTTCTTGATAACCTAAATATGAAAACATATTCCAAAGTAGTTCAACATACTCGTTCACAATTGGTCTGTCAAGAAAACCAAACTTGTAAGCAACACTATCTTTCGCGGAAAATCTATTATGAATGTCACGCGATGTATTCACATACTCTTCCCAGCGGGTGAGCATAAAAAAAGAAGCTGCGAAAATATCATTTCCACATAGAATTTGATTGTTATTAACAATCATCTTATCGTTACCAAACAACATTGGAACATCTGTTTCCGAAGTAAATTGATTTTCCACAAATGAAACGTCATCAGGAATGGCCTCCTTTTTCAAATAACTTAGATTCTCTGGGTAATTATTGAAAAAGTGATCCTCAACGATGACTTCTTTTTCTTCAAATATCAGATGATAATTAGTTATTTCGTTTACTTCAATCGAATACGACAAGCCTAAGAACTCACCTATAAGAATATCGATGATATAGGTTCGTTCTAAAATATTGTTTTGTGGGATTTTGATAATCAATTACATCACTCAGTTCTTAAGTTTATTGGCAATGGTTTTCGCTACTTTTCTTAGACAAAACCCTGTTGCTGTTGGAATACTCGGATAAAAAATTTTTTTGCCCTTTAATTTAAGCAAAATAAGCATTGGTTTTAGCCGGAATTTTAAAAGTGAAAATATAATATGAGTACTGTCCACCCAAATAATATGTTTATAAGGCGCAATACCATCTTCATACCAATCATCTACTTTATCTTTATACAAGTATCTTTTAATCAATGCATTATCGTATAGGTCTATAAATATTCCATGTTGCATCCAAAACCTGGGATTGAGTTCCAAAACATAATGCTGTTCATCGGCTTCCTCATAAAAAAACTCTAACTCAAAAGGTCCTTGATATTTTAATTCATTTAATATGTAATTGGTTCGGTCAATTAAATTATTCGGATCTTTTATCGTTTCGATTACGGCTCCAGTTGCCATAGTAGAAGTACTACCGTGAGTCTTCTTACTAATAATAATTGCATTTCTATTATTATTCTTATAGTCAAAGTAACCTGATGTAGAAATATTGTTTTCTATACTTGAATTTAACAATTTTTGATGAAAGAACCAATCTGTATCCCATTGATTGTCGTTTATTTCGTCAATAACATCATTGACTTCGTTTTGATTATTCACAATAAATCCACGTGGAAGTTTCATCCCATCTTTCCATGAGTGCTTACACTTCAAATAAAATGGATAATCACTTTCATGCGTATTTAATGATCTTGATGGTATAGGGTTTTCTTCGATTCCTAAAAGAAAATTTGCGAATTCTAATTTATCATCGAGAAGTTCAATATTAAAATACCGAGGTTCAAATTTATAGTCATTATGGTTGTTAACATACTCTTTTAAAGAATTTTCTTCAGTGAAAAAAAGTGTATCTACTTCTTTAATTTTTTCTTTATCAATAAAGGGAATAAGTTTTGTGTTTTTTTGAATCGAGAATAGATCCAATCCGAATTTCTTCAAACCCTTCTTTATCGACCATGCATTTATATGATCCGTAAATACTATATTCTTCAATTTAAGTACAGCTCCATATCAAATTCTATTTCGTTTATTTCCCAAAAGAAGAATAATATTCTTTCGATACAATGAAATAAGATTTCTTCCTAAAAATTTAAATAAGATGTTCTTTGAATAGATTTTTGCATTGACTTTATTATGGGCCTTATTAGATGCAATGTTTTGTTTTTCTACAACATCAATTATTTCATTTACTTGATAATGCCGTTTTATATATTGGGAAGTTTCATTAATTAAAAAAGGGAAAATATTGTTACCTCTAAATTGTGGATTAACATATCCATTAAAAAGAAACCCCTGGCCCTTATCTATTGGTATACTATCATGCCAAGTTCTTTCAGTTGGAACGATTCCCCAGAAGTAACCCGCCATCGTTTTATCTTTGTCAAAGCAAACTAAACAAAAAACTCGATCGTTTCTACTTCTTTCGATAATCAAATTTTTGATTGCGGTGTCTTTAAACAGTTCTTTTTGTTCCGCAATACTATCCCCTTTCAACACAATGCATTGTATTTCCTTCAACTTTAAATCTACTTTCTCCGTGTTCATCAATGAGTATATGTACCTCTTTTTAAGTACATATTTATTACAAAATTCTCGTATAAGAAGAAACATACTCATCACCATTCTATCGATCATTTTTACTGATTCTATAAAAAATCATAATAAGAATTAAATAAAAAGCAGAGAAAATGCCTGAAAAAAACGTTAAAAATAAAGTCAACTTTATTTTTAATATGCCGCCTATTAAACAAATTATTATTATTAATATTAAATAAGTGCTTTGAATTACTAAAGCGTATTGATTCTTTTCAAAGACACTAGTTGTTGTACTTAGTGGACTACTAATAAATCTTACAAAAAAATAAGGAGCTAGGATTGATATTAATTGCCCCGCCATTATCCATTCGGAACCAAATACAAAAACAATAATATCTTCTCCAAAAAAGAATAAAACTGTAAACGGAATAATCGCTAAAATAAATAATTTCTTCAAAGTAGATGTAAATGTTTTAATTGCTTTACCAGTGGCTAGCCTTTCACTAGTTGCCTGTTGCAAAAACACTTGTCCAAATGAATTTCCTATGATTGAAGATGGTGCTCCTAAAATTCGGTTTACTAATGCGTATTGGCCTAGTGTAGCTACTGAAAACATAATCGGTAAAAAGAAATTCAAAATGTTACTTGCCAATGTGTTCATTAACACTGCTGGCAAAGAGAATTTGGGAAAGTTATTATACCTTTTTGCAACGCTTAATACTGATGTTTTATTCGCGGTTTTGAGTAGATTCTTGTCTTTTACTACCGTTATAGCTAAACGTCCATTTGCTAGTGCTTGAGAAATGACCTGCCCAGTAATTAAGCCTCCTGCACCTTTCTTTAATAGCCCAAGTGAAATTTGAACCACCGATAATCCAACTGACCTTATAACAGTTGCCTTAGCAATATTTGAATAAGCTTTCTTTCTAGTATTGTAGTAGTTCAGGGAATTATAAAGACCTGCTAGAAAAACAACAATAGGAATAAAATACAGCCACTTTGCTAATTCCTCATTATTAATAAGTGAAACAATTGGATTGTAAAAAACAAAAATAGAGATTAAGAGCACTAAGCTCAATGTCGTACTGATGATTAGTGAAAGTATCATGATACTCAATGCTTCTTTATCAGTCTTAGGTAAAACTATTGCTAATTCATAGCGTCCGTTTGCGACTGACGCTAAAATTGTTGTTATTGCGACAAACAAGGCAAGCACTCCAAAATCTTGGGGTGAGTATAGCCTAGTCAATATTGGGGATATTGCGATAGGAATAGCTTGTGCAATTGTTGTACCAGTAAGTAACGTTAATACATTTCGGTTAAAATCACTTATAAATAGTTTTTTTGTCATTATAATCTACTTTCAACGTTACAGTTTATAGTAAACGGATTTTTCATAAGCATTGTCATAAGAATTCCGCGTATCCAAAATGGCTTTAGCTGTTGACTTAATTAACTCATAATCAAACTCACTATGATTAGTAGCAATCACCACAAGATCCGCCTCTTCCAATTTCTCTTCCGTCAACATTACAGTCTCAACCATTTCCCCTTCTAATTTAAATTCTTCCACATGCGGATCAGAAACCTCCCAATCAGCTCCATACTTAGTTAAACGTTCTAATATTGGCAGTACTGGTGACTCTCGATAATCATCAATATCTTTTTTGTAAGCTACGCCTAGCACCAAAACTTTGGAGCCATTCATTGCTTTTTTCTGTTCGTTCAATATTTCTGAACAACGTTGAATTACAAAATCTGGCATACTATCATTAATTTCACCGGCAGTTTCAATTAACTTCGTATGATAGTTATATTCCCGGGCTTTCCACGTTAAATACCATGGGTCGATTGGAATACAATGTCCACCGAGCCCCGGTCCTGGATAGAATGCCATGAATCCGTAAGGCTTAGTTGCCGCAGCATCGATAACCTCCCAAACGTCAATTCCCATTTTATTACAAAGAATCGCCATTTCATTGGCAAGACCGATGTTAATGTTACGGAAAGTGTTTTCCAATAATTTTTCCATTTCAGCAACTGCCGGGCTAGAAACTTCGTGAACATCACCGTCAAGAACCGCGCGATACATAGCAGCAGCAACTTTCGTACAAATTCCCGTCACCCCGCCGACTACTTTTGGCGTGTTTTTTGTATTAAAATCTTTATTTCCCGGATCAATACGTTCTGGAGAATATGCTATAAAAATATCTTCTCCTACTATAAGGCCACTCTTTTCAAGAATTGGTTTAATTAATTCTTCTGTAGTACCTGGATATGTTGTACTCTCCAGAACAATAAGGGTTCCAGCAGTCATATATTTAGAAATTGCTTCAACAGAACCTTTAACATATTCCATATTCGGTTGTTTGTAAATATCTAACGGAGTTGGAACACAAATTGCAACCGCATCAACGTCTCTGATGAATGTATAATCCGCAGTCGCTTTAAGTTTCTCAGAAAATACTAGCGATTCGAGATCTTCCTGAACAACATCCCCGATATAGTTGTTCCCCTCATTTACCATGCGCACTTTCTCTTCTTGTACATCAAAACCAATAACAGTGAAACCAGCTTTTGCCTTCTCGACCGCTAGAGGCAGCCCAACATATCCAAGACCAACTACACCAACTGTGGCTTTTTTTGTTTCTAATTTATTTATTAATTGTTCTGCTGTATGATTCAAGATTATGCTTTTAGTTTTTGTCATGTTTTTCATTTCCTTTACTACCGTTTAACTGGCTTATTTATTTTTGCTGATTCGTAGAATGATAAGACAAGCGATAGTGCGTTTCTTCCATCTTCTCCTGTTACTGCAGGTTGACGATTTTCATTAATTGCTGAGATCATGTCTTTGATAATCTGTTCATGTCCAGGTGTACCCCAAGGATCTGCTTTAATATCACCAATCCATTTTCCAGAAGTCTCTTCATCGATACCTTCTATTATAAGATGTTCAAAATTCAATGCATTTTGCCCACCAATTTTGACTGTACCTTTTTCCCCAAAGATTGTAATCGACTCTTCGAAATTCTTTGGGTATACAGTTGTCGAAGCCTGAACAGTTGCTAGTGCACCTGACTCAAATCGAATAACGCCCATCGAAACATCTTCTGCCTCAATGTTTCGTAGTCTGGTAGCTTCCATACTAAATACTTCTACCGGATTTCCCATATACCAAAGCAGCAAATCAAGATTATGTATTGCTTGATTCATCAATACCCCGCCGTCATATTCTTTCGTTCCCCGCCAAACTGCTTGATCGTAATACTCTTGGCCACGGTTCCAGTTGATAATACATAGGGCATGACTGATTTTCCCAAGTTGGTTTTGATTTAGTATTTCTTTTAACTTCATCGCCACTGGACGGAACCGGTTCGGGTGAACAATTCCTAATTTCACATCATTTTCTTTCGTTGCTTTAATAATCCGGTCCGTTTCTTCTAGTGTCATTGCAATTGGTTTCTCTAGAACTATATGTTTTCCTGCATTAGCAGCTTGCTCAGCGATTACTGCGTGCGTTCCACTTGGTGTACAAATACAAACAATGTCGATAGTTTCATCTTTTAGCATTTCAGCTAAATCCGTATAGGGTTTAGCACTGTATTCATTCACATACGGTTCCATTAGTTCCGGGACCCGGTCACAGACAGCTATAAGGTTTGCACCTTCTATATTCTGTATGGCTTGTGCATGTTTTTTTGCGATAAATCCGCATCCAATTATTGCAAAATTCATTCGTTACCCTCTAATCTATTCCTTTATTTTTTTACGCAGTTGTAACATTCTTTCCTAAAACAACCTTCCGATTAGCCAATCCTACAAGCGTATCTTTTACTTCAACATTATCCATTTCAGGCAACTTCTCAAGTACGTAGTTCATTTCAGTATTGGTAATCGGCTCCGCCTTCCCAACAAATATCTTAGGAAACACATGCTCGCTCTGTCTCTCATTCTCATTCAACAACTCTTCAAACAACTTTTCCCCGGGTCGAATCCCCGAATACTCAATGCCAATCTCTTCCTCACTAAACCCTGATAGTTTAATAAGGTTCTTCGCAAGATCAACAATCTTCACCGGTTCTCCCATATCAAGCACAAAAACTTCCCCGCCGGCTGCAAGCGTCCCCGCCTGAATAACGAGGCGCGAGGCTTCCGGAATCGTCATAAAATACCTGGTCATTTCCGGATCGGTGACCGTAATCGGACCCCCCTTGGCAATCTGCTCTTTAAATAAGGGAACAACACTACCCCTTGACCCTAAAACATTACCAAATCTTACCGCAGCGAATTTTGTTTCACTTTTCTTCGCTAGATTTTGAACAATCATCTCTGCAAAACGTTTTGTCGCACCCATAACGTTCGGCGGGTTAACAGCTTTATCTGTAGAAACTAAAACAAAGTAAGGCACTCCGAATACATCCGCCGCTTCCGCAACGTTTTTCGTACCGAAAATATTGTTTTTCACAGCTTCCATTGGGTTTGCTTCCATTAAAGGAACGTGTTTATGCGCCGCAGCGTGATACATAACATCCGGTTTATATTCACTTACAATATCATATATACGATTCCTATCTTTAACATCTGCAATAATTGGAATGATTTCTGTTTCCTTCGAAACCTTTTGGCGTAATTCCATGTCTATGGTATAGATTGAACTTTCACCGTGCCCCAATAAAATTAAACGTTTTGGACGGAATACACTTACTTGACGACAGATTTCAGAACCGATTGAACCGCCCGCCCCTGTGACAAGGATGGTTTTATTCGTAAGCTTATCCGCAATGGCTTTTAAATCAAGTTGTACTTCGTCTCGACCTAGTAAGTCCTCGATTTGAACGTCTTGCATATCGTTGACCGAGATTTTTCCCGTCATTAAGTCTTCGATACGTGGAATTGTTTGTGTTTTAACTCCTGTTTCAATACATAACTTCGATAAATCAGCCATCTCTTGTTTCGGTAAGGATGGAATAGCAATGACAATTTTTTCAACATTATTCGCCCCTACTAACGCAGGTATGTTATTAACCCCGCTAGATACTTTAATGCCGAATATTTCGAGACCGCATTTCGTTTGGTCATCGTCGACGAAAAGGACAGGTTTCATACCAGATTCAGGATTGTTCAGCAATTGTCGGGCTACCATTGTACCTGCTTCTCCAGCTCCGACAATCATGGTTCTTGTTGTTGCGTTGCCGTTATGGTGGTTCACTGTGTCACGCATGAGTCGCCAAGATAATCTAGATCCTCCAATAAGAAGAATATGTAGCATCCAAGTTAAGACCAATGCACGTATGTATATATTTTGCACGACAACAAGTTGTACAACCGCTACTACGGCTATGGTTAATGTTACCGCCTTGAAGATTGATTTTAATTCTCCAATAGATGCATACGCCCATGCTTTACGGTAAAGTCCGTAATGCCATGCAAAGAAATGATGAGCTATTTGAATTGTAGCGACACTTAAGAGTAGCGTTTTACTCATAAATATATTCATGGTCGGATGTAACATGTAATAGCCTATGTATAAAGAGAATAGGACTATTAAGGAGTCGACGAAAACTAAATAGGTCGTTCTTTTTTTCACTGACAACCGGTATACTCCTTTCTGAGAGAGAGAGATAATTAATCAGTTGACAACATGAATGCCTTATTACATAAACTTAAAATAAGCAATACGGTCAAATTCAGAGTTTAATTTACCATATTATCCAATAAATTGCCACCACTTCTTATATTCAAGTCCTTTAGGCTCAAGTAAAATGAAATCTTCATTTGTTAAAATTCTCGCATTGTTTTCTAGTAAAATATCGACAATTTCATGATGTTTTCTCTTTTCCAGAACATCGAGGCCCTTATCAAAGAAAAATGGTCTTGTTGTCGAATTATGCACATCTGAACCATAAGTATGAATAAGGTTCGCTTCAATCAATTGCAATGACAATTTCTGCACGTTTTTGCCGAAATGTCCTGCGACACTTCCCGCAGTAACTTGCGCAAGTGCGCCGTGATTGATAAGTCTTGCGAGACGTGCGGGCTTATCAGCAATTGCTCGATTTCTTTCAGGGTGGGCAATAATCGGTACTTTATTTAAATTTAGTATTTCTTGGATAATTTTAATTGTGTAAGCTGGTATTCCGCTAGAAGGGAGTTCGAGCAACATGTACTTCGATCCCGCCAACGTCAAAGCTTCACCATTTCGTAGTTTTTCAACCGTGAATTCCTGAATACGAATTTCTTGACCTGCATGGATAGTAACAGGCAACTCTCTAATATTAACTTCTTCCGTTAATAGTTTTATACCTTCCAGAACTTTTTCTTTTGAAACATTAAAGTGTGGACTGTATGCATGTGATGTTGCAATAATATCGGTAATCCCTTCAGCAATTGCCATTTCAATAAGTTGAATAGATTCATTCATTGTACCCGGCCCATCGTCAACATTCGGTATGATATGAGTGTGCATATCTAGCATTTTGGCTTTCCCCCGCCTAATATATAGTAAATACAAAAAAGAGTGAGACTAACTCAATCCCTCACTCAGCTGTTCCATAGTATTGATAATAATGGTCTTTCTCTAATTTAAAGTTGTTTAATACAGCACCTATTATATTCGCCTGCGAAGAAACAAGTGCCTCTTTCGCTTTGACAACACTCTCTTTTTCTGTTTGGCCTGCACTCATTACTAGCACGGTACCTTCACATTTATTGGAGAGCACTTGTCCATCTGTCACTGATAATACAGGCGGTGCATCGAATATTATAATATCGAACTGACTCTTCATCTCTTCCATAACCTTATCCATCGTGCGGGAGCCAATCAATTCAGCTGGGTTAGGAGGAATCGGTCCGCAGGTGATAACTTTCAGGTTTTCCATATCACTTGTCTTCATAACTTCTTCTAAAGTTGCTTGACGCGTAAGTAGGTTTGATAAACCAATTGTATTCGTCATATGAAATGTATAGTGAACTGTCGGTTTACGCATATCAGCATCAATCAAAAGAACACGTTTGCCTTCTTGTGCAAAGACAACTGCTGTATTCGCTGCAACTGTCGATTTTCCTTCCCCTGGTGATGCTGAAGTGTATAAAATTGTTTGCAGTTCCTTATCAGGCATCGAAAAGTTTATATTCGTCCGAAGGGTACGAAATTGTTCAGAAACAACAGATTTTGGATTAGCACTCGTTACAAGTTTACGAGCCATTGTTTGTATTATTTGTTTTCCACGTTTTTTTCTAGCCATGTTATCCCCTCCGTCTTCTTTGTGTAATTTTTATTTGTGACATTTTAATATCTTCATCTGGAATAGGACTAATTAGCCCTAATATCGGCAATTCCAAATAATCTTCAATATCTTGTTCCGTCTTCATAGTCGTATCCAAATATTCAAGTAAGAATGCAATTCCGACACCAATCATCAATCCAATTACAGCTGCAATTGCCATATTTAGCATGGGATCAGGCTTAACGGGTGACGGGTTCGGTCCGAGTTCTGCTGGCGTAAGTATGTTGACGTTATCGACATTCATTAATCTTTTAATTTCACTTTGAAAAACTGTCGCGATTTTATTGGCTAGTTCGACTGCCATTTTCGGATCTTCGTCTTGAACCGAAATATTGACGACTTGTGAATTCTGTGCACTATTCACAGTTACTTGATTGTTTAAAGCACTTACCGAACGTTCAAGATCAAGTTCTTCTTTTACGATAGCTAGGATTGCTGGACTTTTAATAATCTGATTATATGTATTGATTAATTGTAAGTTCACTTGGATATCTTGTGTGTTAAATTGGTTTTGCTCCTGCTTTGTTTGATTGACTAAGATTTGAGTTGATGATTGATAAATTGGTGTAAGTAACCAAAAACTTACGACACCACTAATTGTAACTGCGATAATCGTAATCAGTGCAATAAGACCTAAACGTTTCTTCAATGTTCTAAATAACTCTTGTAGACTAATTGTTTCTTCCATTCTATATACGTTCTCCTTTACCAGCTACCTCTAATTTTACATCTTCGCCATTATATCACAAATTTTTTAAATTAGACATATGATTTTTTTATGAATTATGGGATAATAGATTAGGACTACTTTAATATTATACTTAATAGTTGCGAGAAAAGGAGATAATGATGAATAAAAAGACCCTGTTCGCCTTCATAGTGCTTACTGGCTGTATTTTACTATTAGTTGGTAGCTATATGCAATGGAAAGGAAAAATTTCCTCTGTTGGCGGAAATACTGAAAAAATAGTTTCTACACCGACACCACCTGTTTCAAATAATGTCGAAACAACCGAAGAAACGTCGGAACCTGATGACGATATCGAACGTTTATTAGCCTTATCTGCTAATGCAGATAAAAAAGTACAGGAGGTTGTTAAGAGTCGTTTGGAATCTGAAGAAAAGATCGACTTTTTAATTATAGGTTCGGAAGTTATGAATCATGGAGATCCGGGGTATGCAGAACAACTTAAATCAGCCCTTGAAAACGCCTATAGTGATCTTATGAATATTTCTATCGTTACTTTTGATGAATCTTCTGATTTATTCATCGAAAATCTCAATGATGAAATAGATTTCAGTAAAGGCTATGACATTATTCTATTTGAACCGTTCACTTTGAATAATAATGGCGTTATTATCGCTGAAGATCAACATCAACACATAAAAACGTTTAAGAATCGATTACAAGATGAAGTTGAGGATGCAGTTCTCGTTTTACATCCTCCACAACCTCTCCATCGAGCAATTTATTATCCGGGCGAAGTTAACTCTATAAAGACATTTGCAATTGATAATAAGATTCCATATATCGACCATTGGACCGAGTGGCCTGATATAAATTCAGATGAATTACCTGATTTTTTAGATGAAGAAAGTATGCCGAATCGTGCCGGCGCTGAAATTTGGGCAAATGCACTTATAAATTATTTTATAGCAGAATAGATGGGGGCAAAGAAGATGAGTAGAATTGAAAAGAGAAAGAAAAAAAGAATTTGGCCATGGATTGTAGGAATTCTTGGGGTGTTTGTTTTAGTAGTGGTTGTTTATGGAATTTTAGTCTTCAAAAGTTTAACAGATACAGCTAAAGGGATTCACGAGCCAATTGACCGTGAAATTTCGGAGAAACGTGATGAACCTGTTGTATTCAAGAATCAAGAGCCTTTCTCGATGCTCGTACTAGGTGTTGATGCCCGGGCCGGCGATAGAGGGCGTTCAGATACAATTATCGTAATGACAGTTAACCCTGAAACAAAATCGACAAAAATGGTCAGTATCCCTCGTGATACATACACCGAAATTATCGGACGCGGCTTTAACGACAAGATTAACCACGCATATGCGTTTGGTGGTATTGAAATGTCAATGGCAACTGTAGAGAATCTATTGGATATTCCAATAGATTATGTTGTTCAAGTGAATATGGAAAGCTTTAAAGATATTGTCGATGCAGTTGGAGGTATTAGTGTCAACAATACGCTAGATTTTAAATCCGGAAGCCACACATTCTCTAAAGGCCAAATTTCGCTAAATGGTAATGAAGCACTTGCATTTGTTCGTATGCGTAAAGAAGATCCACGCGGTGACTTTGGACGTCAAGATCGACAAAAACAAGTCATCCAAGCTGTTTTACGTGAAGGCGCATCGGTAAGTAGTTTATTGAACTATAAGAGTATCTTCGGTGCAATCGGTGATAATGTTAAAACGAATATGACATTTGATGAGATGATTGAAGTTCAGAAGAATTACCGGGATGCAACTGGTAAAGTAGATCAACTTTATATTGAAAAAGGACAAGGTAAGATTATCGATAGTATTTGGTATTACATTTTAAATGATGCGGAATTACAAGGAATTACTGGTGAGTTGAAAGAGCATTTAGAGCTGTAATAAGTGAGTGGTCCCCGTCCGGCTTTGCCGGATGGGGACTTTTTTTGTAGATTTTGAATCCGCGAGGATTGGGACGTTATTTGTGGTTGGGACAACATTATCGGTTATAGCGCTGACATTTTAATAGATTGAGACGACATTCCCGAATTAAAACGACATTATGCTTAATTGAGACAACATTTTCGTAGATTGCGACGACTTCCTGATTAAAAGGGATGCCGAGGCATCCCCTCCCTACCGAATTGTAAAGGGGATTCCATTTGGCCAGGAGTATCTGGTAGTACGGACTTTCCTTCTTTAATCAGATTTAGTGATTTTAGTGCGTAGTGAGCTTCTCTTCTATCGTTAATTTGAAGGAAATCTCTGCATTCTCGATTTGAAATGCTGGTGTCTATTAGCATAAGCCAGTCTTGAATTGATTGGCCGTAATTGTTGGGCTCTTTTTCTTTGCACCATTTGCAATAGCGGCTTTTGTGATTCAAGTAAATCATTGTGGCGTTGCATGTTGAACAGAGTTGTCCTTTTGTTAATAGTTTCGGATCTAGTTTGTAGTAGTTGCAGAGTGGATACGGATTGTATTGCAATCTGTGTTGTTGAATTACATGGCTAAGACTTTTTAATTGATTGGCGGAAAATATCGATGGTTTTCTTTCATTTTCACGCAAGAAAATGGATAACCGTTTTAGATAGATTATCGGTGAATTTGGCGGTGCTGTTTTGACACCTCCGTTTTTATTGGCAAGGATGATACGGCTGGAAACTTCAGCGCGAAAGCCTCTCCTGGCAAGCCAAGTTTTCCTGGGTGACTTCGAGTTGTGTGAGGGGGCATGATTTTGTACGAGAATATGAGTCGTAGAGACGATAAATTTATTGATTGGGACAACATTATAGTTGATTGCGCCGACATTCTGGGATTGAGATGACATTGCGAGTGATAGAGAAGACATTATTTCAAAAAGCGCCAACAATAAAGAAATCTCCTACTCCCCCGTCTAATGAGGGAATAAGAGATTCTATATAGTTTAAGAAAATATATTGATCGTCGTAATAATGATTGGCATTGCAAAGACGTCGACTAAGAATGCACCTACGATGGGTACGACTAAATAGGCTTTTCGGGAGTGCCCGAATTTCTCTGTAATTGCCGCCATATTCGCCATTGCGTTTGGCGTTGCGCCTAAACCGTGACCAGCAAAGCCCCCGACCATAACTGCCGCGTCGAATGATTTTCCGAGCAAACGGAAGAGAACGAAAATCCCGAATAGCACGATGAAGATTGCTTGGACGAAAACGATAACCAAGATCGGAAGCGCCAATCCTGTAAGTTCCCAGAGTTTGATACTCATAAGCGCCATTGAAAGGAAAACACCCAATGTGATATCCCCGATTAATTCTACGCTGCGCATTTCCACAATTTCAGGGTTAATCTTATCTACGACGTTTCGTACGATCACTGCGACAAACATCGCACCTACATAACTAGGTAGTACAAATCCAGTTGTCGTGGAGAACAGTTCCGCTAAGTATGAGCCAACTGCCATCGAGAATGTGATTAATAGAAGTTGCGTGAAAAAGCGATTTGAATTGATTGGTTCATTTTTCGTTAATTCATCCGTTTGTGTAGGTTCAGCAGCGTCTTCTGAAGACTTTAAGTTGTATTTCGTGATTAAATGTTTCGCCATTGGTCCACCAATAAGTCCACCAGCGATTAACCCGAAAGTAGCGGCTGCAATCCCGATTGGAAGAGCTGAAGGAACGCCCAGGTCTTCAATTGTTTGACCGAATGCCGTTGCTGCTCCGTGTCCGCCTTCCATAGAAATTGCCCCAGCCATCACGCCGAGTAATGGGTGAATGTCGAATACTTTGGCGAGTGAAATGGCTATCGCGTTTTGTGCTAAGGCTAAAAATCCGCAAGCGAGCCAGTATATGATTAATAACTTTCCACCGAGTTTTACTAACTTGAAGCTGGCGCCGATTCCAACCGTGGTGAAGAATGCGAGCATGAACATGCCCTGTAATGAGGTGTCCAGTGTGACTTCAACCCAATTCAGTTGTTTGAGGATTGCCGCGACAATGGCGAATAATAGCCCCCCTACTACTGGAGCCGGAATACAAAAACGTTTTAAAAGTCCTATTCTTTTGACGAGCAATGTTCCTAGGACGAAAAGTGCAACGGATAAGAATATTGTCGTAACTTGGTTAAGTTCTATTGTCATGGTTGTTCCTCCTTTTATGTTAATGCTTTGAAAGCGTTTTATGTGTGATGACTTGTTGTTTTACATTATAAACAGCTTGATTTATAATTTCTAATATCGAAAAACTATATACCCATTGGTTTTATTAATAAATAGAAGAAGGTGTCCTTCCATGGATCTTAAGCAGTTGAAATATTTTGTGGCGGTTGTTGAGGAAAATAGTTTTACAAAAGCCGCTAAAATCCTTCATATTTCCCAACCGACGTTAAGTCTTTCCATAAAATCACTCGAACAACAGTTAAATACCCAACTTTTCGAGCGAAATACACGTGCTATGCAAATTACAGACGGCGGTCAACTTCTTTATGATCGCGCAAAGAAGTTACTTTTAAAATTATCGATTGTCGAAAAAGAAATTGTCGAGTTGAATGCAACGGGTAAAGGCGAGGTCCATTTAAGCATTATCGAGTCCACTCAAAATTGGATTCCTAAAGTTATTAAAAACTTTAAACAGTCGTATCCGACGATGAAAATTCGTTTTACAGAAATTACGAATAAAAAACATGTCATCCAATCACTTAGAAGTTATAAGACCCATTTAAGTATCACCAATCAACTCGTTGAGGAAGAGGATATCGAATTCATCCCGATTTATACTGAGAAGTTTTTGTTGATTATGCATGAGGATAATAAGCTTTCATCGAAGCAGGATTTGTCGTTTCAAGATTTGAAAGACGAGCCTTTGATTATCACTAAAGAGGGTTATCAAACGAGGGTTAACATATTAGAAGCGTTTGAAGCTGAGGGCGTTGAACCGACGATTATGTTTGAAATCGAGCGTTTTGAAACGGCGTGGAAACTTGTTGAGGAGAATTTGGGGATTGCATTTATTCCAAAGAATTATGCTAAGGATGTTCTTGATTCGCGGGTTGTGATTAAGGAAGTGGATTCTTCTAATTTGACGCGGACAGTATATTTGACTTATATGAAGCATCGGTATTTTCCGGCTGCGATTCGAGAGTTGATTGGAGATATTGAGGGGAATTTTTGATGGGTGTGGGAATTGGGCGGACATCTTTCGGAATTGGACGTAGATTATTGGGGTTTGCGCGGACATCGTAATGAAAGGGATGCTAGGGCACCCCTTTTTTTATTAAACAAATTCAATCTGAAATTTCATGCCACCGTGTATGTATTGTAGTAGCGGTTGGTCTTCTTTTATTATTTGGCCGATGACATTCACTTTTTCATCTGCTTTGAGATCGCGTTTCGTGATTTGTATCTCGCCTTGGTATCGACCATATTTCTCGTTATCAACTGTTATGGATCCAATTGGTCTTTCGACTGTATTTAGTGGCGTCACTGGGCGAGTTCCTATTAACCCGTATTCTCTAGACTCCATTGATCTGATGCAATCTCTTGCTGCATCCCATCGGTTGGTTTGGATGGTTGACAGTATGTCACAGAGCTGTTGATTCGCGGAGAATGGTTTTGCTCGTAGTTTTAGAATCCCTTCTTGGTAAGCTGTGAATTGTGATAGGGTTTCTTCGGTTAGGTTTAGGTCTCCGACTAGGACTTTTTCGACTGAGCAATTTGTGATTAGGTCTAAGTAGGCTTCGAATGGTGAGCTGTGTCGATGGTCTTCTAGTGTGGGTAAGCCTTTGTGTAATGGTCCTCGTAGGTCTGCGTCTCCCGGGATGAAGGCCATGACGTTTAGCCCTTCTTGTTTTAGCCAGTTGTTTACTTTTTGGAATTCTGATTTGTCGAGTCCTGTTTCTGGTCGCGGGTAGAAGTTATGCCATGCTTCTACGGAGTTTATTCGCAAACCGCCTGATTTTAATCTTTCAAGGATTTCTTTTGTTAATGTGCTGGCGTTCAGGGCGATTTTCATTTCCTTGGATAATTTGATCATTGCTTCTTCGGAAATGCCGTAGTCTAATCTTAGTCCTGTGACGCCCCATTCGAGGAGTCCGGCGGCGTTTTCCCAGGTGAAGCCGAGGTGGCCGAGGGATTTTGGCGAGATGTCGGCCATGAGTTCCATGTTGTTGCGTTTGGCGGCTGACCCTAGTGCGCGTAAGCGTTCTGTGTATTTTGTTGGATCGTCTTCTGGGATGTGCAGGGATGTGAAGATTGATGTGAATCCTGCTCCCCGCATTTTGTTTAAGTATGTATCGAAGTCTTTTATGATGTCGTTTCCTAGGTATACTGATACTCCTAGCATTTTTATGTCACTCCTTTGTTAATTTAAAAAAGAGAGGGTTGCCCCCCTCCTCTCATATTCCTTCAGACATTTCTTCCTTGAACCCAAACGTATAGGTGAATATGAATCCGAATGTGTACGCGATGACCAAGCCGATGAAGTAGAACAGGTATTGGTTGTTCGCGATTAGCGGGATTAGTGAAATACCTGATACGCCGATTCCCGATGCTGCGACTTTCATCATCGCTTGGAATGCTCCTCCGACTGCTCCGCCCATACAAGCTGTGATGAACGGGCGACCTAGAGGAAGCGTTACCCCGTAAAGTAGCGGCTCCCCGATTCCGAGGAATCCGACTGGAAGTGCTCCTTTGATGATGTTGCGTAAGCGTTTGTTTTTCGTTTTCACGAAGATCGCGATTGCCGCGCCGACTTGACCTGCGCCCGCCATTGCTAGTATTGGTAATAGCGCTGTGTAACTTAGCGTTTCGATTAATTCCAAATGGATCGGCGTTAGTCCGTGGTGAAGTCCTGCCATGACGAGCGGCAAGAAGAAACCTGCGAGAATTGCACCCGCGACGACTCCGCCTACGTCAAGAATCGAGTTGATGCCTGATGTGATGGCATCCGATAATACGCCTGCGACCGGCATGATTGCATAAAGTGAAAAGAATCCGACGATTAATAGCGTTAATAATGGTGTAAAGATGATGTCAACTGCAGCTGGCATGACTTTACGAACTCGTTTTTCGACTACGGTCATGAGGAATGCTGCGAAAATGACGCCGAATAATCCGCCGCGACCGGAGACTAATGGTTCGCCGTAAATCACGATATCTGCGAGCGCCGGATGGAATAATGTCGCTCCTGCGATGGCGCCGAGTACCGGTGTGCCTCCGAATTCTTTCGCCGTGTTCCAACCGACCAAAATGGCCAGGTACATGAAGACGCCACTACCTAGAACGAGAAGGATTTGCATCCAAGTTGTTGTTGCATCGTAGCCCGCGTTTTTGGCGAAGTTCGCCGCCCCGTTCAGTAATCCCGATGCGACAAGACCTGGGATTAATGGAATGAAGATGTTACCGATTCTGCGTAAGAGCATTTTGAATGGCGTCTTGTTTTTCTCTTTTCGTTTCGCGTTGTCGAGCGCCGCTTTTTCGCTGAATGTCAGTTCGCCCTCGGCTGGACCGGCGTCTTCGCCAATCGCTAGTCCTGTCGTTTTGCTCATTTCTGCAGCGACTCTATTGACTGTTCCTGGACCGACGACGACTTGGAGCGTGTCGTCATCGATGACGCCCATGACGCCGTCGACTTTTTTGAGTGCGTCGATGTTCGCTTTACTACGGTCTTTCAAAAGTAAGCGCAGACGAGTCATACAATGCGATAGTCGTTGAATGTTTTCTTTGCCGCCGACATGTTCGAATATATCGGCGGCCATGCGTTCCTCTTTCTTCACTTCAATCCCCCACTTTTCATTTTATTTTATTGATTGTCGGACAAAGCCATTTGATTCTGTTAGTTTTTCGACTGCTTCATTATATGAACATTTTAATAGAATCATAACAATGGCGGTTTTTACATGATGCTGCGCTTTTTCGTAATAGCTTGCGGCCGTTTCATAGTCGACCCCGGTCGCTTCCATGATAATGCGTTTGGAGCGTTCTATTAATTTTTCATTGGTCGCTTGGACGTCCACCATCAGATTCTCGTACGCTTTTCCGATGCCGATCATGGATGCTGTCGAAATCATGTTCAGGACGAGTTTTTGTGCAGTGCCCGCTTTTAGTCTTGTGGAGCCTGTTAAGACTTCTGAGCCAGTTTCGATTTCGATTGCTATGTCAGCGTGCTTGCTCATTTCTGCGTTTTTATTGCAGGAGATGGCTGCTGTTGTTGCGTTTAGTTCTTTAGCGTAATTTAGTGCGCCGATTACGTAAGGCGTCCGGCCGCTTGCTGCGATTCCGATGACCGTGTCGTTTTCTGTAAGGTTGATTGATTTCATGTCTTTCTCGCCTAGTGGTGCGCTATCTTCGGCGCCTTCCACGGCGACTGTAAACGCTTTCATTCCACCGGCAATAAAACCTTGGACGAGGTCTTTAGATACTCCGAAAGTTGGTACGCATTCGACTGCATCGAGGATTCCTAATCGGCCGCTTGTTCCTGCGCCTACATAAATCAAACGCCCGCCGTTGTTGAAAGAATTAATGACTGCTTTCACTACTTTTTCGATGCTGTCGATTTCATTTTCGACTGCTTGGGGAACTGTTTTGTCTTCTTCGTTCATCGCGATCAAAATTTCTTTTGGCGACATTTCATCTAATTGCATCGTGTTTGGATTTCTTGTTTCGGTTGCTAATTTTTCTAGCATTCAATCACCTCTCTAGTAAACTACTTTATAGTTTTATTGTAGCTTTGTGAAATTATATGTCAATGGTGTTTTGGTTATCCGTGAAATTAAATTTCATTTTGGCGGAAAGAAAGACTTAGTCGAATTATCGTCTTAACTGTTCCATTTCCTTTCTTGCGTCATGGTAGTGTTTGATGACTTTGGCTCCGATTTGATGGAAAACACTCATGTATAGGGTGTCGATTATTGTCAGCTGCGTCATGCGTGATGGGATGCTTCCGATTCTGAAATCTTGTTCGACGTTCGGCGTACAGAGGTTGATGTCCGCTAATCTGTGTAGAGTCGATTTATCATCGAGATTGGTTATCGCGATTACTGTTGCGCCTGTTTTTTGCGCGAACTGCGCGAGTTCTATGACATCTTTCGTCATACCTGATGTGCTGATGGCGATGAAGACGTCCCCTTTTTGCAGGTATGGAATCACGGTCAACAAGTAATGGAAATCTGTTGATGTGATGGAATGATAGCCGAGTCTTGTGAATTTGTAATGGGCGTCTACTGCTGCGATGGATGATCCACCTACTCCGAAGAAGACGATTTTTTTTGCTGATTTGATTGTGGCGACTGCGGCGTCGAGTTCTTTTTTGTTCATTGAGTCGGTGCATGAGTCGATCGCGAATTTGTTAACTTGGATGACTTTTTGGAACAGATCGTATGGTGAATCGTTCTTTTTTAGGTTTGTGACGTCCGTGATATTCATTTCGGCGATTGTCAGGTCTCTGACTAGCGCGAGTTTGAACGATTTGAAACTCCCCATTCCGATCGATTTGCAGAAACGGACGATGCTCGCTTCTGATACGCCGGTTTTGGTGGAAAGTTCTTTTGTTGTCATGTTCGGGATCAGGTCTGGGTTTTGAATGACGTATTTGGCGATTTGTTTTTCGGCGGCGGATAGGGATTCTAGTTGTTGTTTTATTGATTTTATTATGGATGGCATTGTGTGGCTCCTTTCAAAGGTTGTAGGATGATTATCGCATGGAATTGTTGGGGTGGGTAGTTTTTTGTGATTAGCTTTTAAAGGCACTTGAAAAGGGATGCCAGCGGCATCCCTTTTCTTCTAGTCTTTAGCTTTTGGTTTTTTATCGATTTTACAGAGGGAGATTTTTTGGCCACATGTATCTGGTCGCTACGGAATTTCCGGTTTTATTCAAAGGAAGCGATTTTATGGCGTAACGGGCAGCATCTTTGTTTTTCAGTTGTAGAAATTCGCGACATTCTCGATTTGAGATCGAGTTGTTGATTAGCGTGAAATAATCTATTAGTGTTTCGCTGTAATTATTAGGTGCTGTCAAAAGGGCAATAAGGAAAAGGGATGCCGAGGCATCCCTTCTTAACTCATATATAAGTTTTGTAGTCTTGTTGGATTTACTCAAGACAGCCTTCGAAATCTTATTGTGATTTTTTTACTGTTATTCCTTATACCAGCATTTCCATCATAACTTCAAACCTCTGACTGTTGAATAAGAACTGTACCTTTTTGTCCCGTTCACGATTCTGTAGGCACGTACTTTGTAGTAGTAAATTTTGCCTCTTGAGAGACTTTTATTGGTGTAGCTTAGTGTAGAATTGCTTGTTATAGTTTTGACTTTCGTATATTTCCCCGATTTTGACGTTGCTCGATACACCTCATAACCACTTGCTTCTCCCACCTTATTCCATGAAAATTTAACAGATGATCTGCTCACTTTGGCAATTGCGCTCCTGCTCGGTGTTGCTAATACTGGTTTCGCACTTTTAATAGGTGTGTATGAACTATATACTTTGACTTTGTCTACTGTTCGGTAAGCTCTAATTTTATAATAATAAGTTTTTCCGGTGCTCAAGCCACTGTTTGTATAGCTGACTTTAGAACCACCTGCGATTGTTGCGATTTTAGTGTAAGTTCCACTTTTGGAAGTAGCTCGATAAATCTCATATCCAGCTGCGCCAGATACTTTTGTCCAAGATACCTTGGTCTTGTTATAGCCAGCCGAAGAAGCGCTGGTACTTTTCGGAGTTGCAGTGTTCTTCACAAATTTCGCGTACAGGGTCTTATTTGCTTTGATTTTTTCATCAGAACTAAACTTTTTAGTAAGTTTAGTGTCATGATACCAACCGATAAAAGTGTAGCCCGATTTTTTCGGTTTGTACGAAGCTACCTTCGTGTTGTAATTGGCCTTTACTGATTTCAAAGTAGTTGAACCGTTTTTATAGGTGACGGTGTAAGTTTTTATTTTATACTGTGCCGTAATTATCAGGTCGGTCGTTACTGATGAGAAATTTTTATCCCAGCCGATAAATGTATAACCTGTTCTTACCGGTGGCGGATTAGGTGCAAAAGCTGATGACCCGTGCATTACATGATAGTTAGATAATTCCTTACCGTTATAGTCCTTAAAAATAACCCGATAACTTGATTCATGGTAGTTTGCTTTCACGATAATATCTGATGTTATATAGTGAAGGAGATGATCCCATCCAGAGAAAGTATATCCGATTCTAATTGGCGCTTCCGGGGGTTCTACTGAATCCCCATGATAAACAGACTTAGTTTCAATCGTTTTACCATCATAAGTTTGAAAGGTCACGGAATAACTATGCGCTTTATATTGGGCTGTTACCGTTAAGTTTGCTGATATGTTACTGAAATCCTTATCCCAACCGGTAAAAATGTGGCCTTCCCTAGTAGGAGAATACGGTGGGTTTGCCGAATCCCCTTTCAATACTCGCTCAGTTTTTAATATTGTTCCATTGTCATCTTTAAATGTGACCGTATAGGGTTCTTTCACAATAATTCGAAATGATGTGTGCAACCCTTCAAAACGGACAGATACTGAGGGATTACCAATATAATTTGTAGCATCTCTAGGGATCATGCTCTGCGTCACGTCAACGTCAGCTTCATTTCCCCAGTTGGTTAAAGTTGTAATTACAGCTCCAGTTAAATCAATTGGTTCGCCCCTGGCATAGACAGTTTTTTCGGGGTCAGACTTCATTTTAATTGCTATATTATGTTCTTTTCCAGTATAAACTTCCTGGCCCCGTAACTTGGGGAACGGGTAGGAATTTTTACCATCCATTGTCCAAATTGCACCAAAATCAAAGCCCTCGAAACTAGCTTGCTGCTTCATTTCTTCTTGATCAGATAATTTTGTGCCTACAGCAGTGCCCGAATTGATCCAATAATAACTATTGGCGACAGTTCCTGTAAATAGACCAACAACCTGGCCATGGGAACCGTATGTCAGTGAGCCGTTTACTCTACCTGCATTGTAGGTAGTTTGAATTGTCGAATCAGTTCCTTGGCCAACGATTCCTCCGGTATAGTATCTGCCATCTATTTTTCCTAAGTTGAAACTGTCTTTGACATGGGAAGTTGATGAATATCCATAGATACCTCCTGAGGTATTTCCATTAATATCTCCTGAATTATATGCTTCAACTGTCATGGAGTTAGAAGCATGACCTGCAATTCCGCCTGCATAGGACAAGTTACTTACGTCTCCTGAATTATTAGCTTTTAAAATCTTCGTATTGCTCGATATTGCACCAGCAATCCCCCCACCTATCCCGTACTGAACAGTACTAGACACACTCCCACGGTTTGAAATATTGTTTAGGGTTGACGCGGATGCAGTGCCGACAATTCCACCTCCCGATTTTGAAGAGGCACCGTATGTTATATCTCCTGTATTATAGCTTTCATTGATAGAAGAATTGCTAATCGCACCGGCAATTCCACCGGAAATCTGACCATGTTCGTTCTCTTTATTAATCTCAGCATCATTAAATGAGTTAGTGATACTAGTATAGTAGGCTTTTCCCACTATTCCCCCAGTCGCGGTTTTCCCTTTAATCACAGCACGATTATGGCTGCTGGATATTTTGGAAGGAGTAGCTGATCGGGAATCAATCGAACCAACAATTCCCCCCGCGTAACTTGAAATGTTTGAAAATGCATACACGGGATTTTCATTGTAAGAATTTGTGATATCAATATTGTAGCCAAAGCCAATAATCCCGCCCACGACCGCTTCAGCTGTGGATGAATCGATTGAGGTGTTCTCTACTTTAATTTCCCCATTAACCATTCCAAGGTTCTTCACTTCAGCACTTCTGGCATACCCGATTAATCCAGCATAGACTTTGCTTTCTGTTAATATGTCTATCTTCAAACCGATTATTTTATAACCATTGCCATCCAACACTCCGCTAAAAGGAAGGCTCTCGGTACCAATCGGGTTCCATCCAGCACCTTCCCGATAGAATTCTCCACCCACTGTAATGGCATCCGAGAGATTAATATCGTTCATTAGGATGTATTTCCCACTATAGTTATTCCTGATATTATCTAAATCTGACGGGTTGTAAATTCCTACATATCCCGCTGGTACCTCTGTAAGTTGTGTAAACGAATCATCGGCATTTTCTGCTGCTGTAACAAAGTTAGGAATTAAAGCTAGAGTTAGCAGCATTGCACAAATGCAATTAGCCGCCCCTATTAATAAACTTTTCATTATACATTCTCCTCTTTGAGTAGTAGGGGTTCGGTCAAACCTCTTATAGCTCTATTTACTAGTATAAGTTAGCATTGCATTAAATAACACAAGAATTTAATGTTTTCCTAAAACTCTTCTAACTATATAGATATCACTTTCAAAAATGAATAAGAATGCCGTGATTTTCCTTTTAACTGGTTATAAATAATAACGGAAACCACCGTTGCAAGGACATTTTATTGGATAGCGTTGACAGCATGGGAGCCGGGGGAAATTGGGAGGACATCTTTTGTGATTGAGCGGACATAATTAGTGGATTTGAGAGATTGAGAGGACATAATTAGTAATTGCGCGGACATCATGCAGGCCGGGGGAAATTGGGAGGATATCTTTTGTGATTGAGCGAATATAATCGGCGAATTTAGGAGATTAAGAGGACATAATTAACGATTGCGCGGACATCGTGGGGGCCCGACGAAATTGGGAGGATATCTTTTGTCATTCAGCTGACATAATCGACGGATTTGAGAGATTGGGAGGATATTATAAGTAATTGCGCGGACAACTCATAGGGGTTGGGCTAATTCAACTACTCTCTCCGCACTTTATTCCAAAAATCGTCTTTTGTAATATAACTGTAATATATCTGTAATTGAAATGACGTTGTTATTTGGTTTAATTACCTATAAAGTGATAAGTAGGAAAAATTAACCGTAAGTTTAGGACTATATAGAATATAAAAAAACTTAGTTAGGGGATAAATAATGAGAAAAGTTGTCATTTCATTAGTAACCGCGGCATCAATTCTATTAACGACCGCTACTATCGACGCACAAGCCTCTGAGAATGTTGGACAAGCAAGCATTAAGACTGAATCTTCTTACACATACGAGACAGTGACGAAAGTTTCATCTACTAAAGCAACTGCTAAATCTGGTAGTTTCAAATTAAAGTATAATACGAATGTCCGCACCGATGCGGGAACAAAGAACAAAATTGTTATTACAGCGAAAAAAGGATCGACTGCTAAGGCGACTCATCAGAAAAGAGTCGGGAAAGAAACTTGGTATAAAGTTAGCGTTAGCGGAAAATCAGGTTGGGTTCTAAGTACACTGCTTACACCAGCGAAAACTGTAGCAAAGAAAGCACCGGCTAAAGCGCCAGCAAAAAAAGCGGCTCCGAAAGCGACTGCTAAAGCTGCTAGCGGTTCATTCACAACAAAATACAATTCAAATATCCGCTCGAATGCGGGAACAAATAATAAAATTGTTACTCTAGCTAAAAAAGGAACAAAAGTTACTGCTACTGCTCAGAAGAAAGTTGGTAAAACAACTTGGTACAGAGTAAACGCAAATGGCAAGACTGGTTGGGTTTCCGGTGATTTATTGGCGAAAGCATCTACTGCAAAAGCAAAGGCGACAACCAAAGCGAAAGCGACAACAACTGCTACAAAAACGAAAAAAGCGTCAAACACTAGTTTTTCATCTGATCTAATTGCAAATGCAATGAAACTTCGTGGTATACCTTACCGCTATGGTGGATCGACGACAAGCGGTTTTGACTGCAGTGGATATGTTCAATATGTATTCAAGCAAGCTGGAAAAAGCGTTCCACGTGCTACAACTGGTCAATTTGCAGCAACAACAAAAGTTTCGAATCCACAACCAGGCGATTTAGTATTCTTCGCAGGGACGTACCGCGCAGGTATTTCGCATGTTGGGATTTACATCGGAAATAACCAGTTCATTCATTCTGGCGGAAAAAATGTACACGTTCGTAGTTTGAGCGATCCTTATTGGAGCAAGTACTTCCATAGTTTTAGAAGCTTCTAAATAGAAATGCACAGTCGATTTTTCTCGACTGTGCATTTTTTATTGTTCAATATTTTTAATTGCGTAATCGCCGTACTCGTCTATGACGACTGTAAATGTTGCCGCGTAGTCGATTGTTTTGACTTCATCAATTTCCTTGTCGTGGAAAGTAAATGTTGCATTCGCTTTTACAATTGCTTCAGTCTCGCCGATTTCAACGCTTGTGATTGTCGATTTTACTGCTTCAAAGACTCTATGTTCGCTAAATAATTCTTGTACTTGTCGAACGCCTTCTTTTGCAGCCTGACTTCCTGGCAATAAATATGTCCAATAGTATTCTAGCTTTTTATCGTTGAGTGAGTAAGGGATTAATTCATAATAACTGTTGATGAAGCTTCTGAGCAATTCATCATCCAAATAGGCGCCTTCGATTGTAATGTCTTCTTGTTCCTCGACGACATCCTTCGCGCTGGATGCCCATTTGTTTAGTTGGTCGATGACCGTGTATATGGGAATCGCGTAGCCAATGCTAGGATTATTTTCAAGGATTAGCGAATTGATGCCGATAATCCGGTCTGTGCCCGCATCGATTAATGGTCCTCCGCTGGAGCCTTGTTTAATCGTCGCGTCCATTTCGTAAAGATTTTTGTAATCGTAGTCATCGAAGAAACTTTTTCCGAAGCTAGTAATCTTTCCTTCCGTTGACGTGTTGGCGATGTTTTCGGGACTGCCCAACGCAAAGACTTTCGTGCCGACGGGAACTCTCGACAGCTCCATTTCCATCGGTTGCTTCCCTGCTAAATCATGAACTCGGATAAGTGCAATGTCAATTGTGTCTGAAATCCCGATGATTTGTCCGTTAAATTGTTGCCCATTGCTATTTGTGACTGTTATGTATGCTGCATCTTTCGCAACATGGGCGTTTGTTACGATGTCGCCTTTTGTGTTGAACAGAAAGCCGGAACCTTGCTGTAAATCGGAATCGATCGTGTAGACATAAGATTTGGCATTCGCGATGGTTGACGACAAATCTGGTTCAGGGGCAACCGGGACTTCTATTTTTTCTATCTTCTCTGCCTCTTCTACCTCTTCTGCCTCATCCTCTACTTCTCCAACCGGTTCCTCTTCCGGAATCGATTCTTTATCGATTTCCATGCCTTCTAAAGCTATTTTACTGAAGGAATCCGGCTTTAAGCCAGGCTCAGAAGCAGTTTTAATTTGTCCGATTTGACCCAAAAGGCCGACTAAAACCGCGATTAATAATAGTAATATGATGCCTTTTAAAAGGGTTCTTTTATTGTTCATTTTCTCAACTCGATTCTACGTGTATTCCCTATTCTTACAGACGTTTGGGTACTTTTTTTGTTTCGTAAATATATATGAATAGTATAGCAGATTTCTATTTGGAAATGTTTTAACAAAGTACTAGAACAGTTATGCATTCTACAATCTTCATATGTAGAGCTTTAATTTCCATCAATAAAATGGAAATAGTAAACGAAAGTGGCATAGGAAAGTAGACGTTAGATACTTTCCTATGCCACTTCGGAGTGACGAAATGAAACTAAAAATCTTTTATACTTTAAGTAGTAGAAAAGCCTAACAGAACCTCGGAGGGAGTGGTTTTTATAAAAAACAGGCTCGGTATGTCACTACTAATCCCTGTCATATTATGTTTGGGATTTGTTTACGCAAACGTCCAAGCAACTTCCACTCTTTCAAATTGGTATTACGACACTTCTCAAAAGGAGGATGAAGTAATAAGTTCAACTGTAGAGACTGATGTTTGGACAACCTTTAAGCTGCTAGATGTTTTCATTGTAGAAACTAGACAAGATGCTACTACTGCAATTGAAGAGTCTCGCAACAAACAGTTAGAAGAATCAAAAGCCTATATCGAAGTAGTAGTATCAGGAATGAAGGAACAAGTCAATCAAACCGTAACTGACTTAGAAAAAGAAGGTTTCGATGCGTTTGTTAAAAGCAGGAATATTGGAGATGAAATCGAGCAGGATGTTACAACTATGTTGGTAGAAATTCTAGGCGATTAAATATCACTGACTTGAGGTTTACGGGCAAATTTCAAAAATATAGCACATAAAGGGGAAATTACAATGTTAAAATCAATGAAAAGTAAGGTAACCGCAATCGCGGCAGCATTTGTATTAGTATCGGGGGCTTCGGTTGCATTTGGTGCTTCAGATGCTGGAGCAAAATTAAGAACGTGGTTTGATGCACAGTTTAATCCAACAAAGGTAGTTGTTGAAAAAGATGTTAAAGCGTACTTATCTGATGAAATGGACAGTTTCCACAATGAATTTAATGGGCTAATATCTGAAGGCGTAACAACCATTCAGGATACTGGAATAAGTGAAACTGGAAAAGCTAAAGACGGTATCGAGACAGCAGCTACTGAACATATTGACTCAATTAGTAATACGAAAAAAGAGATCGAAAGGTATATGGACTCTGAATTCGGGAAGCTTAAATCAGATGCAGAGACTCGATTAAACGAGGCCACTGCTGAATTTAAAAATGATGGATATATGAGAAGGCAATTAAACGCTGAAGCAAGCACCGCTCGTAAAACTTTAACTGATGAACTTAATGCTTCAAAAAGTAGTGCACTTAATGATCTAGAGAATGCAATTGAGGGCGCAAAATCTGAAATACTAACTTCATTGCAACAGAAATCAGCCACTACTACTGAAGAGATTATGTTAAAAATTGATAGCAAAATCGATGCACTTCGTATAACTTTCAGTGAAGCCCAGCAGCAAATAGTGAGTGTGCATCGTGTTGCCATTAAAGAACTAGCTGAAAAACTGGAAAGCGAGGCCAAAAAGGCGATGCAAGATTTAGTTAATGGAATTTAACAATCACTCATGCGAAATAAGGACCTCCTATTCCGGGGTCCTTATTCTTTTAAATGGAGGAATACCTATGAGAGATAAACTCAAAATTTTTCAAATAAGGCTTGCGTTCAAAAGAATATTGATTGTTGTTGGGGCCTTATTTTTAAGTATTAGTATTGGCAGTGGTGTGAAATCTGCTTTTGCCGGTCAAGATATCAATAGTTTATTGACTAATTGGTTCAATAGTAAAAAGACGGAATCGATTAACCAAATTGATAAGGCTATTACAAATGAAAAAGAGTTACTGATGGTGGAATTGAAGAAAGGGTTGCAAGCGGAAATTCAGCATGCTGAAGACGAGCTAGCTCAATTTACGCAGGATGAAATTGAGCTTCGGGTTGAGGGGTTACGTAGTTATGCGGATGAGCTACTCATGAATATGAGCTTTGATAATAGCGATGAACAAGCCGAGATTTCTGCCACTTTGAATGCGATTTATGAACAAGCGCTCAAACAAATGAATGAACTTGCAACAACTGCCGATAAAGAACCGAATGATACGACTGGGGTTGAAGATGAAAATGAAAATTAGATTGATTTAATTCAAAAATACGAAAGATGTATCCACATAGCGATTTTGGGTACGTCTTTTTTTATCGTCTTACTAAAAAAGTAAAGCATTGCATAATTTCTATTGTTTCTTTCTAAAAAATCATGATTCCCCTCGCGGTAACCCACTCCTGGTTGAACATTCCCTAACTATTAATCTATATAGTAATTGGCCTAACCTTATTATTATGATGCTTTTTATCAAGGCTTCTATCTAATGTAGTTAAGATCACGATAATAAGATATGTATTAAGTATCCTAGAAAATAGTTACTATCACTTTTTCTCTTTCCTATATTATCTAGATTCAATAGGCATATGTATGTTATAACTATAAGGAGCTTATTACTTTCCTTAAAAGGAGATCTTCACGATGGATGAAATAAAGATATTGGATATCCCGATTACAAATATAAATAAATTGGAATTACTCAAAGGGATAGATGAGCATTTCCAATCACCTGAAGGGAACTTGTTTTTCGTTACGGCAAATCCCGAAATCATTATGCTGACCAAAAGTTCTACTTCTTATAAAGAAGTGATCAAGTCCGCGGATTATGTTCTGGCTGACGGAATTGGCGTCTTGATTGCATCGAAGATACTGGGGGTCCCCCTCCGCGAGAAGTTGCCCGGATATGAGTTGATGCATGATTTCTTAGCGTATGCGAATTGGCATGGTAAAACAGTCTACTTTTTCGGAGCCAAACCGGGTGTTGCCGAACAAGCTGCGAAAAATGCGAAGGCTGAATATCGCGGGTTGAAAGTGGCGGGCTTCATGGACGGCTATACGAATAAAGGGCCGTTAGTTGCAAATGAAATTGCCGAAACTAAACCCGATTTTGTTTTCGTTGCGATGGGTGCCCCGCTTCAAGAACGTTGGATTGCGAAGTACAAGGATTTATTCCCAACATCGGTATTGGTCGGTGTCGGTGGAAGCTTTGACGTCCTTTCGGGGAATGTGAAGCGTGCCCCTAAGTTCTGGACAAGCAATAACTTGGAGTGGCTCTATCGCCTGGTTACGCAACCTACGAGGGCTAAGCGGATGATGCAAATTCCGTTGTTTTTAGTGAATGTGGTTAGGGAGAGGTTTTCGAAATAATTGTTAGTGATATAAAATACAAATTAAAGTAAAAAGTAGACCGCTAATTCGCAAATGAATTAGCGGTTTTTAAAATGCTTATGCATCAACGTTTGCAAATCGGAAAAGAAGAATTATAAATATTTTTATTGATAGACATGTTCATTATATATTGGAACATATAATTCTACTTAATGCCCTAATAAAGAGTGAGAGGAAGATTTGAATTGAAAAAGAAAATTATTAGTGTTGTAGCATCTGCCCTATTGATGACCACTGCTTTCTCTGGAAGTGTTTTTGCCAATTCTCTTGATCCATTGAAGAATAAAATTGAATTACCAGGCACAGAAGAGTCGAGTAAGGATTTTCGTAACTTTAACCCTGATCATTTTAAACTACCTCAAATACCTCAAACCCTCAATAAAAACGGAGTAAGCGGCTTTTCTTACAACAAGACTGCAGAGAGTGATATCCTTTATGAAACAGAACCGAATGATTATATAGAGGAAGCGAATAGCCTTCCAATGAACAAAGGCATGGTGGGTGCTTTCCAATGGGAAGAAGATATTGACCTTTATAAGGTAAAGGCTACATCCACTGATTACATGGTTGTTTTTGGCGCAACACTTGACGAGTATCCATATATGGGGCTTGCTTATGGCGTATTTGATTCCAACTTGGATTATGTTGAGCCGGAAGTATATGAATACGAGGACGAGAACGGTATCTATTTTCAAATTGTGCCTGTAAAGCCTGGTGATTACTATATCCTTGCAATGGATTATTATGAGCTTGGAAGCAATGAGCTTTATCTGCTTATGGCACAGATGCTAGATACTAAAGCCCCTTCTGCCCCTACCGTTAATGCAATTGATGATAATGATACTTCTATCTCTGGTATAGCGGAGAAAAATTCAACTGTTACCATCAAAAACGGTAGCACTGTATTAGGCAAGCCAAAAGCAAATAGCAGCGGCAATTTCAAGTTGACTATTAAAAAGATTAAAGCCGGTTCCAAGATCACTGCAACTGCAACGGATGAAGCTGGTAATGTAAGTAAAGCCACAACCGTTACTGTAAAGGATAAGACTGCACCAGGCGCACCGAAAGTGAACGCTGTTGATGACAATGATAAATCAGTATCCGGCAAGGCCGAAGCGAATTCCACCGTTACAGTAAAGAACGGCAAAAAAACACTGGGTTCGCCTAAAGTTGATAAATCAGGTAAATTTAAGCTAACCATCAAATCTGTTAAAGCTGGAACGAAATTGACATTCACTGCCAAAGATGCTTCAGGCAATGTCAGTAAAGCCACAACCGTCACTGTTGCCGATAAGACTGCACCGAGCCTCACCTTGAAAAACATCTACTCCACTACCAAAACTGCTACAGGTAAAACAGAAGCGGGAGCGAAACTTACTTTCAAGGTTGGCAAAACAACCATTGGTTCCGGTACAGCAAACGCTAAAGGTGATTTTAAAATCGCCATCAAGCGTCAAAAGAAAAACACAACAATCACTGTAACTGTTTCTGACAAAGCCAAGAATACGAAAAAGGTTACTACGAAAGTAAAATAATCTTATAGACAGTAAGGCTGTTTCCCTATACTAGGTGAAATGGCCTTTTTGGCGATTTCAACCGTCTTCCCTGAGCTTATGAATCGCTTAACTAACTCCTTGGCAAAATAAAACACGCCCTATGTGTAATTTTACATTGGGCGTGTTGCGTTTATTTCACTTGTTTCCTTACAACCATATTCTGTCCGTCCAGACAGTGTTCGGACATTCGCATGAGGTTGCCGATTACTTTGGCGACGTGCGCCGGTTGCATGATGGTTGTTGGATCTTCTTCGGGTGCTAACTTTTTTCGTAAATCGGTTGCGGCGCGCCCCGGAGAGATACAATATACGAGGATATTATATTCCGATAGTTCCTGAGCGAGCGTTTCTGATATGCTGATGACTGCCGATTTGGATGATGCGTAAGAAAGCCAACCGGGTCGCGGCGTCATGCCTGCTGTTGAAGCAACATTCAATATTTTCGATTGCTCGTTTTGCTTCATATACTTTACGCATTCTTTCGTCATTTCGACTAATGAAAAGACGTTGATTTTATAGGTTATTTCCATGCTATCTAGTGTTGTATCTAGGAGTGATTTGGGATCTGTATAACCTGCTATGTTTAATAGCCAATCGATTGATCCGAATTCATCGTATATTTCTTTCACCATACTCGGAATTCCTTCCTGTGATGAAAAATCATAGACAATCGCACGCGCGCGTACCCGTGGATTTAATAAACCTATCGTTTCTGAAAGTTTCACTTCATCTCGAGCGATTAATACAATATTATCTACCTCTGGATTGTTACTCATTTCAATTGCCGCAGCTCGACCAATTCCACGGCTTGCCCCCGTCACGATAGCTGTTGTCAATTCGTCTCACTCCCCAATACGTATTCGCGGTAAATGGTTTCCCCTATCACTAAGTCGATTGGATACGTTATTTTCATATTGTGAACTGTGCCTTCTAGTATCTTTACGGCATCATTTGGATAGTATTCGAAAAAGAGACTTGCGTCTTCGGTAAATTTCTTGTTATTAGCATGAGCTTGTTCAAACGCGTCTAGTAATTTATCTCTATTAAACTTTTGAGGCAGTTGCACATTCACGAGTTCCTCGCGATCTAATGTTTCGTCAATTTGGCCATTGCCTTTTAATACAGTAAATGGAATTTCAACGCCGTAAATCGCGTTTTCACTTTCTTCAAGTGCTAGTCGTTCGAATTCATTAATTTTCACAAAAGGTCGTGCTGCTTCGTGAATCATGACACTACCATTCTCACAAACTTGTATGCCATTCCAAGTCGATTCTTGTCGTGTTTTACCCCCTTTGACTAGCTTGTAATTCAACTGCGGGCAATGGTTTTTGATTAGTCGCGCGATATGTTCCATATACTCTTCCGTGCAACAGATCACCACTTCACTAATTTCTTTCACCTTGGCTAATCGTTCCAATGTGTGAATAATAATCGGTTTGCCGCCCAAGCTTAAATATTGCTTCGGAACACTATTTTCCATTCTCGAACCTGATCCACTGGATAACAGAACTAATGAAATCATATGTCCACCCCTTTTTATTTTCCCTATAGAAGCTTTTGTCTAGGTCCCCGCGGTATTTCTTCCGGAAACTTGTCTAAAATCAACCAATCAATGACACGGTCAGTCGAATTTGAATCTTGGTATTTAAAATACTTATCCCGAAATTGTTGTACTTTATCCATCTCGTAATCTTGTTCTACTAATGCTTTCATGAGCTCATTGAAATTCATGACGATTTTTCCCGGGACAAAGTCTTGAAACCCTTCATAAAAATCACGACTTGAAATATATTGGTGGAAATCAAATGCGTAGAAAATCATTGGTTTATTCAATAATGAGTATTCGAAAACGACCGATGAATAATCCGTAATGAGAACATCTGAAATTAGTAAAATATCATTTATTTCCCGGTAATTAAAAGCATCAATGAATACATCTTCATATTGTTCGGGAATTTCAATTTTCTCCCGGACGAACGGGTGCAGTTTGAAGATAATGACTGAGTTATTTTCTCGAGCATAGTTCGCAAGACTTTCAAGATGGAGTTGGTACAGCGGATAATAGGCTGTTTTTGGTCCACTTCCCCGAAAGGTTGGTGCGAATAAAATGACGTTAGCGTTCTTTGCTTTCGGAAATGCCTTGTACATTTTATTTCTAATCTTCTCTTTATATGCCTCGTCGAAGAAAGGATCAATTCTTGGTATTCCGGTCGGGTAGACATCAGCTTCTGCCATGCCAAAGGCTTCTGCATAAAATGGAATCGAATGTTCCGAAGCGACGATCGCACTTGTGTAAATTTTATGAGAGTTGGCATTGATAGTCGGCCCCCCCGGTTTGCCCACTCGTGAATACCCGACAGTTTTAAAAGGTCCCGATGCATGCCATAGCTGGATGATGTTTTGCGACTTATCAAATTCAACGTTATAAAGCATCGGGTGAAAATCATCTAACAGGATAGTTTTCGATGTAGCAAGATAATAAGGTAGCTTGAACTTATCAAGGAAATTTCGTCGCCTCGTAATGTTTTCTTTAAACATCATTTTCATTTCGAACTTTTCATCTAATTTTCGTTCGATTATTTTATCGTAAACGAACTTCAAATTCCCTCCGATTACTGCTCTTGAATCCGATGTGAAAAGGATTTGCCTGTTTTTTATTCCCACAAGTCGGCCAGACATTTTGTAGATTAAATCGAATATTTTTTGTCGGAACCTCAAGCTCCGTTCATTCCGTTTTTTTCGATATATTTCCCGAGAAATTTCACGTGGTGTTCTTAAATGTTCGCCTTTGTTATAGATTGCGAGATAGAATAATTTATTCCCATCGTTGGCCATCGGACGAACACTATAATAGTTTTCGGAATGTGGATTGAAGACTTTTCGGTAATGGTTCATATTATGATCACGGTCTGTCGTGACGAAGTCTATGAGTGAAGTCGCGGTTGTCGCGATTGATACGTCTTCGGTGGATCGATCTTTTACAACAATCACCCATCGTCCAGAAGGTACGGGTTTTTGATTTTCCCAAGCGACTGAAAGATTAATGCGTAAGTGAACAAACTCGCCGTTCTGCTTAACTTGTCGAAAATAAACAGTTCTTTCCGTTTGCGGGTGAAATAAGTAAAAATCTAAGGTGTCTGAAGGCGCTTGTCCCAGTGATAATGTCAGGTAAAGCTGAACGCGTTCCCATTTAATGCTTACTAGTTTTAAAGGATATTGAGACGTGTCAAGATAATAATCTGGATTAAACAAAAATCTTTCCCCCATTTCATTTACCCAGAGAATTATTGAGTCAATTTTACTGAAAAATCGACTGGATGATTCTCTTTGATGATTGTCCATCCTGGTATTTGAAGTTTTTCTCTTTTAATCGCCTTACTTCGGCTGTGTCTTTGTCATCCGAAATAATCCAATCGACTAATTCGCTCTCTTTTTCAAAATAAGTGGCAGGCAGCAATTGCTTAATGTCGACATAAAAACCTCTTTGTTTGTTGTATTTCTCGTAATCATAGCAAAACAACGCGATTGGTTTTTCTAGAATTGCAAAATCATAAATGACGGATGAGTAATCCGATATTAGCGCGTCAGATATCATGAGAAGTTCTTCGATTGTGTATTCGTTGCGGTTCCAGAACACTGTATTTGCGTCTATGTTTTTCATGTATTCTTCGTTTTCATTCATATAAGGGTGCAGGTTTAATAGTAAAACCTTGTTTTTTGCTCGAAGATGTGGAACTAGTTTTTGTATATCTAGTTGCGGAATGTATGGAGCAGGATCGGTACTTTTCCCTCTAAATGTTGGCGCGTAAAGAATGAGTTCTTTATTTTCGAACTGCGGATGTTTTGTCAGAAATTGATGTTTTTTTGTAATGTCGTGTACATTTGCAAAAAGGATGTCCGTTCTTGGTGAACCGATTGCGTGAATTTTCTTCCTATCCATCCCAAAAGCTTCTTCATAGTAATCGATTTCTGAATCTGAATTAACGACAACTACGTCATAATTGCTGTGAATCGGAACTACTTTAATATAACTTTCGTTCGGACCATCGGGATGCCCTCTCAAACTATAGCCAACACGCTTTAAAGGACCCGATGCATGCCAAAGTTGAACCACTTTTGTCTCTTTTCGCACACGAATGAAATATAATGGCAAATAATAATCATCTAGAATAAATATTTTAGATGTTGCTAAATAGTAGTATTCTTTCATTAATTGCCGAATGGGCTTAACCAATTTGCGGTTTTCGGTTGTTAAAATTACATATTCAAGGTCCGGTTTCTCAGCTACAATTTCCTTATACAAATAATAGAGATTGTCTTTTAACTCGGAATGGCGCGGTGTCATAAAGACCACCCGATTTTTCTTAAACGCAAATAAAATACACATTAATCGATAAATCACAATTGATGTGACTTTCAGCATAATCGTTATGAGTAGTTTAAGTTTACTTTTCACTTTTATCTCCTGTCGCGTGATTGTTTTTTGAAGATTTTATCTAATTCCCTTTTTCAGTTATTACTTTCGACGTGTGAATAAGGTATTCCTTTAATTTATGGTTAGTTTAACCAATTTTAAAAAATTTCTTTCATGCATTGGGTAGAGAATTGGGAGGAGTCCGTTAATAATGCGGAGATCATTCGTGATTAAGTGGACATAGGCGGCGGTTTTAGCCGTTTGGGCGGACATTATTAGAGATTGAGCGGACATAATGCTTTATTGAGCGGACATAATCGGAGATTGCGGGGAGAACCTGAAAAAGACCAACCAGCTGTTGTTACACCAGCTGGTTGGTCTCTGTATTTGGGAACGCTTATTTTCTTTTATATTTTTTCACAGTCACTTTTGTCATCTTGCTTTTGTTTCCGGCTTTGTCTTTGGCTGATATCGTGAGGACAGAGTTGGCTTTTTGTTTCTTAATCTTCACTTTGAATTCACCTTTGCTGTTCGCCTTTTTTGAACCGATTTTTTTGCCTTTACGTGTGACAGTCACCGTCGCATACGCTTCAGTTTTCCCTTTTATCACCGTATCATTTGTTGTTACGGCATTAACCTTTGGGGCCTTTGGCGGAATTTTGTCTTTTACAACGATCTTGGTGGCTTTGCTTTCTCTCTTCGCCAGGTCGGTTGTTGTGACATATAGTGTAGTGCCGGCTTTTTGTTTCTTGATTTTGATTTTGAAGTCGCCTTTGCTGTTCGCGGTCCCAGAAGCGATGACTTTCTTGGATTTGTTTTTTATTTTCACTTTTAATCCTGCTGCTGTTTTCCCTGTGACAACAGTTGACTTATTGCTTACAGCATTTACCTTTGGCGCAGATGGGGGTGTCCCTTTTTCCACAATGATTTTTAACGACGTCTTCGCCGTTCCTTCCTCATCTGAACCTGTTTCTTTCACATCTGATCCAGTTACGTGAAGTAGGCTGCCGGCGGGTTGCACTTTTTTGATATTTGCAGTGAATTTACCATTGGAATCAGCTTTGGCCTCGCCCAATACATCATTTCCTTTTTTCACTTCGATGTGTGATCCTTTTTTGGCAGTACCAGTTACAGTAATTTTATTATCCTTTAACGTATTGACCTTTAATTGCAAATCAACGGCACTGACTGCGCTGAAGGCATTAAGCCTTCCCCCGCCTGAAACAAAATCATGCCCAGGTTGCTGGTTGCAAGGAATGATTTCATAATTACTGTTGTAGCATTCCATATATCTATTGTCGGTTTCTTCAAAAGCCACATTATTTGCTGTGTCCAATAAAATTTTCTTGATTTCTTTCGGCTTCAGTTTCGGATTTTGCGACAATAGCAATCCCGCAACTGCTGTTACATGTGGTGTTGCCATGGATGTTCCCGACAAGTAAGTGACATTGCCGTCCGGGAGTAAGCTTGGAATGTCCGAACCGGGAGCGACTAATGCCAATTCTTCCCCATAATCAGAGTAATCCGCTACTAGGTCGAGTCGGTTTGTTGAACCTACTGCTATCGCGTACTTAGAGGAGGCTGGATAAGACACTTCCCCCATCCCATTGTTCCCGCTGGCTGCTACGATAGTGACGTTTTTAGCTGCTGCATATTGCAACGCATACTCAATCGTTCGGCTATAGTATCCGCCAAGGCTAAGATTGATTACTTGCGCGCCTTGATCTGCCGCATAAATAATACCCAAGGCCACTTGATCTGTTTCTCCCTCGCCGAATTCATTGAGCACTTTAACTGGCAGTATTTTTGCGTTGGGATGGATTCCTGCCATCGAGTAGCCGTTGTCCATATTCGCTGCGATAATGCCAGTGACGTGCGTGCCATGCCCCTCATCGTCATTTGCATCATTATTGCGTGCGACGAAGTTTTTCCCGAGGTCTGTCCGGACTTTTCCTTTTAAGTCCGATAGGGAACTGTCTACACCTGTATCAACCACCGCAATCAAAGTTTCTTTCAAATCCCGTTGTTTCAACAACTTTTGCAGCGGGGAATGTTTAATATCTGCACCATGCTTGCCGCCATATTGTCCTGTATTGCTTAATGACCATTGGTGCAGATATTGTACATCATTAGATAAAGCATGATATTTTCTGACAGGCTCGATAAATTCAACTTCGGGCAGCTTCTTCAGCTTGTCTATCAAAGCCTTGTGAGACTCGTTATCTAAATTGGCAACATATATATCATTAAATAACTCTGGGCTTGATGTTAAAGCTGATACACTCTTTTTTCCAAAGCCTTGAGCAGATACTTTTTTGGATAACGTTTTGATGTCTATTCCTTTTTCCATTTTAATAATCAATTTGTTTGTATCTGTATCGAGCAGACCGCGATCATTCAATATACTTTTTAAAGTTTTTCCTGCTAGCTGTGATAGATCTTTTTCTGAAACAATCTGGTTTATCTTATTTTCCAAAGTGTCAGGGACACTTTGTATAGTAATGTCGTATAAGTTCTTTATCGCTTGCTGATCCTCATTCGTTAATCGATAGGATGTGTTTTCCCCGTTTTTTGCAAGGTCCTGAAACAACGGTTTCAATTGAACCAAATTTTGATAGACATCATCCTTTGTCTTTTTATCAAAAATCATATCGGCAACTAGATATGGAGCGGCATTGTAATACAGCGTGGTTAATTCTTTACCTTTATCCGATTTTTTTAGTAATCCGTCCCTCACTTGATGCAGCGCAGTTATGATTTCAGCTGCTGACTTTTTCTGGGAGGTACTTAATATCACAGGACAAGTCTCCTCCTCCTGGTAACCGGAAGGGGGGAGATTGAGAGTCTCATAACCAATTTGATAATCCGTTGCTTCTTGGCTTTCTTCTGGATCCATTTCACCCATATACGCTACCTTGATGTAGTAAGGGCCCTCCCATGCATAAGGAAAATCCAGTTGAGCATGTTGTTCCCCAGAGTTAAATGCATAATACCTTGCAAATGTGTCATCCTTGCTCGCCTTTTCCTCGCTCGAGTAAATCTTGACCTCAAGGTCTGCTTCACCGGACACTGTAAGTCTCATATGCGTGTTTGCAGTTATTTCATCATTTGACGGTGTGACTTCATACCAGTGGACATCTTCCGTTTGATCAAAAGTTTGATTAAGTGTTTCTCCTTTATTTAGTAAAGTAGGGTTATCTAACGATTCTTTAACTACTTCAGTACGGGTAAAACCAGTTTCGGGTAAAAATAAACTGAAAGATAATGTACATACAAGAAGCATTACAACAAGTCTATTAATCTTTTTCTTGATCACGCAACCAACCCCCTATTATTGTAAAAACATGCCATCTTTTTTTACTCTTAATACAATTCCGTAACGTATCCTTCTCCTCTCTTGTCTATACGCTTTAGAATATTATCTCACGAAAGCTATTGAAGTAAAGAACTATTCCTAATTATGGGAATATAAATCGTTCGACAAATTGTGCGGGTCCCCGTCCGCCGCACCGATTGTATCCTTTCTGACCAAGTAATGGTCCGTATCTAGGGTATGCGATGGGTTATAAAAATGGAAAAGACCAACCAGCTATTATAACTAACTGGTTGGTCTCTGTATTTTCTATCTTAATCTTCCCATACATCGTCCATTAGTTCTTCAATTTCTTTTCTTAATTGTTCAGTCTCATCTTTTAAAATTGTAACCTCATTACCTTCAATTCTAACAACATCTCCGGCAACTGCATCTATTGGAAATATGGCTCTCTCAAAATCTTTTGTTTCACCATCAATTTCAACAACTGCCCAATTATCTTCGAATCGATCAATGATTCCCTTCATGAAAACACCTTCCTTATTTCGGTGTAAACGAAACCTGGCTTTTATAGATTTTTCCTTTATATGTTGAGGTGACGTCAACTTTCACAGTATAACCTTTTGCTGCTCTTCCTATTTTCACGGGTAGCGTTTTTCCGACGGTTCCGTTGTATGTCGTTTTTGTGCTTTTGTAATTAAAGACCGCTGTGTACTTAGTTCCAGTCGGAAGACCCTTAACCGTTAAATTGACTGTTCCATTTTGTTTTGGAGTTTTATTATCTAAACTTGGTGTCAACTTATATGAAACAGCTGAGGCCGTTGAACTTTTCGGTTTGGCGGCAGTTTGAAACTTTATTGTCTTCCCATTGGAAGTAGCTTTAACCGTTCCTTGTGTATCCGTGCGATACACCTGTGCTTTAGCATTTTTGAGACGTTTCAGAGTTTCTGGCGTCGGGTGTTTATATCGATTACCTTTTCCTACGCTGATCACAGCATATTTCGGTTTCACTGCGTTTAAAAACTTTTCAGATGTGGAGCTTTTTGCTCCGTGGTGGCTCACTTTTAACACATCAACTTTTGACAAGACTTTATTAGCAATCATGTCATTTTCGGAACGTGTTTCAGCATCGCCAGTGAATAAGAAAGTGTTTTTGTTGTATTTCAAGTGCAGAACGGCGCTCCAATTGTTTAAATCACTAGTCGCGTAGCTTTTTACGGGAGCGAGAAATTTCATAGCAATTAATTTGTCACCTACTGGCAAATTAACGCCCATTTTAGCCGTTTTGATTTTCACTTTTTCTCTTTTAACAGCCAATAAGAAATCTTTATATGCTTTTGTTGTGTGCGAAACTTTTGGAGCATATACATTTTTCACCACGAATGCATCGAGAACTTCATCGAGACCTCCGATATGATCAGCATCTGGGTGTGTAGCAATCATGACATCAATCGTTTTCACCTTTTGCTTTTTCAGATAGGCAACTACGTCATGACCTTTGGCTTTGTTCCCAGCATCGATTAGGATGTTTTTTCCGTTAGGCGTTTTAATATAAATTGCATCACCTTGTCCAATATCGATATAGTGGACGACTAAATCCTTTGTTGCTGCACTCGTCGTTTGTGTTCCAAATAACAGTGAAATGAATAACGCGGCAACAATCCCTAAAATCCCAATCTTATGTTTCATTTTTTATCTCCTTTAGGATAAAAATAATCCGTGCTTGTATTCTTAATTTATTTTAAAGGTAAAAACTAGCAAACTACTCCAACTAGATTCTTGATTATTTCGACTAACTTTATTCCACCGCCTCCCTCGGCACAAGTATATGGAATATACAAGAGGCCTCCAAATTTTCACTATGATACAAGTATATTGTAGCACGTGTCCAAAAGTTTCCATATACTTATTTATATCAAAATGAAAAATATTTTAGACCAAAAAACAAGCACTTGAATAATGGTTTGTTCAAGTACTCATGTTTTATTAAGCAAACAAAAAAAGCATAAGAGGAAGTCCTCTTACACTTTTCATTTTGTTTCTAATTTAATATCAGCTTTGCTATTGAGTCTTCGGGCCATTCCTTCATCACGGTGTTTCTTTTTCTCTTTTTTACTCATCTTTCCGTATTCCTTAAGGAAATTATCGTAATTTTTAAGGACTTCTGCTGCATCTCCGTACTCTTTCAATACGCCGTATTCAAGCCATAAGACCTTTTCACAAAACTGTTTCATCTGCCCAATTGAATGACTGACGAAGAACATTGTTTTTCCTTGTTCTTTAAATTCATGCATCTTTGCCAAACTTTTTTCAGCGAAAGCTTTATCGCCAACAGATAATGCTTCATCAATAATTAATATATCGGGATTGACTCTTACTGATATTGAAAATCCGAGTCGTGACTTCATCCCGCTGGAGTAGGATTTCACTGGTTGATCAATAAACTTTTCCAGTTCAGCGAACTCGATAATTTCATCTTCCATTTCCAATATTTCTTTCTTGGAAAAACCGAGCATCAATAATTTCAACTCAATATTTTCTCGTCCAGTAAGTTTATTATCTAGCCCCGCATTCACGGCGATTAATGCAACATCACCATCAATTTCTATTGAGCCAGATGTTTTAGGAACGATTCCTGCAATCAGGTTTGCAAGGGTTGATTTCCCAGAGCCGTTAACTCCGACAAAACCGATGATATCGCCTTTTTCAACTTCAAATGACACATCTTTCAATGCGAAGAAAGATTCCCCGTATTCTTTATGGGGGAGAAGCAAGTCAAGAATACGCTCTGACTTGTTCGCGAACAACTTATATTCTTTCGATAAATCTTTAACAACAACTGATTTTGACATTTAAATTCACTTCCATACTTACAGAAAGTCGATAAACTGACTTCTGAACTTTACGTGCAAATAAGATCCAATTATGAATAAGACAAGCACTAATCCACAAAAGTACAGTGTGTACATTGGATTCTCTAAGAAATACCAACTTTGTCCTAATAACGTATTTCTATACCCTTCAATAATAAAGTAGAAGGGATTGAGTTTTAACCACGGTTGCCAACTTTCAGGAAGCAAGGTTGGCGGCCAAAGGATTGGCGATAAATACAACAGCATTCTCATCGTAGCTTGCAACATCATCGCAACGTCACGAACAATTGTTGCAAGTGTTGATGTGATCAGCGACAAGCTAAATAGTAAAGCTACAGCTGCAGCAGTGTAAATCGGTAATTGCAAATAATAAATAGATATCGGATACCCCATAAATTGCAAGATAATGATGCCAATCCCCAATAAAAACAGATGCGGGTAAAATTGCGAGACTACAATGTAGTTTGGAATCACACTCATTGGAAAATTCATCTTCGATAACATTCTTATTTTTTGATAAATCGACCTAGTTGCCTTCATTAGCCCTTGGTTCAGAAAGAACCAAACTAAAATCCCTGCAAATAACCATTGAAAATATTCAACATCCCCAATTGGTTCTCGTTGTCTTATCCCAAAACCAAATACAAACCAATAAATCATTATTTGAATGGCTGGGTTTATGATCTCCCACGCCGCGCCTAGATAATTTCCGCTCGTTTGGCTTTTTATTTCATACCAAGAGAGCCTTCTCAGTAGATGGAAATTCTTTATTTGTTCTTTCAATACGATGATTGAAGATTTCATATATCTTCCTCACTTGCCTTTTATCATTTTATCTCGCAACAAACGTTTAACGACTCGCTCTGTAGCCTTACCATCTTCCAGGTAACAGAAACGGTCACGGAAAGCTTTATACGCTTCTGGTGAAGCATGTCCGTTTTTCAACGCATATTCAATCGCTTCAAATAAGTCTTTCTCATTTTCAACAATTGGTCCCGGTGCATCTTTTTCAATTTCGAAATAAAAACCTCTTAGACGATCTCGATAGTCTTCGATGTCGTACATATAAAAAATAATCGGTCGATTCAAACCTGCATAATCGAAAAAGACCGAAGAATAATCCGTAATTAGTATATCACTAACTAAATACAAATCTGCAATATCCGGATAGGAGGAAACATCTTTCACAAAATCACCGTATGCCGTGAAATCAAAGTTTTCGGCCACGAGATAATGCATTCTAGTAAATAGGACGAACTCGTCTCCAAAACGTTCCTTCATCTTATCCAATTCAAATTGAAATGTAAATTTATATTGTCCTACCTTGAAATAATCATCGTCCCGCCAAGTAGGTGCGTAGAGAATAATCTTTTTATCCTTTGGAACGTTAAGATTCTCTTTAATGTCAGCAATTTCGTTTTCACCAGCAGTATACAGTTTATCGTTCCGTGGATAGCCGCTCTCTATAACTTCCCCATTAAAGCCAAATGCACTCCTGAATATTTCACTAGAATAGTTGTTAGGAGAAATGAGGTATGACCAATTTTTTGATTCTTTAAGTATATCTTCTTTATATGTTTTTTTATTTGAGCCTGGAATATGAACTTCATCAATATCAAGCCCCAACTTTTTTAAAGGAGTTCCATGCCATGTTTGTAAATATATTGTCCCTTTAGGTCTCGGCATCCAAATGGGCAACCGCACATTGTTAACCCAGTACTTCGCCCTCGGTTTTGTTAAAAACCATTTCAGCGTAAAGCGTTTGACGTATGGAATTTCATGTGCATTAAAAAGAGATTCGCTCCCGCGGTCAATACTCCATACTAATTCATAGTTTGAGTGTTTTTGCGCTAGATATTCATAAATTGAACGGGGACTATCACTATACTGTTTTCCGTGAAAGCTTTCAAAAATTATCAAGTCCTTCTTTTTTGGCAATAAACCAAGTACTAGAAAGGTAATTTTAAAGAGCAATAGAGTTACTTTGGATTTTTTGATTTTCGTTAACACGTATAATCCCTCAATTCCGACCTTGTAAATCGCAAAGCTAATTATATCAGAGAATATCTGATGTTTCATACATAAGTATTAAAGGTTTTAGCTTCAGAAAAAAACAAACCGCATCTCCGTCGCTTCCGAAAAAGTAACGAGGATACGGATAGATTTCTATTGATTGGCCTTTTTTACTTTTGTTAAGTCTTGCTTAATCTTAGTTGTCGAAATGCCTACAGTTCTAGGAAGATAGATAACTTCACAGTGTTCTTCCAGGAAGTCGAATTTCCCTTTCCAATCGTCACCCATTACAAAGACATCAACTTCATGATCTTTTACATCTTGTATTTTTTGTTCCCATGTATGTTCAGGAATTACTTCATCGACATAACGAATTGCTTCGAGAATTAATTTACGTTGTTCAAAGCTATAGTAAGCTTTCTTTCCTTTTAGCGCATTGAATTCATCAGATGAAATTGCAACAATTAAATAGTCGCCGTATTCTTTCGCGCGACGCAGAATATTTATATGGCCTGTGTGTAGTAAATCGAATGTTCCGTATGTGATAACTTTTCTCACGTTTTAAACCTCCGTTAGTAAGTATGAGTTTCGGAATATATATCGTTATTAGTAGTTTATTAAATGATATTGGAATTTGGTATATTAACATACATTCTTTATTATACATGAATTCTCCAGTAATTCATATAGTACTAATTTCCACCATAATCCGACAAAAAAAGGTCATATGCGATTACAATCGCATATGACCTTAGGATATTAGTTATTGATTTTTATATATTCTGTTCCGGTTTTCCCGCCGCTTACCCAAGCTTGTTTGCCATTGTATGAAATTTGGTACCATTCGTTGCTTCGGATTAGGTTGTTGTTCTTATCCAAAGTTCCGGCTAAAAGAGTACCGCTGTTCACACGCGCAATCGGCGTATTTGATGTCTTCGGTTCTGGGCGAATCGCTAATGTCGCACTGCCTGTTGATACTTCTAGTAAATTCAACAATGTTACATAGTCGCCATGGACCCAACCAGTTTTCCCATCATACTTTATCTTATACCAAGTTCCGTTCGTGCCGAACATCTCGATTTTAGAGCCGTTTGGAATACTTCCGAGAGTTTTCGAACTTGTACTTGGAGCTTCACGCAAGTTTAAATTATTTGGAGTTTTGGTCAACCCGTAAACTTCAGTTGGATAATCAATTGTGGTACCCGGATTCGGCTTCGGTGTCCCGCCATCGTAATAATCAGGATTACCCGATTTTGCTGGCTGATTAACATACTTCGGAACATCGTAAATTAATACATATCTATCTAACAAATCATAGATTCGTTTAATGTTAGAAGTTTGTTTTTGAGCCCAAGCAATATCTGTTGCATATTGTGGATGACCAGGATTAATAGGATTCCATCTCATTTTATACAGCGTATCTTGACCTCTCGCAATATACGTATTGATAAATCCTGCGCCGCCAATAATCGCTTCTTCTGGCGTAAACCATCCTTCTTCAAATGCTTTTTTTGCACCGCACTCTATAGGACAATTATCTACAGCACCGATCCCGTACATATTATAAACTGTAAATACAGCATCTTTTGGCGCAACGACTTTTCCTCTACCATCAACTGGAACTCCTTGCGCTAATGTAGATCGACCGTTGCCGGTTTCTAATAAAGCATGAGAAATTAAGTAAGCTTCATTGACGCCATACTTTGTACCTGCATCAATAAATGCTTGTGCATTACCTGTTAGCGTTCCATGATTATTTAATATCTTTTGGTTTACCTCAAGCGCATTCAAAGCTGCTGTTTGAGATAATACTAAAAACTGATAATAGTCGTTTGAATTGATATCAAAATTGGACGAGTTAATATAATACTCAACTTGCGGTCTTGAAGCATTTACCCAGCCGCCGCTTTTCCCGGAGACCTGAGGTGCTCTGCCCATCTGGATGTCGACAGCTCTTTTAAAATCTGTGCTATATTGCGTTGTTTTTGTAATCACGCGATCTGTACTTACATCTTTTTGATGTATGTATCCAGTGACTGACTTGCCATTTACTGAGACTGTCGTCGCGTACCAGTTCGGGGAAAAAGTTCTAAATTCCATGTAATGCCCCTTATTGTAGTTCCTTATTGCTCCTGAACTCTTGGCTGCTCTCGAATAAACATTTGTAGGCGATGCTACAGCAATTCCTCTAAGTGATTCGCTCTGATCAAAAACCCCTTCAACATGGCTTGTATGAATATAACCTTTTACACGCTTGCCATTTACAACAACAGTTGCTTCATACCAATTACTTGATAGAGTTTTGTATTGTAAAATTGACCCTTGCGCATAAGATTTATGTGCTCGTGCACTCGTTGACGGGGTTGCATAGACAGACGTTCTGTTTTGAAGACCGATTCCTCGTAAACTAATCTGATTCTCTACAGTCGCGTCAACATGGCTTTTATGGATAAAACCGGTTCTTGCTTTTCCGCGAACGTAAACAGTCGCTTTGTACCAATTACTCGTATAGTTTCTATACTGTAGAATTGTTCCGCCGTTATATGATTTTAATGCCGCGGAATTGGTCGAAGCTCTAGAGTAAACAGCTGTCGGGTTGAGGATAGCAAGTCCTTTCAAAACCTCATCGGATTCTACACCGTTTTCAACATGAGATTTATGAATATACCCTGGAGTTCGCTTTCCATTAATTATTACAGAGGTCTCATACCATTCACTGGAAAAAGTCTTGTAATATAGCAGAGATCCAATTGGATAGGTTTTCAATTTTTTGGAGCCTGTAGATGCAGTTGCATAAACGGCTGTGAAATCTTGCAAACCAATCCCTTGTAATAATGTTTGGGTTTCGACTGAAGTGTCTACATCAGCTTTATTGATAAATCCGCTGTGTTTTTTCCCCTTCACCGTAACTGTTGTCGTATACCAATCTGCAGAATACGCCCTGTACAGCATAATTGAGCCTTCGTTATACGACTTCAATACATTAGAGCCGGACTTAGCGTCATCATAGACGTTTGTCGGACTTTTCAGCGCCACACCTTTTAAGACTACAGATGCTTGCGCTGTGCTTCCTCCAATTGGAGCTAACACCAATGACAAGGTAATCATAAAAAAGCTAATAACAACAATTATTCTATTTTTAACACTACTCAAAAAACAAAACTCCTCCTTCATCTTATAATCTGGTTCTAGATTCATTATGGAAAGTAATACGCAATATGTAAAGGATTTTGTTAAAATTTGCAGATTTTTATCAAAACACGTTGTTTTTTCGCATTACAAAAGCGGGAGTTTGACTTAACTCCCGCTTGTTTTTTTAAAAAAAAACATTTTATTTGTTATCTAAATACTTTATTCTCCCTGTAAAGAACTGCGTAGGCTTAGTTTGATAAAATAGGAAAGCCCATCCTATCGAAGTTGAGATTGTCAGGAAAACCATTATGATAACGTAGCTGAAAAAGTTTTCGCCAAATGTCAACGACAGCTTTACGAAGTATGAAATAGTAATCATATGGGTTAAATAAATGAAAAATGAAAAGTGACTGATCATACCGAGCACTTTATTATTGAAATTAAACTTTCGAATTAACACGACTAACAAGAAGAAGACACACACTGCAAAAAGCATCATATCATATCGGTCACTAGATATTCTGGTATAATCTCGCACTTTAATATCATAAAGAATTATGGAGTATGAGAAAAGAGTGGCGACGATAGGAATCCAGATTTTATTATTTAAGAAATTAAAGATACGGTCATAGTATTGCCCGATATAAAATGCAGCAATGAAGTAGAATAGCCAAGAAAAAATATGTACTCGATACCAAAATGGAAATTTCGCTTCAATAAACTCTCCATACTCGGGAATATGTACATAAGAATATATATGTATGAATGAAATTATAAACGATAGCAGCAGTGGGCCTATCGGATTTATCTTTGATAAATATTTCCCTACTAACCAGTGGATAATGTAAAACTGGAAAATGACTAATACGAAAAATCCGTACCAATGGCCAAATATTACTTTATGCGTAAAGACCTCCAAAAAGGAATTCCAATCTCTTGCCGATGCTCGGTAACTCACGATTGCACCAATGAGAACATAAGGGATGAAAATATAACGCAATCTTTTTAGAAAGAATCCTTTCGGAAGCTTTTCTGGATAATTTTTAGATATTAGCGTTTCTGAAATTAGTATAAAAATCGGTGTGGAGCATAACAGCGCGTATCGTATAAGCACAATATATCGATCAGAAGTTAAATCCACATCGACATTTTTCAAATAGTTGGAAATAGCATGTGTGGCTACGACAAAAATACATGCGATTGCTCGTATTAGATTTATTTCATTTAAGTGTTGTTTTGGTGTATTCATTGGTGTATTCAATAGTATGTATTCTCCCTACAATTTTTGAAAAAGTCCGGTCATTATTATTGAGTACTTGTACAAGCATTATTCAAGTACCCGTTTCTTATACGATCCATTGATTTCCGTTTCGGGCGGATGCTTTCCCGCAGCAGTCGCCGCCCTACACTTCAATCAACTACTTTCATTAAACTGAGAAAGTTATTAGTTATTTACATTACACATTAGCCTAGATTATTAACGTAGGCTAATGATCTCGTTGTAAATTCTTTCGTTGTTGGATGCATCGATTTGGTCGAATACTAGGTGTTTTTTATCGGTAACTTCTTGTTTTTCTTCAAATTCGTTCACCAAGTAATATTCGATTGATTCGATTATTGCTTCTTCTGTTTTGCAAATATCACCTAAAAATGTTTCTTCGATAGGTCTTAAAATACCGTTTTTAAAGAATGTATCCGAATCGAAGTGGTAAAAAATAATCGGCTTGGACATGTAATTGAAATCAAATGACACGGAAGAATAATCTGTGATCATTAGCATGTTTTCAATTAATAAATCTTGAACGTTTTTTTCACCTAACTCGATAATAGAAACTCGGTCTGTTTCTAACTTCTCAAAATGCTCGATAAATTGTTGCATACGGTAATGCGGATAAACATTCAAATTTACGCTATGCTGGTTTAACAATTTCAAAAGTCGTTCATTTGATATTAAACCTTTATATCGCTCGAAATATTCCGATGCCATAAAGTCTTCTTCCGTATTTAACCATTCTCTCCAAGTCGGTATTAATAAAATAGATCTTTCTGCATTATTCTTTTCGAGTAATGCATCGAAACGGGATAGTCCGGTGACCATAACTTCCTCGTCATCGTAGCCGAATTCATCTATCACCATTTCCTTCTCAGATTGAGAACTAACGCAAAACATTTGAAACGGATCAATATAATAGTATTTATGATATTCAACGTTTTTTCGTCCAAGTACGCCGTGTTGGAGGAAAACTCTTTTCCCCTTCCTGTAATTGTCCATTACAGTGCTTTTCACAGGCAAAATATATTCTATATCATGTGAGCCAATAAAAGTCGTGGCGATTAATGATGTTTTTAAATGCTCCATAGATCCCAGAAGTAAAACGTTGCCTAAATCCTTAATATTTTTCAGGTCTGCCGAATTTTCATCAATTGCATAGTAAATCTTTTTTTCTGGATAGTTTTCTCGACAATATTTAAAGAAATGATACCCCGTGTCTTGCGCGGTATCCGGACGTTCTCCGATTATCCACACATCTTCGTTTCTATTTTTGAATCTGTCCATATGAACGCCGTACTTAATATATCGCATCATTTCTTTGGTATACGAATAGCTTTCGATTTTTATATTTCCTCGTGGTGTTAGCGTTAAATAGTTTTTATAGTATTGGTTATTTTGTTGATAAGAATACTTTAGGCGATAATCATCTTTATAGTATTTATAATTCTGTAATCCTAATTTTCGTTCAGCTACTTCATTTTTGTAATGAATTTGAATATACAAGTCCAGAATATCTTTACTATTTTGTTGGAGATCGCATATGCTTTCAAGCGGGATTTCTACATAGAACCCAGCATACTTATAGTCGAATCCCCCACCTGATAATTTCTTTTTGCTCGTTATATTTTCTAGAGGTATGTTCAACTCCGAATCGCTTTCTCTGTTCCTAATAACTAAGAAGCGATTCATCTTATTTTTCTTATTGAAGCTTATCGCCTCTAGGTATGCATAACCGCCCAAACATAACTTTTTATTTCTAATTCGATATGAACTTAAATCTCGATTTATCGTCAAAGAACTTAATGAGATCGACACATGACCATGACGTGTTCGATAAAAGAATATTTGATAGAGGTTTTCATCTTCAATTTTTTTACGGGTATCATATGCAAGCGAATCTGTTTCCTGATCTTTTTTAACACGGAAACGGAATAAATGGTCAGAGCCGCGGATATTAAGTTGCAAATAGACATCCCAACGATAATTCTCAAGTTCATCACTTGGTAAAAGGTCCTTGTAATCCAATTGAAAACTAAGATCATAGCCATTTTTCGATTCGTTCAAAGTGACAGGAAACGACGATAATTCGTCTGTATTTCTCTGCCTTAATATCAAGCAATATTTATTCTGCTTTTTATGTTTTGGTAAATCTTCTTTATTAATGACTCCTTGGAGCGAAACGATATCAGATTGAACTTTTCCAATCAAGTTTTGTACAAAGATATTCGATATTTTGCATTGAAGCGATAACGAATCTTTTTTTGTTCGGTAACTAATCAGTTGTCTAGATTCTTTTTCAGTTTCGCGAAACAACGGATCCGCATCAATCATTGCGTTCTCATGTAATTTCATCCTGAAAGTTCTTTCATCAGCTAATAGTAAATAATAGTCGTATATTCCTTTTAGCGACTCAAGTACATGAACATCCACTTTTGATTGCCATGAGTTCTCATTCAGCCATGTGATTGGAAATTCGTATTGTAGTGTTGATGCTCGTTTCTTCATTACTAATGAAACATATTTTTGCAATTCTCTAGTAACCTTAGCCGAACCTTCAATCAGAATACCTTCTGCACTATGAGAAACCCTATTTACATGGTTAGGTAACTTTTTTGAAGTAAAGGCATTTAACACGTTATTCATTTCATATAAATGTCCAGATTCATCGACTTTCATCGATGTGATACTTATGTTTCCGTATTTAGTGATGTATGGTTGAATTGTTAGTTCATGATTATTTTCTGTGATAGAATGTTTTTGTAGTTCAATTTGGGCTTTAGCTTCAGTCGATAAACGGATTTCAAAATTATTTATAGCTACGAAAAAACTCCATTTGCCTAGTTCTTTTTCCATTAAGCTAGTTATTTCTGTCAGATTTACTTCAGCAATTAACTCATTATCCTCAGTGAGCGTGCAATTAAATTTATAAGTCTTATTGGAGTTATGCATGTCTTTCACAATAAATCTGTAATTGCTATCGTTATTTTTCACTCCGCGACCATTTAATCTCACTTGCATCAAATTGCCAATAAATTTTAGTGAAGACACTTTAATATCGCCGATTGTCAAATGACGAACTTGGTTGTTCATGATTCTTAGTATTTTCTTAGCTTTTTTTACTATGCTTCGTCTGCGTATCATGTTCATCCTCCTATAATTCCCCAAGACAGAAATACCAATTAACTATTTATTCGCTGATCATGATTATTAAATATTAATGATATACTTAATTCACTTTTATTTTACTCATAAGAGAATAACATAAAAATTGTTTTTTCGCCTGTAATACCAAATTTAACTCTTCGTTTTACATGTATCAATAATTTATGTACAAGGAGAATTACCATGAAATCGATTTCCATTATAATGCCTATACACAACACAGAAGAATTTTTAGAGCAAAGTATACAATCTGTCCTGCAACAAACTTATCAACATTTCGAATTGCTATTACTCAACGATAATAGTATGGATAATAGCCAGGGAATTATTGATGAATTCCAAAAATCCGATTCCCGAATTAAAACACATCACTTTACCGAAAGACATGGCGTTGGCGCTGTTCGTAATTCAGGCATTGAAATGGCTACGGGTGATTATATTTATTTTCTCGACAGCGATGATTTTTTGCCCCCTAATACGCTGCAGTTACTCATAGAAAATAGTAAAAACTTTGATTTGCTATCCGGAAATGAAGTGCTAGCAGATGTAAGCCAAGAACAGGATGACAGCAATCTTCCAGATCAAAATGAAATTAAAATATATACGGAAGAAAAATATGATTTAATTCGCAATAGTTCGGTCTTAAATCGGTTGTTTTCAAAAAGTTTTATATTGAATAATGACATAAGATTTTCTGAAGATCTGGAGTGTTTCTCAGATTTACCGTTTTTAGTTCATGCCTTCTCAGCGACAAAGGAAGTTCCTTATGTCAAAGGGAGCGTTTATTATAAACGAAGACGTAATGACCCTATTTCGAATCCTTCCCTCAACCAGACAAGCATGGAAGTCCAGATTACTGATTTTATGCGTGTCTATATGCAATTAAAAGACAAGTACATTGACGATAAAAACATCAATTTATTTTTGGATAATCAATTACTCAGTTTTTATCGCGGGCCAATTGTACAGTATTTGGACAGTAACCATAAGGTTGATAAAGTTTTCCCTGTTTTAAGCGACTCAGCGAGGAGAATGAATTCAAATCTTGTTAAGACAATCCCGGCACATACAAAAAAAGAAATTCGTGAGCTCCGAAAAGGAAACATAGCGCGATATAAAAAAATAAACCTAAGACATCAGCGGCTAAGAAATCTCAAAACAGCTTTAAAGGGGCGAAGACGGCTTTATATTCAATTGTATCGTTCTTTGTTTATGAAGATGCCAATGAAGAAGAAAACTGTCGTTTTCGAGAGTTTTCTAGGGAAATCCTACTCCGATAGCCCGAAGTACATTTATGAATACATGATCAATAATAAGATGGACTATAATTATGTTTGGATTTTTAATGAGAAGAAGAATATCCCTGGTAATGCAATTCAAGTAAAAAGATTTAGTTTGAAGTATTTTTATTACCTTGCACGAGCAAAGTATTGGGTGAGTAATTCGCGACTTCCTATCACGTTAAATAAAAGAGAAGGAAATGTATATTTGCAAACTTGGCATGGGACACCTTTAAAACAATTGGTGTTTGACATGGAGGATGTTTATTCGGCAGATCCAAATTATAAGCCGAATTTTTATAAACAATCTAGAAGATGGGATTATTTAAGTTCACCAAATGCCTATTCATCTGAAATATTTCGCAGGGCGTTTAAATACGAGAAAGAAATGTTGGAATTCGGTTATCCGAGAAATGATATTTTATATACGAAAAATAATCCGGACAATATTAATGATTTAAAGAATTCGATGAGTATACCGACTGATAAAAAGGTTGTTTTGTATGCCCCTACTTGGCGGGATGATGAGTTCTTTTCTGCAGGTAAATATAAATTCACTTTACAACTCGAATTAGATAAGTTGCAGGCTGAGCTTGGTGATAATTATATTGTATTGTTGCGAATGCATTATTTCATTGCCAATCAATTGGATATATCGGAATATAGCGGTTTTGTTTACGATTTTTCGAGTTATGATGATATTGCCGAACTATACTTAGTTTCGGATATATTAATAACGGATTACTCTTCAGTGTTTTTCGATTTTGCGAATTTAAAGAGACCAATTCTGTTCTACACATATGATTTGGAAAATTATCGTGATAAACTCAGAGGTTTTTATCTTGATATCGAAAATGAAGTCCCAGGGCCTTTACTGAGAACGACAGAAGAAATTATTGATGCTATTGCTACGATTGAGGATGTTCAAAAGGAATATCAATCAAAATATGATTCCTTTTATAAGCGGTTTTGTGCTTGGGATAATGGTAATGCATCTAAAAACACGGTTAATGCTGTGTTTAAAGGAAAATAGCGCTAACTTATAAAAACGATCCAATGGTTATTATTGGATCGTTTTGCTATTTCAATGTCTCAAAATCATTACATTTACCATTTTTTGTTTTTTGGTGTATCCTTAAAGAATCAATATTCACATATAATGGAGGTATAAAATGCTAAAAAATCACCAGATTTATCTAGTAAAGTTGATTCTAAATGTTTTTATTTTAGGTAGTCTTTTCATAATGGGAATGCAGTTTACGCCATTTCAATTTATGAGCAAGGAATCATTGATTGGTCCTCTCGTGATTTTAATAGCTATCTTAATATACTACTTAATCTTCAACAGAGATTTCATCGTCTCTAAAAGTTCATTATTAATAATTTCTTTAACTATAATTTTCTTTACTTACTATATATTAAACATCAATATGCAAGTTCCTTTAAAACCTCACTATATGTTATATCTAACGATTATTTTATTAACCTTTCTATTAATAAGTACATTTAAAAATGAAGTTATTTTATTCCCTGTTTCAATTATCTTTGTTTTTCTCTATATAAATGTACTTTTTCTTCCTAGATTGATTTCATACATGAGTTTTACAAATGCGAATTCTAACGGCATAATTGCATTTTTGTTACTGTTTTTTTGCATTATCAATATTAGAGAATCCAATAATATACTTAGAATTATGAACATCTATAATACGTTGTTTTTAATTGCGGCTCTTTTCATCGCGACGTCGCGGGCTGCGATGTTAGCGTTTGTAGTTGTCATCTTTATATATCTTATTGTTAAAAAGCTGCACAAATATATATTTTCTTTTATTGCATCTATAATCATTGCCAGTCAAGCTTTTATATTTATTTATACAAAGGCTAAAAACACTTCGTTGGGAACAGTTTTAAATGATATAACAGTTAAGTACACTGGAAAAAATCTGTTCTCTGGCAGGGAGCGTATTTGGGGAGAAGCCATCGATGATGTTGTTCATTCTAATAGAATTTGGACAGGCGTCGGAAACAATACACAGTACGATGGATTTAATGGTTATTTACATAATCTTTATGTTCAACTATTTTATCAATCAGGATTCATCGGGGTTTTATTGATTTCTGCACTTATATTGGCAATTGCTTTTATAGCAATGAAAGTGAAAACGCATAAGATTGATCATAATTTCAAAATCTTGTTTGCTTACTTCGTCGGAATACTTGTTTTACAAATATTTGAAGGACATCTCATATATAAATTTGAAATTATTACTATGTTATGCTGGATAATAATTGCTCTTTTCGTAAATAAAATTCTTATGTTAAATCTCAACAATGAAAGTACTATTAGTTAATTTTAAATAAAAAAAGCGACTCTATTTTAGTATTAAACTACTTGATAGAGTCGCTTTTTTTAGTCTTTTCGCCACTGAATAAAATACATTAATGAACCTGCTAGTACAGTTACTAAACCGATGGCGCTAATATAAAAAGGGGCTTTTCTATTATTGCTTTTACTTTCAGAAAGCAGTTGTACTTCATCTATATTATCCGACGTTGCATCATCAATTTCTTCTAACTCGCTCTGGTCCTCAACAAGTTCATCCTTTTCGGAATCTTCTTCGACTATGCCTAATTTAATTGCCTCTCCTGCCGTTAACTCACGATGCCCTTCGCCTTCTGTTAACATTATTAAATACTTATCTTCATTCGATTCCCATTTAAGTTCGCCTTTTTCTAGCATATCAATTAATTGCTCAATAGAAAGTTCATTTATATTTACTTCTACCTCATTAACCTCTTCTAACACTATTTCTTCTTCTAACCCTTTGTTATTTTCGTCTGGTGTTGGTGATTCATTTGTGGTTTTTAAAGTGTTATTTGCGTTGCTTGCGTTGCTTGCGTTGCTTGTGTTGCTTGCGTTATTCGTGTTATTTGTATTACTGGAATTTATAGGGGTACTTTTCACCTTAGTGTTATTTGATGTTCCGGATCCTTTAAAGGCATCTTCCTTTACTACTGGTTTAAGGGGCTTAGGAGATTTTGAATCTGGTTTGGCGGTCGGCCTTGAATCTGACTTTGGTTCTGTTTTTGGAATTGTTTGCGGATTTGTTTTCGAATCTGTTTTTGAATCTGTTTTTGGTTCTGTTTTTGGTTCTGTTTTTGGTTCTGATTCTTGATTCGGTTCTTGAATCTGCGGTTCTGGGCTAGTATTCGAATTATTATCTAAATCCAGCTCTTTATCGGGTAAATTACCTGAATCTGTTTCTGGCTCTACCTCATCAGCAAAAGCCGTCATATTCTCAAAAGGCTTTATTATCTGTGATAGAAATTGAATTGATGTCGGGCTTCCTTCAATACTACTTACCATTAATAAAGGAGTTTTAAATAAAAAAATTAGAATTACTATCCCGACCGTTTTTGTCCATATGCTTGTGTTCATTATTTTTCACTCCTTTTTATCAATTTTTCAGTATAGAATGGTCATCCATTTTTACTATGTATTAGTTAAATAGTATCTAAAGCAACCACAAAATGCAATGTCCTATTTATTTCTTAATGTCTATACTTAAGTGTTAGAGATATTTTCAATTTATTTTTGACATGAATAGTCACTCCTCAGGCTAGTGCGTAAAGAATAATCCTTCATCTAAAGTATCGCTCACAAAAATCCAATTTAATATTTTAAAATTTTTCCAGTAAATTCATTTCTAATGTAGTATAATAGACCAATATGGGAGGCGATATTATTACAGGGAAAAAGAACTATTATTTATAGACGAAATTCGCTACTTATTGTTGGTTTTATGAGATTAGTTTTTTATGGGGGATCATGAATGGACAAATTTTTAAAGGCAAGTATTTTTATTATGATTTTCTCGTTATTAATGCAATTGTTTCCTGCTATAACTTTTGCACAAAATTTCGAGGCTGAATCGGTCACGGAAGTATTATTATTTGCGGCAGAAAAAGACGGACATATTGAATTGTTTGAAGATGAAAGTGCTGAAAAAGTCATTAGCATTATTCCAGATTCGACTACAGTAGAATTACTTGATTTAAAAGAGGAGTATTCAAAAGTTCTTTTGATTCCAGTTATTTCCGATGATGAATCAAATTCAAGTCAAGCTGCATTGACAGGTTTTGTTCAAACTATCCATGTAGTAAATTTGTTAGACAAAGATGACTTTCTAGAACAAAGAAAAGATGAAAACTTTATTTTGGAAGGCTACAGAAAAGATAATTTTGAGGAGAATATGCTCAGTGAAGAAGTAAATAATTCATCTGAATTAATAAATGAGCTTGAACTTGAAAATCAGAATAAAGAGATAACTATTAAAAAAGAGCCGAGTCTACAGGCAAAAACTGAAGAATTAATAGAAACAAAGCAGGAGTTTAGTGAAAAAGTTAATAAAGATATTGATTTAGATAGACCAGAAGTTCTGAAAAAGAAGACAGAGGATCAACTTGAAGTGATCCAATCAGAAAAGAATGAAATTAATACAAATAAAAACTTCATGGTTAGTACATTTTCATCAACATTTGTTGCAGCTGTTCCAGCTGTTTCAAAAATTACTTTAAAAGGGGTAGCCCTAAACACTTCAACAAAAATCTACTCACAAACGTCAACGGCATCTTCTGTTTTAAAATCTTATAAACAAGGTCATATACTTTTATTTCAATCACATAATTCTAATTGGTATATTGCAACAGTTTACATAGGTGGTAAACCTCAAACAGGATATATTAACGTAAATGATGTGGACGTCCTTGTAGAGCAGCAAAGACTTGTAGGCTATGGATTAGTTCAACCGGTACATGTATATCAAAGCCCAACGCGAAATAATGGGGTTTTAAAGAGTTATAAGCGTGGGGCTAGGCTCATTTACCGAACTTTTTCGTCGCAATGGCATGAAGCGACAGTAATTATAAACGGTAAAGCAAGGACCGGCTACATTCATGTAAATGATGTAGGACCTGCATTACCTTTATTAAACGTAACTCAATTACCTGTACCAACCGTAACCCAGGCTCCTATAAAAGGAGTAGCCGTATCCAAACTTGTTTCTGTGTATAGCACAACATCTACGAATTCAGCAAAATTAAAGTCTTATTCTCAAGGACGTGTTTTACTTTATCGACCATTTAATAGCGCTTGGTATGAGGCGACAGTTTATGTTAATGGTAAAGCTCGAACTGGTTATATTAATCGTAATGATGTTGAAAATGTTGTGACTAACTCAAAATCCGTTAGAGGGATTGCAGTTAATAGTCCAACAAGAGTTTATTCGAAGGCATCTACTTTGTCTAAAAGCTTGAAAAGCTATTCATTTGGTAAAGGATTAATTTATCGCACTTTTACCGATAGTTGGTATGAAGCGACAGTCTATGTTAACGGAAAACCTACTACGGGATATATCCATAAAAGTCATGTCGTTAATGTTACTGGGAAGAAAATCGTCTTAGATCCTGGTCACGGCGGTTCGGATTCCGGTGCAAAAGCATTAGGCATCATTGAAAAGGAACTAAACTTGGATATCGCTCTTCGGACTAAGAAATTATTGGAGAATGCCGGCTTTAGCGTCTTTATGACAAGAACAACAGATACTTATGTTTCATTGGCAGGAAGAGCTGCGATTGCTAATAACTTGAAAGCTGATATTTTCGTAAGCATTCATGGAAATGCATTTAACAGCTCTGCTCGTGGTGTTGAGACATTCTGGTATGGAAAATTTGAGAAAGCAAATAGTAATCGCCTTGCTAACTTATTGCAATATAATGTAGTAAGTAAAACGAACATTTCTCATAGAAGAGTTGCTGAAGGGAATTTTCATGTCATCCGAGAAACAGCAATTCCCAGTGCTCTTTTGGAAGTTGGTTTTATAGATAATCCAAGCGATGCGGCAAAATTGAAACAAAGTAAATATAGACAACTGGCCGCCGAAGGGATTATGCTTGGCGTATTGGATTATTTCAAGTGATCAATTACAATAGCCGTTCTCGTAAGCTTTATTTTAAGCTAACGAGAACGGCTATTTTTCAAATAAACATTTCCACGTCTTTCATTAGTTATTAACATATCTGTTATAATTAAAAGCACGATTTAATTGTAAAGAAGGTGCCCACTTGTCTAAAGAATTCCTAATCGCTATGTATTTATTCCTGACAAAATCAATCTTCACAATCGCCAAGCTCTTCCCTATCCAAAACAAATACGTTTTCGTTTCTAGTTTTGGGGATAACGCTGATTATGTGGCGCGTGAGGTTCTTCGCCAGCAACAAGCTGACGTTGTGATTTTGCGGTCTCGAAAAAGTAATTATTCATATGCTCAATTGAATATAGATGAGAAACGAATCATTTCTTTTGATAGTTTGAATATAATTCAGTATGTGATGAGTATTTACCATCTAGCGACAGCACGCCATGTTTTTGTCGATAATTACTTTGCGTTTTTAAGCGTGATGAATTTCAAGCCAGGTGTCGAATGCATCCAACTTTGGCATGCTGCGGGGGCCGTGAAAAAGTTCGGGATGGAAGACCCGACATTTTATGACCGATCTACGTCTGCGCAGAAACGATTCAAGCAAGTGTATTCGCGTTTCGACAAGGTGGTTGTCGGATCGGAATCGATGATTCCTATTTTCAAAAAAGCTTTTAATTTAAATGATAACCAGTTTTTGAAAACTGGAATCCCGCGTACTGATTTTTTCTATGATGAAACGGCGAAGTCTGCCGCTATTCGCAAGGTCTATAATACCTATCCGGAAATCGAATCGAAGAAAGTTATTTTATATGCGCCTACGTTTCGACGTGATGAATTGGAAGGTCAGGAAATCGGACTCGAGGTTGAGAAAATGGCAACGGCGCTCGGACCGGAGTTTATGTTGTTAATTCGTATGCATCCAGCAGTTAAGATGAATTATGTAGACTCTCGCATAGACGGTGTACTTGATGTTTCGGCTTATCCGAATGTCAATCATCTTTTGTTGGTGACGGATTATTTACTATCCGATTATTCATCGATGCCTTATGAATTCGCATTATTGAATCGTCCCCAAATCTTTTTTCCATATGATTTGAGAGACTATGAGAAAGAAAGCGGCTTTTGGGCTTCTTATGATGAGGTCGTGCCGGGGCCAATTGTTCAATCGACAGATGAGATTATTGAATTAATTCGCCAGGATGATTTTGATCTGGAGGAAATAGCTGAGTTTTCTAATCGTTGGAATCGCTATTCGGCGGGACAGTCCTCCCGTGCTCTGATAGATTATCTAAAGCAATAACAAACATCTCAATGAAGGGGCGTAATTATATGAAAAGGCTATTACTGTTCTTTGTTCTATTGTTTTTAGCTGGGTGCTCCTTTTCTGATCATAATGAGGTACGCGTTCCAGACGATTTTACCGTTAAAGAAACACCAGAAGTCACCTATAATACTCCCCCAACCAGAATGACCATCGGGATGATCGGAGATATTTTATTGCATAATCCGCTATACACATACGATGACTATGCGTATTCTTTCGCAGAAGTGAAATCGTCGATGGAGTCGATTGATTTTTTATTGGCCAATCAAGAGTCAATGCCTGCGGGTGATATTTTTGAGTATAGCGGGTATCCGGCTTTTAATAGCCCGGCGCATATTATTAAAGGGTTGCAGGATGCGGGTGTGAATATGGTATCGATTGCGAATAACCATACATTGGACCGCGGGGAAAAAGGGACGTTGGCTGCGATTGAAAATATTAAGTCTTACGACATGCCTTATGTCGGTGCTTATACGTCTTTCGAGGATCAAGACGAGTTGCGAATTGTAACGGTCAATGATATTACGATTGGATTTTTGGCGTATACGTACGGGACGAACGGGATTCCGACGCCTGAAGGGAAAGATTATTTGGTTGCGCGAATCGACCCGGAACGCATTTCACAGGAAGTGAAAGCAATGAAGAAATTGGTGGATGTTGCAGTTGTTTCGATGCATTGGGGAAATGAGTACGAGCTTTCTCCAAATCAAACGCAAAAGGATTTGGCGCAGGTGATTGCGGATGCGGGCGGCGATATCATTTTCGGACATCATCCTCATGTGTTGCAGCAGTTCGATATGCTGGAAGGCGAAAATGGAAATCCTACGCATGTTTTTTATTCGCTGGGGAATTTCTTTTCCGGGCAAAAGTTCGAGTATACGGATATCGGCGGTATCGCGCGCTTGACGATTGAAAAAGATGAATCGAACACGATCTCACCGATTACGATTAGTCATCCGTCCTTTTTTCCGACGGCTGTCGTGAAAGATGAGAAAGGGGTTTCCCGGGTAGTGCCGCTGAAAGGCGTCGAAAAGGAAAAGATTGTATCGAATGATTGGGTCATCGATCATATGAATGCCACACTGTTTGCGGAGTAAACTGTCGAATTCGCTCTGTTTGTAATATATTTGTAATTAAAATGTTCTTGTTAAATTTTCCTTTTGAGGTAGAATTAGAGAGAGGTAGATATATCTACAACCTTAAAAGGGGGAACATAATTGAAGAAAACCGTTTTTTCTGTAATGGCGACAACTGCCCTTGCAACGATGATTGCTGTTGGCGACGCGGAAGCTTCAACAGATACATATAATGTTAAACCAGGTGATTCCCTTTGGAAAATTGCTCTGAATCATAATGTTTCTGTTAATAATATAAAGACTTGGAATAATTTAAATGGAGATTTGATTTTCCCGAATCAAAAACTTGTGTTGTCTGCGAGCACGACTGCTACTGCGACAAGCACAGCTAAGAAACCGGCTACTGCGCCTATTGCTGCTGCGACGACGAGCAGTACGTACACGGTTAAACGCGGCGACACGCTTGGCGCGATTGCTTCGGCTCATAAAACGACGGTTGCGAAGTTGGCATCTTTAAATAATATTAGAAATGTCAACGTCCTTAGTGTTGGACAAGTATTGAAGGTTGAAAATGCTGCAGCGGCTGTAACGACTCCGCCGGCGCAAACAACGCCTGTTACGACAACACCGAAGGTACCTGCGCCTGCTGCAACGGCTCCTTCTACTACAGCGACGACGTATACGGTTGTGGGCGGCGATACGCTTTCACACATTAGTGCGCGTTTCGGTGTGCCGATCAGCGAGATTATGAGAGCGAACGGCATTACGACACATATCATTCATATCGGGCAAAAGCTTAAGTTAAATGGCGGAACGTCTACGGATAAGGTTTCGAACCCTAAACCGGCTGTACCTTCTGCATCTGCATCGGGCATTGGTGCTTATGCGAATTTAATAGCTACTGCACAAACGCTAAAAGGAATTCCTTATGTATGGGGAGGACAAACGACAAGCGGCTTTGACTGTAGCGGGTTCATCCACTACGTTCACAACAAAGCTGGTATTTCCATGACACGTACAAATTCGACTGGCTATTTTAACAGATCATTTTATGTCGAAACGCCACAACCTGGTGATTTAGTATTTTTCAAAAATACATACCGAGCGGGCATTTCTCATTTGGGTGTTTATTTAGGAAATGGCAACTTCATTCACGCAGGTTCTAGCGGAGTTGCTATCAATAATGTAAATGATAGCTATTGGAAAACGAAGTTTGATAGTTATAAGCGTCTTTATAGCGTTGCGAATTAATTTTTGAAGATTATAGAGGTTCATGGACGGGGAATCCGTCTGTGGGCCTTTTTTGTGGGTTTATTCGTGTGGTTGGTGGTGGGTTTGGTCGTTTCGGGGGCGGTAATGGGCGCTTCGACGGCTGTTATAGTCGTTTGGGGAGACTCTTTAGTCGTTTCGACGTCCGCAAGGTCGTTGGCTACTTTAATTTTTAAAAAGAGACTACGCTACCACGGCTAAGTCTCTCTTTCTTTATTAAGCTATTACTTCTGATTTTCTATTTCTTGCTACTAAAAGGATTCCACCAGCTGCTGTAAATAGTAAGCCAATTGCTAGTAAATTAAAGCCGTTTGTAGCTGTTTTCGGATGAAATTGTATTGTGCATGCGACTAATATCCCGAGTATGGAAAGAGGTTCCCAAACTATTTAAAACCCGATTTCGGACCAACTAAACAGAGAGCCTGGATCTGTTTTTCGGCTTGGTGCATATTCATCGTGGCCAATAATATGCGCTCTATCTTTCTTTATAGCTGGGTTTCTATTGACTATATCATTGACTAATCTTCGCAGGGATTGGTACTGTGCTTCAGTAAATCCAATGTGGAGCCCGGGGATGGAGTCATATATATTAGCAGGCACCATTGAATTCATTTCTTCCTTTGTTCCAATTGCCAGCATTTCAATTCCAATTGAATACTTATTTAGCTGGTCTTTATAGTGTGGAAAGTCCTTTAAATCCCCTTCCCCCGCATGATGGGCAATTCGATTCTCCGGGACCAGCAGATAAATTTCACCCTCTCTTCCAATCATATAATGCGCGGAAATCCCGTAATCGACGAAGGTCTCACGAATGTCATTCGGGTTGTAAGGGTCCTCGGGCTTTTGCGCAGCATTACTGGTGAAATGAAATACGATATGTGTGATTGGTGTTATTCTATCTTCAGAATTTTTCTGCGGGAGGAGATAATTAATCGTTGGAATACTTGTTATTGTCATTGGAGAGGCAAAGTTGAGGTTACCTGTCCCTTTATTTGATGCTTGTCCAATTCTTAAAGTTGGTATATCCTCCGCTTTTGTTGTTTCATTGGAACATCCTGCGATAAGAAATAATGTTGCGAGTAAAATAATCCATGTTCTTTGTTTCATATTTTATTGTAGTCCTTTCATATAGCCCCCAAAATGCCGCTTCCCGCTTTAATTAAGGTAGTTTTATTACTGTATGTATCTGTTAATTAGGGTTAGTGAACTTAGTCTTTCTAATTAGTTCTTTTGTTTCGTGTGAAAGCAATGGAAATAGTTACTTTATAATGTACCAAAGCCAACAAATTATGTCTATAGACCTTGTTATAGTAATTAAGGGAGTAGGTGGGTTTAGTGGGTTTAGTCGCTTTGGTAATGGCTATGGTCGTTTGGGGAGTGGCTTTAGTCGTTTGAGACGCATCTTTAGTCGTTTCGACTTCCGCGAGGTTGTTGGCTACTCCAAAGTAAAAGAGACTACGCCGCCTGGGCATAGTCTCTCTTCGATTATTATTCTACTAGTCTTCCCTCGTCATCGAAGAAATACGTTTTTCCTTTGATCTTCACGTAACCTGTTTGCATGACGCCTTTGTTGTCGGTGTAGTACTTGTGTCCGCCGTCCGTGATCCAACCGAACTGCATGCTGCCATTATCCCGGCTGAAGAAATATCTTTTCGACTGGTGATCAACCCAACCGGATTGTCTAATGCCGTCGTCACCGAGATAGTAAGTGTCGCCTGAAACTTTTACCATGCCCGTTTGCATGACGCCATTCTTGTCGAAGTAGTACATGTTGGAATCAATTTCATACCAACCTTTGACTTTCTTACCGTCGACAATATAATACGTTTTACCACCTTCGTAGTACCAGCCGCCAGTTTCTTCATCGCCGCTGCCAGAACCTTTGACAGTAATTGTGCCGTCAGCTGCTTGTCTAACTGTATTGCCTGCAGCGTCTGTGAGTTCGACAACTATGACTGCTCCGTCAACTGTGATGTTCGGAACAACCCAAGTTGTGCTGTAAACGCCCGGTGATACTTCTTCGATCGGCAAGCTTGTTGAAGATAGTAGATTCCCTTGTGCTGGAATTTGTACTGTGAAGCTTGCTGCTCCGCCTTCTGCATCACTCGAGAATGAAATATCTACTTCATCGCCCGGTTTGACTGTTCGATTGGCCGATGGTTGTAGGTTTTCGATTGTCGGCGCGTTCCATTTCGCTGTTACGGTAACTGTTTTCGTTTCCGAGTTTCCAGCTAAGTCGGACGCTACGACTGTGATTTCATTCGCGCCTTCGTCAAGCAGAATTCGTTTCGAGTAGTTTCCGTCTGTGACCGTTACCGGCACTCCGTTAACTTCTACGGAATCGAGATGTTCGTCTGAGACAGTCCCTTCAACAGTGACTGTTTCACGATTTGTTAGATCGCCGTCTTCCGGACTATCGATTGTTAATGCCGGAGCAACTGTATCTAGCGTGACTGTCACTGGTTCAGAAGATCCAGCTGTATCTCCGCCAAATAGTGTCACTGCAACAAACTTGTTCTCGCCTTCTGTTAAGTTGGCATCGAATGAGAATGTACCGTCATCGCCAATTTCAGCCGACCCGACTTCTTCGCCGTTGTTTTTCAACTGGATTGTCGTCGTTGGTGAAGCTGTCCCTTCGATTGTCACTGTTTCTTGATTCGTGACCAAGCCGGATTCAGGAGTCGTAATGACCGGCTTCGCGATTTCATAATCTACGCGCGCACGAATCATATAGTTCCCTTCTTCTGCTGGAGATGCAGACCAAGCTCCGCCAACATATTGGTAACTTCTTTTCGCATTCGTACTGCTTTCATCCGTTGCGAGACCTGGTGCATTCGGATTTGCCTTCGTTTGAATGTAAACCATATAGAAATCGCCATCAACAATGATGTTGTGATCTCTCAGGTTCACTGATGTCCACGTTCCGTCGCGTTTTGCTGTTCCGGCAATTGGACCTGCTAACTTTTTGCCTGGCAAGCCGTTTGAACCTGCATCCCATACTTCTACTGCGAATTCAGTTCCGCCCGGTACAGGCCATTCTGTATCCCAGAAGCGGAATACGCCGTCCGTTACGATTGCGGAATCTCTTCCTTCAGGCAGAGACATCTTCACTGCCCAACCGTTTCCTGCATCGTAGAAAGCACGTGCGTTTTCAGGAGTTCCATCGTCATAACCGATTTCGCCGCCTGGATACGTGTAGTACGGATCGAGTTCGACATTGACTTCGATCGGATCTGAACCGATCGTGATTTCAACTTCTTGGCTGTGGAAATTAAGCGCCATAACTTTTAGCGTATAGGTTCCTTCATACGCAGTCAGTGAGAAGTTTCCATTTTCATCCGTTTCTACTGGTTGAATATTTGCATCTTCGATCAATAGAAGTGTTGCATTCGCGATCGCGTTGCCTGTTTCACTGTTTGTAACTTGTCCAGTGACAGTGCCTTGATCTAACTCGTCTAATGTGAAATTAGCGAGAGTTTCTTCGCCGTCCGCGATTGATACTGTTTGTTGTTTTGTTTCGTACCCGTAGGCTCCTGCTTCAACTGTGAAATCTCCAACTGGGAGCGTGAGCGAATAGGATCCGTCGGCCGGATTTGTAAAGACAGTTCTTCCGTTTTCGAGGACACTTACTTGTGCGCGAATTGGAAGTGCTGTTGGTGCTGTACTTTCTTTTTTAGCAGATGCTTTTTGGACCGAATCGGCTGAGGCTGTTTGATTTGACGTGTTTGAAAGTCCGACATCATCAATATACCAACCGTCTCTGACCACGCTGCCATCGGAGAATGCTTCGAACCCGACATAGACGCGTTGACCGCTATATGCGGAAAGGTCGATTTCTACATCCGTCCAATTGGCTGTCAGTCCTTGGAATTTTTGCAGTCGAGTCCAGTTCACCTGATCTGTAGAAACCACGACATGACCGTAATCCCAAGCTGTGCCCGCTGTAGATTGTTCGAAGTTATGCCAGTTTTTGAATGTCAGGTAGGCATCTCCTTCTGGCAAATCGATTGCCGGCATGACTAGTTTCGCGTTCATATTTGATAAATATGGTCCGGCAAGATTTGTTGCATAGACCTTTTCACCGGATGCCGCCCCGTTTGGACCCGATGTCGGAACGCCCAATTGCCAAGTATCGTTCGTTCCGAATGAATACCAACCGGATGGCGAGCCTTCAAAGTCTTCGAAGTACCCTACCGTGATGCCCGGTTTCACTTCGACTGTGTACTCTTCAGTTGCTACGACGTTTCCACCGTAGTCGCTAGTTTCGAAGTAGTAAGTGATTGACTGGCCTGTAACTTGATTCCCAGGAATCGTTGCGCTGAATGTTCCGCTTGATTCGTTTCCGGAATCTTGTGTCGCTTGCACTTGTTGCCAAGCGCCTTCTGTATCTTTGTAATGAAGATTCACGTAAGAAATTCTCAAGTTATCAGTTACGTTTGCCTTCAGTACTAAGTCCATTTCAGAATACACTTCTTGCGGTGCGGTATGGTTGATGACTGGCGCTTCGCTGTCATCGCTGTATTGCGATGTTTCGGCTAAACCTACATCGTCAATATACCAACCTTCTCGCACGACGCTTCCGTCAGAGAACATGTGGAAACCAAGGTAAACGCGCCCGCTGTATTCTGACAAGTCAATTTCCGTCGCTTTCCAACCATCTGACAAGCCTTGGAACATTTCTAAGTTTGTCCAGTTCTCCCCGTCCGTGGAGATGACGACATGTCCATAATCCCAAGCTCTTCCTGCCGATGATTCTTCAAAGTTATGCCAGTGTTTGAACTGCAAGAAGGAAGGCCCTTCTGGTAGATCTACTGGCGGCATAACGAGCGTTGCGTTCATGCTGCTATTGTAGTTTCCAGCTAGATTTGTCGCATAAACGTTTTCACCTGAATATGCTTCACCTGGTCCGGAAGTTGGTGCGCCCCATTGCCACGCATCATTTGCTCCCTTGGAATACCAACCAACTGGTGAGTGACTTGTATCGAAGTTTTCGAAATAGCCAGTTGTGATTCCGGCTTTAACTTCGATTGAATACTCGCCACTTTCAACTGTGTTGTTGCCGTAGTCGTTAATCACCCATTTGTAAGTGAATGAAGGCACCGCAATGTCGTCGCCTGCAATTTTCACTGCATAATCTCCTGACTTGAAGTCGCCAGATTTGCGAGTTGCATCAACAGTTGTCCACTCATCACCTGTTTTGTACATTAGTTGAACGCCGGTAATGCTGACGTTATCGCTGACAAAGACAGATAGATTCAAGTCCATGCCTGCGTATGTTTCTGCTGGCGCACTATGCTCAAATGTCGGTGCTTCTGCATCTTCACCGTCTACCATAACTTGTCCTTTTAACGTTCCGAGTCCATCTATAATTGACGATACTGCTTCATACGCATCGACAAGCCCGTATCCATATCCGTGGTTTGGAGATTCAGGATATTGGGAATCAGTTAAAGGAGTCGCTGTATCCAATAAAAGCTGTTCCATTTCATCAACGGTTATGTTGGCATTCACTTGACGTAATAATGCCGCAACCCCTGAAACAGCTGGTCCGGACATTGAAGTGCCATTCCAACCGCCTTCATATCCGCTTCCTGGTACAGTTGACCGAATATTGACCCCTGGTGCTGATATATCTGGTTTAATTTCACCGTAAGGAGAGGGGCCTCTTAACGAGAAACTAGCAACCTTATTATTTATATCAGTTGCACCTGTTGCAAATGACTCGGGATAGTTAGCCGGCACAGCTACTGATCCCGGTCCACCAGGATTCCCTACCCTTGTATTCCCAGCTGAAAACTCAGGGAAAATTTCCGCCGCTCTCCAAGCTATAACCGTAGGACGATACCATTCATCAAGACCTGGTCCGCCGCCCCATGAGTTATTGACAACGTCTGGCGCCATGTTTACATCACCGCCTGGAGCAATAATCCATTGTGCAGCATTTAATAAAATCGCATCGGTTGTGCTACCTGCTGCGTTAAATACTTTTGTCGCAATCCATTTAGCGCCTGGTGCTACACCGACCTGATTCGCCCCATTCGGTTCGCTGCCAACCATCGTTCCTGTCACGTGAGTTCCGTGGCCGTGATCATCTAATGGAGCAGCTTTTCCGCCCGAAGCATCAAACCAGCTATATTGGTGATTTACTGCTCCTGTACCCGCATCGTATCCGCGGTACTTCGCTTTCAATCCCGGGTGATCCCACTGAACACCCGTGTCGAGACTTGCAACTACAGTCCCCGATCCGTCAATTCCAAGCGCCCAAGCTGCAGGTGCATTTACTCGTTCGACGTTCCACTCGACGTTTGCCAGTTCTGATTGTGGTGCAACTTCATCAGCTTTGACAACCGCTTCATGCAATTGACGTTCCTCGTTCGGTAAAATCTTTTCAACCTCCGCAAAAGCTGCAATTTTCTCTGCAACTTCTTTTGTTGCTGTAACTGCCATTCCGTTGACGATAAAATATGAATTGTATTCATCCACATTTCCGCTCGCCATCTCGCCTTCCAAATACTCGACAACGCCTTGTTGCGATTCAATTGCAACGGATTTTAGATCAGATACGACAGCTGAACGTTGTTGAAATTTCGCGTCATGCGCGGACAATTTATTCTTCTCTGCTTTTGCCCGAGCTTCTTTTGCAACTTTTGCCGAATCTGATTGCTCTTTAAACTTTACGAGAAAGGTTAACTTTTCTTGTTTTTCGAATTCACCTAGTAAACGTTTGCCCATTTTTTCTTTTGGAGTTGCTTGGGTTTCATTTACAGACTGATGCAATTTCCCACTGGATGACTCTGCTGCCGCAAATCCGGGTGTGATTAATGAAAGAACCATAAGAAAAGTGGCGAACATGCTAAACGCCCTTTTCTGAGTGCGTTTCTTGTTCCTCAATAAGATTTCCTCCCTTTTTTGACGAAGATTTTGAGTCGTGATTTGTTAGTGAGTTGCTAGTGAGTTGCTTTGCTGGGCGTGCTCGTCTGTAATTAGATAAATGAGCATATAAAAAACACCTAAAATCCTAAGCTATTTTGATAGTCGAGGTTCTCAAGGTGTCGATCAATTTTATGCTACTATCTAATTTTTAACGGATCAAAGAAATTTGAAGTTTACTATCGCAATTTGCCTCCTTTCTACATTTTCTTTACCAGTTGCACATTGCCCCCCCTTTTTCTACTAAAATCTATTCTTTGACCAACTAGAGCTTAAAATACATATTTTCATAAGTCAATACAATATGTTGACTATTATGTCAAATCAGTATTATCATACTAACAATTCGACATTTATTGCAGTAAAACAACAAATATAACACATCATTTTAGATAAAAGAACCAGTCGAAAATGGCGTGAATACTGGTTTTTGGCTATTTAGACGATGTTCCTAGACAGAAAGTCGGTGTGGTTTTCCAGTTTATTGGTTGGCGTGTTTTGGGGTTAATTTCTTTAAAACGACCTTCCGATTGAATAGTTTACTGAATTTACTGAGTTGTTTGAGGTGGTGGGTGTTTTTGATGTGTGATGTGGTGATTTGTATTGATTAGACTTAAATGACTAGTCGATGAGGCGAATCTTTTAACCTAGTAAAATGGAGGTTTTACAGATTATTGGAAATGAAATTTTTGTAGCATTTGTAAAATAGTGTGGATTTTTTGGAAACTTGCATGGAAATTCAGTGTGTATTCTTGTGATTATTACGGGATATGACATCGTGTAATATGGTGGATTTTTGCTTTTTCTAGTATACGGATTTTTCAGCTGCCTTTCAAGTGGCATGGAGTGCTTTAGTCGTTTGTGAAGCTAGTTTAGTCGCTTGGATAAGCTTATTAGTCGTTTCGGTGACCGCATTGGTCGTTTCCCCCTTCTGCACATTAAAAAACGCCCCGTTTGAATCTCAGGGGCGTGGGTTTAAACCAAGGGTGGATCTGGCACCATATGGCGTTGATTTCTTCGCCAATTCACAACCCAATTTTCCAGGCGATTCATCGCGATTTCGAGTTGGTCATACGCGTAGGCGTACGAAATTCGGATGTATCCTTCACCAAGCGGAGTAAATGCACTGCCCGGAACAACCGCGATATCAGCTTCTTTTAGTACTGTGAGGGCAAATTGTTCGGATGACATATTGAATTCTTTGATTGACGGGAAAATGTAAAATGCCCCGGTCGGTTTGACGGTTTCGAGTCCCATGAAAGTGAGTCGATTGTATACGAGATTTCGCCGTTTAATATATTCTTCGTTCATCGCTGTCGGCGTGTCTTGGCATTTTGTAAGCGCGGTGAGGGCCGCATATTGAGCTGGCGCGTTGACACAAAGCGTATTATGCGCGTGGGCTTTGACCGCATGTTTCATCCACTGTTCGGCAGCTAGTAGAAAACCGACGCGCCACCCTGTCATCGCATGCGATTTTGAAAGACCGTGAATGAGAAAAAGTTTGTCCTTGAGTTGCGGGTACTGTGCAAATGAAATATGTTCCCCTTCAAATGTATTTTCACTGTAGATTTCGTCTGAAACGATGAAGATGTCGTGTCTAGTCAGCATCTCGACAAGCGCATCCATCATTTGTTTCGGTATGGTTACTCCTGTTGGGTTTGACGGGAAGCTAAATACCACCGCTTTTGTTTTCGGCGTTATCAGTGCTTCGAGTTGGGCTGGATCCGGTATGAAGTTCGTTTTCGTCGTATCCAAATATACCGCCTTCGCCCCTGTTAATGAAATAAGCGGATCATACCCCGAAAAAATGGGCGCGGGTATTACGATTTCGTCCCCTTCGTTTAAAATCGTGCGAAATGTAGCATCCATCCCCCCACTTGCACCCGCGGTCACTAGAATTTCAGTTTGCGGATTATAAGTAAATCCGTATTTTTGCGTGAAGAAGTCACTTATCGCTTCACGCAATTCTAAAATCCCCATGTTTGGCGTGTACGTCGTTTTGTCGTTTTGGATAGCTTCTATTCCAGCGTCTTTAATTAATTCCGGTGTCGTAAAATCAGGTTGGCCAATCGTAAGGTTAATGGCATTTGGATAGTTGCTGAGCATATTTGCGACTTTTCGAATTCCTGAAAGTTCAATACCCTGAATCCGTGAACTAGCTGATAACGTCAATACACTTCCCCCTTTTACGAAGCGATTTTTTTGATCGCTTACTTAAGTATAGTTTACAGAATTTTTGATATGAGTGGTAGGGGGAATTTTGTGGGGGGATATCTCTGGATGTGCATATCATCCAGGTAATCTCAACAATCAAACGCTAGAAAACCCCTTGTTCATTCAATACAAATGAGCAAGGAGTTTATCCGCTTTTATTGGGCTGATTCTGGTTCTGGAGTTGTTTCGGGTTCGGGTTCGGGTTCAGGCGCCGACTTCGGTTGTGTCAGCGTTTCGGGTTCAGGTGTTGAATCTGGTTCTACCACCGGCACAGAATCTGGAGTCGATTTTACTTTCCCCCCTGGTTTCGGTCCTGGATTGCCTTTGGCTGTAATTTTATCCATCTTTTCAATGGCTTCCTTTTGTATTGCATCCAGACTGGCATTGATCCCTGCTTTTTCTTTAGTGTTATCAATTTTCAAATTAGCTTTTAAGGTATCAGCATACTCTTCCAATGCTTTTGTACGTTTCTTTTTTTCTTCCTGAGTGAACGCAGCCAACTCATCTTCGGCTTTTTTCTTTTCTTCCTGCATAGCTATTCTTAGTTCATCCATAAGACGGTTCTTTACTGCAGCGATTGCCTCGGATATCTCTTGTTCAGATGCCGTCTTTTTAGCTTCAAACCAATTGATTAATGAACTCCCCGCATCCTGTCCTGCAAAGACATTATTCATACCGCTTCCTAGTCCAATTGTTAACACGAGAACTCCGAGTAATATGCCAATCTTTTTAATACTGAAGTTACTGTTATACTTTTTGAATTTATTTAACATGTTTGCACCTCCATTTAAAACAATAAGGACCTCACTGGATGAGGTCCCTATGAAGCAATTGTACCATTCGTTAAATACCGTCTACTAGACCTTGCATTTCTTCTTTTGCAGCATTTTCAAGTTCGGCTGCTTTATTCTTAATAAGTGTTTGTTGTGCAGCAACTAATTCGTTTTTCTTTGTTGTGATTAACCCCCGAAGTTCAATGATTTTAGCATCAATTTTGCCTTTGATTTCTTCAACAGTCGAATCTTTTTCTGTTGCTAATTGAGCTTGAAGTTCTGATTTTGCGTTGTTGATTGCAGACTGTAATTGACTAACGGCCTCACCTTTTACAATTTCCAAATCATTCTTTAATGCCTTAACGGCCGCTTCACCCTTTGCTCCAGTGTGTGTAGTTAAATCAGTTGTAGCATACTGCAATCCCGCAGCGCCAGCTTCGTTAATTAATCCCTCTGCATAGCTTGAAAGTTCATTAAATTGAGTAGCCATATGTTCTGCGATGGCTGTTTTTTGTTTATTAATAGCAGTAATATGTTCATCCTTTTGTTCATTAATTCTTGATGTTGCTACAGCTGTTCCTGTTTCTCCTGAAGTATTAATGCTATTTGTAGCAGTGTTTTTCAACCCGTTGTATTCATTTACTAATCCTGGGATTTTACCATTCGCATATGTTGTTAGTTCGGTGATCCCTTCTTGAGTTGATTGTTTAAATAGCCCATTGTACCAAGTTTGGAGATTTTGACCAGCGTCAGATGCTCCAAACGCTACCCCAGTTCCTGCTACAAGTCCAAAAGCCAATGTTCCTGCGATTACTTTACCTTTTACTGTTTTGTATGAATGCCTTACTCGCTGAATACTTCTTGTACCATTTGTTCAAAATCTTGATTAATTTCTTCTTCAATGTTCAGACCTTTTACGTACTCATCGAAATTTACGTTTTCAAGCTCGGTGACCGCGTTATTCAGACTATTTATCATTTCAGCCTGGTACTCACCGATTCCGGTCTTTGCATTATTTACGTGTTTGTTACTGAAATCTGCAATTGTGGTACTAATGTCGATTTTTAAATCTCTCAAAAAGGCGTTGACCTCTTTAAAGATCAAAATCATACCCGTTGCAGTAGCTGCACCTAACTCTTCACTCTCTTTCTGAAATGCTTTCTTATACCAGTCAGAAAGGTTTTGCCCCGAATTGTTACTTGCGTAGATCGTTCCTGCACTTAATAAGAGGGTGAAAAGCAGAAAGATGCTCAATACTTTTTTCACCGTTAACACCTCTCTAGTAAATTTCATACTTCTTCATGCAAAGATCTCCTCCAATACTTTTTTTCAGCTTCTTGCTTATTTTGTATCCACCCTTAGTATAGGAGGATTCCTGTGAGTCATCCTCACTCCAAAGGGTGATTTCTTGATATCGATAGTCTACTTTGGTTTCTACTTTTGGAGAAAGGGCGGTACACTTTAGTAGCAGATGGTAATAACTGATTTGTTGTGATTTCATTTTAATACACGACCATAAAGAAGCCGCCTAGTAAACTTGGCGGCTGCATTTAACAAATCTATTTCTTTAATTTTTGTTTATATAAGGGCATTTTATAATTCCAGGTGTATATTGTCCTTGGTGGTTTTCCGGTTCGATTTAGGTAGAGTTGTTTAAAGATTTTGCTGGCGGCTGTGTTCGATTTTAATTCCAGAAAGTATCTGAGTTGTTTATTCGTGAGTGTTGGGTTGATTAGGAGGAACCAATCGGCAACTGCTTGTCCGATTGCTACGCTGCTGATTTTTCCGCATGATTCGCAATTCCATGTACGGCCAGGAATTCTTTTCATTTTGGTATTACATTCGAGGCAAAGTATGCCGATTTCCAAGTCCGATGGGGGAATGTTATATAATTCGCATGCGGGAATTCGTTTCCAATGGATTTGACTGCTTTTGAATTGATTGGCCAGATTGGTAATTTGTTGCTGTGTAAGGCTGTCTGGTATATTTGGCAATTCGCGAATATATTTTGGCAATTGTTTACCGTATTTTACTGTGAAGGGTTTTGGTATTTCTTGTATTATTGTTCGTTGATTGGCCATGACCAGTATAGGTTCTATTGGAATATTTATTTGGAGCTTTTTAAGCCAGCTTTTAATTCCATGGGCAGCACGATCGAGTTGATGTAGGATGCAATCGAATTTTTCAATTTCGCCATTTGGAGAAATTTTTATTGTTTTACCTGAGTCTACATCAAAAATAACAGTGCCTGCGTATTTTTTGATTTCCAATAGAATGATTCGTTTTCGGGTTAGAATTAGGGTGTCGAGTTGAGCAAAGAAATTGGGGAGGATTTCTAAAGTTAAGCCCTTTAAAATGATAACGTCTTGGGGGAGACCGATTTCTGGAAGGATTCGATCGACGTCAACTTCACCGGAATATCCGGCCTTTACTTGGTACAACTTTTCACTGATTGCTTTGTTCTGTGGGTGTTTTTCGGATAGCCTTGGTAATAAACGTTGCAAGAGAATTAATTCGTTCGGTGGTTCGCGTTTAGTGTAAATATAAACTCCCTCCTTTAGACTGAATGTTCATTTACCTACATAATATTACCAAGCCTTCTCTGAATAAGCAACGTTTTTTGGATATGCAGAGTACTTGAAGTGAAAATCCTCTCTTAGAGTTAATAAGAGAGGCGCATGATTATATATGGAGTTGGAATTATAGATTCGTGTTCACTTCACTTTATAGCTGGGAAACGTGCGTGTGTGAACTAGGAAGCGCTTTGTACAAACTGGGAAACGATAGCTGTAAACCTAGAAATGTTTCAGCAAAACTAGGTACGTTACTTGGAACCAGGAAACGTTTCGCCCAAACTGGGAAACGTTACATCGAAACCTGGAAACGTTTCACCCAAACTTGGTAACGTTACTCGGAACCAGGAAACGTTTCGCTCAAACTGGGAAACGTTCTACGGAAACCTGGAAACCTGGAAACGTTTCACCCAAACTTGGTAACGTTACTTGGTACTAGGAAACGTTTCAACAGAACTAGGTAACGTTACTCGGAACCAGGAAACGTTTCGCTCAAACTGGGAAACGTTATACGGAAACCTGGAAACGTTTCAACCAAACTTGGTAACGTTACTTGGAACTAGGAAACGTTTCGCTCAAACTGGGAAACGTTATACGGAAACCTGGAAACGTTTCAACCGAACTAGGTAACGTTACTCGGAACCAGGAAACGTTTCGTACAAACTGGGAAACGTTACATGGAAACCTGGAAACGTTTCACTCAAACTAGGTAACGTTACATGGTACTAGGAAACGTTTCGTACAAACTGGGAAACGTTACATCGAAACCTGGAAACGTTTCACCCAAACTAGGTAACGTTACTTGGAACTAGGAAACGTTACATGGAACCAGGAAACGTTTCGCTCAAACTGGGAAACGTTCTACGAAAACCTGGAAACGTTTCACCCAAACTAGGTAACGTTGACCACGAACCTGGAAACGCTCACTTAATTGCTATACTCTTCTTGTACATATTAATAATTAACTCGACTTTTCCTAGTTCAACTTGGAGTAGTTTCGAGATTTGTGTGGGGGAAAAGCCTTGTTTGTGCATTTGCGTAATTTCGGTTTTATGGTCGGTGTTGCTGGGCTTTTTCTCTTTAGGGTGTGGTTCTATCTTTTCTTCCAAGCTTTGAATTCTTTCTTCTAGCTTAGTTTCTTTCCACTTAATATAGGCAACCATTTTATTATAAAGTTCATCATTTTCTATTTCTAGTTTACTTACAAATTCATTCATCATTCCATAGGTTTCTTCAGCAGAATGTTCTTTGATTTTTTTAATCTGAAACAGAATTACTAATGAACCGGTTAATAGTACAGTTATTAATCCAAATAAAACCCATTCCATTAATGATCACCTACTTACTTAATAATTGTCATGCACCGATACGATGGCTGCGCGTAGGCGTAGCATGGCTTTTGAATGGAGTTGGGAAATTCGGCCAACACTTAGGTTTAGCACTTCGGCAATTTCTGTTAGTGTTAATTCTTCGAAATAACAGAGGGAGACGGTTAATTTTTCGTTTTCGGGTAACCGGTCGATTGCGTTTGCTAATGTCTCTTTAAGAACATTCTCCATTAGCTGACGTTCTGGAGATTCTGCGTTGTTATTTTCGATTGTATTGGCAAGTGCGACTTGTCCGGTGTCGTCTTGTATCGTTTGATCGATTGAAATCATGGTCGATAAAGCGGCTTCTGAAACCGTTTTGTTCAATTCAGCTTTTGTAATGCCTAAATGGTCACTAACCTCTTTATCCGTTACCGAGCGATTATTTTTTTGTTCTAATTCAACATATGCTTGCTCGATTTTTTTCACTTGTTGCCGGACAGAACGAGGGAGCCAATCGCTTTTTCGGAGGCCGTCGATGATTGCTCCTTTAATTCGCCAGGAGGCATATGTCTCAAATTTTAAATCTCTTGCTAGATCGAACTTGTCCAACGCATCAAGAAGTCCTTCTAATCCCAGACTGTGAATGTCGTCTTTTTCGACAGTTTTCGGCAAACTAATCATGAACCGTTGGACGACATAGTCAACCAGCGGAAGATATTTTTCGACCAAATACTCGCCTGATTCGGGTTCGCGTTCTTGTTGCCATATTTCCCAGTGATTCAGTTCTTTTTTCGTCATTTTTTTCAACTTGAGTTTCACCACCTATGCTTACTTAAAGAGCATCTTTATTAAAAATCCTTTAATTCCAAGTTTGAACGGCAATGGAGTTTGAAGATATTTGCTAGACACTTTTTGTAATGCTCGTGAAGCTTGACAGTTTGGGAATTCAAGCAAAAATGGTTGTTGTTTTTTTACGGCATTCGATACATTTGCATCACTTGGGATGAACCCGAGCGTGCCAATTTGTTTTTCCAAGAATCGTTCGGTTACTGCAGTAAAGTTCTCAGCCGTTTGTTTGCCTTCTTTTTCGTTTGAGCATTGATTGATGATTAGTTTTATATGTATATTTTGGTCTCTTGAATGAAGCATTTTCACAATGGAATAAGCATCCGTTATCGAAGTAGGCTCAGGCGTGGTGACTAAAATGACATCATCCGCTGCTAGGATAAAACGCAGATTTTCATAAGAGAGCCCCGCACCCGTGTCCAAAATAATGTAATCTACGAATCCTTGAAGCGAACTTAATTCACTAAAAATCTTATTCAGCTTCACTTCATCCAATTGAAATAGATCTTTAAAACCTGAACCGCCTGAAATAAACAACAACCCATTTGGTCCTTCTTCGATAATATCCCAAATCGAAAAATCCTTTTCCAGCATTGTCGCAATCGATTCTTTATTAGATCTGCCTAATAATACATCCACATTCGCAAAACCTAAGTCAACGTCGAAAATCAGCACTTTTTTATTTTTTTGGATTAGGCTTAATGCGAAGTTTAGCGCGAAGTTTGATTTTCCGACGCCGCCTTTTCCACTCGTGACAGCGATCGTGCGAGTTTGTCTTTTCTCTGCAGCTTTGGATTTCGATTTCTTTTCTTTGACTAGTTCTCTCAATAGTTTTGCTTGATCAATCATGCTTATCATCTCCTAATATGAAATCTACTAATAATTCAGGAGTTAGCGAGATGATATCATCGGGCACATTTTGACCATTCGCAATATAAGGGATTGGTATGGAATAATGATAAATCAAATTTAAAATAGCTCCCGACGTACTCGTTTCATCTTGTTTGGTTAACAGCAATTGATCCATGGTAATCGTTTGGAAATTATCAATGATTTTTACCATGTCCTGATATTTTGAGGTAAGGCTTAACACTAAATTGATTTGTATTTTCGTTTTGTCCGGCAATAATTGTTCCAAGTCATCAATGTATTGTTTTTGTTGATAGTTCCTGCCTGCTGTATCCATTAAGACGATATCGCAATCTCGGAGTTCGGACATGGATTTTTCCAAATCCGCTGCAGTTTCCACAACTTTAACCGGTATATTAAGTATTTCCCCATAGGTCTTCAATTGTTCGACGGCAGCGATTCGGTAGGTATCTGATGTGATGAGCCCTACTTTTTTATCTTTTCTTAATAGATAATCCGCTGCGATTTTCGCGATTGTCGTAGTTTTTCCTACTCCAGTCGGTCCGATGAAACAAATGATGTCGGGGTTTTTATTTTCAATCGGTTGTTGATGTTCTTGAATGAACTTCATCATTTCACCACGTGCTAGCCGATACACTTGTTCATCAGTGAAATCCGAATTTTGTCCAACAGCGACCACTAGTTTAGATATTAATTCCGAATGAATTTCAGAGGTGATTTCTTCATCTGTTAATCGTTTACTGATGGCTTTCAATGAACCAGGTAAATGATCCTCTTCAACTACTTGCATCATAAATTGTTTAATATTTTTTAATTCCTCAATAAGGTCACTTGGTTCCGGATTAACAGGTTTAACTAGTTTAACCGGATCAACCGGATTAACCTCTTCGATTTTCTTAGGCTTTTCATTCTCGACGGCAGCAATGACTTCTAGTTGTTCTTTCTGGAAAAAACCTAAGAAACCGCCTGTTTTGACTTTCTTTGTATTTAAGATTAATGCGTCTTCACCTAAATCTCTTTTAATCATTGGGATTGCTTCGGAAATGTTCCCAACATGATATGTTTTTAGCCTCATTAGATATTAACCACTCCACCCATATTCACTATCCCGACGCTTTGGATTTCAATGTCCGGTTCTAGTTCGTTATATGAAAGCACTGGAAGTTCAGGGGCAAAACGTTCTATGAACTGCCGCATGTACATGCGAATAGCAGGTGATGTCAATAACACCGGCTGAACTCCAGATTGTTGAAGCTTTGATACTTGTTCGGTAATGTTTTGAAGAATTGTTTGTGAAGCTTCCGGGTCGATCGATAAATAACTTCCTTGCTCTGTCCGATGAACTGAATCTGCAAACTGTTTCTCGAGACTAGCACCTGCCGTGATCACCTGTAAAGGCTCATTCGGATTTGTGTATTGCAAAGTAATCTGTCTGGATAGGGATTGCCTTACATACTCCGTTAATACATCCGTATCTTTCGTTTGAGATGAATAATCAGCCAATGCCTCTAAAATGTTGAGTAAATTTCGAATGGACACTTTTTCCTTCAGTAGTTTCATCAACACTTTTTGCACTTCACCAATTGTCATCAAATTAGGGATTAGCTCCTCGACCACTGCTGGTGAATTCTCTCGTATGTTTTCGACTAGTGACTTAACTTCTTGGCGACCAATTAATTCGTGGGCGTGCCGCTTAATCACTTCTGTTAAGTGCGTTGATACTACGGATGGCGGATCGACAATGGCATATCCAGCCATTTCCGCTTCCTCTTTCATGTCTTCGTTTACCCACAGTGCAGGCATGCCGAATGCCGGTTCAACGGTAGCAATACCTTCAACGCTTTCATCATCGACTCCAGGACTCATTGCCAAGTAATGATTTAGCATAATCTCGCCAGAAGCAACTCGATTCCCTTTTATTTTAATGATATATTGATTGGGTGAAAGTTGAATATTGTCTCGTATTCGTATCACCGGGACAACGATTCCCAGTTCCATTGCGCATTGTCTTCGAATCATGATGACGCGGTCTAGTAAATCGCCGCCTTGATTTTTATCAGCAATCGGGATTAAACCGTAACCGAATTCAAATTCAATCGCATCCACATGTAAAAGATCAATGACGCTTTCAGGACTTTTCGAAGTTTCCGCCTCTTGTCCTTCTTTGACAACTTGCTTCTCATCGTCTTCTTCAGCGACAAGCGCTTGTTGCATTCTATAGCCGCCGTAGGCAACCAATGCAGCGACTGGCAGCACCAAAAAAGGATTGATTGGTGTAAAGAAACCAAACAAGGCGAGTGTTACTGCAACTACATAGAGCATTTTCGGAAAAGCAAAGAGTTGTCTCGTGATGTCCGACCCTAGATTCCCTTCGGAAGCAGCTCTCGTGACAACGATTCCGGCTGCAGTAGAGATTAATAACGCAGGAATCTGACTGACTAAGCCATCACCAATCGATAATAAAGTAAATAATTTTGCGGCTTCCCCGACAGGTAGTCCATGAACAATGACCCCGATTAATAAACCACCGATTATATTAATGATGGTAATAATAATCCCGGCAATCGCATCTCCTTTAACAAACTTACTGGCACCATCCATCGCCCCGTAGAAGTCTGCTTCGTGACCGACCTTCTCCCGGCGTATTCGAGCTTCTTGATCAGAAATCATTCCCGCGCCTAAATCAGCGTCGATACTCATTTGTTTACCGGGCATTGAATCTAGCGTAAAACGAGCGGCCACTTCTGCAACTCGTTCAGATCCTTTCGTAATGACCAAAAACTGAATGATAACTAGTATTAAGAAAACTAAAAAACCGATAATGGCGCTACCGCCGACAACAAACGAACCAAAAGTTTCAATCACTTGCCCACCTGTTTGATTTGTCAGTATCGATCTAGTTGTCGACACGTTAAGACCTAGTCGAAACAATGTGGTCAGTAATAATAATGTAGGAAATATGGAAAATTCCAGTGCTTCTTTCGTATTCATTGCGACTAGGATAATTGTTAAAGCAAGGCTAAGATTTATCATAATCAAGATATCTAATAAAAGTGGCGGAAGAGGAATAACCATCATTGCAACAATCATAATAACGGATACCAAAATAGCATAATCTCTAATTTTCAAGCTGTTTCCCCTCCCGATTTCATTGAATCTTTCCTTTTAATCTGTAAATGTATGCTAAAACTTCTGCGACCGCTATAAATAAATCCTCAGGTACATAGTCTCCTACTTCAACCTGATGATAGAGTGCGCGGGCTAGAGGTTTATTTTCCATAGTGATAATTTCAAGTTCTCTCGCTTTTTCTTTAATTTTCAAAGCGAGATGGTCTTTTCCCATCGCGATAACCATCGGCGCTTCCATTGTTTCCGCGTCGTATTGAATCGCAATGGCGTAATGTGTCGGGTTCGTTATGAGCACATCCGCGTTTGGTAAATCTTGAATCATGCGGTTCATGCTCATTTGCCGTTGCCGATCTTTTAATTGCGACTTGATCAAAGGATCTCCTTCGGCTTTCTTGTATTCTTCTTTAATGTCTTGTTTCGACATTTTAATGCCTTTTTCAAATTCGTACTTTTGATACATATAATCCAAAACCGCTAAGAATAATAAAATAATTGAAGCGACCAAACCCATTTTAAAGATGAGCGATCCAATATAAGCGATTGCATGCGAAATGCTTTTCTGGGAAAGTAAAAACAGCTCATCTTTCCCATTCCACAAAACAGTAAAGGCTGCTGTGGATATGATGGCGATTTTCAATAAGGACTTTGCTAATTCCACTAATGCGCGAACCGAAAATATCCTTTTCGCGCCTTTGATCGGATCTAAGCGTTCGAGCTTCGCTTTTAATGGTTCTGTTGTAAATAGAAAACCAATTTGAACGTAATTACCCAATATGCCGAAAATTAATCCGATTACCATGATTGGCGCCATAATTTTCGCGGCATTAAACGCCATCTGTTCAAATAAGGTGCGTATGCTTTTCGGTGTGATTTCCCAACTGATGTACTGCGTATAATTCACTCTATAAATCGATTGAAGCTGATCGAGCAAGAAACCGCCTGAAAAATAAAGCATTAAAATACCACCGAGCATAATTAAAGCTGAAGGTATTTCTGCACTTTTCGCTACTTGTCCTTTTCGTTTAGACTCTTGCCGTTTCTGAGGTGTAGCTTTTTCGGTCTTTTCTCCAGAGAAAAATTGTAAATCGAGAGAATATAGTTTTCCCATTTATATCCCCCCTAGTAGCCCGATTAGCTGCGACATGCTAGACATGATTTTTCCAAATAGGACTTGTAATAGGTAAAAATATATCGGCAATGTCAAAAATAATAGGATAAAACCAACGAATATCTTGATTGGAAGCCCGACAACAAATACATTTAACTGCGGAACTGTTTTCGCTAAAATGCCAAGCGCAATATCGATGAGTAATAAGGACCCGACTATCGGAATGGCGATTTGCAAAGCAATCAAAAACATTTCGATAAAGACTTTTGTCATAAACTGGGCAAGCTGTTCCGGTTTAATTGAAAATGAGGTTAATTCAACTGGAAAAAGCTCGATGCTCATCATGACTCCGTCTAGCATCATATGATGGCCATTTACAGTGAGGCAGAAAAGCAAAGCCATCATGTATTTAAAATGGCCAATGATTGGAACTTGTGATCCCGTTTGCGGATCCATTACATTTGCCATCGCAAAGCCCATTTGAAAATCGATGAATGCACCGGCAATTTGAACCGCATATAAAAGTAAGGCAGCTGTAAAACCAAGTGAGATTCCAATACCAAATTCCTTCACGATTAAAAGTATATAGGTGGAATCCAGTAAAATCGGCTCGTCGATTGGTGTACTAATGACTGCGACTAAGGAGATAAAAAAACCTAGACCTATCTTAAATTGGTTTGGAACGCCCCGCATTGAAAATACTGGAGCGATTAGGAAAAAGCTCGTTAATCGAATCAATATCAGTAGAAAATACGGTAATGTTTCAAAAATGATGTTTATCATATATGCTCACTATCCAATTATTCGCGGGAGTTGTTGAAATAAGTTTTCAGTATAATCCATTAAGATTGTTAGCATCCATGGACCGAAAATCACAAGAGCAATAAAAACGGCCAAGATCTTCGGGATAAATGCCAGTGTTTGTTCTTGAATCTGTGTCATTGCTTGAAAAATACTGACAAGCAATCCGACACCCAGTGCAACTAACAGCATAGGAGCGGCTATTATAATCACCGTATAAATCGATTGCTCTGCGAGTTTAATTACCATATCCGGAGTCATTGATTTCTCCCTTTCGTTAGAAGCTCAGAAGTAAAGATTCTATAATTAAGTACCATCCATCCACTAAGACGAATAATAAGATTTTAAACGGCAATGAAATCATTACCGGCGGAAGCATCATCATTCCCATTGCCATGAGCGTACTCGCGACAACCATATCGATAATTAGGAAAGGAATGAAAATCACAAATCCGATCTGAAAAGCGGTTTTCAATTCGCTGATCGCAAATGCGGGAATAAGTGCGGTCAATGGAATATCCTCAATGCTTTCAGGCTTTTCAAGCCCGTTATATTTGAAGAATAATGCCAAATCTTTCTCTCGCGTATGTTTTGACATAAATTCTTTTATCGGAACGACCGCTGTGTCAAATGCTTCTTCTTGCGTTACGTCACCTGCGAAATAAGGCTGAACCGCGCTTTCATTGATGTCTACAAAAATTGGCGACATGATAAAAAAGGTGAGAAAAAGTGCGAGTCCGACTAACACTTGGTTCGGCGGCATGGATTGTGTCCCTAAACCTGTCCGAACAAAAGACAAGACAATAATAATTCGCGTAAAACTTGTCAGCATGATTAATATTCCAGGTGCTAATGATAAAATCGTTAACAACAATAGAAGTTGAAGCGTTACAGACACATCCTGCGGAGATTCAGTTCCAAAATTAATCCCGGGAATCGCTACTAAAAATAGGATGTTCACCATCACAAACGACCTTCTTCATCGTCTTTTTTGCGCACATCTTGCTCGAACTGATCTTGTTTTCCCTTGATTTTGTCGAGGCTCTGACTGAATATGTTCTCGAAACTGTTAGATTTTTTCTTTCGGTCATTTATTTTTTCTTTTATAAAATTCGTTAACGAGTTGGATAGGTCACTTGGTTGATTGGTCAAGTTTTCCTCGATACTTTTTATCTCATCTTCGTTCAAGAATTCCTTTAATAAAGTAACTTGATCGCCCACGCCGATTAATAACAACTGATCCCCGACTTTCACGAGTTGAAGTGATTTGTTATTCCCTAACGGCGTGCCGCCCATTAATTTTATTGCTTGATTGGGTTGCAGGTTCTTTTGTCTAAGAGCTAAGAATTTAATTAGGGCATAAATCAATATTAGAATTAGAAATGTATATAATATTAGTTTCCCGATGATTTTAGTGATACTTGTATTAGTCGTGTTCAAATCAATGCTTTCCTCTTTTTCCAGTTGACCCGGCTGGGGTTGTGACTTTTCGTCGTTTATCCAGTCGTTTACATTAGGTTCAGACGCATTAACCGAAATAGGTAAAGCTACCAATAAGAAGAAGAGTGAAATGATTAAAACACATTTAGAGATTTTTCGAATCAACTGATGTACTCCTTACTTAGGGGATTAGCGTAGTTTGGAAATACGCTCGGCTGTACTTAAAATATCTGTCACGCGTACACCAAAATTTTCATCGATGACGACAACTTCTCCCACTGCAATTAGCTTATTATTGATTAAAATATCAACTGGTTCGCCTGCTAATTTATCGAGTTCGATAATCGAGCCTTGGGAAACTTCTAAAATTTCCTTCACCATTCTTTTCGTGCGTCCCAATTCCACTGTAACTTGCAGGGGTATGTCTAGCAGCATATCAAGATTGTTTGGTTCCATGAGTGCGGAAGCCGTTTCATCAAAGCTAGAAAATTGAACAGGTTGGATATTCGTTTTTGTACCTGGATTCAATGTTTGCTGTGTATGATTAGATTGACTGCTGGACTGAGATTCCATTTCTTCTGTTTCCACCGGTTTATTCACTCCGATTGAATCGTTTACGATTGTGACGATTTGCTTCACCAGTTGAATCGGAATACATAGGTGAAAGCTAAGGTTTTTTTGATTGCCAAGGTTTAGTTGGAAAGTAACTTCTACAAAAGTATCTCCTTCAATAAAGTGCTCTAAGGATAAATCCTCTCGCTTTTCAACTACATCTATCCCCGACAAAGAGTAAGCAATCTCCTGATTTAACAAAGTCGTCATAGATTGTGAAACTGCAATAAACATTTGCTGGATCACTTTTTGTACAGCTTCTAATTGGTTTTCTGTTTCTTCTCCATCAACTAGCTCCCTAATTGTTTGGACATCTTCATTATTTATGGCTAGAATCTGTGCGCCTTTTATTCCACCCGTGAATTCTCCTAACGCAACGCAAAAAGGTGATTTTATAGTAGCTAATACATCCTCTTTTTGTTTTAGTTGAAGCTCTGGCGTTGTCAATGCAATCGTCTCTGTCAATAATTCTGAAAGGACGGCTGATGAACTTCCTAGTGAAACACTTAATAACTCTGTTACTACTTCGATTTCAGCTTTTGATAGCGAATTCATGGACATTGTATTTCCCTCCGTACCATTTTGACCTAATAACCCATTAATTTCTTCAGAAGATAACTTGTCAAATGCCATCGAATTCTTCACCTTCTCCGTGAACATCAGTAATTTGCACGGCCATCTTCCCTTTTGAAATACCAGGTTGGGCAAAAAACTTTTGCTTTTCATCAACCAATATTGTAACTGGATCTTCATAGGACTCATTCAAGCGAATGACATCCCCGTTTTGTATCTTTAAAAAATCACCAATTTGAATTGTAGTTCTTCCAAGAACCGCTTTAACATTAAGTTTTGCAGCTTGAACATTTCTCTCCAATGCTTCCATTTCATGCTTTTCGATTGTTTTTTTCTGATTTGCTAACCAATGACGAGCAGATAACTTAGGTAAGACCTGCTCCAATCCAACATAGGGTAAACAAATGATAATTGTTCCATCCACATCTCCAATTTTCACTTGTAATGAAACCAGAACCACGGTTTCATTTGGCGGTGACATTGTTAAAAACTGCGGATTCACTTCAATTTCTTGCAATTCCGGCGTTAGTTTAACGACTGACGACCATGCTTCTTGGAAACTCTCTAAAGCCTTTATAATAACTCTTCGAATCACACTTTCTTCAATTTCAGTCAAATCATCACTGTTGTGCGAAACAATTCCTTGGCCACCGAGCATTCTGTCAAACATGACATATGCGATATCAGGTGAGAACTCCATTACCATACTCCCTTGAAGTGGAGCAGCTTTAAAGACACCTAAAATTGATTTTTCTTGCACATTATCGATAAAATCCTCATATGAAAACTCTTCTACCGAAAAAACATTAATGTGCACCAATGTCCGAAGTTGTGTCGAAAAGTAGGAAGTTAATAATCTTGCAAAGTTTTCATGGATTCGATTTAATGTACGAATTTGATCATGTGAAAAGCGAAATGCCTTTTTAAAATCGTATGTTTGAACATTTCTTGTCTCGTTGTCTTGTTGAGGTTCTTTTTTTCTTATGGACGAAAGAATCGACTCAATATTTTCAGTTGATAAGAAATCTCCCATAGTTGCACCCCCTCAATCAATGCTGTTCGTAGTTCGGTTTTTGCAAATCAGGTAAAATATTTATTTCCCGATAGTAGGCTGTCACTTTATCCATAACATCCTCGACCGTTTCTAATACATGTGTTTTCTTACCTGACACTAAGGTGATAACTGTATCTGGCGTCGATTCTATTCTTTCAATATAAACCGCATTTAAGACAATAGACGTTTGGTTTAACCTTGTTAATCGAATCATATTAAAGCGGTTAGAGGGACTATTCCCTCTAACCTAGCCCCCTTACGTTATCGTTTTAAGTTAACAACTTCTTGTAAAATCTCATCTGAAGTTGTAATTGTACGAGAGTTTGCTTGGAAACCGCGTTGCGCGATAATCATTTCTGTGAATTCTTCAGTTAAGTCGACATTGGACATTTCTAATTGCCCAGAAGCGATTTCAGTGTTCATGCCAGCTACAGTCCCAAGTATAATCGTTCCGGTGGGCTCAGCATTCGTAGTCATTTCGTATAAGGAACCGCCGAATTTACGGAGTCCAGCTGGATTGGGAGGTGAAGCAATACCAATTGTTTCATTCGCAGGTAGAACCTGTTCTTCAACGCCATTATCCGATCGTTTACCCATGATTTGGCCCGCTCGGTTAATCGTAAATGAATCATACGTATTCGGATCAATATTAATTTTTGCACCCGTACTGTCAAGCACGTTATAACCTTGTGCAGTTACTAAAAATCCGTTTTGATCGGCAACAAAATTTCCGGCCCGTGTTAAATATTGTCCTTCATCGCCTGTTGCATCCGGGGCTTGGACAACAAAAAATCCATTTCCCATAATTGATAAATCTGTACCAACACCCGTTGTCATCGCTGATCCTGGAGTATGTTGGGTATTGATAGAAGCAATCGTAGAACCTAACCCGACTTGAATTGGGTTTACCCCGCTGCTTGATAAGTTTTGGCTTAGTAAATCTTGAAAATTAATCGTGCTTTTCTTGAATCCGATAGTGTTGACATTCGCGATGTTATTCCCGATGACGTCCAACTTTGTTTGAAAACCTTTCATTCCTGATACACCTGCATACATTGAGCGAAGCATAATTTTTCCCCTTTCAAGTATTGTCTTTTTCAGACAATCTCCTGTTCATATTTGTTATTGTTTTTCAATTCGTTGAATAAAAGATAGCGGGATCTTTAAATCACCATTATCAAGTTCCGCAGTTAACTCTCCATCCTTGATAAATATCGCTTTGACAATGCCTTCACCAGACTGCTCGATTCCGTCAATCTCTTGTTGCCAATGAACTTTATTGCCGAGTAGATGCGCTTGTTCTGTTAAAGGATGCTGCTTTTGAAGCCCGACAAATTGGGTCATTGTTTTATTTAAATTTGTTAATTGTTCTAGGCTGCTAAACTGAGCCATTTGGCCAATAAATTCAGTATCTTTTTGAGGTTCTAAAGGATTTTGGTTTTTCATTTGTGTCACTAATATTCTTAAAAAAGCATCTTGTCCAAGTGCGTTTTGCGGTTCTTTCGGTTTGTTTTGATTTGTGGCATATGTGTTAACCGTTTCAGGAGCGTTTACTTGCATGGTTCCCTCCCCTTCCTATCCTAAACTGTATAATTTACGTTCATTGAGAGGTCTGATAACTGATTACGTTCCACAGCCACTTCCTCATCTATTCGTTCATACTCATTTTTTCCATGTGAAGCAGCTTCTTGTTTTTCACGGCGTTGTTGTGAAAAACGATGCTCTGTTTGTTGTCCAAATGACTGCAAATTTTGGTGCGATACATCAATTTTATCGATTGGAATACCTTGCTGAAGCAGTAAACTTCTCATCTGATTCATTTGCAGGTCTAACACTTCTTTCGCGACTAAGGTACTCGTGAAAATATGGGCTGCGATTTTCCCATTTATCTCTGTGAAACGAATATCTAGATGACCAAGATGATCCGGCGTTATGTTTACTCTGATTTGTGTTCCTTCTTGGCTTCCTGCTAGTCGAATTGAACCTCGGAGCACGCTCCCCAACTCTTCGATGAGATTAGACATCCGAACTGTTGGAGTTGGTTCGGTCGTTTCCCCGCGTCCAGTTGGTTGAGCTATCTTTGGTGAACCTTGTACAATATCTATAGTTAAGGCCTGATGTTGGTTATTAAACTCGGTTTGTGTTGAAGCCGACTGGATTGGTAGGGTCCTCCCACCTACATCTGCCTGTTGAGTAATTAGTCCAATTGGACCTGCATTCTGTCCATTGTTTAATGGGTTTGTCATTACAGGTTTAGGATTTTTTGTTTCTTGATCATGACCAGTCAGTTGTTGTAACAGTTGTTCCAGCACCAGCGGTTTATCTACACCAAGTTGCTCTTTTCCAATACTTTGAAGGGGTAGAACTAATTGTTGAAATACCTGTTCTAGTTTTATAGGATCCGCTAAACGTTTTGTAGCAGCGGGCTTGTCTATAATGCTAGGAGTGCCATTCAATAGCTTTTGAAGTTCCTGACTAACCTGTTGATTTAAGCTAATCAGTTTTTCCTGGTCAGGATTACTAGCTAATTGTTTATTCTCGCTTGAATTCTGCTCACTTAGCTGGATTTCTTCAGGGATTATTTGAGGAGATAGGGTCTGTAAAATTCCATAAACCATCTCTTCTTCTTCGACTGACAACATTTCTTGCGGTAGTTCCTGCAAGTACTGTACGATTTCTTCAAGTTTTTCTATCAGTTCCACATGCGGATTTTCACTTACTATTTCTTCGTTTACTGCTTGACATTCAATCGTTAATGAACCAAGTAATTCCGCAAAGTTTATTGTTTCTTTTACTGCGTTTGTATTTGTAATTTCTCTTGTTGGTTGAATGAATGATGGCTGGAAAGACAAATTTAATGCGTCAATCCTACTCACCCTCTTTCTGCTAAACTAGCTTTAGCTGTACGGTAGAACCTAGTACTAGCCAACTCATCAAAAAAGTTCTGTTCGATAACTTTACTTCTCTCTATATGCTGGTTCATTTTTTGTTCTTTGAGGTTGTCCCATATTTTTTGTTCTTGCGATTTTAGTTGCAAATGATTTTGTGTTTTCGATACATTTTTTTGCAAATGCTCTAGTTCACGTTGGGAATCCATCAATTGCGTTTGAAGCTGATAAATATAATTCTCAAGTTCTCTTAATTCCGAGATATTCATGCCTACTTGCTGCTTTTCTCTCATTGTTTGTTCTGAACGGATAATTCTACTGAGTATCGATTCTTTTTTTTGACAACCCGCTTCATGTCGTTTGATGGCGTCTGCCATTTGGACTTGTGCAAAGTCTTTTTCATTTTCTTTTATATCTAGTATCTTCTGAAATTGGAAATTGAATTGCGTCACGTTTTAAACTCCCCCGAATTGCGTTGAAAGCCTTTCAACGCTTTCTTCCATCTTGGTTTTTTCATAAATCTCTTGCTGTAAATAATCCTTTATATTCGGATAAGCACGAATGGCGTCATCTATCTCTTTGTTTGCGCCACTTTTATATGCTCCAATATTAATTAAGTCTTCGGATGTTTCATAAGCCGCTAATAATCGTTTAAACTCTACCGCCGCTTTTTGATGTTCCTGTGAAACAACATCATGCATAACACGACTTACACTTGCCATTATATTTATTGCGGGAAATTGTCCTTTTTGGGCTATTTTCCGGTCTAATACAATATGTCCATCGAGTATTCCTCGTACGGCATCTGCAATTGGTTCGTTCATATCATCACCGTCGACGAGAACTGTATAAAAAGCGGTAATAGATCCTTTGCTTGATGTACCGGAACGTTCTAATAGCTTCGGCAACATGGCAAAAACACTCGGCGTGTACCCTTTACTTGTTGGCGGCTCACCAACTGCAAGCCCCACTTCCCTCTGGGCCATTGCAAAACGTGTAACCGAATCCATCATAAGCATGACGTTTTTGCCTTGATCGCGAAAATATTCAGCGATTGCTGTCGCTGTCAGTGCGCCTTTGATGCGCTGCAAGGGCGTCTGGTCAGAAGTTGCTGCAACGACAACAGACTTTTTCAAACCTTCCGGGCCCAAATCACGCTCAATAAAATCACGAACTTCCCTGCCCCGTTCCCCGACTAAAGCAATGACGTTTATGTCGGCTTCTGTGTTACGAGCAATCATGCCCATTAACGTGCTTTTCCCGACGCCGCTTCCTGCGAAAACACCAATTCGTTGTCCTTGTCCTACTGTTAACAATCCATCAATGGCTCGTACACCAACTTCCAACGGCTGGACAATTCTAGGTCTTTGCAATGGATTAGGCGGCGTATTATCGGTCGAATACTTTTTCAAACCTCTTGGAAGTATGCTTTCATCCAATGGTTTTCCCGTTCCATCCAAAACTTTTCCCAAGATCGAAGGACCCACTCTAATTTGAAGCGGAAACCCAGTTGCGACAACTAAACAACCTGGTCCGATTTGGGATAGATCACTTAAGGGCATAAGTAATATTTTATTTTCTTTAAAGCCTACAACTTCAGCTTCAATTGGCGGTTCGAATTGATTCGGGTATAATAGACAAAGTTCACCGATTTTCGCATTTGGTCCTCTTGACTCGATTGTTAAGCCAATAACTTGAATTACTTTCCCGTGCTTTTTTACTGGCTCGATTTCATCTAGCAACTGAAGATATTCATCTTTTTTAAGGTCCTTCAATCAGCCCTCTCCTCACAGTAAACAAGAAGTTGCTTTTTGATTTCTTGTAGTTGACCGTCCACCGTGACATCATATGATCCATTCGCGGTTTGTATCATGCAACCACCCTTTTTTAAATTGGCTAAAGGAATTAATTTTAATTCTGAATCATCTCTGACATAGGTTTGAAGTTCATCCAAAAAGGGTAGAACAATCGGATAATCATCAGGTGAAACTTGCATGACAACATCTTCGGATTCTTCGATATGTTTTAACGCTTGTTTAACGACGTTAAGCAATTGGTCATCATGCTGTTTTAGTTCTTCTTTAATCACTTTTTCAGCTACTTTTATACTAAGAGATAATAAGAATGACTCTGATTGTTGAATGATTTTCGCTTTTTCTTCGTAAGCGAGTTGTATCAACTCTTGCATTTCAAGTCTTTGCCCCCGAAACTCTTCTTCTGCTTGATTGATGCCCATATCATATCCTGCTTGAAAACCTTGTGCAGATGCTTCTTCCGCCAATCTTTTTGCGTTCAAATCAGCTTCTTCTTTCTTTTTATCGCACCAATTTGCAATCTCTGTTCGGGCATTTTCATGTTCGTTCTTTATTTTCTCCTGCAGTTGTTGATACTGGTTCTCCAGAATTTCAATTTCTTCTAGTAAACTTTTTTTCTTTTGTGCATGATCTATTTCAGACTCATTTAAATCTAATCTTTTATTTTCTATTTTCTTTGTGTAAATAATCTTTTTAGGTACTTGTGAGAGTTGATTGCCGCGAATAATATTAGACAAAAATTTCATCACTCTTTCCTCGGGAGACAATAATTTCGCCTTTCTCCTCTAAACTACGAATCAAAGTAACAACGCTTGTCTGCGCATCTTCGACGTCTTTTAATTTCATAGGACCCATCATTTCGATTTCTTCTTGAATTACTTCAGCTCTTCTAGCTGACATATTCTGATAGACACTATTTTTCACATCATCACTAGCCGCTTTTAACGAGTACGCTAAATCTAGATCACTTACTTCACGAATAACTCGTTGAATTGAACGGACATCCAGTTTGACAATATCTTCAAATACAAACATCCGCTTTTTAATTTCTTCGACAAGTTCTGGTGCATCGATACTTAGTTTCTTAAGGATTGACTTTTCTGTTCCGCGATCCACTTTGTTCAACACTTTGACAATTGCTTCCACTCCGCCAGTCGAAGTATAATCTTGACCACCTGAGACGGATAGCTTTTGCTCAATAATTTGCTCAACTTGATGAATTACTTCAGGAGAAGTACTTTCCATTAAGGCAATCCTTTGTACGACTTCCGTTTGTTTTTCAGGCGGAAGTTGAGATAGTATTTGTGATGATTGATTTGGATCTAAATAGGTGAGTACGAGTGCAATGGTCTGTGAATGCTCTTGTTGTATAATATTCAAGATTTGTTTTGGGTCAGCTTTTCTTGCAAAATTGAATGGTTTCACTTGTAATCTGCTCGTTAACCGTCCAATTGTTTCCATTGCCTTTTCTTTCCCTAAAGCCTTCTCCAAAATTTCCTTTGCATAATCCAAGCCGCCTTCGCTCATGTAATCCTGGCCAAGAATCATCCCATAAAATTCATTAAGTACTTGTTCTGTTTGACTCTTTTTTAATCGTCGAACATTCGAAATCTCCATTGTCAATCGATCGATTTCTGGTTCTGATAGTTGTTTAAATATTTCTACGGAAACTTCTGGCCCCAATCCAACGAGCAATACAGCCACTTTCTGAATTCCGCTTAACTTTGTTTTCATTCCCCTACTCATTTGCACCCCTCCTAATCTTCCGACATCCAAGTTCTTAATAATTTAGCAAAATCCTCAGGTCGTTCTTTTGCAAGCTTTTCAATTGTTTTCCGCTTTGGATTTGTCTTATTGAAATCCGATAAATCAATTTCTTCTTCCTCGTCTTCTAGACCTGGGAATGGTGTTTGTTCGTACATATTTAGAGAAAGTTCTTCTTCTAGCCTATCGCGTTTCTTTTTGCGAATAAACAGAATGATGGAAAGAACGATTATAGCTAAAGCTGCTCCAGCCGCTATGAGCATCCAAATATTGATTGATAAATCATTAATATTTAAGAGCGTATCGTTTGGTTTTTCAATGTCTAAATCCGGTTTACCTTGAAACTCGGTAGCAAATACGGAAATTCTGTCATCTAAATCCATCTCAGTCACTTCTGCCCCGTTCATACTTAGAGAAGTACTGACTGCATTTTTAAGCAAGTTACTAATATCATTTATATTTTGTTGCGTTAGACTGGCTAAATTATCCGGTGTAGGTGGCTCCACCCCAACATTTATCGTAATGTCGTCAATGACATATGGAGATAATTCAATCTGGCGATGTATCCTGTTAACTTCACGGTTAATCCGCTCTTCAGTTCTCTCTGAATCGCTACTTCCACTTTCACCTTCGCCTGGGTAATTGGCGATTTCGCCCTCACCAGTACCGGTACCCGTATCACCAGTGCTTCCTTCGCCTGAAAAAGACTCTATGATTCGTTCAACACTGATTTCAATTCCTTGATTATTTTCTAAATCAACGGGTTCAACTAGTTCTTCTTCCCGCTTTTCTTTCGTAAAATCAACACTCGCCATGACGGACACGACAACTTTGTCACGACCAAGAAGCAAACCTAGCATTTGCTGAAGTTCTCGCTGAATATCTTGCTCAATTCCCTTCTTAATTTCCCGTTGTTGCTGATAAAGGGACAACGATGTGTCCAGCTGATTTTCTTCTTGCATTTCAAATACTTGTCCATTTTGATCCATGATTACAATTTGTTCCGTATGCAGGTTTGGAACACTTTTGCTGATCAGATAATACAAACCATTAATTTGCTTCTGATCCAATTGAAAGGATGGCTCACTTTTCACAATTACTGATGCAGTTGCGGCTTGGTCTGTATCCGTAATCCAAATATTTTCTTTTGGAAGTGTAATCATTACATTTGCATCCGTTACTCCACTAATTTGCCGAATTAAATAGGCAAGTTCGTTTTGCATTGCATCGCGCTCAACAACATCAAAATGTCGATCTGTCATACCCAATCCCATATTTTCACTGAAAATGCTGTAATTCACATTTCCGTTTTTTGGAATTCCTTCTGCCGCTAAACCAACCTTTAAATTTGCAAGTTCTTCGTTCGGAACGCTGAGCGTTTTCCCATCTGTTGAGATTTGAACTGGAATTCCTTTTTCTTCAATCGCAGTTTTTATCTCACCAGCCTCGGAAGGTGTCAAATTCGAATACAAAGCAACAAAATTCGACCTTGAACTAAAAAAAACCAGCACAAAGATTAATAGAATCGTAAGAAAAAAAGAACTTATCAATATCCATTTTGTTTTGCTAGGAATCTTTCCCCATGAGTTGGAATCAATTATTTTGTTTTTATAATAAATTAACTTTTCCTTCATTTATCACTTCATCCTAATTCTTGATTTTAAGAATCATACTTGCATTCTCATAACCTCTTGATATGCTTCTACAACTTTATTGCGAACTTGCAGGGTAAGTTGTAAGGAAAGACTTGCTTTTTGTGCTGCAATCATCACTTCATGGACATCTTTTACTTCGCCTCTAACTAATTTATCCGTCAGCAAGTCTGATTCTTGTTGTGCGGCATTTACTTTTTCTAATGACTGTTTAAATACTTGCCCAAAATCGACCATCTTTTCATCTTGCTTCAATTTAGGCATTGATTGAGATTGAATAAATGGGGTTTGAATCTGGCTTAATTTTTCCATGGGACCCTCCTTAGTGATTTTGTGAATTACTTACCGATTTCCAAAGCTTTCATAAACATATTTTTCGATGCATTTAACGCTGTAACATTCGCTTCGTAGGAACGTGTTGCAGACATAAGATCAACCATTTCCTTAATCGGGTCCACATTTGGCAATTGTACATAACCGTTTTCGTCTGCATCTGGATTTGCAGGGTCATAGGAGAGATTGAATGGGGTTTGATCCTCCCTAATTCTAGTTACGATTACCCCAGAAACTTTTGCAGATTCTTTTTGAAGTGCAGATTGGAGTTGAAGTGCAAAAGGTGATTTTCCGCTTTGGGTTAATTCCACAGATTTTCGGCGATATGGCACCCATTCGCCGTTTACAAGCTGAGCTCGAGTTGTATTTGCGTTGGCTATATTCGAAGAAACAACATCCATGCGCAACCGATTTGCGGTTAATCCGGACGCACTAATATTAAAGCCGTTAAATAAGCTCATTTCTCCTATCTCCCTTCGTTGATGACTGTTCGTAAAGTATTGAATTTCCCATTTACTCGTTCCGTTAATGCGTTATACCATAATTGATTTTTCGCTAACTCTGCCATTTCTAAGTCCATGTCAACGTTATTGCCATTGGGCTTATAAGCTGTTGTGTTGTTCACCTTAATGTTCGGTGTATTATGTGAAGTTTCATTGCTGAATGAAAAATGTTTAGAATTTGTTTTATAGCTTGAAATGGACTGTTTAGTTAGTGCATCATTCAATGTTTCATGAAAACTAACATGTCTAGTCTTATAATTCGGCGTGTCGACATTCGCAATATTCGCTGAGTGAACTCTCTGTTTTAATGTTGAAGTGGATAAAGCTTGCTCTAATGATTGAAAAGATTGTGGAAATATGTTCACCATTAAGCCCCCTTTGACCAAAAATATTTGTTTCCACACAAAAAACTCCGCCCTAAAGGATGGAGTTTAGATATATTCCATCTTTCGGTAACCCGGCTGCCGTATATTTACATATTTAGGCCCGTGGCTTTGCGTCCTTATCTTTCGAATAAGTTTGCCATTATCGTGACGATAACATTATTTAGTTTTAAGTTAATTTATTTATCAATTTTCTGCTCTATTACTAATCAACTACCCATTTCGACAAAATACAACAAATCATAGTTATACTTTACCACAATTATCCCCCTTTGCCTAATATTTCTTCACAAAAAAGTCCGAAAGTTTTTCTAGTAATATTATTCACCATATTTTATATTGTTTCTTCCTTCTTTCTCCAAAATAATGGTATACTGGTAAATATCGGTTTTTGAAAGGATGGGATCTACTTTGTTTCGTGGTCTATATACTGCCACATCAGGGATGATGGCGAATAACAGAAACCAACAAATTCTGACAAATAATTTATCAAATGCAAATACACCAGGATTTAAACAAGATCAAACTGTATTGCGTTCATTTCCTGCCCAATTAATAAAGGCGATGGGAACTGGAAACAATAGCGCTACCCAGAATAGAATTGGCACGTTAAATACAGGTGTTTATGCACAAGAAGCAATTCCATCTTTCATTCAAGGTGCATTAAAAGATACAGGGAATAGAACCGACATCTCGATTCTTGAAGACAGTTTACCTATCAATCCAGTCACACAGCAAAAAGGGACGATAGTATTTGCTGTTCAAATAGATAATAATGAAGTTCGCTATACTCGAAATGGACAATTTACTGTTAATCAAGATGGTTTCCTCACAACAAGCGAAGGTTACAATGTGTTAAATCAAAATTTACAACCTATTCAGGTTAATTCCTCAGAATTTACGGTTGAAGATAATGGTCGGGTCATCTTAAATGACGGTTCTAATACAAATCGCCTATGGCTAGGCTATACCGAAGAACCTGCACAATTAATTAAAGAAGGTCATGGATTAATGCGTTGGGGAGGAAACCCAGCTGAAACTCCACAATTTATTGACGAAGTTGGTCTGCTTAATAATACGGGCTCCTTTGTTAAACAAGGATTTATCGAACAATCGAATGTTGACCTGACTCAAACAATGACGCAAATGATGAACACCTTTCGTGCTTTTGAGTCGAATCAAAAAGTAATCCAAGCTTATGATCAAAGTATGGAAAAAGCCGTCAATGAGATTGGCAGAATTTATTAAGGAGGTCTGTAAATATGAATATCCAAATGAATTCAGCGGCAACATCGATGCGCGAACTACAGAAAAAGATTGATGTTATCGCAAATAATGTTTCCAATGTGAATACAGCTGGCTACAAACGTCAGGAAGTAAATTTTTCCGACGCACTCACACAATCTTTCGAAAGACAGGCTGGATTACAGTATGAAATTGGGCGAATGACGCCTAACGGTATACGAGTTGGTTCAGGTACAAAAGTGACTCAAACTGCTCTTCGTACAGAACAAGGATCCGTTATGATGACAGATCGTGCGCTGGACTTTATGATTCAGGGAGATCGTGGATTTTTCCGGGTGGCTTCGGAAGGAAATACGTATTATACAAGAAATGGTTCGTTTCAAGTACAACCAATTCTCAATTCAAACCAAGTCAACTTGGTGACGTCAACCGGGGATTCTGTTCTCGACACCAATAATGTTCCGATTGCTTTTGATAGAGATTACGACACTATGAAGGTCAATGAAAATGGGATGCTCGAAATCTCGTATAAAGATTCTACGAGGCAACCTACCCAATTCCAATTGAGCATTGCGGATATTAATAAACCGAATTTACTTGAAAAGGTCGGGGCTAATCGTTATCAACTTCCAGGTACGGAAGCAGAGCAAATTGCGAATGGTACTTTGCGGATGGTAAACTTATCGGCTGAAAATAATGGGTCCATTCGAATCGGTCAAGGAGCTCTTGAAACGTCGAATGTTGATTTAACGGATGAAATGACGGAGTTGATTGCTACGCAGCGATTGTTTCAATCTCAAGGTAGGGCGATTTCGTTTGCTGATGATATGATGGGGTTAGTTAATACGATTAGATGATTAAAAAAGGAGCAGATGCATAACGCATCTGCCCCTTTTTTATTTTCTATCTAAGAAAGTCCAATAAACTTGGTTGAATCAATTTTGCGGTAGCTGCGAGGCTTGCTTGGTAGATGCTTTCTTCGCTCTTTAGTTTTGTAATGGCTACTGAGTAATCGACGTCTTCGGTTTTTGATAACATTGATGTCAATTCCATTGTGCTATCTTTGATCCGATTGTTAATTGCTTCAACTCGGTTTTGCCTAGCGCCGACTTCTGCTGCTACTGTTAAAATTCGTTCGATTCCTTGATCAAGTTGCTCTAATGGTACGGATTCACCGGAACGGATTTTCTCAGCAAGATCGTTCAATGTTTTAAATAGATTGGCTTCAGCTTCTGCATTTCCGAATAACTGGTCCGCCGTCACATTTACTTTAACTGACACGCCGTCGCCGATGGAAACTGTTTTGGTGCCTGTATCAAATGTATTTTCTTCATATGAATTAGGATCAGGGAATGGCGCCTGTTTTGTATTAAGTCCATTGAACAAATAGTTGCCGTTTACTCTTATGTTAGCGAATTGACGAATTTGCTCGGTTAATTCTTCTACTTCTGCTGCGATGACCGTGCGTCCATGTTCAGATTGAGTGCCTGTATCTCCTTGGACCGCTAATTCCCGGGCACGTTGCATGACACTCACCATTGAATTGATGGTTTGATCTGTTTCGTCGAGCCATAAGGTCGCTTCGTTTGTATTTCGTTCGTATTGTTCGTTTGTGGCAAGAGAACTTTTCAAGTTCATGGCCTTGCTTACACCGAATGGGTCATCTGAAGGGCGTTGAAGTAGTTTTCCGGATGACACTTGGTTATTCGTTTTTTCCCAACGACTCAAGTTTTGATTCATATTATTTATTGAATTTTGATGAAGCATTTGATGTGTAACTCTCATTCTATTTCCCCTCCAATCTCCATTGATTAACGTGCGGCCATCCGGTTAATAATCGTATCAAGCATTTGATCGACGGTTGAAATCATGCGCGCCGCCGCGTTATAAGAATGTTGGTATTTAACTAGATTAACCATTTCTTCATCCAGAGAAATTCCTGTCATTGATTGGCGTCGATTGTCCGTCGCTTGTAATGCAGCCTCGTAATTAGCGTTAAAGTTTATAGCAGCTTGGCTTTCTGCACCCAGTTTACTGACGATTGAACGAAAGTCTTTTTTTACACTTTCATAATTATTTTCATCAAACGAACTAAAAGGTGCAATTAAATCAATATTTTCATCAAGCACAGGATTAACTGCGAGTGAGTCGATACCATCACCGGCAAACAGATTCACACCGGGATTGTCATCTGTACCAGACATCTCACTTGCTACGACGAAATCCGTAACTACTGTGCTAAAGTTTTCTTGGTAGGCGTTAACAATTTCTTTTGATTGGATGAGCCCGGACAATTCGCCGCCAAATAGTTCACCACCATCATCAGCAGTTGGAATGTCAATCTGCGTCAAAGGGGTATTTGTAGAATCCGATTTCAAGCTGATGTTATAGATGCCATTCGGTTGTTCTGAAACATTGATTGCGACCATTTTTGATAATTCTTCTACCAGTACATCACGCTTATCTAGCAGGTCATTTGCCTGTGTGCCGCTGCGTTTAATACTTTCATTCAATTGTGCTATCTGGCTTAAATAACCGTTTGCTTCGCTAACCTTTTCCGCGATTTGATTGGTTAAACTGTCGTTTAAATAAGTCATTGAACGATTTATTGCCTGGGCCGTTTCTACAAATTCCTGGGCACGTTCTTTAATGACCACTTTCGCTGAAAGGCTCCCCGGATCATTCGTTAAGTCTTGAAAAGCACCCCATAATTGGTCCATTGCCGATTGAAGTCCCGTTTCGCTTGGTTCATTAATAATCGTTTCAAGACGATCTAATGTCTCTTGCTTAACGGACCATTCCCCGAGTGTTCCGGATTGGTCTCGATATTGATGATCTAAAAAGCGGTCACGCACACGCGTAATGGAGTCTATTGAGACTCCTGAACCTAGCTGACCAGGATTTATTTGACCACTTGTCCAAATGTCTAATGATGCTGAAGTTGTTGCATTCACTTGTTGGCGCGAGTACCCTTTGGTATTGGCATTTGCCATATTATGGCCCGTTGTGGCAATGCTTGCTTGACCAGCCATTAGTCCGCGCTTTCCAAGCTCTAACCCGTGAAATGTCGAAACCATATGCTTCCCTTCCTTCTATCTGCACTTAAGCTTTACTATCAAAAAATCCGTGATTGATTGTTTGCGATTTTTGTCTATCTAAAGGGGATTGATAATTGAAATGTTGTTGCTTCGATTTGACAACTTGGTCAACCATGTGATGAACAAAGCCTAACGAATCTTCTATAAGTCTTTCATTTACTCGATTCTTCGTTTGCAAATCTGCCATAAGGCCCCTTAATGTATGAAGTTGTGCTATTATTTTCTCTTTTAATAAATCATCTGTAAGCTGTTCGACGAATTGGTTGAAGTTAAGAGATGGATGTTCTTCCAGTAGGTTATCTACAAGCTGAATGCGCTCATTTTCGACTTGTTCAAGCTGCTTCACTAGAACTGCTTCTTCCGTCACCAGTTGATTTAATTCATCAATTTTCCGTTCAATTAATACCGTTCTCTTTTGTTCGGCATAGCGTATCAGTTTCTTTTGTATTTGAATTAATTCTTTCATCGTCGTGATTACTGAGTTAATCACTCGACCACTCCTCTTTACTTGAACCAATATCCAAAGATTTTATCTGCAACTTCTTGATTGTTTACTTGATATTCACCTGATTGAATTTGAGCCTTTAATGCGTTGATTTTTTCTTGTCTTTCAACTTCTTGTAGATTCTTTCCATACATCTCTTTTGCTTGGTTGGAAATTTGTAGTTCATCTTCTTTTTGTATTGGTCTCATTTTTTCTGTTTTAGATACTTGCATTTGTTTTTGATATGATTGAATAAAGGAAGAACTATTAACTTTATCGATATTCATTCCTTCACCGCCCTGTCTCTTATTTTTTTAAACGCCAGTATTTTGATTCCCTTGAGGCTGTGAACTGTTCGCTTCCGATTTCTTTCTCCAATTTATCTATTTTTAATGTTTTATTGAGATCTGTTGAAAATCGGTCGAAACAGTCAACACATAAAAGTTGTTTTTTTATTAGTTTACTACAATGTGCACATGAATACCCAAGATTGGGAAAATCTTCAGCATAAATGCGGCCATCACGAATGAACTCAGCTATTTGTTTTAATGAAACACCCGTACTCGCACTGACATCTTCCAGCGTGACATTGCGGTTTTGTTCTTTTTTTAAGTATTCGGCAATGCTATTATATTTTTCTTCAACTTCTTTACAGCAATCTTTGCAGTAATCAGTGTAATTCTTCAAAAATAAACTTCCGCATAACCGGCAATTATCCAACTGCTCTGAAATCATGTGACTCACTTATATCCTCCTTATATATATCGGCATTTCATTTAGATTGTTTAGCGGAACTTTACATTATTGTAATTTGAATTCTGTTACCAATACTCTATCCACTTTACCTGCATCGAAAGTATTATTGAGTTTTGCCAACAACTCTTGTTCAAGTGAGACAATTCCTTTTTCTCCTGTTAGCTGGTCTTTTGTAAAACTAGCTACGGTCGAAATGATAGCCGCTCGTACTTCAGGCGTTCGCTTTTCCATTTCTTCTTTTGCTGCGTCATTACTTAACAACAAATTAAATTGGACAACCGCGAAATTACTTGAAGCTAAATTAGTCGTGATGATATCGGTATCTATACTTAATTTTGTCAGATCTTCAACTGTTTTCACTTTTTCACTTTTAGAACCTAGCACTCCTATGTCATAGAAATGAACTGCTCCTGCGCCAATTGAGGCTAAAATTATTGTGGAAAACAGAATTATTAAAAACTTCTTCATACTTACACCTCTATATAATTAGTTTGGCTTTTGATAAGGCAAGATTAAAACTTCTACTCGACGATTTTCCGCTCTACCCTTTGCCGTGTTGTTTGTAGCGATTGGACGATACTCGCTGTAGCCAGTTGCGCTAAAGTTTTGCGGTTTCAAATCCTGGTTTTCAAGAAGCACTTTCATGAAATTGATTGCCCTCGCGGTGCTTAATTCCCAATTGGTTGGATATTCTATTGAATGCGATGGGACGTTATCGGTATGACCTTCAATCAGTATTTCGCGCGGCAAGTCGGTGACAAGCAAATTAGAAATTTCTTGAGCAACTTTTCTCGGTTCTGCGGAAATATTTGCTCCGCCTGGCGGAAACAAAATTCCTTCAGTGATTTTCAGCACCAACCCTTTGCTTGTCAGCGTCGTTTGTAGTCTCGGTGAAAAACCTTTTTCTTCAATATAGCCTTCGATTTTCTCTTGAAGTTCGCTTAATTCTTTAAAGTCTTGTTCCATCGAAATATCGGAGTTTCTGGCTTCCTCTTGTTTTATTAATTCTTGAGGAATAACCGTTTCAACAGCGGCTTCATGGTCTAGTATATTTTTTCCGCCTTGAAGCTCACTATTGAATGAGTCAGATATTTGTTTAAATTTCTGTGCGTCTATTTCACTCGCAGCAAACAAAACAATAAACAGGGCGAGTAATAGCGTCAAAATATCGGCATAAGGGATTAGCCAGGACTCGTCGACATGATCCTCATCCTTTTTTCTACGCTTCGACATGGGTACCTTCCCCTTCGTCTGTCTCCAGTACTCGATCTTTTAAAGATAAATGGGTGAGCAGTTTCTCTTCCACGACTCGTACAGGCAGACCTTCTTGTATAGCCAGAAGCCCCTCTAACATAATCAGTTTGTTCGTTACTTCTTGCTGCGATTTCCGCTTCAATTTATTTGCAAATGGATGCCATAATACATATCCCGTGAAAATTCCAAACAACGTAGCAATGAACGCTGCAGAAATCGATTTACCTAGTAATGAAATATCATCTAAATGGCCAAGTGCCGCAACTAAACCGATGACCGCACCAAGTACGCCTAAAGTCGGCGCATAAGTACCTGCTTGTGTGAAAATTTTCGCACCGACATCATGTCTTTCTTCCATTGCAGATATTTCTTCTTCCAACATTTCTCTAATAGATTCTTGAGATTGCCCGTCGACGAGCATTTTTAATCCGCGTTGCAAGAAAGGATTTTCCACTTCTTCGGCTTGTTCTTCCAAAGCAAGCAACCCGTCTTTTCTCGCCACAATTGCCCATTCCGTAAACATCGGTATTAATTCTTTTACCGGAATGAGTTTTACTTCACTAAAAATCACTTTAAATAGGCTAGGTATTTTCTTCACTTCATTAATCGGGAATGCAATTAGGATAGATGCAGCGGTCCCGGCAAAAATAATAAGTAATGCAGCCGGATTGTATAAAGCAATTGGATCCGAACCTTTTAATATCAGACCCCCTACCAATACGACAAAACCTACTATTAGGCCTATCCATGATGTTTTATCCAAATCAGTACCCTCATTTCAATTCTTAAATTAATTATTTTCTTTCATGAGCTTGATAACTTGCTTCCATGTGTCCGTTAATTTGTAAACATGCCCTTCCGCTTCTTCCAGAATGGTTAGGTCATTTTTCATATTCGCTTCGATCAGGCGATTATGGATATATTCGTATAGTTGCGCCATATTGTCTGCCACTTCGACGTCTCGATTCAACGTAATTTGAAGTTCTTGAATGATCGCTTGCGCCTTAATTAAATTCGTATTTTTTTCTTCGAATTGCTTTTCTTCCATCGCTCGTTTGGCCAACTTTATGAACCTTAAGCAGCCATTATAAAGCATGAGCGTCAACTCCTGCCCCGAAGCTGTCATGACTGAGTTTTGTTGATATGTTTGATAAGGATTGGTCATTACCATTTTAAATCCCCCTCTTCTATTTCCTTTTATCGATAAATGAACCTTCTGTACTTGTATTCTGATATGCGCCGAAATACTTTTGGGAAACTTGTTTATTTTGATTGATCCGGTTCATTTTTGCTAGAAAAGACTGATGAAGCCGATTCAATAACGGTTGCAGTTTTTGTTCATAGTCTTGTAATTTCTTAATTTGTTCACGATCGGTAGTTGCCCATTGAAAATTGGGTTGTTTTGTATACGTTTCAAGTTGGTCGATGACTTTTTGACGTCTTTCAAAAAGTCTTTGTACGACTTCTAATTCTTCAGGTTCGTTTTCTTCCATATTTGAATTTATGGATAGTGCTTGAACATAGACTTCTTCAGTCAGTTTTAGAAGTGTATCGAGCTCTTTTTCGTAACCGCTCATTACATGCCACCGAACATATTCTGCTGCATCCACATGCTTTGTGAATTCATTTGGCTTAACGCTTTTTCCATTGCCGTAAACTGTTTCCAATAGCGGTCTTCTAACCGAATCATTTTGTCTTCCCATCTGCTAATTTCTTCGTTCATTCTTCTGATTTTTTTGGAAATTATGCTGTTATCAACAGAACTGCTTGGGCTTCCTGCCTGACTGCTCAGACTTTTGACAATCTCATTCAGCTCTTTATAAACACGGTCACCAATTCCAAGGCCAGTTCCATCTTCGGATTTATTGGTGAATAATTGCATAACTTCGTCGGGTTTCTTGTTTAGTGCTTCTGTTAACTTCACTTCATCAATGAAAAGCTTTCCGCCTTCTGTGTATGCCCCTGTGTTGATGCCGATTTGAGACAGCAGGCTGATATTTCCAGCAACAATGCCTTCAACTGGGTCCATAAATGCACGCCTTAGATCTTGCATAGCTTTTCTTAATGTTGGGTCATTCCGAAGCAATCCACTTCGTGCTTTTTCTTCCCATAATTCAATTTCATTTTCCGTCATGTCCTTCTTTTGTGCATCCGAAAGCGGTTGGAAATCGGGATAACGTTTTTCAATCAATTGCTTCTCTATAGTCGAAATCGTTTCATTGTATTTTTCTACGAAGTCTTTAATCATGGCCAATGGTTTTTCCGGATTAGACTGGACTGTGACCGTTGTTTCTGGACCGGCTTGTTTCAAATCCAAAATGAGGCCGTTGACTGTTGTTCTGTTTGTTTTGAGTCCATTGATTTCAATGCCGTCGAATTTCACTGCGCCATCTGTGGCGTTTGTGGTTGTTAGACTTGTTGCGTCGCCATCGTTGATAATTTGTTTGGCAAGCGCTGCGTTCCCATTAAAATCCAATGTGAAGTTTTGTTCTGCTCCCATTCCTTTTGTGGAAATGAAGAACCGGGAAGTGGTGTCGTCAAAACTGACTCGTAGTTCGGGTACTTGTCCTGCTGTTGAATCTTGGAGTTTTTTTGCCACTTCGGCATAGGTCATGCCTTCTGTTATCTCAATTTCAATGTCGCCACCACTGCCTTTGACTGTCATGATTCCATTGGTCGTGATTTGGTCCGTTGATTTTGCAGCTACACCCGGTTCTTTTTCTATTGCATTTATCGAATGCATTTTTGCTGAACTTGCGAGACTCATCACTTGAACTTTGTATGTACCACTGACCGCATTTCCGGTTGTTGATACAGTTACGCCACTTGAATCTGATGACGTCGCACTGTACGCATTAAAAGAAGATTGTAGTCGCAAGTTACTAGCGCTCGTTCGTAAATTTGATAACGCCAAGTTGGTATCACGAAAGGCTTCTTGTTGCCATTCTGTAAATGCCTTTTTTTGCATCAATTTATCCAATGGCATTTTTTGCACCTTCATCAAGTCTCTGATAATTGAATCCGTATCCATACCAGATGCTAAACCACCAATACGCATTTATCTCACTCCGTCCTTTTATTCTCGTTTATAATTGCTCGTCCACCATGAATCCCATCATTTCTGTCATAGAGGCATACATATCGAGGAATTTTTTATTGGGGATTTCTTTTAGGACTTCGTTTGTTTTTGAATCGATTACTTGGATGTAATATTCATTCAGTTCTTCATGTAATTGAAATTTTACAGCTGTGGAAGTCGGTTCTAAAAAATCATTCATGCCTTCTACTTTGTTAAAGAGCATGTCTTTTGTAATCTTTTCTTGGAGATCTTCTTGTTTTAGGTTAGTTGTTAGTTCGGTTTGTTTATTAATAGGATCTTTCTGTGATGCTACTTTTGGAAATTGAATGGTCGGTGTGTTTGTCACTTCCATTTGATTATCCCCTTATCTGTTTGTAATGGACGTTAAAGCACTATAACTTATATATCGGCATAAATCGGGGATTATTTAGGGGTTTTTCAATATAACTATTTTTTCTTTGATACCGTTGATTTCCGTTTCGGGCGGACGCTTTCCACGGGCATCACCTCAATCTCCTCGTCACTAAAAGCGTGCTCCCAAACGCTTCGCTTTTCGGTCGCAAAAGCCGTTCTTCGTCACGGCTCTTCCTGCGGGGCTTTCGGTTGATAAGGAAAGAGTGAACTTTCTCTTTCCATCTTTACCCTCTATTCCCGTAGGAGTCGCCACCCTACACTGCAATCAACTACAGATTCCGTTTTATTTTTCAGGTTATTAAGAGAATAAAAAAAGATACGGAATTGAATTGGTGTCAATTCTTCCCATACCTTTACGTCTTTTAGGACTGCTTTATTCTTATGTGAGTTTATTTAATTGGCGGCTGACGCCTGTTGTCCAGTGGTTGTTCAGACCTGTGGGATCATTGGCTGCGCCTACTGGGGCGTATTTGGCTCCAATTTCAGTAATTGTAGTTTTTCCTAGATTTAAATAGTTTTGTCTAAGATTACGTGCCATGTCGAAAATGCTTTCTTCGACGGAATCATAACTTCTGAGGCCATTTCTTCCCATCATGCCCGCGATATTGTTTTTCTCGTGGGCGGCTTTTGATGAACCATTGCCCGTTTCGTGGATTGCGATTGCAGAAAGTAAATTCGGATTTATGTCGTATTTTTTCCCGGCATTGATGAAATGAATTGCCGAATCGCTTAATTTGCCGGCTAATGTGCTATCCAATTTTAGGAACTGTACCGGTTGAAAGTTCAGGTCCGTAGATACTGAAGGAATTGTTGAAACTTCTTCACCGCTTGATTGTTTGAGATTGAATGGAAATGGCGTATTTGTAAGCTGTGAAAAGCTTTGATTTTCTTGTGTAAAACCTGTCGCTGATTTATTTGTTTCTAGACCTTGCATCATTGATTCCAATAACATCGAAAACAAAGAACTCACGTCTTGCATATTGTTTAATGAATGATTGGCGGCGTCTGCCCTATTTATAGCAGGCATGGCCTTCGCCATTGAAGCCATTGTCGTGTAATAAAACCAATTCGAAGAAATCGGACTCGTCACTTTTGTTACACATCCTTAATTGAATTGTTATGCATTTAGTTTACAGGAGAAGTTGCGAAATGAATAGAGGGACTTTGAAAGAGAATAAAGTAAAAGGAACTCTAGCGGTACTAGAGTTCCTTTTAGGTTTAAAATTAACGTAATAGTTGAAGAACAGCTTGTGGCTGTTGGTTAGCTTGAGCCATCATAGCTTGTGATGCTTGCGTTAAGATATTATTTTTAGTGAATTCCATCATTTCAGCTGCCATATCTACATCACGAATACGTGATTCAGCGGCAGTTAGATTTTCAGATGATGCCGCTAAATTATTAATCGTGTGTTCCAAACGGTTTTGATAAGCACCAAGTGTTGAACGACCTGTAGAGACAGCTTTGATTTGGGTATCAATAGTTGCAATCAATGCTGTTGCAGTATCTGAATCTGTAACATCAGTTTCACTTAAAGTTCCAACCGCATCTAGGATAGTTGAAATATTAATCCCTTCTGTTTCGAAAGCAAGTTCCATTCGCTCTGCGTTATTAGCACCAGTTTGAAGGTTAATTGCACCATCTAACTTTAATATATTCTGACCATTAAAAGCGGTGTTATCCTGAATTGCTTTAATTTCTTTACCAAGTTCAGCTAATTCACCGCCAATAGCTTCTCTTTCATCAGTACTATTAGTATCGTTAGCTGCTTGGACAGTCAATTCTCTCATTCTTTGTAAAATAGAATGAACCTCACCAAGTGCACCATCAGCTGTTTGAATCATTGAGATTCCATCTTGAGAGTTACGTTGAGCTTGGTCTAAACCTCTAATCTGGCCGCGCATTTTTTCAGAAATCGATAGTCCAGCTGCATCATCTGCACCTTTATTTATACGCATTCCTGAAGAAAGTTTTTCCATTGAATTTTGAGCTGCTCCACTCACTTGACCCATTTGACGATGTGTGTTGAGTGCTGCGATGTTGTGATTGATAATCATTGTGTATTACCTCCGTGTAATGTTTTTTTATTTTTGCAAGGGTCCAATTCCGTTTGAACTTCCTTACATTATCTTTATCGGATGGTTTCTGGGAATGTTTAGTGTTTTTTTGTAAATAGTTTTATTTCTTTTTATTACAACGTAGAAAGACCTGCAAAAATCGCAGGTCTTTCCTTGTTATTTATTCGTGAAATTTAATAAATCACTTACGTTAATAGTATTTGAAGCTGCTTGTTTGTTTTCTTCTTGGATTTCCAAGTAGATTTCTTTTCGGTGGATGGTGATTTGTTTGGGTGCTTCTATTCCCAGTTTTACTGTTTCGCCATCGATTGCGGTTATTGTGATTTCGATGTTGTCGTCGATTATAATGGATTCGCCTTTTTTTCTACCAAGTACTAACATCGTTTACACCTGCCCTGTAGCCGCTTGGAATAAAGGCTGTTTGATGGCGTAGCTTTTATTGTCCAAGACGATTTGCATGCCGAGTTGTTTTTTATTGTTAATGATTAATGGTGCTTTCAGGTTTGTGGTTGCGCTATTTATTTCCCCCGGGACTGTGACGGTTGTTAGGACGATGGCGTCAGCTGGATCTTCTAGTTCAAGCCGCTCCACCATTTGTTCTGCCAGTTTGACGTCGTAGTCTTTGAAAAAAGTGAATGGATCGACTAAAAATAGGCTGACTTCTTCTGCTTCGATTGATTGCAGGAAAAAGAATGGCGTTTCATCGCTGGCGTCCGCCGGTACTAATACATACTTCTTATCGTCTTCGAATCCTGGGATGCCTTTATTGAATGTGATGATGCTTTTATCTGCTACTTCGATTTCACCGAAACGGGTTGTTTGAATTTTCATAGGTAGCTCCTTTCATTTAAAACAAAAATTCCTTCTTCTTGATTAGCAAACTAAACGCAATATAGGCGACGAACGAGAAGACGATCGGGAATGTGACGGTGTGCACGCCGAGCAGGTTACCGAATGCTTCGTTGTAATAATGTAGCGCGATATAGGAAACCATTCCTGTGATCATCGATGCGATTGCGCCGTATTTGTTGCCGTATTTCCAATAGAGGCCCATGACGACTGGCCAGATGAAGGCGGCTTCGAGCCCCCCGAATGAGAATAGATTCAAGAAGATTAAGAGTTCGGGCGGTTGTAACGCGAGTAGGAATACGATGATTCCGAGTATTCCAGTCACGCCAAAACTCAACCATTTGACGGTTTTCTCTTTTGCGTCTGGTTTAATAAAATTCAAGTAAACATCTTTGACGATAGCTGAACTCACGAGCAAAAGTAGTGAATCTACAGTCGACATGATGGCTGCCATCGGGGCTGCGAGCACGATTCCTGCAAGCCAAGGCGGTAAAACTTCGAGCGCTAGTAGCGGAATCACTTTGTCCCCGACATCGATTCCCGGTAAAACAGGACGTGCAAAGATCCCGATTAAATGCATGTTCAGCATGATAAATCCGGTGACGATGGTTCCGATAACGAGTGCACGGTGCATGGAGCGTGAATTTTTGTAGCTCATTGCGCGCACCGCCATTTGAGGAAGCGCGACGACGCCGACACCGACTAATATCCAGAAAGAGGATACATAGGCAGCTGTTAAACTTCCATCCGCTCCGAATGGCGTGACGAGACGCGGGTTTTCATTCAACAAGTCTTGCATGATCGCTGGCACTCCGCCTCCTGCGATGATGACGCCGACGAGTAAAATAAGCGTTCCGATGACCATGATCGCCCCTTGCACGGCATCGGTCACCGCAACCGCGCGGAAACCGCCGATGACGACATAGACGAGGACCGAAATCGCGAAAATGAATAGCGCCGACGTGTACTGAAGTCCGGTGAGCGATTCAATGAGGCGACCGCCTCCGACCCACTGCGCTGTCATTGCGGAAAATAAAAAGATAATGATGGCAATAGCCGATAAGATCGCGACAGCCGGGCTGTTGTAGCGAACTTTCAAGAAATCGATCATCGTTACGGCATTGTATTTCCGTGCTAAAATGGCGAATTTCTTTCCAAGGATTAAAAGGACAAAATACCCCGTGACGACTTGCGTCATCGCGAGTAAAACCCAACCAAAACCGACTGTATAAGCGGTTCCCGGTCCTCCGAGGAAACTCGATGCGCTTCCGTACGTCGCAACCATCGTCATCGCCAGTACAAAACCGCCGAGTTCGCGGCCGCCCAGGAAATAGTTTTGCAGAAAGCCCTTGTCCGACTCCATTTTCCTCGATGAAATCAAGCCAATCGCAAAGATCGCTACGAGAAAAATGACTAATGGTGCGATAACGCCGATGTTCATAACTCTTCTTCCTCCTCTTCAAACGGTACTTCTGTGAGGAAGAACTTTGCGATTATGATGACGAGAATCGAAATCAGGATAAAGCCGACGACACAACTATAGAAAAACCATGCCGGTAGTCCTAACACATACGTGTATTCCTCTACCGGACGCGATCCGAGTCCATAAGCGAACCCGAACCACCAAATGAAGTTGAAAATTGCGAGCACCACGCCGATTAGCGCTTCGCGGTGCGCAATTTTGAACCGCCAATCTGTATTGCTTTTATTTACCATAAGACAATCGCTCCATCTGTTCTTGTTTCAGTTCCTCCCGATAATACGCCCGTTTCAGGATTGCGCCATATGATTTGGCCGCGTCCGAATGACCCGTTATCGAGCGTCGGTTGGATGTCGTGCCCTAATCGAGTAAGGGCTTGCGCTAAGTGATTCGGGAAATTCGGTTCGACGTGAACGGTATTTCCTTTGATCCACTGCCATCTCGGTGAATCGAGTGCGGCTTGCGGGTTTAATTCATAATCAATCGTATTTATGATCATTTGGAAATGTCCTTGCGGCTGCATGTAACCGCCCATGACTCCGAAAGGACCGACTGCTTGTCCGTCTTTTGTCAGGAATCCCGGGATGATCGTGTTATAGGAGCGCTTTCCCGGTTTTAACGCGTTCGGGTCTGTTGGATCAAGCGAGAAATCAGCGCCGCGGTTTTGAAGCGCGATTCCTGTATTTGGAATTACGATGCCGGAACCGAAGCCCATGTAATTTGACTGGATGAAGGAGACCATATTCCCTTCTCCGTCTGCTGTCGCTAGGTAAACGGTGCCGCCTTTCGGGAGGTCGTACGGTTCCGGAATTGATGCTTCTTTAGTGATTTTTTCTGCACGCTTTTCAGCGTATTCATCGGAAAGTAAATGTTCGACATCGATCGGCATTTCATTTTCCTCGGTGATGAACGCTTTCCCGTCGATGAATGCTAGTTTCATAGCCTCGATTTGTTCATGGAGCGTTTTCGTGTCTCCAGGGACTGCCGGGCTTAATTGGGAATAAATATTGAGCGCCATGAGCGTCACCATGCCTTGGCCATTCGGCGGGATTTCCCATACGTCATAGCCGCGGTAGTTTGTCGAAATCGGTTCTACCCATTCGACTTTATACTTTTCTAAGTCTGATTTTCGCAAATACCCGCCGTGTTGTACCATGAAGTCTTCGATTTTGTCGGCGATTTCTCCTTTATAGAAGGACTCTGCATTTGATTCGGCAATGGAACGTAAGGTTTCAGCATGTCCTGGTGATTTCCACACTTCCCCGATTTCCGGCGCGCGGCCATCAGGCGCAAACGTTTCGAACCAAGCGTCGAATTCTTCTGTTGTGAATGAAGTGCTGAATCTCTTATACGCTAGCTTCCAGTACTTGCCTAGAATTGGCGTAAGCGGGTATCCTTCTTCTGCATAGCGAATAGCTGGTGCGAGTGATTCTTTCAGAGATAGTTTACCAAACTTTTTTGATAATTCAGCCCAAGCTGCCGGGACACCCGGAATTGTGATTGGCGTTAAGCCGTGTGTTGGCATTTTTTCGTGGCCGGCTGCTGTTACTACGTCGATCGTGAGTGCTTCTGGTGATGGACCGGATGCGTTTAGTCCGTGAAGTTTGTTATTTACCCAAACGAGTGCGAATGCGTCGCCTCCGATTCCGTTTGATGTCGGTTCGACTACGGTCAGTGCCGCCGCCGTTGCGATCGCCGCATCAATAGCGTTTCCGCCTTGGCGCATGATTTCAATTCCAGCTTGCGCGGCGAGCGGTTGTGACGTTGCTACCATTCCGTTTTTTGCGAATGCGGTGTGTTTTATTGAAGGGTAAGGATTGTATAAGTAGTCCATTTTCATTCCTCCATTTTTTGTGCTGTTTTGGTGTGTTTTTGATTTATGTATGTGTATTCATTATACAGAAAGAGTGGGTGGCGTGGGGAGTGAAATTGGGGAGGGGGATTGGTTTGGTTTATGCGCGAATTTTGTGGGTTATGCGCGCGAGCGGTGGTTTATGCGCGGATTTTGTGGGTTATGCGCGCGAGCGGTGGTTTATGCGCGGATTTTAAGAATTATGCTCTTTCATACTGCTCGGTACATGTAATCATAATTTATTCCATATAAAAGACACCTCGCATTTTGCAAAGTGTCTTCTATTTTTTCAATATATAGTATGCCGCTTTTCCTCTGCCTTTCATTTCAAGATTTGATTTTACTAATAGCCTTCTGGCAATATTCCGGTTTGGTGTATTGGTGAAGTAGCGAAATTCGCGGTTCGTCATTTTACTATTTATTAACATAAACCAATCCATCGCAGCACCTTCGTGTTCAGTCCGCCCCGTGTATTTGCATCGTGGACAATTCCATTTTTGCACGCTCCACTTCATACCTACGTGTAAACATTTCGGGCAGATGACGCCTGGTATTATTTCTGCGGGTTTTATTTTCATCGATGAAGCCATGGGAAAAGGATTGTATTCGTCATGATGTCGTATCATCTCATTTGCAAGTTTACCGATTTCACTTTTGTTTAGAATTGTTTTTATAACATGCAGCGATCTTAAGTAATCTGGAATTTCGTAGGCAAATGCTATTTTCGTTCCTGTTACATTGTTTACAGTTAATTCATTTGAGTAAGCGAAAGCGACAACTTTATAAATGGGTATATGTATTCCACGTTCAATTAGCCACTCTTTTAGATGAAATTCCTTCCGTTCTAACTCTGCAACAGGACTAGTCAACGCTTTCCTTCTGCCATCGATTGATTCTTTGATGTATTGGGTTGGATTTGAGGAAATAATTAATTTGTCTCCGATATTTTTCGCTTCGAAAATAATAATGAATGCTGGGGTTATTAAAATTGAATCCATTTCAAAATATATACCATTTTGTTTCAAACATATGCCATGTAGAATTGCGTGAGGATATATCGGTTTAAATTCGAGCATTTTTTTATCAAAATGTTGTTCTCCTCCAAACCCTGCTTTTCGATTGTATAATTGACTTTGAATATTTCCGAACTCTTTGTGCTCCGACATCAATCGCTTTTCAAGTGCAAGTAGTCCTTGAAGTTTTTTGGGAGTCGTCCTTTCTTTATAAATCAAATGGCATCACCTCAAGCTGAGTATAGCAAAAAACGTCGTTATTTAATAGAGTATTCTGTAAGTTTGAATTTTCATGTCGAAATTAGGCTTAAAAATGAATTTTGGATAGGTTTTTAAAGCAAAAACTAAATATTCGACCATTCTACTGGTGATTATTTAGATAGGAAATATGCGGTTGAATGCTTTTGCGCGCGTGGTGGATTTTATGCGCGGATTATTAGGTTTTTGCGCGCGGTGGTTGGTTTATGCGCGGGATAAATGGATTTATGCGCGAAAACAGCTTTTTCTATTGATGGCAGAAGGTTTATGCGCGGATTTTTAAGTTATTGCGCGCGGTGATTGGTTTATGCGCGGATAAATGGATTTATGCGCAGGAATGAATACTCAAAAAAACCGCTCCGAATTTTATTTCGAAGCGGTTCTTGAACAATAATTATTTTACTACAACAAACTTGCCTGGTCCGTTTGATTTGAATGTTGCGGTGTTGTTTTTGTATTTCACTTTGTATAATTTTCCGTTAGCCAAGTCTCGGGCCCATAGTTGAGTTGTTTTATCTACTTTAGATTCATCGACTGCGAGTGTGATGTCGATTTTTTCTTTGCCGATGTTGATTTCCGTTAGGTCCTCGCCTGTTGCAAAGCGGAAGGAATAGACGTCGGAAACTGCGTATTTGATTGTTAACTCATCTCTAGTTAGAGCGATCAATAGTGTTTCGTCTGTCGCTTCAGACAATTTCTTAACAACTTTCCTAGCTAGTGTGAAGGATAAGTCGTCACTTTCGATGACGAGATCTTTCTTCGAATCTTCTAGAGCTTTTACAAGCGCGCCATCAATTTCGAGATTCAATGCATCTTCGAGTTGTGGTACTGAAATTGTTACTTCTTTTGCTTTTTCATCCCCGATTTGTGATTCGATTTCATCTGCAGGGACGATATAGGTTATTACGTCATCCGGCTTTTTATTGCCAACAAAAATCACTTTTTCCGCTGAGTTGCCTGCCGCATCTACGTATTTCACTACGACTTTGTCTGCGTTTTTGTGGCCGATATCGAATGTGAATGAACCGTCTTGTTTAAGCGTGATTGGTTTTGAAACGGTTTCGCCTTCGATGGTTACTTCAGATGTTGCTTTGAGTTTCGTATTAATGTTGTAGCCGAGTCCGTATTTCTCGAGTTCAGCTTGGTAGTCTACGTATTTGTCTACGATTTTACCAGTAGCCGTCGTGCCTTCGACCCTACCTTCAATGGATCCTGCTGAAGATTTAACGACGACTGGACCGGCAAAGTCGCCGATTACCATTTCATCCGTTAAGGCTGTTAAGTTGATGGTGTATAAGCCGTCAGGAATTGTTGTTGCTGGGTCCCCCGACCACGGTTGGTATTGCCCCGTGACAGGTAGCGTGTAAGATCCCGCTCCTAATGCAGCACCAGCATGTAAATACCCGATGAATCCATCGCCGTATGCGCCGCCTGTAGGATTCATGATATCCCAAAGTTCGATATAGTTTTCTTCCACATCGCCTGTTAGCGTGAATGCGAGTTCTGCGGAATCTTTATAGCCATCGCCGTCAAATGATAAATCTGTTTCTGAAATGCTCATATTTTCAATGGTAACCTCTTCTACTCCGCCGAAATCTGCTGCGAATGGTAATGAAAGTTTGGAATCGCCGCCGTTGATGTGGATGTATCCAAGAATTTCATCGCCTGGCTTCGTTTCCGCATTTCGGGAAGCTGTCAGCGTCACGGTTACTACTTCTTCACCGTCCAATGTGAATGATTCTTTGTCAACCTTCACAGCTGCATCCGCGAATCCTTTTGTTACATCAACTGATACCTCAAATTTTCCGCCAACGTTTTCAAGATCTTTGACGAGAATTTCTTTCTTTACAGCTATATCTTCTTCTAGTGATTGGGGACCGAAAGTGACGGTGCCTTTTAAGTTTTCGATTTTTTCGCTTTCACTTTCCGGCAATGCTTCGTCTACTGCATATGCAAGGACGTTTGCATGTGCCGCTGCGTATGCATTTACACGTCCTGCGCCTTGTGCGAATACATCGTATTTATCTGTATCTAGTATTTTAGCGGTATTTGATAAAGCTACTTTGACGTCAAACGCATTCCAATCAGGATTTGCTTGTTGGATAAGAGCTGCGATTCCTGCGATATGAGGCGCCGCCATGGATGTACCCGTTTTTCGAGTGTAGGCATGTTCATACGTTGCCTCCGGAAAGTCGGCTTTGTACATCGGGATTGTTGACATAATGTTTGTTCCCGGCGCACTTACGTCTGGTTTGATGTCAAAATTGGGAACGGAAGGCCCGCGTGAACTTGATTCATTTACTGCGTCACCTTCAGTTTTTGTAAAATCTACATTCGTGAATGTAACTTTTCCATCCGCATTTTTAAGCGCGGCGCGAATTGCAGATCCATCCGTGTAAGACATATCTACTGTCGGAAGGAAATCAAAGTCGTCACCGAGGAATACGTTCGAAATGTCCGGTGAATTTGATCCGCCCGAAGAGTTGTGAATAATTGTAGCGACTGCACCTTTTTCTTTCGCGTTTGCGATTTTTTCAACGAATGGGATATCCCCACGTGCGATCAGTGCTACTTTTCCGTCGACGTTTAGGCCGTCGAAATCAGTCACTTTCCCTACTCCAGGGACTGCGACAAGATCGAATTCTCCTGCAAGTTGTTCCTCAAGGTTTGCACCAAAAGTTGTTGACATTAAATTCAGTTGTGAAGAAAGGTTGTAATCGCCTGCTTCAACTGAAACATTTACGTTATATCTTTTTTCTGGATTTGTCGTGTTTCCAACTGCGATTCCAAATGGCGCAGTTGCCGGTGTTCCCATCGTTCCGCGGTTCGGTCCGGAGTTACCTGTTGCGATTACTGAAATAACGCCAGCAAGCATTGCGTTATTAATCGCGAATGAACTCGCGTCTGTTTCAGTGTTTGCTCCGCCGCCTAATGAAAGGTTGATAACATCCATATCTTGAATTACCGCTTCTTCGATTGCTTTTATGATTCCGGAAGTCTGACCGCTTCCATAAGCGCCGAGAACTCGGTATGCGTATAGGTCTACTTTTGGCGCGATTCCTTTAATGCCATATTCATTGTTGCCGATAGCCGCGATTGTTCCTGCCACGTGCGTACCGTGGGATGTGTAGAACGAACTTCCATTGGCATCGAATTCCGGCATATTTTCTGGACGTTCTGCTGGTGATGTTTCAGATGCGTCATTGTCTGCTCGTTCTATCGTGTAGGTTGATGAGTTGGGAACAAAATTCTTTCCGCCTTTGTAAATTCCTGCGAAATCAGGGTGGTCCGCATCGATTCCCGTATCGAGTACCGCCACTTTGACTCCTTGGCCTTCATAGCCTTCAGCCCAAAGCGGTTCAATTCCTAGGAATGAAGTGCTGGTATCCATTGCGATTCCAACTTTGCCGTCTGCAGTTGCTGAATTATCTTCATAGGCATGTACTTCAGTGTCCGGTTCAACAAGCGTGACGCCTTCGATTTCGATTAGTTTTTCGAGATCGTCTGCTTTAACCGTTGCCGCGAATCCGTTTAAAACGGTGTCGTAACTATAGCCTTCTTTGAAAAGTATTCTGTTGGCATTCATTGCTTTTTTCATCATGCCTTGTTGCGATGCTATTCTTGCTCTTGCTGATTTTTCATGAGCTGCTGAGAATTTATTTCCTGCTACTTCTGTGATTCCTCTTTCTAGTGCAACAGGTTTTTCAGATAGATGGATAATTACATTTACTTCTTCCTGTTTCCCTTTTAATTTTTCGAGATTCTTATGTAATTTTGGCGCTTGTTCTGTCAATCGTAATTGTTCAGCAATCGCCATTTTTTGTTGCAAGACGCTTTCACTTTGCTGGTCCTTTTGAAATGGTTCTGTCTTTTCTGCTGACACGGATGAAATTGGTGTCAATAAGGAAAGAACCATGACGAATGCTAGGAAAGTGCTGACGAACTTCATGATATTATTATTCTTCAATTCTCATTACCCCCTTTATTTTATTTGCATTAATAGAAATTATACGACGACAAAATCATAACATAAGAGTATTGGAAATTAATAGAATCAGTTACTAAAGTTTTCAATTGTTAAGAAATGCGTCTTTGGGCACTTGGTGGTTTGGGTAATTTTGGTTAATTTGGATTATTGCGTGGGGAATAACGGGTGGGATTAGCTAGGGGGAGTTATAAGGTGTTGTAATTTAGGAGGAGGGGTGGTTTGGTCGTTTGGTGGGCGTATTTAGTCGTTTGAGTGTGGGCTTTAGTCGTTTGGGGAACTGCATTGGTCGTTTGGAGGCCGGTATTGGTCGTTTCGGCGGCTTCTTTAGTCGTTTCGCTAGTTTTTGAGTGTTAATCAAGAAAAACCACTCCGAAGGGATCTCCGGAGTGGCACTGTTTTAATTATTCTACTGCGACAAACTTGCCTGGTCCGTCGGCTTTGAATGATGCGACGCCGTCTTTGTATTTCAAGTTGTACGTTTTATTATTCTCTAGGTCGAGAACAGTAAGTTTATTCGTTTTCTCGACGTCTGAAACGTCGACCGGGATTGTGAGGTCGATTTTCTCTTTGCCGATACCAATTACAGAGCCGTCACCCGTTACAAAATTGATTGAGTAGACATCTGAAATTGCATTCGATTGAGAAGCTGCTTCTTTTGTCAACGCGATCGTTAACGAGTCTTCTATTCCATTTGCAAGTTTCTCGATTGCTTTTCTAGTAAGCGTGAATGAGAAACCTTCACTTTCGACGACTACGTCCATTTTTGATTCAACAATTGTATTGACAATTGCTTCGTCGATTTCGATATTCATGGCATCATCGAACGCTGGTACAGCGATTGTGATTTCTCTTGAATCGCCCCCAATTTGATCTTCGATTTCACCTGGAGAAACAACGTACTCTGGATCTTCTGGTTCTGGGTCAACAATGACTTCTTCGTATGAAACTACATAAGAAGCTTCAGCGCTATTGCCTGCCGCGTCGTTTACGAAGATAGTAACCGTGTTATCGCCGTCAGCAAGTCCAGTTACATCGAATGCGAATGAACCATTCTGCGCAAGGTTCACTGGGCCGCTAGATACTACGTTGCCGTCAGCATCTTTCGCTTCGAATGTTGTTGCGAGTTTAGTATTAAGGTTGTAACCGAGTCCATAATCTGCAAGCTCAACTTGGTACTCGATATATTTATCTACGATATTACCTGTAAACTCGTACGTTGATTCTTCTGCAACATGTTCTTCTGCTGCTTCAATTTCAGCAGGCGTGCTCTTTACGAAGAGTGGTCCATCCCATACTTCAATAACAGCAGGACCTTGCCCACGATTAACTGCCGTGAAATCAACTGTGTAAATTCCATCGGGTATTTGTGCAATGCCGGTGCCTCCCCAAGGAGCATATTGTCCGTCAATAGGAAGGGAATAGCTACCTGGTGCCAATGAGTTACCCGCGTGTAAATAACCGATGTAGCCGTCACCGTAAAAGCCGCCGTCAGGATTCATTATATCCCATAGTTCAATGTAGTTTGTTCCCACATTATTTCTAAGCGTAAATTCTAAACCACCAACATCTTTAATGCCGTCATTATTAAATGAAAGATCCGTTTCTGTTAAGGCATAATGAGGTACAGGTTGAAAAGGCGGTGGCGAGAAGTCCGCTGCAAACGGCAATGATAGATTCGTTTCACCGTCTGAAATGTGAATGTATCCGAGAAGTTCACTTCCAGCTGGTGGTGTACTCGCTCTTGGTGCATTCAGTGTGACGTTAAGTAATTGCTCCCCGTTAAGCGTGAACGTCGGTTTATCGACAGTGACAGTCGCATTGCCGAACTTTTTCGTCACTTGAACCGATACCGTGTAATCACTTGCGTTACCGGAAAGGTTTTTCACGTTAATTTGCTTCGTTACTGAAACAGCGCCGTCTTTGACTTCAGGATGGTGTCCAAATGTGACAGTTCCTTTCGTGTTAATAACTTCAACGCCGTCAGATACAACTGTGTCTAGGGCATATGCAAGCGCGTTAGGATATACCGCTTCGTATGGCTGGACACGGCCAGGACCTTGAGCGAAGACGTCGTATTTCGTTGTATTTAATACTTTCGCCGTATTGGATAGCGCGACTTTTACGTCAAATGCGTTCCAATCTGGATTCGCGTTCATGATAAGCGCCGCAACTCCTGCAATATGCGGTGTTGCCATTGACGTTCCTGTTTTACGTGTAAATGCTTTCGAGTAATCTGCATTCGGGACTTCTTTTCCGTACATCGGAATTGTCGACATAATGTTCGTCCCTGGTGCTGATACGTCAGGTTTGATATCGAAGTGCGGAGTTGTAGGTCCACGTGAACTTGAATTATTCACTTCATCGCCTGCCGTGTACTCTGTGTTAAAATTCGAAAATGAAACCGTGCCGCTGTTTGATGCTAGTGCCGCCCGTAATGCATCGCCATCCGTCTGAGACATATCGAATGATGGAATGAACCCGAAATCATCTCCAAGGAAAACGTTTGATGGTCCAGGTGCCCCTGTACCTCCACCGAAATTGTGAATTAATGTCGCAACTGCCCCGGCGTCTTTTGCCGCTGCAATTTTATCGACGAACGGAATTTCTCCGCGGGAAATGAGTGCGACTTTTCCGGTTACGTCGATTCCGTTATAATCTGCCGGTTTTCCGACTCCCGGGACCGCGACGACTTCAAATTCTCCAGCAAGTTGAGCAGCGAGATCCGCGCCGTAAGTTGTTCCCATTAGTTTAATGTTTGAGGTTTTCGCATAACTGCCTGCCGCAACTGATACGCTTGCATCGTGCATGGCCTCTGGATTTGTCGTGTTACCAACTGCAATCCCAAGTGCCGCCGCTGCCGGCGTTCCAATCGTACCGCGGTTAGGACCTGAGTTACCAGTTGCTGAAACAGATACCGTACCTGCCAGCATTGCATTGTTAATCGCAACTGTATCTGCAGTAGTTGATGAGTTATTTCCGCCGCCAAGAGAAAGGTTGATAATGTCCATACCTTCTTCAACCGCTTTGTTGATACCTGCAATTACACCAGCGTTCGATCCGCTACCGTAAGCGCCGAGAACACGGTATGCATGCAAATCAACTTCAGGAGCAAGTCCCGAAATTCCGTATTCATTGTTCCCAAGAGCTGCAATGGTTCCAGCTACGTGCGTCCCGTGAGATGTATAAAATGAACTTCCGTTTGCATTAAATTCTGGTACACCGGGCGCTCGTTCAGATGGCGTTGTTTCATAAGGATCGTTATCTTCACGCGGGCTCGAGTACTTAGCATCATGCGGTATAAAGTTCCAACCACCTTTGTAAATGCCTTCGAATTCAGGGTGATGATAATCGATTCCTGTATCTAAAACCCCCACTTTGATTCCTTGGCCTTTAATGCCTTTGTTCCAGATTCTCTCTATACCGAGGAATGAATGACTTGTATCCATCGCCGGGCTCACTTCTCCGCCTGCATTTAGTGATGAATCTTCATAGGCATGAACTTCAACAACCGGCTCGACGAGTGTTACGCCCTTGATTTCAAGAAGTTTCTCAAGGTCGTCCGCTTTCACTGTTGCTGAAAATCCGTTTACTACCGTTTCATAAGTAAAGCCTTCTTTAACAAGAAGTTTCTGTAATTTCATTTCTTTTTTAACTTGCTTTTGTTGCGCATTTACTTTTTGTTGAGATTTAGCCCGTTCGGAAGCAGTAAAAGGAAGTTGCTTCACTTTCTGTTTTCCTTCTGATAATGCAACCGGGTCTTCAGAAAGTTGAATGATGACCTCAACCTCGTGTTGACCTTTTTCTTTTTGCAAATCTTGATGAAGCTTTGGCAGTTGCTTTTGAAGTTGCTCTTGTTCGGCAATCGCCATTTTCATCTGCATAATGCTTTCATTTGTACCAGATGGCTTAAACGGCTTGCTTCCCGAATTGGCCGAAGCAAATGCAGGTGTTAGGAGTGTGAAGATCATGATGAATGTTAATAAACTGCTAAAAAACTTAACCCTGTTCTTACTCTTCAAGTTCATTCCTCCCTAATTCATCTTTCAGGACACTTGTCCAGAAGTGTCTGACAATATGAATCTATCATAAATAAACTGAAAAAAATGTCGTTTTCTGACTATATTAAAAATTCATTCTTAAGTACTATTCTCATTAAGTTGTTTAGTAGTTAAAAAGAGATGTCATGTATCCTAATAATCAAAACTTTATTACCACCTTGTAATATTTCGGAAATTTCGAAGGCCCTTTGACATTTTCCTGAAAAACAAAAAAAGACCACTAATTTTCAAGTGGCCTTCCCCTCATTTCAAAATCATATATTTCATATATTCCTTCCAGGTCCATGATTTCCATTCTTTTTTCGTCGGCATATCTGTTGGCATTTTTATAAAGACGTTTGGATTGCCTTTATAGATGTCATGGGTCGGCTTCGGCATTGGAAAAACTACTTGTCCAGAAGCGAGACCTTCAGTGACGATAAGACGCATGTCTTCCATGAACGGCGTGCTAAGTTTAACGGTAACTGATTTTCCGGATTTGTCGATGACCTTTCCTTTTGCCGTTTTCTTGTCGGAACGGCTTACCCAGTCTTCATTCACAGAAACAGCGCCTGACGCTTCATCTATAATTATCGCCGTATTTACATTATGCCCGTATGGCGTTGTTGAAAGTTCCTCCGGTGTCGTAATTTGTACTTCGTAATAAGCTAGCGGATTAACGGCCTTTTCTTCATCTATTTTCTTGTACGTTTCGATCAGCTCATTTTCAGTCGCGGGCAACTCTGAAACGAACGTGACAATTCCTTCTGTTACACCTTCGAGTCCAGCGCCTTGAATCGTAACGCGGTCGCCTTCTTCAATTAACTGCCATTCGTGATCTTTGGCGTATGTCGTGACAATTTTTTCTGTGCTATAAATATCAACAGCCAATTTCGAACCGTGTCGAATGACATTGGAAACAACGCCTGAAACCGGACTGATAATCGCGGTATTTAAAGATTCCTGCGCCACTTGGGCTTCGACGACGGTAAGTTCTTTGGAAATCTCTGCTAATTGTTGTTCTGCCGCCGCATGCGCTTGTGCGTAAGAGCCTTCTTGCGTCACATCGACTGTGAAATCGACTTTAAAATCGAGTTCGATTTTTGCTCCGCCTTCAACTTCGGTTACGTTTTCATCTCGATTGACATTCGATGAACTGCCTGTACCCGTTTTGGATTTTGAAGTGTTCAAATCTGTGATCAATGATTCGATTTCCCTTTTTTGTTGAAGAAGCGCTTGATGTTTCGTATTCAAAAGTTCTTTTTCTTCATCCGAGCGTTCTGTATTCAATAACGCAAGCTCATCGCCAATTTTGACTTTATCGCCTTCTGTAACGAGCCAATTTTCGACTTCATCCTCGTTCCCGACATACACTGTCGACATTTCTAGCGGAGCAATAAGCCCTTCTTTCGGCATTTTATCGGTGAAATCGCCAGCGGATAATCTTTCAAACTCGCTGACATATAGTGATTTGCTAATTTTACTGTCTTTATTGAACAGCAAATAAAAGTTGAATCCTAAAAATAAACTGATAACAATAGCGACGGTGATATTGCCTAATTTACTCATCGGCCGCCACCTCCATCAAAGATTAGATTGAATAATGTTTCCATCGGAATAAAACCTACTGCCGCAGTCAATAAAGCGAGTAAGAGATGAATTCCAATTAGCGACCACAGCAGAGGTTTTCTTTTTGATTCATCCAAAAATTTCAAAGTAAAGCTGAGTTGAAGCGCAATAATGATTGCGGTTGTAATTGTTAATTGGTTTAAAAAAAGAATAAGGTATTTTGATTCGAGATAAGTAGCAGCTAATGGACCGAAAGATAAGAATGAGTAATTAGCTGTAGCTCCCTTCGCCAAGAATACGAGGAAGATAAGCGCTTTTTCCACCAACAGCAAACTAGTTACCAGGAGCTGTAACGGTAATAGTTTGGTATAAGGGATTTTTGTCAATAAATGAACTATGTATGCGAATCCAAAAAAGTGAAAAGATATATAGACGATTGACCAACCGAGCGAACCAATGAAAGATGCAAATCTCGCTAATGTGAAATTCGCGGTTGTCGTTGTTACTACTAAAGGCGTTAGTGCTTCCGTCCCCATTCCCCACCATGATCGGGCTCCGAATAGAAGCAGCCCCGCTAGAAAAACAAAGACGATTCGTTTTCTAAATCCGCGAATTGTGGAAGTTTGAAGATCATCGGCTAAGCGATGTGGATTAGTTAAGTACTGCCGAAAAGTGAAATTAAAGAACATAACTACAATCCCTTCCTGATAATCTATCATTACATGCATTATTCCTTATACTACCAAATACTCCTTCAGTTGTAACTTTAATTGCTAAAAAGTTACTTTATCCCCTCTTTCAGGTTTAGGATTGGTGATTTTTGTATATTATATGTAGAAGGTAATTAATACTAATTCAGGATTCTCCTTATTTCCCAGGAAATCGACAAAGAGGTGCTTTTAAATGGAAAAAATGAATGAGTTCGATACAGAAGTATTTACTTGGACAGACTTTCTGTTTGGTCTAGCAGGGATTTCCATTATAATTTTCATTCTCCAAGCTTTTATTGTCTAATGAACTATTAAATAGCTATTAAAATAAGAACACCTATCGTTTAGACTACGATGGGTGTTCTTTACTTTTTCATATTCAAAGTTATTGCATTCCTTCCGTTAGTTCATTAAAGAGTTCCAAATCATTTGTTTCCAATGCATAGTCGATCATTCGACGACGATTTTCGTTTTCAAGGCTTTCAATTAACTCTCTGGATTCCACAAGCACTTCTTCTGCCAGTTCCACTTGTATCTCCATGCCCACATCGAGGCTCCCTTCCATAATGGTTTTTAAGTGCGTATGAAGGTCTGAAATCAGAAGTAATTGATAGAGTGGCAAGCGAATAAATCGATTTCCACGCTGGAATACAAACACTTCCCCGAGATTTTCCACTTGAAGGCTTTTCATATTAATGACGATTTCCTTCCCTTCGGTAGGTATGAAATGAAATAGCTCATCTCCTTTTACAATTGAGAAGTATTGATAAGCAAAGACAAGACGTAATCGAAATTCTTCTTTCCTCGTGAAAAACGGCGTCATTCGCTGAACTGATAGCATTTGGCTCCCTCCTTATGGAACATTCTGATTATTACTATCATTCTATCACATTATACTAGGAAATGTGAATAGTTTGCACGATTCTTCCTATAACATTATTCCTTCTCTTCCATTTACGGGAAACCGGGGAAAGAATACAGGAAAGTTTTCAAATGAAAAATAAATTAGTGAAAAGAATTCGAATTTAATTATTTACGTATTGATGCAAAAAGCGTTATACTAGAAGGAATGCATTTTTGAGGAGAGTGGTCCGATGCACATGACTGTTGAACGTGTATCCTACTTGCACGAGGCCGAACTTACTAATTTTATGAATGAAATTAAACATTCATTCCGTTCTGATATACCAGAAGAAGCATCAGAAATCCAAAAAGCGGTAACACTGGTTCGTAGTGGGTCAGTGGAATCCTATTCGTATGATTCTTCAAGATTAACCGTACACGCTGAAATCATTGGTAAAGACTTAGAAGAAGTAACTTTATCGTTTGGCAAATTAGCAGCTACATGCACTTGCGAAAAGCCAGGATGGTGTTCACATCGTGCAGCAGTTATCTTCCATCTATATCTACAGTTTAATTCTTTATCTGATTGGATGCACGAATGGAGGAGAATGGAAACGGAACAAATGGCTTTTAAAATCACAGATCGCACTCCGAAAGCTTGGAGTGAAGTATTATCACGTTTAATGAACCCCATTCGCATCATTGGTTTGAATGAAAATCCTGCAGTCTTCATCCATAAATTCGAGTTGATAGATCAAAAATCCCGGTCCCTGACACCTTTCGAGTATGAATGGAAACCGTTATTTGACGTCTATTATCGTTTACATGCACTTGAAGCGGCTTGGCCGTATATTTACTTCCATCTCGGAGGTAGCGGCTCCAATTTTACTTACGGAAAATGGTACGTCAAAAACTGGTTGACCGATCAACTTGGAAAATTAGCGGATAGCGTCAAATCCATTTCATCGAAACCTAGACTTTTTGAAACAGACCCATTTCATGACCAGTTGAAAGTGCTTGTGAGAAATCTCGCTTTGGACTATGAAGGACTTTTTGACGAACGTTTTCGGGTTTACCAAACGTTTTGGCAAAAGTTATTTACCGATAAATTCACTAGGCAAAATGAACAGAAAAAGCTTGAAGATAGCGATTCCCCAGAAGCTTCAACTTTGGTCGCATTTTTCTATGTCATACAAGGGCAGAATGAACAATTAGAAGAGCTTTCGAAAAATATCACATTTGAGGATTTTTCAAAATGGTTGCCGTTGGCGAATCTTGCTGAACGAGACGATAATATGGAATCCCTTGCTGTTATCATGTCAGCCTTGCTTCCGTTCATCGGCGATTATTTAAAGCAAAACGTAGCTGTTTCACAACGTCCCACTTTTGTGCGAAAAATTGACGGCTTGTTAGAAGCGGCGGATTTCCCGGAAGATGAACGTGAAAAAATGTTTTCCTATTACGGCGAAACCGGTGTCGATGTCTATGCTGATTTTCTTGTCGAACGCGGTCGTTTCCGCGAATGGGCTGCTTTGATGCACCGGTATCGTATGTCATATGAAGTTGCTGAAGCGGGCGGTTTGAAAATTGCGTTAGCCCAAGACCCGGCGGCTGTCCTTCCTCTTCTTCATGTGTATGCCACAAATTTTATGAAGGAACGGAATCGACAAAGTTATCGCCGCGCTGTGAATTTATTCAGAAAGATGAAGGCCGGTAGTAAAAAAAGCGGTAAACATGAGTTTTGGAACCGTTATATTGATACAGTGCGCGAAAAAAATCGCCGCCTCCGTGCACTAATGGAAGAAATGGAGAAAGGGAATTTGTACTTATGAATGAAACGTTTACATTGGAACACCTTCTCCGTATTGGAATAAAACCGATTGACGGAAACATATATGCCGTTTCTACAGAAGATAGTAACGGTTACCCCGTCGATCCAGAAGAATTAGTTTCATATTTATTTTTTAATGATGAACGGACATTTTTTGGTCTTCTTGCAGAAATAAAAGAAGACGAACTTCACCTTCGAGCCGATCAATTGCTGCTTTCGTTTCCTGAATCGCATCCTTACGTAAAGTTTGAAGGTCAAACAGAGGATGATGAGCAGACGCTCCAATCGATTCGAGAAGCTGCGGATGCTTGGCGCAATCCGAAAATCTGGAACTATGTGGAGACGAATGAAACCGGAATTCATTTTAATACGGATGAAATCGCTCTTTCAGAAGAATCCGTGCAAATTATTCAATCCGCGGTGTACGGTAGATTGGCTGATTCTGCGCTTGGTCCGGACCAATTGCCTGCACTGCTTCCACATTTACGTAAATATGGTTGGCCGGGCGAGTCGGTGTCAACGATACCGGTGCGTGTGGCTTTCCGGCTAACTGAACCCGAGGAAGACTCGGACTCTGCTGAATGGCTACTCGAAACAGTTGTGGTCGGCGAACGTGAACGACATTGGACGCCGGCAGTTCGAAAAAGAAATCTTCCCGTTACCGAAGCACTTCCTGAGCGATGGGCTGCGTATGCGGATGAAATTGCTGAAAGGCAGTCTGAAATGATTTCTCTTCTTCGATCTATCGAAATTGAATCGGATGGAAGCTTTTTGTCTGTTCCTATCCATGATTCAGAAGTTCGGTTGTTTATCCAAGAAGATTTGCCGTTGCTTCAATCCTTTAATTACACGATTATTTTGCCAGCATGGTTAAAATCGATCACGGAGTCAAAAATGAGAATCCGAACGAGCGCGAGTGTGCAGTCTTACAACTCGGCGACGAATCTAGACGAAGTTCTTAATTTCGACTGGAATTTCTCTCTCGGCGGACAAGAAATCGGGCGCGACGCTTTCCAAAAACTAGTTGAGGAAAATCGCGAGTATATTCGATCTGGCGATGAGTGGTTCCATATTGACCCGCTTTGGTTGAAAAAGATCAAAGATATCATGGACCGTGCCGATTCAGGCGAGTGGACTGTTAAAGACCTTTTATTCCAAGACATCCCCGAGGAAATTGTTCCGATTGAAAGCGATGAGGACGAAGATGATCCGCTCTTTGAATTTTCGATGCAAAAATCATTGAAAAGCTATATGGAAGTTCTTGCCGATAAAAAAGGATTGCCGTCTGCCGGTATTCCGAAGCAATTAAACGCAGAGCTTCGGCCTTATCAAGAGGAAGGATATGATTGGCTTATTTTCATGCGCGATAATCAATTCGGAGCAGTCCTTGCCGATGATATGGGGCTTGGAAAAACGATTCAACTTATCGCTTATTTATTGAATGTCCATGCTCGTCCTGAAACTGAAAAACCATCACTCATTATTTGCCCGACAAGTGTTCTTGGTAACTGGCAAAAGGAAATTGAACGTTTTGCGCCTACTCTTTCTGTCCATACGCATTACGGTCCATCCCGTGAAAAAGACGAGGAGTTTACCGGGCTGATCGCTCATCTCCGTCCTGATGTCATTTTAACGACGTACGGCACGGCTTCCCAGGATGGCGAGATGCTTGCCGAAACTGAGTTTACGAGCATCACACTTGATGAGGCCCAGAATATTAAAAACATGCAAACGAGACAATCTAGAATGATTCGCAAATTGCGCGGCCAACATCATATTGCTTTAACGGGTACGCCGATTGAAAACCGTTTGTCCGAGTTGTGGGCGATTTTTGATTTTGTTCATAAAGGGTATTTCGGGAACTTCCGGGCGTTTACGGATAACTTTATCGTTCCGATCGAGCGGGATGATTCGGAGCGCGATAAGCAGAAACTTCGAGCAAAAATCAGACCATTCTTATTGCGTCGAACGAAAAACGATCCAGATTTATTGTTGAATCTTCCGAAGAAGTTGGAGCAAAATGAGTATGTTCCGCTGACGACTGAACAAGCCGCTTTGTATGAAAGTTTCTTGGATGAGACCAAATACAAATTGCAAACCTTGACTGGTTTTGAGAGAAAAGGGCTCATTTTGACGATGCTTAGTCGATTAAAACAATTATGCAATCACCCTGTGCTGTTTCTGAAAGAACCGCACGGTCCGGCTGAGCAATTAATTGCACGTTCTGACAAGTTGAGCGGAATCGTGTCGATGGCTGGCAATATCGCGGATAACGGAGAACAATGTATTATTTTCACGCAGTATATCGGGATGGGAAAACTCATCCAGCATTGCTTGTCTGAAATGCATAATATTGACGTCCCTTTCTTGACTGGAAGCATGCCGAAGGGACAACGCGATAATTTGGTGGATGCTTTTCAAAACGGTGAATTCCCCGTCTTCATCTTATCGCTGCGGGCAGGAGGAACCGGTTTAAACTTAACGGCTGCCAATCACGTATTGCATGCAGATCGTTGGTGGAATCCCGCTGTGGAAAATCAAGCAACGGACCGCGCATATCGAATCGGGCAAACGAAGTTCGTCCACGTCCATAAATTCGTGACGATTGGAACGATCGAGGAAAAGATTGATAAGATGCTTACCGAAAAAGCGGCACTATCTGCTGATCTCATTCAATCTAGCCAATGGTTGACGGAGCTTTCTGACCGAGAACTTGATGATTTATTGTCATTCGGATAATTATATTTTCATCCCAGAGTCGAAGTTATTCCGCTCTGGGATTTTTACGTTATTTTTAATACTATCGGCACTTTTTTGATAAAGTCCTTGCCCTTGCCTGTCTTTTTGTCTTCTACCATTTTTAGGCGTTCGTTTAAATTCGCCACTACTCGAATTAATTCGCTAATTTGAAGCTCCATTCGTATAATTTCTTTTTCAAGTTTCGTCATTGCCATCATCTCCTTTTCATTTCCACGATGATGGCACCTGAAAGGCAGTCTTCTCTCAGGTACCTGCACGCGGTTATTAATTAGCAATCAAGTTTTTTTCCCTATGATATTTTCCGTATAACCGAAAGGCCGATCCCCCAAAAGGCCTTTACAACTTGTAAGTAATTTCCTTCACAGCTATTCATATAATTGTAGTTTCCAGCCCCGGCTTGTAATCCGGTAAATCTCCTCCTTGTGGATTTACATGATTGGCAATTCCTTGCTTTCTTCTTTTGGTAATTCAAAGTGATCAGTTTCCGATTCCGCTATTTCTGCTCGCTGGTTCGACACTGTAGAATTCGCGTATAAATCGTCATTTGATCTTGTTTTTGTTGAAAGAAATCTAACATCTTCTCCAATTACTTCTGTTACGAAAACACGGCTACAATCTTCTCTTTCGTACGTTCTGGACTGGATTCGACCACTCAGTCCTATTAATGAACCTTTTCCACAATGCTTCGCTGTGTTTTCCGCAAGTCGTCCCCATAATGAACATAATATGAAATCCGCTTCGACTTCTCCTTTCGCGTTCTTATAGTTACGATTTATTGCGAGAATAATACTTGTCTGGACCCGATCTCGAGATATTTTCCTAAGGATCGGATCCTTTGTTATACGCCCTACAAGTGCGACTTGATTCAACCAACACCCTCCTTTCTTTTTGAATTAGTCCCATAATACGATGGGGAGTCGATTTTTAGCAAAAGCGGATTTTTCAATTTTGATGCCTTTTTCGCAATGAATTTCATCTTTTCAACTTACATATTTTCTATTTTATGCCGTTGAACGACAGGGATATGCATTTTGTCGCTTGGTGTCGATTTTTTGATAAATTAACTTTGGGAGTTTTCTAGTTTATTTATTCCATCGTGATAAATATGGTATAATCAAGGAAATTTGAAGGTGGTGCGCATGATGAAAACATTTAAGATGTTGTCAGTTGGAATCTTGCACGAAGGACAAGTTATAGATTTCCCGCTAATTGATGGAATTATTATTAATCAAGAGAATAGCCACCGAATGTGGATTCTTGAGATGTTTATCGAGGAAAAGTATAAAGATTTTTTCGAATCATTTAAAGGTGAAGATGAGTTGCTCGAAGCAAAAGTAGTCATTTCGTATCCGGAAAACGAACCCGCCGCTTTCCGCGTAGCTGTGAGCGCGGTGAAACAAATCGGAAATAATATTTCGGTTTTGTTGAAAGGCAGATTAAAACGTGCTCGTACGCAATATGCTGAACATTTGTTGGAGGAATTGATCGGTGAAGGCTTAGAAGGCCAAACTTTGCTTCAACGTTTTGAAACAGATATGCGTTCACGCCCGCGGTTGAAACGGGATACTTCGGAGGATTAATTTTGTGGTGCTGCCCTGCGTTAATTGGGCGGCACTTTTTTATTGGCTGGCGGGGCTTTGGTCGTTTCGGTGGGTGTTTTAGTCGTTTTGGGAGTGGCTTTAGTCGTTTTGACGGCTGCTTTGGTCGTTTCAAAACCGCTTTAGTCGTTTTCACAACCACTTTAGTCGTTTCTGCATCCGCTTTGGTCGTTTCAAAACCGCTTTAGTCGTTTCCGCTACCGTTTTGGTCGTTTCACGTTTTCTTCAAAACAAAACACCGCCTCGTTTTTCTTCGAGGCGGTGTTTACGGCTTGCGGTTAGCGGTTGTTGTTTCCATTTCCGTCCATTTCGTCATCGAGAATTGTGTCGTTTGGTGCTCCTTCTCCATTATCGACTTCGTTGTCGCCGTTAATGAAACCGTTGTTTCCACCGTTCCCGTTGACACCTTCGTCAATCCCATCTAGATCCATTCCGCCTTGATTATTATCGTTGGCATTAGGAGTCCAGTTTCTGTCACGATCTTGCACATCATCCTGCATCGGTGTTTCGTTATTGTTAGGCACTGCATCATCATTCCCGTTGTTCATACAGCCGCCTAGTACGAGAGCCGAAATTAGAAAAAATGGTATCGTTTTTTTCAACATGCAAAGATTCCCTCCTTTCCACAAGCCGTTTACCACACAAATCTGCATGGTCTTTGTAGGTTGTACGAAATGAAGGGAACTATCCATTATTTTTTATATTGATTTTTATTAACTGTTTTAGACATACTATTGTTCAACGACAGGACCGAGCGCGAATAGAATTTCTGTTTCACAAGCTATTTCGTCGCCGACTTTTGCGATTGCTTTTCCTTTGCCCATTTGGCCGCGCAGTCTTGTAATTTCAACTTCGAGCGTCAATGTGTCGCCAGGTCCGACTTGGCGTTTAAAACGGCAATTGTCGATGCCCGCAAAAAATGCCAGTCGCCCTTTATTTTCTTCTTTTTTCAATAAAGCAACGGCTCCGACTTGCGCAAGCGCTTCAACAATAAGAACACCTGGCATTACTGGATAACCTGGAAAATGCCCGTTGAAAAAATCTTCATTTATCGTAACGTTTTTGATTCCGACGGCGCGTTTGCCTTCTTCAACTTCTATAATTTTATCGACCATCAAAAATGGATAGCGATGCGGCAAAATTGCCTGAATTTGTTCTGCTGATAGCATGTGAATCCTCCTAAAAATTATTTATTCTTTTCCTTTAATAATATCGATTATATGTGTCCATGTTTCTTTTTTTAGTACGTCCTCTGGATTTCCGTCGCCAATATAGCTATACCCAATTTGCAATCCGATTACAGCAACGATAGCTAGTAGTAAAATGATCAAAATAAGACGAAGCCAGATTGGGATAATACGGATTTGAACCCAAAATGTTTTTTTCGGTTCATCAGTTTCACCGCGTTTAGCCTTTCTTAGTTCTCTTCTCGAACTAGTTTCAACGCTTGGCTTGTCAATTGTTTTTGATTTCACTTTTCTAAGAAAACTTTGAAGCTTTAAATTATCCATTGTCAGTACTCCCTATACAAACGAATTGCAAAACAACCAACTCGTTTTTTTATGTAGAATTAAAATCCTTTTGAACTTTTTTGAATGTTTTCAAGTAAAATGCCTGTCCCTCTTGCAACACAGTCGAGCGGACTATCTGAAACAAACACGGGCACTTTCAATTCTTCAGCTAATAATTGGTCAATCCCGTTAATCAGCGCGCCTCCGCCAGTTAAGAATATCCCACGGTCGATAATGTCTGCAGAAAGTTCAGGCGGAGTTCTCTCGAGGACATTTCTTGCGGCTTGAACGATGAGATACATAGATTCTCTCAATGCAAATCTAATTTCTTCTGAATCAATCGTAATCGTGCGTGGAAGTCCAGAAACCATATCCCGGCCTCTGATATCCATTTTTTCATTGCGAGATCCTTGGAAAACCGTGCCGATATTAAATTTAATGTCTTCCGCGGTGCGCAGTCCAATGAGCAATTTATATTGGTTTTTAATGTATTGGATGATGTCGTTGTCTAATGTGTCTCCGGCAATGTTAATGGATTCGGATGTGACGATATCACCCATTGATAAAACGGCAACATCGGTTGTTCCCCCACCGATATCAATCACCATATTACCACTTGGCTGAAAAATATCCATCCCGGCGCCGATTGCGGAAACTTTTGGTTCTTCTTCTAAATATACTTTCTTTCCCCCGGACTTTTCTGCTGCTTCGCGAATCGCTTTTTGTTCAACGCTTGTAATATTCGTCGGGCAACAGACAAGTATTCTAGGTTTTGTGAAAAAGCCTTTCACATTAAGTTTTTCGATGAAATGATGGAGCATTGCTTCTGTCACATCGAAGTCTGCGATTACGCCGTCTTTTAAAGGACGGACAACCGTGATATTCGCTGGTGTTCTGCCCACCATTTTCCATGCTTCTTCACCGACGGCAAGAACTTTATTATGTTTTTTATCTAATGCAACAACAGACGGTTCGTTTAAGACAATCCCTTTTCCCTTGACGTGAATCAGGACGTTAGCCGTACCAAGGTCAATCCCAATATCTTTTGCAAACATTATTCCCGCTTCCCCTTCCAACTGTTTCGTGGCATTTTCTCTTTCTTTTGCACGCTCTTATTTCGTAATTTTACCATAGTGCCGGGTAAATGAACATACTTAGGAACTAATTTCTAATTATATTGAAATCTCCTAATTAAGTAAAAAAGCGGCGCCCCAATCCGGATTCGGCTCCGCTCGTTCAACTATTCTTTTTCAACCTTCTTCGCTTCATTCATCCATTTGAGTCTGGTTGCCTCACCGCCTCTTAAATGTCTGACAGATTTATGGTAAGCAAGTATTTTTGCAACTTCTTCCGCCAGGCCAACATCGATGTTCGGCAATCGCTCTGTCAAATCCTTGTGAACAGTGCTTTTCGAATAACCCGTCGCTTTCGCTAGTCCTCGCACGGTAACCTCAGTCTCCAGCAATAACTCCCCGAGGCGCACGCATCGCCTCCGTATTTGCTCGTGCACGCCCTCTTCCTTTCCTATCGACTCCGAATCTTGTCTTACTGTATGCGACAGATTAAGGCGTTATGACCGCGTTTAGTGCGTGAAGGCTTGGTTTATGGCGGTTTTTAAGGACTTATTTGAAAATAATTTCGAAAAATTAAAAAACCACCCCGAAGGGTGGCCTTTTTGATTATACTTTACTTAAATGCTAGATGCTTCCCTGGATTGACCGGTTCGCCATCAACGTAGATTTCAAAAAGCAGGTGCACACCGGCTGCTGGATTCCATTCGTTTTGTGTCGTTGTCGCGATTGGATCTCCTTGAGCCACTTCGTCGCCTTCTTTCACTAGAATTCCAGTAAGTGAACTATAGACGGTTTTCTGGCCGTCCGCGTGTGAAAGGACGATTTCATCTCCGCTGAAGACATCCGTAGTAACTTCTTCAACGACGCCACTCATTGCTGCGAGCACTTCGAACGGTTTTCCGTCGATCGAAATCGATACTCCGGAATTCGTTACATATGACTGATTAAAGACGAGTAGTGCATTTTCTCGCATGGCTTCGTCGGCTTCCATGTCATAGTAATCTTGTAGAATGGCTACATCATTAAGGAGTTCTTCAGAAAATGGGTATTTGAAAGATTCCTTTGATGCGTTGACATCCACGACTACTTCGCCACTATCCTTCGCACTGTCTGTCTTATCCGGGGCATCTTTTATTAGTGCAGTATAACCCCAGATCATCCCTACAAATACAATTGCGATACCCGAATAGATAGCAGGCCAAAACCAACTCTTTGTTTGCTTGCGTTTATTCTTTTGAGAAGGAGATTTCGTTTTTTCTTCTCGCATAATCATCACCTCACTCGCTATTGTTTGCAAGTTAAGGTGCTTTTAAACATACATTCTCAAGATTAATCAAATTTTTTATTTCTGTGCCAGTATAATAGTGTTGGACAATTTTATCTGCCGTCCATCCATCCTGTGCAAACGCTTCGGCACCGTACTGGCTCATTCCGACACCGTGTCCATAACCGAGCGTTTTTATAATAACAATCTCGTTCGTGACATCGAAGGCGATATCGAAATCAGTTGATCTGAGTCCTAAAATTTCACGTATTTCGCGGCCATTTGATTCAAACCCTGAAGTTGCGACGCGTTGAACTCTGCCTGTAGGATTTCGAATGAGTTGAAGAGATTTGAACATATCGGCATTCCACTCAATCCCGAAGGCTTCGTTCCATTGTTTGAGAGGCATTTCCGTTTTCACTTCAAATGTGGGCGCTATTTTCACATCACCCGGGCTGTCGACGCTTTGCAAGTAAGGAATGTCGCTTCCGCTAAAATTTTCAGCAGCTTCCGTTTGGCCATTGGATGTCGAAAAAAACATTGCGGAAATTAGCTCGGCATTATACAGTAATACATCGCCAGTTGTCGCTTGGACTGCGGTGGCAAGTTTTTTTTCATTCTCTTTAAATTTTTTCCCCCACTGTTTTTTCCGCTCTTCTTTTGATTTATATACTTGAGCGGAGACATCACGGGCAATTGGAGTTTCACCGTAATTGGTGGTTTTAAGCGCGAAAGTCCTGGCTGCGATTGATTGTGCTTTCAAAGCTTCTACATGGAACCCGATCGGCATCTCGCCTGCGACGACTCCTTTTACATATTCCTCAAGCGCTAATGGCTCGTCCACACCGACAACTTTGATGTCGATCGGACAAGATTGTTCTATTTTTTTCTCCTCCTTCTGTAGCTCAGCGCCCGGTCCTCTTAGTAAAATTACTGGAATAAAAAACATTACAATGAGTAATAATATTGAACTAGCCCATAATTTTGTCATAGTCGATTATATGAAATTCACCTCTTTTTATGCATATGGAGTGCGTGGTTTGATTGGATAAGATGGAGAAACGACTAATGTTGAATGGTATACGACTAAACCAGCTCCCGAAACAACCAATGTTGATTCGCAAACGACTAAAGCTGCCTGCGAAACGACCAAAGCTGACCGACAAACAACTAAAACAGCTACGGAAACGACCAATCCAACTAATAAAATTCAAAATGGGCCATCGATTGTAGCATCGATGACCCTTTTTACTTTATATTATCAGCTCGTTATACGAGTTCTTGTTTCGATCTGCTTTCGACTTCTTCGTCAGATGTGACACGCTCAATGTCTGCACCGAGTGCTTCGAGCTTTTTATGGAAGTCTACATAGCCTCGATCAAGGTGTGACAGCTCTGTGACGCGTGTGACGCCTTCTGCAGCTAATCCTGCAAGTATGAGTGCTGCAGCTGCTCTCAGGTCTGTAGCAGCTACTTCAGCGCCCTGCAGCTTTGATGGGCCTTCTAAAATAACTGATTTGCCTTCGATTTTCACAGTTGCGTTCATGCGACGGAATTCTTCTACGTGCATGAAGCGGTTTTCAAAAACAGTTTCCGTAATGACGCCAGTTCCTGTAGCAGTAAGCATAAGCGCCATCATTTGCGATTGCATATCTGTCGGGAAACCTGGGTGCGGCATTGTTTTTAAGTTCACCGATTTAAGCGGGTACTTCGCATGGACGCGAACGCCTTCATCCAATTCGATGATATTGACGCCCATTTCACCCATTTTCGAAATAAGTGCCGCGTTATGTTCCGGTACAGCATTTTCAATGATAACGTCGCCGCCTGTAATTGCAGCAGCTACCATGAATGTGCCTGTTTCGATACGATCCGGGATAATATGATGTGTGGTACCGTATAATTTCGTTACGCCTTCGATTCGGATCATATCAGTACCGGCACCGACAACTTTACCGCCCATTTCGTTAATAAAGTTTGCCAAGTTTACAATTTCCGGTTCCTTCGCTGCGTTTTCTATAATTGTTGTTCCTCTTGCAAGAGCTGCGGCAGTCATGATATTTTCAGTTGCACCGACGCTTGGGAAGTCGAGATAGATTTTCGCACCATGAAGGCCATTTTCAGCTTTCGCTTCAACATAGCCGTGTCCAAACGATATTTCAGCTCCCATTGCTTCGAAACCTTTTAAGTGTTGGTCGATTGGACGTGAACCAATTGCACATCCGCCAGGTAATGCGACACGCGCAAAACCGTTTCGAGCAAGAATCGGGCCCATGACAAGAATTGAAGCTCTCATTTTACGTACATATTCAAATTGGGCTTCGCTTGATAACGTCCCCGATGAATCAATGATGACCTCGTTTCTTTCTGGCACCGCATCTACTTTTGCATTCAAGCTTTTTAGAACTGCACTGATTGTACCGACATCCGAGAGATTTGGTACGTCTCGAATGACGTTAACTCCTTCTGATGCGAGCAATGCAGCTGCCAATACAGGCAAAACGGCATTTTTTGCTCCTTCAACACGGACACTGCCTTTTAATACGCGTCCGCCGTTTATAATAATCTTATCCATAATTAGTCCCTCCGACTTTAAAATGTGCTAATAAAAATCACTTTTATATTTTACTTAAAAAATTGTATAGTAATAACAAAAACTCACATTAGTTTACAGTGTTCGACTTTTATTTACAAGGAACGAAATAACTATCTTGGTGTAATCTATCGTATGTATTTATTTGATTTTTTGTGTCATTGCTATATTTTATACCTTCTGAGCAGGGTTATCTGTTCGTTTAATTCCCTACGATATCGAATTTAAACATAGACAGCTTACATGCCATCGCCCCACGTACAGCAGGTAAATCCTTATACACGCGGCGATAACAGGTACCAACAAAAATACTATATTAAATCAATTCGCGAAATCGTCGAATTTATCGAAAAAACATTATAGGAATTCTTCCTGACCAATAGGATATCTCAAGAAAGAAATTTGATACAGAAGTTCCGATCATTATACTTAAAAAAATAAATAAAATTTGCGCTTGAAATACTTTGTTTTTACGAATGATTTTTTCCGGCATTAATGATTGAAGTGCATAAAAAGAAACACCCACAAAAAATATATGGGAAATGATTGCAAGCAATGGTTGGAAACCGAACATGCCATCCATAATCCTGACTCCTTCCATTAAAGAAAAGGACAGAAGAAACTACTTCCTCTGCCCATACTTTATCATCTTAACTCAATAATTAGTACCTGTTTTCCGAAACTTTAATTCTATTGATTGCCCGTTTCAGTTCGAGTTCTGCATTCAAAAAGCTTGCTTCATCTTTTTTAGCTTGAAGTGCGATTTCAGCCCGCTTTGCAGCATGCTTAGCACGCGCTAAGTCAATGTTTTCAGCCGTTTCTGCGCTTTGAGCAAGAACTGTAACGAGTTCTGGACGAATTTCAATGAATCCGCCATGAACAGCGACAATTTTTGTTTCATTACCTTTTTTAATACGAAGCCCGCCGATTTGAAGCGGCGCGACCGTTGCAATATGGCCTGGAAGAATTCCCAATTCGCCTGATTCTGTCATCGCGATAATCATGTCCGCTTCAGTTTCAACAACAGGGCCGTCGGGAGTTACGATATGAATTTTTACTGTTTTCATTTTTTCCCTCCTGGTCCCTTTTTAGACTTCGACACCCATAGATTTCGCTTTTTCGACAACTTCTTCAATACGACCGACAAGACGGAATGCATCTTCAGGAATATGATCGTATTTACCTTCTAGGATTTCTTTAAATCCTTTAATCGTTTCAGCTACCGGCACGTATGAACCAGGTTGACCAGTGAACTGCTCAGCTACGTGGAAGTTTTGTGATAGGAAGAATTGAATGCGACGCGCGCGACTAACAACAAGTTTGTCGTCTTCGCCTAATTCATCCATTCCCAGGATTGCGATAATATCTTGTAATTCAGCATAGCGTTGAAGTGTAGATTGTACTTCACGTGCTACTGAATAGTGTTCTGCTCCAACAATTTCAGCGCTTAGTGCACGTGAAGTTGATGCGAGCGGATCAACCGCTGGGTAAATACCCATTTCAGAAAGTTTACGCTCAAGGTTCGTCGTCGCATCAAGGTGAGCGAACGTTGTTGCTGGAGCTGGATCCGTGTAGTCATCCGCAGGTACATAGATCGCTTGGATTGACGTAACAGAACCTTTATTTGTTGAAGTGATTCGTTCTTGTAAAAGACCCATTTCCGTTGCAAGTGTCGGCTGATATCCAACTGCTGAAGGCATACGGCCAAGAAGCGCTGATACTTCAGATCCTGCTTGTGTATAACGGTAAATATTGTCGATGAATAGAAGTACGTCCGCGCCTTGTTCGTCACGGAAATATTCAGCCATCGTCAACCCTGTTAACGCAACACGCATACGCGCGCCAGGCGGTTCGTTCATTTGACCGAATACCATTGCTGTATTTTTAATAACACCAGAGTCCGTCATTTCGAAGAAAAGGTCGTTTCCTTCTCGTGTACGTTCTCCAACACCAGCGAATACGGAAATTCCACCGTGTTCAAGTGCGATGTTGTTGATTAATTCTTGGATTAGAACTGTTTTACCTACACCAGCTCCACCGAAGAGACCGATTTTACCACCCTTAATATACGGAGCTAATAAGTCAACAACTTTAATGCCCGTTTCAAGGATTTCAACTTCTGTAGAAAGTTCTTCAAAAGTTGGCGCTTTACGGTGAATCGGGTCACGTCGTTCAGATGCCGGAATTTCTTCCGCGAGGTCGATCGTCTCACCTAGTACGTTAAATACGCGGCCAAGTGTAACGTCGCCGACTGGAACGGAAATAGCAGCTCCTTGGTCGATTACTTCAGCTCCACGTCGAAGTCCATCAGTAGAAGACATCGCAATTGTACGAACTGCATCATCGCCGAGGTGAAGAGCAACTTCAAGCGTTAAAACTTCAGGCTCTGAGTTTGGACGCTCAATTGTAACAGTCAATGCGTTATATATTTCAGGCAATTGTGCGTTATCAAATTTGACGTCGACAACTGGACCCATTACTTGAAGAACATGTCCTTTGTTCATTTTGTTTCCTCCTGTCTTACTATATGCCGTGCAATTAAAGGGGGTAGCACTCCTTATTCAAGGGCTGCTACTCCTCCAATGATTTCTGTAATTTCTTGTGTAATTGATGCCTGACGAGCGCGGTTATATTGAAGCGTTAATGAATCAATCAATTCGCCTGCATTATCGGTAGCACTTTGCATCGCTGTCATACTTGAAGCATGTTCGCTTGCTTTACTTTCGAGTAATGCGCCATAGATCAAGCTTTCAGCATATTGCGGAAGCAACACTTTCAGAATTGCTTCGCCGGATGGCTCGAATTCGTATGTTGTCGATGCTGGTGCATCTTGGCCTATATCCGTAAGCGGAAGCACTTTCTCTTCCATTACTTTGTTGGAAATGACGTTAATGTAGTGGGTGTAATACATATAAATTTCATCATACGTACCATCCGCGAACATACCAACAGCTTTATTAGCGATGTCTTTAATTTCGGCGAATGACGGGTGGTCGGACAATCCGATTACACTGTCGATTACATTATATCCACGATTCAAGAAAAACTCCGAGCCAAGTCGGCCGATTGCAAAAATGATTGCATCGTCTTTTGACGCATGGCGCTTTTCGATTGCTTTGGAAACTGCTCTTATAATATTACTGTTGTATGCCCCGCAAAGTCCGCGGTCTGCTGTGATGACAACATATGCCGTTTTCTTTACTGGACGATTAATAAGCATTGGATGTTCGGTATCCGTTCCTGCCGCGATTGCACCTGCAACTTCTTGGATTTTCTCCATATAAGGGACAAATGCTTTCGCATTAAGTTCCGCACGGTTTAGTTTCGAGGCAGATACCATTTGCATCGCCCGTGTTATTTGACTCGTTTTCTTCGTAGATTTTATGCGGTTTTCAATATCGCGTAATGATCCCATTGGTCATTCACCACCTTTTTGTTTTATAGTTAATCGTCTTACTCGGAAATTGCGAATTTCGATTTGAATTCGTTGATAGCCGCTGCCATCTCTTCATCTGATGGAAGATCCTTCGTTTGACGAATATGCTCTAAAACGTTTGTGTGGTTTGACTCGAGCCAAGCTGCGATTTCAGACTCGAAACGTAAAATATCTTTAACAGGAACATCGTCTAGGAATCCGCGAGTTAGTGCATAAAGTGCAACAACTTGGATTTCAACTGGAACCGGTTTGTTTAAATCTTGTTTCAAAATTTCAACTGTACGAACACCGCGGTCAAGTCTTGCTTGCGTTGACGCATCAAGAGATGAACCGAACTGTGCGAATGCCTCAAGTTCACGGTATGCAGCTAAGTCGAGACGTAGTGTTCCCGCAACTTTTTTCATTGCTTTAATTTGTGCAGATCCGCCGACTCGGGATACGGATAATCCAGCGTTAATCGCAGGACGTACGCCTGAGAAGAATAAATCGGATTGCAAGAAAATTTGTCCATCCGTAATCGAAATTACGTTTGTTGGAATATAAGCAGAAATATCTCCGGCTTGTGTTTCAACGAATGGAAGTGCCGTAATTGAACCTCCGCCAAGTGAATCGTTCAGCTTAGCTGCACGTTCTAGAAGACGGGAGTGCAAGTAGAATACGTCACCTGGGTATGCTTCACGACCTGGAGGACGACGAAGTAGCAAGGATAGTTCACGGTATGCTGCTGCTTGCTTAGACAAGTCATCATAAACAATTAGTACATGCTTTCCGTCAAACATGAATTCCTCTGCCATTGTAATCCCTGTATAAGGTGCAAGGTAAAGTAACGGAGCCGGCTCTGATGCCGAAGCTGTTACTACGATTGTGTAATCAAGTGCACCATTTTTACGTAGAGTTTCAACTACTCCACGAACTGTTGATTCTTTTTGTCCAATTGCAACGTAAATACAAATCATATCCTGGTCAGCTTGGTTTAAAATCGTGTCGATTGCAACAGTTGTTTTACCTGTTTGACGGTCACCGATGATTAACTCACGCTGTCCGCGACCTATTGGAACGAGTGCGTCAATGGCTTTAATACCAGTTTGTAGTGGTTCATGAACGGATTTACGCGCCATGACTCCTTGTGCTGGGCTTTCGATTGGACGTGATTTAGTTGTCGCGATCGGACCAAGTCCATCCACAGGCTGACCTAATGGATTTACAACACGGCCTATTAGTTCTTCACCAACAGGTACTTCCATAATACGGCCCGTACGACGCACTTCATCGCCTTCTTTAATGTCTGTATATGGTCCAAGGATAACGATACCTACGTTGTTCGCTTCCAAGTTTTGTGCCATACCCATAACACCGTTAGAGAACTCTAATAGTTCTCCAGCCATGACGTCATCGAGGCCATGAGCACGTGCGATACCGTCACCGATTGCGATAACTGTACCAACGTCACTTACTTCCATCTCAGATTGATAATTTTCAATCTGCTGTTTTATGAGAACGCTGATTTCTTCAGCTTTGATGCTCATGTATGTCACCCCTCAAATTTCAAATTTACGACCCAATCATATCTCGTTTCAAACGCTCTAGTTTATTCACTAGGCTGTTGTCGAAGATACGGTTTCCAATTTGGAGACGAATGCCCCCGATTAGAGTTGGATCAATGATGTTATTAATTCGCAGTGATTGCTTTCCGACTTTTCTTGCAAAAGTGGATGAAATCGCCGCGCTTTCGCTATCGGTTAGCGGACGTGTCGAATAGACATCCGCATCCGCGATTCCTGCTGCATCGTTAACAAATCCTCTGAATTCGTCGACGAAGTTAATGATTTCGTTTATGCGTTTCTTTTCGAGCAATACGAATAATGTATCTTGGATAAGCGAATTTGCATCCTTGAACAATGTCGCAAGAAGCTCTTTCTTTTTTGCTAATGGGAATCTTGGATTTTCAAGTAATTCTCCGAGATCCGGGTTAGCTTGGAACGCCTTTTTAATTTCAAGAAGTTCATCTTGAATTACTGAAGTTTGTCCCTTTTCTGTTGCTAGTTCAAACAGTGCTTCGGCATAGCGATTGGCTACAATGGATTTACTCACTGTGCATCGCCTGCCTTCGCAATCGTCTCTTCAATCAATGCGCGGTTATCTTCTTCGGAAAGTTCTTTTCCAAGTACTTTGGACGCTGCAAGAACTGAGAGTGATACGAATTCTTCACGGACTGCTGCAACAGCTTTTTCTTTCTCAGAAGCGATTTCGAGTGCTGCCTCTTCTTTCAAGCGTGCGACTTCGTTTCGCGCTGCGATGACGATTTCTTCACGTTGCGATTCACCTTGTTCACGGGCATTTTCAACAATCGCCTGAGCGTCATTGCGTGCCTCTTTCAACAGATTGCGCTGCTCTTCGAGAAGACTTTGTGATTCAAGACGACTTTTTTCAGCCGCTTCGATTTCAGTTGCGATCATTTCGGCACGTTGATCCATGACGCCCATAAGTGGACCCCATGCAAACTTCTTTAGTAGAAGCATGAGAAGAAGGAACATTGTAACCGTTGCAATTATATCACCAAGGTTTAGACCATCGGGGTTATTTAGTTTCTGCAAAAATCCTGCTTCAGCTGTCGTGTTAGCTAAGAGGATGAAGGTATCAAAAAACACGATTGTTTCACTCCCTTCAAGAGCACTTGTCTCTTTGAATATGGACTTTACGATCCAATTTATTTTGATTTGGTTATTTATTTATTGACATAAGAGAATGGCGAAGGTATTTTGTCCGCACTTCGCCATTGTAATTGAACTATAATTAGCGGTTCATAACGATGAACGCAACTACTGCTGCGAAAATCGGAACAACTTCAACAAGTGCTACACCAATAAACATGTTTGTTTGAAGAACGCCGCGCGCTTCTGGTTGACGAGCGATTCCTTCTTGTGTTTTTGAAACAACTAGACCTGCACCTAAACCTGCTCCAAGTGCTCCTAAACCGATTGCGATTGCTGCTGCTAATAGACCCATAGTATATTTCCTCCTAAAATTTCTTGTTATTTTTTTGGTACTGACGGCAAGAGTAACGTGTCTCCGGCCAAATAAGCTATATATGTTTACTAGTCCGTTCTAACTTTGTTAGACATATAGACCATTGTTAACATAACGAAGATAAACGACTGGATTCCGCCAACGAATATGGAGAAGCCCATCCATGCGATCGAAGGAACTATTGCTCCTATAAATCCGAGTACGCCTGATGTTGCGAGCCCTGCAAGCAGTCCGATAAGAATCTCGCCTGCATAGATGTTACCGTAGAGACGAAGACCGAGTGTCATCGTGCTGGCAACTTCACCAACAATATTCAGCGGAAGTAAAAAGCCGAGCGGTTGAAGATAATCTTTACCGTAACCTTTAGCGCCTTTTGCTTTAAGCCCGTAATATTGAGTTAATGTGATAACCATTACCGCGAGTGTCATCGTGATCATCGGGTCGGCTGTAGGTGATTTCCACCAGAGTTCGCCTTTCCAAACGACGGCAAACGGTAATCCAAGAACGTTAGATACGAAAAGAAATAGAATGAGAGTAATTCCTAATACGTGGAACCGCCCACCTGTTTTCCAATCCATATTGCTCTTAATAATTCCTTTGACGAAGTCCATGATCCATTCAAAGAAGTTTTGCATTCCCGTCGGCTTAACATTTAAATTACGCGTCGCGAGGATTGCGATTAAGAAAACAATTACACATGTTATAAAGACCATCATGACGTTCGATAGATTGAATGTTATGCCGAAAATAGTCCATAACGGGTTTTCATGGTCCATGTTTCGTTCACCTCCCTTGTCCATTCGGAATTAAGCTTCGAGTCAAAAAGCTTTAATAATGTCTTACGTGGTAAATGATCCTTTCTCCTAATAGTAGAAGGTACGGTATTCCGAATCCTATTACCGCACTGATCAGGTCGAACTGTTCAGGCATCGCAGTTGCAATTGCCGCTACCGCAATACCAGATGCGAAACGCATCGCAGTCCCAAGTGATATGCGCTTTTTCCCTTCCGTGACGGCTCGTTCAAATTGTTCGAACCTGCGGACGAGTATCCAAAAATTATACAGTCCAAACAAAGAACCTAAAATTAGTCCGGCGAATACAGTTTGCCATTCAGTAAATGCCCATCCAAGTACGAAAAAAGCAAGCAAAAAAAAGAGAGCCCTTCTCTGCCTATTATGGATTTCCTGCAATGTTTGCATAACTGTTTTATCTCCTGTTTTGTTTGACTGAAATTTGGAATAAGCTCTTGAAATTGCGGGGTGGTTCCCGTTTCGCGGTCCTGCCTTTAACCGGCGTAGACTCCGAAAAAGTTGGAACCTATTAAAGTTGCGTATGAACTGCCATGACCGCTCATTTACTCATGATTTGGTTTGAACATTCAAAAATCGGTGAAAAGATGATAGAAATCGCTTTCGAAATATCCATAAATCATGCTTTATATGTACGAAACAACTATCATTCTTACCCTTAACAATCATACAGTAGCCCAAAATTGATGTCAATTGATTCCCGTTGTTTTATCGGTTCACAAAACACTTTGTCAAACAATAGACAAATTTAAAAAACTAATACGTATAGCGTAACCGGCAACTTGCATTTTCATACATTTTACACGTAGTTTCGACTTTAAACTGACAGTTTAGTTGTTTTTTCTATTGAAAATGATGGTAGAGTTAGAGGGTTTTTGATTGGGTACTTGAATGATCCAGTAATCAGGTACTTGTTTTATCAAGCCCGTTGATTTCCGTTCCGGGGGACGCTTTCCTGCGGGCATCACCGGGGTCTCCTCGTCGCTAAAACCGTGATCCCAAACGCTTCGTTTTCGATCGCAAACCTGCGGCGCTAGTAATAGACGTTACGTTGTTTTAGCAAAGTGTTGCGTTCTTTCGAGAAAACGTTGCGTGCTTCCCAAAACCCCACTATTAATTCAGCGAACCACTAGCTTCAATATTTAATGAATAAAAAAAGAAGACAACCCCAGTACTGGAAGTTGTCCTCTATTCTTTCATTCTAATGAAGTTAAGTACTTTTTCAATGCTTCGACGATTCTTTCGGAGGCGTGTCCGTCGCCGTATGGGTTTGAGGCTTTTGCCATTTTGTTGTATTCTTCAGGGTTTGTGAGTAGTTCATCAGTTAGTGAAAAGATGGTTTCTTCGTCTGTCCCTGCGAGTTTCAGCGTGTTCGCTTCGATTCCTTCTGGGCGTTCTGTTGTGTCGCGAAGTACGATGACGGGTTTTCCGAGTGATGGTGCTTCCTCTTGGATTCCGCCTGAATCGGTCAATATGATATGCGATGCCGCTTGGAAGTTATGAAAATCAATGACTTCAAGCGGTTTTATGAGGTGGACGCGTGGATTGTCCCCTAGTATTTCATCGGCGATTTCACGAACGACCGGATTTAGATGTACCGGGTATACAACTTGAATGTCTTCATGCTTATCGAGCAAACGATTGATCGCCCGGAACATATTGCGCATCGGCTCCCCGAGATTTTCTCGTCGGTGGGCCGTTAGTAAAATCAACTTATCGTCACCGAGGCTATCTAAGATCGGATGGGAATAGTTTTCGCGCACTGTTGTTTGAAGCGCATCGATTGCTGTATTTCCAGTAATGTAAATTCGATCCTGCGGTTTGCCTTCAGCTAACAGGTTTTCCGCCGATTTTTCGGTAGGTGAGAAATGCAAATCAGCCAATACGCCAGTCAGTTGACGGTTCATCTCCTCTGGGTAAGGCGAGTGCTTATTCCATGTGCGAAGTCCGGCTTCAACATGCCCGACTGCAATTTGATTGTAAAATGCTGCAAGACTTCCGATGAAAGTTGTCGATGTATCGCCGTGAACCAAGACAATGTCCGGCCGGGCTTCTTTCATAATCGCATCGAGTCCTTCGAGCCCTCGCGTTGCAACGTCTATAAGCGTTTGGCGATCTTTCATGATATTTAAATCGTAGTCCGGCGCAATATTGAATGTTTCAAGCACTTGATCGAGCATTTCACGATGCTGAGCTGTCACTGTGACAATGGACTCGATTTCTTCTTGATGTTTTTCAAGTTCCAATACGAGAGGAGCCATCTTGATCGCTTCCGGCCGCGTGCCGAAAATGGTCATGACCTTCCATTTCTTACTCACATTGCCACCCCATTCACATTACTTTGTTCCAAATAATCTGTCGCCCGCATCGCCGAGGCCTGGAACGATATAGCCTTTTTCATCCAACTTCTCATCAAGTGCCGCCATGTATATATCAACATCAGGATGCGCTTCTGTCATTGCTTCTACGCCTTCAGGGGCTGCAATCAAACACATGAAACGAATGCTTTTCGCGCCGCGTTTTTTCAATGAGTTGACTGCTTCAATCGCAGAACCGCCCGTCGCTAACATCGGGTCTACTAGAATTAAATCGCGTTCTGAAATATCAGAAGGAAGTTTCACGTAATACTCGACTGGAAGAAGTGTTTCTGGATCTCGGTAAAGTCCGACATGTCCAACTTTCGCCGCTGGAATCAAGTTCAAAATACCTTCGACCATGCCTAGACCTGCACGTAAAATGGGTACAATCCCGAGTTTTTTCCCGGCTAACACGTTGGACATCCCCAATCGGACAGGTGTTTCAATTTCTTTTTCCATCAATGGAAGATCGCGAGTGATTTCATAAGCCATGAGCGTCGCAACTTCATCGACTAACTCCCGAAATTCTTTTGTTCCCGTATTTATATCTCGTATGTAAGTTAATTTGTGTTGAATTAATGGATGATCTAAAACATGTACTTTTGGCATTTGAATCGCTCCTTTTGAAATATCCAATTTAGTATAACAGAATTGATTAAATCCTAACACATAAGTATCGAAACTGGGATATATTTCTTCGTGCGAATGTATCTACTTTATTTACTGGCGCTGATTCATAGGTTTTATTCGAAATATAACAAATTTTAAAAGACGGAAAACAGGCCACTTTCCAGGAAAGTGGCCCATTGTTATTTATTCGTATAGCGGGAACTTATTTGTCAATGCCGTAACACGTTCTTGTGCTTCTTTTTTGACGTTTTCGTCTTCGTGATTTTTCAAGAGACTCGCCATGATTGATGCGATTTCTTTCATCTCTTCTTCTTTAAATCCGCGTGTTGTAACTGCTGGCGTACCGATACGGATGCCTGATGTGATGAATGGACCTTCTGTATCGAACGGAATTGTGTTTTTGTTCACTGTAATTCCTACTTCATCCAATACCGCTTCTGCAAGTTTCCCAGTTATTCCAAGTGAACGAAGGTTTAATAGAAGTAAATGATTATCCGTTCCGCCTGAAACGATATCGATTCCTTCTGCCATCAGAGCTTCGCCTAGTGCAGCAGCATTTTTCTTCACTTGCTGCGCATATGCTTTAAATTCTGGTTTTTGCGCTTCGCCGAATGCGACTGCTTTTGCAGCAATTACGTGCATGAGCGGGCCGCCTTGAACGCCAGGGAATACGGATGAGTTCAATTTTCTGCCAAACTCTTCAGTACTCAGGATGAATCCGCCGCGAGGTCCGCGTAATGTTTTATGAGTTGTTGATGTTACAAAGTGCGCATGCGGAACCGGGTTTGGATGTTCCCCCGCCGCAACGAGACCTGCGATATGTGCCATGTCAACGAATAGGTAAGCGCCGACTTCATCAGCGATTTCACGGAATTTCGCGAAGTCGATTGTTCTTGGGTACGCGCTCGCGCCCGCAACAATCATTTTCGGTTTATGTTCAAGCGCTTTTTGACGTACATCTTCATAGTCGATATGCTCGTCTTCTTTACTGACGCCGTATTCAACGAAGTTGTATAGTTTTCCAGAGAAATTCACTGGGCTACCGTGCGTTAAATGACCGCCGTGTGAAAGGTTCATGCCAAGAATTGTGTCTCCCGGCTCTAATGCCGCAAAATAAACTGCCATATTCGCTTGTGCACCGGAGTGCGGTTGAACGTTTGCATATTCAGCACCAAAAATTTCTTTCAGACGATCGCGTGCAACATCCTCAACAATGTCAACATGCTCACAACCACCATAGTAGCGTCGGCCTGGATAGCCTTCAGCATATTTATTGGTCAATACTGAACCTTGTGCTTCCATAACTGCTTCAGTGACGAAGTTTTCTGATGCGATTAGCTCGATATTCGCTTGCTGGCGCTGTCTTTCTGCCATGATAGCGTTGTAAATTACTTCGTCTTCTTTCACGTGATTTAGTTCAGCTGTAAGTGTTTGCGTTTTAACGTGTCCCATTAGTTAGTCCCCTTTTTAGGTTGTAATATTTTCGTCTTCAGGCTCTATTTTTGAATAAATGGCCCGTTCTCCGCCGATTAGTTTTGGACGCGTCGTCGCAATTGTGACGACTGCATTGCCCACTTTCTCAATTGATGTTCGAACCGGTATCGCCACCCGCTTTAAATGCATGCCGATTAATGTTTGTCCAATATCGATACCGGCTTGTGCTTCGATTTCTTCAACGACGACGGGATCGGACATTTGCTCATAGGCGTATGCTGACATCGAACCACCTGCATTCGGCGATGGAATGACCGTTACCGGTTCAAGGTTGAATATCTTTGCAGACTCCCTTTCGATGGTCAGGGCTCGGTTAATATGTTCGCATCCTTGAAACGCGAGATGCAAGTGGTGTTTATCAGCGAACTTTTTTAGAGGTTCGTATATAACTTCGCCGATTTCCATTGCCCCTGACGTTCCTATGCGCTTCCCAGCTACCTCGGAAGTAGAACAACCGACAACGAAAAATCCACCTTTTTCAAGATGTATTTGCTCGGAGATTTCGGATAATAGTTCTTCCAACTGAAGTTTCCATAAATTTAGAGCGTCCACTTACTTCCCCTCCATCGTTTTAGTCCTCTAGCTTCATCAGTTTTTCGATTCGCACTGCATGGCGACCGCCTTCGAAAGAAGTATCTAACCATGCTGCAACAATTTCTCTCGCATGCCCCGGTCCGACAACACGTTCGCCCATTGCTAGAACGTTCGTATCATTATGGCCTCGTGTTGCTTTTGCGCTGAAAACGTCATGTACGAGTGCGCAGCGAATGCCTTTTGTTTTGTTTGCGGCGATCGACATTCCGATCCCCGTTCCGCAAATTAAGATTCCGCGATTAAATCGACCATCCGCGACACCTTCACAAACAGGCGCAGCATAGTCCGGATAATCGACCGAGTCATCATTTTTTGGTCCGAAGTCTTCAAATTCAACACCGCGTTCGGACAATAAATCCATAATTTCTTTGCGCAGACGATTGCCTCCGTGGTCGGATGATATTGCGATTTTCATTGGCGCTCCTCTTTTCTTATTATATTCATTATTTATTCTAACAGTTTTCGACTGAAAATGTTATCATGGCAATATGATTTTTTGGAATTAACTTGTCCAATATATGGAAAACCTTTGAGACCGCCCGTTTTCCGCAGGTAACTTTATATAGTGAAAATAGTTGACTGTAGTGCCGGGCGGCGACTCCAGCGGAATCAACGACCATATAAAAAACGAGTACTCGAATTGATTGTCCAAGTACTCGGTCAAGTTTTGACTTTATAGTGGCTACTATACCCCTTTACGATTCGCCTTCCTCAAGCAATTTCTTCTCAAGCTGATTCATAAGTTCCGTCAGTTCGTTGAATGTTTCGCGGTAGGTTTCGAGGCTGCCGCCGTAAGGATCGTGAACGTCTTCGTTTGCAGAGGGGGATATAAAACCTTTTAATGTATATATTTTCTCTTGATGTTGCGGGAATAAGTGGAGTAATACGCTTTTATGCGCTTCGGTCATTGTAAATATGTAATCTGCCCATTCAACATCTTCTTGGGTAAGCAATCTGGATTTATTCGTGTAAGGCATGTCCGCTTCTTCGATAAGCGTTCTTGCATTGTCTGCAATATGAAGTCCATCCATTGCATGTATGCCGGCAGATCGTACGGACACATTTTCCATGTTTTTTGAGCGTAGAATTGCCTCTGCCATCGGACTTCTACATGTATTACCCGTGCATAGTAAATAAATATTCATAGGTGGGCGCCCTCCTTCTTATATAAGAATAGCTGATTTTCGAAGAACGGGCGAATTTATTGCATGGCTGAGATGATTCCCATAATAATTAGCACAATCCCTGCAAATTGGCGGATTCGTTTTCCGCTTTTGATTCCGAGGCGTCTTTTAAATGTAAGGGCAACATAAGAAAATATGATAGCAAAAATTCCAGACGCTAAAATATATATCGTTTTATTTAAATGAATCATTCCGAATGAAACACTCACTGAGAACGCATCGATACTTACAGCAAATGCAATAAGTGCGGGGGAAAGTTTCCTTGAAGTTTTCATATCGTTATCTTCCAATATCATATGAAGGCCGATCAACCCGAGAAGGACTCCAGACAGCAAATGACTAAAGCTAGAAAAAAAGTATGCTGAAAATTCCCCGGTTAGGAATCCGAGGAGCGGTAACAACATATTGAGGAAGGAAGTCCAGATTGCTAAGGCAAACTTCCCCTCCTTCAAGTCCAGTAACGCATACACAACTATAATGTCGAGTGTCGTGATACTAGCAGCAATTAATTCATTCACCCAAAAACCTCCCGCATACCGCATATATTAATCGTATGCGAGAGAAATTTTCATATTCTAGTTATTCGGTAAATCGTTTCCCGTCTGAAGCTTTTAGTAACCGATTCATAAATGCTGCGCCCACTCCAGCTAAGTCCGTTTCAACTGCGAGAATAACATCCGCGTCGATCAAATCGCATTGACGAAGCGCTTTATATAGATTCACAGCCATTTCTTCGGCGCTGTCGCTTGAGCCGATTGCGAAATACCAGTCTGCGTTCTGAACTCGCAAGTTATCCGGACCAATGACGGCCGTTTTTTTATGTTCTTTTTGAAGTTTTTTAACGGCGTTCTCGATTTTTTCCTTATCGGATTCGATGATGAATAAAGGGGCTTCCGGTGCGTAATGTCGGTATTTCATGCCCGGAGCGCGCGGAGTATTTTCTGGCGCTTTTTCATCTGCTATCGCGACTGGACCGATTACTTCTTCAATCATTTCTCGTGTTGCGCCGCCGGGTCTTAGGATTATCGGCGGCTGTACTGTCATGTCAATTACTGTGGATTCAAGCCCGACACCCGTGCGGCCTCCGTCTAAAATAAGCGGGATGAGTCCATTCAAATCTTCTTCAACATGCTGCGCTTCAGTGGGACTCGGTTTGCCGCTTCGATTTGCGCTAGGTGCGGCGAGTGGCGCTTTTAATTCGCGAAGCAGATCGAGCGCAACCGGATGATCGGGCATCCGGATTCCTACTGTTTTTACGCCGGGCGTTACATTTGGCGCGATGATGTTCGGAATTGCGTTAAAGATGAGGGTTAATGGACCCGGCCAAAATGAATCCATGAGCTTGTTTGCTTTTTCCGGGATGTCTGCCGCGTATTTCGCTACTTCTTCTTTGTTTCCAATATGTACGATAAGTGGATTATCGGAAGGTCGTCCTTTCGCTCTGAAGATTTTATCAACCGCTTTTTCATCTGTAGCGATTGCGCCGAGTCCGTAAACCGTTTCGGTTGGAAAGGCGACGACTCCTCCACTTTTCAATATGTCCACAGCTTGTTTATAGTTTTTTATGTTATCCATATTTTTATCCACAACTATTATTGTTGTTTCCATCTATTAAACCTCATTTATACACAGTTTATTTGATTTATCCACAATTATTGTGAACAACCTTACGAAAACAGTCCAGTTATCCACTCCCAAAGGAAAAAAGTGACTTTTTCCTCTTCTTGCGTTTCCTTCTCTTCCTCCGGGTAACAAATTTTCGGGAATAGAGCGCACCACCAGTTATCCCCACGTCCGCTTCCAATTGTTAATAGATAGGCATCGTATTCGGATTGTGGATAAATAACGAGCCCGGATCTTTTTGCTGGAAATAAAGCATTTTTGCGTTCTAAAGTAACTGCTTTATCGCCCGCAATTGACGTTGCAATTTGAAGAATTGTCGGTTCTAGAGCGGCCAAATTCTCCGCGAGCTCTTCTTTTGAAGTTGAATTTGTGACGGCATTTTCAACAAGCGGTTGGATTTTAAGTTGAATTTCTTCTTTGATCGCCTGATCGGTCGTGCTGTTCGAGTGTGCGAGCAGTCTAAAACGAATCGTTTCTTCTGCTGACTCCGCACCTGTGAATAACCCGAGAATGCATTGGATGATAATTAAGATTAAAATAAATTCTGCGTACGGTATAATTCGTCCCATTGAAGATGGTTTTTGTTTAATCTCGTAATCTGGTAACATATCGATTCCCCCTTAAACGCATTGTTGCCGGGGAAGCTATGTTTTATTCATCAATCTTGCAAAATAGTATTCGGTTTTTTCCGTTGATATCTTTTAAAATTTCGACTTTGGCGTCAGGAAATGCGTCTGTAAACAACTTCTGCACAGCCGGGCCTTGCTGGTGCCCGATTTCTAATCCGATGAGAGACGGCTTGTTCATAAGTGCAGGCAGATTTTCTGCGAGTTTTCTATAAAAGAAAAGTCCATCTTCTTCTGCAAATAAAGCGCTATGCGGTTCGAAGGCCAAAACGGTTTCCGACATCGATTCGGCTTCAACGCGTGCGATATAGGGCGGATTGGATAAAACGATGTCCCAAGTTTCACTTTTGATCGGGTCGGTTAAATCGCCCTCTTTGAAAGTGATTTCTCCACCGAGTCGTTCGGCATTTCTCTTGGCGACTTCGAGCGCTTTTTTACTAATATCAGTCGCCGTCACCGCTGCTTCTGCCCACTCTTTTTTGAATGTGATGGCGATCGCACCGCTACCCGTGCCGATGTCAGCCATTTTTATGGTTTTATTCGCGAATAAATTTCTGCTGCGTTCAAGTGCGCCGTAGATGAGTTCCTCGGTTTCGGGACGCGGAATGAGCACATTTTCATTCACTTCGAATTGTCTGCCGTAAAAGCTTTCGGTTCCTAAAACGTATTGAACAGGTTTTCCGTCTAAGAGTTCGTCGATTTTATTCCAAAAGATTGTTCGTTGTTCTTCGGTCAGTTGTTCTCGGAGATTTGCAAGTAATGCGGCGTGGCTTTTGTTTGTTACGTATTCCATCAGGATTCGAACCGCCCCGGAATCTAGTCCTTTTTTCTCCAATAAAGTTATCGCTCTATTTTGAGCTTCGAAAATTCGTTCAGTCATTTGAATTTAAACTTTCAAGATGATGCGCTTGTTCTTCAAGCGTTAATGCTTCAATGATTTCATCGAGATTCCCTTCGATAATTTGATCGAGTTTTTGGATGGTCAAACCGATGCGGTGGTCTGTCACACGGTTTTGCGGGAAATTGTACGTTCGGATTCTTTCTGAACGGTCGCCTGTACCGACTGCTGATTTACGGCTCGCAGCATATTCTGCTTGCGCTTCTCGTTGTGCTGCATCATAGACACGAGCTTTTAATACTTTCATCGCTTTATCACGATTTTTAATTTGTGATTTTTCATCTTGCATGGATACGACGATTCCCGTCGGTAGGTGCGTAATACGAACAGCAGAGTCTGTCGTGTTAACATGCTGACCACCCGCACCACTTGAACGGTACGTATCGATTTTCAAATCTTCTCGGAGAATTTCAATATCGACATCTTCGGCTTCCGGTAAGACTGCGACTGTCGCAGTCGATGTATGGGTTCTTCCGCCTGACTCAGTTTCAGGTACTCGTTGTACACGGTGGGCCCCATTTTCAAATTTCAATTTTGAAAACGCACCATTTCCATTGATAAGAAAAATAATTTCTTTAAAACCGCCAAGTTCCGTGGGAGATGAATCAATTACTTCCGTTTTCCAGTGGTTCATCTCCGCATAACGGCTGTACATGCGGAACAAATTGCCCGCGAATAAAGCAGCTTCGTCCCCGCCCGCTGCACCGCGAATTTCCATGATGACGTTTTTATCATCATTAGGATCTTTGGGAATTAACAGCACTTTTAACTGGGCTTCGAGTTGTTCCACTTTGTCTTCGAGTTCCGAAAGTTCGAGTTTCACGAGCTCTTTCATTTCGTCATCAAGAGATTCGCTCAGCATCTCTTTTGCGTCTTTATATTCTTCCATTACTCCCTTGTATTCACGGTATACTTCAACCGTTTTTTGTATACCTGATTGTTCTTTGGAATAATCGCGAAGTTTTGATATGTCGCTGACAATTTCAGGATCACTAAGTAATTCATTTAATTGGTCATATCGATCTTCTACTGCTTGAAGTCGTTCAAACATTGGGCACACCTCATTTTACGTCTATTTTGTATGTTCATTGTACGGGAATTTCATGGGTAAATACAGTTTTTTCTCTAGTGGCGCGGTTTTGGGAATAAAAAAATGTGATCCGCATAGTTTCACGTCTCACATTTTCTTGTGTTATTAACTTTGTGCGACTGCTTGGGAAATGCCGTGTGGTACTTCATGATGTTTGCGGCATCTTGCTTCATACGCTTCTTTTGCGCCGACAAGAATAATGGGATCATCGTAGCCCGCGGGCACGCCGTTGATGAGCCGCTGCGTTCGACTCGCTGGGCAGCCGCATTTCGTGCAAACTGCTTGAAGTTTTGTGACATGTTCTGCGACAGCCATGAGGCTCGGCATCGGTCCGAATGGTTCACCGCGGAAGTCTTGATCGAGACCGGCGATGATGACTCGGAATCCTTCATCTGCCAATTTCATGACCATTTCGACGATTCCTTCATCAAAAAACTGGGCTTCATCAATAGCGATTATGTCATATGAAGATTTGTCGAATTCGTCGATATGAGATGAGCTTGCGACAGGATTCGCGATGACCGTGGTGCCGTTATGGCTCACAACAGCTTCATCGCTATAGCGGTCATCGATTTCCGGTTTGAAGACGGCTATCTTTTGTTTTGCGAATTGCGCCCTTTTGACACGGCGAATCAATTCTTCGGATTTTCCTGAAAACATGCTTCCGCAGATGACCTCAATCCATCCGCCTTGTACTGCTTGGTACATAGTAAATCACCTTTCTCATGAAGCTTTTTATGTATCTTGCGTTTAGTTCTATTTGAATCTCTATCATACCCGAAAAACGACTAAATTTGACGTCTTTATTTTATTCGTGAAATATGTTAGAGGTTTTTGGTGGAACGACTTAAGTGAGTGCGCGGGCGACTAAAGAGTGTCGCGAAACGACTAAAGAGAGTATGAAAACGACCAAAGCGCGGTCGAAACGACTAAAGAAAGTACGAAAACGACCAAAGCGCGGCTCGAAACGACCAATAACAAAAAACAGAAAAATACCCGCCCGGCGCTGTTGCACCATGACGGGTATTTTGCGAAAGCTTATTCTTCTTCGCGACCTTCTTCTTTGAGGCCATACTTTTTGTTGAAGCGGTCGACACGGCCGTCCGCTGCAGCAAATTTCTGACGTCCAGTGTAGAATGGGTGGCATTCTGAACATACTTCAACGCGAATATCCTCTTTTACTGAGCCTGTTTCAAATGTGTTACCACATGAACAAGTAACTTTCGCAGTTTTGTATTCTGGGTGAATTCCTGCTTTCATCGGTCTATCTCCTCTCGCTCTGAACCATCCGGAACAGAATATATTAGACTGATGCCTTACACGGCCCGTAAGTCAGCCGTATATGCAGCAGATCGTTTTTATGATACCTCAATGAGTATAACAAATCCGGTGAAGCGGTGCAACTTTATTATTTGAATCAATTTCATTCAATCTAAGCAATCGACGTTCCAGCGATAGTTGGAAACATTTTTGCGAGAGAAGGAAACGTTTTGATCAAAGTAAGAAACGTTTACCTGAGTAGGAAACGTTTGGCCGGAAGAAGGAAACGTTCCGGCGATTGTTGGAAACGTTTTTGCAAAAGTAGGAAACGTTTTGGTCAAAGTAAGAAACGTTTATCTGAGTAGGAAACGTTTGGCCGGAAGAAGGAAACGTTCCGGCGATTGTTGGAAACGTTTTTGCAAAAGTAGGAAACGTTTTGTTAAAAGTAAGAAACGTTTTCGCAAGTCCGCAACGTTGCCAACTTTTACGGCGAGATTTTCTATAATGGCATTTTCAATCAATAAAAAAAACGGCATCAGCTCTAAATATTAGTGAGCTGATGCCATTTTTGTTTTATAAAAGGCCTTTCCCATTGCGATGGGCTTTCATTTCTGAGTTTAGTTTTTCGAAGAATTCTTCGTTTGTTTTTGTTTGGCGAAGCTTTCTTAGGAAGCGTTCGACAAAGTCTGGTGCGTCGGAGAATGTTTTTCGGATGGCCCAGAACTTTTCGAGTTGGTCCTTCGGTAAGAGCAGTTCTTCTTTTCGTGTTCCTGAACGGCGAATATCGAGTGCCGGGAAAATACGGCGTTCTGCGAGATTGCGGTCAAGGTGAAGCTCTAGGTTACCTGTTCCTTTGAATTCTTCGTAAATAACATCGTCCATTCTTGAGCCGGTGTCAATTAGCGCAGTTGCTAAGATTGTCAGACTGCCGCCTTCTTCCAAGTTTCGCGCAGCGCCGAAAAAGCGTTTCGGTCGGTGGAATGCGGCTGGGTCAATCCCTCCGGATAATGTTCGGCCGCTTGGCGGAATTACGAGGTTATACGCTCGTGCTAGTCTCGTAATCGAGTCCATGAGAATGACGACATCTTTTTTATGTTCGACGAGTCGCATTGCACGTTCAAGAACGAGTTCTGCAACTTTTATATGATTTTCTGGCAACTCATCAAATGTTGAGCTAACGACATCCGCTTTCACAGAGCGTTCAATGTCCGTCACTTCTTCCGGTCGTTCATCTATCAAAAGTACAATGAGTTCTGTGTCGGGATGATTAGTTGCAATGGAGTTTGCAATCTCTTTTAAGAGTAGTGTTTTCCCGGCTTTCGGCGGGGCGACAATCAGTCCGCGTTGACCAAAACCTACAGGCGCGACTAAATCCATGATTCTTGTTGATAGTTTTGTTGGATCTGTTTCTAGTTTTATATGACGATCTGGGTAAAGTGGGGTTAGTGCCGGGAAGTGAACTCGATTTCGGGAATCTTCCGGATCTTCTCCGTTAACTGCCTCAACTTGCAGTAAACCGTAATAGCGTTCGGATTCTTTTGGCGGTCTAACTTTTCCTGCAACTTTGTCACCATTTCGAAGGTCGAAGCGACGGATTTGCGAAGCGGAAATATAAATATCTTCGGAACTTGATGAGTAATTTATCGGACGAAGGAATCCGTACCCTTCCGATTGAATGATTTCAAGAACGCCTTCCATGAAGAAGAAGCCTTCTTTTTCTGCTCTTAATTTCAAAATAGCAAAAATCAGTTCTTTTTTGGACATTTTTGCATAATAAGCAACTTTATATTCACGGGCATGTTCATATAACTCTTTTAAAGTCATATTTTCAAGCGCCGACATCGTTAATATTTTCATTTTATTGGCACCACTCTTTTAGTTTTTGAGTTTAATTATTTTGAGGTTTTATTTAAGGAAAGCAATGTTGAATCATTTTTAGTTAGGGGCTTCTGCCAATGCGGGACACACTGGCAGAAGCTAGTCTATGAAATGCAAGATTAAGATAGATCAGTTTTGCATAACTAGGTGAGGTTTTTTCTTCATACTATGACGTCCTTCTACGAAGCGTACGGTTCCTGATTTGGAACGCATGACAACGGAGTGTGTTTCACTGTAAGAACCTTTGAACCGAACACCACGAAGTAACTCTCCATCTGTTACACCTGTCGCGGCGAAAATTGCATCGTCGCCTTTCACCAGGTCATCCATGTAAAGCACTTTTTTCAGATCAATGCCCATTCTATTGCATCTATCAATTTCAGCTTCATTCGAAGGGACAAGGCGTCCTTGAATTTCGCCGCCGAGGCATTTCAGCGCGACTGCCGAAATCACACCTTCCGGGGCTCCCCCATGGCCGAATAAAATATCGACACCCGTTCCGTCAAACGCCGTATTAATGGCACCGGCAACGTCGCCGTCCGATATTAGTTTAATACGCGCGCCTGCAGCTCGGATTTCTTCTATAATTTCTAAGTGACGATCCCTACTTAATACTGTGGCTACAACATCTTCGATATCTTTGTTTTTAGCTGTTGCGACTGCTAATAGATTGTCTGTGACAGAAGCGTCTATGTCAATTTTCCCAACCGCTTCAGGACCGACTGCAATTTTGTTCATATACATGTCCGGGGCGTGTAGAAGATTACCTTGATCCGCAATTGCTAAAACCGCAAGTGCATTCCAGCCGCCAGATGCAACGATGTTCGTTCCTTCAAGAGGATCGACTGCCACGTCGACAAGCGGACCATTCCCCATTCCAAGCTCTTCGCCGATATAAAGCATTGGCGCTTCATCCATTTCGCCTTCGCCAATCACGACGACTCCTTGCATTGGAATTGTGTCAAAGACTAGTCGCATTGCAGTTGTTGCTGCATCGTCCGCTTCGTTTTTCAATCCGCGTCCCATCCAGCGAGCTGCTGCTACGCCGGCTGCTTCAGTAACCCTTACTAATTCCATCGATAAACTGCGTTCCATGTATCGTTTCCCCCCGATTTTCGATTCCACCTGTAAAATAAACAACATTTTACATTACTGAACGGTTCAATTATATCATTTATTCGCGAATCGAAGCGCTTTCGGAAATATTAACTTTGCTGATTTCCGCGCCGATCCCTTGTAATTTTTCAATAAGAGAACTATATCCGCGTTCGATGTGATGTATATCTCTAATTTCAGTTTCGCCGTCAGCCAATAAACCCGCGAGTACGAGAGCCGCCCCTGCTCGAAGATCTGATGCACGAACGGTTGCTGCTTCTAATTGTGTCGGACCAGCCAGAATTGCCGATCTGCCTTCGACACGCGCGTTGGCATTCATCCGCCCAATTTCATCAATATGTTTAAATCTTGCGGAATATACTGTATCGGTAATCATTGACGAACCAACCGCTTGAGTTAGAAGAACTGAAAACGGTTGCTGTAAATCTGTTGGAAAGCCAGGATAGACGAGAGTTTTCACATCGACTGCCGATAAATTCTCTGCTTTCGGAATAAAGATTTGTTCATCTTTCTCAACAATCGTGACACCCATTTCACGAAGCTTCGATGTTAACGCTTCTACGTGAAAAGGAATGACGTTGTCGATGGTAACGCCGTCTCCTGCCGCAGCGGCCATAATCATAAATGTGCCTGCTTCAATGCGGTCCGGAATAATCGTGTGGCGAGTACCATGCAATTTCTCAACACCGTCGATACGAATGATATTCGTGCCGGCACCTTTAATTTTCGCGCCCATATTGGATAATAATGTCGCGACATCAATGATTTCCGGTTCTTTTGCTGCGTTTTCAATTGTCGTTCGTCCTTTTGCAAGGACTGCTGCTAGCATGATATTGATCGTTGCGCCGACGCTGACGACGTCCAAATATATTTTAGCGCCGCGCAGTTCTTTCGCGCGTAAATAAATGGCGCCGTGTTCATTTGTGACTGTTGCCCCGAGCGCTTCGAACCCTTTAATATGTTGGTCGATTGGACGAGGACCGAGGTGACAACCGCCCGGCAACCCAATCGCGGCATGCTTAAAACGTCCGAGCATCGCACCCATTAAATAGTACGAAGCCCGGAGCTTTTTCACATTCCCATTCGGAAGCGGCATTGAAATGATTTCGGATGGATCAATGACCATTGTCTTGCCGTCCAATTCAACTTTCCCGCCAATGTCTTCGAGAAGCGCTTGCAAGGTCAAAACGTCCGAAATTTCCGGTAGACCTTCAAGTGTGACAGGTGAATCTGCTAGAATCGATGCCGGAATGAGAGCGACCGCGCTATTCTTCGCTCCACTAACTGAAATTGTACCTTGCAGCCGTTTTTCACCTGTGATTTTATAAACGTCCATGTCGCTCCCCCTTGGCATTACTTATTCTTTCTGCTCTCCCAATCCGCAAGAAATGCTTCGATTCCCTTATCTGTTAATGGATGGTTGAACAGTTGTTTTAGTACATTAAATGGTGTTGTTGCAATATGAGCACCTGCTAGTGCTGCATCTGTAATATGTTGCGGACTACGAATGGACGCCGCAATAATTTCTGATTTAATATCATGAATCACGAAGATATTCGCGATTGTTTCAATTAGGTGCATGCCATCTTGTCCGATATCATCGAGTCTGCCTAAGAATGGCGACACATATGTAGCGCCTGCACGAGCAGCGAGTAGTGCTTGGTTTGCACTGAAGATCAATGTGACGTTTGTTTTAATACCCTCTTCGGCAAATACTGAACATGCTTTTAATCCTTCAGGTGTCATTGGAAGTTTTACTGTGATATTCGGAGCGATTTTTGCCAGCTCGCGTCCTTCTTTCAACATGCCTTCAGCATCAAGTGAAATAACTTCCGCACTCACTGAACTGTCGACGAGTTCTGTGATTTGTCGCAGTCTATCATGAAATGGAACGTCTTCTTTTGCTACGAGTGAAGGGTTTGTAGTAACTCCGGAAATAATCCCCCAACTATGTGCTTCTTTAATTTCTTCAAAGTTTGCCGTATCAATAAAAAATTTCATTATATATTCCTCCAAGTCAATGGTAAATAAGGAGAATGCACTCACTATTATGAGATGCTTCTCCTTTTTACGTTATTTTATGCTTTTTGTGAACTTCCGAATTCGCGCATTTTCCCGATAACTGTTTCTTTAATCGCTTCACGCATAGGCGCTAGATATTTTCGTGGATCATAAGCTTCTGCATCTGATGCGAGGAAATCGCGAACAGCTTTTGTTCCTTGAATTTGGTTTTCTGTGTTTACGTTGATTTTTGCTGTTCCTAGTGAAATCGCGCGTTGAATATCTTTAAGCGGGATTCCTGTTCCGCCGTGGAGGACAAGTGGTAGATCAGATTGTTTTGAAATGACTTCCATTTCTTCGAATCCTAAGTTTGGTTCCCCTTTGTAAGGACCATGAACGGATCCAAGTGCAGGTGCCAGGCAATCAATATTTGTTTTTTCAACAAGCTCTTTACACTCAGCCGGATCTGCATAAATAACGCCGTCTGCGATGATGTCATCTTCTTCTCCGCCAACTACTCCGAGTTCAGCTTCAACAGACACACCATGTTCATGTGCGTATTCAACAACCGAATTTGTAATTTCAATATTTTCCGCAAGAGGCTTCGATGAAGCATCGATCATGACAGAAGTAAATCCTGCGTCGATAGCTGCTTTACAATTTTCAAAGCTAGTACCGTGGTCTAAATGGATTGCAACTGGAACTGTCGTTTTATAATCGTGCATTAGTCCTTTTACCATGTTAACAACTGTAGTGAAACCGCCCATATAACGAGCTGCTCCTTCTGAAACTCCAAGAATAACAGGGGATTGTTCTTCCTCTGCCGCCTGTAAAATTGCTTGCGTATATTCCAGGTTGTTCAAGTTGAACTGACCAATTGCATATCCTTCTTTTTTACCTTTAATCATCATTTCTCTCATCGAAACGAGTGCCATGATTAGTTTCCTCCTTCAGATAATAAACTTTTGAATTTATCTGTTTATTATTAATGTAATTGTAACCATCCATACGTTTATTATCATAACAAAAACATTTAGTGTTTACCACTGCTCAGGTTGTTTCCTTTCAATTAGCGCATTGACGGTATCGCGAACTTCATATATATCAAACGGTTTTGTAAAATATTTTTCCGCGCCTAAGGCTAGTACTTCCTCTATTTTTTCTAATTCACCGTATGCAGTCATCATGATAACCGGGACTGCCGGCCAGTCTATTTTTATTTTCTTTAATACCTCCGTTCCGTCAATACCCGCCATTTTCATATCTAATAGTACACAATCAGGTTGTTCCGCTTCAATATTTTTAAAAGCGTCCACCCCGTTTTTCGCAAGCCTTACCGAATAGTTTTCCTTTCGAAACAATTCTTCAAGTAATAATCGGATTCCAGGTTGGTCATCGACAATCAATATACTTCTCACATAATTGACCTCCTCTCTATACATATATATTTTTTATAGGTTTAGATTCTTAATGTATATTTGACAACTAGTACCCAATACCCTCTTTTTATCGCAATTATACACTGAAGATTAAAAATTAATTGAGAAGTCTGCAATTGGAATCACTTGCCTTTTCATAGATTTATTATTACACGCTTCTATTTTACAATCGCGCGAATTTGTCACTATAATGGACGTGGAGGTGCTTACAATGAAGATGTTGACAACACAAATCAGCGGTTTATTGCAACGAATTATAGGAAACAATGAGGATTCTATTGAAGAAACTGCTCGCCTTCTTGCACAAGCTACAATTGGTGAAGGACAAGTTATTCTTGCATGTTTCGGTGAAATGAAAGCTGTTCAACTAGTTGCTACGGAAGGTGTGGATAAGTTAGTTGGCGCAGTTACTTACAAGCCGGGAATGAAAATCGGGTCAGAAGATCGCGTTTGGATTTTCACCAGGTCGTCCCGGGATGAAGAAGCGCTTTCGCTAGCACGAACACTCGCTGACGAATTCATCCCTTTCGCGGCTGTTTCATCTCAAAATGCGGAAGACAATGAACTTGCTGAACTGGCAATGACATATATTTCTACTGGACTTACTCGCGGCTTGCTACCCGGTGAAGACGGAAATCGAATCGTCGAACCACAAGCGTTGGCTGCGTTGTTTATCTATGAAGCCGTGAAGATTTCTTATGATGAGATGGTTTCGGAAGATTATTGATGGGTTGCCTTTAATCGTTTGAGAGATGCTTTTAGTCGCTTTGCGGGCGTCATTGGTCGTTTGGCAGTCGACTTTAGTCGGTTCGAGGACGACTTTGGTCGTTTTTGGGCACGCTTTAGTCGATTCGCGGACTTTGGTCGGTTCGGCCACCCGCTTTAGTCGATTCCCGGACGTCATTGGTCGTTTCGTAACTCGCTTTAGTCGTTTCGCGGACGACTTTGGGCGTTTCGCAATCCGCTTTAGTCGTTTCACCACCCGCTTTAGTCGTTTCGCTCTAAAACAACTCTTAATTATTTCTACAATAAAAAAGCTACACGAAAAATGGAGTGCTTCTCCATTGTCGTGTAGCTTTTATTTATTATTTACCTGATTGATGCGTTAACGTCGCTTCGACAAACGCGCTAATTAGCGGTTGCGGGCGTGTTGGGCGTGATGCGAATTCTGGGTGGAACTGGCATGCGACAAAGAACGGATGACTCCCAAGCTCAATTGTTTCTACAAATTGGCCATCTGGGCTGTTTCCGGAGAAGATCATGCCGGCTTCTTCGAGCTGTTCACGATATTCATTGTTAAATTCATAACGGTTGCGGTGACGTTCGTAAATTAACTCTTTTCCGTATGCCGCGCTTGCTTTTGTTCCTTCTTCAATTTTACATGGGTAAACGCCGAGACGCATTGTTCCATTTTCAGTTACATTTTTCGCAATCGATAACTGGACGATCGCGTTGGCTGTATCTGGATTGAATTCAGTTGAATGTGCATCTTGCAAGCCGACCACATTGCGCGCGTATTCAACCGCGGCTAGTTGCAACCCAAGTGCAATTCCGAAAAATGGCACGTTGTTTTCCCTTGCATACGTGATTGCTTCGATTTTCCCGTCAATTCCGCGATCGCCAAATCCGCCTGGAACTACGATTCCGTCTACATCGCCTAAAAGTTCGGCAACATTTTCCGAAGTCACTTGTTCCGAATCAACCCATTTCACTTCAACTTCTGTAGCGAATTGGTATCCCGCATGTGAAAATGCTTCGACCGCTGAGATATAAGCATCTGGAAGTTCAACATACTTTCCGACCAGGGCGACTTGTACTTTTTTCGAAACCGCACTCACTAAGTCAACGAGTGCATGGAGGTCTGACATGTCCGCTTCTCCAGCTTTTAGTTGGAGATGGTCAATGACGATTTCGTCCATTTTTTGTTCTTTCAGCATGAGCGGCATTCTGTACAGGATGTCCGCGTCTACTGCTTCAATGACTTCTTCCGGACGAACGCTGCAGAAAAGAGCGATTTTCTCTTTCATATCTTGCGGAACGGTTTGTTCAGAACGAACGACGATTACGTCTGGTTGAATTCCAAGACTGCGGAGTTCTTTTACGCTATGTTGTGTCGGTTTCGTTTTCATTTCGCCCGCAGCTTTCATGTATGGAATCAGCGTGCAGTGAATGTACATAATGTCATTTTTATTGAAGTCCGTTTTCATCTGACGAATGGCTTCTAGAATTGGAAGGGACTCGATATCCCCGACACTTCCGCCAACTTCCGTGATGACGACGTCTGCATTTGTGTTCTTGCCTGAAGCCAGAATACGATCTTTTATTTCATTCGTAATGTGGGGAATTACTTGAACTGTTGCACCTTCATATTCGCCGCGACGTTCTTTTTTCAGTACGGAAGAATACACTTTCCCCATTGTGACGTTGGAGTATTTATTTAAATTAATATCAATAAAGCGTTCGTAATGACCAACATCGAGGTCTGTTTCTGCCCCGTCTTCTGTCACGAAAACCTCACCGTGTTGATACGGGCTCATCGTCCCCGGGTCGACGTTAATATATGGATCGAATTTTTGAATTGTCACTTGCAGTCCGTGATTTTTTAGCAAGCGACCAAGTGATGCTGCTGTGATTCCTTTTCCAAGTGAAGAAACAACTCCGCCTGTTACAAAAATGTATTTTGTCATGTTCAATTCCTCCGAATTTAGTCTAGTAAAAATAAAAAAGCGCCCCGCTGCAACGTTTCGCAGTAGGAGCGCATATACTCTGAGTCATTTGTCCTTTTTCAGGAGCCCAGTAGAATCTTATCTTGATTTTGCGCTGAAGTCAAGCGGGAATTATTCCTCTTCTTCTTCCTCTTCTTCTTCATCATCGATGAGAAGATCTTCCGGGAGAATTTCATCTTCGTCGTCGTCAAGCAAATCCACGTCTACATCGATTTCAACTTCTTCTTCATCGTCGTCGAGAAGATCATCGACTTCTTCAATATCATCTTCATCGTCTTCTTCATCGATGTCGATAAGGTCGAATCCGTCCTCGTCCACCACATCTTCATCGTCTTCCAAATCGATATCGTCTTCATCATCAACAACAGCTTTTCTTTTTCTTCGCGTACGTACGACCGGCGCAGTTTCCACCTCTAATTGATCGACCGGATACCATTCGCGCAGTCCCCATCGAATGTCGTCGATTGAAAGAAATCGTCCATCAATATTAATGTCTGTATTTACTCTAGGTAGTTTTTCAGCCATCGCTCTGACCGTTATGCCATTTAGTTTACGAACCTCATCCATTAACTGTCTTAACGTAAGATTCTCGCCTTTTTCAGCTAATACCGCATAGGCAATATCGATAATCGATTCTTCCGTTAACTGTTCTTTCGTCATTTCACGGATATTCATACAAATGCACGCCCTCTCTACTCTTAAGGAGAGAGTGAACTTTCTCTCTCTTCTTTTACACTATTCACTATTATATACAATTATTTAGCCGGTAATCCAGTTAAAGCTCTAAAAAAAGGACCAGATTACCAGTCCTTAGAATTAAACATTATCTGAATGATTATACCACACGCATTTTTTTCCGTAAAGATATCGCCAAAATGCTTTACGCTTTCTTATCGTTTTTTTTAGAACGTCTTATTTCTCGAATAAATATCATGGTCAAATAAATAGTAGCAAGTAAAAATGCAATGGAACCAAATCCTTCTTTATAAAAGAATATAGTAAACAGGATGAGTGCGACAATGATTATTATATGTTGATACACTTTCATTTTCGCATCTCTTCCTTTCCATTTGCATACGCCATATTCTCATTTAGGTTACTATTCATTGTCCCACAGTAATTGGAAAAAATCCACAGAGATATACACTCTCTATGGATTTATTTTTCCAAGCTTTATTACATATTTCGACGATACTGTCCGCCGACTTCATAAAGCGCATTGGTAATTTGGCCGAGACTAGCAACTTTTACCGTTTCCATTAATTCTGAAAAAATATTTCCGCCTGAAATGGCTACTTGTTGCAGCTGTTCCAATGCTTTTTCTGTTTCACCTGTGTGTTTCTGTTGGAAAGCGCGCAAATTAATAATTTGAATTTCCTTTTCTTCCTTCGTCGCTCTGGCGATTTCCATATTGTCGATATCTTCTTCAGATGGCGGATTTGGATTTAAGTACGTGTTTACGCCGATTATCGGAAGTTCGCCTGTATGTTTTTTCATTTCATAGTACATGGATTCTTCTTGAATTTTACCGCGCTGGTACTGCGTTTCCATTGAACCGAGCACCCCGCCGCGATCATTGAGACGATCGAATTCTGCGAGAACCGCTTCTTCGACAAGGTCGGTTAATTCGTCAATAATGAATGCGCCTTGCAACGGGTTTTCATTTTTCGATAGGCCGTGTTCTTTCGTAATGATCATTTGAATCGCCATCGCCCGGCGAACGGACTCTTCGGTCGGCGTCGTGATTGCTTCGTCGTATGCATTCGTATGAAGCGAGTTACAGTTATCTTGAAGCGCCATTAGCGCCTGCAGCGTAGTGCGAATATCGTTGAAATCAATTTCTTGCGCATGCAAACTGCGTCCCGATGTTTGCACATGGTATTTCAATTTTTGACTGCGGTCATTTGCACCGTATTTTTCGCGCATGGCGACTGCCCAAATCCTCCTGGCGACGCGTCCGATGACCGTATATTCCGGATCCAGTCCATTGGAGAAGAAAAATGACAGGTTCGGTGCAAAATCATCGATGTTCATGCCGCGGCTCAAGTAATATTCAACGTATGTGAAACCGTTTGCCAATGTGAATGCGAGTTGCGAAATCGGGTTCGCGCCCGCTTCTGCGATATGGTAGCCCGAAATCGATACCGAATAATAGTTTCGCACTTTCTTATCGATGAAATACTGTTGAATATCGCCCATTAGCCGAAGCGCAAACTCTGTCGAAAAGATGCAGGTGTTTTGCCCTTGATCTTCTTTTAAAATATCCGCTTGAACCGTTCCGCGAACGACTTGCATCGTGCCGTCTTTCACTTCCGTGAATTCTTCAATCGACAACGGACGACCTAATTCCTCTTCCTTGATCCGAACCTGCTGATCTATCGCTGTATTCATAAACATCGCAAGTATAATAGGAGCTGGCCCGTTTATGGTCATCGAGACAGATGTCGAAGGCGCGCATAAATCGAAACCATCGTATAACTTTTTCATGTCTTCCAGCGTGCAAATGCTGACGCCTGATTCGCCGACTTTCCCGTAAATATCCGGTCGCTCATCCGGGTCTTCCCCGTAAAGCGTCACGGAATCGAACGCTGTCGAAAGTCGTTTCGCGTCATCATCTTTCGACAAATAGTGGAAGCGGCGGTTTGTACGTTCAGGTGTGCCTTCGCCCGCAAATTGACGTTTCGGATCTTCGCCTTCACGTTTAAACGGAAACACGCCTGCCGTATAAGGGAATGAACCAGGTACGTTTTCGCGGTAGACCCAACGTAAAATTTCGCCGTAATCCTTATATTTAGGTAGTGCGATTTTCGGGATTTTAAGCCCTGCCAGACTCGTTGTGCGCAGCAATGTGCGAATCTCGCGGTCGCGTATTTTCGTAACGAACTCTTCGCCCGCATAGGATTCTTTTAAAGTTTCCCAGTTTGCGAGAATTTTTTTCGATTCAGGCGTTAATTCTTCCCGAACACTGTCTGCCAATGATTGAAGCGAATTCACTAAAACATCATCAGGCGATTTTTCTTTCACTAGATTAATAGAGCCTTCTAATTGAAATAGTTTTCGGGCCAATTCTTCCTGCACTTGCGATTTTCGGTGGTAGCCGCGTACCGCTTCCGAAATTTCCCGCAAGTAGTGCAGACGGTCTACAGGAATAATGACATTTTCTTTTTGCGCTTTCGCAAGATCATCATAAGACGTTTTCCAATCAAGATTGTATTTTTCATTCAATACACGGATAATCGCCGCGAATAAAGAGTTCGTTCCTTTATCGTTAAACTGACTGGCAATCGTACCGTAAACCGGCATTTTTGTTAACTCTTTATCAAATAGCATCCGGCTGCGTTGGTATTGTTTTTGAACTTGGCTCATTGCGTCTTCAGAGCCTTTACGTTCGAATTTATTGATGGCAATCAAATCAGCGTAGTCGATCATATCGATTTTCTCAAGCTGCGTCGGCGCTCCGAATTCGCTTGTCATCACATACATCGACGCATCCGAAATGTCGGCAATATCGGCGTCCCCTTGGCCAATACCGCTTGTTTCGATAACGATCAAGTCATACCCCGCGACTTTGACGATATCGAGTACATCTTGCATCGCGCCTGAAAGTTCCGAACGCGAACCTCTTGTTGCCAAACTGCGCATGAATACGCGTTTATTGAAAATGGAATTCATGCGGATCCGGTCTCCGAGCAGTGCGCCACCCGTTTTTTGTTTCGTCGGGTCAATCGATAGAATGGCCACTTTTTTATCTGGTAGTTCATTCAAAAATCTCCGAATCAATTCATCTGTCAATGAACTTTTTCCGGCTCCGCCTGTACCCGTAATTCCGAAAACAGGCGTGTTCTTCGATAATTCTTTCGCCTTTTTCATGAATTCTTTCGCATCCTCATCGTCTTTGTCGTACATTTCTTCAGCGTACGTAATGAGCTTTGCGAGTACTTCTGGATTTTCGGTATTTACTTTTTCCAAATCCGAAATCGTGCAATCGGTCGCAGTTTCGAAATCGCATTCTTCCATCATCCGGTTGATCATTCCTTGAAGCCCCATTTTCCGACCGTCTTCAGGAGAGAAAATCCATGCGATTCCGTATTCGTGCAATTCTTTGATTTCTTTAGGAATGATGACGCCGCCCCCGCCCGCGTATATGCGGATATGCGGCGCCCCTTTTTCTTGGAGTAGATCATACATGTATTTGAAGTATTCGACGTGTCCGCCTTGATAGGACGACATCGCGATTGCTTGAACGTTTTCTTGAATGGCAGCATTGACGACTTCTTCAACTGAGCGATTATGCCCGAGATGAATGACTTCCGCACCGCTCGCTTGTAAAATTCTGCGCATAATATTGATCGAAGCATCGTGCCCGTCGAAAAGGCTTGATGCTGTAACCATTCTTACATGGTGTTTCGGTTTATACACTTCAATTGTAGCCATATAGTTAAACACCCTTTCCTTCTACGTGAATATCCCTTGTTCCCACAATCCCCTTGAAAATTTGATCTGTTTGAATTTCGATGAATTTCTCGATCGAATAGTTTTTTTGCAATGCCCATCTTCGAAATGCCCACATTTGTCCCTGGACGACGATGTGGTGTGCCGCGATTTGAATGTCGTCTTGTTGAATGCGAAGTTCCCCTAACTCCACGCAAGACTGCAAAATGTTTTCAAACAATGCGACCATTTCCATTTCTTTTTTCAGCACATATTGAAGCGCGTCTTTCGGCAACGATTTTGATTCTTGGTACATGACGACGAACTCGTCTGACATATCATCGATCAATTCGAAGTATTGTTGAATGGCTGAACGGAGCCCTTTGACGGTCCCTTCTTCTTTTGCCAGTACGTATAATCGATCGTTTACTTCATTGTAAATGCTGTCGCAGACGAGAAATAATACGTCTTCTTTCGTCCGAATATATTCATAGAGCGTTCCGATGCTGAAACCCGCTTCTTTCGCGATTTCACGCGTCGTCGTTCGATGAAACCCTTTTTCTTTAAAGAGTTTCACCGCGCCTTGTATCATTTGTTCGCGTCTCATTTCGATGAGACTTTCATCTTTTACGGATGATTTAATTTCGCGTTTTGTTTCCATAATGAACCTCCCGATTGTTAGGCAGCTGAAAAAAGTCTAGTCCATACCGTTGGTTTCCGTTCTGGGCGGACGCTTACTTGCGAGCTAGCGTCAATCCTTCTCTCCAATCAACTGCAAATCCCATTATACAGAGGACGTTTTTCAGCAGCCAGCTTATTTAGTAAGCATGCGGGAGATGACGAGACGTTGGATTTCTTGCGTCCCTTCATAGATCTGCGTGATTTTTGCGTCGCGCATGAAGCGTTCGACTGGATAGTCTTTCGTATAGCCATATCCGCCGAATACTTGGACTGCTTCTGTCGTCACTTTCATCGCCGTATCTCCAGCCATTAGTTTTGCCATTGCTGATTCTTTTCCATACGGCAAGTTGTTCGATTCGAGCCAAGCCGCTTGATACGTTAATAATCTGGATGCTTCGATTGATGTTGCCATATCCGCAAGTTTGAAGCCGATGCCTTGGTTGGCTGCGATTGGTTTGCCGAATTGCTTTCGCTCTTTTGCATAGTCGACCGAAGCATCGAGCGCACCTTGTGCAATGCCGACAGCTTGAGCCGCAATGCCGTTTCTTCCGCCGTCTAGCGTTTTCATGGCGATTACGAAGCCTTCACCGAGTTTGCCGAGCAGGTTTTCTTTCGGCACGCGGCAGTTGTCGAACATGATTTCAGTTGTCGGCGATGAACGAATGCCCAATTTCTTCTCTTTTTTCCCGACGGAGAAGCCTGGGAAGTCTTTTTCGATGATGAAAGCACTCGTTTCCGGACGCTTTCCATCTTCTTGATTCGTAATGGCAAATACGATATAAATATCCGCTATGCCGCCGTTTGTAATGAAAATCTTCGAACCGTTCAGAACATAATCATCCCCGTCTAGCTTCGCAGTCGTTCCCATTGCGCCTGCATCGGAGCCGGATCTTGGTTCAGTTAACCCGTATGCGCCGATTTTAGTTCCTTCCGCCATTGGACGCAGGTATTTTTGCTTTTGCTCTTCTGTTCCGTATTTATAGACAGGCCATCCTGCAAGTGATGTATGCGCGGAAAGCGTGACGCCGACGGACGCGCAAACACGCGATAGTTCTTCAACAGCGATTACGTAAGCGAGATAATCACTTCCAATTCCGCCGTATTCTTCCGGCCACGGGATTCCCGTCAGGCCGAGTTCCGCCATTTTGTTGAATAAATCCATATCGAAGCGTTCTTCTTCATCGCGTTCAGCCGCAGTTGGCGCGACTTCTTTCTCGGCAAAATCACGGACCATTTTTCGGATCATTTCATGTTCTTCGGATAGTTTAAAATTCACTTTTGTTTCCCCGCCTTTTTGGTTAATTTTCTTGGTGTTGCTTGAAAAATCGGACTGAGTTGCGGTCGATTGGAATTTGCTTGCACTTAGGCAGAGTTTGCTTTCACTCACCGACACTTTGCTTGCAAGTCGTGACCTTCTCCCTACCTTGTCAAGTGTTTAGAAATGACAATTCGCTGGATTTCACTTGTGCCCTCGTAAATTTCGGTCACTTTTGCATCGCGGAAGTAGCGTTCGACTGGATAATCTTCCGTATAGCCGTAGCCGCCGAATACTTGGACCGCTTCAATCGATCCGTCAACAGCCGCTTTTGATGCGAAAAGTTTGGCCATGGACGCTTCTTTTCCGCAAGGCAAGCCTTCTGCGCGAAGTTGGGCGGCGCGGTAGACGAGTAGTCTTGCTCCTTCGACCGCTGTTGCCATATCCGCTAATTTAAAACCGATTCCTTGTTGACTCGCAATCGGTTTACCGAATTGTACGCGTTCTTTGGCGTATGCAGTGGCAGCATCGAGCGAGGCGGTTGCGATCCCGAGTGCCTGCGCGGCGATACCGATTCGACCGACATCGAGATTGGCCATGGCGATTTTAAACCCTTCGCCTTCTTTACCGAGCTTGTTTTCTACCGGAACTTTCATATTATCGAAGACTAATTCAACCGTTCGCGAACCATGAAGCCCCATTTTCTTTTCTTCTTTGCCGATAATGAGTCCCGGTGTATCTTTATCGACGATGAACGCCGTGATTCCATATGTTTTATCGGCTGGATTCGTCGAGGCGAAGACGATGTAAACATCGGCTTCCCCGCCGTTCGTGATGAACATTTTCGATCCATTCAACACATAATGGTCGCCGTCTTTTACTGCACGCGTCTTCAGTGCGCCTGCATCTGATCCACTAGATGACTCTGTTAAACAAAATGCGCCGAGATATTCCCCGCTCGCCATTTTCGGCAAGTATCTGTTCTTCTGCTCTTCATTCCCAAAGTACATAATCGGATTTGTGCCAACTGATGTATGGACCGATAGGATAACCCCTACTACCGCGCTGACTTTCGATAATTCTTCGATTGCTAGAATATATGAAACAAAGTCCATCTCTGAACCACCGTATTGTTCGGGAACCGTAATTCCCATTAAGCCAAGCTCCCCCATTTTCGTTAAAATTTCACGAGGAAATTCGCCTTCTTCCATTTTGGGAATGAAAGGCTCAATTTCAGTTTTCGCGAAATTTCGTACCATGTCACGCATCATTCTCTGCTCATCAGTAAGTGTTAAATCCATCGCATTCTTGCCCCTTTAAATTTAGAATCTTTTTAGTACTGGTAAAATCCTCTGCCTGTTTTCTTGCCGAGCCAACCAGCTTTCACATATTTTCTTAGCAATGGACATGGACGATATTTTGAATCTCCGAATCCTTCGTGCAATGTTTCCATAATGTATAGGCATGTATCGAGTCCGATGAAATCCGCTAATTGCAAAGGCCCCATCGGGTGGTTCATGCCGAGTTTCATCACTTCGTCGATGGCTTCTTTTGTCGCGACGCCTTCGTAAACCGTGTAAATGGCTTCATTGATCATTGGCATGAGAATGCGGTTGGCGACGAATCCAGGAAAATCATTCACTTCGACTGGAACTTTCGACAATTTTTTCGTCATCGTTTCGACTGCTTCGTAAACATCATTGTCTGTCGCCAGTCCGCGAATAATTTCCACGAGCTTCATCACTGGAACCGGGTTCATGAAATGCATGCCGATCACTTTTTCTGGGCGGTTGGTCGCAGCCGCGATTTCCGTGATTGGTAATGAAGATGTATTTGAGGCTAGGATCGCATGATCAGGCGCGATTTCGTCAAGCTTCGCGAAAATGGAGCGTTTCACTTCCATGTTTTCAACGGCTGCTTCAATAACGATATCTGCGTTCTTGGCATCCTGTAGATCAAGCGATTTCGTTATGCGGCCGAGAACTCCCGTTTTTTCATCTTCTGACATGCGGCCTTTTTCGACATTGCGCGAAAGGTTTTTCGAGATGACCGCAAGTCCTTTTTCGTATGATTCTTCTTTGATGTCATTCAATAAGACATCGTATCCTGCTTGGGCGCAAACTTGAGCGATTCCTCCGCCCATTTGCCCAGCGCCGATAACCATTACTCTTTGGATTGTCATGTTTAATTCCCCCGTATTATTCCGACTTCGGAACTTCAATCATAATCGCGTCGCCTTGACCGCCGCCCGAACAAATTGATGCAATGCCGATTCCTCCGCCACGGCGTTTCAATTCGTAAGCAAGCGTTAAAATAATGCGCGCGCCGCTTGCTCCAATCGGGTGACCGAGTGCCACAGCTCCTCCATTGACATTCACTTTTTCCGGATCGAGCCCCGCGATTTGCGAACTTGCGAGCGCAACGGCTGCAAAGGCTTCATTTATTTCAAAAAGATCGATTTCTTCTAGTGTTTTCCCTGTTTTTTCGAGCAGTTTATTAATCACGAGTCCTGGTGTTTGCGGAAAATTAGCCGGCTCGATTGCAACTTCTGCATGGCCGATAATTGTCGCGAGCACTTTTTTGCCTTCTCGTTCTGCGCGTTCTTCATTCATCAAAACGAGCGCGCAGGCTCCGTCATTTATGCCTGGTGCGTTTCCAGCGGTGATCGTTCCGTCTTTTCCGAAAGCCGGACGCAATTTTGCGAGTGTTTCTAGCGATGTATCGCGTCGCGGTGCTTCGTCCGAGTCGACTTTGATCGAATCGCCGCGGCGCTGTGCGATTTCGACAGGAACAATTTCTTCTCTGAATAAACCATCATCGATCGCTTTCAAGGCCCGTTCATGACTGCGAAGCGCCCATTCGTCTTGCGTTTCACGCGTTAGAGAAAACTCATCAGCGGTTTTATTGCCGTAGGTGCCCATATGGACGTTGTCTGGTGAAAACGAACAAGAAAGCCCGTCAAAAATCATGCCGTCGATTAACGGTGCGTCGCCCATTTTCAAACCGAAACGCGCTTTTGGTAAATAATACGGCGCGTTCGACATGGATTCCATTCCGCCTGCGACAATCACTCCTTCATCGCCGAGGCGGATGAGTTGGTCGCCGAGCGTCACGCTGCGCATTCCGGAAGCGCACACTTTGTTAATGGTTTCTGTTTTTGTGCTCCAAGGAAGTCCCGCTTTCGTGGCCGCTTGCCTGGATGGAATTTGCCCTTGGCCCGCTTGCAATACCGTTCCGAAAATGACTTCATCGACTTCATTTCCCTCCACGCCGGAACGTGTTAGCGCTTCTTTTATAGCAACTCCCCCGAGATCGCTTGCCGAAAGAGTGGACAAGGAACCCCCGAATCGTCCGAATGCTGTTCTTGCTCCGTCAAGTATGACTGTTCTTTTCAAGATGAACGCCTCCAAAGTAGTTTTTGATAACGCTTACAATCTTCGTGAAACGAAAGCGACTGAACGCTCGCTCGACACCATTTCAAGAAAAATGGGAGTGAGTTCCACCCCCATCCAATTACTCTTAGTATATCGTATGTTTTTATTTGTCGCAATAGAATAATAGTTCGTTATTGTAAAGCAGGTTCGACTTCTTCAGTTGATGCTACGAAATCTTCTCCAAAGATGGATCGCTCGAGCAACTCTGCAATATCGTATGTGCCGATTTTATCTTCGACTTCCTTCGCTTTCGTTCCGTCGGACAACATCGTTAAGCAATACGGACAACCTGAAGATATTATTCCAGGATTCACTTCGATGGCTTGCTCTGTTCGGGCTACGTTCACGCGGTGACCCGTATCTTCTTCCATCCACATGAGTCCGCCGCCCGCACCGCAACACATGCCGTCTTGACGGTTTCGTTTCATCTCGACTAATTCCACGCCAGGAATTGCTTTCAAAATTTCACGCGGCGGGTCGTAAACGTCATTGTAACGGCCTAAGTAACAGGAATCATGGAATGTGATCGTTTCATTGATCGGATGTACAGGTTTTAGTGTTCCATTTTGGACTAGTTCGAAAAGCAATTCAGTATGGTGAATGACTTCTGCTTTGAATCCGAAATCTGGGTATTCATTTTTGAAAATATTATATGCATGCGGGTCTGTTGTGATGATTTTTGTGACGCCCGCTTTTTCAAATTCTTTTATATTAGATTCTGCTAGCTCTTGGAATAAAAACTCGTTTCCAAGACGTCTCGGCGTATCTCCAGAGTTCTTTTCTTTATTGCCAAGAATTGCGAACTTGATGCCGGCTTTGTTTAATAGGTGCGCGAATGACAGAGCGATCTTTTGTGAACGGTTGTCGAATGCGCCCATTGAACCGACCCAGAATAGGTACTCAAATTCTTCGTCCGCTTTTTTCATTTCTTTTACAGTTGGAATACGGAGATCTGGTCGTGCGTCTCTCCAGTTTTCCTTTTCTTTGCGGTTAAGGCCCCATGGATTTCCTTGGCGCTCGATATTTGTCATCGCGCGTTGTGCGTCGGGATCCATTTTACCTTCTACCATGACGAGGTGACGACGCAAGTCGATAATTTTGTCGACGTGTTCGTTCATAACCGGACATTGGTCTTCACAGTTACGGCAAGTCGTGCAAGCCCAAATTTCTTCTTCGGTAATAACGTCGCCTATTAACGACGGGCTGTAAATCTCATCCATGGACGCGCCTTCGAGTCCAGCTGCCATCGCGATTTGATTCCCTTTTGTGTTCGCAAACATCGGCGCGGGTACCCACGGCTTTTGTTTCGTCACGAGCGCACCGTGGTTTGTTAAGTTATCTCGAAGCTTCGTGATTAAGTCCATCGGCGATAACATTTTTCCAGTTCCTGTCGCAGGACACATATTCGTACAGCGTCCACATTCAACACAGGCGTAAAAATCAATCATTTGCAGCTGCGTGAAGTCTGTAATCTTTCCTACTCCGAGTGCTGGCATGTCTTCTTCGTTTTCAGTTTCTTCTTCTAGCGCCGAGAAATCGATTGGCGTGAGCCTTCCAACATTGTCAAGGCGGTGAAAGTAAACGTTTGCAGGTCCTGCAATTAAGTGCGCATGTTTTGATTGCGGCACGTAAATCAAGAATGTTAATAGAATTAATAGATGAATCCACCAAGCGACAAAGAAAACGCTTGCAGCGGCGACAGTCGGGATTCCGCCGAAAATGAATGCGATGGACGATGCGATTGGTTCTTTCCATGTTAATTCATGTCCTTGCCAAATCATATTCATGCCGTTCGCCAAAAGTGTCGAAAGCATTAATCCCCCAATGAATATGAGCACGAGTCCTGATTTCCAACCGCGTTTTAGGCGGACAAGTTTTTCGATATAGCGGCGGTGAAAAGCCCAAACTACGGCGATTAAAATCGTGAAGATGACAATTTCTTGGAAAAACGTGAAGAATCCATAGACCGGTCCGAACGGCAAGTGCGATCCTGGTTTTAAGCCTTTCCAAATGAGGTCGATCGCCCCGAATTGCACCATCAGGAAGCCGTAGAAGAACAGGACGTGAATGATTCCGCTCTTCTTGTCTTTCAATAATTTCTTTTGCCCGAAGACATAAATCCCAATGTTCCGGAGTCGTTCTTTTACATTTTCATCGAACTCTGTTTTTCTTCCGAGTTTGATAAACTGTATTCTTGTTTTAATTAAATGCGTGAATAGCGCTAACGCATAGGCAACGACAGCGAAAAATAGTATCCAGTTCGCGATGAGCAATAGGCCCAATTGTTTTCTCCCCTTTCCAAATAGTGAAACTTTTTACATTATGAATAGTGTAGTAGAAAAAAAGGATAATGTCGATAATCTATTTTTAGTATAGTAATGAATGAGCATTCAGTCAATGGTAATATTTAAAAAATTACGTTGAAATAAAAAATTCATTGAACTTGAAACTAATTCTTTTTTGTTTTCAGCAGCTTATCTGATAAATTTATGACGAAAATTGCTGTGATTATAAGAAATGGGGTTCCAATGAGTAAATACCAGATGTTCTTCGGCATGATCATGTCATAAAAATAGAGAAACAACACTGTGTAAGTAAATAAGATGAGATATTTAATGGTTTTTTTCAATATGGCGTCCTCTCCTTTTATTGGGTTTGGTGTTTATTATATCAGTCGGGGTTTCTGGTTGGGTAGGAATATTTACGGGGGATTTAATAATATTTAATTTGAGGTTTCATGTAGACCGTTGATTTCCGTTCCGAGGGGACGCTTCCCTCACTACGCTCAGTCCAGGGGCTTGCCTGCCTCGCTATTCCCGCGGGAGTCGTCCCCCCTCCACTCCAGTCAACTATAGATTCAATTCATCTGGAAAGTTATTTAGTTTGTCTTTTAAACGTGAAAATCTACCTGCAAAAAAAAGAGTTTAGGGCAAAACAAAAAGAGGATAGCGATTGTTATCCTCTTTAATCTCATTTCTAATAAACTGTAGTCGCTTCGGAGATACTTTTATCTATTTACAATAAAGCGAATTTCCGTCTTTAAAAAGTCTATACTTACAGGAAGAATCAGGCTTTTTATTTAAGGCATTTTCATTTTAAATCTATTTTTAGCGTCTCTAGTTTTATTTCTTTTGTACCGATTTTATAGAGGGGTTCTACTAACACATAGTCTGTTTTTTCATGATCGATTTCAAAGATTATTTTTGAATCAGATATTGCGTTTGTTGAAACAGGGAAACCTTGGCTATCCAATATGTTGAGTTCTAATTGCTCGCCTTCTACACCAGCTGTATTCAAAATTTCATACGATAATATAGCATTTGTTTGGCCCACAACTATTTTGTCAAAGTGGATACGGTAGGCTTCATTCATGGATGATACTAATTGCGAAATGTGTTTTTCTTTTCCCGGTAATTTTTCAACCGAGAGATTAAATGACCATTCTCCTTGAACGCCTGCAATTTTTGTAAATATAATAGGGAGCGTTAGGGAATCTACTGAATCCGTATTTGGATTTTCTAATATCATTGCACCAGTATATCCGTCACCTTCCTTTATTAAAGAGCCCATTGTACCACTCCACCATGTAGTTTCATCTGTTCGGTCAAACATTTCATATGAATAACCAGATTCCGGGGCTTTTTCCCCGCCAATGGAATCGGTTAGATTTTCTCCAGCGGCTTTAAATGTCAAACCAACATATTGACCGTCATAAAATATTGATGTGATACTCATACTTACACCTTGGTCCTCAACCGTTTCATTGATTTCTGTAAGAAGTTGATCTGAAGCTAACTCTTGGCCAATTGGCATTTGATATTTTTCATAAATGCTACCTAGTATCGGAACTTGTGCTAAAGCGTTTGTAATGGGTGAAAAGACAAATCCTGAAGCAAGTATCATGACCGCTGCTACCGAAGTGAAAAGTGACGTTCTTTTTATAATACCTTTTTGTTTATTCATGTGCCGAGCTTTTTCTCCACGTTCAATCCCTTTATCAATTGCGAGCAAAATATCTTCTTTCGGTATTTCAATATCCCTAAATAAGTTTTTTTGCATAATAATCATCTCCTAATGTTTTTCTTAATTCCAACTTAGCCCGGCGTAAATAGGTTTTCACAGTCGACTGAGGCTTATTTAATACAGTTCCAATGGTGCGAATTGGCAAATCGTAATAATAGAAAAGAGTAATTACATTACGATAATCAACATTTAGCTCAGAAAGTGCATCTGATAAATCAATAGACGGAGCTTCTATTTGATTCGACTCTAAAAGATATTGAATCGTTTCTTCAGGCAATTGAATCGTTTTCTTTTTACGTTCCAATTCTTTATAAGCTGTTCGAATTAATATTTTGACAAGCCAGGTACTAAAATAAACCGGAGATTTGAGTTGATTGATTGAAATAAATGCTTTATAGGTAGATTCTTGTAATACATCGAGTGCATCCTCTTTATTGTGCATGTGCAGGTAAGCAATTTTATACAATTTCTCACTCTCAATCTTTACTATTTTCTCAAATGCTTCTTTATTCCCTGCCACAGCTAACTCGACTAATTGAATAGAATATGACATGTAGTAACCACCTTTCACTTATTAGAGGCAGAAAAAGTAGAAAAAGTTTCAATTTCAAGGATTATATTCTCTCGAGTTATTTTGCACTATAATTAAATAGAAAAAAGCCCTGTTTCTCAGCTGTAAAATTGAGAAATCGGGCTTTTTTCGTTACTCCTGAAAAGCACCCGAAAAAAATCGCCTTTTAGCCAAAGAAGCTTTTATATAGATATAAAAGTAAAAACTAAAAAAGGGAGAGCCAACCATTCCAAATGCTACTTCATTCTGAAGATAGTCGACTTTCTCATAATACGAAAAAAGTTATTTCATATGTAACTCATTCAAAAATTCTTCAAAATGTGTGTAAGCTTTTTTGATTTGAGATGCGGGTACTCCGACGATAACGACTGTTGCGGGACCGGCGGATTTCTCTAAATCGACATCTGATTCAACTGACAGTTCATCGTTTTGCATCATTTCCCTTGCTTCAGCTAGAATTCCGCGGGAGCCGACTGGCCATAGTTGTTTAATAATTCCATTGTCCAATGCTTCGCGGAGTTTTCGGAGGGAGGCTATTTTGTTGGCGTGTTCGGTTACTTCATCGCCAACGAGGGGGATTCCATAGGTGAACCATTGTACTTCATCAAGAATTGGTGCGGGGTTTTTCTTGCCGATTATTGTCACTGCAACGGCTGATTGGGCGAGGCCCATATTCGTTTCCGAACTTCCCGTAATTGTTGGGATGTCTAGGTCTGCCTCTCGGAATAAATCCTCTACACCTTGGACGTACTTTTCCCAACTTTTACTTCCGCTAAAATTATGAATTAATACAGTTACGGGCTCGGCATTTGCTGCCCATTGTTCAAGCAAGGCGACTCGGGCGGCAAAATACGAGGTTACATTGTCTGGAACTGATACATAATCCCCTATTTTTTCCCCGATGCCGCCTGAATTATCGGTTGTGATGATAAAACCATTGCCAATATCTATTGCATTTCTCATCGAAATCCACCTAATCCTTTGCCTTTAACATGTTTTAGTGCTGGGAATATGATTGTCGCGATAAAAGCGTTTATGACTGTAGCGATGAAAATGGCTGGGACTGCCGCTATAAAGAAAGCCGGCGATATAAGAAAATAAAACGGCAGAGGCGCAAGTAAACCGTTTGCACCGATGAAAACAATCCATTTCAACACATTCTTCTTCGCATTGTGAAGACGCGCGAAAATCAGGACGATGACGAACATTTCAAGCCCAATCAAAAGATGAAACGGACCTAGCGGAAATCCCGAATACATAGCTGATGCGATATGCCCCAATAAGGCGGCGGTTCCTGCAAAAATGGGCGGTAAAAATGCTGCCGCCAGTAGTGCTGGTGCAGAATCGAGTGCGGTTGAACCGATGCCTAGCGGGATTTTCACTAACCCGCCTACTGCACATAAGGCAGTAAACATGGCGGTTAGTGTTAAATGTTTCAACTTCATTTTTTATCGTTTTTCTTATCGGTATTTCCTGTTCGAAACACCTTTGCACTTCGGACATATTCATTGTCTGGAATGTTGATGCGTGAGTTTGCGATGCGCGCTGCGACGAAAAAGTAATCGGAAAGACGATTTAAATAGCGTCCGACAACTGGTGATACGTCTTCCTCCGCTTTCATCAATGTCACGGTTTGACGTTCGGCGCGCCTAGTAACTGTGCGCGCAATGTGTAGCGAGGCAGCCGCAGGAGATCCGCCTGGTAAAATGAATTTCTCAAGTGGCGGCACTTCATCCATTAATTCATCAATACGCTTTTCCAACACTTCAATTGGTTCTTCGGTTAATTTATAATGGCGTTCTTTCATGACGTTTGAAAGATCCCCGCCCCCGTCGAATAACTCATTTTGAATCTCTTCAAGATCTTCGAGTAAATCCCCAAATTTAGTTGGATCAAGTTCAGTCATTGCTTTTCCGACGAATGAATTTAATTCGTCCATTGTGCCATATGCTTCAACGCGAAGATCGTCCTTGTCGACACGTCCTCCGATTAAACTTGTTTTGCCTTTGTCCCCAGTTTTCGTATAGATTTTCATCTTTTATTCTCCCCTTTTCTTTATGGTTTGTGGAATGCCGTACCAAACTTTTGTTACTTCACTCGCTTCTGCAAATAAACGTTGATAGACTCTCCCGCATGTATCGCGCAACTTTCTAAGATTTGCATCCATCGGTACGATTCCACGGCTAATATCGGTCAAAATGATAATAGCCGGGCGTTTTTCTACTGCTTTTATAATAAAATCATATGCTTTTTCTTCACTTAATTCGCATTGAGCCAACCAGTTTTCCAGGCCAGCAAGGACAACGGTATCATTTCCAGGTGCCGGAATTTCCCCTTCACACCAATTTATGTCTTCCTCATTCAGCTCATTTAGTAACTTTCGAACAAACTCTCGTTTCCCGTTATGGGCACCGCCGATAATGACGTGCATTTCTTCCCCTCCACAAAGTCGTTACGATGATTCCACTTCAATGACCAAATCGAACCGTGTAGAATCTGCCAGAACCAAAAATCCTGTTTTTCAGGCGAGAATTGCGTCAACATCATCCGAATCGGACCTCCGTGCGTGACGATAAAATGCTCCCCTTTTCCTTCGGGTAATTCAGTCAGCGCGGCTAGCACTCGACTTTTCACTTCAAATAAACCTTCACCATTCGGGGGCGTTTTTTCATATGGATTATCAATCCATGAACGGTACGTCCTATTATCTTTCAACGCTTCATACGTTTTTCCTTCCCACGCACCGAAATGACTTTCACGAAATCGCTCGTCAGATTCATAAATCGCTTCAGGAAAATACAGTGCCGCGCTTTCTCGACAGCGCATTAAGTCGCTTCCATAAACGATTTCGGGTTTCCAGGGCAGCATCACTGAAGTGGGTTCGCCGATGGGTAAAATCGACTCGTCTGTCCAACCGATATACTGCCGTTTTTGATTGCCGAGTGTGGGAAGATGACGGATTAAATGAACAGTAATACCGCAAACCATAAAATGACCTCCATCCCTTCTATGAAAGCGCCTGATAAATCGCCTGTTACGCCCCCGAAATGTTTTAATGACCAGTGACGGAAAAACAGAATACCCATTGCGAGAAGGACGAATAAAAGAATGGGGATGATTACGCTTTCAACTAGGAGCCAAACTCCGATTAAAATAGTAAGCCCGCTTAGTAACGAAACGACGACTACAATTCTTGTATGTATTTTTTCTCGAAAGAAATACGCAAGCCCTGAACTTTTAGCGGAAGATGTCATAGAAAGATAAATATTCATCCCCACTCTTGCAAGAAAAGGTATTGCGGCAAACAATATAAAATGCGCTACATCGCGTTCCAATAACTCGTGAAACGAAGCGATTTTTATTAGGATAAGAAAAACTAATGCCATTGTACCGAACGCGCCAATTCTTGGATCTTCCATAATTTCGAGCCGTTTTCCTTGGTCTTGATAGGAAAAGAACGCGTCCGCTGTGTCGGTCCAACCGTCGAGATGCAAACCGCCTGTTAGGAGTATTCCTGTCAACACGATCGATACAGCCGCGAAGAACGTGCCAGTCGAAAATCCGCTTAGTAGTAGTTCCGAAATACCGTACATACTAAGTCCGATTGTAGCCCCGACGAACGGAAGCGCTATATACATCGCCGTCACTTCTCTTCGACCGAGCGGCAACTCTTTTCGTATCGGGAGCACTGTGAAAAATTGTAATGCGAGCAAGATGCCGTTCATAGTCTTCCCCCTTACGATAGAATTTCCTTCATCAATGGCCAGTCAAGATGCGCTTTCACATGGGCCGCCCATGCATCGTATATATCAATATCCACAGGAGCATTCGCCACTGGACGATCTACATCTTCCTCTTCAATGCCGTGATCCGCTTTGTACGGAATAACTCCAATAACAGGAATGCCAGTGTATGATTCAATGAATTCGACACCTTCTTGAAATAAAGAGATGTCCCCATGAAATTTATTAATGATAATCGCTTTTACGCGAGAGCGATGCTTCGGTTCAAGAAGCTCAAGGGTTCCAACAACGGATGCAATGGCACCGCCTCGGTCAATGTCTGCGACTAACACTGCAGGGACATCTGCAATTTCCGCCACACGCATATTGACAACTTCTCGGTCATTCAGATTTACTTCCGCAGGACTTCCCGCTCCTTCAATTATGACCGTCTCATACGTTTGCGACAATTTTGCTAGCGATAAACGAATCGCCTCAATTGCACGGTGAAAAAATTGTTCTCGGTACGTCATCCCAACGATAGAACCGAATTTCTTGCCCAAAATGAACACTTCTGATTTCATATTTGCTAACGGTTTTAGCATAATTGGATTCATATAAGTTGATGGAGTCGTTCTGGCTGCTGCCGCTTGTATGAACTGCGCACGGCTTAACACTTCGCCGTTTTCAGCCCGTGCTGTAAAAGGAGACATATTTTGCGATTTGAACGGCGTCACACACACTCCCTCATTGGCCAATATGCGGCATAGTGCTGCGCAGATCATCGATTTCCCAGAATCTGAGGCGGTTCCTAAGACGATTACCCCGTTCATCTATCGTCCCCCTTTTTCCAAAACATTGGCATGCCATATTCCATCTCAATCGCAGTATTGGCCCGTGCAACGAGCTTTTGGTGAATCATACCGAGCCACCTGCGATACGTTTTTGTTTCGGCATCTTGTGGCGGCAAATCATCTAGTACTTCATTTGACACGATAACGAGCTGCGGGGCTTTTGCCAAAATCGCTTCAATTGTATTATAAAGATGAGTTTCTTTTCGCTCCATACAATTAGGTAGTGCGATACAAGCTGTTCCCGTTTCCCAACCTGTGTATAATTCATTCGCGAGCCAAGTCGTTAAACAATCCCATAGGACGAAATCATTTTCCCGTATGAATGGCACGACCTCTTCCAAGTTCACCGGTTTTTCAATCGTCAGCCAGTTGTTTTCAGCGCGGTCTCGTCGATGGGTTTCGATGCGCTTTTTCATTTCAGCGTCCACCCTTGTTCCGGATGCAATATAGACGAGCCGTCCGCCGCAATCTTCGGCTATTTCAACGAGCTGCCTTTCGGCAAAAGCACTTTTCCCGCTTCGAACGCCACCGCTTATGAATGTCAGTTTTCCGCGAACCATTTAGCCAACTCCTCTTGTAAAACAGCCATCTCCTCGGCATTTTTCATGCCGACCCGTAACCATTCACCGTCCATCCCGTAAAAGTTCTCGGAATGTCGAAGGACAATCCCGCGTTGCAATAAGTCTGCATGGAGTTGACGTGAAGTACGATCCCCGCCTGGTTTGAATGAAAGATAGTTCACGACAGAATCAGTCACCGTACAGTCATTCGTCTCGAGAAACGCTTTCAAATTTCTTCGTTGTTCATTGCTCTGTAGAATCGACTTTTCTCGGTACTCAGCTACATCCAAACATAACGCGCCGACTTGCGCCGCAATGCCGTTCACATTCCAATGCGGGGCATGCGCTTTAATTTCCGAGATAACGGTTGGACTTGCAACGACATATCCGAGACGAATTCCGGGAATGGCATACATTTTCGTCATCGAACGGACGACGATTACATGCGGAAATTCCTTTATTTCAGATATGAATGACAGTGACTCATCGATAAAATCAATAAATGCTTCGTCAAAAACAATTTCGCAGTTCACTTTCGCACCATAACGAACGAGTTTAATCAGTTCTTTACGTTCTGGTAAGATACCCGTTGGATTGTTTGGTGTACACAAATATAGAACTTGGGCATTTTCCATTGCTTTCTGAATTTCATTCATCGGTAATTTGAATCCATTTTCTGCGGCGGATAAAACACGTACGATTTCAACGTTTTTTGCTTTCAAAGTTGTTTCATATTCTGAAAAGGTCGGATGCACAACTATCGCTTTTTTCCCTCTGTATCTTTCAGCCATCAGCGATAAAAGTTCCGCTGCCCCATTTCCAATGATTAAAGATTCCCTGTCAATCTTATGGAAGTTTACTGCAGCTGTTAAAAACGGCTCCCCGTCAGGATCTGGATACTGATTTATTTTATTGAATAAATCGGCCCATATTTTTTGAACGCTCCTCGGCGGGCCTGCTGGATTAACATTCTCGCTAAAGTCTAAAACACGGTTTGGCGGAATTACGCCAAGTTTTTTGTATAGTTTAAATGGGTTTGCGCCATGTTCAGGTAATTGCATATAACAACACTCCTAAGACAGTACCTATAAACCAAAAAAAGAACGAAATGACATGCAGTTCAAAAATAGAAGCTTTTATATGCGTCGCATCCAATGGAACTAGAGCGGGTCCGAGTTTTGGTCGCTCTGATTTCCTCCCCCGATAAGTTGCTCTTCCTCCCAGCGAAACGCCAAGTTGCCAAGCAGTTGCCGCTTCCAAGTAACCGCTATTTGGACTTGGATGTCGACGAGCATCTTTCAACCATCCCGAAAATCGTTCAAGAAATGGAAGATGACTTCTATTTGGCGCATAAAGAATCAAGAGTAATCCGGTCATGCGTGCTGGAATGAAGTTCAATAGATCATCAGCGCGTGCTGAAAACTTTCCGAATTTCTCGTAGCGTTCATCTTTATAACCAATTATTGAATCTAACGTATTGACTGCTTTATACAACCATAATCCAGGCGCTCCGAATAAAAACGCCCAAAAAAGCGGCGATGTGACCCCATCCGCAATGTTTTCCGATACCGTTTCAATCGTGGCTCTTGAAATTTCACTTTCCTCAAGCTTATCGGTATCACGACCGACAATCCATGATAGTTTCATGCGCGCTTCAGTTATTTCACCTGCGGCAAGCGGTTTGTAAACTTCCAATGCTGCATCTCTTAAACTTCTTTGTGCGAGGCCGATGGCGATCAGAACGCTCTCTATCGCAATGCCAATCAGTATATGGAGAGAATATGCAAATTCTACCATGAGGAATACGATGGCAAAAACAATCAACACAGTAATAATGAGCGTGATTGCGCCTTTTAGCGTGCGGTTTTTTCCTTTATTGAAACGAGAGGTCAGTTTAGTGATTAACGCGCCAATCCACCGGACGGGATGCGGCCAGTTGGGTGGATCGCCTATAATCCGATCCAGTAAAAAACCTATCGAAATGGCTATGAAATGCGCTGGGATCAAGTCGACCATCCTTTCGCTTTCTTATACGCTTGAATCGCTTTCACTGTGCAATCGAAGACCCCCTGTGCGATGAGTTTGCCGAGTTCAGTGATTGGACCGGCGTATGGAAGCAATTTTCCTTGTTGGGTAGCTGCGATAAGGATACTGTCTGTAGACGTTCCCGTTGCGATCGTATCCGTTAATGGATCTTTTATTTTTTCTACTTGAAGCGCTTTTGACTTCGCTTCGGTTGCTGTTATCATCGCTTGAATAAATGCTTCATCCGGTAATTCTCCGTTAATGATGACCCACGTATTGATCGTGCCTACTTTTGGCGTTTCATCGCGTGAGAGTGCTTGCGAAACATCGACTGCATTGCCGATTCCAGCAGTCACTGCAATGAAAACCTTTCCGAAACCACCTTCATATTCGCCAATTTCGACGTGTTCTGTCGTAACTGCTGTCATCATTGCAACGGTTTCGGTTAATGGAAAACCTTTTGTTTCCAGATAATCTGCCATTTCGCTTTTTACATCATCGTAGTTATAAGCGCTGTCCACATGGCGATTCACGAATGTCCGATACCAACCCAATCCCGCATTATGGACCGCTGATGATACTGTTTTTAGCGGTTGACTCGCACGGAAAACGACAAATTCTTCTGAGCTGAAAAAATTCGCCCTGGTCACCTTCGTTGCAATTTTTTCACCGTTCACATCCGGAAGTAATGTAATTTGCGGCTTCGGCAGTTCCGGATGCGGCTGTGTTTTTATGCGCGCATGATAAACGTTTTCTATTGCTTGTTCTTTGACAACTTCCTGCGGCCGACCGATTTTTGAAATCTTGCCGTTGTCCATAAGTAATAGTCGATCGCAATATAATGCAGCTAAGTTAATGTCATGGAATACCGAGATAACCGTGAGTCCTTTTTCGACCGCTTCTTTCCGAATTGTGTCCAGAAGTTGTTGTTGATGTGCGATATCCAAGTGATTTGTCGGTTCATCTAATAATAAAATCGGGGCGACTTGGGCGAGTGCTTGGGCAACGAAAACTCGCTGTTGTTCCCCTCCAGACAATAATTCAATGGACTGTTTTTCATAACGCGAGACTGCCGTGCTTTTCATCGCTTCTGTGACGGCAAGTTCATCTTTATTTGACCAAGAGGAAAAGATTCCTGTTTGGTGCGGATATCTGCCGAGTTCCACCGTTTCTCGCACGGAATGGGAAAATGCATGGGCATGCAATTGGGGCAATACCGCTACTTTTCGAGCAAATTCTTTTTGGGTATAATCGGATGCTTTCTTCCCGTCAATCGTTACCGAACCGCTTTGTGCGGATAAAATGCCAGAAATTATTTTTAATAATGTGGACTTCCCGCTGCCATTCGGGCCTAAAATGCCGAGCACTTCTCCCTTTTTCACGTCGAAGGAGACGGATTTAACGACTAATTCATCGCCGTAACCGCCTGATAGGTTTTCAACTTGTAACATATTACATCGCCCCTCTCCTTCTTTGACGGTAAAAGATGAATGCAAAAACTGGTGCCCCGATAAATGCAGTGATGACGCCGACTGGAAGTTCCGTTGGCGAAATAATCGTTCGTGCGACGAGGTCGCATATAATCAGTAAAGATGCGCCGTTCATAAAAGATAATGTTAATAAATGACGATGGTCGGTTCCCCACATAAGCCGCGTCATATGCGGCACGACGAGACCGATAAAGCCGATTGTTCCCGATACGGCTACGGCTGATCCGGTTAGTATCGAGCCGCCGATTAAGATCATAAATTTCCGGCGTTTCACGTTAACGCCGAGGTGATGCGCACGTTCTTCCCCGAATAGCATCGCATTTAATTCGCGTCGGTTGAACCAGAGCATGGCCGAACCGATTATTACGAAGGGAAGAATCATCGTGATATAATTCCAACCCCGCATCGATACGCTGCCGAGAAGCCATCCGATAATTTGCCGTAATTCCTCGCCTGTGAGTGCAATCATTAGTGATAAAACGGAACCTAAAAATGAACCGAAAATAATCCCTGTTAATATAATGGTTTCCATTTTCATGGCTCTGTCGACGAGTCTTGCGAAGCCTAAAACAAGAAACATTGTCAGCGCCGCGCCAATCATGCTGAAAACAGGCAACGTGTATGCGCCTAGAATCGGAAGCGATAAGCCGAAAAAGAGTGTCATCACAGCACCAACCGAGGCGCCGGATGACACTCCGAGTGTGTAGGGATCTGCAAGCGGGTTTTTCAGGAGTCCTTGGAACGCCGCGCCGGCAATTGCCAATGATGCGCCGACAAGTCCTGCTAATAGAACCCTCGGCATGCGGATTTTCCACAGGATATTTGTCGCGATTTCGTCCGCTCCTTTATTCCAAAAAGTGCTTAATGGAATGTCCACCGTACCGATTGATACACCGAGCCAAATCGCCACAACGAGTGTGGCGATGGATACGATGTAGGCGATGCTTGATTTATTCACCGAAAACCTCTGGATATATTGCCTTTGCAAATGCTTCGAGTCCTTCAGCAAGTCGCGGACCTGTACGGCTAGTGATATTTTCATCAACTTGAACGACTGCTTTTTCTTTGATCGCTGTAATTGTGTCGAAGCCGTCACGTGCGTAAACATCTTCAACAGCTGTGTCTATGTAATCGTACATGACGACGATGACATCCGGGTTTCTTTTAACGATTTCTTCTGGATCCATTTGAACCCAGCCTTCTTGGTCTGCTGCAACATTTTCTGCACCAACTAATTCGAGCAATTCTTGTGTGAATGTTTTGGCACCTGGCGTGTAAATTTCAGGGGCCGGTGAAGTTTCGACAAATACGGTCTTTTTCGCATCTACGTCTTTTACTTTCGCGACAACTTCATCGACTTTTGCTTTCATAGTATCGATGATTTCAGTTGCTTCATTTGTTTTGCCTGTTGCTTTACCAATTGTTTCAATCGTTTCATAGGTTTCTTCAAAGTTCAGTGCATTTTTCACGACAAATACAGGAATTCCCGCGTCGCGAATTTGTTGGTATCCTTCTTCAGACATTCCGAATGCTGATTCATGTCCAAAAACGATATCAGGATTCAAAGCAATGATCGCTTCAACATTAAATTCCATTGCGCCGATTTTTTCTTTTTCAGCAGCTTCTGCTGGATAATCATCATAATCGCTGACACCGACGATTTCATCCGCTAAATCAAGGCTAAATAAAATCTCTGTGTTGCTCGGAATCATTGAGACGATTTTTGTTGGAGCCGCCTCAATCGTAACTTCTTTGCCCACCGCGTCCGTCAATGTCACCGGGAATTCTGCTTTTTCCCCGGTTGCATTTTCTGTATTTGTTTCGTTTTGTTTCGGTTTATCGTCTGCCGCATTTCCTCCGCATGCAGCTAGCAAAAATACTGCCAATACCGACGTAAGCATTAACTTCCATAAGTTCTTCATTCTGTTTTCCTCCATTTTTCCCAAATAAAAATCCCCCGTATCGCACGGAGGAATAATGTCAGTAAAAATCTAGCACCAAAATGGGCAGATTTTCACCAATCCTATTCCTCGTAGGTTTTGGCAGATTCATAAAGGCAGGTCTCCTGGCTCGTGCTCATAGCGTTTCGCGTCTTCCCGGAGATTTCCAGTGACGTTTTGCGAATTGCTCACACTTACAGTGGCGGGACCGCGTCGGAATTAAACCGACTTCCCTTTTAACCTCGTTCGTTACAGCGAGGCACCTTTATGCTTGGATATGTTTTTGTATGGTCGATTATTAGTATACTACAAATTACTATTGTGTCGAGGACATTTAAACTCATTTCGCATAGATGATATACCGATCCGGCGCGCTTCCAATATAGGAAAATGGATAGCATGTGGATAACGTTAATATTTCATCGGGTGCTGTTGAACGAATCACGGTTCGATCATCGGCGTCGACGATGTCTGTGTCGTAAATTGTATAGACAAATGTTCCATTTTTCATTTTGACGTGTATTTCATCGCCGTTTTCAAGTTCGCCGAACTGGCGAAACACGGTATCGCGATGGCCCGATAATAGGATTTGATCATTTTGACCGGGTAATGCGGTGCCGCTGAAATGTCCGACACCTTTGGCTAATTCGTCTTCATGCGTTCCTTCTATAATAGGGATTTCACGGTCTAAACGCGGGATGTACAAAATACCGATTGAATCGCCTTTTTTCAGGTCGCTATAATCAAGGAGTTCAGCATTTCCAGCTGTTAGATCGTCGCGTGAGATAATTTCATCAGAGACAAATGCTTTTGCTTCTTCCAACATTTTGTCTTGTTGAAAATAGGAAACGCTAAATTGCCAGGCTGCTAAAAGGCATAGGCCAGCACCGACTGTAATCAATAGGATTGATATTAGTTTCCGCATAAACATCCCCCCTCATTGTAAGGTCAACGAATCGATCCGACCTTTACTGTGTAATTAAACAATTCATTATTCAAGTATATGTTTTTTATATAGACCGTTGATTTCCGTTCCGGGCGGACGCGTTCCACTCCAATCAACTATCTTCACTAAATATAAAATATTATTTAGTGCGTGCCACGTTCGTTAACACTCACTACAAAAATATCATAGTAATCCCAATTTTCATATCACCGATTAAATTAAATTACAAAAAACCACCACACCCAGAAACTGTCATCAACAAATTCTCGGGTGTGGTGGTATAAGTGATTACATTTTTTCTGGTGCTGATACGCCGATTAGTTTTAGGGCGTTTGCGATGGTTGTGCGTGTTGCTGTGATTAATGCGAGACGCGCTTCGGATAGTTCGCGGTTTTCAGGGTCCAAGACTTTTTCGGCATTGTAAAATGAATGGAATGTTGCCGCTAGTTCTTGAATATAAGTTGCTACGCGATGCGGTGCGCGCATTCTAGCTGCGTCCGCTACTACTTGCGGGAAATCGCCAATTTTCTTCAACAAATCAATTTCACGTTCTGCAGTTAATAATGCAGCGTTCTCTGCTGATGGATGCAAATCTAGTTCTTTTGATTGTCGAAGAATCGAAGAGATTCGCGCGTGTGCGTATTGTGCATAGTACACCGGGTTTTCATTGGACTCGGAAACTGCGAGGTCGAGGTCGAAGTCCATTTGCGTATCTCCGGACCGCATCACGAAGAAATAGCGAACGGCATCGAGGCCGACATCTTCGACAAGCTCACGTAAGGTAACTGCTTTTCCAGTACGTTTACTCATCATCATGCGCTCGCCGTCTTTGTACAGATGCACCATCTGTGCGACGATTACTTCTAACTTATCTTTTTCGTATCCTAACGCTTCGATCGCTGCCATCATTCGCGGAATATAGCCGTGGTGGTCAGCTCCCCAAATGTTAATGAGCTTGTCGAAGCCGCGTTGGATTTTGTCTTCATGGTACGCGATATCCGGCGTGATGTATGTGAAGGATCCGTCTTTTTTAATCAAAACACGGTCTTTGTCATCGCCAAATGTCGTTGAACGGAACCAAGTTGCGCCGTCTTCTTCGAAAATATGACCGTTCTCACGAAGTTTGTTCATCGCATTTTCGATTTTTCCGCTACCGTATAATGTAGATTCTGAAAACCAATTATCGAATGGCACGCGGAAGTTTTCCAAGTCTGTTTTTAATTTTTCAAGTTCATATTTCAATCCGTAGTCACGGAAAAATTCATAGCGTTCTTTTTCTGGCATGTTTTTATATTTATCGCCGAATTCTTCAACGAGCTTCCCGGCAATATCGATAATGTCTTGACCATGGTAGCCGTCTTCAGGGATTTCCTTATTTTCACCGAGGGCTTGGAAGTATCGTGCTTCAACGGATAGCGCGAGATTGTCGATTTGACTGCCTGCATCGTTAATATAATACTCTCTGTGAACATCATAGCCCGCAAAGTCTAGCACGTTGCTAAGGGAATCCCCGACTGATGCTCCGCGCGCATGCCCCAAATGAAGATCCCCGGTTGGATTCGCAGAAACGAATTCCACTTGGATCTTTTCACCGTTGCCTGCATTGCTGCGGCCGTATTCCGCGCCTTGATCAAGAACTGTTTTCACAACTTCTTGTAAATAATCTTTTTTCAATGTGATGTTGATAAAACCCGGACCCGCGATATCGATAGACTCGATAGATCCACTTTCTTTGTCGATATGTTCAACGATGGCTTCCGCGATTGCACGTGGTGGTTTCTTGGCTATTTTTGTGAGTTGCATCGCGATATTCGTCGCATAGTCGCCGTTTTCTTTATTTCTCGGCGTTTCTAGCATGATTGCTGGTATATTTTCCTCTTCTGTCAATTTTGCCAGAAGGATTGCTTCATGTATTGCTGATTTTACTTTTTGTTGAATTTGTTCGACTGCGTTCATTTTGTTCCCTCCATATAGGTGATGTTTAATTTGTAAGTTCCGAGGAGCGATCCTTCTGTATGTAATTCATAGTGAACAATGAACTGACCGCTTTTATCTGTTGTTTCTCTCGTGAATTCAAGATGATTTGTTTTTACTTGTAATTCGAACGTTGCCGGTCCGTTACCATATTCACCGACTCGGTTGTGCTCGGTGTCAAATGGAAGGCGCATTTTAACTGCACCGCTTCGCATAATGAGCGCATCCCGGTCGCTCATTTTCAATGTCGTTTGGATTTTGTCTCCATTATGATTTTCATCGTATTTTAAATAGAATGCGTTCGCTTTTTCTATTAATCGACCCGTCGCTTGTAATTCATGTGTTTCGATTTCCTGTCCTGGATGCCGGATTGATGAATGAAGCCGAATGCGTACAGGTTGACCTATCTTTTTCGATTCCACCTCGTTCACCTTCTTCATAAAAATATCCTCTTATTATAGCGTTTTCCTGCGTAATATTCCAATTAAGGTCGTTAGTTTTGTTAAATTAAGCAATAATTTCCGTTTAATCTATTGATTTGCGTCGCATACTACAAAGAACAACATGGACGGAACGGGGGATTTTATGCGACGTACGGTTTATGTAAAAAATAAAAAAAGACGAATGTTTTGGCGCAGGATTTTGTTACTTACTTTGACAATGCTTACCGCTATGCTCACATTATATGGGTCGCTCCGATTATATGCACAAATAGCCGGAGCTCCATCGCTCATTGTTCCGACAGCATCTGTTTTTTTGGACAATAATGACCGTCAAATCGGCGACAAGTTCACCGCAGAGCGGCGGTATTGGGTTGGTTTGGATGAAATTTCTCCGTTTTTACTAGATGCGGTCATTGCTACTGAAGACCGGAACTTTTACGAGCATCATGGATTTGATTATAAACGAATTGCTGGCGCCGTTTTGAAAGATGTGAAAACGCGAAGAAAGGCTGAAGGCGCAAGTTCGATTACTCAACAGTATGCCCGAAATCTCTATTTGACACATGAAAAAACATGGACTAGAAAGATTAACGAAGCACTTTATGCATATCGGTTGGAGTTATTTTATGAAAAAGATACGATTTTAGAAGGTTATTTAAACACCGTTTATTTCGGACATGGGATGTACGGCGTGGAAGCGGCGAGCAAGTATTATTTTGGAAAATCCGCGAAAGATTTGACGTTAGAAGAATCAGCGGTCATCACCGCGATTGCAAAAGGACCTTCCATTTATTCGCCTGTTGACCATCCGAATAATTCACAAAAACGGAAAGAGCTTGTTTTAGCTTTGATGAAAGCACAAGGATTCATCACGGAAGCCCAGGCAAAACGCGCCGTGGAAGTTCCAATTGTATTGAAGGCAGAAGAATGGGTTGACTCTAAGCGCGTCGCCCCTTATTTTCTGGATGAAGTGTGGCGAGAAGCTGAAAACATTCTTTCGGAGAAGGGCCGCTCGCCCGCAGAAGGCGGATGGACAATTCGGACGACGCTCGATCAACACCATCAAAAAACAGCGGAAGAAGTTATTGAAAAATGGATGCCTGAAAGCGGACTTCAAGTCGGCTTCATCTCCATTGAACCAAAAAGCGGCGCCGTAACTTCGCTTGTTGGCGGCGTGGACTATAACGAAAGCCCTTTTAATCGGGCAACGCAAGCGAAACGCCAACCCGGTTCCGCTATGAAACCGATCTTGTATGCGGCTGCATTGGAAAACGGGTTTAATCCGCTGACGTTTTTGTTCCCGGAAAAAACTATTTTCACGTATGGTGAAAAGACTTACGAACCGAAAAATGTGAATGGAAAATTTGCGTCACATCCGATTTCGCTTGCCCAAGCTTTGGCCATTTCCGATAATGTGTTTGCGGTCAAGACGCTTGAAGAAGTTGGATTTAAAAACTACCAAAGCATGGCCAATCGGCTTGGTTTGGACGTGGAATTGCCAGCGACGCCCGCGGTTGCTTTAGGCACTACTGAAGTATCTTTATACGAAATAACGAATGCATTCAGTCGGATCGCGGCAAGCGGATTAGATATTGAAGCGACTACGATTCGTTCGATAACAGATGCGACAGGAAAAGTTGTTTACGAAAAACCGACCAAAAAAGTCAAACGCGTTCTTTCCGAGCAAGATGCATTCGTTCTAACGCATCTGTTAACCGGAATGTTCGATCCCGTTTTCAATGATCACTTACCTTCTACAGGGTTGTCGATGCGCCCCAAAATGACGAGACCTTATGCAGCGAAATCAGGCACGACACTTTGGGATCAACAACTAATCGGCTATTCGCCTTCTTTAACAGCCGGGATTTGGACAGGTTATGATGTTGACTTGCGTCTGGAAAGTGTAGAGGATAAAGCCGCATCGAAAAAAATATGGATTGAATTTATGGAGGCGGCGCATAGTGGCAAGCCCGTTGAATCATTCATTCCGCCTGATGGGGTGAACGGCGTTATTATCGATGTTGAAACGGGAGGCCTCGCCGTAACGGAGTGCGAAAAGCAGCGACTCGTCTATGTGAAGGAAAAAGATATGCCCCAAAAATTATGCACGGATAAATCATTGCAAGAAAAACATAATTCCAATGACGACGGCGGCTTCAATTTATTCCCTTTTTCATTTTTTGATTGACGCGGTGATGCGGCGTTTTTTGCAAAACGACCAATAATGAGGGTAAAACGACCAAAGTTGATGTCGATTCGACTAAACTAGCCCTCAAAACGACTAATGCGGCCGAGAAACGACTAAAACACTTGTTAAAACGACTAAACGCAAAGATTAAAAAAGCTCCCATTCCCTGATCTCAAGGGAGTGGAAGCTTTTTTCACCTTTTAGAACCGCTTACACAAATAGAAAATCATGCTTGGGTTGGTTTGATGTCCTAAATGTGCTCACAAGAACTAATCGGTAGTCCTAGCTTACATTTGCAAGCTATTAATTAGTGTACTTTCTTTTATCCGGACATTCAACTATCCTGACGAAAGTTATCGAAAAACGTCGATATTTGTTCATAATCTTGACGATTATACACGAAGTCCATCATGTAATTCCGGATTGCTTCGGTTCCACATTTCTTCGTTATGTTCTTTTAAAAAGTCTGCAAGTACGCGTTTCGACGTGTCATCCATATTGTCGACCATGATTTTTCCTTTCATCGAGCGATCCATGCGATTCATATGATCTACGAAATTTTTATAACCCCGGCGAATGGATCGGTCGATCACCATTTCACATGCGGTCACTCCTGAATAATATGGGCCATCCTCTTTATAATCAATGGTCACCCAGATCAGCCAATAGGGTTTCCCATTCGCGGACTCTTCGCGTGTCGGTAAAAATCGAATGCCTCGTTCGAGAGGGCTTCTCGCATGCATCGCGCCAATTTCAATCGTCGCTATTTCTTCTTCAACGTCGATAATGACTGGCGATACATTTTCCAATGACAATGACCCTATTCCGAATCCTTTATGACCGTCTGTCGGATCATCTTTTATGATTGTAAAACCCATTTTCGGCTTTGGTTTTTCATTTCCCATTTGTTTACCCCTCCAACTCTGATAGTATCATTAGTATACTGAATACTTTGGAGGAGGGAAAAGAAAATGCCATATGTGACTGTGAAAATGTTCGAAGGTCGTACTGATGAGCAAAAACGCGCACTTTGTGAAAGAGTGACAGAAGCTGTTTCAGAAACGACAGGTGCACCTGCGGAGAATGTCGTTGTTTTCATTGAAGAAATGTCAAAAAATGATTATTCCGTAGCTGGAAAACGCCCTGTTGATGAATGATTCATCCAAAATAAAAGCTGGCACCACGACGATTCGTCACTGGTAGCCAGCTTTTATTATTCTTGCAAATGCCATTTTATTTTTTATTTGAAATAAACTCCAAGTCCTTTAAAAATACGAATGCCTCTTCGAATTCTTTTTCGGAAAACTTCAGCTTGTTTTTCACAACTTGAACTTTTTCAATTTGTTCCTTTTTCTCGAAATGGTCGAAGTATAAAAGCGTTGAGACCAACTCTAGAAAACGCGAACTCTTCACTTGCATTTTTTGAATGAAATCCGAAAGGCTGCCTGGCACTTTGCCGGCCGTTTCTAGAAACCGCTCTCCCTCTCCGGATACATTGTATTGGTATTGAAAATAGGCGCCTTTGTCGATGCGCTCTTCATCCAGAAAACCCATCTCGCATAATTCTTCCACTCGTAATGTCAATTCCTCCGAATAAGGACCATACATATGTAGTTCGAATTTCTCCGAGAAAGGGAAATTCATCTTTTTTGCGATGTAAATCATTTTCTGAAGTTTTTTTCGTCCTGTTACTTCTCCGGCCAATGAAATGAATTGCACGATTTTTGCGTGTTCTTGCAACAAGTTGCCCACCCTTTCTAGTTTTTCAACATCTTTAAAATTTGACGATACAACGGATTTTCTGCTTTTCCCGCTTCTAGCAAATCCTCTGGGAAATAAAGTTTATGATCTGTTCTGCGTTTTCCTGAAATCGCTTCAACGATATCGGAAGAACGCGATATTTCACTTAGCTCGCCGTTTGGCATTTTTAAAAATATCGGAAGCCGCTCATTCTCTTCCCCCGGTCTATAAAAGTCATATGGCAAATCCGATGACGAGTCGACCACAAGGTAATACTCTGGATCGATCCCTGCTTCTATAAAAAGTTTTTTGATTTCATGCATCTTTTCATATTCAATCGCCGGGTTAAATTCCACGTATTGAAAGAGGCGCCGGTTAAGGAACCGACTACTTAAATCGGCGAGGACCGGGTCCGATTCTTTCGTCCACATTTGAAAATAAGTCGTCATAACGCCCTCATCAAGAGCGATATAGTCTTCCAATACCAATGTTTTATCGAAAAACGTTTGGAAATGGACCGGTTTTTGCTTGAACTCGTACCCCGTTTCAAATAAATATTTAGCTCGATGGAGTATTTTCTTTAAAATAACTTCCGCGCTCCTGGAAACAGGATGAAAATAGACCTGCCAATACATTTGGTAGCGGCTCATTATATAATCCTCTACAGCATGCATTCCACTGGATTTAACAACTGCTTGTTCTTCTGTCGGTCGCATCACGCGTAATATTCGTTCCATATCGAAATGGCCGTAAGAAACGCCTGTAAAATAAGCATCTCGTTGTAGATAATCCATTCGGTCGGCGTCAATTTGACTCGAAATTAAACTAACGACAAGTTTGTCAGGATAAGTTTTTCCAATGACATCTGAAATTTTTTGCGGAAAGGTTGGCGATACTTTTTTGAGTACCGCATTCACTTCAGTTTCACCGAGTATAATTGCTTGCGTAAATTTTTCATGATCAAGATCGAAAACATTTTCAAAAGCGTGTGAATATGGACCATGTCCCAAATCATGCAAAAGCGCCGCACATAGCGTGACGAGACGTTCTTCATCATCCCATTCTGGCCGGCCGCTGAAACCATCGTCTACGATCCGCCGAACGATTTCATAAACGCCGAGCGAATGATGAAATCGGCTATGTTCGGCTCCGTGAAAGACCAGATATGTAGTCCCGAGTTGTTTAATCCGGCGGAGACGTTGGAACTCGCGTGTCCCGATCACATCCCAAATCACTTTGTCACGGACATGAATATAGCGATGAACCGGATCTTTAAACACTTTTTCTTCAATTAACTTTTCATTTTTATAGTCCATTTCGCACCTCCGTTACTCCCTAATTCTATTGTACTCAAAAAAAGTCGGCTCATAAAGCGTGAAATCAGAATGAAATAATAAAAATCTGGACACAATGAATTTATCAAGTGAATAAAATAGCGATTCGATGTACACACTATCGATAGAAAGAGATTATGAACATGGCAGGGAGGCACTACTATGGTGAAAGTTAGGCAGGATGCTTGGATGGAAGAAAATGATGTTTTATTGGCAGAGACAGTACTTCGACACGTTCGAGAAGGTAGTACGCAATTAAGCGCCTTTGAAGAAGTCGGTGATGCTTTAAATCGTACGGCAGCTGCTTGTGGATTTAGATGGAACGCAGTGGTTAGACGCGATTATGAAGCAGAACTCGAGGATGCCAAAAAAGAAAGAAAACAAGCGATTCGCATGCTTGGTAAAGATTTCAAGAGACGCGGTCAACAATTATACACACCTACACAAGGAAGCAACGAGGATAATAGGGTGGCGGTTCCACTATCTGCACTAACGCTAGATACGGTCATCGCTTACCTTGTCCGCCTGCATCATTCAGGTGCGGGAGATAGCGAGTCTTTCCGGTGGAGACAAACGGCAAAAGCAGCAAACGACACTATTAAACAGCTTGAAAAGGAAATTACTAAGCTCAAAAACGAGAATGAAACACTTCGTTCCGATTACGAAGCATTTGTTCAGATCATGAACCGCGCTCGCAGGCTAGTCACGCTTGACAGTGAAGAAGAACGTACCGCGCCTGTTTTCCAAATGGAACAAAACGGAAATCTCGTATCAAAAGAACCACCAATCAGCTACTGATTGGTGGCTTTTTTTTGATAAGTTAAAAGTAATTATTTTATGAGCATTTTTTTATTGCGCTCTACGACTCGGTTCAAATAAAATGCGTACATGTCCATTTCGTCGTCGCGAAATCCGCCTGTAACAACATTTTCAGCAAGTGAGCGCAATAACATTTGAACACGGACATTTACATCGCTGACTGTCAGTTTGAGATTAAGCAGTTCAGAAAGGGATGCCATCACTTCTGGTTTTATCGTTGGATAGACAAACTTCGTTTCTTCACCGTTTAATCCTGCTTCGTATAATTCACGTATCAACTCCGCACGTTTTGCGCCGCTTCCTTCAATACATAAATACACTTGGACAGCGATTCCTTGTCGAAGTCTTCGTTGTGAAATCCCCGCAAATTTTAATCCTTCGATACTTAAATCATAGGAGCCCGGACAATACGAGCCGACAATTTCATAGGCTTGAATTCGGTCGCCCGCTTCTGGAAATAGCAGCTTGACGAATTCCAGCATGATTTCATAACCTGTCGGAATATCAATCGATGTGTTTTGCTCGGAAAGGACCATCGAAACATTTAAAACTCCTTCATCCAAGACGACTGCTAAACCGCCAGAATTCCGGACAATCGATTGATAACCTGCATTCTCTAATAGTGAAGTAGCTTCCGAAATGTTCGGAAGCCGGTGATCTTGAATACCGAGGACGATTGTTTTATCGTGAACCCAAGTTCGAACCGCAGGGATGCTCATCTGTTGTCCGACGAGATGGCAAAGCGTATCGTCCGCGGCGAATGATTCGAGAGCGGAACGCTTTTGCGCGCTAATCGATTCATCCAAAAACCGCCATTCGGGGATGCGTAAATAAGATTCATATGATGACATCATTAATTCTCCTGATTAAAGACTTTGAGCTGCGGTCAATAGGCTTAGCTTGTACACGTCATCAGCGGAACAACCACGAGATAAATCGTTGACTGGCGCGTTTAACCCTTGTAAAACTGGTCCGATTGCCTCGTACCCTCCAAGTCTTTCTGTTAATTTGTACCCGATGTTGCCAGCTTCAAGTGATGGGAAAACAAACACGTTCGCATCGCCTTGAATCATTGAATCGGGCGCTTTTTTGATAGCGACCTCTGGAACGTACGCCGCATCGAACTGGAATTCTCCGTCTATCGTTAAGTCCGGATCAATGTCTTTTGCTATCGCGACAGCATCGGCTACTTTTGTCGTTTCTTCTGTCACAGCAGAACCTTTTGTTGAAAATGACAGCATGGCGACACGAGGATTTATCCCGAATGAACTGGCTGTTTTCGCACTTGCAACTGCGATTTCTGCTAGTTCTTGCGAATTCGGTGCGACTGTAATTGCGCAATCTGCAAAGACGAGTCTTTCTTCGCCTTTCATCATGATGAAAGCGCCGCTGGTTCTTGATATTCCTGGTTTTGTGCGTATGATTTGTAGTGCAGGGCGAACTGTGTCTGCTGTAGAATGCACAGCTCCGCTAACTAGCCCTTCCGCGCGTCCTGAATAGACAAGCATAGTACCGAAGTAATTTACTGTTAGAAGGAGCTCTCTTGCCTGCTCGATTGTGTTTTTGCCTTGTCTGCGTTCGACGAATTGATCAACAAGTTCGTCAAAATAAGGCGCTGTAGCGGGGTCAATAATTGAGATGTTTTCGATATTTATAGCGGCTGCGGAAGCGGCACTTTTCACTTCGTCTTCGTTCCCGAGTAAAATCGGCTGCACAAGTTCTTCGCTTTGTAAGCGTGCTGCCGCTTGAAGTATGCGTTCGTCGGTTCCCTCAGGCAATACAATTGTCTTTTGGGTCCCTTTTAAACTTTCTTGAATTTCACTGAATAAATCAGTCATTAATAGTCCACCTTTCAACCTTTTCTTATACATCTAGCATACACGATTTGACTGCCGGTATACAGTGACACACTTTGTCGAATTCATGACAAAGACCGCCCGACAAGTAGTTTTCTATTCAATTGTGCTAAACTATTCTTAGTAAGCAAAATTTTTTATGAAGGAGTCTGAATTATTTTGAATGAAGCAGCAGTTACGCTCGATGGATGGTACGCATTACACGATCTTCGCACGATGGACTGGTCGTCTTGGAAGACAATTTCTGAGGAAGAACGCCAAACTGTAATTGATGAGTTTCATCAATATCTGGACAAGCTCCAAAAAGCACATGATGAAAAAACAGGCAGCCATGCTTTCTATACAGTTGTTGGGCAAAAAGCGGATTTCATGCTGATGATTTTGCGTCCGACAATGGATGAATTACAAGAGCTTGAGACGGAGTTCAATAAGCTCGCGATTGCGGACTTTACAATCCCGGCGTATTCTTATGTTTCTGTAGTTGAGTTGTCAAACTATCTTGCAGGCGAGTCGGATGAAGATCCGTATCAAAACCCGTATGTTCGCGGACGTTTATATCCGGAATTGCCACGCAGCCAGTATATCTGTTTTTACCCGATGGATAAAAAGCGCGACGGCGACGACAACTGGTTCATGCTTGATATGGAGACGCGCAGAAAGTTGATGTACGATCACGGTATGATTGGTCGTAGTTATGCTGGTAAGATCAAACAAATCATTTCAGGATCTGTCGGTTTCGACGATTTTGAGTGGGGCGTTACGTTGTTCTCAGATGACGTTCTTCAGTTCAAGAAAATCATTTATGAAATGCGTTTTGATGAAGCGAGCGCGCGTTATGCCGAGTTCGGATCGTTTTTCGTTGGTACGATTTTAGATGGCGATAAGACTACTGAGTTTTTTAAGATTTAACTAATTAACAATTATAATTTTGGCGAGTACTTGAGTTCTTTATTCGAGTACTCGTTTTTTATATGGATCGTTGATTCCGTTCCGGGCGGACGCTTTCCTGCGGGCGAGCGCTTCAATGTCTTTAATAATCGTTGGAAGCTGTTCTGAAATTCTACGGATGTCATCGATTTTGGATGGATATTTTGCTATTATCTGAAGACGTTCCTCTGTTTTCGGACAGTGATTCGGAAAGTATTGATCAAATATTTCGGAGTATCCATATATATTCTTCTCCAAATCAGGCATTCTAAAATCTTTGTTTGATTCATATACTGCTAAAAAGTCTGGAATGGTGTTTTCTATGTGCATAAGAAATCCCCCTTTCCCATAGTTTACCATAGGGATTCATGCTTTTTGTCATCTTTATATCGACCTTTGCATATCTTTTACGTGAGGAGGTTTTTCTTTGGCAGTGATTGCTCACAATACGGCAGAGGTCGAATTACTAGCCCGGTTAATGCGCGCCGAAGCGGAAGGAGATGGCCAGCTTGGCATGCTCATGGTCGGAAACGTTGGCGTAAACCGCGTGCTTGGTGACTGCCTCGATTTCACCGATATTCGTACCTTGCAACAGATGGTATTCCAACGACCTGGGGGCTTTGAAGCAACAACAAAGGGCTACTTTTACCAACGTGCGCGTCCGCAAGATATACTACTTGCCAGAAGAGTTCTCGCTGGCGAACGTTTTCATCCCGCTACCCGTTCGTTATGGTTTTTCATGCCGACAGGCGCTTGCCCGGCTCAGTGGTATGGTCAATGGAATACTGGCCGTTACAAGTCGCATTGCTTTTTTTCTCCGCTCGTAGATGTATGTCCGACAGTTTAACTTGATAGATTTAAAGCGTCCACATGTTTTAACATACAATGAAAGGATGAATGAATGGTCCAATATTATTGGAACCCAAATCTTCAACAACCAAGAATGCCGAACCAGAATATGCAGCAGATGCAGCCCATGCAACAACAAATGCAACAAATGCAACAGCCGATGCAACCAGTGCAGCCTATGCAACAGCTGATGGTCCCGCCCCCAATTCCAAGCGGAATACCGACTGGTCTACCCATGGGGGAACAATCGTACATCGAAAACATTTTACGGTTAAATATCGGTAATCCAGGGATTTTCCACTTTTCATTTCAACATACAATTGCAGAGGCTTTGAACGTGAGGAATGTCACCGGGTACGTAGTTGCCGCCGGCCGTGATCACGTCATCGTCCATGAAACAGCAACGGGTAACGAATTCCTTTTCCCGATGATTTACTTTGATTTTGCAGAGTTTGAAGGCGAAGTGAAATATTTTCCGCAAACGATGCAACCGCGTCAAGTATGAAAAAAAACTTCCGCTTGCCTGATTATGGCTAGCGGAAGTTTTTTAATTTGAGAATTTTAGCGCTGCGATGATGAGCATAATCCATCCGATAATGAATGCGACGCCGCCAATTGGCGTGATGGCACCAAGAACACCGATGCCCGATAGGCTCAAAACGTATAAACTGCCCGAGAAAATAATGATTCCGGCAAGTAGTAGCCACCCTGCCCATGTCAGTTGAGTAATCGGACCTATTAATGATGAACTCATCAATATTCCGATGGCAATCAAGCCGAGGGCGTGAAACATTTGATACTGAACGGCAGTTTCCCAAATGGCTAAGTAATGTTCGGATAGTTTCTCTTTCAATGCATGCGCACCGAATGCGCCGAGCATGACGGCGATTGCCGCGTTCACCGCGCCGGCAATAATGAAAAATGGCATATCTATTCCTACCTTCTATCTATTTGTTAAAAATCGAATATCGAGCCGCCGTTTGCTCCTTCTTCCTCCATCGGCTTCGCTTCAAGCGATTGGATTGGTGTAAGTGGTTGAACTGAATGCGATGATAGCATTTTTGGAATCACCTTTTCATCATTTCTAGGTTTTCCCCCGAGTGCGACTTCACAAAGCGATCTGATCGCAGCGAGGGCTTCCCTCATTTCACGTTCATCTTCAGTATTTTTGGCGGCAGCTAGTTGGCGCTCCATTTCAAGCAATACTTGATTGTAGGAAATCATACATTATCATCCCTTTGTCTTTCGAATATATAGTGTCACTTTACCTTATCACGCGTTCCGTTCGAATTAAAGAATGTCGCTTGTTTGGCACCAATTGATCGGCTCTTCATTCCAAGATTTCAACACGGCATTTACTTTTGAATAGGGTTTGCTTCCCAAAAAGCCGCGGCTTGCGCTTAATGGGCTCGGGTGAAATGATTCGATAATGGCGTGTTTAGAAACATCGATCAGCTTTTTCTTTTCCTGCGCGGGCCTCCCCCATAAGATAAATACGATTGGTTTTTCCCTATCTGATAACTTCCGAATGACTTCATCGGTAAATAATTCCCATCCTTTATTTCTGTGGGAATGGGCTTTCCCTTCCCTCACTGTCAAGACGGTATTCATCATAAGAACACCCTGTTTAGCCCAGCCGGTAAGCGTGCCATCTTTCGGAATTGGACATCCTATATCTTCCGCGAGTTCTTTAAACATATTTCGCAAACTAGGCGGTATTTTCACGCCCGGTTTTACGGAAAAGCTTAAGCCGTGCGCTTGTCCAGGTCCGTGATAGGGATCTTGTCCTAAAATGACGGCTTTCACATCATTAAATGGTGTTAATTTGAAAGCTGTCCATAGATCATCTTGCTGTGGATAAATCGTCTCATCAGCGTATTCTTTATTCAAAAACTGGCGAAGCTTCGCATAATATGGTTTCGTAAATTCTACATGCAAAGCGTCGTCCCAATCATTCCCGAAAATCTCGATGCTCACTTTGTCACTCCTTGAACTCAATCGTTACATCATAGCCCGCGAATAAAAACATTTCTCGCAATGTCTTTTCAGCGGTTTTTTCTGCCATTTGCAAAACACCTTGTCCAGCCGTTTCTTCTAGAATTAGCTTTTTGGCTTCTTCGGCCAATTCATAGGCTTCTTCGATATTGGCTTTTTCACGGAATAAACCTTCATATGAATAAATCTCGACGTTATCGAAGAATATTTCAGCGCCGCCCAAAAATGTTGCGTGCGGCAAAGTCAATTTGGCCGTTTTTTTCACTTCATTGAAAACGATATCGTCATTCGATAATCCGGATAAATCCACGCCGGCTTTCACAGATCCCGGAATGACGACTAAAAGTTGACGCTTCGTGCCAGGGAGGTTCAGTCCGATGTCTTTGCCGAATACTGTATTGTCTTGTCGTTCAATAATCACCTTGGTATAGGCTTCTGCTGTCGCGAGCTCATTCAAGTCTTTTATTTGCTCTAAAAACACGCCTTTTTCTTCCGTGAATGTGCTCCCTGTTTTCAAGAAATAAAACGTCGCAAACGGCAACGCAATGATTAACGTTAGCATTAGAAGGGCTATGATCAAAAACGATTTCTTCCAGACAGAAAAGAATAGTTTCCCGACTTTCCAAAAGCCTGATTGATGATTTCCCGTTTCTTCTACTGTGACGGCTGTTTCTTCTTCACTTGCTTTTAATTCTTTCAGGAGCCGTTCAATCTCATCTATTCTTTCATTTTTCGACATAAAAACCCTCCTTTTCATCTGAATCTATTCTACTCACATTATAGCAAAATCGAAGTTTCAACAACTAGAATTTAGTGCTAAACTATTCTTGGAGGGATTCGATATGTCCGATATGAACATGAGAAATAAATTGATCAAAATTACCGAAGCGACGAAAAATGGAGAACATGTTACTGAACGTGCGAAAAGTATCGGATTCACAGTTTTTTTAGCTTTCATTGCACTCGGAATAATAGCCCTTGTCGGACTTTCTACAGCTTTACTGTTCTACGGATATTGGATTATCGCAGTCATTTTCATCATTATTTCCGGCTTATTTAGTTACGCGATGTTTAAATTAATAACCGCGGGTGATATCCGAAATTTGTAGTTTGATATTAATTTGATAAAATAAAGGTTGATTCCATTCCAATAAAAGGGGACTTCAAAATGACATTAAAGAAGATATTGACTATAGCAGGATCAGATACTTCAGGCGGCGCGGGTATTCAAGCCGACTTGAAAACCTTTCAAGAACATGGAACATACGGCATGACAGCATTGACTGTCGTGGTCACAATGGATCCGACTAATTGGAGTCACAGCGTATATTCACTTCCTGTAGACGTACTAAAAGCGCAAATCGCGACTGCTCTTTCGACAGGAATCGATGCCATAAAAACAGGAATGCTTAGTACTGAAGAAGTGATTGAAACCGCGGGTAACGCGATTAAAGAAGCCGGACTTTCTAAAGTCGTGATTGACCCGGTAATGGTATGTAAAGGTGAAGACGAAGTGTTAAACCCTGGAACTGTCGATGCGATGATTGAACATTTACTTCCAAATGCACTTGTTGTCACGCCAAATCTATTTGAGGCGGGCCAATTGGCAGGTATGAAAACGCCGAAAACCATTGAAGATATGAAAGAAGTTGCGAGAAAAATTCACGAACTTGGTGCGCAGAACGTCTTTATTAAAGGCGGAAAGACCATCAAACATGACGCTGCAGCTGATTTACTTTTTGACGGTGAAACTTTCACATTGCTTGAAGCGGAAAAAAGCGAAAATCATTATAACCACGGAGCCGGTTGCACGCTTGCTGCTTCCATTACGGCAAATCTTGCAAACGGGTTTGATATTAAAGAAGCAGTCACTGAAGCAAAGAAATTCGTTTCAGCTGCAATCGCGAATGGTTGGCAGCTTAACGAATACGTTGGACCTGTCTATCACGGAGCTAAGAATAAATTCGGCGGACCATCGATAAAGACGACAGAAGTTTAATATCATAAATACAAGCGACGACCCGGAGATTCCGAGGTCGTTTTCTTTATCATCCTGAGATTTTATCTATATACTATGGAGAGTTGTGATTTTCGTTTAGGAGGATATATTATGGAAATTGTGAACCAAGAACACGTACAGGAGTTACTCACATCCTTCGCAAATAAAGACGTTTACATCCATTTGGAAACGACAAATGGGTCGTATGCAAGCCATTTCAAGGAAGGTTTTTTAAATGCCGGGGCATTTATTCGCAATGTCGTTATTAAATTCGAACTCGGAAAGATTGTTGGGGATTCTCCGCACCGGGTCGGTTTAAAACTTCCTTCCGGTTGGATTTATGCACAAGGAATTACACATTACACAGTTGACGAACACGATCGACTGTTACTCGCGGGGCTTGATCATGAAGGGAAACTTTCGGTAGCCTTGCATATAAGTGAAACACCGTTCACATATTAAGGAGGAACAAATTCATGATAAAAAAAGAACGCCACGTCCTTATTGTCCTTCCGCATCCAGATGATGAAGCGTTCGGAATTTCCGGCACGATAGCGGCGTACCGTAAAATGGGGGTTCCAGTTACGTACGCATGTCTTACTTTAGGAGAAATGGGTCGTAACCTCGGGAATCCGCAGTTTGCTACTCGCGAAACATTGCCGCAAATTCGTAAAGCTGAATTAGAAAAAGCATGTGAAGCGATGGGACTTGATGATTTAAGACTGATGGGGTTTCGAGATAAAACGTTAGAGTTTGAAGATGATGAAAAAATGGTCAAACTTGTTGAAGATCTAATTCAGGAATCGAATCCATCACTCGTCATTTCGTTTTACCCTGGCTATTCCGTTCATCCAGATCATGAAGCGACTGCACGTGCAGTTGTTCGAGCAATTCGCCGGATGGATGAAACAAACCGTCCAAAGCTTTATGCGGTTGCATTCGCAAATAATACAGAAGAAGATTTAGGTACGCCCGATATAATTCATGACATCCAGGATACGATTGAGCAAAAACTTGCTGCGTTGCGCGCACATGAGTCTCAAACTGTATGGATGATGAAAGAACTTGATGAAAAGCTTGCCGCGAAAGATCCAGAACGAATGAAATGGGTTCGCTACGAACGTTTCTTCTCATATAAATGGGATAAGGACTTTGAATAATCGCTACGAAAAAACCGTAAGAGCGCTGTGATACGCTTTTACGGTTTTTATTGATTAATCTGCCGTCGTTTCTGTGGCGATGAACCCAGGTGCAATGGTATTCACTCTAAAGCCCGATGTCGTTGCGGCTTTGGCCAATGTTTCCGTGATTCCTCATAACTGATGATGCATTTAAAATTAACCAATTTCAGGAATAGTCAATTTTACATTTAAACGTCACATTTTCTCTCTCGTTCTGTTAGAATTAAAATGCAACCGCTTACATGATTTTTACTCTTTACTTATGCATATAAAGCAGTTATATTGTATTAATATACAACTTAGAGACTACTATTAGGGGCGATATTTGAAATGAAGAAATATACATTATCAACATGGTTATTATTCCTTATTCCATCTATTCTTGGAATTTTATTATTTATGATACCGGTAAAACTTACTGGGGATTGGAAAGTGCCGATTGCGACGTTGGCTGATATTCTTTCCGGGTTTATCGCACCGATTATGCCTTGGACCGCAACCGTTATTCTTATTATTGCGGCGCTAGGTTCTGTACTTTATTTGATTAAAGGTAAAGATGCAGAAGATACATCATTCACTACAAATTTGTTTAGTGTGTCGATTTTTTGGGTGATTACGAGAATTATCGGTGCAGTATTTGCTTTACTGGTTGTTTTACAAGTAGGCCCTGAGGCGATTTGGAATGAAAATACGGGCGGACTTCTTCTGAGCGAGGACGGTCTTGTCACATTCCTGTTTACAATTTTCTTGTTTGCAGGATTGCTATTGCCTCTTCTTCTCAATTTCGGATTGCTTGAGTTTTTCGGGACAATGATGGTGAAAGTGATGCGTCCTCTATTCAAACTGCCGGGCCGTTCTTCCATTGATGCGCTAACTTCGTGGATTGGGGATGGAACGATTGGTGTTTTATTGACTGCGAAGCAATATGAAGAGGGTTATTATACGAAAAAAGAAGCGGCGATTATTGGAACGACATTTTCGGTTGTATCCATTACATTTTCTATTGTTATTATTGATTACGTCGGGCTAAGTTCTTATTTCTTGCCGTACTATGGAACTGTCGTGTTAACTGGTCTCATTTTAGCATTCATTATGCCGCGGATTTACCCGCTTGGCGGCAAGGCCGAAGAGTATATCGATGGCCGACCGTTTACTGGCGATGAAGAAAAGTTGCCTGAGGGTTATAATTCTCTTTCTCACGGATTGGAAAATGCGTTGGCAAAGGCGGATACAAATCGTTCATTTGGCAAGACGTTTGCGGATGGATTTAAAAACGTTCTTGATATGTGGATTGGTGTAATTCCTGTTGTTATGGCTTTCGGTACGGTCGCGCTAATTTTAGCGGAGTATACATCGGTGTTTGCTATACTCGGTAAACCGTTCGAGCCAATCTTATCAGTACTCGGCATACCTGAAGCTGCAGAAGCCGCGCAACTAATGGTTGTCGGATTTACGGACATGTTCTTGCCAGTAATTTTAGCAGAAGGCATGATTACTTCTGAATTGACGTTGTTCGTTGTTGCGACAATTTCGGTTACACAACTTATTTTCATGGCGGAAGTTGGCGGATTGCTGTTAGGGTCAAAAATACCTGTTAACTTCTTGGATCTAGTACTGATTTTCTTATTGCGTACGCTTATTGCCCTGCCGATTGTTGCGGGTGTTGCGCATTTGTTGTTTTGAGTTGGTGGTTGATGATGACCTCGCATGATGAATGGCGAGGTCTTTTTTTATTTTTAGGCCGCTATTTCGGCATTTCGTTATTTTCCATGCTACGATGAGTAACAACGCTTTTGATATAATAGTGAAATTTCAAATGAATGATAGGTGAACGATTGATGAAGCCAGTGCTATATTTATTATTTCTTAGTGTATTATGGGGATCTTCTTTTTTATGGACAAAGGAGCTTCTCGATTATTTTGAACCGACGACAATTGTTTTTCTACGTTGTTTATTTGGAATCGTGGCGTTACTCCCTTTTTTATTGCGATCGAAAAATCGGATCGACTTAAAAAAAGTAACGCCCAAGTTTTTACTTGTAGTCGCCTTGGCTGGCGCGATTCCATGGAACTTTATGGGGTTTGCGCTTCAAGGTATCGATTCGGGCTTAAGCGGTATTTTGAATGCGACGACTCCATTATTGGCTGTCGTGTTTTCTGTTTTCTTACTTAAAGTCAAACCGCTGCGAAACCAAGTATTCAGTTTGATTATCGGGTTTATTGCAGTTGTTTCGTTACTTGCTTTTTCCGGACAGGCGATCGGCGCTCAATTCTCATTGTTCCATGCGTTATTGATGTTCGGGACTACTTCGTGTTACGCACTTAATTCGATTTATGTGAACAAATACTATTCTCATATTCCTGCACTCCAATTATGTTTTTGGACGCTTGCGATTGCTGTTGTGATTAATGGACCGATTAGTTTGCTGATTGAACCGACAGCATTTCTACAACTTGGGTCCCCTTCTGTTTTCCTACCACTTTTGGTGCTTGGAAGTTTAAGCTCGGGACTCGGCTATGTAATTTTTTACGTGATTGTTTCGATAAGTGGACCAATCCTTGCGGTCATGGTGACGTTTATCGTTCCATTTGTCTCGATTGCGCTGGGCGTTATGTTCTTAGATGAACCGCTTCATATCGGGATTGCTATCGGTTTGCCGTTGATGATTGTTAGTTTGGTGTTGATGAATCTGCATTCTATAAAGTTCGGGAAGGTTCGCGAGTCATCGGTTGATTGATCAGGTGTGATGCGGGGGGTGGCTTTGGTCGTTTGCTGATTCACTTTAGTCGATTCGACTTCCGCTTTGGTCGTTTCGCTCTCTTTAGTCGTTTGAGAATCTGCTTTAGTCGTTTCAACATTCACTTTAGTCGCATCGTCAACCTCTTTAGTCGTTTCAGCACCTACTTTGGTCGTTTCCCCTTTAATAACAAGAAAAAACCGTGAGTTATTTGTTCATATACTCACGGTTTTGCTTGTTATTTATTTAGCTTTATTCTTAATTTCTCTAGCATATCTATTGTCATTTTATCGAGGTTATATTCTGCTTTGAAGCCCCATTCTTTGATTGCGGCGGATGGGTCGATGGCGTCTGGCCAGCTGTCGGCAATTGCTTGGCGGATTGGATCTACTTCATACGATATTTCGAAATCTGGTAGTTGTTTTTTAATGGATGCCGCGATTTCTGATGGTTCGAAGCTCATCGCTGTGACATTAAATGCGTTGCGGTGAACAAGTTTGGAAGGGTCGGCTTCCAGTAAATCAACAATTGCTTGAAGCGCGTCGGGCATGTACATCATATCCATATACGTCCCTTCTGCGATATACGATGTATATTTTCCTTCTTCAAGCGCTTTATAATAAATATCGACCGCGTAATCTGTCGTTCCCCCGCCCGGCTTGGCTACATTCGAAATTAGTCCCGGGAATCTGACACCTCGAGTATCGAGACCATATTTATTGAAATAATAATCACAGAGTAACTCGCCCGCTACTTTGTTTACCCCGTACATTGTTGTTGGACGTTGTAAAGTTTCTTGCGGGGTTTCTTTTTTCGGAGTTGTCGGACCGAATGCGCCGATCGAGCTCGGTGTGAAAAACTGCAGTTTTAATTCGCGGGAGACTTCAAGCGCATTCATGAGTCCCCCCATATTTAAATTCCATGCGAGCATCGGATTTTCTTCTGCCTTTGCTGATAAGAGCGCGGCCATATGCATCATGGTGTCTGCCCCGAAATCATTTGCAAGTGCGTGCATTTTTTTGGCATCCGTGACATCTAGGATTTCAAATGGGCCTTTGACAGCTGCATCCGAATTTGGATGACGAATGTCGGTAGCTAACACATTATTCACACCGTATTCAGATTGAAGCTTAGTAATCAGCTCGGAACCTATTTGTCCGAGGGCTCCGGTGACAATTATTTTCTTCAAATTCATACCCCTTTCATTGGCGGTCATTTGTATTTTTAGAAAGGACACTCTAAATATTCATTTAATTAAACATGCATACAATAACTTTCCTTCATTATAAAATGTTCACACAGAAAAGACAACAATATTTAATTGTTTGTTCTGTTATACTAAAAGAAAACTCGAGGTGTGGAGATTTGCACAAAAAACCATCTATCTTTTCGAAAGTGTTTCGGTTTATCATCATCATTACCGTCGTTGCCCTGCTTTCTTTCATCCTAACATCGTATGGCGTTCCGAAGTTGATTATCATTGCGTTGATTATTGTTTCCTATCTTGTATTCACAGCTTTTTGGCCGGCGCATATTATTTACAAATCCAAATCGATCAAAGCAATCGGCCGTTACATCAATAATAACCATAAGCGACCAATTTTCGGTTATTCCTATGCATTGGCGACTGGCACGGATCAAGATGTCGAGGTTGCTTTAAAACGAATCATGAATACATATACCGAAGAAGATATGCATGATATTTACGGGGCCAATCTCGCCATTCATCAGAATAATTCCCAGGCGTTATTACGTCATGCCGAGAAAATAAAAAGTGATGACCACCGCTACTATTTCAAAGCTTATGCCTATATTTTGAAAGGAAAATTCATGGATGCCATCGAGTTCTCTGAAAAAGTGCGGACTCCGTGGATGATTCATTCATTAAAAGCTGCTGATGCAAAGAAGCGCAGGGATTTGGGAGCTTTTAAAATTGAAGCGAATAAATCGATTGAGAGCGCGCTCGGGATACAACGATTTGTGCTCTTCCATACCATGCGGCGATTGGGAAAAGATACGCTGCAGTAGAAATAGAAAAACCCTAGACAATTACCGCTGTCTAGGGTTTATTTCGTTCCATTAAATTATGTTTAGTTCTTTTCCAACTTTTTCATAAATCGCAAGTGCTTGGTCTAGCATTTCTTTCGTATGCGCTGCAGTTGGCATGTTTCGAACGCGGCCTTTTCCTCTTGCCACTGTTGGGAAGACGATTGACTTGGCGTAAACGCCTTCTTCCATTAAACGTCTGGAAAATTGTTGTGAGAGCTTTTCTTCTCCGATAATACATGGCGTAATCGGCGTTTCGGATGCGCCGATATCGAAGCCAAGCTTTTTGAGACCTGCTTTTAAGTAGTCTCCGTTTTCCCATAGTTTATCGTGAAGTTCTGTTGAATCAATAATTTGCTGCAATGCACCGATTGTTGCTGCAACGTCGGCTGGAGTTACAGCTGTCGAGAATAGGAATGGACGCGAGCGAACTTTCAACCAATCTATCAGGTTCTGTTTACCGGCGACATATCCGCCGACAACTCCGACCGCTTTCGATAGCGTTCCCATTTGCATGTCGATCTCTTTTTCAAGACCGAAATGTTTGACCGTTCCTTTTCCTTTACCCGTTACGCCTGATCCATGCGCATCGTCAACATATGTGATGAGGTCAAATTCTTTAGCAATTTCCACGATTCCAGGAAGGTTCGCGATATTGCCGTCCATGGAGAATACGCCGTCCGTAATGTACATCACTTTTTCATATAAACCGGATTCAGTTGCTTCCTTCGCTTTCGCACGAAGATCGTCCATGTCTTGGTGATTTACGCGAATAATTTTCGCGCCGGACAAACGGCATCCGTCAATGATTGAAGCGTGGTTTAATTCGTCGGATAAAATGGCGTCCTTTTTATTCATGACTGCTGAAATTGCCGCCATATTACAGTTAAATCCTGATTGATAAGAAATTGCCGCTTCAGTTCCTTTAAATTCAGCAAGTTTCTTTTCAAGTTCGATATGGATATCGAGGGTTCCGTTAATAGAACGAACAGCTCCCGCACCCACGCCGTATCTATCGATAGCTTCTTTCGCAAGCTTTTTCAAGTCTTCGTCTGTCGAAAGCCCAAGGTAGTTATTCGAGGATAGATTGATTAACTCTTTTCCATCAATTTTGATGATTGCACCATTTGGTCCTTCAACAGGATCGATTTCATTGTATAACCCTGCTTCTTTAAGCTCTTCTAAGTTTTCTGTTAAAAATGCATCTAAAATTTTAGACAAGGCACTCTTCCTTTCAGACTGTATATGCCTTCATAGTACCATACAGTCCTTCAGCCTGTCAGTGCGGGGCTATAAGCTTTTGGGATTTATCTTGAAAGATGATGTCTTTAATTGCCGAATCCATCGTTATTTTGACGGCTTTTTCAGCTTGCGCATAGGCTTGCATATAACCTGTTGCATCTAGAATTTTTTCTCGGTAAGCGATGCTAATTGGCAGGATTTCTTCTTCGATTTCTTCGTTTTCCTCGCACATCGATATTAAATCGACAATTTCATCGCCTTTTAGTTCAGGGTCGTATTCATGCGGTTTTGTCGCATCTAGAAAACAAATGGACAACTCCGGAAATAAGACGAGGTCGATACCTGCAGGATCCAAGCCGCACCAACCATAAATGACATCGAATCCTCTTGACTCGGCCTCTTTTCCAAGCGCTCTCATCAAAGTCGACTTTCCTGTTCCAGGAAGCCCTTTAATCAGCATCCGTCGTTTTACTTGGCTAGTAATCGAGGGGACAAAATCGCAAGCGCCGGCGGATGTTAAAGATCCGATGAGCCGATGTGAAATTGTCGATTGTTTGTTTAGACGGATTGTCCCAAATAACTCTTCTTTTAATGATTTAATCAGATGTTCGTGTTCATGCCACTTCATACGTTTAATATTAAGCGCTTCCCATTGATCGTGAATCGTTTTCGCTTCGGCCAATGCACCAAGCGATTTATCCAAGGCCGTTTCTGCTAAAGCTAGATTTTCAACAATGTATCCATTTTGTTCGCGCAACTTTTTTTCGTCGTACATATCGTAAAAACTGATGACTCGGTGGCGTCCTCCGATATCTGAAGGTTCAAGTGCTACTGGATGCGATGCTTGAATGAATAGCAGATTGGGTTCCTTGACGAAAACTGCGTCGGTAATATCTGGTTGTGCCGGATTCATAAATTTGTCGATATCAAAACCACGTTTTACAAAGTGCATGCCTGTGTTGTTTAAGATTGTTGATAATGCGGTGGTTGGCGGGCATTTCAAAAATACCGTTTCGTCTGCCGATGCGATGAGTTCATCGTATTTATGTGAGATTCCTAGACCTGTATAAGCTGTCCCCATGTATTTCGTTATTGAACCATACATGTCGCACTCCCTTTCTGATTTCATACAATAAGCTTATGCTTGGACAACCTAAAAAAGCACGGCTTGTTTTATTCGGAATAAAAAACGTCCTGGAGACCATTGATTTCCGTTGCGGGCGGCGCTTTCCACGGGCATCACCGGGGTCTCCTCGTCACCAAAACCGTGCTCCCAAACGCTTCGCTTTTCGGTCGCAAAAGGGCGTTCTTCGTGACGGCTCTTTCTGCGGGGCTTTCGGTTGATAAGGAAAGAGTGAACTTTCTCTTTCCCTCTTTGCCCTCTATTCCCTTAGAAGTCGCCACCCTCCACTCCAATCAACTACAGACTCCAATAAACTATGAAAGTTTATAAATCTATTGGTTAAAAAACTGGATAAAGAAAAAGCACAGGAATAGAATTATTGAACTGAACCCCGAAAAGCGGACACTTTAAAAAAGTACCCCTTTCGGGGTTTTTTCTATGGAAAAAACCCGCTATACTATACCTAACTTGAAGGAGCGGGATAATTTTATGAGTAAAA
>NZ_JAAOIY010000003.1 GCF_013184495.1 Sporosarcina jiandibaonis | reverse complement strand
ATCAAGAAGACAATGGAATCTTAAAAAGATGACTCCGATTGAATATCGAAGTCATCTCATAGCTGCCTAATTAGCAGCGGGTATTTTATTAAACTGTCCGAAATTTAGGGCGCAGTTCAATCAAGGCGTTCCCGGGAGTTTCCATTGTAGTCATTCTATGTCTTAGTTCATTCCATGCTTTAGTTCCTTGCTTCTTCGCTAAGTACCCGCCGCCAATTCCAGTGAGTAAAATTATCGCTATTGTCGGTAACAATCCTAATGTATTTCCAGAATAAATTAGCAGTGCCAACTCCGCAGTAGGAACAATAATAAATAACAGGATCAGCCATCTCATATATGCAAAACCTCCTAAAAAAGGCTGCTAACCGATAATCCGGAAGCAGCCATGTTTTTATAGTACGCTTGCGTGACCTTTATAGATTACACCGGATTCAGCATCCATCGTAATATCTTGGCCGTTTTCAATGACAGTTGTCGCGTTTTCTACACCGACAATAACCGGGATACCCAAGCTGAGCCCTACTACCGCGGCGTGACTTGTCAATCCACTTTCTTCCGTGATCAGACCAGCACTTTTCTCAATTGCCGGCACCATATCACGATCAGAACCTATTGTTACAATAATTGCACCTTCAGTATTTTGTTTCAAAGCTTCTTCTGCATTATTCACTACCACCGCGCGTCCGTGAGCAACTGTTCGCCCAATTCCTTGACCGCGTGTTAGTAAATCGCCGATGACATGTATTTTCATCAGATTTGTTGTACCAACCTCGCCGACCGGAACACCAGCAGTGATAATGACAACATCACCATGAGTCACATATTGATGTTTGACACTTTCCTCTACTGATTCTTGAAGAATCTCATCAATCGATTTCACGTCTTTTCCAACAATCGGATAAACTCCCCAAACAAGTGAAAGTTTTTTCGAACATTTTTCTGATGAAGTCAATGCAATTACGGGACAACCCGGACGATATTTCGCAATCATTTTTGCAGTATGGCCACTTCTTGTCGGAGCTAAAACAGCTTTAACATTAAGATTTAGAGCAGTATAAGCCGCAGATTGACCAATCGCCTCTGTCAAGTTGCCTTGCTTTTCACGTCTGCGCGTTGAAACCAGGGAGCGATAATCAACAGCTTCTTCCGTATGAAGTGCAATTTTATTCATTGTTTGTACGGATTCTACAGGATACATACCCGCAGCAGTTTCACCTGATAACATAATCGCATCTGAACCATCCAATATTGCGTTCGCAACATCACTCGCTTCGGCACGAGTTGGACGCGGGTTATGTTGCATGGAATCCAACATTTGCGTCGCTGTAATAACAGGCTTTCCTGCTTGATTACATTTTTCTATAAGTTTTTTCTGGATTAGCGGGACTTCTTCAGACGGGATTTCGACACCCAAATCACCGCGCGCGACCATCAATCCATCAGAAACCATAATTATTTCATCGATATTATCGACACCTTCTTGGTTTTCGATTTTCGGTATGATCTGAAGGTCTGCTCCACCATTTTCTTCAAGAAGACTACGAATTTCCATCACATCGGAAGCGCGTCGTACAAACGATGCCGCGATGAAATCGACTCCTTCTTTAATACCGAACAAAATATCATTCGCATCTTTTTCTGTCATTCCAGGTAATTGGACTTGAACACCCGGGACGTTTACGCCTTTTTTGTTTTTCAAGGCACCTGAATTAATAACGAGCGTTTTAATAAGCCCATTTTCTTCATCTTTCCCAATAACTTCAAGCTGGATAAGACCGTCATCGAGAAGAATCGTTGACCCTACTTCAACATCTTCTATGAGCTTTTCGTATGTAACCGAAAACACGTCGCTATTTCCTTCTACTTCGGTCATTGAAATATTTATATGTTGCCCTGTTTCAAGATCGACACGTCCATCTTTCATTGAATGTGTTCGAATTTCAGGACCTCTTGTATCGAGCAAAATGCCTACAACTTTCCCTTTTTTACTAGCTGCTTCATTAATTCTGTCGATTCTCGCTTTATGTTCAGCATGATCACCATGGGAGAAGTTTAATCGTGCGACGTTCATCCCTGCATCAATAAGTTGTTCAAGTATTTCTGGCGATTCGCTTGCCGGACCGATAGTACAAACAATTTTAGTTTTTCTCATCTAGTTGTTACTCCCTTTATGATTAAAATAGTTGTCAGTTCTGTAATTCATCAAATCGAAAGCTCTTGGGACAATTTATACATCTTCATATCAATATCGTGATCATCAGTAAAGACGTCTTCCAAGTTATAGTCTATCACCTGATGCTTTTGCATGCCAATCGCTTTGCCTCCTTGACCTGTCAATAGAACTTCGACTGCCCTGGATCCAAATTGGCTTGCAATTACACGGTCTCTGACTGACGGCGAGCCGCCTCGTTGAACATGTCCAAGAACAGAATAACGGATGTCAATATCGGCTGTTTCTCGTAAAATGTTGGCGAGTTCATTTGCAGACATGACGCCTTCGGCAACAATAATGATACTGTGCTTTTTACCTCGACCTGTTCCACTGGCCAGGCGTTCGACAATGTCATCAATATCGTATTTTTCTTCCGGAATGAGAATTGTTTCAGCACCTCCGGCAAGTCCTGCCCATAGTGCCAAATCTCCTGCGTCGCGTCCCATCACTTCGATGATGAAAGTTCGTTCATGCGAAGTTGCCGTATCTCTGATTTTATCAATGGCTTCAATTATCGTATTTAATGCCGTATCGAAACCAATTGTAAACTCTGTCCCATTAATGTCATTGTCAATCGTAGCCGGAACACATACGCATGGGATTCCAAGCTTGGTTAATTCATAGGCGCCTTTAAAAGAACCGTCTCCACCGATGACGACTAATCCTTCGATTCCTTGCGCTTTAATCTGTTCTACTGCTTTGTCACGACCTTCAACAGTACGGAACTCTGGACATCTTGCTGAACGAAGCATAGTGCCTCCGCGTTGAATAATATCCCCGACCGAACCAAGCTCCATATTCTCAATCTTACCCTCAATTAAGCCTTGATAGCCATTATAAATCCCGGCAACTTCAAGACCTTCAAAAATAGCTTTTCGAACAACTGCACGCACTGCTGCATTCATCCCAGGTGCATCTCCGCCACTTGTCAAAACAGCAATTTTTTTCATAGTAGTCACTCCATCCGAAAATAATAAGCAGTCGAATAGCTAAGGATTTCAACAGCAATCAAGCACACCGATAGTGTGCTTGTATCATTTGCCTGCTATTCGTATATCAACATAAAGTTTTTTTACTCTCCAAATATACCAATTTCCCGGAACTTTTCATACCTTTGTGCTATAACTTCCTCATGATTCAACAAAGTTAACTCTTTTAAAGAAGTTCGAATTGCATCGCCAATGAATATAGCTTGTTTCTTTAAATCGCGATGTGCACCGCCTAAAATTTCGGGAATGATTTCATCAATAATTCCAATTTCTTTTAAATCCGGTGCAGTAATCTTCATGGCTTCGGCAGCTTGTTTTGATAAGCTTGAATCTTTCCATAGAATTGAAGCGGCACCCTCAGGAGAAATAACAGAATAGGTAGAGTGCTCCAACATATGAATATGGTTGGCTACACCAAGCGCCAATGCGCCGCCGCTACCGCCCTCCCCAATGACAATTGAAATCACCGGGACTTTCAATCCAGCCATTTCAACAAGATTACGAGCAATTGCTTCACTTTGTCCGCGTTCTTCTGCTGCTTTACCAGGATAAGCACCTTTCGTATCGATGAAACAGATTATAGGCCGATTGAACTTTTCAGCTTGTTTCATCAAACGAAGAGCTTTACGATAACCTTCCGGATGCGGCATTCCGAAGTTCCGGCGAACGTTTTCTTTAGTATCTTTCCCGCGTTGATGACCGATGACAGTGATTGGCTGAGAATCGAAGGAAGCGATTCCGCCAACAATTGCTTCGTCGTCACCGTAAGTGCGATCTCCATGCAGTTGAATGAAATCTTCAAAGAGCTGAGTTATATAATCCAATGTAGTTGGGCGGTGGGGATGTCTCGCAACCTGTACCCGGTCCCAAGCTTCCATATTACCATAGATATCTTCTTCTAGATTTTTAAGGCGTACTTTCAGTGTTTCAATTTCTTTCGATAAATTCACATCTGAATCAACCGTGAACTGTTCAAGTTCATCGATTTTTTCACGTAGCCTAACGATTGGCTCTTCGAATGCTAATGTTTTCCCCAATTCAGTTGGCCTCCTTTACGTGAAGTCTTACGATTTTAGAAAGTACATCCTTCATATCTGAACGATGAACAACCGCATCGAGCTGCCCATGATCGAGCAGGAATTCGGCCGTCTGGAAGTCATCAGGCAGTTTTTCTCTTACAGTTTGTTCAATTACGCGTCTGCCTGCAAAACCAATAAGTGCTTTTGGTTCGGCAATATTGATGTCGCCTACAGATGCAAAGCTTGCTGAAACGCCACCAGTTGTTGGATAGGTCATAATTGAAATATAGAGTAAACCTTGCTGTGAATGACGATTTAATGCCACACTCGTTTTCGCCATTTGCATGAGGGATAGGACCCCTTCCTGCATTCTTGCACCGCCGCTTGCTGTGAAAATAAGCATCGGGATATTGCGTTCTGTTGCTGTTTCAATAGCTCTCGTTATTTTTTCACCGACAACTGAACCCATAGACCCCATTCTAAAGTGTGAATCCATAATTGCAACTGCTACTTCGCGACCATCGATTTTACCTGTTCCTGTTAACACAGCTTCATTTAGTCCGGTCTTTTTTGCATCTTCTTCGACCTTTTCTGTATAGGCGGGAAAATTCAACGGGTTTTGGGTTTTTAAATGATCATCGATCGATACGAAGCTATCCTCGTCAAAAAGGATTGCCGCTCGTTCTGCAGCTGTCATTCTAAAGTGATGATCACAGTTGGGGCATACTTTTAATGCTTTTACGAGTTCTTTTGTCAAAGTGATGCTTTTACATTCCGGACACTTTGTCATAATCCCTTCTGGAACATCATTTTTATTATTGTTGGAAGGTATTGTTGATTGTTTTTGCTTCCGGTTTCTTTTAAAAATGTCGCGAATCATTACTTTTTTCCCTTCTTTCTCTTTCAACTACATCAATCCATTTCTTATATGCCGCTAGTGCAGCAATTTCATTTCCCGAGCGGACTGCTTGTAGCATGTCTTTTACTAATGAGTTCTCCACTCCATGGGTCATGGCGTCGAATCGAACCATGCTGTATTGCTTTAATAAAAACCAAATTTTCAATGAAAGACGATTCTCAGTTGCAATGATCATTTCTCTGATTAAATCCTCACGGAGTATTTCCCCATTGTGTTCGATTTTCGCGAGCAGGCTTTCCCATACTGGCAATGTTCGTAGGCTGCTATTCCGGCTGATTGCTTTAATTGCGCTAATTTCATGAATCCTTCTCGTTTCATTTACATCGTCGACTGATTCTGGTTGCTGCATGATGAAGTCAGCTAGCACTTCAACGAATTGGTGTTTTTGAAAATCCGCCAGAAAAGTTCCTTCACCGCGCTTCGTCTCAATAAGTCCAAGAAGTTCTAAGCTGCGGAGCGCTTCGCGAACGGTCGATCTGCCTACTTGCAGTCGTTCAGCCAATACACGTTCAGAAGGGAGTTTTCCACCTGTTTTAATACCTTCATTTTTAATAATGTCGCGTAATTCATGAACGATATCTAAATACATTTTTGATGGCGCTTTTTGAATTTCCACTTCGGTGCTCCTCTGGAAACAACAATTTTTTGGTGGTCAGACCACCACTGTCTTTAGCATACAGAAAAGATTACTAAACGTAAAGTGTAAGTAAAAAAAGTGGAAAAATCAAACTTTACCCCTAGATATTAACCTGAATCTTAATAATACCAGTTGACTATATTAAAGTTTTATAAGTGCAAGAATAATTCATCATTCATGTGATTGTTTTTTATTCGAACCGTTGATTCCCTTCCGGGGTGCCAAAGAACGTAAATTCTTTATCAAATCTTAAAAGCTTTTTGAACGAGGATTTGTGGTTTGCCTCTTCTTGTTTCGACTGTTCCTTCTACCCTTATCATTGCCATTTCGGTTAGTAATAGGTTGGATTCGGCATAGTTTCTTGGGAAGAATGTGCAGGATACTGTTCCTGTTTCGTCTTGGACTGAAACGAATGCCATGGACTCTCCTTTTTTCGTGCGTATGCGCTTGACTTCTGTTATTAGGCCGATAATGATCATATGATCTCTGTCACGCATAGTTGAAATTGATGATGCATTCATGAATTTGCCTTCGTAGTTTTTCTTGAGTTGAAGGGCTGGGTGTTCGGATAGGTAGAAACCGAGTACTTCATGTTCATATTCCAACATGATCATCCGCGGCATTTTTCCGCCCATTGTATATTTCGGATTGGCGATTGACGGGATGATGGAAGTTAGTAAATCATCACTGTCATTCGGACCTATGAACATTGCATGTGAAATTGCGGCGTCTATGGAGGCTAGGAGCGTAGAACGCGTTTCCCCAAACTCATCCAGCGCCCCCGCTTTTATGAGCGGGCTAATCGCTTTTTCGGTGAAAACTCCACTGCCAAGATTTGCAGCAAGATCAAACATCGTTTTCCAATTCGCTCCGTTATTTCTTGCCCTGATCAATTCAGAATAAAAGTTTTGTGTTACGCCTCGTATCGAACCGAGACCAATACGAACAGCATTCTTTTCAACAGTGAAAAAATAGTCGCTTTTCTTTATGGATGGAGGCAATATTTGGATTCCATAGGCTTTTGCCTCTTCAATTAATTCAACTGTTTTTTCATTACTACCCATCATTGACGACATAAGTGCAGCGTAAAAATACGCTGGTTCATTCGCTTTTAAATAAGCGAGTCGATAAGAAATGAGCGAATAAGCTACAGCGTGACTTTTAGGAAATCCATAGTCGGCAAATTTCACGATTAACTCATAGATGGAAATAGCATCCTGTTCAGGTACGCTATGATTCTTCGCGCTCTGTATGAATTTATTTCTTTCCTGTTGCAACACTTCGCGATTCTTTTTACTAACTGCTCTTCTTAAAAGATCCGCTTCACCCATCGTGTAGCCAGCAAACTTCACCGCGATTTGCATGATTTGTTCCTGATAGACGATGACTCCATAAGTTTCTTTCAAAATCGGTTCAAGAGATGGATGAATGTAGGTGATTTTTTCTTTTCCATGTTTTCTATTATTGTATAAAGGGATATTATCCATTGGTCCTGGACGGTATAGTGCATTAATTGCGAAGATATCCTCAAAACGATTCGGTTGAATCAATCGTAGGGTATCTCTCATGCCCTCCGATTCAAATTGAAAGACACCGGTCGTGTTGCCTCTTTTAAACACATCGAATGTTTTGGCATCATTTAGCGGAATCTTTTCAAAATCAATGCGAACACCTTTACCAATCCAAATGAGTCTTCGAATTCGGTCTAGCAACGTCAGATTTCGCAAACCGAGAAAGTCCATCTTTAACAGCCCTTGTTCCTCGACATCGCCCATCGGCCATTGGGTTAAGTAAATTCCATCTCCCCCGTCTTGAAGCGGAACAGTATCGACTAGAGGAGTTGGCGACAACACAACGCCTGCGGCATGTGTTGATGCATTCCGGGGAAGACCTTCTAAGGAACTCGCCGCATCGAACCATTGGCGTCTAAATAAATCCATCGCAATCCAATCCCGAAGCTTTGAAGATTCTTCAAATGCTTTTTCAAGAGTCATTTTAGATCGATTCGGGATAACACTCGATAAATAAGCCATTTCTTCAGTCGAAAAGCCAAATACCCGAGCGACATTTCTTGCTACCGATCTTGCCGTAAGCGTTCCGAACGTTATGATTTGCGCCACATGATTCTTGCCATATTTTTCAGCGACATAGTGCAACACTTCCATTCGTCGATTATCCGCAAAATCGATATCGATATCGGGCATTGATTTTCTTTCGGGGTTTAAAAAACGTTCAAATATAAGTCCATACTGTATAGGGTCGACATCTGTAATACGCAGAGCAAAGGCTACCAGAGAACCTGCGGAAGATCCCCTTCCAGGTCCTGTCAAGATATTGTTTTCTGCTGAAAATCGTATAAAATCCTCAACGATTAAAAAGTAATCCGTAAAACCCATCTCTTTTATGATTGACAGCTCATAATCAAGCCGCTTTAGATAGTTATCTTCAATTTTGCCTATTCTTTCCGATATGCCTGCTAAACATTTCTCTCGTAAATACGTTTCTGAGTCTTGGTTTTCCGGCACGGGAAATACAGGCATTAATGATTTTTCTTTTGTTACCTCAACATTGCATGATTGGAGTAATGAAGTCGTGTTATGCATCCAATGTTCTTTTCCGATAAACCATTGTTGGAGTTCTTCTTCCGTCGGCATATAGGCAAACTGAAACTCATTATCCTTCTGCGCTGCCGCCTCGCTCATTTTCTCTCCGGTTCGAATAGCCGTCGCAACCTCATATGCGAATGAATCTTCCGGTCGAATGAACCGCGATTCGTAAACTGCCGTAATCGATACTGCAGTTGTTTCGGCAATGCCCTCAATGTCAGTTTCATCGACATGTGTTTGACCGCCGGGTCGCGCAATCCCGATAAAAATCGTGGAATGCTTGCACTCTGCTTTAATTAGATGAATGAATTCTTCACTGCGAAATCCATCCCATGATGAATCTGTCATTGGACAAACAATACTACAGCCGGCACCGTATGCTTTTAACCATGGCAGCGGCAGAATTTCAGTCTCGCTCACAGAAATAGCACTACTGATTTTCATGAGGTTGTGATAACCTGTTTCGTTTTGCGCATAAATGTACACCAAAACGGATTGCTCATCGTCCATTTTCAAGTTGACGGACAATCCAATGACAGGTTGAATTCCATGGCGTTTTAACACTTTAGAAAATGTGCGAACTCCATATAATTTTGAATTTACAATAGACGCAGCTATAGCCCCTCTACTTTTCAGAAGTGGGGCTAATTCATTTAACTTTATAATTCCTCGTAATAGGTCTGCACCCGTTACTAATTGCGGATAGACTAATGTCACTGAATTCCCTCCGCTCAATTTATCAATTACATAATCGGTGTAGTTTTTCGATCAATTCGTCCGCTTCTTCCCATGAATAAACAGAAGCTCCAGAAGCAAGCGGATGCCCGCCGCCGTTAAATTGCGCAGCAAGAGTATTAATGATAGGTCCCTTTGAACGCAATCGTACACGGATTTGATTTTCTTCTTCGATAAAAATTGCCCATGCACGAATTCCTTTAACTTCTCCTAGCGAACCTCCGAGTTGAGAAGTTTCAATCGGTGTAACATTAAATTTATCAAGCGTAGCTTTGTCAAGCTTGATAAAAGCAGCCCCGTTTTCGTCAATTTCAAAGTTTTGATAGATATAACCTTGAAGATGGAGAATTTTACGATCAACTTCATACATTCCTGAAAAAAGACTCTCGCGACTGAAATCATATTTAATAAGTTCGCTTGCCACCTCGAATGTTTTTACTGTTGAACTCGGAAACATAAAACGTCCCGTATCTCCAACAATACCCGCAAACAATAAACGCGCTGATGCATCCGGCAATGTCCAGTTTTTCTCTATCTTCCCGTATTCAAATAATGATGCAATCATTTCTGAAGTGGAACTTGCACTCGTATCAACCCATTTGATATCTCCATACGGATCTGCATCCGGGTGATGATCAATTTTCATGAGCAGTGCGCCTTCCTTGTAGTGCTCTCCGTCGATTCTTTCTGTGTTGCCGGTATCCGTTACAATAACGAGCGCATCTTTATACAATGAACGAGTCACAACGTCGGGGACAGCCAGGTATGTAAGCGATTCTTCATGTTCGCCGGCCGCATATACTTTTTTGCCCGGGTAATTTTTTAAAATAAGTTCTTTTAAGCCGATTTGGGAGCCGTAAGCATCCGGATCAGGTCGAATGTGACGGTGAATAATTATTGTTTCGTACTTTTCAATTGTGTCAATGATTTGTCTTTTCATCCTAAATTCCTCCGAGCAAAATATATTCCAGTCGCATTCCGTTACAAAAATCGATACAATAAGAAGTAAGTTTTAGTTATGGAAGGCGGGCTTAGATGTTTAACTACATATTAGTATTTTTAATTATTGTATCTGTTGTTTATTATATCTATTTTAAGATGCGGCAATTCCGAACATCACATATGCATCCAATTCGAAAGAAAATGTATGCGAGCATGGCGGGAACCTCACTTGGGGGATTTCTTTTGTTTTTCGGAATAAACCAAGTCGTCTTATTTGATAAAGTCGTAAATTATATTGTAGCTGCAGTCTTTATTGCACTTGGTCTATATGTATTAATCGTGAATTATCGCGGCTATGCGCATTATAAAAAGTTCGTTATCGAAGAGGCAGAAATAAACCCGATTAACTAATGCATTAAAAGTGCATTAGTTTTTTATTTGAAAAATTATCAGCGGCTTCTTGATTTTCAAATTCTTTCGCTTCCTACCTTTCGAACAATTGGTACATAACCATCGCCTTAGCGACTAATTCATCATCCGCGAATACATCAAAGTCCACTTTAACAAATCGGCGACTCATTTGTAAGATTCTAGGATTCACGCTAACAATTGTACCAAGTTGTACGGGGTGTAAAAAATATAATGAAATGTTCTCCGCAATGCCCTCGCCGCGCTTTTGCATTTTAATCGCCCGATTTCCGGCTTCTGTCAGTAAAGTCATCATGGCGCCGTTTGATAAAGACCCAAACTGATTCGTCAATTGCGGAATGACTGTAAACTCAATTGATGGAACGTCACCTTTGACAACTTTTATTTGTTTTTTGACGATATCATCGATTGTTTCACCTTGGTGAGGTTGTCGCTGGGCAGTTTGGAATGACTTGAGAACGTCTTCCCGGGAAACAATTCCTGTGAACTCCCCTGCATCGTTTACAACGGGCAATAAATCTATCCCTTCCCAAATCATACTATGCGCTGCAGCAGCCACACTTGTATTTTCAGTTACGGTAATCGGATTACGCGTCATTACTTTTTCAATTTTCTCTTCATCGGATTTTCCTATGATATCTCTTGATGTAACGATACCGACTAATTTACCTCGGAGATTAGTGACAGGATACCCTAAATGACCTGTTTTTTTATTGCAGTCATTAAAATCCTTCACCGTATCATTAATCGACAATACGATTGTCTCGGATAACGGCGTTAATATATCGACAGCCAACAAAATCTCTTTTTCAATCATCTGATCATAAATAGCTCGGTTCAGCATTGTTGCTACCGTAAATGAATCATAGCTGGATGAGATGATTGGAAGTTCCAATTCATCAGCCAACTTTTTCACTTCATCTGCTGCGTCAAAGCCGCCAGTTACCAGTACAGCAGCCCCGGCATTTAACGCGATTTCATGGGATTTCATGCGATTTCCGACAATCAGGAGACTTCCCGCTTCGATATAGCGCATCATATCTTCTAACTGCATGGCCCCGATAACGAATTTTGTAAGTGTCTTATGTAACCCAGCACGTCCGCCGAGCACTTGCCCATCTACAATATTCAGCACTTCTGCGAACGTTAAACGCTCGATACTTTCTCTTTTTTTCTTTTCGATTCGAATCGTCCCGACACGTTCAATCGTATTGACTAATTTACGATTTTCCGCCTCTTTTATTGCACGATAGGCAGTTCCATCACTAACAGATAGTTCCTTTGCAACTTGGCGGACAGATATCTTTTCGCCAACCGCCAAGTCTTTAATATAACGCAGTATCAATTCATGTTTAGTCGACATTTCTTCACCTTTTCTCTGGTGTTAACTACTGTCTATTCTACCACAAAATTTAATAAAAACGATCCGGCCACTTTAAATTAAGGGCCGGACCGTAAAACTAACATTCTAATATGTCGCCCGCTGTCATTATTTTCACTTCATGCCTAATGACGAGCGCTTTAAAGACTTCAGGGTCTTGTTCAATTGGCGGAAATGTATTGTAATGAACTGGAATTGTCAGTTTTGGATTTAATAGCTTGACCGCATATGCCGCATCTTCTGGGCCCATCGTAAAATTATCGCCAATTGGCAGAAATGCAACATCGATAGGATTCCGTCTTCCGATTAGCTCCATATCTCCAAAAACTGCCGTGTCCCCGGCGTGATAAATTGTTTTTCCTTCAGCTGTGAATAAAATCCCCGCAGGCATGCCCGTGTAAATGAACTCATTTTCTTCTGTTTGGTATGACGAACTATGGAAAGCTTGCGTGAATTTCACTGTACCAAATTCGAACTCATTTGCTCCGCCCAAATTCATGCCATGCGTCCGAACGCCTTGCAAGCCTAAGTAAATTGCTAACTCATTCGGTGCCACGACAAGCGCATCGCTCGCTTTCGCAATTTCTACGGTGTCGCCTACGTGATCATTATGACCGTGAGTGAGCAAAATGACATCGGGTCTCTCATTCTCTACAACGAGATCCGTTAACTTATTGCCATTAATGAATGGGTCGATTAAAATCGTGAAATCGCCCGTTTTAATTTTGACAACTGAATGACCATGATATGAAATTTTCATTTAAATTCCCTCCATTTAATAATAACGAAATAAATTGCTCCACTCTCTTACTTCTATAGATTGTCGTAAACACCTCTTTTTTGGTATGATTATGATAGAACCTAAGGAGGCTACGACTTTGACTAACGTAACAGAAATTCAAAAGTTTTTACAAGAAAAAAATATCGATGCGGCATTTATTACGACACCTGATAATGTTTTTTACATATCCGGATTTGCGAGCAATCCGCATGAACGACTACTTGGCGTCATGCTATTCAAAGACGCCGACCCGTTTCTCATATGCCCATTAATGGAAGTTCCCGATGTGAAAGCAACTGGCTGGCCGCATGAAGTTGTCGGACATGTTGATACGGAGGATGCTTGGGATGTTGTGTTAAAAGCGGTTGAGCAGCGCGGCATGACCCCTGCATCTGTCGCTATCGAGAAATCTCATTTGACTGTTGAACGATTGGAGCGCATGGCGGAATTATTCAAAGATGCTACATTCCACCGACTCGATGAAAAATTAAACAGCATGAGAGTCATTAAAAATGATGAAGAACTCGCCAACTTGCGTATTGCCGCTGAACTTGCCGACTATGCTGTCGAAGTCGGCTGCCGTGAAATTGCAGAAGGTAAAACAGAGCTCGAAATTCTCATGGCGATTGAATTTGAAATGAAGAAAAAAGGCGTTCAAAAAATGTCCTTTGAGACAATGGTGCTTTCTGGTCCAAAGACCGCCTCTCCGCACGGGGTTCCTGGAGATCGTAAAATCCAGCAAGGCGATTTCATATTGTTTGATCTCGGCGTTGTTTACAACGGCTATTGTTCCGACATCACGAGAACTGTCGCATTCGGAGAACCGACTGAGGCGAAGCGGGAAATTTATGAAACAGTCAAAAAAGCAGAACAAGCAGCTGTGGATTTGGTTCGACCTGGCGTTAAAGCAAAAGAAATCGATGAAGCGGCGCGAAATATTATCGATGATGCCGGATTTGGCGAGTATTTCACACATCGAATCGGACACGGCCTCGGCATTTCCGTTCATGAATACCCTTCTATTACAGGTACAAATGAAATGGAGTTAGAAGAAGGCATGGTCTTCACCATCGAACCTGGAATCTATAAATCGGATGTTACAGGCGTTCGAATTGAAGATGACGTCGTTGTAACAGCAGACGGAGTCGAAGTTCTCACGAAGTTTCCAAAAGAACTTCAAATTATTGAACCGAAGTAATCTGTACAGCTAATAAGTTAAAACCTTACCGGGTACTTGAATGATTTATTGTTCAAGTACTCGGTTTTCACTTGGATACCGTCGATTTCACTTTATGAAATATAATATTTATATCGTTACAACCCCAACTTCTAAGTGTTATCAAATTTTAAAAAACACCAGCGTAGGTGCCTTGCTAGTGGTAGCCATAGCGAATTTAATAGAACATGCTCGATTATCAGTTTATCAAAAAAGGCTGCTCCTTATATTTGTGGGCAGCCTTTGTTTTTATTCGTTTAATAATGATTCAACTGGAACATATTCAAGATCTTGCGCTTCTGCTACTGCTTTATAGGTGACAAATCCATTGTAAGTGTTTATGCCTTTTTGCAGTGCTAGGTTATCAAGGCTAGCTTTCTTGATGCCTTTGTTGGCAATTTGCAGTGCGTATTGAACTGTATTGTTTGTTAATCCAAGGGTCGATGTTCTTGGAACAGCGCCGGGCATATTCGCAACCGCATAATGGACAACTCCGTGTTTGACGTAAGTTGGTTCATCGTGTGTTGTAATCCGGTCGGACGTTTCAAATATACCGCCTTGGTCTATTGCAATGTCAACCAGGACGGAGCCTGGACTCATGGATTTAACCATTTCTTCAGAAACTAATTTTGGCGCTCTGGCGCCTGGGATCAGGACGGCTCCTATTACAAGATCAGCTTCTTTTACAGACTCTGCGATGGTAAAAGGATTGGAAACGAGTGTTTGAATATCGTTACCGAATAATTCCTCTAACTGACGAAGTCGCTCGACTGAGAGGTCAAGAATTGTTACTTGCGCACCCATTCCGACCGCGACTCTTGCTGCAGTCGTGCCTGCCATGCCTCCTCCGATTATGGTTACCTTAGCGCGGGAAACCCCTGGAATTCCTCCAAGAAGGATGCCTTTGCCGCCATTCGTTTTCTGTAAATATTGCGAACCGATTTGTGTTGCCATACGACCAGCGACTTCGCTCATCGGTGCGAGTAGAGGCAGTGAATTATTTGGAAGTTGTACAGTTTCATATGCAATTCCAGTTACTTTTTTCTCAAGTAATTCTTTTGTCAATTCAGCTTCTTGTGCAAGGTGAAAGTATGTAAATATAATTTGCCCCTCTCGGAAATAATCATATTCAACTTTCTTCGGCTCTTTGACTTTCATGATCAAGTCTGCATCCCATGCTTCTTTTGCTGTTGAAACGATTGTTGCACCCGCTTCAGCATAATCCTTGTCCGTAAAGCTTGATCCGAGTCCGGCACCCGTTTCAATAAATACTTCATGACCAGCTGATTTCAATGTATAAGAGCCGGCTGGAGTCATTGCTACGCGGTTTTCATTGTTTAGTATTTCTTTCGGAACTCCAATTCGCATTTCGCATCCTCCTATGAAAATTAACTGACTGTCTTCTTCTATGTTGACAACTGTTTTTATAGTAACAGAAATAATCTTATAATGCTTGTTTCTTGCAAATTCTTTTGCAAATGAGCTAAATCCCTCTGTTTTTCACAAAATTGTCAAATCTTGACGAAAACTTTAATAGATAAAAGGGTTTTATAATTTTTTATAGAAGGTATATATATAATAAGGGAATGGAGGAGTTAGTAATGACATTACAATACAACCAAATCATTGTTGCTGTTGACGGATCTAAAGAATCGGAATGGGCTTTTAAAAAGTCTGTCGGGATTGCTAGCAGAAATAATGCAACGTTAAATTTAGTCAATATCATTGACACACGTTCGTACGCAGCAGTAGAAGCTTATGATCGTTCAATCGCGGAGCGTGCACAAGCTTTTGCGACTGAATTACTCGAAGAATATAAATTAAAAGCTTTAGCCGCCGGACTAGAAAATGTAAACATCCTGGTCGAATATGGATCTCCGAAAACAATGATTTCCAAAGATTTAGCAAAAAAGGTAGATGCAGATTTAATAATTTGCGGCGCAACAGGTCTGAATGCAGTTGAGCGCTTCTTAATCGGTAGCGTTTCCGAAAATATTGTTCGCTCTGCAAAATGTGACGTGCTAGTTATTCGAACACCTGAAGATGAATTAAAATAAAAATAAAACGAGTTGTTCCGTTTTTGGAACAACTCGTTTTCATTTGGATTGATTTGTGTTACAACCCTGCTACGCGCATAGTATCGCGAGCAAGCATTACCTCTTCGTTTGTCGGGATGACTAGTACCTTTACTGGCGAGTATGGATGGCTAATATATACTTCTTCTCCGCGGATATTGTTCAAATCCGGGTCGCAGTATACGCCCATGAATTCCAAGCCTTCGATAACCTTTTCCCGAATTGTATCTGAATTTTCACCGATGCCTGCTGTAAAGATGATTGCATCGACTCCGCCCATTCGTGCTGCATACGAACCGATATATTTGTGTATGCGATCTGCAAAAACATCTAGTGCGAGTTGAGCGCGTTTATTGCCTTTGTTAGCTTCGATTTCGATGTCCCGAAGATCACTTGAGAACCCCGAAATGGCAAGCATACCTGATTCTTTGTTCAATACATTAAGCACATCTTCCACCGATTTACCTGTTTGTTCCATAATATAAGGAATAAGCGCCGGGTCGATATTACCGGAACGCGTACCCATCGTAACTCCCGCAAGCGGCGTGAAACCCATTGACGTATCTAATGATTTCCCGCCTTGAACCGCAGCGATACTTGCCCCGTTTCCTAGGTGACAGGAAATAAGACGCGTCGTTTCGAGTGGGCGATTCAACATTTCAGCCGCTCTTTCAGTCACATATTTATGGCTTGTTCCGTGGAAGCCGTATTTCCGAATCCCATACTTTTCATAGTATTCATATGGCAAAGGATAAAGAAATGAACTTTCAGGCATTGTCTGATGAAAAGCCGTATCAAAAATTGCAACTGCCGGTACCGAAGGCAATGCCTTTTTAAATTCTTTAATACCAACTAGATTGGCCGGATTATGTAACGGCGCTAAATGAGATAATGCATCCAGTTCTGCAAGTATCTCATCAGTAATTAAAACTGAATCGCTAAATACTTCCCCACCGTGAACAACACGGTGCCCCACGCCGTCAATTTCATCAAAAGATTTTACAATCCCTTCTTTGATGAGCATATCTAAAAGTAAGCTTACCGCTTCAGCATGGTTATTAATAGGTTGTTCTGTCTCTGTTTTTCCATGATCTGATTTAAGAGAGAACGTTGAATCAGTCATACCGATTCGTTCAATTTGACCTTTCGCAGTTACTACTTCGGATGGCATATCCAGAAGTTGAAATTTTAACGATGAACTCCCTGCATTGATTGCTAAAATAATCGGCATTAAAACGCCGCCTCCTTTAATGTTACTAAACTTATTCTTGTTTTATCCTTTTTCAGCCCATTCATCAATTTCTTGAAGAAAACGCGCCATCGCCTTTTTATCTGACATAGTAGGTACTTGCGCCAATAAGACGTCCTTCATTGGCCTAGATTCGTGAAATGGCTTTTGGAGAATTAGGATGCTTTTTTCATGGGCAACATTTTTAAACAATGTCGCTGGTAATTGGATGAGTGCGCGAATAATCGCTTTTCGCTTTAAAAATGGATGAAGTTTAGCGGCTTGTTCAGATTCAAATAGGTTCGCAGGAATTACGAAAATGCCGTAGCCTCCAGGTTTTGTATGATTCATGGACTGCTCAATAAACAAATGGTGCGCAAAGGCATGTCCTTTTTCAGCCATAAGCTCATAATTTAAGGCATTATCATCATCTGGATAATAACCGACAGGCAAGTCACTAATTGTAATATCCACTGGATCGATTAGGAGCGGACGTAAAGCATCTTGTACTAAGTATGCGACTTGATGTTCAAGTAATTCAGCAATGATTGCAGAAAGCCTGACAAGCAAATCATCAATTTCTACCGCACTCGCTGAAACACTGTTATCTATAGTGTTCATGACCGAAAAAAGTAAGTTGCCCGTTCCGACTGCAGGATCCAATAATGTGATATTTTCTTTATCTCCCGCAAGTTTACTCGCAATATGTCCAATTAATATTCCAATTGAATCTGGTGTCATTTGATGATGCGGTTGAGCGTTTTCTTTCATGCCTTTTAAAACGGCTAATTGAATACCTCTTCTAATTTCTTCTTTTGACACATTATCTGTCAAGTTAGGTACTTCGCTGGCTTCAATCCATTTGTTGCACGCCTCAACGATTGCTTCTAAATACAGCAAGTCCGCCTTTTCGGCATATTGATCTATAAATGTGAAAATACTTTCTGTGTTCGTCATTTGCTATCCCTCTACTTACAAAACCCACCCGTCTCCGAGTGGGTTCATGAATTATTTTGTAGCGGCTTTTACTGCTTCGAGTGCTTTCTCATAATCCGGATGATCGGTTACTTCTGGAACATACTCAACATAAGTCACTTTATCATTTTTATCAACTACGAAGATTGAACGAGAAAGTAATCTAAGTTCTTCGATTCCAACACCATAAGCTTCGCCAAAGGAAAAATCACGGTGATCAGAAAGCATTTGGAGAGCATCAATTCCCCCTGCTTCGCTCCATCGTTTTTGTGCAAATGGCAGGTCTACTGAAATTGTTAATACACGAACATCTTCTCCAAGTGATGAAGCTTCTTCATTAAATTTTTGTGTTTGTTTTGAACAGACACCAGTATCAATTGAAGGTACAACACTTATTAGCCGTACTTTCCCTTTAGTATCCGCTAAAGTTACCGGATTTAGATCGGTTGACAATACTGTAAAGTCAGGTGCGCTGTCACCGACTTTAACTTCATTTCCAATTAATGTAACAGGATCGTTCTGAAATGTAACTTTTACCATTAATAAACGCCTCCCTTTCTTCACTTATCTTACTAAATGACGGACCCGTCATGCAACTGTTCGCCCCTATTTTTCGTCAAGTAACGTAAATGCTTCTTTTTTTCATAAGCATCTTCATGAACCACATACGTATCTGCAAAGATATCGTGCAATGCCTCTTTTTTAGGAGTAAACGCCACGAGCAAGTAAGGAATGACTAACAGTTTTGATATAAATCTTCCAATCATTTCACGAAAGATGATTGTATTCCAGGTCAGTTGTGAATCTACACTCGACACAACCTTAATCCCCATAATTATTTTTCCGACCGTTTGTTGTAAATACTTTGTCATTAACGAAAAGTATAGCAGTAGAACGATAAGTATCGTCGCTTTATAAGTTGTGAAAAACAAAAATGATGGATTCTCGATGGGTAAATCGAATGCTCTGAAGATCGGTTTTATAAAAATACCGCTTATGGCGTACAGAACTATGATATCAATCGAATAGGCCCAGAACCGTGTCCAAAAACCTGCTAGTTTTTGATGATATTCGATACTTTCTATTTTTATTTCTTTTTCCGGTGCGAACTCATTTAATTGGGCCCCTTCGACAACCGGATTTGTTTCAAACTCGCTTTGTTCCGACATGCCTAGCCCTCCTTATTTTTCACCATATAAATACATCATTCTCGGCGCGTTATAATCAGCCAACAATTTACCAATTAGTTCTGCTTCTAGATTTCCGCCAAAGAATGATTTTGCCTTAAGTCCGAATAATGAACTCCAGCTATCATTTATCGTGTACTCAAAAACAGTTGCTTTTTCAAGATTATGATCTTCTTGCATGGCGGCAATGACATCGCCAGCTTTGCCGTATTCATCCGCTAGCCCGCTTTCAATCGCTTGCCGCCCATTCATAATCCGGCCATCCGCTACTTTTTTAACTTCCGCTGTACTCATGCCGCGGCCATCAGCAATGATTTCTACAAATCGTTCGTATGAGTCATTGATCATTTCTTGAAGCATTTCCCGTTCTTCAACCGTCATTTTACGAGACCCACTCATAATGTCTTTATATGGTCCCGTTTTGATTGTATTGAATTCAATGCCGTACTTCTCAGCGAGACCCGCATAGTTCACGCTTTCCATAATGACGCCGATTGAACCGGTAATCGTTTCACGATTCACAAATATTTTATCTGCAGGAGCTGCTACGTAATAGCCCCCGGAAGCGGCCATTCCGCCCATTGATACATAAACCGGTATCTGGCGATTTTCTTGGATTGTACGAATGGCATCGTAAATTTCTGCTGATTCAACAACACCCCCGCCCGGCGAGTTCACTTTGAGGACCACTCCTTTAATTGAAGGATCTTCATTTATTTCATATAATTGATTCATAAAGAATTGGTGATTGTAACCGTCAAAGAAAAATGGGGATGCGTTTCCGGTATCTTGAATGACGCCATCCAATGAAAGAACGGCGATTTGATCTTTACCGCCTTCCTCAATAATTAGTTGACCATAACCTGCAGAAGATGTTGCGGCCAATTCCTCAAATAGTCCCGCTACATCTTTCGAGAAGATGAACGATAATGTGTTAATGCCGATAGAAACGGCTAAAAGTGCTGATGCGACGATGATTGCAACCCATCGTTTTGTTGTCATTTAAAATTCCTCCCTTATTTATACCTAACCATATACGTGATGGCACGCAAAAATGTTTCATTCATGCTAGAATAATCATAGCTTAATCAAAAGGAGTTGTACAAGGTGACAAATAGAATGAATGCTTATATTTATAGTAAACATGATAAAGACTCACGCAGCAAAAAATCAATGGTGGAAGATGCACTTACAAATGAAGGATTTACAATGACCGATGATTTTAACTCCGCGAACATTATCATAAGTATTGGTGGCGATGGTTCTTTTCTACAAGCTGTACGGAAAACAGGTTTTAGGCAAGACTGTCTTTATGCAGGTATTTCAACTACTGGCAAACATAGTTTGTATTGTGATTTCCATTATAATAATCTGTATGAAATGACACAGGCCATTCGCGATTCAAAGCTTGAAGTAAGACGATATCCGCTGATAGAAGTGACAATTGACGAACACCGTCCATTCTATTGTTTAAATGAATTTAGTATACGTTCAAATATTATTCGGACATTTGTCCTTGATGTCGTTATTGACGATAAACTTTTTGAAACGTTCCTAGGTGACGGCCTAATTATTTCTACTCCAACGGGGAGTCCTGCTTACAATAAATCCGTCAATGGGGCTGTCGTGGATCCGTTGTTGAACTGCTATCAAGTAACTGAACTTGCTTCAGTGAATAATAATAAATATCGCACACTTGGATCACCATTTATTTTAAGCGGTGAACGGAAATTGAAACTGCATGTTCATCAAGATGGTAATGACTTCCCCCTTATGGCCGCAGATAACGAAGCCCTCGGTGTTCGTAAAGTTAAAAACTTAGAAATTGAATTGAGTCCGAAAACAATTAAAACCGTAAAATTAAAAGACAATTCATTTTGGGAAAAAGTACAGCGTATCCATCTATAAGAAAAAGCCGTCATTCATGAACTGACGGCTTTTTTCATCTTCAAAACATCAATTATTTTGGAATATGTGAACAAAATCAATCCTATCCAGATGAAAATAAATGATAGTAAGTCAACTGTTCCGAAGCTTTCTTTATAAATGATCACGCCGAGAAACAGCATCATTGTCGGCGCAATAAATTGCAAAAATCCAACCATGTATAACGGTATTCTTTGTGCGCCTTTCGCAAATAATACAAGAGGCAACGCTGTTGCTACGCCTGTGAAAATTAGTAATGTATTTGTTTTGATGTCTGTATGCAGAAAAACTGCTTGGTGGTCTATGAATAGCCAAATGTAATAACCAATAGCGAGTGGCGTAATAAAAAACGTTTCGATTGTTAGTCCGCGCAATGCATCTAATTTTATTTGTTTTTTCAGCAGACCATAAACAGCGAAACTTATTGCAAGCACGAAAGAAAGCCATGGAAATTGACCGTATGAGAATGTAAGGATTAAAACACCGATCGTCGCGAGGACAAATGCCAGTTTTTGTGCGTGCGTCAGCTTTTCCTTCAAGAAAAAGACCCCAAGTAAAACTGAAATTAATGGGTTTATATAGTAACCAAGGCTTGTTTGAACGAGATAGCCGTTATTGACGGCCCAGATGTAAATGAACCAATTCCCTGAAATGAGGATAGAAGCGAGAAATAGTAACCAAAAATTGAGTTGAGATTTCCAAAGTTTTTTTATATCTTCAAGTAAGTCTCGGCCGTTTTTCAAAAGTAATATGAGCAGTAACGTTGAAATAAAAGCCCAAACAATACGACTGACTAATATCTCCGCACTTGGTACGTTATCAATGTTTTTCCAATACACCGGTAATATACCCCATATTAAATAGGAAGAAATAGCCAATAGGATGCCGTTTTTCTCATTTCCCATTTGACCATCCACCTCGCGTTATTAAGTTCAAGAAAAACTTTTGGGGCATAAGAGATCTTAACAACCCCAAAAGCAAAAAGATTTTATTGTTCTTTTTTGCGTAGTTCTACACGCATGATTTTTCCTGATGCTGTTTTAGGCATTTCATCGATGAATTCGATTTTACGCGGGTATTTATATGGTGCGGTTAGTGATTTTACGTGGTCTTGGATTTCTTTTGCTAAGCCTTCTTCGTTTTTTCTGCTTGGATCGCGGAGGACGATAAAGGCTTTTACTACATTTCCTCGTGTTGGATCAGGACTTGCTACGACAGCGCATTCTTTAACCGCTTTATGTTGTAGCAATGCTTCTTCGACTTCGAATGGTCCTATTGTGTAACCGGAACTAATGATGATGTCGTCTCCGCGGCCTTCAAACCAAAAATAACCATCTTCGTCCATCTTGGCGCGGTCACCGGTTACGTAGTAATCTCCGCGAAATTGCATACTTGTTCTTTCAGGGTCGTTTAAATATTCTTTAAATAATGCCGGTGTCGATACATGGACTGCAATGTCCCCGACTTCGCCTACAGATGCCGGTTTTCCTTGATCATTGATGATTTCCACACGATTTCCTGGTGTCGGTTTACCCATCGAGCCTGCTCTGGCTTCCATTCCGATCATCGTTCCGACGAGTAATGTATTTTCAGTTTGTCCGTAGCCATCTCTCACTTCAAGTGAAAAGTTTTCTTGGAAAGTGTTGACGACTTCTTGGTTTAGCGGTTCACCAGCAGATACAGCGCTTCGTATCGATGATAAATCATGTTCTTTCAGGTTTTCTACAATTGCCATGAAGCGGTATTCAGTGGGTGTGCAGCATAAGACATTTACATTATTTTCTTTAATTAACGTAAAATACGTTTCTGCATCGAACTTGCCGTCGTAAACCAATCCCGTTGCTCCACTGCCAAGCACAGATAGGAACGGAGTCCATATCCACTTTTGCCATCCCGGCGCTGCAGTGGCCCATACAACATCATTTTCTTCAATGCCGAGCCAACTCGCCCCGGTCGTTTTTAAATGAGCGTAAGCCCAAGCATGCGTATGTACAACTCCCTTAGGCGATCCTGTTGTCCCTGAAGTATATGACAGAAACGCCATGTCCGAGCTTTTTGTTTCAGGCTGCTCGAATTCAGTTGAAGCATTTACCAATAAATCAGTTAACGATTTCTCATCGTTTCCTGCTTTTCCAATAACGAAATGTTGAACGCCTTCCATATTTTTCACGTCATTAAATTGACTTGAAAAGGCATCATAGGAAACAATCGCTTTCGCATTACTATGGACCAAACGATAATCAATATCCGAAGGTCTGAGCATTTCAGAACTCGGAATTACAACTAGACCCGCTTTTAGTGCGCCGATGTAGGTAACGTACGCCTCGATTAAACGAGGAACCATTACTAATACTACATCCCCTTTTTTTAGGCCATTCTCCATAAAAACATTTGCTGCTTGATTGGATAAATTCAAGAGCTCTTTATAAGTAATTTCTTTCTTTTCACCTTTTGCGTTTATGTATATTAGTGCCCTCAAACTTTTATTGTTAGCATACTTTTCAAACTCACTAACAAGGTTATATTGTTCGGGTGCAACTAGTTGTTCGCGATTCATAATATTTCCTCCCTTCGTAATACTCTAAGTATACTAAGTGCGGCTGGATATTTCAAAAAAACTTAAAAAAAACCGCCCCGGATAAATTCCGAAACGGCTTTCTTTTAAATCAATTATAGGTTGTTTTGTTGACCGCTCATTTGTGATTGGGCTTGACGGACTAATCGCTTCGTAATTTCTCCGCCGACGGATCCGTTGGCACGCGATGTCGTATCTGGTCCCAGTTGAACACCGAACTCTGATGCGATTTCGTTTTTCATTTGATCGAGTGCCTGTCTGACTCCTGGTACTAAAAGTTGGTTTGAGTTACCACCACTGTTTGGCATGACTAACACCTCCTTGTGAAATATAGAATGCACCGGAATGAAAAAATCATGCAAACTTAAAAAAAATAAAAAACCGCCCCGGAATAAAATTCCGAGACGGCCTTCATTTAATTAATTATTGGTTGTTTTGTTGTCCGCTCATTTGTGATTGGGCTTGACGGACTAATCGCTTAGTAATTTCTCCGCCGACGGATCCGTTGGCACGCGAAGTCGTATCTGCTCCCATTTGAACGCCGAACTCTGAAGCGATTTCGTTTTTCATTTGATCGAGTGCCTGTCTTACTCCTGGAACTAGAAGTTGGTTTGAGTTACCACCGCTGTTTGGCATGACTAACACCTCCTTGTGAAATATAGAATGCACCGGAATGAAAGAATCATGCACAACGTTTTCATGGTAATATATTCATTAGAAAAAACCAACTAGAAAATAGACAAGATGATTATAGAAAGTCAGCAAACTCGTCTTTTTCTTGTCGCGGTAAATTATAAATTTTTCTTTTTTTAATCACTTCTTCAAGAAGTGGTTCAAAATCAACAAAACTTTCGTAGTGTTTAACCCTTTCTAATTTTGGTTTTGTTTTTGGTTTCGCTGGTGTAAAAATTGTGCAACAGTCTTCATAGGGACGAATGGAAATGTCATACGTCCCAATTTTGGTTGCTAAATCGATAATTTCAAGCTTATCGAATGAAATTAAAGGACGCAATACAGGGGTGGACGTCACCGCGTTAATCGCTGTTAAGCTGTCCAGCGTTTGACTCGCCACTTGACCGAGACTTTCTCCCGAAATAATACCAAGAGCATCTGTTTCTACACGCACTCTGTCAGCGATTTGCATCATTATTCTACGAGTGGTCGTCATTAATTCGCCATCTGGAATTTTGCCTACGATCAATTGCTGTAATTCTGTAAAAGGAATTACGTGCAATTTTACAGAAGCGCCGAAAGAACTTAGTTTTTCAGCAAGATCAATCACTTTTTGTTTTGCTAGCTCGCTCGTAAACGGCGGACTCTCAAAATGAATCGCATCGATTGCAACGCCGCGTTTCATCAGTAAGTAACCAGCTACAGGGCTGTCAATTCCGCCTGATAACATTAGAAGTGATTTACCATTTGACCCGACCGGCATTCCGCCAGCACCTGGATAGACCTTCGACGTCAGGAAAGCTCCTTCTAGTCGAATATCTACGAATAATAAAATATCCGGGTTTTTCATCTGCACGGAAAGTTCCGGGAAGTTTCGAAGAACATGCGAACCAATTTTTTGTTGCAATTCATTTGTTACAAAAGGAAACGATTTGTCGGTCCTTCTAATTTCTACTTTGAATGTTTTACCTTCTGTTTCGCCTGAACCTACAACATCTAGCGCCGTTTGCAAAATATCTTCTATAGTTGCCGGACATTTTGCAACTGGACTGAATGATTGGATGCCGAAAACGAATGGCAGTCGTTTTATCGCTTCTTCCATGTCATCCTTGCCATCGGCGTATAGAAACATACGGTCACGCTCAGATTTAATTTCAAAGGAATGTAAATCGCTTAAAGCTGTTTCAATATTCCTTTTTAACTTTCGAACAAAGTAATTTCGATTTCGGCCTTTTAGTGAAAGTTCGCCGTAACGAATTAATAACTCATTCCATTTCATTTGATTTCCCCCTCTGTAAAATGTCAACGAAACTTGAAAATACTTCTTCAAATTTCACAACATCGGATAACTCATTGTTTTCTCCAAAACTAATGCGGATAACGCCTTGTTTATAAGGTTCAGTTAATCCAATTGCTTCGATTACATGTCCAGCTTGCCCGCTTTTTGATGAACAAGCACTAGATGTAGAAACAGTGATGCCGTTTTTTTGAAAATGATTAACAGCGACTTCACCTTTAATTCTAAAAAAAGCAATGGATAATATATGCGGAGCGCTATTTTTTTCGGCAAGTATGATGACATCTTTTGTATCCTTAATATAATTCACCAAACGTTGTCTCCAGTTGGAATATTTTTCAGCCGTATCTTCCTCAGTAATTAGACGCATAGCTAATGCAAGAGCTGCTGCAGCGGGAACAGATACCGTGCCGCTCCGGATTCCAAATTCTTGTCCGCCGCCGTAATTTATCGATTCAGGAAGCAGACCTTTTCGCATAATTAAAGCGCCTGAGCCTTTCAATCCGTGAATTTTATGCGCAGACACCGTAATTGCATCCAGTCCAGCATCAGCAATTGAAATAGGTAATATTCCAATACTTTGAACAGTGTCGCAATGAAAAACAGCACGTGAATGTTGTTTTATAATTTTTGCACATTCTTGAATAGGTTGGATTGTTCCTATTTCATTATTCACATGCATGATGCTTACTATGATAGTATCTTCCCTAAGTTTTTCGGTCAATTCATCCAATGAGATCATGCCTGTTTCATTAACCGATAAATAATCGACATCAAATCCTTCTTTTTCAAGTTGCTTAGCAGCATTCATTATGGAAGGATGTTCAATGGACGTCGTAATGATATGATTTCCCCTAGATTTAAATTTACGCGCAAAACCTAACAGCGCCAAATTATTCGCTTCAGTTCCACCGGACGTAAAAATCACTTCACCTTCCGGCGCCCCGACGATAGACCGGATTTGTTCTCGCGATCTTTCAAGAAGGGTTTCCGCTTCTTTTCCAGCAAGGTGCAATGACGCCGCATTTGCGTAAAACCTTTTATTGACTTTGACAAAAGATGAAAGCACTTCCTCACTCGGAGCCGTTGTCGCGCTATTGTCTAAATAAATCATGAAAAACCATTCCTTATTTTTATTTGCCCTTATTATGGACAGTTATTCGCTTCTATTCGTGACAAAGCCACCTGCACAAATGATAAGTGTGCGGTGGCTGTTTTTACTTCACAACTTCAATTGAACTATTTTCTTGTACGAGTTCTTCAATTCGATTCATTGCGCCTGGTTCAACGTCCTCCACGGCGGTTGCTGCTTCCTCAAGCGCTTTTTCGTAACGGAACTCTCTGAAAGAATTCTCTGCTTCAAGTAGGCGTCTATGTACTTCTTCGTTTGAAGTCCGGTAACGGTTTCCATACTGGATAATCCATTCGACGAGCATCACGTTTTCCAATAGTTCTTCAACTTTTTCACTGACGACATCTACTGACTGTTTAGCATTTTCTAAATAATTATTGACTAAGTTCATATTTAAAGGGACTTCTTCCAAGCTTTGATTGACGATGTAGATTTGCTCTTCGGCTTCTTCTAGTCGCGCGTCCATTTCATCGGGAATTCCTGGAATATTTCCTTTATAAAGCGAACGTTCTACGTCTTGCATTTTTTTTGTTAAACGATTAAGTTCTTTTCGTACACTATTTTCATCAATTCGCAAGCTTTTAATGCGTTCTGCGAAGCTCTCTCTGATTATGGCAATCCGATCAATTTCGGATTCGATAGCCGCTAATTCCTCTTGTAAGCTTGATGCAGCTGAACCCTCATCTTCAATACGGATTGTCACCATTTCAAAACGTTCGTTCAACTTTTCGAGTTGTTCCACCGCTTCAGTCGGAATTTCTGATTCTTCTTCATTTAAACGGTAACTTTGTTGAACTAATGCAGCTTCATCATTAGTAGCCTTAGTTAACTTGATGACGTCTGCCAACTTTTCTGCAATTAGCATATGACGGCCGTCAACAAATTGTTTTGCTGTTACTTCATTTTCAAGCGCATCGTAAAACGATTCGATCCTTTCATTTATTGCATCTATTTCTGTCTGAATGGAATCGATTTTAAGACTTTCTACATCACCAATTAAAGTCTCCAGCTTCTTTTCAATGTCATCGAATTGTTTTGGAAGCTCCAAATGTTGCAAATAATAGGACTGCTCCTCCATTCCTTTCGAACCGTTTCGCAGTTCCCGGATAGCCGCGGGAATTTTGTTTTGAAGTTCCGCAAGCAATGAAGGTATGCGATCTATTAACGAAAAGACATACTCGCCTCTTTCACTCTGCGTGATCACAATTTCGCGTGCTCGTAAATAATTTCCGTTTGCAGTAAGTTCGTCGTATTCGGCGAATTTTGGATTAAATGACTCAAGCTCGGCCTCGAGAGATTTCACCGTCGTTCCATAGGAGTGTTGGTGAGCAAGTACTTTTTTTCGTGCAGCGCGATGTTGCTCTTTCAATAGTTCCATTTCTATGCGGTTCTTCTCTTCGCTACCGACAAGTTCGTTTAACTCAGCGAGAATGTCAGTCATTTTCTTGTCGCAGTACTGGATTTTTTCTTCTATTTCGGCTTCGACTTTAGTTGCTTTACCGAACTGGAATCGATCGACGTAATCTTCGGCATCGAATAATAATGAGTCGATTTCAATCATATGTATATCCATTACTTCGGTCCACTCGTGTCGCCAACGTTCGAACTTCTCTTCTGTTTCGCCTGTCATATTTAACAGCTTTATTTTTGTCATTTCTTCAAAAATGGGTTCATGTTGTATTTGCAGCTTTTTTTCCTCAAGTTTTGCGATTTGACGAATATGTTTACGCCTATATAAGAAGGCGATGATTATGATGATTATAAGTGCGATAATAGGAATAATTAAGTATTTCATCGTCGTCCTCCTGTTCGAAATAACTATACATTTATATTATCCCATATCCTAACACTTTTGAATACTATTTACTCGAAATATGACATAATAAATCTTTTCGAGTCGAAGGAATATGCAGATTTTGTATTTCTCTGTCGATAACTGTATACTCAAGATTGAATAATTATTATGAATAGGGGTGCTTTTTTTGAATTCAACTGTAGAAACGAATAATGCTGTTTCAAAAGAATATACTCAACTTTCCAACCAATTAGATGCACTTCTTTCTGGAGAAAGTAATTTATATGCAAATTTGAGTAACGCTTCCGCATTATTAAATCAATTTTTCGATCGTATTAACTGGGTTGGTTTTTATTTAATGGAAGACGGGGAACTTGTTCTCGGACCTTTCCAAGGGCTTCCAGCATGTGTGCGCATTACGGTTGGAAAAGGCGTGTGCGGAACATCTGTTGAAAGAAGAGAATCGATTGTTGTACCAGATGTACATGCTTTCCCGGGTCATATCGTATGCGATGCAGCTTCACGCTCGGAAATTGTTGTTCCGATTATTAAAGATGATGTCGTATTGGGCGTGCTTGATATCGATAGTCCGGAATTAAACCGTTTTTCTGAAGCAGATCGTGTGGGGCTAGAACTTGTTGTTTCGACGTTGGTAAAGCATATTTAAATATAACTTTAGCGAGTACTTGAATGTTCTATTCAGGTACTCGTTCTTTATTTAGAACGTTGATTTCCGTTGCGGGCTACGCTTTCCATGGGGCGGGCGGTGAGCCTCCTCAGTCGCTTGCGCTCCCTGCGGGGTCTCACCTGTCCCGCTAATCCCATAGGAGTCTTCGCCCTCCACTTCAATCAACTCATTTCTTTAAATAAAAAAAGTTATTAAGTACTGTTTTCTGTATTCCATTTCGCAAGTGGGTAAATATAAAAAAAGTAAGTGGAGGTTTATAGAAATTCCACTTACCTTTAATTCTTTGATAGTTTTGTTATATGTTTGTATTTACTTCAGTCACTTTCATCTTTTCAAATGCGCCTGCTAAGTCTGCGAGTAAATCGTCTGCGTTTTCAAGGCCAACGGAAAGGCGTATTAATGAATCTGTGATTCCCATGGCTAAACGTTTTTCTTCGGGCACTACGGAATGTGTCATTGTAGCTGGGTGTTGTATGAGCGTTTCTGCATCACCGAGGCTGACGGCGATTTTTATGAGTGATAAGCTGTCCATAAAGTGCTGCGCTTCATCTCGACCGCCTTTGATAGTGAATGAAATGAGTCCGCCGCCCGCTGACATTTGACGTTTTGCAATTTCGTATTGAGGATTATCCTCATCAAATGGGTAAAAGACTTGTTCAACTAACGGATGATTTTTCAAATAAGCGAGAAGCTTTTCGGCATTGGAAGTGTGGCGTTCCATACGTACAGGCAACGTTTTTAATCCGCGGATTAAAAGCCATGCATCGAACGGAGATATAATGCCGCCGTAATCTTTTTGAGCGCTCATGCGAATTTTGTCCATTTCATCTTTGTCGTTCCCCACGAGCAATCCCGCAATTACATCCCCGTGTCCGTTAATATATTTTGTTGCACTGTGTAAGACGAAATCCACCCCGATTGTTAATGGGTTTTGTAAATAAGGCGATGAAAATGTATTATCGACAACGACCTTTAACCCGTGGCGTTTTGCGACATTCACAACTGCATGGAGATCAACGAGTTCCATCGTTGGATTGATCGGCGTTTCGACATAAATGCAAACCGTTTCTGGTTTTATCGCTTTCTCAATTTCTTCTTCTGTCCCCATCCGGATTAAATCATGCGTGATGTTATACTTCTCTTCCATTATAGATAACAATCCAAAAGTACATCCGTAAATACCGCGCGTGCAAAGTATATGATCGCCCGACTTTGTTAAATGGACGAGAACGGTACTGACCGCCGCCATTCCAGAACCGAATGCGAGTGCTCCTTTACCGTTTTCGAGCATTTTCATTCTTTCTTCAAGAACATGCACGGTCGGGTTTCCTAGACGAGAATAAATCGGTCCAGCTTCTTCGCCCGAAAAACGAAGTTCACCTTGTTTTGCCGATTCAAACGAAAAAGTTGAAGTTTGATAGATTGGCGTTGTTAAACTTCCGTGATGCGCTTTATCGTCATAACCTTCATGAATTACTAGTGTGTCTTTGTGCAGTTTATTTCCCCTCATTATTTACACCCCTTCTTCACTTGAAAGTTCTTTACATGTCAATTATACTATACCCCTCTTTCATTGAAAGGAAAAGAAATTATGAGCGATGAATAAAATGAATTTGTAAGAACAAAAGAGCTTGACTCTATGCCAGCATCTTGTTATGATAGTCGTTGTGTAAAATATTTGCAGCAGTTATGTGTTTCGATCTGTTCAGTCTATTCCTTTTAAGAGGTGCATCGCGTAACCTTCAGGCTGCGAAGGCGAAGTTGCAAGATAATAGAATGGCAATCGAATTGAACATATCTGGTCTTATTTTACAACAAAATAAAACCAAATTAGAGGAGGAGTCTACTATGGCTCGCTATACAGGTCCAGCTTGGAAATTATCTCGCCGTCTTGGCATTTCACTTTCAGGCACAGGAAAAGAAATTGAAAAACGTCCTTACGCACCAGGACAACACGGTCCTACTCAACGTGTTAAACTTTCCGAATACGGAATGCAGTTACAAGAAAAACAAAAACTTCGTTTCATGTTTGGTGTAAACGAACGTCAATTTAGAACACTATTCAATAAAGCTGGTAAAATGCCAGGTAAACACGGTGAAAACTTCATGATTCTTCTTGAAACTCGCCTTGATAACCTAGTATACCGCATGGGTCTTGCACGCACACGTCGTGCATCACGCCAACTTGTTAACCACGGCCACATTTTGGTTGATGGAAAACGCGTTGACATCCCATCATTCAGCGTTAAACCAGGTCAACAAATTTCTCTTCGCGAGAAATCTCAAAACCTTGATGTTGTTAATGAAGCACTAGAAGTGAACAACTTCGTTCCTGAATATGTTTCATTCGACAAAGACACTAAAGTTGGTACATTCGTTCGCATGCCTGAGCGCAGTGAACTAGCAGCAGAAATTAACGAAGCACTTATCGTTGAATTCTACAGCAGAAAATAATATTCAAAAAAAGAGTCCTTTATGGGCTCTTTTTTTTGGTTAAAATTGTTGCAGATTGAAGGTCCTATTTTACGGATTTGCGTGTCAAACGCGCGGATATGCTGCTCAAAGTGTCGGATATGAGCGCAAAACTGTCGGAAATCCACTCCCAACATACGGATATACCGATGCACGCCCCCTCTTTCTCTAGTTTTGTCTCCAAACAAGGAGGAGCATTCTGTTTTACTCATTGTTCTACCCCCTATTTTTGGACCTGAATTCAGAAACTTTATAATCAATGAATACTCCAACGAATCCTATCGGTATACCGCCTGCGGACGTTGAGAGCAAAATAACAAATAAATTTATTTCCTCTATTTTTTTGTACAAAATGAAAAAGACTAAGGCAATTCCGATTGCCATGAATATTACCGTAAAATAATATGTAATTTGGATGCTCTCTTTTATCTCTTGTTCCTCTCTTGCCAACCTTTCAGTCATATCACGCCCTCGATTCTTGGAACGATAGTAATTTATATCATTATTTACTTATCGTCATTGTTTCAATCAATTTTCCGTATAACTTTCAAAAGTTAGTTAAATATACGACTATACTCATTAAGGAGTTTTTACAATGAAAAATAAAGTAATCAAAGAATTAAATACTTTCTTAGAAGGTAATTTTATGGCAATTCATGCTTATGAAAATTACATTCGCCACATCGAGGACATCGAAATAAAACAGGTTCTTCAAAAGATTCAACAAGATCATAAACAACATGCAATGATGATAGCAGAAAGAATCCAAAATCTCGACGGTATGCCTGTTGATGATGTAGGCATGATGGGAAATTTCGCAGAATTTATTAACAAGATAAAAGGCTCTACTAAAGGTTCCGCTCACATTTTGAAAGATGCTCTTGCCGGTGAACATAGAGGCATTGAAAAATCCAAAGAACTTCTTGACGGTGATTTAGATCCCGAAAGTCTAACACTCGTTAAACATATTTTGGACATAGATCAAAAACATGTTGACCTGCTAGATCGGCTCATCCACTTAGAAACATAATATTAATGACAAACGCTGCAGCCAAATGCTTCTCACGGCTTCCAAAAACCAATTCACTTATTCGTTTAATTATAAATATCTTGGGCATTCTTATCTTGATAAGTAAACTTGAAAGGGTTGAATACATTTGTATTACTATAAAGAAGAGCTAATTAATATCATCACCCCTGATAAACCCGACCCAGAAGCCGCGAGAGTGATGCAAGAGATTCTAGGTGGTCATTACGGCGAAATGAGAACTATGATGCAATACTTCTTCCAAAGTTCCAATTTCAGGGGAAAAGATACTCAGTATCGAGATTTGCTTCGAGGTGTCTTCATAGAAGAAATAGCTCATGTTGAACTCGTGCAAAATACAATTAACCAGTTATTAAATGATTCTGGAGAATCCGCGATTCCCGGGGATGCAGGTGTCGATCATGCACCTCTTGACGATGCAGTCAGGCACGCCAACCCCCATCATTATATTGTTGGAGCTCAAGCTTCTTTGCCCGTTGATGCTGCTGGTAACCCTTGGAATGGCTCTTGGGTTTATTCACACGGAAACCTTATAGCTGATTTACTTAACAATTTGGTTCTTGAATCAACTGGCGTGCTTCAAAAGACACGTATATACGAAATGAGTTCAAATAAAACTTTCCGAGAAACGCTGGCTTTTCTCATCGTCCGAGATAACGCGCACCAGAATGCTTTTGCTAAAGCGTTAGAGACATTGGGTGTGGATTGGGGTAAAATATTACCTATACCGAACTATGATATAAACAAGTATCCCGAATGCAGAAAATATGTAGAGTTGGGATACCATAATGCACAGTTCAACTTTAGGTTAGACCCTACTCGCATAGGCGAAATTCTTCAAGGTCAAACCCCTAGCAGGAACAAAGAGCCATTTACAGTAACAGATCCACCAAAAGGGTTCCCAGTTCCTTTAATGCCCGACATGCCAAATGAACATAGTCCAGGTACCCAGGACTTGAATAAATAAAAAATTTCAGTCCCGTGTTGGGACTGAATTTTTATTTTCACATAAGAATGAATTTATAAATATTCTGTTTATGACGTTTAATTTATGATGGAAGGATGTACGGATGAGTTCCACTGTGGATTATTCTTCACCAACTGCGCAGTTCGCTTTTGATATAAATAAAAGCCCTTTGTTCAAAAAAAACAACCAAAACTTTATTAACATCCTAGGAATTGATCAACTGAACACGCTAGATAATGTGTCGTTACTCGATATTTATCTTAGTAAGAATAATGTCATAGAACCGCATTACCACCAAAACGCCGCGCAACTCGTATATTGTATTTCCGGTGCGATTACTGTTTCTATTTTGAATCCTTATACAAAACAACTTCACCATTATCCTATTACACCCGGCCAAGTAGCGAATGTTCCTCAAGGATGGTGGCATTATGAGGTAGCAACGTCGGATAACACACATATTATAGCGATTTTCAATGCACCAACTCCTGAAGTGATTTTAGGATCAGACCTTTTAAAATTAACACCCGCGAATATCATGGCGCATACTTACTGCCTTGACGAGGAACAGTGGAAAAAAGCCATTGCTCCTGTTAAACCAGCAACATTTATCGGCCCGCCCGTAGATTGCAATAAAACAAATGAACATTACCCAATCCAAAATTCATTTAATCAATACGCCTGCCAGATGTATACATCGCAAGCATATAGCCATCAATACGCATATTGTCCTCACCAATATGAACATAACAAGTGGATGGGGTAACCGTTAAAGACTACTAATTATATTAGTGGTCTTTTTTATGCGCAGGATCAATTTTTCATTCAAAAACATGTAGGTTAAAAGTTCTGTTTTACGGATATATATGAAAAAGGTGCTGATATGTTAGTTCAAGTGTCGGATATGCAGCTCAAATCGTCGGATATAAGCGCAGAACTGTCGGATATCTGCCCCACACCTACGGATATCCCAGAGCACACTTCCCTTTCTTCTGCTAAACTTAAGAAAACTAGTATGAGGTGAAGTTCCATTGAAACTTATTTCAATTTGTCCTAGCAACACCGAGCTACTTGCTTATCTCGGTATAATTGATCAACTAATTGCGGTTGATGACTTTTCGGATTGGCCGGAATCTGTCAATACTCTCCCCCGACTCGGACCGGATTTATCAATCGATATGGACAAGCTAGAATCGCTTGAACCAGATTTAGTTTTGGCTTCTTTAAGTGTTCCGGGAATGGAAAAGAATATTGAAGAACTTGAAAAGCGTAGAATTCCGCATATCGTTTTAAATCCTCAAAGCCTGAATGATATTGCAGGAGACCTTTTATTGGTTGGAAAAGAGTGTGGAATTGAGGAAAGAGCTAAAATTGTTCATGCGGATTATTTAGCATTTATTCATGAGATGAAAAAGCGGGCACCGACCGCTAAACATACACCCTCTCTCTATTGGGAATGGTGGCCGAAACCGATATTTACACCTGGTCGGATTAACTGGTTGACTGAAATTAGTTCAATTGCGGGCGGATTAAACGAATTCCGCGACGTAGAACTTGCCAGCGTACAAACTGATTGGGAAGATGTCTTGCAAAGAAATCCCGATTACATACTACTTGCATGGGTGGGTGTGCGATCTGCAAAAGTTAACAAAGAAGTTGTTTTAAAGCGGCCGGGTTGGAAAGATATGCCCGCCATTAAAAACAATCGTTTTTCTATTATGGAAGAAGAATTATACTGCCGCCCTTCCCCACGTCTATTGGAAGGTGCTCTAAGGCTCGGGAAAATGATTCACCCTGAAATTTACAATGAATTGCAACTACCAAAATGGATTACAACCGTATGAATTGAAAAAAGGCTATTTTCCACGTATATAGGAAAATAGCCTTTTAAAATTAAACGAATTTAACCATCGTGTAATTACGTCTGCCGCGGCGAACGATTGTAAACTCATCTTCCAATCGATCAGTAGCGTCAACTACATATTGAGTATCGGTTATTTTTTCACCATTAAATGAAATCGCACCGTTATTGACGTCTTCTCTTCCTTGGCGCTTCGAAGAAGAAATACCTGCTTCAACTATGAAGTCGACGATATTTTTATCTTCTTTCGGCATTTCAAAAGAAGGCACGTCTTTAAACGCATCTTTCATTTCATCCGTAGAAAGTGATTTTAAATCTCCGCTGAACAAAGCTTTTGAAATGCGAATTGCATTGTCCAATGCTTCTTGACCGTGAATAAGTCGTGTCATTTCTTCCGCTAATGCTTTTTGTGCTTTACGCAAATGCGGTTCTTCTTCGACAGTCACTTCAAACGCTTCAATTTCTTCGCGCTCAATAAACGTGAAAATCTTCATGTATTTAATGACATCCGCGTCAGCTGTATTAATCCAGAATTGGTAGAATTCATACGGAGAAGTTTTTTCAGCGTCTAACCAAACTGCGCCACCTGCTGATTTACCGAATTTTGTCCCATCTGCTTTTGTAACCAATGGGATTGTAATCCCGAATGCTTTCGTTTCTTCATCATGCATTTTCCGGATGACTTCAAGTCCAGTCGTAATATTACCCCACTGATCCGATCCGCCAATTTGCACTCGGCAACCGTAATTGTCGTATAGGTGGTTGAAGTCAATTCCTTGAATGAGCATATAAGAGAACTCCGTAAAAGAAATTCCGCTGTCGAGTCGTGATGCCACATTATCTTTTGCAAGCATATAGTTAACGCCTAAAAGCTTACCGAAATCACGTAAAAATTCGATGATTGTCATCGAGCCGATCCAGTCATTATTATTGACCATCTGCGCACCGTTTTCAGAATTGAAATCAAAAATTTGTTCCATCTGTTTTTTGATGCCCTGTACGTTTTTGTCAATCTGTTCCGGTGTTTGTAGTTGTCTTTCTTCTGAACGACCAGATGGATCGCCGATCATGCCAGTTGCCCCGCCGACGAGTAAAATCGGACGATGCCCATGCATTTGGAAACGGCGCAAAGTTAAAAGCGGCACGATATGTCCAATGTGCATGCTGTCTGCTGTAGGATCTACTCCGCAGTAAAGCGAAATCTTTTCTTTGTTCAATAAACCTTCAAGACCCTCTTCATCCGTTTGTTGATATAGTAAGCCTCTCCACTTTAAATCATCCAATAATGTGTTTGTCATTTGAACCCCTCCTGAAATTAAAAAATCCCCGCATGATTATAAAAAAATCATGCAGGGACGTTAGTTTGATTAGTAACGCGGTACCACCCGGCTTGAGAATGAATTCTCCGCTCGAAATCGCATTATCGCCGCGAACGCGCTTCACTCCAAAGCTGTAATTCGTAAACGGTGTACCGAGCAACTTTCACCAGCCGTTGCCTCTCTTAACGGTTCCACAGCCACTACTTCGGCTCTTTCATTGTGCAGATTTAGTATATATTTATTAATAATAACTTATTCTGTGATTTTGTCAATTAAAGTTGTTTGATAGTCATACAATTGTGCTATAATAGGAACGATTTAAGGAGGTCGATCAGGTTGAGTGAAAATCAAAATAAACCAATCAAAGAGCGATTGCAACAAATAGAAGAAAAGCTAGATTCACTGACAAATACCAAATGGGCGAAGAATTTAAGAATCACATCAGGCGTTTTTTGGAATTTATTTCTTTTATCTATCATTTTCGGAATAACTCTTACAATATTCGCAGCTTCAGTGGGTGCTGGGTATTTTGCATCCCTTGTTGCCAAAGAGCCGCTTCGTACAAAAGATGAAATGCGTTCCGATATCTTTTCTTATGAAGAAACCTCCGAAATATATGCCGGAGATGTTTATATCGGCCCTGTTAACGCTGATATTACACGGAAAGAGATTAAGCTAGAAGAAGTTTCTCCATATGTCATCGATGCCGTTCTCGCCACCGAGGATGAATACTTTGAATCGCATGAAGGAATTGTGCCAAAAGCAATTTTCCGGGGATTATTTCAAGATGTAACGAATGCTGATAGCCAGACTGGCGGCTCAACGTTAACGCAACAATTGATAAAACTTCAGATATTAACAAACGAAGTTTCATATGAACGTAAAGCAAAAGAAATTTTACTCGCCATGCGACTTGAACATTTCATGGACAAACATGAAATATTGGAAGCGTACTTAAATATTATTCCTTACGGACGAAATGCAAATGGAGATAATATTGCTGGAATTGAAGCAGCAGCTGAGGGCATTTTCAATTTGAAAGCGAAAGATTTAAACCTTGCTCAATCCGCATATATTGCCGGGATTCCACAAGCGCCATTCGCATACACTCCCTTCTACAATCAAAATCAGGGATTAAAAGAAGATGAAGGTTTGAAACACGGTATCAACCGTATGAAAACAGTGCTTTTCCGTATGAAAGAAACGGGATACATTACGGAATCAGAATATAATGAAGCCATTGCTTATGACATTAAAAAAGATTTCCGCAAAGCGCCACTGCGGACGAATGAACGCTATCCTTATTTAACGCAAGAAATCCAAAATAGAACCGTGGATGTACTTGCGAAAGTATTAGCTGAAAAAGATGGAGTCGATCCAGACCGTTTAGATAATGAGGGTAAACTTAGAGAGAAATATTCAATTTTAGCCCGTCGTGAAATGACGAGCGGAGGCTATCGAATCTACTCTACGATTGATTTGAAAATGTACAACCACTTTCAGAAAATAAAAGATGACTATAAACTTTATGGTCCAACGCTTACTGAAAAAGTTAAGGACAAAGAAACCGGAGAACTAATAGAAGTACCATACCCTGTTCAAGTGGGCTCAATGGCCATTGAAAATGGCACGGGGAAAATTCTTTCTTTTATTGGCGGTCGTGATGGTCACGCAAACAATTGGAATTTTGCTACACAAGAATTCCGACATAATGGTTCTTCTATAAAACCGCTACTAGTGTTCGCACCTGCGATTGAACTTGGGCAAATTGGCGCCGGAAGTCCCGTAGCAGACGTTTGGTTTCAAACGAATAAATATGGTCCCGGTGCAAATGGAGGGCCTTATTCGCCGAAAAACTTCATTCAAAGTGAACAAATGGGTGTAATTCCAGCGCGACAAGCATTGGCTTCATCTCAAAACGTTGCAACTCAGCGATTATACGAACAAATTATTGATAAGAATCCTGCCCAATATTTAACGAAAATGGGATTCAAGAATACTGCAGCCGGTGGTATTGCTGATGCTTTGGGAACAGTTGAAACAACAGTGGAAGAAAATACGAATGCTTTTGCAACATTTGCTAACGGTGGAAAATTCATCGATGCTTATATGATTGAACGTATAGAGGACATGGATGGAAATATTGTTTATCAACATGAAGTTGAGCCTGTCGACGTATTTAGTCCGCAAACAGCTTATATTATTACCGATATGTTGCGCGATGTTCTTACAAATCGAAGAGGTACCGCTCAAGTCATGAAACAAAACCTGAATTTCAATATCGATTTAGCAGCTAAAACAGGGACAACACAAAGCTATGGAGATGCATGGCTTGTAGGTTACAACCCAAATGTAACACTTGGTGTCTGGATTGGTTATAAGTACCGAAAAGATGCACTAGATAAAGGGGAAAATACGTACGGCCCCGTTAGTAATCGTGTCAATAAACTATTTGCTAATCTAATGAACGGTATTAATGAAGTCAGACCAGAAATTCTAAAAGCTGATTCGAAATTCAAAATACCAGAAGGCGTTGTTACGCGTTCGTTTTGTGGAATATCTGGTCTTGCACCATCAGCGGAATGTTCAGCTGCAGGTTTAGTCACTTCAGATCTGTTCAACGCAAAGGTGTTTGTTCCGACAAAACCAGATGATAGTCTCACTTCTTCTTCCTATGTCCAAATGAATGGGAAAAAGTACCGTGCGCTTCCATCCACGCCGAAAGAATTCGTTGTCTCTAAAGGCGGAATTGGCGTAAATCAGGATTATATTGACTGGATTCTCCGTCCTTTCGGTGGCAATCCAGAATATCTATTCCCTAATAATTCATCTTTCGCTAAAAATGTAATTTCAGAAGCGAAATTCACAGCAGATAATGCTGCACCAGCAGCAGTCAAACTAACGTTAACGGATAAGAAAATTACTTGGGCAGCTTCTGCCTCCAAAGATGTGATCGGTTATTATGTCTATTCTGTTGGCGGAGGCGAGAAAAAGATTGCTACGGTTCGTGACGGCGAATCCTACTCTCACTCGATCGGACCCGGCTCATATATCGTAAAGGCAGTTGACATTACAGGTAAATTATCAGGTGCTTCTAACACTGTCAAATTAGATAAAGAAGAGCCGCCTAAAGAGAAACCTGAAAAACCTAAAGATCCACCGAAAGTAGAAAAGCCAGGAAAACCTAAAGATCCGCCAAAAGCTGAAAAACCTGGTAAACCGGAAAAACCGGGCAAACCTAAAGAAGATCCGCCCGAAGAAGATAATCCCGGTATTCCAGAAGATCCACCTGAAGGTGGAGAATAAATAACAAAATAAAAGCTTGCTCCCACGTCAAAAACGTAGAGAGCAAGCTTTTTTATATTCTATAGATTAGGCATTCAGTTCCCATGACTTCAATACACTTCGCATAATTTTGCCACTGCGGGTTTTTGGCAGTTTATCTTTAAATTCGATTTCTCTCGGAGATGCATATGCCGCAAGTCCTTTTCGAACAAAACTTTTTATATCCTCTTCCAGCTCATTTGATGGATCATAGTGCTCTTTTAGCACGATATACGCCTTGATGACTTCCCCTTCCACCGGATCCGGTATTCCAATCACGCCGGCTTCTTCAATTGCTTCGTGTTCAAGAAGCTTCGCCTCGACCTCGAACGGACCGACTCGTTCCCCGCTTGTCATAATGACATCATCTACACGGCCTTGAAACCAGAAGTATCCATCCTCGTCCATCAAAGCAGAATCACCGGTAATATACCATTCATCATTAATGAAACTTGAATCGTATACTTCTTTATTATTCCAAATGCTGTGCATCATCGCCGGCCAGTCTTTTTTAATTGCGAGATTGCCCATTTCATCCGCCGGTAATTTATTTCCTTGATGATCAATGATTGCAATTTCAATTCCTGGTACAGCTTTGCCCATCGACCCGATTTTTATCGGCAAACATTGGAAGTTGGCAATCATTTGCGCGCCGGTTTCAGTCATCCACCATGTATCGTGAATACGTAAATTGAACGAATCGATACCCCATTGAATAATTTCAGGGTTCAATGGTTCTCCTACTGAAAGAATATGTCTTAGAGAGCTTAAATCGAATTTTCGCTGCTGACTCTCCCCTGCTCCCATCAGCATGCGGAATGCGGTCGGAGCACTATACCATACGGTGACACCATATTCTTCAATGATATCGTACCAACCCGCCGGTGAAAACTTGCTGCCTGATACGACCAGCGTAGCTCCGGCTAGCATCGGCCCGAACATGCCGTAGACAGTTCCCGCTACCCAGCCCGGGTCCGCAGTGCACCAATAAATATCTTCATCGGTTAAATCGAGAACCCAGCGCGTCGTTTGCAGTTGCTGGACCATAGCTTCTTGCGCAAGGACAACACCATTCGGTTTTCCCATAGTGCCCTCAGTATAATGTAATAGTGTCGCATCTTCTTTTTGCAACCATATCGGTTGGAATTTTGGTGATGAAGCTTTTAAATGCTTAAGGAAGTCAATCGTCTTATCGTCTTCCTTTATATCCTCTCCCACAACAAAAATCGTTTCCAAATGCGGCAACTTGTCCACCGGTATTTGTTCGAGAAGTTCCGGGGTAGTGACAATCGCTTTCGCTTGACTGTCTGATAGCCGTTCAAAAACTGCATCTTCTTTAAAAACTTCAAATAATGGTCCGACAATTGCGCCTAGTTTCAATGCCCCAAAAACCGAAAAGTAAAGTTCAGGAGAACGCGGCATGAATACAAACAACCGATCGCCTTTTTGGAGTGAAGACTGATTATGAAAAACATTCGCGGCTTTATTCGTCATCTTTTTCATTTCAAAATACGTATAGGCTTCTTTACGATGACTGTCTTTATAGTAAAGTGCTACTTTATTTTTCCTATAAGATTCCGCATGACGATCAATTGCTTCATAAGCGATATTTATTTTTCCGCTCTGATGCCAACTGAATTCTTTTTCAGCATCCGTCCAATTAAATTCTGTAGTTGTTTGATAATAATCGTTTAGTTGATAGTCCCCTTTTACAACTGGAAGCGTTTTCATATGTGATTTCCACCCTTTCAAAAACTAGTACACATTCATTCTACAACAGATACACTGAAATGTGTAAATTATTCTTCATTTCGAATTGTTTTCAGAATGTAACTTAAACGAGCTGACACGGGAACTTTATGCTGTATACTATTACTATAGTCATTTATAAGTGAGGCGGTGGCAATTATGGAACATAAAAAAACATACAATGCAATGGAAATTAAACATAAGAGCGGCGATATAATCATCGAGGGCCCTATCTCGTCGAAAGAATTAGCCAGTCTCGATTTCCATGAAGATCTGACGGCATTTCGTCAAGCTCCCCAGCAACATGAAGCACTCATTAATATTGCTAAACTACCTGAAGGGAGAATTATCATTGCGCGTGAATTAAACGAAGTTGTCGGTTATGTAACGTATGTCTACCCTGATCCGATGGAAAGATGGTCAGAAGGAAATATGGAAAATTTAATCGAACTCGGCGCAATCGAAGTAATCCCGAGATTTCGTGGCGGCGGCGTAGGCAAGGCACTTTTGTCTGTGTCGATGATGGATGATGCGATGGAAGATTATATTATCCTCACGACTGAGTATTACTGGCACTGGGATTTAAAAGGTACGGGATTGAATGTTTGGGAATACCGGAAAGTGATGGAGAAAATGATGAAAGTCGGCGGACTCGAATACTATGCGACAGATGAACCCGAAATCAGTTCCCATCCGGCAAACTGTTTGATGGCCCGTATCGGAAAAAGGGTTGACCCTGAATCCGTTCAGCAGTTTGATAATTTACGTTTTCAAAATCGTTATATGTACTAACTATAGAAAGCAGGTGCAGTCATGTTAATCGAAGAAATCATGAAACAAGATGTAATCACGCTCTCTCCTGCTCATACAGTAAGAGATGCGCTTGAAATTATGTTGGAAAACAAAATTCGACATTTGCCAATTATCACTGAAGACCGGGCAGTTGTCGGTATCGTTACCGATCGTGATTTAAAACAGATTGTTCCCTCTACCCTATCCGACAATAGCGATAAGAAAGTGTACGATATGAAGTTATCCGAGGTAATGACCAAAAATCCAATTACAGCCCATCCAATGGATTTTGTGGAAGAATCCGCGCTTGTTTTTTATTCGAATCAAATTGGATCATTACCGATCGTTTCGAATAATAAACTTGTCGGAATTATAACGGAAACAGACTTGCTCTATAAGTATATCGAACTCACCGGAGCCCATCAGCCGGGGTCGCAAATCGAAGTTCGTGTTCCGAATATACCAGGTATTCTCTTTGAAGTATCTAAAGTATTTCATGAACAAAAAACAAATGTCCTAAGTGTCCTTGTATATCCCGATAAAGAAAATGCGGCAAACAAAATTCTTGTCATTCGAATAAAGACAATGAACCCGCTGAAAATTATTGACGGGCTTAAGTCGGAAGGATTTGAAGTCCTATGGCCGAATGTCCCGGGAATTCAACAATGAAAAGAAATGCTGTATTCATTTATTCAAAAGAACAACTAGGTTACTCTTTTTCTGATTCACATCCTTTTAATCAAAAAAGAATCTTATTAACCTTGGATTTGCTTAAATCTTCCGTGAAATTGCGGATTCAGATATTATTGCGCCGCGAATCGCAACAGATGACGAACTTCTTCTTGCACATGATGCAAAGTTTATCGACATCGTGAAAAGGGCCGGTAAAGGCGAAAAGATAGAAGCATCCGGTGAAATGTATGGAATCGGCACTGAAGATACGCCGATTTTCTCGAATATGCATGAAGCTAGCGCAATGCTCGTTGGCGGGACATTGACTGCAGTCGATGAGGTGATGAGCGGGCGCGCCAGACATGCCCTTAATTTGGGTGGTGGGCTGCACCACGGCTTTAAAGGACGTGCATCGGGCTTTTGCGTATATAATGATAGTTCCGTTGCGATTAAGTACTTGCAGCAAAAATACAACGCTCGGATCCTATATATTGATACAGATGCACACCACGGGGACGGGGTTCAATGGAGTTTTTATGACGATCCTGATGTTTGCACATTATCGATTCATGAAACCGGCCGTTATTTATTCCCGGGGACTGGCGGCGTGACTGAACGCGGAAACGGCAAAGGTTATGGCACATCATTTAATTTCCCTATCGATGCTTTTACGGAGGACGAATCATTTCTCGAAGTTTATCGAACTGCGATCAGGGAGGTAACCGAGTATTTTAAGCCTGACGTTATTTTAACGCAAAACGGTGCTGATGCTCATTATTTCGACCCCCTCACCCATCTTTATGGAACTATGAATATCTTCAACGAAATTCCGCGTCTCGCACGTGAAATAGCGAACAAGTATTGCGAGGGCCGTTGGATTGCCGTTGGCGGCGGAGGGTATGATATTTGGCGAGTTGTTCCGAGGGCTTGGGCTCATCTTTGGATTGCGATGAATGGCAAGGATGCCCCTACAGGTCCTCTGCCTGCCGAATGGGTAAAGAAGTGGCAAAGCGAGTCTCCGGTGACTTTAATCGAAACTTGGGAAGATCCGGATCCACTGTATAAGCCGATTCCTAGAAAAGAAGAAATCACTGAAAAAAATGCTCAAATGCTAGAACAGGCATTGCATTTAATACGTGAACAACGTGAGAGTTGCTGATCATATTTCATATAAATAAAAGAACAGTCCTTAATTCGGTATTAATCCGGGTAAGGGCTGTTCTTCGTTTTATTTTAGAGAATCGCGATCTTCAAATCGATAAGGGAGTTCAACCTTGTTCTCTTCAACTTCTTCATTATTCATTAACTTTGTCAACAAACGCATGGCGACTGCACCTAAATCATAAAGCGGAACAGCTACGGAGGTCAGTTGCGGTCTGACGATTCGCGCAAGATTTGAATGTTCAAAACAAATTAGTTCGTAATCATTCGGAACTGAAAATCCATCATCGCGAATACCATTTAATACACCGACTGCAAGTGTATCATTTGTTGCAAATATTCCAGTTGGTTGAGTTGCAAATCCTTTGATGTTTCTCCAACATTCATAGCCGCTATCGTATGAATTTTCAATTTCAATAATTAACTCCTCATCGAAATCGATGCCGGCTTCTTTTAGCGCGCGTTCGTAGCCTCGTTTCTTGGCGCCGTTAATATCTCTTGTGAGAGGACCTGTAATGAACACGATCCGATTATGTCCATTTGCGATCAGTTTTGAAACTGCTTCATAAGCAGCTTGTTCAAAATCGATGTTAACCGTTGCAAATTGACCTGCTTCATCTAATGTGCCCGCCAATACTACTGGAACATTGCCTCTAGACATCTCTGTGCGAACTTCGTCTGAAAGCGCATCACTCATAAAGATTAAACCATCGACTTGTTTACCGAAAAGATCAATAAGCAACTCAACTTCCCGATCAGGTCGCTCATCAGAGTTTGACACAATAATATTGTATTCGTACATCGTTGCTATATCTGCGATTCCTCGGGCTAGTTCTGCGTAAAAGTTGATTGAGATATCGGGAATAATGACGCCGACTGTCGTTGTTTTTTTGCTTGCCAATCCGCGCGCAACGGCGTTCGGTCGATAACCTAGTTCTTCAATGACTCCTAGAACTTTTCTTCTTGTGGATGGTTTAACATTTGGATTTCCATTAACTACACGCGAAACCGTCGCCATTGAAACATTAGCCTCTCGCGCTACATCATAAATTGTTACTGCCATTAAAGTTATTTCTCCTCTCCTAGTAAAAACGCCGGAACCATGAATGGCCCGGCGCTCAATTACTACTTTACTCGTGAGTTTTCATAAAGTCCATCATTGAAGCATAAAACTCATCAAATTGGTTAAGGTCCATTTGCTGAGCTGCATCTGATAGAGCTACTGCTGGGTCTGGATGCACTTCTGCCATAACGCCATCTGCTCCGACAGCAATTGCTGCTTTCGCGGTTGGAATTAATAGGTCGCGTCTACCAGTTGAATGAGTGACATCCACGAATACTGGTAAGTGTGTTTCTTGTTTCAATATAGGAACCGCAGAAATATCTAGCGTATTACGTGTCGCACGCTCGTATGTACGTATTCCGCGCTCACAAAGAATGATTTGATCATTGCCTTGCGAAATAATATATTCAGCTGCATTTATGAATTCATCAATCGTTGCAGCTAGACCTCGTTTTAGAAGAACTGGTTTATTTACGGAGCCCACTTCTTTGAGCAATTCAAAGTTGTGCATATTACGAGCACCGATTTGAATAACATCAACGTATTCAAGTGCTTCCTCAAGATGTGAAGGAGTAATAATTTCACTGATTACCGCGAGACCTGTTTCATCAGCCGCTCTTCTCAAAATTTTCAAACCTTCTATGCCAAGTCCTTGGAAATCGTACGGAGATGTACGCGGCTTATAAGCCCCGCCTCTTAATAGCTTTTGTCCTTTTTCTTTAATAGCTTGCGCTACTTCTAAAACTTGCTCGTAAGATTCAACAGCGCAAGGCCCGAATATAAAGGATGGCGCACCGTTTCCGATGGCAACTCCGTTTACATCTACAATAGTATCTTCCTTTTTGCGCTTGCGTGAGACAAGAAGTGCATTGCGTTGTTCGTCTTCTTGAATCTCCAATGCTGACATGAAAATTCCTTTGAAGATTTGTTCCATTACGCCATTCGGAAGTGGTCCTTGATTGTATTCTTTAAGGGAATTAAGCATTTCACGTTCTCGGATCGGGTCATATCGATTGACACCTTGCTTTTCTTTTACTTTTCCAATTTCTTGAACAAGCTCTGTTCTCTCATTGATAAGGTCTAAAATTCTAGTATTCAATTTGCTTACTTGGTCTCTTAATTCATCTAGATTAAGGTGTCCCATATGTTCCATCTCCTCCCCGTACAATTCATCCATATATTCCTGTCTGAATGAATGTAAGAATTTTTGATAATAGACTCATTATAGAGAAGACTTATGGAAAAGTCACGCATAATCTAACTATTTCTAACATTATTCGCTTTTATTCTTCATTTTATAAGTATTCGAAAAATAAATTCCCCTAAATCAGTAAATCTGATTTAGGGGTTCCGACTATTATTTGTTAGATGTTTCTGTTTTTGTTACTGCATCTTTAATAGCTTCGGCAGTTGTTGTAACAACATCTTCGTCATCAAGTTGTTGTACGGCTTTTTCGACGTATTCAGTAGGCTCCTCGCCTTCAGCTGAAACCGTTCCGTCATCTAATGGAATAGTAGTAGTTTTCGATCTGATCGATTTTACTTTATCAACTAACTGGCCGGATTGTTCTTGAAGCGACTTTGTTACTTCCCCGGTTTTCTCTTTAGCTACATTGGAAAATTCAGATGCTTTATCTTTCGCCACTGAAGAATATTCGGTTGCCTTATCTTTTGCTGCCGAAGAGTATTCCGTTGCTTTATCTTTTGCAATCGTTGTAAATTCCGTCGCTTTGTCCTTCGCCACTGTGCCGATTTCGATTCCTTTTTCCTTCAATTGGCTAGCTTGCGTTGATAAGTCCTCTCGCATCTCTCTGCCAGTTTTCGGCGCCAGGAATAGTGCTGCTGCCGCTCCAATGACTCCACCGACAATTGCACCGAATAAAAAGCTTCCTGTCCCTGAATCTACGTATTCGTATTCATCATAAAACGAATCTGTGTAACCACGATCATTATAGTCATATTGGTTTGGCATATACGATTGACCATTCTCTGTTGGGTTATTATAGTTTGTTTTTACTTTGTTATTCATTGCGATTCCTCCTAATTATTTATCATGATAAGAATCCATTCGAGAGTAATGCCAACTAGCATCATTAACTTATCTACTTTGGCGTGTAACTTTTCCAGCCTCGTGAACTTCCACGACGTTCCTTCAACTTATCTAGTACACCAATCGCTACCTGACTCCACTGGATCACTTGAGCGACCTTGTCGCTATTGCGCTCAGCTTCCAATGTGACTGAGTCTGTTACGCGGCGCACAGACGTGTTAATGCCTGTTACTGAATCACCGACTCCTTTGACAGCTTCGACAACAGAATTCAGTTTTTCAGATTTTTGTTGAATGTCATCAGCAAGATTATTCGTCCGCTGGAGAAGTTCCGTCGTCTCAGTTGTTACACCTTCAAGTTGAGCAGATAGGCCTTCCATTGTTTCAGAAACGTTTTGCAACGTCCCTTTTAATGAGAACAATGTCATCGCAAGACTTACGCATAATATCAAAAATGCGATCGCAGCGACGATAGCTGCTATGTACAACAAATTTTCCATGGCATGTCCTCCTTATTTTCACTAACATAATGTTGTTTTACCCTATTCTTTCAAAGTTTAAACGTTATGTCTTAGTTATACTTCGACATCATTCATCAAAACCCTTTAAAAATCATTATTTTTTAATAAAAAACAGCTTGATCTCAATAAATCAAGCTGTTTCTTCACTAACCAATTCTTTGAATGCATTTAAATATTTTTGAACGTCACCGGCGCCCATGAATAGATAAACCGCATTGCCATATTGTTCTAGCTCTTCGATATTTTCAAGTTGCAGATGTTTCGCACCTGGTAGCTTTTGAAGTAATTCATTGATTGATATCGCGCCTGATTTTTCTCTAGCTGAACTAAAAATGTCACATAAGTAAATATGATCGGCTGTTTCCAAACTATGCGCAAATTCATCTAAAAGAGCCGCGGTACGAGTAAATGTATGTGGCTGAAAAACGGCGACGATGTCTTTGTTCGGATACTTCTGTTTAGCAGATTGCAAAGTTGCCCTAATTTCAGTTGGATGATGCGCATAATCATCAATGATGACACTGCCTTTACTTTCCATCACTGTAAATCTTCTCTTCACGCCATGAAAAGTCGACAGTCTCTCTTGGATGACAGCAGCCGGAATTCCTTCATAATGGCATAAAGCGATAACGCCCAGCGCATTCAGAATCGCATGATCGCCTGTCAACGGGATTGTAAACGTATAGTACAATTCACTTCGCACATAAACATCGAATGTGCAACCTTCCGAATTTTTTACGATATTTTTCGCAGCAAAATCATTGGACTCATCAAAACCATAATAAACGACAGGAACATTTGCCTGGATCTCTTGTAAATGGTTGTCGTCTCCGCATGCGATAAGTGCTTTCTTCACGCGTAAAGCCATATCCCCGAAAGCATCAAGAACATCATCCAAATCTTTAAAGTAATCCGGATGATCAAAGTCAATATTTGTCATAATTGCATAATCTGGATTATAAGCTAGAAAATGACGTTTATATTCGCATGCTTCAAAGGCAAAATACTCAGCATCTTCTATCCCTTTCCCAGTCCCGTCACCGATTAAATACGAAGTCGGGGCGTGACCGGAAATGACATGGGCAAGGAGCCCAGTCGTGGATGTCTTGCCATGGGAACCCGTTACTGCAATCGAGATAAACTTTTGCATATAATCTCCGAGAAAGTCGTGATAACGAACGACTTCGAGCCCTAATTCCAGCGCCTTCTCAATTTCAGGATGACTGTCCGGAAAAGCATTTCCCGCAATTACTGTCATGCCTTCTTTTATATTATTTTCATCAAATGGATAAATCGATATATTTCTCTCATTCAAAGCATCCTCCGTGAAAAAATATGTCTCCACGTCGGAACCTTGTACTTTATGAGAGGAATCATGAAGGATTTGAGCAAGTGAACTCATGCCTGATCCTTTGATTCCTACAAAATGAAACAATGTCATATGGTAACCTCCTGGGACCTTTTTGGTACCCTTAATACTCGTTTAATTATTCCCGTTTCAACTATAAATTATGCATTTATAGGTAACTATAAATAATGAATTTATAGGTTAGTTATATATATTAATAAGAAGTAACTTCCGCGAGCCGTTCTAGATCGCTTTCCGTTATGAAAACATCACGCGCGCGACTACCTCTTTGCTCCGAAATGAAGCCATGCTTTTCAATACTGTCCATCAACCTCGCAGCTCGGTTATAGCCAATACTGAACTTGCGTTGCAAGAGTGATGTAGAGGCACTTCCTTGCTCGTAAATAAATAAACAAGCCTCCTCAAATAAAGGATCCGTTTCCTCTTCCTCAACCGCAGTTTTCAATAACTCTTCTTGCCCGAACAAATATTCGGGCGCAGCTTCACGTTGAACATGTTCTATTATACGTTCAATCTCGTCATCCGTTACAAATGTGCCCTGCAATCGAACAGAGGCTGATTGACCATTTCCTAGATACAACATATCCCCTTTGCCAAGAAGGCGCTCTGCACCTATTGTATCGATAATTGTTCTAGAGTCAACCTGCGATGAAACGGAAAATGCAATACGTGTCGGTATATTTGCTTTGATAGTACCCGTAATAACATCAACGGACGGACGTTGGGTAGCGATGATCAAATGGATTCCGCAAGCCCGCGCTTTTTGGGCAATTCGAATAATCGACACTTCTACATCAGCTGGCGACATCATCATCAAATCTGAAAGTTCATCGATGACGATTAATAGATAAGGCATCTTCAATGAATATTGGCCGTTATCCTCCGCAACTTTGTTATAGCGTTCAATATCGCGGACGCCCATATGCGCCAGGAGTTCATACCGTCTTTCCATTTCATTGACTGCCCACTTTAAAGCGGCTGTCGCTGCTTTCACATCTGTAATAACAGGACTGATTAGATGCGGTATTCCATTAAACGGTGCCAACTCAACCATTTTCGGATCAATAAGCATCATCTTTAAGTCTGTAGGCGTTGCTTTGTAAAGCAGACTGACAAGAAGTGAATTAATGCAAACTGATTTACCAGATCCTGTGGCTCCGGCAATTAATCCGTGCGGCATTTTTCGCAAATCTAGCGTTATAGGCTCGCCAGTTAAGCCGAGGCCAAGAACTGCCTCGAGCGGCGAAGTTGACTGTTGAAATTCCGTTGAATTAATGACTTCGGATATTCGAACCGGTCTTGTTTTTCGGTTGGGTATTTCAATGCCGATTGAACTTTTACCCGGAATCGGCGCTTGAATCCTTATTTCTTTTGCAGCTAATGTCAGTTTCAAATCATCCGTCAAGTTCCGAACGCGACTGACTTTGGTCCCCTGCCCTACCGTCAATTCAAAACGGGTTACTGTAGGTCCTTGAACAGCTTCAATTACTGTTGCCTGCACGCCGAAATGTGATAAGGACTCTTCAAGTTTATCAGATTGGGATTGAAGCCATTCCGTATCTTCGATTTGTAATTCAGGCGCGATTAATAAATCCGATGATGGAAATACATAATGTTCTTCTTCCGGGTTTTCAGAATGACTCGTTATTTCTTCTGCAACAACTTTTTGTTCTATTACTTCCGGTTGTTTATTATTCTGTACTGGTTGTTTGGTGGCAAGCTTTGCTTTATCACTTTTCAACATTAATACATTGAAAGGAACGATGCGTTCTTTATTCCTTTCTGGCTGTCGTTCAACTTCATCATTCGATGGTTTGATTATTGGTTCTGGTTCCGGTTCTGGTTCTGGTTCCGGTTCCGGTTCCGTTTCCGGTTCTGGTTCGTTTTCAACAAAGGGTTCTTCTCCCATTATCGATTCTTCTTCATGTCCTTCTGATTCCAAAATATACTCATGATAGGAATCCGAAATAGGTTGTTCTTCTACTATAGTAGATTCTTCTAGTTCTTCTTTCTGTATTGTAAAGTTGTCTTCCACTGGCTCTACAGGCTCAGAATTAAATTCGACTTCTTCATTACGATGAATTATTTCTTCATCCTGAAATAATTCTTCCACCACTTCATCTGGTTCCAAGAAAGAGTTTTCATAGGAACCTATCATAGGCTGTTCATCGTTTATTGTAGGTTCAACTGGTTTTTGCAGTGTGAATTTGTCATTCAACTGTTCCATAAGTTTAGATTTAAGTTTGAGTTCTTCTAGGGTCGGTTTCCGATCCGAAAAACCATATATAGGCGATGGTACATGTGTCGCGCTGAAACTCCGCGTTCCTTTCAAAAGCGGTTTAGGTTCAACCCGTTCTTCGATGGTTTCAGTTTCAACAATCTTGGTATTTTCCTTTTGTTTACCTGATCGATGAATATTCGTTTGAACTTTTTTTCCAGGCCATCTTTCATTTTGATACAGCGGGACCGTTTCAAATTCTTCATCAATCGTTTTTTGGGGCTCATTTTTAATTTTCATAATTTGAGTATTCTCTTCGTCATCGTCCCAACCATAAATCTCAGCATCCGTAATGATCGGAAAACGAAATGTTGGACGTTCTTTTACTTCCTGCTCTACTGTAGCGTTAGCATGTTGTTCGAATGCATCTTCGCTTTCTTCATCTTTTTCAGTAACTAATCGGTCTAGTATTCTTTTAAACCAACTCAAGTAAATCACTCATTTCATATCGATTAGTCTATTTTAGCAGTTTAACAAAGCTTAAATCAAATTTTATACTAAAATAAGAAAAACGTACCACAAGGTACGTTTTTTCGTTTGTTACTTTATAAATGGTTGTCCAATAACACTTTTTTCGTCTAGAACCAGGATGCCCGAACCTTCCTCCGCATCCGGTAAAGCTAATTCAGATGCAGAGCAAATCATTCCTGACGACGGAACTCCGCGAAGTTCAGCATCTTTGATGACCAAACCGGAAGGCATAACTGCTCCCACTTTTGCGACTACTACTTTTTGATTTTCGTCTACATTCGAAGCCCCGCAAACTATTTGAAGCGTTTCATCTCCAACATCTACTGTACAAACATTAAGTCTGTCAGCATTGGGGTGCTTTTCTTTTTTAATAACGTGGCCGACAACAAACTTTGGCGATAAATCAACATCAAGCTCCAAATCCACATTATTCTCACGTAGCGCGAGTCGTACTTTCTCGATAATTTCTTCCGTTAATTCAACTTCTCCGTTCGCTTCCACTTTTAAATATTTTGAAGCGTTAAATAGATTGAACGCGACTGCTTTTTGTGTTTCCGCATCTTTTATAACAGCTACATCACCGAGTTTTTCCGTCAAAATTTCTTTCGACTTTTCTAATTCAAGCTGTACTAATAGTACATCTCCAACACCTTTTTCATTATAAAAAATAATCATTTTACTATTTTCCTTTCCTTCGTGCAACACGATTTTTCGCCATGATGAAAATAGGCTCTAATTTTCCGTCTTCATAGATAAAAGACAACGATGTGACTGGAACAGTCCCTTTAGTAAAGAAATGCATCGTCATTTGCGCAAGTACGTCATAACCCGTCTTGTTTCGAATGTCACCGATAATCAACACATCTTGATGCGGAACTGAAACGGTCATGTCTCCTTCAATTTTTCCTTCCATTTCCTTTAGGAATGCGCTATTCAAAATACGGCTCGCGTCGTACCCATCATTGTTATTTATGAAGTAGTAGAAATTACCGTCAACTTCATCTTTTTTCATAGATGTCGGTAATGACCTGACGCGAAAAAGCGCCGCTTCCATTAGTTCAGTTTCGGTTTGACCAAGTGCATCCAACATGCCTTCATCAATTAAACGATATGTTTTTCCTAAATCCAAAGCATAGTAAATTCTTGTCTCAGCTGTATGATCTTTCATGATGAAACGTTTACCTTCGGCTGTTTCTTCCGGGAAAGAAGTCGATCTAATAACCGGGTAAACCGGTCTGTCAGCTTTAAACCCTTCCGTATGCTCGATTTCCATTGCTTGGAATGTAGCTTCGATCGTATAGACGATTTCATCTATCGCAACATCTTTTCTCTCATTATATTTCGAAATGATCTCGGGTAATGAAATATCCATCCCCTTGTTCAATAATTTATGATCAAGACGGACTTTATCTGCTTTCGCATCGAATTTCCATACGAAATTATCTGAAGGCAAACGTTTTTTAAGAATGTTTACAAGTTCATTCGATTTCATTATTTAAACATCCTCCATTAAAAAGAACGGTTTCCGTCGTACTTCACGGCATACCGTTCGTTATTTTTTTGTTATTATTTTTTCTGAATTGAACGCAGTATTTCCATCATAACTGTTAAATGACTTGCTACATCTCTTTTTTTCGCGAGTGTTGTGATTTTTGTACCGCCTACACTTGCTATTAATTCCACTGTGTCATTATTTTCAACCACTGCAGCGAATCCAAATATATCTCCGTCAGTAAATGTTTTTTCGTCAATAATTTTTTTCGTATCGTCTGCTTTCAATAAATCATAAAAGAGGCGGCTGTCCATTTTTTCATTTGGATTATTGAACAAGATGAAAGTATCTTTTTTCGTCGTTAAAATGATGTTTTGGGAATCTGATCCTTCTTTAATAGTGAATTCACTCGGCTTATAAAATTTTACGCCATCGATTTGCTCATTTGCAACTTTATTGTTTTCATAAAATACTTTTTCAGCAGATCTTAAACCTTCCCCTATTCTGACTTCTAGGGATTTACCGCATGCTGCAAGAAAAAAAACTGATACTATTACAAGGAATATGAATTTCCATGAGCGGAACATTCGATTTCCTCCAATCTGTTTAGTGTATATTATTATTTTAAGGTTGTTTATGCGTAGTTGCAACCCATTAGACTGTAGAAAAGGACTACTTCTTTTGTTCTATTACAGTTGAATATCGCCATTGACCGATTAATAGATGTATGACGTGTGCAAAAAGATCTGTTCTACTAACTGCTCCATTCGTCAATATGCCGATTGCTCCTTCATTGTGGCGAACATTTTTCTTACTAAAATAATGATCGACGACAGGTCCCAATTCTTTTCCGCTTCGCACTTCACGTGCAATTTCATCGGGCAAAAGGATTTGCGCTCCGCCTGCAGTGAATTCGGTTCCGTCAGGTAGATGTAACGCTCCCCAATTGCATATGTATAGCTGCTCATTGATCAATCTAACGCCGCCCTCTAACCCGATCCCGATGGCATTTTCTTCAGAATCACTCGCGTTCCTTGCACGATTCAACGCCCCCACTTGCGTTTCCTCATCCCCGAAAGGTTGTTCTGAAACATCTGAACTGACACTTCTCCCAGTAATTTTCGAATGTGGATAGTACTCTTTTAATACCTCTTCGCACGCTCGGAGCTTTGCTTTATTTGTTGTTCCGATTATAAAGTTCATTAATATTCACACCTTCATGTTAAAATAGAGTTGGTTTTCCTTGGTGGATTTTTACATTTACACTATTTGATATAGGATATATTGACAATCAAAGTTTTGTGAAAGTAGTTGATTGGAGTGGAGGGCGGCGACTCCCGCGGAAATAGCGAGACAGCCGAGACCCTGGACTGAGCATAGCGAGGGAAGCGGCAGGGAAAGATTGAACTTTATCTTTCCGATTTTCGCGCTCGCCCGCAGGAAAGCGCCGCCCGGAATGGAAATCAACGGTCCGAATCGTAATTCGAATTACACGTTGCTTTTGATTGTCTCAAGTGTCGTTTTATCACAGGAAGTAACAAGTTTAACAAGAAGTTCTTTTGCCGCAGCATAGTCGTCTGTGTGAATGATCGATGCAGCCGTATGAATATAACGGGAACAAATTCCGATGACCGCACTTGGAACCCCTTCATTAGTCATATGCACGCGTCCCGCGTCAGTTCCGCCTTGCGAGATGAAATACTGATACGTAATGTTATGCGTTTCAGCAGTATCTAATATAAATTCCCGCATTCCGCGATGGGTTACCATAGAGCGGTCCATAATACGTAAAAGCGCACCTTCTCCAAGTTGACCGAATTCATTCTCATCCCCCGAAGCATCATTTGCAGGGCTTGCATCTAAAGCAAAAAATACATCCGGATCAATCATCGTTGCAGCCGCTTGTGCGCCGCGAAGCCCCACTTCTTCTAATACGTTGGCTCCGGAATACAATGTATTCGGCAATTCTTTCCTGTGAACTTCTTTCAATAACTCAATTGCAAGTCCGCAACCGTAGCGATTATCCCATGCTTTCGCAAGAATTTTCTTATCGTTCGCCATCGGTGTAAACGGACAAATCGGGACTATTTGTTGGCCTGGTCGAATGCCGATCTTTTTCGCATCCTCTTTATCATCCGCCCCTATATCAATCAACATGTTTTTTATATCCATCGGTTTATTTCGGATTTCATCACTTAGTAGATGCGGCGGTATCGATCCAATAACCCCGACTACTGGACCATTATTTGTAATGATTTCCACACGCTGCGCAAGTAATACTTGGCTCCACCAACCGCCCAGTGTTTGAAAACGAATCATGCCGTTGTCTGTGACCGCGCTTACCATGAATCCCACTTCGTCCATATGACCCGCAACCATAATACGGGGACTATTATCAGGGCCTTTTCTAACTCCGAATATTCCACCAAGATTGTCTTGAACTATTTCATCTGAATACTTGGCAAGTTCTTCTCGCATATAATTACGCACCGCATGTTCGTTGCCCGGTGCACCTGGTAGTTCAGTTAATGTTTTAAACATTTTCAAAGTGTCTTTTTCCATTATAATAGCCCCCAGTTTTTCAATAAAATTAGTTTTCCCATTTTTTCGGTAAAAATAGTTACCTATTTTTTCGTGAAAATAGTTCTCTAAATTAAATATGTACACTATTCAGTGTAGACGATTATTCAGGAATATTCCATTTAATTTAGGGAATCGAATTATTTTTTTGATTCATGAAATCATACTGCTTTACCTTAATTTGTGTTACACTTAACCAAAAGACTTGTTGGGAGGTTACATTTAATGAAGTTTAAAGAATTTTTAGCTGGAATTTTAACAGGTATCGCGGCCGGCATTGTCGTTAGTAAAGTCATTGACCGTGTTGATCCAAATGTTCCTGCCGATTCTGTATTAAAAACGATAAAAGATTCTTTTAAAGAAGAAGGTCCGATTGACGGCTCTTGGATTGTTATGAAGCCCGAGCCTTTTCAAAATAATGTAATTAAAATGAATGTCTACCGCGGAGGTATCTCCCGCATTAAGAACGGCGAACTCGAACAATTCGAATTTGCCGCAAATTCATCAACAGGCACTGTTGTCGAACTCACTAAAGTATAAAAAATAAACCGTTACCTAGGGATGCCCCAACAGGTAACGGTTTTTTTGTTCATTAATCATGAAATTTAGACTTCTTTACGCATTCGACTATTTTCTTGCCTGACTCGTCCCATTTCACAAGCCTGTAAACCGCGTCATGGTAAAAACTAAACCAATAATTCCCTTCAAGCGCTTCTTTCATGAGTTTTTCTTTTGCATAAATCGAATCCATTGGATAATCATCATACGCGAGTACCCAGAGTGGATTGCTATGCGCATGTGTCGGCATTAAATCACCCATATGAAGAATCGTCTCATCATTTTGCGTTAATTTGATAACAGAATGACCGTTGCTATGCCCCCCTGTATGAATCATTTCAATTCCAGGAAGTACACTCAGGCTATTTTCAAACGTCTCCACTTGATCCTGGACAGGTTCCCAATTTTCCTTCCAATAGGTGTTTCTAGACCGAATATTCGGGTCACGCATTTCATCCCATTCTATTTGAGAAGTGTAGATGACTGCATTCGGAAATACAGAAACCAGCTGTTCGTTTTCCCATTTTGTCAGCCCTGCAGCATGGTCGTTATGTAAATGCGTCATTAGTATAATATCGATATCGGCCGGTGTCAGGCCAAACTCAGTCAGGTTTTCCTCCACACGGGATTCATCAATAACACCAAGGTTTCGCTTCATTTTATCATTGAGTTTCCCATTTCCTAACCCAGTATCTATCAAAATATTCTTATCCTCATATTGAAGTAGAATTGGATCAGTCCGTAATTCAATCAAATTGTTTTCATCTACGTCATACCTGCGCGACCACAGGACTTTTGGAACCGGACCAAACATCGTTCCGCCGTCCAAAAAGTTAAGTCCCCCATTTAACCAGTTCAACTTCATATTATGAAAAATAAATTCGTTCATTATCTCTCCCCCAAAAGTTATTTATTAGCTTAAATTGACCCTTTCAACGGACTAGGTATTTTCGCGGAAAATGCATCTTGCAACTTTTTCGTGAGTCTTCCACGTTTGCCATTCCCTATTGCAATTCCATCAATGGCTGTAACCGGCATCACTTCTGCAGTTGTCGATGTGTAAAAGAACTCATCCATTTCAAAAGCTTCATCGAGTGTAAACGCCTCTTCCACCACCGGAATTTCAAGGTCCTTGCATAAATCTAGAACGACGTGGCGGGTTATGCCTTCTAATATTAAATTAGAAACGGGATGCGTATAGACGACTCCATCTTTTATTCCGAACATATTTGTCGAAGAGCCTTCTGTCACGACTCCGTCTCGGTGGAGAATCGCTTCTGGACAGCCCGCTTCACGCGCTTCTTGTTTCGCTAATACACTTCCGAGCAGATTCAAACTTTTTATATCGCAGCGCAACCAACGAATATCATCAACCGACTTGACCGCTACTCCGTTTTCCATGTCTTCCACAGGTCTTTCCGCTTCCACTGCATAGGCTGTAACAACAGCTGACACCGCTGGATCTGGAAAATGATGTGTTCTCGGTGAAGACCCGCGTGTTACTTGCATATAAATATGGCCATTCGAAATTTTATTTACTTTTATTAATTCTTTGGCTACGTCGATAAGCTGTTGTTCAGAAAAAGGAATTGTCATTTTTATTTTTGCCGCACTCGCAAACAATCTCTGGAAGTGCTCTTTCAATGTAAATAACTCATCATTGTAAACTTTAATCACTTCGTAAACGCCATCTCCAAAATAGTAACCTCTGTCGTCAATTGATATTCTAAGTTCATCACGTCGCGTAAAGTGTCCATCAATAAAATAAATCATTTAGTTAATTCCTTCTTTCGGTTTCTTAACTTCTACTCAATTATAATTATATTCTAGCTCCTCTTCTATTTTTACATGTTTGCGCACTAAAATAAAGCACAATGTGTTAATCCTTCCATTTCATAGAATTGTCGTGCAATTCGTTGTAATTTAGGGTATACTGGTATTACCTGAACAGTTCAACTAACCAGATGACTAACTACGGGAAGGAAGTGCGGCTCAGAAACGATTTCAACAGGGCAACATTCACAAATCTCATGACCATGACCATTGGCTTTTGGAGTATGATGACAAAGGAGTGTTACACACTTGAATACAACAACTGATCGTATGCTTACCCGAGTAAAAGATGTCTATCTGTATGTACGTGAAAACGGTACAGTGACGACACAAAACATAGTTGATGAATTTGATATCACTTCTAGAACGGCACAGAGGGATTTAAATGTTTTAAAATATAACGACCTCATCACAAGTCCTGTTCGAGGAAAATGGACGACCACTTCTAGAGAAGTTATTTACTAAATGAAAAAGGCCGATACGCAAATGCGAACGGCCTTTTTCTTATGCTTCTGTTGTTGACTGCAATAGCTCTACCTCTTCTTCCGTTAATTCCCGATATGCGCCTAGCGGTAATGTTTCATCAAGCTGTAGAGGGCCCATGGATAGTCGTTTTAAATAGACAACCTTCTTTCCAACGGTCTCAAACATTCTTTTCACTTGATGAAATTTACCTTCTGTAATCGTCAGTTCAATTTCAGATGTTTCGCCTGATCTTATTATTTTCAGCTTGCCTGGTTTTGTTTCATAACCATCGTCAAGCGTCACTCCCGCGGCGAAACTTTCAATGTCCGCTTCAGTCACGACCCCTGAAACTTTTGCGAAATATGTTTTTGGAACTTCCTTTTTAGGCGACAGTAAGTTATGAGCCAATTTCCCGTCATTCGATAGAAGTAAAAAACCTTCCGTATCTTTATCAAGGCGACCTACCGGAAACGGTTTAAAGTGACGGAACTCTGCATCTAGCAAGTCTACCACAGTTCTCGCATGACCGTCTTCCGTCGCCGAAAGGACATCCTGCGGTTTGTTCATCATAATGTAAATATATTTTCGATAGACAACGGGTTCTCCCATAACAGTCACCAAATCGTTTTCAGTATCTATGTTTACTCCGGGCTTTTTTTCCGTTTCACCATTGACGCGAACAGCCCCTTTTTTCTGCAACTGACGCACTTCTTTTCGTGATCCGTATCCCATATTTGATAATAATTTATCTAAACGCATTTTATTCCTCCTAAAACCCTAACTTATCTGTAAACCTTGTGATGCGTTCTCCGAACAATTTTTGCGCTAGACCTGTTTTCAATGATAAATAACCGTAAATGGCACCGCCGACAAAAGTACATATCAGGATGTACAAGAGCGCATGCATTTTACCATCGACTAAGCTGAATGCTGTTAAACCTTTTAGTGTGAAGTACACAGCAACAAACATCACCAAGTTCAAAATCCCGATCAGAATGATTCTTCTGAAGACCATTCGGGAACGGTATTGAAGAGCTTTTGTTATAATCGCGATATTTAAACCTACAGCAATCGCATAGCCGATAGCAGTTGCTAAGATGGCGCCATTCGTTTCAAATAATTTAATAAGCGGAATGTTAATCATTAATTTAACAAGAAGTCCGACCAACGAGTTGAAGATAATCCATTTATGTCGATCGATTCCTTGCAGGATTGCGGCTGTTACTGTGAACAATCCAAAAAGAATGGCGACCGGCGCATAGCTCGCAAGTATTTTCGCACCCACGGCGTCTCGTTCATATAGCAATAGATAAAATTCATTTGAAAGAACCATAAGTCCGATAACTAGCGGAATCGTCAAGAACATCATAATTTGATACGTTTGGTCAAGCGAGCGTGTGATGCCCTTTTGATCTTTTTGCGTATAATACGTGGTCAACACAGGAATCAGCGCCATTGAAAAGCCAGTGGCAATCATGACCGGAATCATCACGAATTTATGTGTCATTAAATTCAAAATGCCCAAATATACATCCGACACTGTTGAACGGCCGATCGCTTTCATCGCATCATGGAACGTAACCATATCAACGAATTGATATAAAGGATTGATGATGCCGACCAAAACAAATGGCAGTAAGTAAGCGAATAATTCTTTGTACATTTTTAAAAATGAAGTTTCTTCTTCAGGTTTTACACTGTTATCCAATAAATAATCAAAATCCGCTTTATACTTTCTCCAATACCAATAAAGAACGCCAAGACCTGCAAGACCTCCGATAAATGCTGCGAAAACCGCGAAATTAATCGCTTTTTCTGGCGATTCATGCATAAAGTTGACGACGATAAAGGCACCAACTAGGACGGCGATAATACGAACGATTTGTTCGATTAATTGTGAGAAAGCTGTCGGTTCCATTTTGTTATACCCTTGTAAAAACCCGCGAACGATACTCATTAACGGAACTACGAGCAATGCAAAGCTTACCCATCGAATGACAGACGTAATTTGTGCAATGGTAAATATTTGGTCATCATCTCGAATGACGAGGTGAGCAATCGGTTCAGCTAAGAGAAATAACGTAAGAAACGCCAAGATTCCCGAAATCGTCATCACAAGCATTCCGGATTTCATCAACTTTCTTCCCGTTGCATAATCTCCAAGCGCGTTATATCTTGCTACAAATCTTGAAACAGCAAGCGGTGCACCTGATATCGCGATCGAAAGTGCGATATTGTACGGGATATATGCATATTGGTATAACACCATGCTTTCCTTCCCGACAATTGCGTAAAGAGGTATTAAATATAAAAGCCCGAGCGCTTTGGAAAGAAAGAGCCCTATGGTTAAAATGGCAGTACCTTTGACAAGTTTTGACGACATAGTTTTAATCCTTCCATTCTATCTTAAATCTACTCTTAATAGTTTACCCCCCAATATCGTATTTAACAACGAATAACCGCGATATGTGTATAATGGAGGAAAAACGAAAGCGTGGTCTATATATGTATGACGTTATAATAGTCGGTGCTGGGCCTTCAGGTTTAATGGCTTCCATCGCTGCTGCAGAAAACGGTCGAAAAGTTCTTCTGCTTGAAAAAGGAAAGAAACCTGGCAACAAACTCGCCATTTCCGGAGGCGGTCGCTGTAATGTGACGAATCGATTGCCTCAAGAAGAAATCATTAAAAATATTCCAGGCAATGGTCGATTTTTATATGGACCGTTTTCCGTATTCAATAATGAAGATATTATTAATTTTTTCGAAGGACTAGGCGTTGCCTTAAAAGAAGAAGATCACGGACGCATGTTTCCCGTTTCCAATAAAGCCCGCGATGTAGTAAATGCAATGCTGACGGAAATGGATCGGTTAAATGTAGAAATACGGCTTGAAACCCGTGTTGAAAAGTTATTAATGAATGATGAAAAAATCCTTGGTGTCCGGTTGACAACGGGTGAGGAAATCCGGACCAAAGCTGTCGTGCTTGCTGTTGGCGGTAAAGCAGTACCCCAAACCGGGAGCACGGGAGATGGGTATCCATGGGCAGAAAAAGCTGGCCATACGATTACAAAATTATTTCCAACCGAAGTCCCATTATTATCGAATGAACCCTTTATCGTAGCGAAAGAATTGCAAGGTCTCGCGCTCCGTGATGTGGCGGTTTCCGTATTAAATGGGAAAGGCAAAACATTAGTCACTCATCAAATGGACATGCTATTCACCCATTTCGGATTGAGCGGACCTGCCATTTTACGATGCAGTCAGTTTGTAGTTAAAGAACGTATGAAAAATGGAAATGTTCCCGTTGAAATGAAAATCGACTCCATGCCGTCGATGAATGAAGAGCAAGTGTTTCAACTATTGAATACGACAGTAAAAGAAGATCCGAAAAAACAAGTGAATAATTCATTGAAAGGAATTGTTCCAGAACGATGGTTATTCTTTTTATTCGACCGCGCCGGCATCGCAGAGTCCGATATTGGAGCGACAATGTCCGCCGATAAACTACGTGCGCTCGCTAAGCTACTGAAAGCTTTCACGATGACGGTCAACGGCACGCAACCATTGGAAAAAGCATTTGTCACAGGCGGCGGTGTTTCAGTGAAAGAAATCGTTCCGAAAACGATGGCGTCACGTAAGAAAAGCGGCTTGTACTTCTGTGGAGAAATTTTGGATATTCACGGTTATACGGGTGGATATAATATTACATCGGCGTTGGTTACAGGTAGGATTGCTGGGATGAATGCTGGGGAGTATGCGGCTGGAATTTAATGGTCTAGCAATTAGAAAAATCCGTGAAGGAGTATGATACTCTTTCACGGATTTTTTATTTACGGAGCGACAATATTCACCAATCTGCCCGGAATACCAATTATTTTCTTTATTTCTTTACCATCAAGGAACTCCTGTACTTTTTCGTCTTGTAGAGCCATTTCTTCAAGCTCTTCTTTCGTGCTGTCTTTCGCAACGACGATTCTAGCACGAACTTTTCCGTTAATCTGAACAGCGATTTCTACTGTGTCATCGACAAGTTTCGACTCGTCATACGTTGGCCATGGTTCGTACGTAATCGTATCGTTGTGCCCAAGCTTCTCCCAAAGTTCTTCTGCAAGATGCGGAACGATCGGCGATATCAATTTAACAAAGCCTTCTGCATACTCAGTTGGAACTGACTCTGCTTTATAGCACTCGTTGATAAACACCATCAGTTGAGAAATTGCCGTGTTATTATGCATCGCTTCAAAATCATCGGTCACTTTTTTCACGGTTTGATGATACACTTTTTCAAGCGGACCAGCAGACTCTCCACCAATTTTCTCGCCTAATGAACCATCCTCACCTACATACAAACGCCAAATCCGATCCAGGAATCTTCGTGATCCGTCAAGTCCATTCGTATTCCATGCTTTCGACGCATCTAGCGGTCCCATGAACATTTCATAAAGTCGCAAGGAGTCGGCACCGTGTGAATGAACAATATCATCAGGATTAATAACATTTCCAATTGATTTTGACATTTTTTCATTGCCTTCGCCTAAGATCATTCCTTGGTTGAACAACTTTTGGAAAGGCTCTTTCGTTTCAACTACACCGATATCATAAAGGACTTTATGCCAAAAACGCGCGTACAATAAGTGAAGTACGGCATGTTCCGCGCCGCCCACATAAATATCTACTGGCAACCAACGTTTTGCGAGTTCTGGATCGATGATCATTTCATCATTATGCGGATCGATGTAGCGTAGGTAATACCAACAACTTCCAGCCCATTGCGGCATCGTATTTGTTTCGCGGCGACCTTTCATGCCAGTTTCCGGGTCGACTACGTTTATCCACTCTTCGATATTCGCAAGTGGCGATTCACCTGTTCCGCTCGGTTTGATATTATCTGTAACCGGAAGCGTCAATGGCAATTCAGATTCGTCAAGCGCAGTCATCGTGCCGTCTTCCCAATGAATAATTGGAATCGGCTCGCCCCAATAACGTTGTCTTGAAAATAGCCAGTCGCGTAATCGATATGAAATTTTCTTCTCGCCTTTTCCTTGCTCTACAAACCATGCAATTGCTTTTTCAATCGCTTCATCTTTATCAAGTCCGTCCAAGAACCCGGAATTAATATGTTTTCCATCACCGATATACGCTTCTTTTGAAATATCGCCGCCAGCGACAACTTCAATAATTGGCAGATCGAATTTTTCAGCAAACTCATAGTCGCGTTCATCATGCGCAGGTACTGCCATAATCGCGCCCGTTCCGTATGAAGCGAGAACGTAGTCCGCAATCCATATCGGCATTTTCTCGCCGCTTGCAGGGTTTATTGCATAAGCGCCTGTAAATACGCCTGTTTTTTCATCCGCAAGGTCTGTGCGTTCTAAATCGCTTTTTAGTTTGACTTCATTCAAATAATTAGTAACCGCTTCTTGTTGTTCATCGGTTGTAATTTGTTTCACCAATTTATGTTCTGGCGCAAGTACCGCGTATGTTGCCCCGAAGATCGTATCCGGACGCGTCGTGAATGCTTCGAAAGATAAATCAGTGCCGTCAATTTCAAACTTCAGTTGCGCGCCTTCAGAACGGCCGATCCAATTGCGCTGCATATCTTTCAAGCTTTCCGGCCAATCGAGATCGTCCAAGTCTTCTAACAAACGGTCAGCATATTCCGTGATGCGCAACACCCATTGACGCATCGGGCGTCGCTCAACCGGATGTCCTCCCCGTTCGGACAAGCCGTCAACGATTTCTTCATTCGCAAGAACTGTCCCGAGTGCCGGACACCAGTTCACATCGACTTCATCAACATAAGCTAATCCTTTGTTATAAAGTTGGATAAAAATCCACTGCGTCCATTTATAATAAGATGGATCTGTCGTATTGATTTCGCGGTCCCAATCATACGAGAATCCTAAATCATTCATCTGGCGTTTAAAAGTCGCGATATTTTTCGCGGTAAATTCAGCCGGGTCATTCCCAGTGTCGATAGCATATTGCTCAGCAGGCAAGCCAAACGCATCCCACCCCATTGGATGGAGAACGTTATAACCTTGCATCCGTTTAAAAGAGCTTAAAATATCCGTCGCGATATACCCGAGCGGGTGTCCGACATGAAGTCCTGCCCCTGACGGATATGGGAACATGTCTAGACAGTAAAACTTCTCTTTGGATGGATCATCGACCAGTTTATATGTCTTGTTTTCTTGCCAATAGTTTTGCCACTTCTTTTCAATTTGACTATGATTGTAAGTCATTCCAACTTCCTCCTTAAAAATAAAAAAATCCCGTCCCTTAAAAAGATAAGGGACGAGATTTGTTTACAAACTCCCGCGGTGCCACCCAAATTGACGGATAACCGTCCAACTTGTTTCCTTAACGCGGATAACGGTAAGAGCTACTTCTTTTCGCTCCTACTGGCTCCGAGGCGAGTTCACCTAGCTATATCACTTATCGACTTGCACCAACCGCCGACTCTCTAGTTGTGATATAAAAAGACTACTGCTCCTCTTCAATGCCGTTACTATTGGTTCTAGCTTACCCGAATAAAGTAAATTAAACAACTATTATTTTACATTTTCAATAACATTTTTCACAATTAGCGGTGCTTCTGTTGAATCGATGACGTCTTGAATCGTAAATCCTTCGAAAACTTCTCTTAATTCAAGACCGTCTGGCGTGATATCAATCGCTGCGCGTTCTGTAATAATTTTATGGACAACTTGTTTACCTGTAAGCGGAAGTTCGCACTCTTTTTTAATTTTCGCGGAACCGTCCCTTGCCACATGATCCATGATAACGATGATTTTCTTGGCGCCGTGAACCAAATCCATTGCACCCCCCATTCCTTTAATCATCTTTCCGGGTATCATCCAGTTTGCCAAGTCGCCTTTTTCAGAAACTTCCATCGCACCAAGGATCGCAACGTCAACATGACCGCCGCGAATCATCGCAAATGATTCGGCACTTGTAAAATATGCAGAACCCGGGATGGACGTGACGGTTTCTTTTCCGGCATTGATCAGATCAGGATCGACTTCATCTTCTGTCGGATACGGTCCAATTCCAAGCAGTCCATTTTCAGATTGAAGGACGACCGTTTTGTCTTCAGAAATATAGTTTGCGACTAATGTCGGCATACCGATTCCTAAGTTGACGTAGTCGCCGTCATTAATTTCTTTTTCAGCGCGTCTTGCGATTCGTTCTCTATAGTTAACTTTCCCCATTTTAAACAATCCCCTTTCCGTCGTTTACCGAGTCGTTAGTCGCTCGATGCGTTTTTCCTGGTCCGCTTGCAGTAGCCCTTGCACGTAAATGCTCGGCGTATGAATTGTCTGCGGATCCAAATCGCCCGTTTCGACAATTTCTTCGACTTCCGCAATTGTGACAGCGCCTGCTGTAGCCATCATCGGATTAAAGTTTTGAGCCGTTTTGTTATAAATGAGATTTCCGAATTTATCAGCCTTTGCTGCGCGAATCAATGAAAAGTCCGCGCGCAGTGCTTCTTCAAGAACATAGTCTTTCCCGTAAAATTCACGGATTTCTTTTCCTTCCGCGACAGTCGTTCCAACACCCGCTGGCGTAAAGAATGCCGGAATCCCCGCACCGCCTGCCCGAATTTTTTCCGCAAGCGTACCCTGAGGAGTCAATTCTACTTCGATTTCGCCTGATAACACTTGGCGTTCGAACTCCTTGTTTTCTCCAACATATGAGCCAATCATTTTTTTAATTTGTTTATCTTTTAATAGTAATCCAAGACCCCATTCATCGACTCCGCAGTTATTCGAAATAACCGTCAAGTCCTTGACCCCTTTTTCAACGAGCGCTAATATAAGTTGCTCAGGAATTCCTACAAGCCCGAATCCACCGACCATAATCGTAGCGCCATCTTGAATGTCTGCAACCGCTTCCTTCGCAGATGAATAAATTGGTTTCATCATGCATCCCCCTTTGAATCTATTAGTAGTTATAAACGTTCTATCTATTTAATTAAATCAAAGTTTACGTAATCTTGCAATGAAAGGGAGCTATTTTTAATAAGTAAATCGTTGAAAACGCTCGCTTTTTATTAGTATTTGTCATAACTGTTTGTTGTATTCTTGGCAATACGTTTCAAAAAACGTTGTTTCTAAAATAAAAAACCAGAAAATCCGAGATCATGGATTTTCTGGTTTATATTCAGCTCTTTTAATCGGTCTATCATAAAACAACGTCGTGAAAATCGATAAACTTGTAAGAGCTGTCAATATGATTAACATAATATGCATTCCGTATAAATCAACTAGAATTCCACCCGCCAATGGGCCGATCATACGACCGATTGTTGCCGCCGAGTTGACGATTCCTTGATAGAAACCTTCACGACCTTTCGGTGCAAGATGGTTGGCGATAGTCGGAATCGCCGGCCAAACAAACATCTCTCCAAAAGTTAAAATCGCCATAGAAATGATGAACATTTTAAACGAACCCGCATAACCGACAACGATAAAAGAAATAATGAATATCCCGATACCTATCAACATTTGCGCTTTAAGTTGATGTTCAAGCCGTTTAATAATCGGTTTGATCAAAGGTTGTCCAAGCACAATGAGCAACCCATTTAACGTCCAAATGAAACTATATTGTTTTAACGTTATTCCCAGGTCTAATGCATGCGTCGAAATCGTCGTTGACCATTGGGAATAGATAAGCCATGTCAGCAAATACCCGCCCGTTATGATTAAAAGCGCATAAAAAGGTGCTTTCTGACGTATCTTTTTCCTTTGCATCACAACATTCGTATGCTGAGTGGGCTCGATCGTCATCTTTTTATAACCAAAATAAGCAATGAAGAAAAAAACGACATAAAAAAATAAGTTCGCAGAAAAAATATAATTAATATTGACAGATGCCACTAACCCGGCAAGCGCCGGACCAATCGCCACACCGAGATTTTGAGAAAGATATATCGCATTGAACGCTTTCCGCCCCGCTCCAGGCCAAACCGTGCCTACCATCGCATACATACTCGGGAAAACAATTCCGCCGCTAAATCCGAGAACTGTTAAAAAAACAACATATTGCGGCCAATCATGCCAGAAAACAAGACAAACTAAAGCGATTAGTGAAATGACGATGCCGCCAATAATCGATTTATAGCCGCCAATCCGGTCGAATAAAAAACCGCCAAGCAGATTTCCAAAAACGCCTGCACCCGAATTCAACATTAAAACAATACCGGCAACCGTAAGCGATTTCCCTAAATAATCATGTATGTAAATTGTATTAAGCGGCCACAAAAACGAGTTCCCCGTCACGTTGACCAGCATCCCGATGATTAATAGCCAAACTGCTCTAGGCATTAGTTTGCCCCCTCTCAAAACCCAATATTCTTTATGCGCTTAATCGACAATCAGTAATACTATTTATCTTTTGAAGAATACGCTATTCTAAACATGGTATAATTTTAGTATAAGGAGTGAACAAAAATATGGATTCTTCAACGCTTCCGTTCCCTACAGAAGGAAAACGGTATTATACATGGTCCAGGCATTTAAAAGATGAATTTGGTTTCAAAGTATTTAAAGTTGCGCTTGATGCGGGATTTGATTGTCCAAACCGAGACGGCACTGTTGCTTTCGGGGGGTGCACATTTTGCAGCGTCGCAGGATCCGGCGACTTTGCAGGTGACCGAGTCGATCCAATCGATGTGCAGTTTGCTGAAATCAAGGAACGCATGCACAGAAAATGGAGAGACGGCAAACCGATGGCCTATTTCCAAGCTTATACGAATACCCATGCCCCGCTTCCAAAACTAAAAGAGAAATTCGAAGCAGCACTAGCGCAAGAAGGCGTTGTAGGCATATCCATCGCGACCCGTCCAGACTGCCTTCCCGATGATGTCGTCGAATATTTAGCAGAATTAAACGAACGCACTTACTTATGGGTTGAACTCGGCTTGCAAACCGTCCATGAAAAAACTGCAAACCTTGTGAACAGAGCCCATGATTATGCTACTTATGTCGAAGGAGTTGAAAAACTTCGCAAGCACGGAATCCGCGTGTGCACGCATATTATTAACGGACTTCCAATGGAAGACTATGACATGATGATGGAAACGGCATGCGAAGTCGCTAAACTCGATGTCCAAGGCATCAAAATCCATTTGCTGCATCTATTAAAAGGTACGCCGATGGTGAAACAATACGAAAAAGGCGTACTGGAATTTCTAGAAAAAGATGAATACATCAATCTTGTCGCAGACCAACTAGAAATACTCCCTCCTGAAATGATTGTTCATCGCATTACCGGCGACGGCCCGATTGAACTGATGATCGGCCCGATGTGGAGCGTTACGAAATGGGAAGTATTAAACGGAATTGATAAGGAACTGGAAAGACGAAATAGCTGGCAAGGAAAACACTATAAAGGAGCAGTAAAATTCCTATGAAACTTCTTCGCGTACTTCCCATGGCAAAGCAGTTGCTTGCGGAAACCGTAAATCCGGGTGAAATCGCAGTCGATGCCACAGCCGGCAATGGAAACGATACGCTATTTTTAGCTGAACATGTCGGCGAACAAGGACATGTCTACGCTTTCGATATTCAACAAGCTGCATTAGATTCAACAGCAAAGCGACTAGGCGAATTAACTAGCCGGGTATCTCTCATTTTGGATAGCCATGAAAACGTCGATCAATACGTTACTGATGAAATTGGCGGCGCTATGTTCAATTTAGGTTATTTGCCGCATAGTGAAGATATATCTATCGTTACAAAACCTGATTCTACAATTAAAGCGCTACATAAATTACTCAACAAACTAAAAGTCGGGGGCGTTATTTCAATAGCTGTTTATGACGGCCATGAAGGCGGTTCTGATGAACGGGATGCTCTACTAAACTATGTTCGTACCCTTCATCAAGCAGATGTTCAGGTCATAAAATACGAACAACTCAACAGACTAAACAATCCCCCGTTTCTTATTGTCATTGAAAAAATGAGGGCTTTTTCCAAGTGAAAAGGTAGATGTCCGCTGAAAACTCAGTCGGACACCTACCTTTTATAAATTGCGCACGTCTGCAATCGGACCAATTGCTTTGAAATCTTCATGTTTCAGGACTGCGATGAGTTTTTCGGCTGTCTCTTTTGCGCTGCTTAGTGCTCCTTGTTCTTTGTATGTAATGAACCGGTCAAGAAGCGGAAAATCCCCTTCATCACTTGAACGAATTATTTCCTGCATACCTGTGTCAATAATACCCGGAGCGATTGAAACGATGTCTACTGGGTACTTTGCATTAGCTTGTTCCATTGCAACAACCCTTGAAAAATGATCGAGCCCCGCTTTCGTTGTACAATATGCGCCCCATCCTTCGTATGTTTTCCGTCCAGCTCCAGACGAAATATTAACGATTCGTTTCGGTATATGCACATCTCGCAACTTTTCAATAAACGTATTTGAGAGAATGATCGGCGCAGTTAAATTAACAGCAATCGATTTTTCGATATCCACTGCTTGTACATTTCCAACCAATCCGATCGGATCTACAATGCCAGCATTATTAATGAGTGTAAAGGATGTAGCAATCTCAACATTTTCATCAATAATCGAAGTCAAAATACCCTCAAGAAGGCTTGTCTTTGCTAGATCTGCAGTTACAAAATTTGAAGCATTTTGATCAACAGTTCGGGCAATCCCGATCACTTTCTTCCCTAACGCTTGCAATTGCTTTGAAAGTTCATAGCCAATACCTTTTGATGCTCCTGTTACAATAACGACATCCACAAATTATTCCCCTTCCGTATAAGCCGATACCCATTTATTAATATCATCGGTTAATTTTTGTTGAACTTTTTCCTTGAATATTTTCGGATCTTTAAAATCCACCAATGTCGTGCCAAACCACTTTTCAACGTTCTCACGTGTCACAATATATGATTCATCACCAAATAGCAATTTTATCTCCTGCAAATTTCCGATCAGTGTAAAGGCAGCTGTCGTGTTATAAACTACTGCTTGCTTAACCGTTTCTGTCGACACATCTACGTCTAAATTATATTCAACGATAACTGAAAACTTTTCCGCATCCATTTCTAATGGACCTCTATAGTTATTTAACGGCAAGGCACTAAATAGCCCCCCCATATTCGATGCATCACCCATATAAGGGTTTTCAAATGAGGTTACTTTTTCGAAGTTATGTGTTAAAGGATCCTGTTGCATTTTTTCTTCACCGATTTTAACTTTGTTCGGCACTTCAAAAAATTGAATCCATATAAATAACGGTACCCCAATAAGTACTACAAGGATTAACATATGACTACGTTTATCCATTCTTTCACCACTTTTCCGAAAGGATTATCTCGATTATTACAAGCATATCATTTTGATTACAGAAAAGAAATGCACTTCTCCCACTATATGTTTCGATAATTAAAAAAACAACTATTCTATGAAATTGTAGTTGTTTGTATTCATAATTGCAACAATATTTTAGTTAATTAATAGTAAAATATGGCTAACAGCAAAAAAAGCTTGTTAACCAATAATGGCTAACAAGCTTTTCTATTAATTAATCAAGAATCTTTATTTTAACTTGTTTACGTCCCCAGTTAAGCGCTTCACTTTTTGTCGGGATGAAAACATCGATTTTATTTCCTTTGATGGCACCGCCGATATCTCCAGCGATCGCATAGCCATATCCTTCTACATGGACTTTAGTTCCAAGCTTGATAACCGTTGGATCGACCGCGATTACTTTTAAGTCTGGATTCTCTCTCAAATTAATACCTGTTTTCGTAATTCCTATACATCCGTTACAATAAGCTGTATAGGCAGTTGCTGTTACGGTAAATTCTTTTACTGCATTTTCCGAAGTTGAACGGGATGGTGTTTCAACTTTTTTACTCGCTTTCGTAATTGCTGGTTTTGCAACTGATGTTTTTGTAACTTGCGCAGTTGATGTTTTCGTTGATTCAACTATAAACTTTTGGTTCGGGAAAATAACGGTTGATGTCAAATTATTCTTTGCCATTAAATCAGCTATCGAAACGTTATGTATTTTAGCAATTTTATATAACGAATCACCTTTTTGAACCGTATATTCTTTTGCTTCCGAAATGGTAAGCTTTTGGTTTGGATAGATGACTGTTGACTTTAAGTTATTCCATTCCTTTAAGTCACCTACGCTCACATTATGCGAAACGGCAATTTCGGATAATGTATCACCTTTTTCAATTGTATATGTTGAGGAATGCGCTGAGCTTTCACTCGCACCAAATGTTGTCACTAATCCTGCTGAAACAACAAACATTGTAAAAATCTTTTTCAAAAACTTCATCTCCTAGCTTTTTAGTCTAGGTTCATACTAACAGTCCCAAATTACAGGCGTATTACAGAACACCATTTTTCTAGTTACAAATATCTGCCGTAGTATTACAAGGGGGAGACGATGAAAATACATGGTTAATCTAGTAATTCGACAAGCAACTTTAAAAGACGCTAAAGCCGTCATGTCGGTATTAGTCGATAGTCAATGGTTTACGTACAGTCATCTTTATTCAAAAAGCTATCTCCAAAACTTGATCGACCAATATTACAATGAACAAAGAATCAAGAATGAAATCAGATCAATTAGCGATAAATGGAGCGGTTATTTCCTGGCCGAAATAGCCGGTAAGGTCATCGGTGTCATCGGAGGTGGTATGATTAATAGTACAGCTGGTGAAATTTACGTTTTTTATATGAATCCGGAGTATCGTGGTTCAGGAATCGGCACACGATTACTCAACTTTTTCACCAAAGTGCAAAAACATTCATACGGGGCTACTGAACAATGGGTTGCTGTCGCAAAAGGAAATCATTACGGCATTCCTTTTTATGAAGCACGCGGATTTATCTTTCATCACGAAGAACTTGCTTACGGAACTACAATGGAAGATCAAGATATTTCATTGAAATACAAAAGACAAATCTAATGAAAGAGGGTTTATCAATGATTGAAATCAAAGGAAGACATAATACAGCGATTGTTTATACAGATGAAATTGAGGACAGTGCGAAACAACAAGTTTATGATTTATGCAATCAAGAATTTCTACAAGACGCAAAAATACGAATGATGCCCGATCTGCATGCCGGAAAAGGATGCACAATCGGAACGACGATGACGATTAAAGATAAAATTGTGCCGAACTTTGTAGGGATCGATCTTGGGTGCGGAATGATATGCATTAAATTGGATGTAACAAAAGAAGAAATCGATTTCAATAAACTAGATAAAGTTATTCGTCAAAATGTACCGAGCGGGATGAATATCCGAAGAAAAGCGCATCGCAATGCTTCAGAAATTCCTTACGACGAAATTATTGCGCCTATTAATGAAGGAAGAGCGCGAGGAAGCATTGGTACGCTTGGCGGAGGAAATCACTTTATTGAATTGAATGAGGGTGAAGACGACAGCGTTTACTTAGTCATTCATTCAGGCAGCCGCAATCCTGGCAAACAAATATCGGATCACTATCAACAAGTGGCGATTGATACCAATCAAAATCCGAATGTAACAAGAGACATGGCTTATCTTGAAGGCGAAAATATGCAGAATTATTTACATGACGTGAATATAGCTCAGCAATACGCAGCAGTGAACCGAAAAACGATGGCGGAGGTCATTATGAGAGGCATGGATTGGAATACGGTTTCCGAATTCGATACAATCCATAATTATGTCGACATCGAGAATATGATTCTACGAAAAGGCGCTATTTCTGCACAAGAAGGAGAAATTGTCATTATCCCGATGAATATGCGTGATGGATCACTAATTTGTCGCGGTAAAGGAAACCCGGATTGGAACTATTCTGGTCCGCACGGCGCCGGCAGGATTATGAGCCGTTCACAAGCTAGACGTGAAGTGAATTTAGCAGATTTTGAAAATACAATGAAAGATGTCTGGAGCACATCGGTCACAAAGTCAACGATTGATGAATCCCCTTTCGCCTACAAAAAAATGGATGATATCTTAAAACATATTGGGGATACCGTCGACGTATTAGAGGTTATTAAACCTTTATATAATTTCAAAGCAAGCAGATAATCATGTCTAAAAAAGAGTTAGGTGAACCTTTTGACTGCAATTTTAGGGTATATTCAGGATATGCTTCCTTACATGATGATTGCACTGCCCGGTATTATTATTTACCGCCTAATCTATAATAAAATCCGCAATTTTGAAAAGCCTAATCTATATCATGAAGTGGGCGTCGTTATTTTTTGTTTGTTCATGATCGCTTTATTTTCTCAAACAATCATGACCCGTTTTTATACCGGACCTGTTGTAACTCGTTCGTTTTCAAATATAAACCTTGTCCCCTTTCGAGTTTTCCAAGATAATTACTACGCCATCACTGAACTTAATTACTGGCAGCCATTTATCATCAACTTTTTGGGAAACATCTGCATTTTCATGCCAATCGGATTTCTTGTCCCATTATTATGGGGCAAGTTTAACCGGTTTTGGAAAGCGGCTTTGATTGGATTAGCGACTTCGCTGTTTATAGAAGCTACACAGCTTTCTCAAGTACGGAGTAGCGATATCGATGATTTATGGCTGAATACTTTGGGAAGCATGATAGGTTATGCATTTTATTATTTTTCGAATAAAAGATACCCGCAACTTACTCAAAAATTCAAGAGGTGATTATTATCTTTAAAGCTGTAAAATTGCAGACGAATCGATTAAACGAATTGAAAGGTTTCTATCAAAACATTTTGGAGATGCCTTTGATTGACGAAGGGATTGACAGTTTCACATTACAAATTGGAAGTTCTGCTTTAACTTTTAAAGAGAGTCCCCTACCCGCTGCCTATCATTTTGCTATCAATATTCCCGGCACTCAAATTACCGAAGCGAAAAAATGGTTACAAGCCCGGGTCGAGTTGAATCTCGAGGACGGTAACGATGAAATTTATTATAAGAGTTTTGATGCTGATGCAATTTACTTTGACGATCCTGTTGGAAATGTTGTTGAGTTTATTGGGCGAAGAACGAAGAGCGGCGCCGGCGATTTTACACCCAATTCTTTGATGAATATTAGTGAAATGAGCATAACGACTCCCTATGTATCGGAGATTGCATTAAACCTGACAGACATCGGCGTAAATAGCCGTAACAATAACCCGATTGATCCGGACTCACTGAACTTTTTAGGAAAGGATGATACCTATATAATTCTTGTTCCACCGAATAGAAGATGGTACTTTTCCGATAAGTTTAGTGAAACATGTCCGTTGGAGATTGAACTCGTAAATGGTCATTCGATTTTGATTGATAAAAGAGGATTAATGCCAAATAGGTAGATAGTTCGACTATTTTACATGTATACTATAAGAAATGCCTTAAAACAGGATGGTGATAAAAAATGCCGATACCTTCTGATTACTCAAAACCGAAACGGAAGACAGCGAAAGAAACCGCCTTTAACCAAATTCAACAGTGGATTATTGACGGGACATTGCATCCGGGTGAAAAACTTTATGATACCGAACTTGCGAAAGCATTAGGAATTAGCAGGACGCCCGTCCGCGAATCACTGCAACTATTAGAAACACAAGGTTTCGTGGAAATGTTCCCGGGGAAAGCGACGCAAGTAACAGAGGTCAAGAAAGAATCGATTACCGATCTTCTCCCTCCCCTTGCTGCACTACAAGCATTATCTGCGGAACTTGCCATCCCTAATCTGACTGAAGAGCAATTAACATTACTCGAAGATACAAATAGCCGTTTTGCTGAAGTAATTGAGTCAGAGGATTACTTTTCTGCGTTGAAAATCGACGAAGAGTTCCATCAAATCATCGTTGACGCAGCAGACAATCCATATATTTTTTCAATAGTAGACTCGCTCCAAGCCCATGTTCGAAGACTATTCTTCCATAATTCGATTGTCTTAACCAGCAGTTCAATCGATGAACATAATGACATTATTAAATTAATGAGAGAACGGGATGTAGAGAGTGTTTCAACACTAATGCGAAAAAACTGGTTACGCGCGATCGAAAAATTTCGTTTGTTGAATGCTGAATGAAATCGGGATACGTGAAGTGGGCACTGAAAACTTAATAGGCTGTACTAAGAATACTCCATTAATAACGCTGCGGCGCTAGGGAAAGATTGAACTGTATCTTTTCCGCCCTTTATAGATGACATGTAAAGCGCCTTCGCTGGTATATTCCTGGAAGTCTATTGAGTTCTCTATTGTTTGAGAGTAATAATGTAACAATCTAAGAATTTTCCTTTGTAATTTCAGTAAATGAAGTAAAAGCCGCCTATTATAGACGGCTTTTTTAATTATACAGTTTTTTATAATTTGCTTGCATTCAAAGGGTTTTGCTTGCAAGTCGGGACCTTCTGCCCGCATAAAAACTGAGACTAGTTATAGACATCTAATAAACTTCATCTGTTTAGTGAAATTAGTTGATTGGAGTGGAAGGCGGCGCTCGTCCTCCCGGAACGGAGATCAACCGATCGATTAAATTGCAATAGTTGAATAAAGAATTGTTAGTTTACAGTAAATCTCCCCTCCTAAAAAATAAAAAGTCTGAGAGGCATATAGGAAATATCCTCTCAGACTTTTATTTGAGTTTATTGTGCATGCACCGTAGAGGTTCTAACTAAACGAACAAGCACTCCAGTAACAATCATAATCGCCAAGACTGGCAGCAACCAACCTAATCCTTCATCATAAAGCGGCAATACTTCCTTATAGAATTTAATAATCGGATTCATCCAACCGAAATTTTCTATCTCCAATAACGCACAAAGCGTTTTTAATCCGTCAATGACACTAATCATGAATGCGACAGCAGTCGCCGCAATATACACGACGCGCGAATGATTAAACAATGACGATGTAAACGTCAGTAGCATTAAAACTACTGCAAGTGGATAAAGGAACATCAATACTGGAATGGAATACGTAATAATATTCGTCAATCCAAAATTCGCAACCACGAGACAAAATGTCGTGAAAAATGACACAAACACTTTATAACTAATTTTAGGGATAAGCATATGGAAGTATTCACCACAGGCCGTAATCAACCCAATACTTGTCGTTAAACACGCAAGAAGAATGATCACGCCAAGCATGACAGAGCCAAATGTCCCCATATAATGCGTTGATGCACCGCTTAATACAGGTCCCCCATTTTCCATTAATCCAAGAACTTGAGTACTCGTTGCTCCCAAGTATGCTATTCCAACATAAAGAATCGCAAGGAAAGCTGTCGCAACTGCACCGGATTTTGCCGTAGCCATAAGTATCTCTCTTTTATTCGTAACGCCCATCGCCCGGATCGCGTTTATAACTATGATTCCGAATACCAGAGACGCCAGCGCATCCATCGTATTATAACCTTCCGTGAAACCCTTCATAAACGGCCCGCTAACATAAGCGTCCTGCGGCGATCCGATAGCACCCATCGGTTTCACAATAACCATTACCAGCATGACAAGAAGTAAAATTATGATTCCCGGAGAAAGATATTTACCTATGCGATCAACGATTTTTGCTGGATTTAGAGATAACCATAAAGTAATTCCAAAAAACAATAATGTAAATATGAATAATGCAAATTTCAAATTACCTTCACTTATAAAAGGTGCAATGGCAATATCAAATGCAACCGCGCCTGTACGCGGAGCTGCAAAAAATGGTCCGATTGTTAAATATAAAAGTGATGTGAATATGACTGCATAAAGCGGATGGACTCTACTCGCTAAGTCTTGTAAATTACGACTTCCCGAGAACCCCATCGCAAGAATTCCGAGGAAAGGCAGCCCTACACCTGTAATTAAAAATCCAATTATAGCCGGCCAAAGATTTTCCCCAGCATATTGTCCAAGTTCGGCTGGAAATATTAGATTCCCTGCGCCAAAGAATAATGCGAATAACATGACGCCAATAAGAAGATATGATGAAAATTTCAGTTTTGTTTGCATGATGTCTGTTCCTCCTAAGTTGTGCAGCTTGCCATATGCAATATATCGCTGTTTTCAATATTACTCCCCTTTGTGAAAAAATTCAATATGTTAGTGTAAATTAATATATACCAATTTTCTCCTATCCATTAATAATCGACAAAAAAAGCCCATTTACAGCTGTTTATGGCTGTAAATAGGCTTTTTAATTTTTAAGTTATTTTAATAAAAATCTCGTATTACTATGGCCTTCTCTAGATTTTCGAACTTCAAGAATTGCCGGGAATGCTGCTTTTAATTCTTCAACATGTGAAATTACACCGATGACACGCCCCGATTTTTGCAAATCGATCAATGTATCAATCGCTTTATTCAATGACTCTTCATCTAAAGAACCGAAACCTTCATCGATAAACATCGTATCGATAGAAACCGCGCCTTGGAAACTTTGAATAACATCCGCCATGCCAAGCGCTAAACATAAGGAAGCGTTAAATTTCTCTCCCCCGGATAGTGTTTTCACGTCACGCGTTTGTCCCGTATATGCATCATATACATCAAGACCCAATCCGCTTTGTCTCCCCCGGACTTCCTGGCGATCGCTGCGAATTAATTGGAACTGGCCATTTGACATTTCTCTCAGTCTTTCATTTGCAGATTGAATAATTTGCTCCAAATATTCTATTTGAATATAACGTTCGAATGATAATCGCAAACTGTTATGGCCTCGAACAACGTCGTAAAGATTCGAAACTTTACCATATGTTTTGTCAAGATTAGCTATTTTAATCGTTGATTCGTAAATATTATCTTTCAATCTCGTAATCGTTTTTTCAAAATCCAATGAACGATTATACTCTTTATAGGCCGTTTCATAGGCAATTTTTAAATCGATCAATGTTTTTTCTATCTCATTTAAATCCGTCTTTTCTAGCCCTTCAAGATGTTTAGTTAATTCTTTCATTGCTTCTCGTACAGCGTAATACTGTTGTTTGAAGTTATCAATTTCATTTTTCAATATCGTGCGAGAAGACTCATCAAGTTTAGCCGCTTGATAAGCCTCTTCGGTCGGAAATTCAGACTTGTCTAGTGCTTCAAGAAACCTTTTCTTAGCGTTGACTTTCTTTTCTTCAGCCTCAGATAAAGACGTTTTTGCATGAAGTTCAGCAGATTTACTTGAAGATAATTGATCTCGTCCTTCTTCACGCAGTTTTTGAATGGCTTCCCATGCGCGATCCATTTCACTTTTCTTCGTATTAAGCGCGTGGATTCTTTGTTCCAACACATTCAGCTCTCGAACATCTTCTGGAATTGTATTCAAAGTATGATTGAAAATCGCTTGTTTTGTTTCAAGGGACGCACTGCTTTCAAGAAATGCCCGCTCTAATTCGTTTTTAGCTAATAAGAGTTCATCGGTTGCTATACTTTGAGTGGATAATTTCTCCTTGAATTTTGAAAGCTGATTTCGAGCTTCACGAAGTTCTTTTACTTCTTCTTCCAAATGACTTTTCAATTCATGCAATTGAATGCTTGACTCGTTAATCGATTCAGCTTCAAGTTCAAAGCGAACAAGCTCTTCAGTTTTTCTCGTTAACTGGTTAAAGACACTTTGGTAGTTTGCATCGGCAGTCCGGTAGTCGCTTTCAATTTTTGCTAATTGTTTATTTGCCGCTTCAAGCTCATCTTTTGTCACGGCAATTTCACCGCGATGCGCTTTCTTCGGATGGTCCTTGCTTCCGCACACAGGACAATCTTCGCCGTCGTGAAGCATTTCAGCCAATGTTGCCGCTTCATTATTCAACCAATCTTGCGCCATTTCATCGTATTTATTACGGTAGGCTTCATAGGAGACTTCATGTTGACTTTTCTCTTTTTCAAGCTTAGATGCCTGCTCTTTCAGTGCAATGAACTCATCAATGACACGGCATTTTTCAGTAGTGCTAGTCAGCAAATCCACTTTTTCATCATACGTAATGAGCTTTTTTTCTAATTCTTCAACGCTATTTTTATATTGAGTTACTTTTTCGATTTCACTGGTTGCTTTTTCAACGGTTTCATTTAATTTGAGTTGGATTATGTCATGTTCCTTCTTGCTAACCGAAAGTGCTTTTTCTTTTGAAGCTAATTCCGTCACCTTAGGAAGTGTATCATTTAGACGAATCAAGCTTTCTGTTATTTTTTCTCGTTCAGGTTTTTTCGCTTCTTCGGCATGATACTGATTTTCGATTTTCACTAGTTTTTCTGAGAGAATTTGAACTTGCTCAGATGCTTTTCTGAGGTGATTGGTCTTCTCAGCAACTTCATTTTTCAACTCCGCGTACTGCACTTCGATTTGCTCAATAGAAGCCGCACGCTCCGCATCGCCGAGATGTTTTGATTTCTTTTCAAGAACCGGAATTTGTTTTGTAAGCTCCTCGTAGCGTTGCTTTCTCTTTTCCAATTCAACAAATTGATCATTAACATTTTTTGCTTTATGGTATTGCTCCAGCATTTTCGCATGATTTTTATTAGCTGCGACATATAAATTTTGATCATGAACCGTTTTTTCTTTGTAATACTGTAACTCTTCTTCTAGTCCGTCTACAATCTGATTTGCATTATGGTAGTCTGTCCTTAACACTTCAAAAATTGCGGAATCTCGTTCTGGTAACAATGAAGGGATTTGTTCTATGAAACTGTTTCTTTTTTGTTCTTCAGACAGCAACATTGCCTTCGCTTCCTGTTGTTTTCCTTTTAGTCGTTCAACAACTTCTCGGTAAGGCTCCGTCCTGAATATTTTGCGCATAATCGTTTCTTTATTTTCTGTATCGGAAGTAAGAAATTTCCTGAATTCTCCTTGGGGCAACATGACGATTTGACTGAACTGCGCTTGTGTAAATCCGATTAATTCTTCTGCTTTTTTATTGATTTCGGAAACGATTTGCCGATCGACCATCGGAATTTCTCCGTTCTCGGTTTGTTCATAAAACTCGCAACTAGCCGGTGTTTCGGTCTTATTTCCATCCTTCACATACGGAATTTGCCGCATGATCCGATACGTTCGATTGTGTATTTCAAATGTTAATTCGACTGTCGTTTGTGTATCACTTTCTGCAAAGTCGCTTCGCATCGCACGTATATCCGTCCGATCTTCTCCGCTTGCTTGCCCATATAACGCAAAACAAATGCCATCAAATATTGTTGTTTTTCCCGAACCTGTCGCGCCGGAAATCACGAATAATCGATTGTCCTCAAGTTCTCTGAAATCGACTGTTTCGGTTCCTTTATACGGTCCAAACGCCGTCATGGTCAATTTAACTGGTTTCAATGTCACCCCTCCTCCCGGTTCATGACTTCATATAGAACTTCTTCAAATAAGTTTTTCGTTTCTTCATCGACCGGTTCATTCATCATTTCTTTATAAAATCCGGTAAATAGTTGGATATCATCCTTCTTACCGTGTTCTGTTTTTGTCTCTCGATCAATACTCGTTTTCGGCATTAACATCTTCCGTTCAACATGCATCGCATTTGGATAAACCGAACGAATCTTTTCCATTGGAAATAAAACAGGCGTCTCGTCAAGAAGTTTCACAAAAACGTAATCCTCGCTGATTGGATGTTTCAGTATTTCTTCAATTGTTCCTTCAACAGTTCGCATATCCCTGTTGGGAATCAATTCACGTTTTTCAACAGTCGCATTTCCTTCACCATCTAATTCAACGATGAAAAAACCTTTATTATGATGCTCTTCTGAAATTGAATATTTAAGCGGCGATCCTGCGTAACGAATGGTTTCATTCAACACATAGTGGGCTTGGTGCAAATGGCCGAGCGCCGTGTAATGGAACATCTCAAACAATTGCGCTGAAACGTATTCCGCTCCTCCGATGGCGATGGGTCGTTCTGAATCACTCGTATTTTCTTCACTTTCACCGTGCGGCGTGACAAAAGCATGTCCAACAAATACATGACGCGCTTTGTCATCCATCTTCTCACAAATGCCTCCGGTGATTTTCTTCATTGCATCTTGGTGATTTGAAATTGTTTCATCCCCATGAAGATGTTTAATCACGGATGGATCTGCAAACGGCACAAGGTGAAAATGGACTTCGCCGAATTCGTCTTGTAGTACAACTGGTTCAATTTTTTTCGACACTTGTCCGGCAATAAAGTACCCATTCTTCTGCATAAGACTACTTCCGAAATGAAGGCGACCAGGGCTATCGTGATTTCCGCCAATTGCAATGGCAGGAATTTTCATGTCCATCACAATTTTCTCAAGTACTTCATCAAGCAATGCCACCGCTTCAGTTGGAGGAACAGCTCGGTCATATAAATCTCCTGCGATAACAATCGCATCGGGCTTTTCTATTTCAATCGCCTCGATGAATTGATTTAATATAAACCGTTGTTCGTCAGTCATATAAACTCCTTGAACGAGCTTGCCTAAATGCCAATCCGCCGTATGGAAAAATTTCATAGCTTACATCCCCCTTTATAACGCTTTCTTACTACTTTACAGTAAAACTGTTATTCCTTCTACCTTTCTTCCTATTACCAACCAATAACTTGACCTCCCAATTTCTATATGCTTATACTTAATAGAATCCAATTTCATAAGATCCACCACTAGGGGTGCTCGAAAAGAGCTGAGACTGGCGAATGCCTAACCCTTCAACTTGAACCAGATAATGCTGGCGTAAGGAAGAGGTGCTGACGAATAAATTCTACCCGTCTATTTTCGGCGATTAAATTTGACTGTCTACAACCCGCTTCTTCTTCAAGGAGTGGGTTTTTTGATTGGAAAAATTGTTAGGGAGAGTGTTTGAATTGAAATTCACTGACCGCTTGCATGAGAAGACATTACCAATTTGGAGGCAGAATCATAATCATCCATTTGTAAAAGGAATCGGCGATGGTACTGTTGATCAAGAAAATTTCCGGTTTTACATGGTGCAGGATTACTTATACTTAATCGATTACTCAAAAGTATTCGCGATCGGTGCCGTGAAAGCGGATGATGTCGAGACGATGGGGAAATTTGCTGGTTTACTTGAAGGAACATTGAACACGGAGATGGCACTTCACCGCAAATATGCTGCAAGATTCGGCATTTCGGAAGAAGAACTGGAGAACGCGAAACCCTCTCCTATTGTCCTTGCTTATACTCATTACATGTTGCACGTAAGCCAAAAAGGAACACTCGCAGAAGTTGTCGCCGCCGTTCTACCATGTGCTTGGAGTTATTGGGAAATCGGCAAAGAATTAAATGCGATCCCCGGGGCAGCAGATCACCCTCTATATGGCGACTGGATTCGCATGTATTCTTCTGAAGAATTCGGTGAGCTAGCAGGTTGGTGCATCGACTTGATGAATGAAGTCGCGGAAGGAAAACCAGAACATGAGCTACAAAAACTTGAAGAAATCTTTTTAAACACAACACGATTTGAATACATGTTCTGGGATATGGCGAACAACAAACAAATGTGGCCAGGCGTTGAAACTGCTGATGTTGGAATTTAACAAAGTTTCGTTTGGCTATGATGAAAATAGTAAAATACTGGACGAACTATCTTTTTCTGTTCGTGCAGGTGAATTTATTTCAATCATCGGTGTAAGCGGGTCCGGAAAAAGCACGATCTTCCGTCTTGTCACTGGGCTTGATAAGCCATTGGCTGGTGACATTACACTTGAAGGGAATAAAAATGGTGCACGGCTTGGACAAGTAGGTTATATGCCGCAACAAGATCTTCTTCTACCATGGAGAACGATTTTGGAAAACGCATTTTTACCACTTGAAATTAATGGTGTTGATAAACAAACTGCCTATAAACAAATCAAACCATTATTAAAAGAGTTCGGGTTGGAAGGCACAGATGATAAATATCCATCCGAGTTATCAGGAGGCATGAAACAGCGCGTTGCTTTTTTACGCGCAGTTCTTTCCGGAAATCCACTTCTTTTACTCGATGAACCCTTTTCCGCACTTGATGCGATCACGAAATTATCGATGCAGGAATGGTTGCTTGATCAATGGCAAAAAAGGAAGTCAACGATTTTATTCATCACCCATGATGTAGATGAAGCACTGTTTCTTTCAGACCGTATTTTTTTATTGAAAAATAAACCTGTGACCGCTATTGAGGAAATCTCGATTCCACTACGACGAGAACGAACGCGTAAAGATTTACATCGCCCTGACATGTTGGAATTGAAAGAGCGATTGCTAAGTACGCTGAGGAGTGAGGTTACATTATGAGAAATACGGCATCTTTATTGATAGTACTTGTGTTTTTAACCCTATGGGAAATTAGCGCAAGGTTAATTGATAAAGCATTCATCCTCCCATCCCCTGTTCAAATTTTAGTTCGCCTTTGGGAATTGAAAGATGTTCTATTTTTAGTCCATTTGCCAGTCACTTTATTGTCAATCGTCATCGGGCTTACATTTTCAATCATTTTAGGAACGGCAATTGCGGTTTGGATGTCTCAAAATGCTAGTGTTCAACGAGCAATCTATCCGATTTTAATTGCATCTCAAATGGTGCCAGTCATTGCGCTAGCACCCATTTTCGTACTTTGGCTCGGCTACACAATATGGAGCAAAGTCGCTGTGGCAGTTTTAATCACATTTTTCCCCATTACAGTGAACGCCTTCGACGGATTATCCTCCGGAAAAAGGGAAACTGAGGAATTGTTTTTAACGATGGGTGCTACGAAAAAAGACGTTTTCTTAAAATATTCTGTACCCATTGCACTTCCCCACTTCTTTTCAGGATTAAAAGTAGCCGTAACCCTGAGCGTCATTGGTGCAGCAATTGGAGAATGGCTAGGCGCACAAGCTGGGCTAGGTTATTTCAGTCGACGAATGATGACGCAATTCGACGGAGCGGCTGTATTTGCACCGATTTTCGTTCTAACTTTTGTAGGAATTCTATTATTTGTTTGTGTGGCTTACATTGAAAAACGCATGCTAAATTGGAGGACAAAAAGTTGAAAAATCTTAAAGTGATTTTAGGAAGCATCTTGCTTTTATTCGTATTAAGCGCTTGTAATAAGGATGAAACAGAAAAAGTGAGCATTATGCTCGATTGGTATCCGAACGCTGTACATAGTTTTCTTTACGTGGCTGAAGAAAAAGGCTATTTCGAAGAGGAAGGAATTGAACTGGATATTCAGTTCCCGGCTAATCCAACAGACCCGATTAACTTAGCCGCCGCTGGGAAAGTGACGATGGGCATCACGTATCAACCAGATGTCATCATCGCGAAAACGGAACAAGATATTGCGGTGAAATCGGTTGGCGTACTCGTTCGATCCCCGCTCAATCACCTCGGCTTTTTAGAAGAGAGCGGCATTAAAACTCCAAAAGATCTCGAAGGAAAAACAATTGGGTTCACCGGGATTCCCCTAAATGAAGCAATGGTCGAAACGATGATGGAAACAGACGGTGCAGATTTCAACTCTGTTAATATGGTAGATGTCGGCTTCGAATTAAGTTCATCGATTGTTTCCGAAAAAGCTGATGCGGCAATCGGAATGTATATCAATCACGAATTTCCAATGCTTGAATATGAAGGATACAGTCCTGGACATATAGACCCGACTGATTACGGGGTCCCCTCGTTCTACGAACTCCTAGTCGTAACGAGTGATGATACTTGGGCTAAAGAACAAGATAATATCGAAGCGTTTTGGCGTGCGGCTAGAAAAGCGTTCGAGGACATGGAAAACGACCCTGATGAAGCACTGACTACCTTGTTGAAACACCAAGACAAAGCGAACTTCCCTCTTATAGAAGAAGTGGAGAAAGAATCGCTATCCATCCTACTTCCGAAGATGAAATCAAGTGGCAAATTTGGCGATCAAGATGAAGAAGTGTGGAAAGTCACTGCGGACTGGATGATGAAAGCAGGGTTACTTACCAAAGAAGCTAATTTGGATGGGATATTTGTTAATGTAGAAAAATGAACTAGTAGTGTGTGAAGAGTTTATTACCGGTACGGGCTAAGTTGTGACCGTTGCTCGGCACTTTATTCCCGTTGCTCAATGGTTTATTCCCGTAACGAAAACTGCCTAAAGTTTATTACCGGTACGGGCTGTGTTGTGATCGTTGCTCGGCACTTTATTCCCGTTGCTCTATGGTTTATTCCCGTAACGGACTTCCAAGGCTCGAGGCAAAAAAACTGGCAACCACCGTATAAAAGTGGTTGCCAGTTTTGTCATTAAAAATCAGTTAAAGGAACAATCTCCCCTGTTACCGCATTAACACCTTCTGCGGCATCGAGTAAGCCGCAAAGAATATATTTTTCCGTAACGGTATCGTATACATAAGTCGGTGTGAGCGAAATATATGACACTAACTTTTCAAACGCATCTTCATGAGATACGACTGCTTTTTCAGCAGGTTCGAATGTGTCGAAGATCTCGAACACTTCCCCGTTATCTACGTAATTTAGTAAGGTCATCGTTTCTGGATTGATTAAAACGACGAGTTGCCGATTGAATACTGACGTAGCAGTTTCATCCATGCTGCAAGTTGCTTTTATAAAATGTTCAAGTCGTTGAAGCGTATCAATTTTCCACATGCCCGATTCCTCTGGAAACTCTGAACGAAAGACATCGCGAACGACATCTTTAGATTTTTCGATTTGATCCGTTGTCACCACTAGTTTTTCTTCAATGCCTTTACCTTCAAAAGCCTCGTCAGCAGTAGCTTCCGAAACTAAATCGACATGCCCGCGCACTAATTCTCCAGTGAACGGTTCTGTCCATTCGATCACTTCATCCACTTTCACTTCTTCTCGTTCATGATCTAAGAATGGAATAACACGAGATCCGTCTAAAGTTACATAGACCTCTTCCATTGCATAAACAGGGACGAATTTCTTTTCGGCTTCTACTGGAAAATTGACTAATTGCAGTTGTTTTCTTACAATCGGTTCAATTTCCTCGAGGGTTAATGTGAATTCCGCCAACTCAAGATCTTCAGTAGTTGGAATTGGATCAAATAAATTATAAGTTGTCAGTTTCCCATCGTTATCAAACTCAACATCAATCATTCCAACTGGCGTTATTTCAACGTCACGGATGTTCGGAATGAAATGAAAGCCGTTTTCAAGAACTTCTGTCATCACGAAATCGTTGCCATATGTTAATCCTGTTTCTGACTCAATCCAATTCCCGACTTCTTCCTCGGTTTTATTCGGAAAATGAGATTTTGTTGCGAAAGATTTATCTTCTACAAAAATAACACTTTCAACAAATTCTTTTTGGATATTATAGTCAACAATCGCTGTTCCTGCGGGATTTAGATCTTCCTCTATCTCCCCTGAAATCTCATTCGGGAAAAATTCCATATTAAATTTATAAAACGCTTCCCCTAAACTATTTCGTTCTTTATGAATTGAATACGTTTCTAGTTTGTAGGCATCGAGTCCGAACTTCCCTCTAATATCGTCAACAATCTTCATTAAACGCTTGTCCATGTAGTCACCTTTTTCATATATAGTAGAAAAAAGCTGAGTGCATAGAGCAATCAGCTTTTTATATTATTTATAATATACTTTATCTACATTGTATTTCGCAAATTGCGTGTTGATAATATACGTTTCTAAAATATCGCGTTCCATCGGCTCTTCCACAAACATAATCTCTATTTTATTTACTTCATCGCGGTGGTTCTTAAGCGGCGAGACATTATCATCAAAATGCTTACGTACTCGTTGACGAAGTTTACGTGCTTTGCCCACGAATAGTAATTCATCTTTATTATTATAAAATAAAATGAGACCGCCTTTATCACGCGGAATTTCGTGGAGATCAATAAATCCATATACAGGCTTTATCTTCGGTGCATCGCTATTCTCATCTTGTTTTCGTTGAACGATTGTAATATCAGGATTTGGTACTTTGATTGTAATCAATTCACTTTCACGTCCTCTTCTATACTAGAGCTAAATATTACCACAAAACACTATAAAAAGCGAAGGACAGCAATCATTTCGATTAGCTGTCAAAAAAAAGAAAGTTGAAGTAGAAACAGATTGAAAATGAAGATGCGTACTGTCTGACACGCTTTTTTAGACAGTATACCTTTTGACTTTTTTGTAACGATTAATATTTCTCAAGATTAAGTAACAAGGAAGAGACTTTCCTAGTACTATAGAGGTAAGCGTTAATATTATAAAAGGGGGGGAATTTATTTTGAAAAGATTTTATATATTTATTTTTTCTCTCTTGTTATTCCTTTCGATCCCGAGTGTTTCATCCGCTGAAGAGTTATCATTAGACGGTTTAGAAGAATATAAATTTGGTTACTTTAAAAGTAGCATCGAAGTAGAATCATCTGCATATGATCAGAATCATCTAGATCGTAGCGCTTCTGGCAATGTACCATTAGGAATTTCACCTAATAGTACTAGCTGGAAAAGAGTCACCTGGCACCAGGATGCATATAGTAGAGTCGATGTACATTTATTTAGATTTACGTATCAAGTTTACTGGGAATGGAATGGTAGTCGGATAACAAGTGTAACTAGAACTTCTACTCCTTCTGTATATGCTCCCGGATGGAAATATGAAAAACTAACTACTAATACTGGTTATTACTATAATAACAATCAAAATTATTATACTTTAAGACAAGGTCACTTCCGTTTTGGCGCGGGTCCTTGGGATATCCAACATATGTATCCTTGGATTGAATATGATCTCAAAAGAGGAGGAAGTTTTTCATATGCTAGAGGGTTTTAATTCGGATAATGTGAAAGATTATAATTCGAGTATTATATTTTCTTTGGCTTCTTTGGGGATAGCATTAGTAGCTTCAATTTTTGTTATTATTTTTGCACCTTCAGGGATACTTCTTGGCATTATTGGAGTTTTATCCTCAATAGGTTCCTTACAGTCTGCTAAAAACACTAAAAATGAACACTCAAAGAGAATTTCTATTACTGCTCTATGTATTTCCATAGTTATAATTGCATCAAGTACACTATATCTAATTCTTTTTACTGCTGTTATCCCTAGTGTTTGATTATTTCATTTCTTTTCTTGAAGTGAAAACTTGAAAAACAATTCTGCGAATTTATTTTCAAGGGTCTAGGCGTTACGGTTATCGGAGGTTTGACAAGTTCAACATTACTCAAAATGATATTCGTACCGATTGTTTTATAAGTTTTTACGTAAGTTCCGAAAAAAGAAAGTTGAAGCAGTAACAGATTAAAATGAAGATGCGTGTCACGATGATTACTTCGTGACACGCTTTTTTGTTCATTATTGTGAAATCGCTTGAGCTAAAGTACCGACTTGCAAGCAAATATCCCGAAACAATCAGGATATTATTATTATGTTATCACTCGCGACACTTCATACTCCACCCTCTACTTAAATGGACGAATCATAAAACACTTTCTATAATAAATCTTCAAAAACATTTGACAATCTAATTTATGTCGTGTAAATTAATAATCAATACTTAAAAGCGTTGAAGAGAAAAGTAAAATGTTCGATTTTTTAACAGAAAGCTTCGGTAGCTGAAAAGAAGCAAAAAATCTTTCATTTGAACAATGGCCTCTGAGCTCTGAGTTGAACATGCAGCGAACTGCATAAGTAGATGTCAGCGGGAGTTGGTTCCCGTTACCAAAACCACAGTCTAGAATTCATCAATATAGAATTCTGTACTTGTTGAGGTTGCTTACGTGAATAAGCAACGAATAAAGGTGGTAACACGAGAGATGATCTCGTCCTTTTCAATCGCAGGATTGATTTGGGCGGGATTTTTTAATTCCCTTTTTACTCCCCAAGAATGTTCAGCACTTATAAAAGTAAATAACAACAAGGAGTGGTTTAAAATGACAAAAGGTTTATTAGTTTTTCAATCAGACTTTGGTAAGAGCGATGGTGCTGTAAGCGCAATGCACGGGGTGGCAAACACAGTTCAACCTGGCATCCCAATCTTTGAAATTACGCATCAAATTCCCCAGTACAATTTATGGGAAGCATCTTACCGCCTGCTACAGACGATTAGCTATTGGCCGGAAGGAACTGTATTTGTATCGATTGTCGATCCGGGGGTTGGTTCAGATCGTCGTGCAGTTGTCGCTAAAACTGAGAATGGACAATATATTATAACGCCAGATAATGGCACGTTAACACATGTTAAACAATTCATCGGAATAACCGAAGTTAGAGAAATTGATGAGTCCGTAAACCGTCTTCCGAATTCCGGTGAATCTCATACATTCCATGGCCGAGATATTTTCGCTTACACGGGTGCTCGACTTGCATCAGGCGTAATCAGCTTCGAGAATGTCGGATATTCGTTCAATCCGACCGAGATTATTTCATTACCGCTTAAAAATTCATCGATTGAGGATGAAGTCATTACAGGAAACGTCGATATTATCGACAGACCGTTCGGTAATCTTTGGACGAATATTAGCCGTGAACAATTCAGAGAAATTGCTGAGCAATATGGAGATTCTTTTGAAGTGACCATATCGACCGACGGACGCACAATTTACAACAACATCATGACATACGGCCGTTCGTTTGCGGATTTGCATATCGGTGAACCGCTAGTCTATGTAAACTCACTCGACAATATCGGGATCGCCATCAACCAAGGTTCCTTTGCAGATGCTTACCGCATCGGAACGGGAACTAATTGGGAGGTAATCATTCGTAAAGCCCCGCGTATTGTTTATGAATAAAATGAAACTTCAATCGGTGGGGACGGTCTTCTCCCCCAAAAGCTTCCCCAAAGAAGAATACAGTTCAAATTCTTCCCCGCCGATTGTTAGTTCGATATTGCACTAATCCAATACTTCCACCCATAATGAATCCTGATTATTAGGTAATTTGAAGATATATTGTCCATTAATGAATTGAGGTGTAGAGGAAGTATTTGTAGTGCGGATAAACCCTGCTTCAAGAAAATTCCCACCAGAACTTAAACTCGAAGTAGTGGTTGGGTTTCCTACACCAAAGGCTTCTAAAACACCCCATTTCTTTCCTTTCTTTTCAATATACGCTGCATAATATTCGAGTTCGTTTTCATTCAAAGCAGTTGCTCTGAAAATAGAAATCTTTTGTTCGTTATTTATATCTACCAATTGAATGTCCTTCATATTTTGGACAAAAACTGTTTCTAATTTTTCTATCGCTTCATCTGGTGTATCACCTATAAAAGCTTTTTCATCATTGCAGGAAACTAAAAATAAACTACTTAAGATGATTAATAGATACTTCCTCATATCATTCCTCCTGTCCCGTACTATAGTTTATTCTACAAATTTTCATGAAGACCTTTTTACACTATCATTTTAATTAATGGACTCGTTGCGTTCCATTTTTAATAAGCTCAACTGACAGGTTTATTCAAAATAAAAAAGCTTTCGCAGGTTCAAACCCGGCGAAAGCTTTTTAAATTTCTATATTTGATGTATCCTTGAAAAATCCTTCTAATTTCTGTTTAGCTTTATTTTTAATATCATCATCAATATGCGAAACAACTTTATAAACGGCTGTTGCAATCACAGTCGCGTCGTCTGCTAGACCTACTGCAGGTATGAAGTCCGGAATGAGGTCTACTGGAAAGATGAGATAGCTTAGCGCCCCGACAATAATCATTTTCGATGATTTCGGAACTGCTGGATCTTTGGCCATGTAATACAGAAGCAAGCAATAATAAACTGTCTTTTCCCCCGCTTGTTTTCCAAATTTCTTTAATTTACTCCAGAATCGATTATCAGAATAATGGTTGTCCATATTTTGAATGACTTTCTCGGAATCCATTGTTTTCAATAGTTCCTCGTAATCTTTTTTCTTCGACATTTCGAAACCTCCTATCGATAAACCCTTTAGTCAATAGTACACCGAAATGTGTGGCATGTCATTCGACACCATTTATTCAACAATGGTGTGTTTTATTCATTAAGCAAGAAAAATCTCTTGACTGTATAAGCAACCACTTATATAGTTATCAATGTAATAAACATAAACTAATTATATATATAAGGAGTTGCTTATGAATCATTCCGAACTCGAAAATTATTTGAAAGCAATTGGCGAAGGAACTCGTTTGAAGATTTTAAAGTTTATCATCGACGGTCCACTCTGTATTTGCGATCTAATCGAAACACTCGACATGTCGCAACCCGCTATTAGTCAGCATATGCGCAGACTCAAAGAGGAAAATATCGTATTGGATGAAAAACGAGGCAGATGGACGTATTGGTCACTTAATGCGAAACACCCGCAATATCCGATATTATTGCATCTTCTCAGTCTTCTCCCGACGTTAGAATTACTCAAACACCCCTGCACCAATGAAACGGAGGAGCGCTAATGTCAGTTATGTTTGCTGCACTTATCTTTATTATTACACTAATCTTTGTGATTTGGCAGCCTCGAGGATTGTCGATTGGATGGTCTGCGATTGCCGGTGCTTGTATCGCACTCCTCGCAGGTGTCGTTAGCTTGAATGATGTATGGGACGTTACCGGAATTGTTTGGAACGCTACTTTGACTTTCGTTGCACTCATCATTATTTCGCTTATCCTTGATGAAATAGGATTTTTCGAATGGGCTGCACTCCATATGGCGCGTTTCGCAAAAGGTAGCGGGTTAAGGATGTTTTTCTTGGTTACGCTGTTAGGTGCAGTTGTATCTGCTTTATTCGCGAATGACGGTGCCGCGTTAATTCTGACACCCATCGTGCTTGCGATGGTCCGGGCACTTGATTTCAAAGATAAAATGGTACTGCCTTTCATAATGGCTTCGGGTTTTATCGCGGATACAACTTCGTTACCATTTGTCATCAGCAACCTTGTGAATATCGTATCTGCAGATTTCTTTGGAATCGGTTTTACTCAATATGCAGTTCGAATGATTGTACCGAACTTATTCAGCCTCGCTGCGAGTATGCTCGTCTTGTATTTATATTTCGGCAAATCAATACCAAAACATTTTGATGAAAAACTGTTAAAAAATCCAGCAGATGCATTGAAAGATGTGAAATTATTTAGGATTTCATGGTTCGTTCTCGGAATTTTACTTATTGGTTATTTCCTAAGTGAAACGATAGCCGTACCTGTATCATTCATCGCTGGAGCAGTTGCAATCATCTTTCTTTTCATTGCACGAAAAAGTCATGCTGTTCAAACTGTCACAATATTGAAAGGTGCACCTTGGGCGATTGTTTTCTTTTCCATCGGTATGTATGTTGTCGTCTACGGACTTCGAAACGCAGGGCTGACATCCATTCTTACGAGTTTAATCGAATGGACAGCGAGCCACGGCTTATACGCCGCAACAATCGGGATGGGCTTCATCGCCGCATTCTTGTCGTCATTTATGAACAATATGCCGACAGTTATGATCGATGCGCTTGCGATAAGTGACGCGAATGTACCTGAACAAGTTCGAGAACTGCTTATTTACGCTAATGTCATCGGTTCGGATCTTGGTCCAAAAATGACGCCGATCGGTTCCCTTGCCACACTTCTATGGCTCCATGTATTGAACACAAAAGGTGTCAAAATATCATGGGGGTACTATTTCAAAGTTGGGATTGTCTTAACGATTCCAACATTATTCATCACACTTACAGGCCTATATTTATGGCTGCAAATTTTAAACTAAGAGAGGAAGCAAAATCATGAACAAAAAAACACTTTATTTCTTATGCACTGGAAATTCATGTCGCAGTCAAATCGCGGAAGGGTTCGGCAAACAAATTTTAGGCGAATCATTCGATGTGTATTCAGCCGGAATCGAAGCACATGGGCTTAATCCGAAAGCTGTTAAAGCAATGAACGAGGTAGGCGTCGACATAAGTGGACAAACTTCGGATTTGATTGATCAAGAAATTCTTAATAAAGCGGATTATGTGATTACACTTTGCGGCGACGCAGACGACAACTGCCCTGTAACCCCAGCGCATATCACCCGCTGGCATTGGGGCTTCGACGATCCCGCTCGTGCAGTCGGCACTGAAGAGGAAAAATGGGCAGTGTTCCAAAGAGTGCGTGATGAGATAGAAAAGCGTATTCAAGAGTTTGCAACTACAGGAAAATAAGAAATGGAAGAATCCTACTACAATATAGGATTCTTCCATTTTTTTATTTCATTGATAAAAACTCATCCATCTGCCTCAAATCAACATTCCCGCCAGATAAAACAGCAACAATATGTTTCCCTTCAACATCCAATTTCTCCGAAAGAATCGCTGCGATTGTTACCGCGCTAGATGGTTCAATGACCTGTTTTGTTCGTTCTACAATAAAATGAAGAGCATCTCTTATCTCACCCTCTGAAACAAGTACGAGATCATCTAGATATTCTTTTAGTATTGGAAACGTCAAATCTCCCGGCTGCGATGTCCGAAGTCCGTCTGCAATGGTTGACGTCGCCGGAATCGCCGTAATCTCACCCGTTTGTAAAGATAAAAACGTATCGTTAGCAGTGTCCGGTTCCACTCCGATGACTTTTATCATCGGATTTAGTTGTTTCACCGCAGTTAAAATGCCGCTTATCAATCCCCCGCCGCCAACTGGCACGACGATAATTTCAGCATTTGGAACTTGTTCTAGTATTTCAATCCCCAACGTTCCCTGTCCCGCAATTATATACGGATCATCATACGGCGGAATAAAGACACCGTCATTTTGTTCCGCTATTTCCATCGCTTTTGGAATCCGTTCAGCTGAAGTTGTTCCGCATTTCACGATTTTCCCATTGTACGCTTCAATCGCTGCGATTTTCACAGGATTTGCATCTTCGGGAACGACGATGGTCGCTGGAACACCTAATTTATTTGCCATATATGCAACTGCCTGCCCGTGATTTCCAGACGACGCCGCGGTTATATATTTCGCCCCCTCTTTCACGGCTTGCTGAACCTTATTAGCGGCCCCCCGTATTTTAAATGAACCGGTTTTTTGCAAATGCTCCGCTTTCAAGAAGACGCGATTTCCACATAGATCATCTAATTGTGCCGAAGTCAGGATTGGCGTGTAATGCACAAAGTCTTTATTTCCAAGCTGGGCTTTCTTAACTTCTTCTAATGTAACCATCAAAAAGGTCCCCCGTTCCCTCTCAAGTTCTGATTTACCTGGTTCAACATATAATCCTTTATAACTCACGACCGAAAGGATGTTTTTATTGAAATTTCCTGTTCGAATTATCACTAAAAAAATTCCTCATAATTCACCTAAAGTGAACGTCTATTTTCCCGCAGTCACTAATTTAAAAAACACCGATGTCCAAGCAAAAATTAACCATTCAATCATGACTTTATTGAATGAAATCCTCATTGAGCAAAGCTACTATAAACCTGAACTCGTCGAAATGGCAGCCTATTATGAAATCAAAAACAATCAGCGCGGCATTCTCAGTTTAAATTTGATTGTTTATTCCTTTACTGGCGGCGCGCATGGCATGACAATTATTAAATCGCTGACATTCGACACAGCCACAGGAAAACAATATACGTTAAAAGAGTTGTTTAAAGATGGCAGCAATTATGTAGAACAGTTATCTGCGATTATTAAAGTAGATATCAAGAAATGGAAAATTCAATTGCTCGATGAATTCAAAACCATTCGTCCTGACCAAGATTTCTATATTGCCGATACATCCCTTGTCATCTATTTCCAACTCTATGAAATCACACCTTATTACTGGGGTTTTCCATATTTCCCGATTCCTATTTTAGATGTTGCGGATATTAGAAAACCCAATAGTCCGTTAGATACAATGATGGCATTCACCTGATTTTTAATGGAAATGCAAGAATTTCACTGTAAAATTAGTCCTCTTATGCGAATATATATTATGCTTTGTATGTCGGATATCACTAGGTATGTAAAGGATATCCGTTTTCATTTACACAAATAATTATTTTCCCACTAAATGGCTATCGATTTCAGCAAGAAATTCTCCGATTTTCCGATCATTAATAACAACATCCGCCAATTCGTCGAAATGGGTCGGTTCCATATTGACGATTAATAGTTTTGCGCCGTTCTCTTTTGCAATTAACGGAAATTGATTTGCTGGTGTAACTGTCAACGAAGATCCCAGTACAATAAAGAGGTCCGCTTTTTCACTTTCTTGGACCGCTCGCATAAATGTTTCTTCCGGAAGCCCTTCGCCAAATAACACAATAGAAGGTCGTAATTTACCTCCGCATTCACAATAGAAGCTTTCAGACTCATACATCTCATTTCCGTACTCTTTTTTACACGTCTCGCAATGCACTTTTTGCAGTGTCCCGTGAAGTTCCATGACGTTTTTAGATCCTGCTTCCGAATGAAAACCATCCACATTTTGCGTTATGATACTTTTGATTAACCCATCTTTTTCCCATTTCGCTAAAATGTCATGTCCATTATGCGGCTTGCAATCTTTCACGCCGAGTACGCGTTTACGATAGAATTGGAAGAATTTTTCCACGTCGCGATTCAAAGCTTCCGTACTTGCAATAAGTGCCGGATCTTCCTTTTCCCAAAGTCCTGTGTTGGCGGAACGAAAATCTGGCAGCCCGCTTTCGGTGGACATGCCTGCACCCGTATACACTACAATATATTTTGATTTCTCTAGTAAATCGACTAACAATCGAATCCCCCTATCCTTTATTTGACTTTAATTATAAGTGATTCATCATTATTTTTCGGCGAATTAACGGAAGATGAAACTGGATAAGCATCCATTTTCTCCTCATCGAACGGCACAAGTAAATTGCCCAGGAAATCTAAATCTTCTAAATTCGGAGATAACCACGTTGCTTCATCCTCAGGCCTGAGAATGACTGGCATCCTATTATGGACCGGCTTCACAAGCTCATTAGGCTGTGTCGTAATGACTGTGCATGTATGAATCGTTTTGCCTTCCGGTGATTTCCATGATTCCCATAAGCCTGCCAAAGCAAATATTCCATTTGACTTTAATTTAAAGCGCATCGGAACTTTTCCATTTTCTGTATTTTTCCATTCGTAAAAAGAGTCCGCTGGGATAATGCATCTTTTCTTTTTAAATGCGTTTTTATAACTCGGTCTCTCTGAAACAGTTTCTGCTCTAGCGTTGATCATTTTATAGCCAATCTTTTCGTCTTTCGCCCATGGCGGTATTAACCCCCAGCGTAAATGGCCCAGCCTGTTTTTCTCGCCGTCATTAACGATGGCGACCACTTGTTGCGAAGGCGCGATGTTATAACTTGGCACATAATCGCCTTCCTCGAACGCCGACTCGATATAAAACCGTTCGACAATATCATAATACGGGGCGAATAAAGTAAATCGACCGCACATAAAATTCACCTCTCACTTTCCGCATGTTTACATTAGTTTATCATTGTTGTACCGTAGAGTCACAAGAACTGCTACCCGAAAGGACGTTGCCATTAGATGAAACGCATACTTGCAATAAGCGATATCCACGGAGAAATAGAGTTATTTGAACGATTATTATCCGATGTAAACTATGATTCATCTCATGATCAACTAATTCTTTTAGGCGATTATGTAGACCGGGGACCAAATTCGAAAAAAGTCTTGGATAAAGTGATCGAATTGGAATCAGAAGGAGCATTTGTTCTTAAAGGGAATCATGAAGATATGATGATCAAAGCACTGACAACCGATGAAGAGCGTCCTTGGAAAAACTGGGTCAATCGAAATGGCGGACGCACAACATTAGAAAGCTACGGATTTACTCCTAGTGAGTTTCTAGTTCCAGATGAAAAAGAATTTATTAAACCAAAGCTTCGCTGTGTAACGCTTGCTAGGCATCTCGATTTCATTCAAAATCTTGAACATTACATTGAGCTGGAAGAATACATATTTGTTCATGCTGGAGTCCGTCCAAACCTAGCGCTCGAAGAAACAGATCCTTATACATTGATGTGGATTCGTGAAGAATTTTACAGCACATATTCTGGCCAAAAGACAATCGTTTTTGGGCATACACCGACAAAGCATTTACATGGCAAGCACTCAATCTTTTTTGGAAATAATCGAATCATCGGAATCGATGGCGGCGCGGTTTTCGGCGGTCAGTTAAATTGTCTGGAATTGCCAAACCTTGACGTCTACTGCGTGAAATCTCATAAATGAATGCTATACTGAAATTTAGAGGTGATTTTATGAAAAACAAAAAATATGAAGCTATCGTACCTGGTCGAATTTTCATCGGAGGTATTGATGCAATCGATGAACTTCTTGAGAACGAAAAGATTGACGTAATCTACGATTTGCGCGCAGAGGTGAAAGGTCCGCTTTCCAGCGAAGTCAGCGTCCACCAGCCTATAGTAGACGAGGCAGACAATCAAGATGAGTCGATTAAAGCTGCTGTAACAGAAGTAATGAATGCATATAATTCCGGTAAAAATGTATATTTCCATTGCAACACAGGCCGTGGAAGAGCTGGAACAATTGCCGCAGCAACCTTAATTGAACTTGGATTAGCTGATTCTGTCGATGAAGCTGAACAAAAAGCAAAAGAAATCCGGCCGCAAATAAATGTTCGTCCACAGTTCAAAGATGCTTTAAAAAGAATTTATAAGGATTGAAAAAATGCCGAGTCCAACAGGAGCTCGGCATTTCATTATTTTATTCTTTTATTCAAATCTCTTTCAATTGCTCTTTTCTTCGCTTCCCTTTCAATGCGAGTAAAACGTCTAATATCGGAGGAACGAACCGGAATGGGTTCTCGCTTTAAAAGTTTCGACATTGAGAAAACCAAGAGCACTAATAATAAAGTAAATGGCAGAGCAGACACGAGCGAAGCTGATTGCAACGCCTCCAAACCGCCAGCATACAAAAGGACAACAGCAATTGCAGACATTAGAATGCCCCAAACCATCTTGACCATTAACGGTGGAAATAAACTTCCCTTCGTCGTCATGCTTGCCAATATATAAGTAGCAGAATCTGCCGATGTTACAAGAAAAGTAAAAATTAATAAGATGGATAGTGCAGATATAAAACCGGTAAACGGGACATGTTCAAAGGTTGAAAATATAGCCGATGTGACGTCCGCATCAACTGCTTCAGCTATATTAGTTCCTTTATTTAAATCGCTGTTTAAAGCAGTTCCACCTAATGTCGCGATCCACATGCAAGCAAACACGGGCGGAATTACCATTACGCCTGCTATGAATTCCCGTATCGTCCTGCCTTTCGATACGCGAGCAACAAATGCGCCGACAAATGGAGACCAAGCAATCGTCCATGCCCAATAGAAAATTGTCCAATCCCGTACCCAAGTGCCGCCCTGATAAGGCTCTAATCTCAAGCTGTATTGAATGAAGTTCGTAATATAATCCCCAATCGCCAAAGTAAATGTATCTAAAATGAAAACTTTAGGTCCTACCGCGAAAATAAAAACTAATAAGGCGATCGCCATTCCTAAGTTGAAATTCCCTAAATAGCGAATCCCTTTATTTAACCCTGTAGTCGCGGAAGCCATATAAGCGATGAAAACCAATACCGCAATAATCAATTGGACACCGAATGTATTGCCAATATTAAATACAGATTGCAATCCGCCGCTCATCTGTAAAATTCCCAGACCGAGTGAAGTTGCAATCCCCATTACAGTCGCAATAACTGAAAATGAATCGATTGTTGTCTTCACTGCCTTGTTAGACCCCATTAGCGGCTCTAAAGCTGTAGAAATAAGTCCGTCTTTTTTCTTCCGAAATTGTAAAAAACCGATTACGAGTCCGACAATTGCAAAGATCGCCCACTGCGAGATTCCCCAGTGAAAAAACGAATATCCCATTGCGATTCGTGCAGCCTCTTCCGATTGAGGCGCTACGTCGTCCATTGGCGAAGTAAAATAATGGCTCATCGGTTCCGCGACACCCCAGAAAACAAGTCCCACGCCGAAGCCTGCTGAGAATAACATGCCGATCCATGTGAAAAATGGGTAATCTGGTCTTTCATTGTCTCCTCCGATTCGAATAGCTCCATATTTGCTGATTGCCAGCCCGATAAGAAATACAATCACGATGAAAACCGCTAGTAAATAAAACCAACCAAAATTAATCGTTGTAAATCCGTACAATCTTTCAGCTACGTTTCCGAACTTTCTTGGAATAGCTGCTCCTAGAATAACTAAAACTAAAATCACTACTGCTGATATAGAGAAAACTGGATTCTTCCAAAACCTCTTATCCAAAGCAAACCGACTCCTATTTTTATTCGTTCATATTTGACTACCCGAGAACTTTTGCACTTAAACCTTAAATCGGAAATCCTTTTCCTCTATCTTTACTAGTCTTCCTAAAATAGCCGCTCTTTTTCATAGATATTTATTCAGCAGAAACAAAAAACAGGCATCCATTTTTATCTGGATAGCCTGTCGATTATGAGGTTATATTTTTTGGAGCCTTCCATAGCATTGAACCGATTGTTGTTAATGCTAGGACGATTAACCCCAAAATAAATGGATAAATAATATTAAAATCAAACAATATCCCCGCAAGTATTGGCCCTAACACATTCCCGATACTCATATAGGCATTGTTCATGCCCATTGCAAAGCCTTGTTCGTTTCCAGCTAACTTGGATATAAGTGTCGTCAATACAGGACGCAACATTGATGTGGCTAGAAAGATTATCAACGTAACGGCAAAAAACATCACGTATGTCGTGGCAATAATCGATAATAAAAAGCCGACTGCAACTATGCCAAGAAAAATAGTCAAAACTGCCGGCTCGCCAAATCGGCGCACGACTCGGTCGACCGCAAACAATTGGATGATCGTACTGACAATACCGGTCGACGTCACGAGAATGGCAATGTCTTTTGGCGACGCGCCGAATTCATTGTCAACAAACAATCCGAGCACAGATTCATATGCCATCAATCCGAAACTCATAACGAGCGTTATCAAAAGAGGCACAATGAATGGTTTACTAAACGATTGGATAATCTCTTTCACCATCGGATCAGAATTCATGGCATTCAATTCAACTTCTTCATCTCTGCTTTCTTTTAACATGACCGCGGAGAAAACGACAGCGGCCAACCCTACAATTGCTGAGACCAATAAAGGCATTTTCAGACCGAAATCCGCTAAAAATCCGCCAATTCCAGGCCCGATTACAATTCCTAGAGACATCGCCGCTGAAATCATACTATTTCCTTTTGCACGCTGATCCATCGTCGTAATATCGGCTACATAGGCAAATATCGCGGGAATTAACAGTGCAGCCCCGATTCCGCCAATTACTCTTGATAAATACAATACTGTAATTGAATCTGAAAAATAAAATACGAACATCGAAATGGCTAATCCGCTAAGACCCGCAATTATCATCACTCTTCGACCGTACTGATCTGCCCATCTTCCGGCAATAGGCGACATGATTAACTGCGCACCTGCAAATATCGCTATCATTAGGCCAGCTGCTTTCCCCCCTTCACCAATCGAAAGGAGATAAGCAGGTAAAATTGGAATAATAATACCAAAACTTCCTACAGCGATAAACATATTTATCATTAATATTAATAACTTTTTCCGTTGATCTTGAGACAACTTATTCAACCTACTTTCACAAAAATGACAACACTTCATTATAATGAAAGATTATCAAATAAGCAATCATTATTTAGCTTCAATAATTTTCTGATCACGCGGCAATGCTAAACCGACAAGTCCGATAATCGGAAGGAAAGAAATAACAATCATCGTGTTATAGATTCCGATTTGGTCCATCAATATTCCAATCACAACCGACCCGATTGCCCCCATTCCGAAAGCGAGCCCTACAGTTAAACCAGCCATCGTTCCGATTTTACTCGGCACAAGTTCCTGCGCATAGACCACCGTAACCGAAAAGCTCAGCATAATGAAAAATCCAATGATGCTGAGTAATACGATGACGGCCCATAATGGAACGTAAGGCAACAAAATACAAAATGGGATTGGCAATGCCAAAGATAATACAATAACGTTTTTTCGGCCAATCTTATCTGCCATCGGACCGCCAAAAAATGTTCCCGCCGCTCCGAGCGCTAAAAATAGGAAGATGCATAACTGCCCTTGAGAAATGGATAGCCCGTAAGATTTTAGTAAATGGAATATGTAAAAGTTTGTAATGCTGATTACATAAAATGATCGCGCAAAAATAATCACTAATAATAAACTAAGTGCGATACATACCTGCTTTTTAGATAAGTTCGCCATCGTAGATAAAATAACGCGTTTTCGATTGTTCAACTTTTCCTGAACTAGTTGTTCTTTATACCAGGCAGAAATTTTCATCAATATAAAGATCGCAAGCCCAGCAACCAATATAAATATCGCCGCACCCTTTTGACCGAGCGGAACCAATATGAAAGCGCTGATTAGAGGCGCAAGGGCCTGTCCCGAATTACCGCCAACTTGATAGATGGATTGCGATAGTCCCCTTTTCGAGCCCGCCGCCATGAATGATACACGAGACCCTTCAGGATGAAAAACAGCAGATCCAAATCCGAGTAATATCACGAAAACAAGAATCATCCAATATTCCGGAGCAAAAGCAAGTCCGGCTATTCCAACAAGTGAAAAGGTCATCCCGATTGGAAGTGCATATGGTCTAGGTTTTCGATCACTTATGTAGCCAACCACTGGTTGCAAAACGGATGCAACCATATTCAACGCAAATGCGATTAGCCCAAGCTGTGTAAATGACAAGCCCATGCTTTCTTCAAGAATCGGGAACATTGCTGGAATAACCGCTTGCAATGAATCATTTAATAAATGAACACCGCCGATTGCGAACATAACTGCATAAACTGGATTACCGACAATCGATTTAGTTTTTGTGGACATGATTAATTTCACAAATGAACACCGCCGATTGCGAACATAACTGCATAAACTGGATTACCGACAATCGATTTAGTTTTTGTGGACATGATTAATTTCACTTCTTTCATTATTTTCCAATCATTTCATCATCTAAGTATAACCTATAATTCAGTACTCTTGGATTTTTTTCTATAAATCGCTATACTTAATAGAGATAGATAGCATTATTAATAGAAAGAGGTCAATTTATTGAACATATTTGAAGCAATCAAGACACGGAGAAGTGTCCCAAAAATGGAAGATAAAACTGTGCCAACAGAACTGGTTGAACAAATCATTGAGGCAGGTACCTATGCGCCTAACCATTTCCGCACAGAACCTTGGCGCTTTTTCGTATTATCTGGTGAAGGCCGTGCAAAATTAGGAGATGTCCTGGGGGAAATCACAAAATCAGAACTAGAAGAATTAGAGTCGGAAGCAAGTCAGAAAAAAATAGAACGCAGCCAAAATAATCCGTTCCGTTCACCCGTCATTATTGCAGTAGGCATTGAACCGAGCGACCGAAATAATGTCATTTTAAAAGAAGAATATGCAGCCGTGAATGCTTGCGTGCAAAATATGTTATTAACAGCTCATGCTCTCGGTCTTGGTGCAGTTTGGCGCACGGGCGCAATTTGCTACAATCCAAAAGTAGCTGAATTCTTTGGTCTATCCGAGCAAGGAGAAATTATTGCATTCATTTACTTAGGTTATCCCGATGTAGAACCGGCTCCGAGAAAGCGTACAGATGCAAAAGAACTTACAACTTGGATAAATTAACAAAAAGGGATGCTGCAGCATCCCTTTTCAAATTAAGTCTTATTCATTTCCAAACAGCGCTATATTTTTTACGATATTTCGGGTCTTCTTCCAATTCAATCAACTCGAGAGCCGTTCGTTTTATATTTTCGTCTTTTAATTCATCATACAAATCTTTCAAACCTTGGATCATATCGAAACGTCTTAATGTGTAATGCTTTTCACCTGCACCATTTTGAAAGCGGTCAATGAAATGATTCAAAACGAGATTCTTTTGCTCTTCACCTGCTAAGCCAACCCGCCAAATAGCCTGCAAACTATGTCGAGCTGTCACGAACCTCGGATCTTTCGTCACTTCCCAAAGTGTTGGAAAAACAGTAAGTATTCTTTTTTCAGGATCGCTTATTGCCAAACCAGCAAGAAACTGGGCAGCACGTGATCTACGATGATTATCGGCATCCGTTAGCCAATCCACTAATTCATCCCAAACTTCATAAGCCCATTCTACTTTTTTCTGAGTAGCGGCTAAGATAGCAGTAATAGCTTCATATTGTAGTTCTTTGTCTGACCCTTCTAGGTTTTCGAAATTTGATTTCATAATCTTGTCCAACAGATCAACCTCTTTCTCACAAATGAACCTCATTTTATACTTAACTATACAGGGAGCCTTTCCGTATATCTACTACAACTGATTTCAAAAAATAAACAGAACTATTGTAAGCCCTGTTTAAATCTCTTCCTCCATTAAAAACGGTTGAATCTTCCGTACCGATGATCCATATGTCTGAAATCGCCCATATGATGCCTTCCCTGAAAATGAACCGGACGGCCAAAATGATGTCCCATATGATACCCCGGATAGTGGCCCATATGGTGCCCCATATTATGGTAGTGATGATGATGGTGATGTTCATGTCGATACTCCCGCCGATGTTCACGACGAAACTCCCCTGGATTTCTCATTGTATATACCCCCTTTACAAATATAGTATGTGAGAGTAATAATTAACCTTAGACTTTGTCCTATTTCTTCGGAAGTATATCAATCGAAACTAAAGAAAAAAAGCTCCCATTATTATTTCGGGAACTTTCTTTTCAGTAGTCATTTCGGTCTTTCAATATCGAATATTTCCCCAATCTTCGCATAGCTGCTTCCAGCTAATCGACTTACCGCGCCAAGTCCTCTTGGATCAATTTTTCCGTCCTGGTAGATGTCTTTACTAATGTGAAATTGAACGATTTTACCAATGATAAGATCACATCCGTCAAATTCAACTACATGTTCCAATATGCATTCCATGCGGATTTTAGCTTCTTCAACACCGGGCACCGCAATGATTGTACTTTGTATCTGAGTCAGTCCAGCAGTACTGACTTCACTTTCATTCGACGGAAGATTCGCTGCAGTCTCATTGATTTTCTCAACATTATCCTGATTGACAATATGAACAACGAATTCTTTTTTGTTAAGGATATTGCGGGCCGTATCCTTTTTCTCGTTCCCTATATGTTGGACAGTGATTGATACCATAGGCGGATTGGAAGATACAATATTAAAATAACTGAATGGAGCGCCGTTCAACGTTCCATCTTCAGCCAGTGATGTCACAAATGCAATCGGCCTTGGAATAATACTGCCAATCATTAGTTTGTAATTATCTCTTTCCTTATTCTTCGATGGATCAATTGAAATCAATGAATTCACTCCTCAATTACTTTATCTCTCTAACTTCTACAGGGATTAAAATACTTTCGAGTTCTTCTCTTTCATCTTCAAATTGCGCTGGAAGCATTATTTTTTCACCCATTGTTTCCCATGATTCATCATGTGCAAATCCAGGTGGATCCGTAGCAATTTCAAATAAGGTGCCTCCGTGTTCTCTGAAGTAAATTGCTTTAAAGTAATTTCGATCTCTTACTGGTGTCACTTCAAAGCCATTTTCCTCGACAAAACTTCTCCACTCCAACTGTTCCGCATCATCCTTAGTACGCCAAGCGATATGGTGCACAACGCCAGGTCCTTGATGGCCTTTACCAAATGAAGTTGCCTTTATATCAATGATATTCCCTAATTCACTCGCTGATTTAAAACGAATATATTCGCCTTCTTTGCCAACTAACTCAAGTCCTAACACATTATCCAATACGTCGGCTGTTTCGGTTGATTTTGCGGAATATAGAGTTGCCCCTCCAAGGCCTTTAATAGCAAAGTCTTCAGTAACGCCTCCAAATTCCCATTTGTTAGAAGCACCTTCTTCGCGTTCCACAATTTCTAATAGAAGGCCATGTGGATCTTGGAATTGTAAGTATTGTTCACCAAAACGTTCAGTTTCAGTGTACGAAACTTTAAAGCTTTCAAGTCTATTTTTCCAAAATTGCATGGCACCTACCGGAACTACGTATGAAGATACACCAACTTCACCATCGCCCACTATACCGTTCTCAGCTCCAGGCAAAGCAAAAAATGTAATTAGTGTTCCCGGGTTCCCTTGCTCATTTCCAAAATATAAATGATACCTAACTTTATCTCCAAAGTTCACCGTTTTCTTTACCAAACGCAACCCTAATACACTTGCATAAAAATCGACGTTTTCCTGCGGGTGGCCTACAATTGCTGTGATATGGTGGATACCCATTGTTTTTTGTCATCTTCGTTCACTCCTTATATGTTATATTATCTCGAATTCAAGGTAAATTGTCAAAGTGAATGATTGATTTCACTACTGAATCTGCGCTATTTTTTTATACATCAGTTTATGCGGTCCTATCGGATTGATAGTAAACACATCACCGAATGCGCTCAAACCCATTTTTTCATAATAACTACTTGCGGAAATCCTAGCATTGCACCACCAAAGATCAGCATGTCGATCTCTGAGGATTGTTTCCGCAAATTGTATCAACGCGCTGCCTGCTCGTAGATTTCTAAACTCAGGTAATGTAGCCATTCCCCTTAGGCGATATTGGACTTTTCCATCAAAACTTTTGCTTTGTTCTTCATAATAAGAAGCGACGCTTATTAATTTCCCGTTTAGGAAAGCACCAAGATGAAATGCATTTTCATTATAGTCATCATCGTATTTGCATTCGTCTATTATTTGATTGGGACGTAAAACGATATGTCTAATTTGATAAGTGTCTTCGGGATTAATTTGTTTTATGACTAACAAATAGACCAGCTCCTTTCATAGATATTAATTTCAATAGTTTCCTGTAAAATTCCTGCTTTATATAATTAAACACGGAATCCATTTATTTTCATAATGGATTCCGTGTTAAAAATGCTTATTCGACTTCTTTCAAGATTTTTTCGATTGATTGAATTCGGTTATTTATTTCCTTTAATTCAACGGCTAATCGTTGCTGTTGTTGTAGAAATTCCTGTTGGAGTTGAATTGAATCTACTACCTTTTGAAATAGCACTTCATTCGTTGGTCCAGATTGTTTTTTCGAAAACTTCACGATCAGAACAATAACGAGAGTGAAAACTGCAAGCCAAAATAATATTGGCAACATGACAAGCAAACTAACAGTATTCATTGTCATTTCCCTTCTTTCTTTTGAATCGTTAATGTTTTGACAGCTCTCGTTATCATCTCTTGATTTATATGAAAATCAAATGAAACGAGCTGATAATACTTCATTGCTTTTCCATCCTCTGAAAGCTCCATTTCGCTTTTCACAATACCTGCCTGTTCAAGTTTTTTCAAGTGCATATACAACAATGGTCGACTCATTTCAGTATCCCTTGCTAACTGACTCACGTATTGCCTGCCCATACATAAGACTGAAATAATTTTAAGTCTATGTGGATTGGACAATGCTTCAAACAATACCTTGCAAGTGTTCCATGCAATTATAAAGTTCACAGTAATTCGTTTCATCTTGAAGCTTTACAACCGTGACGGATGTGTTCCCCAAACTATCGTTTAGCTCCTCATCCGCTACAAGCTCTCTCACTAATCTACGAATGAAACTGCCATGACTAACAACTAACACCCTTTCATTCGGATGTTTCGCTTTTACATCTTCAATGAATGCCATACCTCTTGCGATGAGATCCTCATGCGCTTCCATGCCCAAATCTAATTCATGCCATGACTCTCCCCATCTTTCAATCCGTTCTGCTTCTGTCGTACCTTCGATTTGACCGCCGCTAATTTCACGTAAACGATCATCCACGAAAAATTCGATACCCGGTTTTCTTTCCGCGATGATTTCAGCAGTCTTTTTTGCGCGTATTAGATGACTAGAATATATGACATCCCACTGTTCATCTTTTAATCTATTCGCAACGTGCTCTGCCATCTGAATACCTTCTTCGTCTAGCGGAATATCCGAACTTCCCTGCGCTCTCCCCTCTTTATTCCAAGCTGTCACACCATGTCGAACAAATCCAATTGTCGTCATAAAACACACATCCTTTTAATAATACGTTGCATTTATTATACAGAGTTAGAACCTGCGTTGCACACATGTGCTGTCTTCGGACTCCTTCAATATTGCAAAAAGAAACCTCCTACTCACGGGGAATTTCTTGGCGAGTGGGAGGTTTTATCTTTTCGTTCAATCTTTAATCTTAAAAGCGATTTCAATCGACCATTTATCGAGGTCTGGCTCTATAGCTGGGTCAGTTAAATAGTATTCAAACCGACCGCCCCATATTTCTTCATTATCCTCTACCTTTTTATCCCACGTAATTCCACGATTTTCCGACCACTCTTCAAGCAGGTTGACTGTCTCATGGATACGGTCTGGATGTCCTTTATGGTCAATAATAACGTATTTTCCTTCTGGAATAGTACCCGCAATGACTCTTTCGTTACCAAAAGTTGCATTTACAACCGGGATTCCAACTTCTAATTTGAATTTCTTATTCGTACCACCGACTGTCCAATAACGAAAAAACGGTGCACCATTGGGTTGTAGACCTTTTTTCTTTAACCATTCGAAGAGTTCTTTAATTAGAGCATTGACTTTACCCCACTCTTTTAAAGTGGCTTCAATTGGAATAGCGATATAAGAACGCTCAGCACATGCTTCTATTCTTGGTTCAATCATACCTTTAGATTCATCAGTTGGATTGTCCTGTAGAGGTATCTGTTGTGAAATTTTTTCGTCGATTTTATTCATGACAATTCTACCTCCTTAAGAAAGTTTATTTCCATCAGTTACTATTCCCATAAAAGTCGATATAATAACTAAAAAGGTTGTTTCTTTATTCCAATATATTTATTTGACAACAAAACTCCTAACTTCTTCTCTATAAAACTTTATGTAACACGGTTTTAAAATGAAGGAACTGGAGACGACTAGTTATTCCAGTTCCCGTTTTTCACGAAATTATTTTACAGGACTAATTTCCGTTTCAACTTTTTCAGTACCCGCAACAACAACAGCAGCTGATGCATCCCCGACAATGTTTACAGTTGTGCGCATCATATCCAAGACTCGATCAATACCTGCAATCAAGGCAATTCCCTCAAGCGGCATATTGACGGATGTCAAAACCATCGCCAACATGATCATCCCTGCTCCAGGAACTCCCGCAGTACCGATTGATGCTAATACAGTCGTCAAAATAACTGTGAGGAGCTGTAAAAATGTGAGATCCAAACTATAGAATTGCGCTATGAATATTACTGCCACTCCTTGGTAGATGGCTGTCCCGTCCATATTAATCGTTGCGCCGAGCGGCAAGACGAAACTCGATATTTTGCTTGGAACGCCAAGATTTTCGTTCGTGTTTTTAATGGTCACAGGTAATGTACCTGCACTACTCGCAGTACTAAATGCAACGAGCGCAGCTGGTGAAATTCCCTTGAAAAATTTGAGCGGACTCATTTTCCCCCATGTTTTAACAGCCGCAGAATAGACAATTACTGCGTGGAGTATACATGCGAGATAGACGGCAATAATCACCTTAAGTAAAGGCAATAATACAGAAACGCCGTACTGTCCGATAATCGGTGCAAGCAAACCAAGAATCCCGATCGGAGCAACTTTCATGACGATACCGGTTATTTTATACATAACCTCCGAAAACCCTTCAAAAAACCGATAGACGGGTTGCGCCTTTTCACCGACAAATGTAATGGCTAATCCGATAAACAATGCGAAGAAAATAATTTGTAAAATGTTACCTTCAGCTAAAGCGGCGAAAGGATTTGTAGGAATGATATTTAAAATTGTCGCAATGGCTCCTTCTGTCTCTTGCGCTGCTGCTTCCGGAACTACAAGCCCTTCTGTAGAAATATCCAAACCTTTCCCTGGTGAAATCATAAAAGCAACAGCCAACCCAATGATAATTGCGATTGCTGTCGTTACTAAATAATAAACAATAGTTTTTAGTCCAATCCGGCCTAATTGTTTGGGATTTGATGAACTCGCTACCCCTACAACGAGCGTCGATAAAATAAGCGGTGCAATGATAAATTTAATTAATCTTAAAAATAAATCCCCTAGCGGTTTCAAGAAGTCTATGGAACTGCCAAAAACGCTTCCCAAAATGATGGCTAGTACAAATGCAATGAAGATTTGCGTCACTAGATTAAATTTGATTTTCACTTTAATTCCCCTTTCATTGTTTTCTATTTCCCCCATTTCTACTATACTAACATATTCAGATAATTCTACATACATGAATAATATTTTGCTAATAAAAAAAACGCACGTTTTTTCCAATTAAAAAAACGCACCCGCTAATGATTCGCGGAATGCGTTAATTAAAATGAATATCATTGTACCCATTTTCCGACAAACGGGTAATCGTACCTCTCATTTTTAAGCGCTTTGACAATGCCGATAATTGGCACGACGATCCACATGATACTAAATCCGATTAAAAAAGGAAGACCGATTAGAAATACTGACATGATAACCGATATGGCAATTAATACTCCCATGACAAGCTGAAAAAGAATTGCCTGAATGGATAACTTTTTGATATCGTTTTCATCGCTAATTAAGAACATTAAAATCGGCACCAAAAAAGGCGCGAAAAAAGCACTTGCATGGATCAACACTTTCATTCCTGTATTTTCCATATGAAAACCTCCATTTTTTCCTGGTATTTACTATACGATTGAACAAATAGAAAGTTTCATTTAATATTATTTACCAATGCTCGGCAGCGGCTTTTATTGTCTGAAGTGATACTTGACCTTTTTGCAGCGGCGGCGGACATGCTTTGTTGTAATCGTTAATTTTCTCGTTTATTTTTATAATAAGTTCGTTCAGCTCGGAATCAGAACGTATAGCAATAACATCAATCATAGAAAGAATGGCATCCCGTATTTCATGACGAAGTTTTAGCCAATGAGGTTTATAACCAGCGTCTTGCGCGATGCGTTGAAAATGCTGGAATGTATCTCCGGAAAAGTATTCTTTCGAGAGCGGTTTTCCAGCGCCTTTAAGATTGTCCATTCCGCCGTCAGCTGTATGCTTTTTTAATATATCGCCGATTAAATCGTTGTATTGCGGAGGATTAAGCTTTTCATTTTTCATGGCAACAAACCTCGCTTAATTATCATATTTTCATTATGTCATTAGGGTTAGGCGTGAAATCTAACTTCATTTTTTCGAGTTCTAATTTCATTTTTTCTGTTTCGATTACAAAGTTTTGTTGTTTCAACTGTTCAAGTTCGATTTGTTCACGCGTTAATTCAAGCGTTATTTTCGCGATTTTTCTTTTGTGTTCCGTAACGATTGCTGTTATGGGAACGCACATGACGACTGCGACTATACCAAATACCAATAGCAACTCCATCACCCCTGTTTGATTTTTCCGTTAGTTTCATTGTACCTTATTTAGATTTGGTGTCACGACATTTTTTCTTTTAGTATGACTTTTATTTGGACATACTCACACAATACGTTAATTCATAAAGGAGTTTATATAATGACTATTTCACTACTTAAAGCCATCCAAGATTATTCAATTCCTTTCGAAAAAAATGATGATTTGTCCGCTATTCTTGAATCAGTCGGAGATGCGAACATCGTGCTATTAGGAGAAGCCAGTCACGGGACTTCTGAATTCTATTCGGTACGTGCGGAAATATCGAAGAGGCTCATCGAGGAAAAAGGATTTTCAATCATAGCGGTCGAGGGCGATTGTCCGCCGTCTCGCCATGTGAATAAGTTTATAAAAGGTTATGAGGATGGGAAAATGACAACTAAAGAAGCCTTAAAAGCATTTCATCGATGGCCCGCATGGATGTGGGCAAATGAAGAAGTTGCCCGTTTGGTGGACTGGCTAAAAACGCATAACGAACAATTAGAAACAAGTAAAAAAGTCGGTTTCTATGGTATCGATTTATACAGTCTTTTTGAATCCATCGAAGAAGTCGTTACATATTTAACCCACGCAGATCCAACTGGAGAGGATTTAAGACTCGCGAAAAACGTTGCCGATTGCTTTGAAGGCTTCAATCATTCTACAGAGCATTATGCAATGGCTACAGCGCATTTCCCGGAAAGTTGCACAGCTCAGGTTGAAGCGCTGTTTTCTTCAATTCAGGCAAATGAACAACTCTATCCGATTGAATTTGAACAACGTCTTAACTTGAAATTAAATGCTTTAGTTGCTAAAAATGCTGAAGAGTATTATCGCACCTCGTTTAAAAGCGATACAAGGTCTTGGAATGTTCGCGATGAACATATGGTCGAAGCGATAAATGAAATCCGAAAGTTTCACGGCAAGGATGCCAAAGTAATTGTCTGGGAACATAATACACATATTGGAGATGCTCGGGCAACGACAATGAAGGATCATGGAATGCTCAATGTCGGTCAATTAATTCGCGAGCAAAATCCTGAAGGAGATGTTTACGCAATTGGTTTCGGCACCCACCGCGGAACTGTGATTGCCGCGAAACAATGGGCAGATCCTTTTAAAGTTATGGCTGTTCCCCCTGCTCAAAAAGATTCATGGGAATATGCGCTACATGAGGCTGGTGCATTCAATAAACTCCTCATATTTAACGAAAAAAACCGCGATACGTTTGCTAGATGGTTTGGACACCGCGCAATTGGTGTTGTTTATCATCCAGAGTATGAAGCACAAGGAAATTATGTACCTTCGATAATTAGCGAGCGATATGATGCCTTTGTTTTTATTGACGAAACAAAGGCATTGACGCCGCTTCAATTTGAATAAATACACGGGCCACTAGTAATCGTCAATCGTGTCAACATTAAAAACAAATCTTTTATCTTTACAAGGAATCTGCTTCCCCATATTTCGAGGGATTCCACTTAAAACTTCCCGTGCGCCGGTATCGCCTTCTAAATCCAGCAAGGAAGGAAACATCGAAGCTGAAAAAAGGACGGGTGGCACAAGTAACTCGTCCTTGGTCGTTGCGACATAATTGCATGCAGGATTCGATTTCATGCAATCGATAATCTCATCCAACATTAATACTGTAATAAAAGGCTGATCTGCAAGGATGACCATTGCAGCATCCGCCTTTTCAGTTGCGGCTTTTTCGATACCGCATCGAAGTGATTCAGCCTGTCCCATATGAGCATTCGGACATTTTACGATGACCGCTTTCGGGTTTGTTAACATGTCGGGCGCAATCCAACTCGCGTCATCTTCGTGTCGAATAATAATGAATACTTTAGACAGGGTCGAATTCAAAGCAGTATCCAAAGCCAAACTGCCCAATGACATCTTGCCGACAGGAAGCGCTAATTTATTGGTACCCATGCGCTGACTTTTTCCCGCGGCCATATAAATTCCAACTACTTTCACTCTCTACTCCCCCGTTCTTCTAATGAAATCATATCAGCTATCCTCTATTTATAGTCTTGCTATATTGATCATATTTTATCCAAAAAAGAAAAAGCCGAAAGAAAAAACGGCTTTTTCGATTATTTATTTCCAAAGGAAGCAGGCATTACCACTCCAACGACTTCTCCCGTTGCACAAAGTGTATCATCCGCAAAAACTTCTACGGATACCTTCCATTTTTTCGGGTGGATTTCTTCTATTGTTCCAACCGCTTTCAATAAAGCGCCTTGCAGAGTAGGTTTTAGATAATTGACATTCAACGAAGCTGTCACAAATCTGGGTGGTTCTTCCCCGCTTCCCGGTTCATGTCCATTTTTCCGGTGTAACGCAAGCGCCGCCGATCCAGTACCATGGCAGTCCACAAATGAAGCGATTAAACCGCCATATACAAATCCCGGAATTGCGATGTGTTTTGAAGACGGTTCGTAATATGTAACCGTTTGTTCCCCATCCCAACCGGTTCTGAAACGATAACCGTCTTCATTTAATCGCCCGCAGCCAAAGCACCAAGCAAAATCATCCGGATAGTCATCTTGAATCGCATGACTTACTTTTCTTATTACTGTCATTAAAATCACCCTTTCAAAATTCTCCCACAATTATAATTATACCATTCTGTTAATTTTATTAAAGATTGACGAGTACAATTTTATTGTAGTCCCTATGCGTATACTATAGAAACGAGTTTGCAGGAGGAGTTAATGATGAAAATGAGAGCAATTCTACTAATCGCGCTGATGATTGGTGGAACGTATGCGATGTTGCAGTCTTACAAGGATTATGAGGAAAAAGAATTTATTGAAATTCTAACCCCGATGGATGCACATTTCAGCTCACTTATTTTTACTAAGCCAGCGATTGCGGGCTCTGATTCCCAATCATGGATCGTGGATGAACCTAGTGAAATTGAGAGTTTATTATACTTCCTTCAAAATTATCATGTAAGAAAGCTAACTCCCGAAGAAATCAATCCATTTGATGAAGTTGAACAATTTACTATCAGTTTACAAGATGAAAATGGAAATACATTAAGCATTATCGTAAACGAGGACTTAATTATCCAAAACTCATTACTCTATTATGAAATCGTTGATGGGCCGTTAAACGTTGAATGGCTTGTTCAGTTTTTTATTAGTAATCAAATTTGAATGTAGGATTTTGTGATCGGGCAGATATTCCGATGGATTGGGAGGACATATTTGAGTAATTTTGGCGATTGCGGGGACATAACAACGGATTGCGCGCACATCTTTGATTCCGAAGAAATCGAGCGAACAATTTGCTGGATTTAGCGGACATAATCAAGCTTTTTTGATGATTGCGAGGACATAATTAAGGATTCGGCGGACATCTTTTTCAAATAAAAAAAGAATACCAATGGGGCATTCTTCTAATTAATTCTATAGCATTATCCAATATCTTTTCACGATATTTCCATGCGATTCAAGAAAATCATTGTCCCTAACACCACCATTTTTAATAATCGCTTTTTCCGAACCTATATTATCTTCATTGCATGTAACTAGCGCTTTCTGGATGCCCAATCCTCGCATTTGATCTAACGCCAACTCAAGGATTTTTGTAGCGTAACCGTTTCTCCGCTCGGATGGTCGAATTCCTGCCCCGATATGCCCTTCCGTGTTGAACATTCTTTCCGTTAATGAATGCCTGATTGTGACCGCACCTAAAATGCGGTCCTTTTCTTTTAGAAGAAAGTAGACGGATTCCGGGACTTCTCTTGCTCCATTACCTAACTCTATTTCATGAAGAGCCTTCACCAGTTCTTCAAATCGATCAGGATTCATGTTTCTGAATATCCCGGGATTCATCTTCTCCCCCGCCTCTTTCCATTCCAAATCATAATCCATATATTGCTCTTTCATATCAACTGTCGGTTTAACCAGTTGTAGATTCATAGTGAATGCCTCCGTTTTTGCTGCTTTTCATATATACTTATATTATCGTGTTTCATAAGGGAGTTAATAATTATGGAGTTTAAAAGTATCGATGAACAAGTTATTCAAAAATATCAAGAAGATGAGCAGTTGATGATTCAATTATTTGTGCAATGGTGCGTTAATCACGAGCTCGATCCGAATGAGTTGTACGCGCGCGCTTATCCCGAACAGCAGGAAAATGATTCTTTACAGAAGGTTTTGAAGGAAATGGACGATTCTGACCAGCTTGAAATTGACAATGAAACCATGATGGATGTCTTGCAACTTTTCGGAAATTACGACTTGGCCTTCGTACTTTCGGAGGAAATTGAACGTCTCTCTAAAAAGTAAATATACCATTACTATCTGAAAGTTGCCAAAGTGTAGATTCGTTTTTACATTTCGGCTTTTGTGCTATATACTAGTAATTAGTTCGTTTACCGTAATAAATTACAAAGTTCACTGAGTTGGACTACCCGGGGAGAGATGAGAATGGTTAAAAGTTTACCACTGCGTTCGGAAGTTAAGGTAGAAGAAACGTGGAATTTAGAAGATCTTTTCAAAACTGAAGAAGATTACAATGCTGCAGTCGTTGAGCTTGAAAGCGAAGTCGATGCCTATGCTGAGAAGTTTAACGGGAAAATTACAGATGCCGCATCAGTCATTGAAGCGCTAAAAGGGTATTTGACTATATGCGAAAAAATCGTTCCTGTCGGCACATATACAAGCCTTGCTACTAGCACTGACCAGACGAATGACGAAGCACAAATGCGTTCAAGTAAATTCAGTTCAACATCTGCAAAAATTAATAGTAAACTTTCGTTTGTAAACAGTGAACTCTTGGATTTGACTGTAGAAACACTAGAAGAAGCGATGAAACTTTCACCTGATTTCAAAAACTACTTGGAGAAATTGATCAAGAAAAAAGAATATCAATTACATCCTGAAGTTGAAAAAACATTGGCTGCTTTTTCTTCAACATTCAACGCGCCATATGGTTTATACAACACGACGAAAATGGTTGATATGTCGTTTGATGATTTCGTTGTAGACGGAAAAAGTTTTCCTTTAAGCTATGTTTCATTTGAAGGCGACTGGGAGTCTGAACCAGATACCGCTAAACGCCGCGCTGCTTTTGATGCGTTTTCCAAAAAATTAAGAGACTATCAACATACAACTGCAAAAACATATGATATGCAATTACAAACTGAAAAAACGACTGCTGACGTTCGTGGCTATGAATCGGTTTTCGATTATTTATTATTCAACCAAGAAGTCGATAAGTCGCTATATGACCGCCAAATTGATTTGATCACGAAAGAACTTGCTCCGCATATGCGCAAGTATGCGAAACTGCTTCAAAAAGTTCACGGGTTGGATAAAATGACGTTCGCAGATTTAAAAATTTCGCTTGACCCGTCATATGAACCGAAAATCACTGTTGAAGAATCTAAAAAGTATATTGACGATGCGCTTGCGATTATGGGTGACGACTATATTAATATGGTCAATCGTTCATACGAAGAACGTTGGATTGACTTTGCTCAAAATAAAGGAAAATCAACCGGTGCCTTCTGTTCAAGTCCTCACGGATACCACCCGTACATCCTGATTTCTTGGACAGGCAGCATGGAAGATGTATTCGTTCTAGCTCATGAACTCGGGCATGCGGGTCACTTCTACAATGCAAACCGTGAACGGAATGTGTTTAATGCACGCCCGTCTATGTATTTCATCGAAGCCCCATCAACGATGAACGAGATGCTCATGGCGAATCATTTACTGAAAAACTCGGATGATCCGAAATTCAAACGTTGGGTGATTTCATCGATTGTGTCACGGACGTACTACCATAACTTTGTCACGCACTTATTGGAAGCTGCTTACCAACGCAAAGTATACGACCGCATTGATGCAGGCGGAAGCGTAAACGCGACTGTGCTCAATGAATTGAAACGCGGCGTTCTGGAAGATTTCTGGGGTGAAGACGTTGATATCAACGAAGGTGCAGAACTGACATGGATGCGCCAACCTCACTATTACATGGGCTTATATCCATACACTTACAGTGCGGGACTTACAATCTCCACTCAAGTATCTAAACGTATTTTAGATGAAGGTCAACCAGCAGTCGATGAGTGGTTAGAAGTGTTGAAAGCCGGCGGAACTAAATCCCCAGTTGAACTTTCTAAGATGGCCGGTGTCGACATCACAACAGAAAAACCGTTACACGACACAATTGCTTATATCGGCGAATTAATCAATCAACTTGTTGAATTAACGGAAGAGATTGAGTCTGTAAAGAATTAATCATACGAAAAAGCTGACGATAGTTTTATTTCGTCAGCTTTTTTCATTCGGGAATAAACCGCGTCAAGCTTCAATTCTCGATATGCACAAATGGCAATTACTATTTTGCTAACTTAATAATAAGCATTACTTCCCCATTCCCGCCAACATAACTAATTGAAAAATAGATATTGCCAATGGAACAACTGACAGGATCATTAACCACCTCTTTTTAGTTACAAATCCTATAGCCAATATTAGAAGGCCAATTATTAGCACCGCAGTGATACCTATCGTCGTCATATTTTCTCCCCCTCCGAATTCAGCTCAAACCCCAGCTGAACCGAATCCACTATTTTCACATAGCCAATTTCTTTATATATTTTATTCGATGTCGGATTCATCATATCTGTGTAGAGAACACAAAAATCGTAATCTTTTAGAAGTTCCTTAGAAATTGTAGCTACCAATGTCCGCGCATATCCTTTTCTTCGTTTATCTTTTGGCGTATAGACTAATGAAACAGTGACACCGTGGTTTGTCGGACGTGATTTTTTCATCATGGATACAATTTCACCATCATCTTCCCAGAGAAACACTTCTTGATTATCTACCATTCTTGCTACACTTTTATGAATATCATTACTTGATGGAATTGGAACACCGGCTTCTACTGCGAATAAATAATACCATTCTTCTATCAGTCGGCAGTCTTCCCTCTCCGCGAAACGCCAAGCTCCTGGGCTTTTCACCAAAGTTTCGTCAACTTGATCAAGTCGATATAATCCTTGGTCCATCAATAGTTTAGTAGTCATTCCCGTTTCAGCTTCCCATTTTTTTGCAAAGCGATACGCCCATGGCTTTAAACTAATTATTGAGGGGAGTTCAATCTTGAAATCCAACAAATTCTTTATTAATAATTCCATACTTTCATCCAAACGATTTTCATCAACGTAAATTTGATTTAACGGATGCGGCGGTGTCATTTGAAATATGGCGAGCACTCTTGCTTCCTCTTCAATTGTAGCCATTAATGGATTTTCATACAGTCGTGATTTTATGCCTTGCAGAACACCTAAAAACAGACTGTTCACATCTTCTTTCTGAACTAAAATCGGCTCAACTTTCAGTGAGAATTCATTAACATCCTTATAAATCTTGAAGTCCATCGCAATTATCCCCCCTTCTTGATTAACATTAAGATTACAGAAAGTTGCGTCATATGTCCATGGGGAATTTCTACTTTTGAAATGAAAAGGTAGTGCTTCACATGATGTGCAACACTACCATTTCCTTGTTTAATCCAACAAACGATTATTATCATCAACAGCCATTACTTTGGGCGGTTGACCTTTAAATCTTGGGTTCGTGTTTCCTGCTCCGGAACACATTTGGCAGTGGTATTGCCAGCCTTCGTCATCCGAAAGCAATCCGGTTCCGTCGCATGCAACACATAAGTTTTTACCGTCCATTATCATCATCCCTCCATCACTTTGTTGCTAATAGGATGCACAATCCTTGATTGAATAATGCCAAACAAGTTTAACTAGTCGGTTGCTTCTGGTCTTTTACCCAATTGATCATGCCGCCGACTAGAATTATTTCAACTTGTCGCTCTGTTAGTGCGTGTCTCACTTTTATGAAGTCATTTGAAGCTTGAACCTTAATTTCAAATTCATTTCCTTCTTTAATTTTACTTCGCAAGTTCGAAAATTCGAGAATGTCCCCTTCATGCAATTTATGATAATCTTCCGCGTTTACAAATGTAATTGGAAGAATTCCGAAGTTAACGAGGTTTTGCCAGTGGATTCGCGCGAAATCTTTTACGAGTGCAGCTCGAAGTCCCAGATATCTTGGTGCGAGCGCGGCGTGTTCACGGCTTGATCCTTGCCCGTAGTTAACGCCGGCGACAATTGCATGGCCACCGTGTGCTACACTTTCCATTCCTCTTTTATAGTAGGTTTTATCAATTATCTCAAACGTAAATTTACTTATTTCAGGTAAATTACTTCTAAATGGCAGGACGCGCGATCCACCTGCGAGAATTTCATCCGTTGAGATATTGTCTCCCATCTTCAATAAAATAGGAATTTGCAAGTTGTCAGGCATTGCATCCATTTCAGGAATCGATGCGATGTTGGGACCTTTATGAATGACAACTTTTCTGGCTTCTTCTTTAGATAAAGGCGCATCCAACAAATTCATATCAATTGTCGGATTTTTAATGGCTCGTATTTTCGGTGCTTTTGGTCCGAGCGTTCGAGGATCCGTAATCTCCCCCGCCAATGCCGAAGCTGCAGCTGTTTCTGTCCCGCATAGATATACACTATCCTCTATTGTCCCGGAACGCCCCGGAAAATTTCGTGGGGTCGTCCGTAAACTATTTCTTCCCGTAGCGGGTGCTTGCCCCATTCCGATGCATCCGTTACATCCCGCCTGATGGAGACGTCCTCCTGCTTGGATGAAGCTAGCGATATGCCCTTCATTCAATAAATCCGTTAGCATTTGCCTTGATGTTGGGTTAATATCCAATGAAACGCCAACCGCCACTTGTTTTCCTTTTACAATTTCAGCTGCTATGGCGAAATCTCGGTAACCAGGATTCGCGGATGATCCAATATACGATTGGTAAATAGGGGTTCCCGCTAGTTCCGAAACAGGAACGACATTCCCAGGACTTGATGGTTTCGCAACTAACGGAACAATCTCGGACAAGTTAATTTCTTCATCAATATCATAAGTGGCACCTTTATCCGCTTTCAATTCGACCCAATCGTCTTCACGGTTTTGTTCTTTCAAGAAGCGCTTGATTTCATCATCTGATGGAAATACTGTCGTTGTCGCACCTAATTCGGCGCCCATATTCGCAATCACATGACGGTCCATTGCACTTAACGTGTCAACTCCGGGTCCATAATATTCAATGACTTTTCCGACGCCGCCTTTCACGTCATGTCGGCGAAGGAGTTCTAAGATGACATCTTTTGCACTTACCCATTCTGCTAATTCACCCGTTAGTTTTATGCCCCAAACTTTAGGCATACGTAAATAAAATGGTTCTCCGGCTATTGCCAATGCAACGTCGAGACCGCCTGCACCCATTGCAAGCATTCCCATACAACCATTTGCACAAGTGTGACTATCAGAGCCGAGCAATGTTTTTCCCGGTTTCGCCAAACGCTGCATATGAACGGGATGACTCACTCCATTGCCCGGTTTACTAAAATATAAGCCGAATCTTCTTGAAGCGCTTTGCAAAAATAAATGATCATCTGCATTTTTACTATCTGTTTGAACAAGATTATGATCGACGTATTGTGCCGATGCTTCGGTTTTAGCTATATCCAAACCCATCGCCTCAAGTTCCAACATAACCATCGTTCCTGTGGCGTCTTGAGTTAATGTTTGGTCGATTTTTAATGCGATTTCAGCACCTGGCATCATTTCGCCTGTGACGAGATGATTTTTGATTAATTTTTGGGTAATATTTAATTTCAACTAAATTCCTCCTGAACAAATAATCGAATGACTGAAATATACATGTGTAGTGCTAATATCATATTCATAATCGTCATCAATTAGTCGTTCAAGTAAAATAACTAGGCGAATTAAAAAGAACAAAGAATCTTTTTCATGAGTAGAAAAAGTTCTTTGCCCTCATATCATGCAAGTTTCACATTTCCCTGCCGTCTTCATGGCTGATTTGCCATTCGATTCCAAACTTGTCCTTTAGACTGCCGTAGCTCTTGCTCCAGAATGTTTCCTGAAGTTCCATACGGACAGTACCCCCTTCTGACAGTTTGCTAAATGCAGATTTGATCTCATCCATGTCTTCACTTACTAACGCAAGGCTAATGTTATTTCCCGCGACAAACGGCTGTCCTGGAAAAACATCTGAAAACATGACATTGCTTCCACTAATGTTAAGTCGCGTGTGCATCACCAAGTCTTTCGCTTCTTCAGGGAGCTGGTAATCCGGGTGTTGCGGCGCTTCTCCAAAAGTCATAATTTCTGGTTTTTCTGTTCCAAATACTTCTGCATAAAATTCAGCAGCTTCACGACAATTTCCATTAAAATTCAAATAAACATCTACAGCCATGTCATCACTCCTTTGAAATAATGAATTACGTTCCTTATTATACCAGTTATCTGAAAATAATCATAATTTCACCGTGCTTGGAAACCCTAAATTTATATAAGGAGATGAAAGCCTGTGTCCGACTTTTGCCCGGTAGCTTGGCCGGAAGAACCCACCCCCGAAGACTTTGTGGATTGTTGTGAATGCGGTCTTTATAAACACGGAACACGCATGGTTTGGGGCGAAGGCAATCCAAACGGACAGATTATGATCATCCTCGATAATCCCGGAGCACGTGAGGACCGTGAAGGAAATTCTTTTGTATGCGGGACGAGGCAAACTTTACAGGAAGCGATAAACCAGGTCGGTCTGAGAAAACAGGATGTGTATGCAACTTACATCGTTAAGAGAAAACCAACGCGCGCGTACGATAAAGAGCAAACGCGAAAAATCTGCATGCAACATTTGAATGAACAGCTTAAGGAGAAAAATCCGAAATTAATTATTTGCTTAGGGAACGTAGCCGTTCAATCTTTCTTTGGAAACAATGAAATTGACGTGAAAAGTCTGCGCGGAGCATGGCACGATGTCAAGGGGTATGAAACCACAGTTGCCTATCATCCCCTTGCTGTCAGGCGGCGTCCCAATTTAAAACAGTTATTCCTTCAAGACTGGGAACTGGTTGCAGAACGATATCGACAAATAATTCGTTAAAAGTTTCAGGAATCGGGAATGGTATTGTAGATAACCCTCAAAAGGAGCTGGACCAAACATGGAAATGCCTAAAGATAAAGGTATAGACAATACGTTCAATCTATTGACGACTGGATATCCTTACATACTCGAAAGATGCAAGGCACTCAATACAGAAGTATTTGAAACAAGGTTGATGGGAAAGAAAATGATTTGCATGACCGGGAAAGAGGCAGTAAACCTATTTTACGACTCAGATTTATTCCAACGCGAAGGAGCAGTTCCAAAACGAATTCAAAAGACACTTTTTGGCCAAAACGGCGTACAAACTATGGACGGCGAGAAGCATATAGTACGAAAAATGATGTTCATTTCGCTTATGACGGAATCCGCATTGAAACGACTCGGCGAGATTACGACCGAACAATGGAGATTGAGAGCTGATCAGTGGAAGAGTCATGAAGAAATAATTCTTTTCGATGAAGCCGAAGAAATCTTATGTCGTGTTGCTTGTTTATGGGCTGGAGTTCCATTGAAAGAGACTGAAGTATCAAGTCGCGCCTATGATTTCGGAGCGATGATTGACGCAATTGGCGGGGTTGGACCGCGTTATCAAGAAGGAAAAAATGCAAGACAACGGACCGAGAGTTGGATAAAATCAATCATCGAGAGTTTCCGTAACGGGACATTGGCGGCGGATGAGAAGACCGCAATCCACACAATTGCAACACACCGCGATGAAGAAGGAAATCATCTTAATACGCAGATAGCGGCTGTTGAACTTATTAATATACTTCGACCGATTGTTGCTGTGGCGAGATTCGTCGCATTCGGAGCACTTGCATTCCATGATTTCCCTGTTTATAAAGACAAACTGAAAAATGGCGACAGAAAATACTTGGAAATGTTCGTCCAAGAAGTTCGCCGGTTTTACCCTTTCGCGCCTTTTCTTGGCGCAATGGTTCGTAAAGATTTTCAGTGGAAAGGTTTCCAGTTCAAAAAAGGAACCTCCGTTTTAATCGACTTGTACGGGGTTAATCACGACCCAGAACTTTGGGACGCTCCATATGAATTTCAACCAGAACGATTTACAGACCGAAAAAAAGATTTATATGATTTTGTTCCTCAAGGCGGCGGTGATCCAAATACGGGCCACCGTTGTCCTGGAGAAGAAGCGACTGTCGTCATTATGAAATCATCGCTTTCCTTTCTGGTGAATGAATTGCAATACGATGTACCTGATTGGCAAGACTTATCCGTAAATCACGTGCGACTCCCAACTTTACCAAAAAGCAGATTTGTGTTTCGTAAACTTTAGTATATAAGGCAAGAGCAGATACTAAGAGTTTATTGCCAAACGATGCAGAGAATTAGCTTGAGGAATTTATTTCAATGATGAAGAAGTAACCACCTCATCATTGAAATAAATCCCAACAGAAGTAAAACCACCTACAATTAAAGACCTACTCCCCATTAAACCAATAACTGTCTGGTAATCACCGAGTGAATAAATAGAACCTTTATAATATTTACAATATATAAGCGGATTGATAGAGTGACTCATAAGCGAATGATAACATATTTGGTTAGTTAACTTTACTAACATGTAAGAAATTATCATCATTGTACAATTTCATTTGCTAACAAAATAATGAAAGGGGTTACAATAATGAGAAAACTTTTCAAAATAATGGCGTCTCTCTTGTTGTTGCTGTCGATGACTCCCCTCCTTGGGAAGGCAGATAACCAGCCGGTTCCAGATGTGGATTTATGGAACGCAGTAAAGCCGCTCAGTACAACCGTCACATTTCTAAATACCGGTGCACATCCGGATGATGAGCGAAGTGACCTGCTCGCCTATTTATCAAGAGGGCTTGGCGTCAAGTCAGCGAGTGTCATTGCCAATCGCGGTGAAGGCGGCCAGAATGAAATCGGCACAGAGCTCGGCGACGGTCTTGGAATCATCAGAACCAATGAAATGATAGAGGCAGCCAAAATCACTGGCGTGAAGGCCTATCATTTAAGTGAAACAACATCGGACCCGATCTACGATTTCGGTTTTTCCAAGTCGCCTGAAGAGACCCTAGAAAAATGGGGAGAAGAAGTAACCTATGAACGGTTAATTAGATTTATTCGAACGTATCAACCGGATATTGTCATGCCTTCCTTCCGTGACGTCGATAGCCAGCATGGGCATCATCGCGCAATTACAATTTTAAGCGACCAGGCATTTGAAGATGCGGCGGATCCATCCGTTTTCCCAGAACAGCTGGATGAAGGATTATCCGTCTGGCAAATCAAAAAGCTCTATTTGCCCGCTGAATCGGGAGCCACTGCCACAATATCGCTTGAAATCGGCGACTATGATCCAATCTACCAAATGACATATCCACAGCTCGGCGAAGCATCAAGATACTTGCATAAGAGTCAAGGAATGGGTAGAGACCTCCCTGTTGAACCTAGACAAGCCCATTTAGAACTAATCCATGATTCGGTACAAGCCGAGAGCAACGATCTCTTTGCCGGAATTCCGTATAACTTGAATGATTGGGCACAAGTTGTACCGCATAATAACTTAAGCATTCATTTGCAAAATCTACAAAAGGAACTAGATGATATTATTGAGCTTTATCCTGAACGCGACTTGATTTTATCAAAATCGCAAAAGGCTTTAAAAGATATTCAGAAGCTTATCGCAGAAACTCAAAAGACTAAAATAGAAGCTTCTCTGAAAAATGATTTGCTCCATAAATTAGAATTAAAAGAAGAACAATTACAACAAGTAAGTTTTGTTTCCTCAAGCTTGAAAGTTGAAACTGCGATTGCTTCAGATGTATTGACGCAAGGAGAAAATACAACGGTCAGTATGACGATCACCAACGAAGGTGACGAGATGATCAAACATATCGAACCATCCCTCTTGGCACCGGAAAACTGGCAGATTAATACACAAGAAGAAATACAACACTTAAAACCGAACGAATCAAAAACAGTCAATTTTAACATTACAGTCCCAGAAGATGAATTATATTTTCATCCATATGACGAGTCGATTATTCAATCCAAAATCACGTTTAAAGAAAATGGCGCTAAAGCCGAAACTGTCCTGGAACTTGAAAACACAGTAGCCGTCCTTCCGGAAATCAGCATTTCATCGAATCCAGTCAACTTGATGATTAATACGGCTGATGTACAAGAAGAAGTTCCAGTAACGGTTAGCGTCAAAAATTACTTCCATGGTGAAAATAATGCATCCGTCTCTTTAGCTCTTCCTGAGGGATGGACAAGCGAACCAGAACAGATTGAAGTCGGCTTTTCAGAACGTTTTGAAGAAAAAACAGTCGATTTCACAATTTTCCCCGCCAATGAGATAGAAGAAGGTGATTTTTCAATCGACGTCCTTGCAACATCCAAGGGCAAAACATTCGATAACACCGTACAGGAAATCAAGTACAATCATATCAACGATTCCTATTTCCTTTATTCATCCGCTATTAATGGAGTCGCATTCGAACTATTGAAACCGGATAATCTGAAGGTTGGTTATATCGAAAGTGGATTTGACACAATAGCCGATGATTTCAAGAATGCAGGATTTGACATTACAAAGCTCACGGAGGTAGATCTTGCTTCAGGAGATTTATCTGTATACGATACGATTGTCACAGGAATCAGAGCGAATCTGTCACGCGCAGATCTCGTCCAGAACAATGACCGTTTGCATGAATACGTCGAGAACGGCGGACACTTGGTTGTTCAATACCATAAACCAGGAGACAATTGGGATACACAGACATCTGCTCCATATCACTTAGAAATTGGCAATCCGTCGATTCGTTGGCGCGTAACTGACGAAACTGCCGAAGTCACCATGACACAGCCGGAACATATGCTGTTTAATTATCCGAATAACATTACAAGCAATGATTGGGATAATTGGGTGCAAGAACGCGGTCTCTACTTCCCGATGAATTGGGACGACCGTTATGAAACATTTGTGAGCATGGCCGATCCAGATGAAGATCCATTCACAGGGGGGATATTAATGGCTGAGTATGGTGAAGGTACTTACTTGTACACAAACCTCGTCTTCTATCGCCAAATCGATAATCAAGTCCCTGGCGGCTACCGAATTTTCACGAATTTGATCAGTTATGGCATCGAAGATAATTAATCATCATTAAAAATAGCCTTCAAGGTGTGAAAACCTTAGAGGCTATTTTTATGTAAATATCATTTCATTCCCGTCAAAGTGATTCCTGATATGATATGACGCTGTAAAAGGATGAATACCAAGATTAACGGAATTACCGCTATGGTAGAACCTGTCATGATCAAATGCCACTGCGACTCTGCTTCCCCCGACGAGAAGAAGGATAGACCGACAGGCAGCGTTCGGAGTGCTTCAGATTCGATAACGATCAACGGCCAGAGGAATGCGTTCCAGTTTCCGAGGAATGTGAAAATACTTAAAGCAGCCAGTGCCGGCCAAACCTGTGGAATGGCGATCTTGAAAAATATCATGAATTCATTCATGCCGTCAACACGTGCCGCGTTCAATAAATCATCAGGAATCTGCTCCATGAATTGCCTCATCAGAAATACGCCGAATCCAGTCATGAGTCCCGGAAACAAGATTCCCCAGTACGTGTCCGTCCATCCAAAATCTGAACTCATCATATACCACGGAATAATAAGCATTTCCGTCGGAACCATCAGCGTACTTAATATGAGAATGAACAGTACACCGCGACCGACAAAGGAGAACTTGGCAATGATATAGCCGACGAGCGTATCAAAAAATGCAACACTTATCGTCGTTACGACCGCAATGATTAAACTGTTCAAAAACCACTTAGCGAATAAACTCTCTTCCATAACTTTAATGTAGTTACTGAAGGTTATGTTTTCCGGTATAATATCCAGGCTAAAGATGTCGATTGGTGATTTTAAAGAGGTTGAAACCATCCACACAAATGGAAATAGCATAATAATGGAACCCAGTATCAAGGCGAGATACGTTAAAACCTTTCCAATTTTCATTCTCTCCCATCCTCCTCTCTAGTAATCGAACTTCTTGGTCAGAACCTTCATTTGAAATAAGGTAAGGGCTAAAATGAATAGAAATAACATCACGGTCGCTGCCGAAGCAAGTCCCATATCAAACTTCCGGAATGCCAACTGATAGATATAAACCACGACCGTCATTGTCGAGTTCAACGGTCCGCCAGTGCCGTCCGAACTCATATTGATGACTTGTGTAAACGATACTTGAATGAAGTTGATGCTTCCGATTACTGCCGAGAATACAATAGTCGGATTCAACAGCGGCACCGTCACATGCCAGAACTTTTGCCAAGGACTTGCACCGTCAATCTCGGCAGCCTCATAAAGCATCTTGGGGATATTTTCTAGTCCAGCTAGAAACAGAACCATTTGGAAACCTAAAGCCTGCCAAATCATCGCGCCGATTATTATGTATATTGCCTGATCCGGCGAGTTCAAAAATGGCTGCGGCGACAGACCGATTTTTATTAATAAGTCATTGATTATCCCATTTTTCATCAAGATCCACTGAAACACCCAACTGATTGCGACAATACTAGTAACATAGGGGATGAAATAAATCACCCTGAAAAAACCGACAAAACGATTTATTTTATGGAGCAGGAGCGCAACGACAATTCCGAAAAACAATTGTCCAGAAACACCTAACACAATATAGATCAATGTGTTCAGGGCGGACTTGATAAAGACTTTGTCTTGTATAAGCACTTTGTAATTTTCTAGCCCAATAAATGGTTTTACACCTGTCGCCAGCAAATTCCAATCCCTAAAACCCACGTTAAATGTGAATAACGTAGGAAGTATGCGAATGCCAAGAAAAAATAATATCGGGAGCAATAGACAAGTATAGACAAAAAGGTATTTTTGATACTTTACATTTCCTCTGAACTTCCCTATCAAAGATGTCTTCTGTATTTTCTTGCTCGATGCAGAATGATTCTTCACTTCGCACCTCCTAATAGTTGATAGAACCAAAGGTTACGAATAACCTTTGGTTCCATTTTTCTATTTATTGCTCCAATAATTTTCATGAAGTTTCTTTGTCTCTTCTACTAATTCATTATATGCTTCTTCTACGTCCATCCCTTGCAGCAATACTTTGTCTGCTGCATCGATTACAAGCTGGCGTTCCTCAGTTTCATCTACAAAGAAATGTGCATTTGCAAATGGCAACGAGTTGATGAATGCTCCATAAACCTCATCGTTGACATATTTATCCTGCATCGCAACCTCTTCTTTTGCAGGTAGTTCACCAGTTGCATCAATCCATTTTTCCATAACTTCCTTGCTTGTCAGGAATTTAAGGAATTTAGTTGCCGCATCCAGTTTCTCTCCTTCAACTTTTGCAGTGATTCCATTTGTCCAGAATGATGCGTTTGTGGATTGCTTTTTATTTCCAGGAAGCGGAGCAACAGCATAATTCAAGTCTGGCGCATCACTTTTTATCGTGCCGATACGGAAAGAACCATCAACATTCATCGCTGCTTTTTCGGTCAGGAAAGCTGTTACATCGTCTGTATAGAATCCTACTTCAGAAGTACCTAAATCTGTCGGGAAGCTCAACCAGTATTTAAATGCTTCCAGACCCGCTGAATCATCTCCCCAAACAACTGATTTCTTATCTTCGCTCAATACTTCTCCACCAGCTTGGCGAGTCAAACCGTCACGCAACCACTGATGTCCTTGTTGTGAAGGTTCCCATGCCATACCTGATTGCTCAAGTCTTCCTTTGCCATCAGCTTTCGTCAATTTCTCTGCGTACTCCTGCAACTCATCCCAATCTTTAGGCGGAGAATCAGGATCTAGTCCGGCCTCTTCGAAAAGATCTTTGTTATAAAACAATGCGAGCGTTCTTACCGCAGTTGGAATTGTCCAATATTCGCCATCGAGTTTAGTCGCCTCAACTAATGGGAAAAATTCACTCTCAATTTCATCATGCGGGAATGCATCTTGAGGCAATGGCTGTAAATAGCCAGAATCAACATACTTCGGAACCCATCCGTAGAATAAGTTGATCACGTCCGGACCTTTCCCTGCCGGTACTTGTGCAGCTACCTTTTCATTGTATTGATCATAAGGAAAATTTGTCTGCTTTACCTTGATACCAGGGTTATTCGCTTCGAATTCCTCAATCAGCTCATCCATCAATTTAACCTTTGCATCAAAAGCGTACTGCCAATACTCCAATACGATTTCTTCGCCGGACCCTTTCTCATCATCAGTTGGAACTTTGTCAGTTGATTCTTTGTCGCTTGAACAGGCAACCAGCAATACGGATAATAATCCAAAAGCCACTAAACCGAGCCACCATTTTTTTAACATGTAAATCCCCCTCTTTTTAATTATTTTAAAGGACTAATGTCACTTTAATAACTAGTTCAAACCTTCAAGATTGAATCATGCTCATGTAAAACCAAATATCCCGCCCCTAAAACCGAAACATTATCCAGTTTAGTAATCGTGACCATTGTTTCAATCGGCAAATGCTTATCGATTGTAGATATGATTTCAGGTAGAAAATGATGCATGGACTTCGATATGCCACCGCCTAAAATTACGCATTCCGGGTTGACGATTGATATTATATTGATTAAAGCAAAAGCAAGATGAGATAATGCATCATCAATGATATTCTGAGCTTTTTTATCGCCGGCAATCGCCAGCTCGAAAATCCTTTTAGCTGGCCAATCATCCGATTCATTTTCACTCGCTCTCAAATGTTTCAACATTCTTTTTGTAATAGATGGACCGCCGACATGACTGTCCAGAAAACCGTATCCTGAAAAGGCGCTGTCATAGGCTTTTTCCGCTGCATGCTTGTCTGTCACCATATAACCGATTTCGCCGGCGGCAAACGAGGAACCGCGATACAACTGTCCATTAATGATCATTCCGCAACCTATCCCTGTACCAAGTGTAATCTGCAAGATATTGCTCTTATCACGTCCCGCGCCTTTCCATTGCTCACCTAGCGCTGCAACATTCACATCGTTGTCGACGTAAACTGGAAATGGCAAAAATTTATGCATCTTCTCCAGGAAAGGGTACTGTTTCCATCCCAGACTCGGGGCATCGACAACGATTCCCTCGCGAACGTCTGTTATACCCGGGATGCCGATTCCCGCCCCCATAATCTGATTGTTTTCCAAGCCGCTTTTTGTTATTAGCGATGTGATGTTGTCGGCAAGCACCTGAACGAGATTCTTTGATATTTGCTCCTGTGTAGAAAATACAGACTTCTCTAAGATGTCACCAGCTAGATTCATAACCGCTATCTCTACCGAAGTTCCACCGATATCTACACCGACTATATATTTTGCATTATTATTAAAATAAATCTGGAAAGATCTTCTCCCGCCTGATGAACTTGAACTCGAACTTTCTTTTTCACTGAACCATCCTTCACTGATCAATTCATCGACTAGCTTTGAGATAGTTGGCTTGCTAATCGATAATTCCTTTGCAATTTCAGTTCTTGAACGCCCTGGATTCTTTTGGATATAATGAAGAACCTTTTTCTTATTGATCAATTTCATGTACTGTGGATTTGCTTGGATACGACTGATAGCGATCGCAACTCCTCCCCCTTCTTTTGAGAATGGTAATTAGGAAGTTTTAATGATTATCGGCTTCCAGCCACAGGATTTGAAATTAGAACTGCCGGAATGTAAGCAATGCGAACAATATTCGGTTAGTAAGCTTACCTAACTAATTAAATTGTATACTACTATGAAAATTCTGACATGTCAATGCTTGCTTTTCAATCAAATAACTTAGGTCAAACTGATTGTAGAAGTTCATTATGTTCGAGGTTATAGAAAAGGGCTTGCCTCGAATATATTTCATATCGAGACAAGCCCTGTACTTAACGCGCGACTTTTTTATTCTTTCTGTTCCTCACTATTTTTAAGACAATCGGATAAATGATCGGTCCATATTTTATAATTCTTCGAATAAGCTTACTCATATTATTCTCCTCCATTTTTTATTGTATCTAACTTAGTACTTTCTTATAGTTCCTTTTTTCTCAAGATCTCAAACAATATTCGAGGCAAACCTATTATGGTCATTAGTTCAATAATTTTACATTAAATAAAAAAGCACACCTCATTGAGATGCACTTTTTCATATGTAAATTACCAAAGCACCGGTTTTTGCACCATGAGCCACAGCATGACTAGCATCAGGCCGATGTAAATCCATGATGTTTGATTTAATCGATTAAGGATAATGTTTTTATCTTCGCCCGGTTTGTGAAAACGTCGCAGGACGAATGTGAATCCTCTGGAGAGAAATAAACCTGACAGAAGCATGACTGCAACTGTCGTGACTACCCAAGACGTATACCATGGCCATGGCCCGAAAATTAATAACAGGACACCAGACACTACGAGCGCATGTCCTGCATGCATGACAATTCGGATCACGACATTGACGATGGATAGATACGCATTTTCTACATCCATGTCAACGCCGCGCAGACGCTTGATTGTCGGCATTAAAATAAACAACGGACCAATGGAAAGTACTGCACTAACAACATGTATGAAAATAATTAGAGCGTAAAAGTCTAGTTTCATACGTAATCATTTCTTAACGGGGCTAAATTCATGAACCCAGACGCTCATCTTTGGTAACCAAGGCATTTTCGGATGTAGCGCTAAGATGGATCCCTTATAATCTTCCATATTCGCATACCCTTCTGTTTTGGCATGTTCGTCTGTCATTTCACCTAGAGTCTGTGAATACAGTGCATCAACATTAAATTCTTTCCCCTTCAATACCATGATTTCACCAGGGTAAGCATAAACGCCGTTACGTCGCGTCGCTGTTTTTTCGCCGTTCAATACTTTCTCAACATCCGCTTCAATCGTCACGAGGCGTTCAATCGAGCACGATTTTTCTGGCAAGTTGTCATTCTTTTGATTTGTCATGTTTGGACCCCTTTTCAATAACTTATTCTCATTTACTAGTATAACTATCTTTCCAATATATCGCGAGAAATAGTATGTTTGACTTCGGCTCCTTTCGTCTATAGCAAAATAAGGACGGGATAATAAAAGGAGGCAGGTCATAAGTAATCTTAAAGCTCTCATTTTGATTTCATCATTAAAGAGTTCAGAAGAAAAATCAAATACAGAGGCACTTTCCGAAAAAGTTCAACTGATTTATAAGAGCGAAAACGTCGAATCCGAAATTATTAGACTGGCGGATTACAATATAGCTTACGGCATTGCTCCAGATATGGGCGATGGTGATGAATGGCCGTCCATTTTTGAAAAAGTGAAAGCCGCCGATATCCTGATTATCGGTACACCGCTTTGGCTCGGTGAAAAAAGCAGCATTGCAACACTTGCCATAGAACGCTTATATGGAAGTAGTTCAGAAACAAATGACAAAAGACAAACCATTTATTATAACAAAGTTGGCGGCGTAATCGTGACAGGAAATGAAGACGGAGCGAAACACGCATCCGCATCCATTTTATACGGCCTATCGCATATAGGATTTGTCGTCCCCCCGAACGTCGATACCTATTGGGTTGGAGAAGCTGGTCCTGGACCTTCCTATATAGACGCAGGTCAAAATAACGACTTCACTAAAAAGCATGTTGAAATGCTTGCTTATAACACGATTCATATGGCTCGAATCTTGAAAGAGAACCCTATTCCGGCTGAAGGAAATTTATTGGAAGAATAAAAAACAATCGGGTACTTGCTTACTTACTTGTATAGTAAAATCAACGGAGTCATTGAAATCTATCAGTTGTCCCTATTATTTTTTGGCAGACACTTTTATTGGAATGCTAACATTCAGACACTACCATTTACATTCCTCCATATAACTGATAAAGTTTTCTATTGAAGCAACTTTTGACATAGCTGAAATAGCAGGCTTTATACATAAGGAGGAAACTATATGAGCGTTTCTGTTGAGAAAGAAAAAGAGCAGTGGCGTTCAACAACCAGTTTAATAATTCTTGTCCTAGGAATTATTTTTCTTGCCACTAATCTGCGTGCACCAATCACTGCTGTCGGGCCTGTTGTTGCATCGATTCGAGACACTCTAGGGATTTCGAATGCAGCAATCGGGACATTAACCACAATCCCCTTACTAGCATTTGCGATATTATCACCTTTTGCGCCGCGACTAGCTAGAAGATTCGGTATGGAAATGGTTTTGTTTGTCGTACTGGTCGTCCTTTCAATTGGTCTCGTTTTAAGACCGTTTGGCGGTTTTCCAACACTTTATCTAGGCACTATTCTAATGGGTGCTGGAATCGCAATTGCTAATGTGCTTATGCCGGCTTTCATCAAAATGAAATTTGCAAATAATATCGGAATGATGACGGGCGTTTATTCAATCTCTATGAATTTAACAGGGGCTCTTGCAGCTGGTTTGAGTATCCCGATTGCCGCGGCAAGCAGTTTCGGATGGAAAGCATCAATTGGCGTATGGGCAATATTAGCGATGATCGCCCTTCTTGTCTGGATTCCTCAAATCAGACATCGTCAAATTGAAGAATTGCCGGGCAAAAATGGCGTTAAAGGCAAATCGCTTTGGCGTTCAACACTAGCCTGGAAAATCACTATATTTATGGGATTGCAGTCTTTATTGTTTTATGTCCTTGTCGCTTGGTTACCCGTTATCTTGCAAAGTCGAGGAATGGAATCGACCCAAGCGGGATGGATGTTGTCTGCAATTCAATTCTCGCAATTGCCTTTCACCTTCATCGTACCCATCATTGCGGGGCGAATGAAAAACCAAGTTCCGCTTGTCTGGATCACATTCGTATTAATGACAGCCGGACTTTCAGGAATCATGTTCGGAGGCACTTTACTAGTTTTACCTTCAGTAATCTTAATCGGCGTGGCAGCAGCATTCGCTTTTGGTCTGGCAATGATGTTTTTCTCACTCCGTACGCGAAACTCTTTTGAAGCAGCTGATTTATCAGCGATGGCACAATCATTCGGTTATTTACTTGCAGCGTCCGGTCCGCCGCTTTTCGGTCTTCTGTTTGACCTGACAAACGGTTGGACATTCCCGCTATTATTATTAATCGCGGCAACCTTCGTTATTTTATTAGTCGGTCTCGGTGCGGCAAAAGATGAATATGTTTCGGAAAAATGAATTTTAAAAAACTCAACTCGTTTAATCGAGTTGAGTTTTTTGTTCAATAATATTTGATTAAACCTCGAGCTGATTCAATAAATTAGCCATTTCAATCGCGGCAGTTCCCGCATCCCAACCTTTATTTCCAGCTTTCGTTCCTGCACGTTCAATGGCTTGTTCAATAGTGTCTGTTGTTAAAACACCGAAAATAACAGGGATGCCTTCTTGCATATTAATGGCCGAAACCCCTTTGGCTACTTCGTTGCAAACATAGTCAAAATGCGGCGTAGCTCCGCGAATAACTGTTCCTAGTGTAATAATTGCATCATATTTTCCTGAAGCAGCCATTTTCTTCGCGACGAGCGGAATTTCGTATGCGCCCGGCACCCATGCAGTGGCAATGTCACTTTCATTTACACCATGGCGACGTAGCGCATCTTCCGCTCCGCTTAAAAGTTTACCCGTTATAAAATCATTAAACCTTGCAACGACGATTCCAATCTTTAACCCAGTACCAACTAAATGTCCTTCATAAATAGTTCCCACTATTACTTCCCCCTTAATTATGCAATACATGCCCTAGTTTATTTTTCTTTGTTTCCATATAACGCTTGTTTTCTTCTTTTACAGGCATTTCGATTTGCAGACGCTCTGTAATTTCAAGTCCATGACCCTCGAGGCCAGAAATTTTCCTTGGATTATTCGTCAATAAATGAATAGACGTCAAGCCGAGTTCTCTCAAGATTTGTGCGCCGATTCCATAATCGCGCAGATCATCGAGAAATCCTAATTTCTCATTTGCCTCAACGGTGTCGTAGCCTTCTTCTTGTAACTTATAGGCTTTCATTTTATTGATCAGGCCGATCCCTCGCCCTTCTTGACGCATATATAGAAGGACACCTTTTCCGGTTTGCTCAATTTGCGCAAGTGCCGCTTGAAGCTGCGGACCGCAATCGCAACGGCATGAACCAAAAACGTCGCCTGTCAGACACTCAGAATGCACGCGAACAAGCACGTTTGAGGCGCCTTCAATATCCCCTTTTACAAGTGCGACATGCTCGCGTCCTGTTAATGTCTCGACAAAAGTAACAGCTGTAAAAACGCCATGTTCAGTCGGCATCTGAACATCTACGACACGTTCGACCAGCATTTCATTTTTACGACGGTAAGCGATCAAATCTTTAATCGTTAAAATGACTAAATCGAAGCGTTCTGCGATTTCTTTTAACTGCAAACCTCTAGCCATCGTGCCGTCTGCATTCATAATTTCGCAAATGACGCCAACCGGTTCAGAACCAGATAGCTTAGCTAAATCAACCGCAGCTTCCGTATGTCCGGCGCGTCTCAAGACACCGCCCGCTTTAGAAACCAACGGGAAAATATGTCCCGGTCTAATAAAATCAGTCGGTTTCGCATCACTGCCAAGCATTTTTAAAATTGTATCAGATCGTTCAAACGCGGAAATTCCCGTATGTACAGAAGAATGGTCAATGCTAACCGTGAATGCAGTTCCATAAGCATCACTATTGTTCTCGGTCATTGGATTCAAATCGAGCTGTGTCGCTTTTCCTTCTTCAATCGGCACGCAAATTAGTCCACGGCCTTCAGTTGCCATGAAGTTAATCATTTCAGGCGTCGCAAATTCGCCAAGTGCAACGAAATCCCCTTCATTTTCACGATCTTCATCATCTATAACGATTATCGCTTTTCCTAGCTTAAGTTCTTCAATCGCTTTTTCTACAGTTGCGTACAATTTGCTCCACTCCTTAATCTAAAAATCCAGTCGCAATTAGAGTATCCATCGTTACACTGCCACTCGGCTTCTCTTCTTTTTTCGTCAATAATCTTTCAATATACTTCGCCAACATATCACATTCGACATTCACTTTATCCCCAATGCGCTTTTGACCAATCACGGAATCTTCTTGCGTCACGGGAATCAAGGATATGATAAACCCTGAATCTGTGACGCCAAAAACAGTGAGAGAAGTTCCGTCGACTGTAACTGAACCTTTCGGGATAAAATAATTCAATAACTCAGGTTCAATCTCAATTTCAATATACATCGCATTCGCAACGTTTCGAACGGAAATAATTTCACCCGTGCCATCGACATGACCGCTGACAAAGTGACCCCCAAAGCGTCCATTTGCAGCCATTGCGCGTTCTAAATTGACCGCGCTTCCCGCACGAAGTTCTTGTAGTGTCGTAGCTTTTACCGTCTCCGGCATAACATCTGCGGTGAAATGATCACTCGAAAAGTTCGATACCGTCAAGCAAACGCCGTTCACGGAAATACTATCGCCTTTGTTCACGTCACTAAGCACTTTCTTGCAGGTAATTGCAAGTTGAAGTGAAGTCGCTCCTGGCGTAACTCGGGATACAGTTCCAATTTCTTCAACAATTCCAGTGAACATATTTGGTTATACCTCCTTCGTAAAGCAAGCGTGCAGCATCTTGACTAATTTGAGACGCTCTGGGCAATCTGCTTTCTGGTTTATTCATGAATAAAGAAGCACCGTTTCCGATGAGTTTTGGCGCCATATATAAAATAGAGTTCATCGGCCAGACCTTCTTGAATGAAACTAGAATGAACGCGGCAGCCGCCCTCGATAAATAAAGTCATGATGCCTTTATTCGCAAGACGCTTTAATACTTCTTCCCAAAAAAATCTTCTTCAGAAATCAACTCGATTAAGACGAGTGAATATGCTGAAAAATCCCGTTTCTGATTGAGCAGAATCGAGCGGAAAATAATTGTTTCCACAGCGCTGTCAGTAATAACATGTGCTGTTTTTGGTGTCCGGAGACATTGATCTAAAATAACTTGTATTGGATTCTTTCCACCATGGGGCAAACGGGTGGTGAGGAAAGGATTATCATGGAGCACGGTATGTACGCCGACTAAAATCGCATTATGGGTATGGCGAAGATGATGGACATCAGTTCTTGCTGATGTAGTCCATTTGCTGTCCCTAGTTTGCATTGAAAGTTTACCATCCAGGGTGGCGGCTACTTTCAAAGTGACGTATGGTTTCCCGTATTTGATAAATCAAATAATGCTTGGTTTAACTGCTCCGCCTCTTCTTGCAATATGCCAGTAATGCCACTTATATCGGCAACCTTAAGAAGCTTACACTCTGGCCGACTTACACAAACATGCCAAGAAAAATCGATTCAGCAAAGTTTGTACTGTTGTAGCTCGGGCAAATTCTAGAGCAATATTCACAAAATGGTCTAGAACCATGATTGAAAAGGACAAAGCCTCAAGCATAGCATGTAAAAAATCCAAACAACTTCTCCCATCCAGACTATAACTGTCGGTGCCGGACTTTCACCAGCTCCACCGCCTCCATTAACGAAGGACGGGTCACGGACTAATGAGCACTGCTCAATCACCGTCGGTAAGGAATTTCACCTTGCCCCGAAGAGTTTGTATTTATATGCTACATCAACGTTAACATAGGTGAATAATTAAATCAAAAAAACTCAGCCCGATTTCTCGGAACTGAGTCTAAATATTCACTGAATTACTCTTTTAAATCTTCAATAGAATCGATATTCATATATGCCGGGACAACTAAACCAATTTTCACGCCTGCCATGCTCGTACCAATGTCATCATACTTGCCTTCAAACTTTTCCGCGTATGTTTGGTGTGTGACTGGCAACCAACCCGCAAGAAATACATCTGCGCTTCCATCGGCAACTGCTGTCCACATTGGTCCTGCTTCAACTTGCGATGTTGTTACTTTGTATCCCATATCTTCCAATACTAGCGAAACCACATTTGTGCTAGCAATCGTACTATCCCATGCAACATACACAAACTTGATCTCAATACCGTCTACTTTTTCAACGCCATCTGTCCAAACTGCGACTTTATCTTCATTTTTATCAATCCAGTTTTGCGCCGCAACTTTCGGTTCTTCACCGTCAATAATTTCAACCATTACTTCAGCCATATCTTCTTCAGTCCACTTAAAATTAGACAGGATTTCATAAGCTTCTGGTGAGTCTTCTTTGAGTCCCAAACGTCCAATTGTGTGAATTTCTTCCGCTCCGCCGAATGAACCTTCTGGGTCTTCAAGATATTTTAGATCAAATTTCGCGAATTTCCAGTGCGGGGACCATCCCGTAACAATAATCGGTTCTTCTTTATCATAAGCTCTTTGTAATGCTGCGGTCATAGCTGCGCCAGAACCTGATACAACTTCCCATTTGTCTAAGTTATAATCAGCAATCGCGCGGTCTGTTGCTTCCATAATGCCGGCACCTGGGTCGATTCCAGTAATCTTATATTCAACCGATTCTCCTACTGAATCAGTAGCTCCACCATCTTTTTTATCGTCGCCACAAGCGACTAATCCAACCGCAAGCAATGCAACTGCTCCAAGTCCTAAAACTTTCCTCTTGATCGTCATGAATTTGTTCCCCCTTGTTTTTTAGAACCGGCATGTTGAGTGATTCTGTCTAAAATAATCGCAACAATTACGATGGCGACACCTACTTCAACACCTACTCCGGTCTTTAACTGCGTTACTGCTCGGTAGACTTTCTCACCAAGTCCTGGTGCCCCTACCATTGAGGCGATAACAACCATTGAAAGCGAAAGCATGATACTTTGGTTTATACCTGCCATAATAGTGGGTTTGGCGAGCGGTATTTGAATTTTGCTCAACCTTTGCCACGATGTTGAACCAAATGCCTCTGTCGCTTCAATCAAATCTTTAGGCACTTGTTCAATTCCCAACATTGTTAAACGAATTGTCGGCGGCATTGCAAAGATAACAGATGCCACCACACCGGGCACGACCCCTATATTGAAAAAGAAGATTGCTGGAATCAAGTAGACGAATGCCGGCATTGTCTGCATCAAGTCCAGAATTGGGATGATAATATTACGTACTGTTGCTTTTTGCGAACCCCATATTCCAATGGGAATTCCAATCACAATTGCAAATACTACAGATGTAAGAACGAGCGATAACATCTGAAGCATGTCGTACCAGAATCCTAAATAATCGATAAACAAAAATCCGATTAACGTGAAAATCCCTATTTTCCTCGTAGAAATCAGCCATGCAATAATTGCAAATATTATAGCTAGAAGAATGGAAGGCACGAATGCGAGCGCATCTACAAACCCTTCGACCATTGTTTTCAAAACAAGTGCTACGCCGTCAAAAACCGATCCAAAATTATCAATCAACCAATCTACGCCATTGTCAATCCACTTTGAGAACGGAATTCTTGGTAATAGTTTATCCATTTCCATTCACCTCTGTATTCTTCTCATCAACCATATCCACGACACGATTTTCATTAATAAACTGGCCATTCCCAGACAATGCACCGATAAAGGCGCCGCGGATAATAATGCCGAGAAGTCGTTCTTTCTCGTCAATGACAGCAACTGGAATCGTCGCCTTAGAAACAATATCAAACAACTCCGTTAAAACACGGTCTTCAGGAATCATTGGAAGGTCGGTGATGAGTACTTCATCGAGCGATTGATTATTTTCTGTCGCATTTAAAGCCTCTTGCGCTGTGACCGCGCCGAGTAATTTCCCTTTTTTATCGACAACATAGATGGAAGAAATGCGGAGACGTTTCATAAGTCGCAGTGCAACCCGGGGTCCTCGGTCTACTTGAACAGTATCTGCTTGTTTCATAATATGGCCTGCTGTCAATACTTTCGATAGATCGACATCTTCAACAAATCGTTCTACATATTCATCTGATGGATTCATCAAAATTTCTTCAGGTGTTCCGATTTGGACGATTTCTCCGTCTTTCATCAAGGCGATCCGATCGCCAATTCGAAGCGCTTCATCTAAATCATGCGTTATGAATACGATGGTCTTTCCCATATTGTTATGAAGTTGCAATAATTCATCTTGCATGTCTTTTCGAATGAGCGGATCCAAAGCGCTAAATGCCTCATCCATTAGTAAAATATCTGGATTATTCGCAAGTGCCCGTGCAAGACCAACCCGCTGCTGCATGCCGCCACTTAACTGGGACGGATATTGTTCTTCATATCCTACAAGTCCTACTAGCCTTAACGCTTCTTTCGCTTTACTTTGTCTCTCCTCTTTCGAAAACCCTTGAATTTCCAATCCGTACTCCGTATTCGAAAGAATTGTTTTATGCGGAAATAGAGCAAAGTTTTGAAAGACCATCCCTATTTTCTTTCGTCGAACACCCCGAAGTTGTTCTTTATTCATCGCTACAATATCGTCGCCATCAATTAATATATGACCGGTTGTCGGATCGATTAGTCTGTTAAGAAGCCTGACTAAAGTCGATTTTCCACTACCTGATAACCCCATAATGACAAAAATTTCTCCATCATAGACATCGAATGACGCGTTTTTAACACCGACTGTCGCGCCAGCAACTTTTAATATTTCTTCTTTCGTCATTCCTTCGTTTAATAACTGAACTGCTTTCCTACTATTTCTGCCGAAAATTTTCGTAGCATCTTTCACTTCGATTTTTTTCTTGGCAATTTGTTCTGCCATGATTACACTCCCCACAAGATATTTCAATTCTATAATTTTTACTAGTATATGTAACAAGCGAAGTTAGATGACCGCGTATGGGAACGCGGCGTTCGAAAAGATCCATATGAAGTGAAAGATGATTGGTATCAAGAACAGTAGATGGCGAAGTTCAGTGTCACTTCATTCAACTGCTATTAGAAGATCACATAATGAAGTTGAACAACTTATTCATGACGAGACCATTAGTCCCGAAGTGTTGCAAAAAGCTAAAATCGATAGATTATTATGATTGGCTCGACCGTCTTATCGATGCTTTTGAAGAACATGACATTTTTGATCTTGTACCTAAAAAATCGAATTGAAAAATGGCTAACTAAATATGTTTAAAAAACGGCATCTAATTTACAAGGATGCCGTTTTTCTATTGAAACTTTATTGCGGTATAATCGTAAATGAAGGTAATTAATTGATTCGTAGGGGTGATTCGATGTATTCGCAAATTCATGCACCTGAAGGTAGACTTTCAAAAGACTCGGTAAAAGTTTGGATTATAAGCAAAGCGATTAGTTATGCAATTTGGATAGCAATTTTTTCGGTTCTATTGTACTTGGATTATCGATTCTTTTGGTATGAATGGATTGGTTGGGTGTTAATTGGCATCACTTCTTTAATAGCGCTATCTGGGATTTGGTCTATTTTAATTGAACCTTTTTTACTGTATAAAAACTGGCGGTATGATGCCACGGAAGAATTTTTACAATTAAAGTCCGGAGCTTTCAATGAAGAACATCAACTCGTCCCCATGACAAAAATACAATCGGTCGCGACAAACCAAGGGCCAATCCTTAGAAAGTACGGGCTATACTCGCTGACTATTGAAACAATGGGATCTACACACAGGATCCCCTCGCTTCCAAAAGAAGTCGCCATCGAGTTAAGAAACCTCATTGCCCATTACGCTAAAATAAAGGAAGTTGACGAATGAACGACTTCAAACACTATCATCCATTCATCATTTTTATGAACTTATGGACATTGGTTAAGAACTCTTTTACCATCTTTATTTTTTTCATCGTTTCATTCGCATTGTCATCACCACTTTACTCATACGGAAGAATCGCTTTTCTCCTATTCTTCACGCTAGCCGTAATAAAAATTATTCTTGATTGGTTTGTAGATAAATATGAAATTGTTAATGAGTCATTTCAAATTCGCCATGGGCTTTTCATTAAAAATGAACGCATTGTTCCGTTTACAAAGGTTCAAAATGTACAACGTCAAACTTCGTTCATCCATAGGTTGTTCGGATTGACTTCGTTGACGCTCGAAACTGGCATAGCCGGTTCCGACGGCGCTGTTGTATTCGAGGTTATTGCGGTTAAAGAAGCGGATCGGATAGAGGAACTTGTAAAAAAGGGTGAGTCCGAAATCGAAACTTCCCCTGAAATCAGGGTTGAAGAATATCCTGAAGTGGAATCAAAAATGGACCGGATTATTCATTTTACTCCTACAAAAAAAGATGTATTAAAAGCTTCGTTTACATCCTTTAGTTTTCTATTATTGATACCAATTGTCGGTTCCATCTTTTCCAAAATCGAGAAATTTGAATGGGTGGAGAATAAGGCAAAAGGAATTTTCTCGAGAATTTTCGAGTCTAGTTTCACGATTGTTATTATCATTATTCTATTTATTATTGTTTCTATCATCATCGGAATTGCTAGAACGTATATAAAATACGGGAAGTATGAAATTGCATCTGATGATGAGCGAATTTACATTACGAAAGGTGTCCTTCATGAATCAGCTTTTACAATCACGAAGAATAATGTACAGGCAATTGAAATCAGGCAATCTGCCATCAAACGGCTGCTTGGCCTTGCGGAAATTAAAGTGATAAGTGCTGGTGGTGTGGGCGAAGGCGTGCTTGAAGCAAATTCACTCTATCCATTCCTGCCCATCAATCGGGCATATGAAATGATTCATGAAATTCTGCCGTCTTATGAAGTTATACAAACGATGGAGCGACTGCCGAGGAAATCATTTTGGGTTCGCATGCTAAAACCTAGTTGGTTCTGGATTATTTCTACGTTAGCGCTATTATATTTCAAACCGCCTATTTGGGATATTGAACAAGCATGGTGGATTATTTCAGTCGTCTTATTATTAATTATCATTGTTTCAAGGTTACTCAATTACTTTAATACTCGTTATACTTTGAATGAAGAGTTCATCCAATTCAAAACTGGAAGCTTCGAAACAACTGTATTCATTTCAAAACGTACTAAAATAATTGAAATAAGTGTCACACGAAGTAAAATTCAACAACTCCTGGGACTTGCCTCAATCTTAACTGTCAACCACGCCAAACCGTTTCATTATTCAAGTGTCGATGACGTGCCGCTGGAAATGGCAAGAAACTTTTACGCATGGTATGTGGGTCGAATTGATCAAATAAAAACAGAATAAAAGCATGCGTACACTTCACTTTAGAAGTGCATGCATGCTTTTTATTAATCGCCAATTTTAATAATAGCTTGTAATTCTACCTCAACATTACCTTGAATAGCTCGGCTAATCATGCAAGATTTCTCTGCTTTTTCCGCAAGTCTAAGCGCGAGTGATTCATCTTTTTCTGTTGCCTTCGCTTTTAGCACGATATGGGGTTTATGAATGATCTTTTTATATGTAATGACGCCATTCGTCACATCGACAACGCCAACAGATTCCATTGTCAATGCTTCTTTTTCAAGATTGCTTCGCTCCATCATCGCAGCCAATGTGATGATATAACAGGTTGCCGCCGCGCCTAAGAGCATTTCATCTGGATTCGTTCCGATTCCGGGTCCGTTCATTTCTGGTGGAATCGAGACTTCTGTTTTCAAATTCCCCGCGTCAATCGTTCCAACATCATTCCGCAAACCCGGCCAATCTGCTTTCAGGTGGAAATAGTGCTCTGCCATTTTATTATCTCCTTCGCAATATCTGTTGAGATAATTGTATCAAATTATTTTGTATATACGTTAAAAGACTACTTACAGTGAAAGTAAGTAGCCTGTCTCTTATGCTAAAGCCTGCTCCAAATCCTCAAGCAAATCCTCTACATCCTCAATTCCCACAGAAATACGGACCAGGCCGTCTGTAATTCCTAGTTCCAGCCTGCGGTCACGCGGAATGGATGCATGTGTCATTCTTGCAGGGATTGAAATTAAGCTTTCAACGGCACCTAAACTTTCAGCAAGTGTGAAGTAGCGTAATTTTGCTAGTAGCTCATCCGCTTTGTCTTCACTTCCAACATCAAATGATATCATTCCGCCGAAACCCGTCGCTTGTTTTTTCATTAATTCATAACCTGGATGATCTTCAAATCCCGGATAATATACTTTTCCAATTGCATCATGGGCGACTAAAAACTTTGCAATCTTTAATGCATTTTCATTATGTTCTTCCATGCGAAGCCCGAGCGTTTTTATTCCGCGAATTAGTAACCATGAATCCTGCGGACCAAGGACAGCTCCTACTGAGTTTTGAATAAAGTGCAATTCCTCAGCCAGTTCATCGGTTGCAACAACGACAAGTCCCGCGACGACATCGCTATGTCCGCCGATATATTTCGTTGCGCTATGCAGCACGATATCTGCCCCTTGCGCAATGGGTTGTTGGAAATAAGGCGTCATAAATGTATTGTCGACAATCGTCAACAATCCTTTTTCTTTACCAAGTTTAGCAATCCCTTCAATATCCGTCACTTTTAGCAATGGATTCGTTGGCGATTCTAAAAATATCGCTTTTGTATTAGGCTCAATCGCCGCTTCGACTTCAGTAATATCACTTGAATCAACAAATGTCGAGGAGATGCCGAACCGGTTTAACACTTTCGTCATGACACGGTAAGTCCCGCCGTATACATCGTCCGTTAAGACAATATGGTCACCTTTACTAAACAGCATCATGACGGAACTAATTGCCGCCATTCCAGATCCAAAAGCAAACCCGGCTTTACCGCCTTCTAAGTCACTTATTAAAACTTCCAGCGCATGACGCGTTGGATTGCCTGTACGCGAATACTCGTAACCGTTAAATACACCAACCGATTGTTGTTTATACGTGCTCACCTGATAAATCGGAGTTGAAACGGCACCTGTCGCTTCATCCCCTACAATTCCACCGTGAATTAATCTCGTTTTTGCTCTCAATTTTTTCGCTCCCTTTGAACAATTCATAGATATGTTGACTTAAATAACGTTCGCTTGAGTCTGGAAATATAGTGACGATGTGGCTGCCTTCTTTCGCGGATTCTGCTTCAAGTAATGCCCCGTGAAATGCAGCCCCGGAAGAACTACCAACGAGTAATCCTTCATACTTTGCCAGTTTCCGTAATTGAGTAAATGCTTCTTCATCGCTTACTGTATGAATCTCTTCAAAAAAGGTACTATCCATATACTCAGGGATAAATTCCATTCCAATTCCCTCGGTGACATGAGGACCTGCTTTCCCGCCATTTAAAATCGATCCCTCTGGTTCAACCACAACTGTTTTCACAAGCGGATTTTTTCCTTTGAGATACTGGGCGGTTCCCATGAATGTCCCGCCTGTTCCTGCCCCCGCAACAAAGATATCAATTTGTCCATCTAAATCATTCCATAATTCAGGTCCAAGTGTTTTCACATAAGTCGCAGGGTTTGCGGGATTGGAAAACTGGGATGGAGAAAAAGCGCCAGGTATTTTTAAAACAAGTTCACGGGCTTTTTCAATCGCGCCTGTCATCCCTAAATCCGTTTTTGTATTGATTATTTCGGCGCCAAGTGCTCGCATTAATGTTTGTTTTTCCACACTAAACTTCTCCGGCACTACAAATTTCACATGGTATCCTTTACCGATTGCGGCGAGAGCTAGACCAATTCCCGTATTCCCCGCAGTCGGTTCGATAATCGTTCCACCGGGTTGGAGGGCACCCGATTGCTCGGCATCTTCAATAAGAGAAATCCCTAACCGATCTTTTACACTGCCGCCTGGATTCAGATATTCGAGCTTCGCAAAAATACGGCAATTATTCGGGATAGGAAGCTTATTGATTTCAACAACTGGTGTATTTCCTATTAGTTCATGCACACTGCCATATACATTCATTACTTTTCCTCTTTGTACACTTGGTGCCATTCATCTTTCTTCGCAAGCATATTTTTCGCCAGTTCCTTAGCGCCTTCCAAGCTGTGATTTGCAGCCCAACCGCATTGAACTACGTTGCACGCAGGCACTTCCGTTGCCGACAGAACATCTTGTAATGTTTTCTCTAAAATCGATAATATTTCATCGTAATTGTCATGATTGATTACCGTTAAATAAAAACCCGTTTGGCACCCCATCGGACTAAGATCTACAACTTGATCTGTGTGATTTCGAATGTTCTCCGCCATGATATGTTCTATGGAATGGAGTGCATCCATTTTCATGAACTCAATATTCGGTTGTGTAAACCTGAAATCGTATTTATATATTTCATCGCCCAATGCCCCTGTTTTTGTTCCAGCCAAACGCACGTACGGCGCAGCTACTTTCGTATGATCCAAATTGAAACTTTCAACATTCAATTTTTCCATGTTGTTTCTCCCCTTAGTGTTTATTTTTTCATCTTCTTTGTCGCGTTTAAAATCCAAACATAATCATTCATTTGCTTGCAGGCAACATCAAACCCAGCCTTAATAAATAAATCCATCAACACGGGCACCGTTGTGTAATATTCACGCTCTAAATCATCTGCTACATTATGAAAACCGCGCGAACGTTCCTTGACAATTTGTGCTTGTTTCGCTTCTTCAGTTATAAACATCGTATCTGCAAAGATGACTTTTCCACTTTCATCCAACAACTCGGAATACTTCTTAAGCGCAACTCCTTTTTCCACATCCGTTAAATGATGGAAAACATAGGTGCTAACGATTGTATCGATTGATAAGCCATCCACTTCAAAATCCAATAAATCGCCATCTATGATTTTCAGCGTTGGAAATCTGTCGCTAGTAAGTTGGCGCATGGCATCGTTTGGTTCGATGCCGATAACAGTCAATCCTTTATCTACTAATTTAGCAGTCAAGTTTCCTGTCCCAGTTCCAAACTCAAGAACTGTTCCGAATGATTTATTTGCAACATCAGCCAGTATTTCGTCATAGCCTTCAAACACATCGCGGTACTCTGGGTCTTCCCCCGCTACTGAAGCATCGTACGAATCAATCCATTCATCAAAGATATCAATGAATTCACGTCCCATATCAAAACTCCTTTTATAAACATACTATTCATACTGATTTAGTAGGTATTGGGCTTGCACTACTATTTATATCATATTTAAAAATAAATGCAAATATGATTTCGTTATTTTTGGGTGAAAATAACAGATATAAGAACAAAAAAGAACTCTCCCGATAACAATATCGAAAGAGTTCCTACTATTCCTTAACAAGTATTTCGTGTTCAACATGTTCGTGCAAATCTTCATCATCTTCAACATGAATTTTAACGTGATAAGTGCTAGCATCATTAAATTTATAATCTGCTGCGTATTCGCCTGCTTTAATTTCTTTAGCATCTACCCAATCATGTTTTTCAGATAGATCGCTCCAAATTTCATATCGGACCTTTAAGTTTTCTAAGGGTTCATTTTCTAACTGGATCTGAACAATAAGCTCTTCATCGCTATTCGCAGCTGCTTCTACCGGCGTCATGAATTCCATTGAAAATCCTTCAGTATGGTAATGATGATCGTCTTCCGCTTGTTCATCATAATGGCCGCCGTCTCCTACAACAACTTCTTTTAACGGCATCGTATGAAGTCCGTTTGCAGTTACATGCACTTGCACGTGGAATAATCCATCATGATCAAATGACTTTTCAGCTGTATACATACCGCCTTTTTCATTAACAGAATCAATCATTTCACTATCCGCTTTCTTTCCTTCTTCCCAAACCTCGAATACAACTTCGTCAGCATCTTCAATTTGCTCATCACCTTGCGTAACAAAAGCTTTCATTTCAACTGGTTCGTCGACATCTGCGGTTTCGGAAACAGTAAGTTCTACCTCTAGCATTTCAGGCACTTTTACTTCTGTCGGAATTTCTTCTTCCTTCCCCTTGCCGCAAGCGGCCAACGCTCCAAGCACAACTATAAGTATTAATAATCCAATTTTTCTTTTCAATTTGAGTCCCCCCGTGCTGTATAATTACGCATTACAGTTAACTACAGTATAATAATAAACAGTGACTTAGAACTCTATGTGAAGTTCGTTTCCATTTCACAAGAACTTCATATTTTTATCTGAGAATAGAAGTAATGGTAATTATCGAAAATGAGGTGTTTAGTATGAACGATTATACAATAATGATTGTAGATGATGAAAGTCAAATGAGAGAACTTGTTCGCACATTTTTAGAAGCCGAACAATACCAAGTTGTTGAGGCTACAGACGGAGTTCATGCTTTGGACCAAATAGATAAAACTTCACCCGACTTATTAATCGTCGATGTGATGATGCCCTATATGGATGGTTTCCAATTTGCAGAAGAAGTAAAACGCAATTCATCTATTCCGATCATATTCTTATCAGCCAAAGGCGATGAATGGGACAGAGTAAAAGGTCTCAAGCTTGGCGGCGACGATTATATCGTCAAACCTTTCCTTCCGGCAGAGCTACTAGCCCGAGTTGAATCCGTTCTAAGACGGACGTACCAAAATTCCAATTCAAAACATTTACTGAAAGTCGGACCTTTTGTTATCGACTCTGCCGCGCATACTGCAACAGTCGACGGCAAAGCCCTTTCATTGACGTTGAAAGAATTTGGGTTATTACACCTATTTTTAACGAATAGAGGACGCGTATACACCAGAGAACAACTTCTGGAACTTATTTGGGATGAAAATCATAAGAGCACAGACCGTACCGTAGATACGCATATCAAAACTTTGCGCTTGAAACTGGGTGATTATGCAAATGTGATTGAAACTGTATGGGGTGTCGGATATAAACTAGAGGTGTGATTAGTGAAAAACTCCAGATGGACATTCAGTAAAAAAATACTCGTTCTTTTACTGGCCAGTGTCGGATTTACAATACTTTTTTCTTTTTTCTTCATTCATTATTTATATTCGAATTTGTACTTGGCTAGTATTGAAAAATCTATCCTATACCAGGGGCAAAGAACAGCATCCCATTACCATTATGGGGAGTTGAGCGATGAAATTATCGAAAAGATCCAATGGTATAATATCGTCTCTGAATACGAAATAATTGTCGTCGATAAAATAGATGATCTTTCTTCTTATTTTCCATATAAAATCAATTATGAAACGCTCATTGATCAACGAGATTTAGCGTCATTGGAAAATGGCAAATATGTTCTGAAAGAAGGATTCGTCGAAGAATTTGACCGTGAAATCATAGGCGCTATTTTCCCCATTAAAGGCGAGGACAGTCTCATCGGCTTTATTTATATTTATGTTCCGCTAGCGGCGATTCAAGACGTGTTTCACGATAGTATTCCAATTCTATTAGTAACCGGCACACTATTTTTCTTTATTCTTTTTTTAATTGTCAATCGGTTCTGGAACTCGATATTTAATCCATTAAAAAAACTTCAACAACAAGCCATTGAAGTATCAGAAGGACAATATTCGAAGTATCTCGAATTCACTTCGAATGATGAAGTCGGCCAATTAACTAAAGCATTTAATAAAATGAGCTATTCACTCGGACAACAAGAGAAGCGCAAAAAAGAATTCACCTCAAATATTGTTCACGAGTTGCGCACCCCGCTCACCTATATTACCGGCTACACACAAGCATTAAAACATAAAATTTATACATCGCCCGAAGAAGCCGAGAGCTATTTAATGACGATAGAAAGAGAAGCGGAACGATTGAATAAACTCATCAATGATTTGAATGAATTAAATCATTTACAAGAAGATTTCTATTCAATTGAATCGCAGCCAATCGCGATCGCTCAATTATTAACCGACACACTGGAACTATTTATGATTCATATTTCACGAAAAAAGATAAAGCTCGAGTTAACGATTCGAGAAGATTTAATCATCATGGGCGACCCACAGCGAATCCAACAAGTTTTCTATAATGTGTTGGACAATGCGGTCAAATATTCAACAGAAAACAATACGATCAAAATCAACTTGGCGGATGACGATAATTTTGTTCATTTTTCGGTGATAAATCAAGGAACACCCATTACAGAAGAAGATATTCATCGGATAGGAGAACGTTTTTTCCGAACCGATAAAGCGAGAAACCGCGCAACCGGCGGCACTGGATTAGGCCTATCCATCGTGAAAGAAATAATTCGATTGCATAACGGTACATTTAAAATAGAGAGCAGCTCTTCCGAGGGGACAAACGTTTTAATTCAATTGCCAAAGTGGAAAGAAGAGGATTTCAATGAGAAAACTTAAATTAATCATTCAAGTGCTTTGTTGTTCCCTTCTTCTTCTCGCATGTACACCTAAACATCATGAAGAACGCAAAATCGAACCATTTACATTTACCAATCAAGAAGGACAAGCTTTTGGAATGAATGATTTAACTGATACTGTCTGGATTGCTGATTTCATATTCACAAATTGCACGACAATTTGCGAACCGATGACCGCTGAAATGGCTTCATTGCAGAAGATTTTCAAAGAAAAAAACCTTAATGTCGAGTTCGTGTCATTTACGGTAGACCCGGCCAATGATACACCCGAAAAATTAAAATCATTTATTTCAGACTTTAATGCCGACTTATCGAACTGGAATTTGTTGACAGGGTATACTCAAGCCGAAATAGAAGTTTTCGCAAGAGATCAATTTCAAACCATCGTTCAAAAACCAGCTTCCTCAACTCAAGTCATTCACAGTTCAAATTTCTACTTGATTGATCAAGACGGCCATTTCGTGAAGGAATATAATTTCGTGGATGGCTCTTATGTGAATGAAATGGTAAAGGATATTAAAGAATTAATGAAATGATATCCTATGGCATCTCTCTATGAAGTAGTTCCTGCGATTTTATGAATAGTGCAGTGGCGAGTAATTTTGCTTGCACTTATAAGAGTTTTGCTTGCACTCTAGAGTGTCTTGCTTGCACATAAACGCCATTTGCTTGCAAGTCGGGACCTTCTACCTGTACGAATGACGGTAAATAGCGTGAAATGTGTCCGCTCAATCGTTGGCGCCAGTGAATAACTATCCCTATACAATGAAATTAGTTGATTGGAGTGGAGGGCGGCCGCCCTGAACGGAAATCAACGAACTATAAAAAAAACGAGTACATGAATGGATTGTTCATGTACTCGATAAAATTATTCGCGTATTTGTCCGTTCCCTTGTATAACAAACTTACTTGAAGTAAGCGCTTGAAGTCCCATCGGCCCTCTTGCATGTAGCTTTTGCGTACTAATCCCGATTTCTGCGCCGTAACCAAATTCAAATCCGTCCGTGAAACGTGTCGAGGCATTGTGATACACGGCAGCCGCATCCACCTTTGTTAAAAAGAGCGTAGCTTGATTCTTATTGGTTGTTATAATTGCTTCAGAGTGACCCGTTCCGTACTTATTAATATGATCAATCGCTTCATTAACAGTTCCAACTATTTTCACACCAACTGCAAGCCCAAGATATTCCGTATACCAATCCTCTTCCACAACTTTTTCCGCAAATGAGAATAGATCGGACACCGTTTTATCCCCAAAAATCTTCACATGATTTTCATTGAGCGCATCAAGTAGTTTTTCACCATGTTCAGCAAACCATTTTTCATGAATTAAAATCGTCTCAATTGCATTACACACGGAAGGACGCTGAACTTTCGCATTCAGCCCAATCTTGATTGCCATCTCTACATCGGCTGTTTCGTCTATATACAAATGACAATTCCCGGCACCCGTTTCCAAAACCGGAACAGTCGATTGTTTCACAACGGTCTCTATCAACTTTTTGCCGCCTCGTGGAATTAACACATCTAAATACTCATTCAATTGAAAGAGCTCTTTCGCCGTTTCATGACTTGTATCTTCGATTAACTGAACCGCCTCCACCGGAATGACACTTTTTTCAAGAGCTTTGTGTATCGAAAGAATCAGCGCTTGATTCGAAAATTTTGCTGAAGAACTCCCTCTCAAAATCACTGCATTTCCAGTCTTCAAAGCTAAAGTAGCTGCATCAACAGTCACATTTGGACGCGCCTCATAAATCATTCCAATAACGCCAATCGGGACACGTTTCTTATTAATGAGCAATCCATTGTCTTTTGTTATAGATTCTATGACTTCCCCGACAGGGTCTTGTAATTGCACCAATAACTTAATCCCATCGGCCATTGCTTTGACACGCTCATTTGAAAGCATTATACGATCTAGCACTTCATCTGTAAGACCTATTTCTTTCCCCAGGTCTAAATCCTTTTTATTTTCGGCTAACAAGTAATCCGTATCGAATATCAATTGATTAGCTATTAGATTGAGCGCTTCATTTTTTCTTTCTGTAGAAATTCCGATTAATTCCGAACTAACCTCTTTTGCTTTCTTACCTTTCAATTGAACTTCACTTAAGATTGCTACCTCACCCATCCTAAATTCCTCCCTTTTATATACTGACCCACTTTTCACGATGGATTACTTCGACTGGCATAGAACTTGCACGTTTTGTTTGTTCTTTACTTTTCTTTCCCATCATTTTGAGTAAATCATTCGATGAATAGGTTACCTCGCCTTTGCCAATTAACCCATTCACCCCAAAAACTTCAACGATATCTCCCGGGTGGAAATTTCCTTTCACTTGAAAAATGCCAGCCGGAAGTAAATTTTTACTTTTGTAAAGAATCGCCTCTTCAGCACCTTTATCGACAAAGAGTTTCCCCGTCGCCTCCGAGTGCATCGCAATCCATTGCTGACTTATATTGATTGAATTACGAATCTCGTTTGCAATATAAGTTCCGTCTCCTGCACCTTTAATTATTTCCAATAACTTATTTTTTCCATATCCTTTGCCGATAAAAACAGGAACCCCGACTGAAAGGGCAGTTTTCGCTGCCAATAATTTCGATTGCATGCCGCCTGTTCCAACTTTTGAACCTGAATCTTTTGCAAAGGATAGCATTTCATCGGTAATTTCATTGAGAGTTTCAATTTTTTCAGCATTTACATCTACATGAGGGTTTCCAGTATAGAGACCATTGACATCAGTTAAAATGATTAATTGGTCCGCTCGCATGAACCCGCTGACTAATGCCGATAACATATCATTATCGCCAAAAGTCAATTCCCTGACGGAAACTGTATCGTTTTCATTAATTATCGGCAAAATACGGCGCTCTAGTAATTCCGTAAGTGTTGCATATGCATTTTTAAAACGGTCGCGGCTTGTGAAATCATCGCGTGTCAGAAGTATCTGCGCGGGTACAATTGAAAACTTTGTAAATTTATCGATATACGACTGTATCAATAAACTTTGCCCGACAGCCGCCGCCGCCTGTCTTCCCTTCAACGTAACCGGTCTCGTGCTATACCCCAATCTTCCAAAACCAGCCGCTACTGCTCCCGATGATACCAAGAGCACTTCGTGTCCTGCTTTACGGAGTTCTGCGAGTGCATTTACATGATCGGTAAATTTTTCTTGATCAATCTCACCTCGATCATTCGTTAAAGAACTGCTTCCGATTTTTACAACAATGCGCTTTTTCCTCATTTGTCATTTCCCCTATTTAGTTTCTCAAGTCAATGTATGCATATTTATACGAATTGATGAATAAATAACATCTTACTACATTTCCACACAAAAAGAAAGGGAATTATCAAAATAATTTTCCCCCAGGAAATTATAAAAATAATTTTCTGCGAGGAAATCATAAAAATAATTTTCACCAACAAAAAAACTGCCTATCCCTCAAAATGAGTTATAGGCAGTTGGTTATTATTTAGTATCTACAAATTCGATTTTCGTTCCATCTTTAAACGTGATATCCACTTCGAATTTAGTGTAATCATTTTTCAAGTTGAAAACGTCTAGTACTTCTGTAATCGCATCTTCTTTGCTCGTCTGTTGGTCAATTGTCAGTTTCTTCACCAATGGATAGAGCTCATTAAAAGCATCGGTTCCTTCTTTCCTTACCCCGTTGATTGAATCCTCAATTTCTGCTTCAATCGTGCCATCCTTGTTTCTTTCAAGTTCTACGTCATATTCATCTTGTGTTCCATATTCAATATCAAGATTGAATTCCAAGTAATCAAGTTCATCCATTTTGGCAAGGCCTTCAGAATTTTCTGCATTTGTTTGTTTATTTGTGTTTGCTCCAGTATTTTTGTCTGTACCATTTGTTCCCGCATTTCCATCCGTTCCTGCATTCCCAGCAGTTCCATTTGTAACATCATTGTTGTTGTCTTCAACATTTTGTTTATCTTGTGTTTGATTATTGTTTTTATTAGCAGCTCCACAAGCGACAACAACTAATGAAAGTGCCAACACTGCGATTAAAAGAAATATTTTTTTCATTTTATCGACCTCCTCTTTGTCATTTCTTCCCCGATTGACCTCTTTTTACACATTGAATCAAAAAAATAGCAAATATCCATCGTCACAATGGAATTTGCTACTTTACTGTTTTTATTTTGACATCACTTCGGCAACTTTTTTTACGACATGCGAACTGCCACCCTGATCTTCTACTCCTTCAATCATCATAGCAAAAATGTATGACATGTCCTCTGTAGGATAAGCGACAAAGAAACCATTTTCTTTACCCGATTCGTTCTGTGAAGATTTTAGTTCCGCCGTACCTGTCTTACCTGAGATCTTAATTGAAGGAATATCCGCATCTTTGGCAGAACCTTTTACGACGATTTCTCGTAAATCCTTCCGTAGGATTGACGCATTTTCAGGAGAAATCAACCCTTCTTTCCACACTTCACTTTTTGGTTCATCTTCAAATAAAATCGGTTTAAACATCTTCCCGTCAGTGATAATCGGTGCGTAACTGGTAGCTAAATGAACGATATTCATTAACATTTGACCTTGTCCAAATGATGTATCTGCAAGTTGACCCTCTGATGCAATCTTTCCATCATTTGAGATTTGTGACTTCCGAAGTGGATAACTAAAAGGAATCACTTCACCAAAACCAAATTTTGTAAACCCTTCAACGAATTGATCCTTTCCCATGGACAATGCTTCCATCGCAAAATAGATATTATCTGAGTAGACAAGCGCCTTTTGCAAATCGACTGGATTTGGAGGACTGTATAATCTCGATACTTTGAAATTTCCCCATGAACTATCCTTTTGCCATTTGTTATCGTTTATTGTATGTCCCTTCTCTGGTTTAAGCGTACCGGCTGCCAAACCAATCGCTGCTGTGACAGGTTTTATTGCGGATCCGGGTGCATAAGTTGCCGCAAATCTATTTAAGAGCGGCTGATTGGGATCCTCGGTTAATTCGTTATAGCGTGATGCACTGACACCAATTGCAAATTCATTTGGATCGAATGCGGGCGAACTTGCTAAAACCAGGGTTTCTCCCGTTTCCGGATTGATGACCGCAGCTGTTCCCGGTTCATGGTTCATTGCTTCAAATGTTGTCTTCTGCAGTTCCGCATCAATTGTTAAAGTGATTTTTTTCCCGTCTACTGCAGTTTTTTCAGCAATGATAATTTTTTCAGCATTATGGTCTGTTTTTTCAATATAAATTCGAACGCCGTCTTCACCTCGAAGCTGTTCTTCGAGAAGTTGTTCTAACCCGCGCTTACCAACCACATCAGACTCCGCGTATCCTTCATCCTTAAGCTCTTCTAATTCATCTGCATTTATACGACCAATATAGCCTATCAAATGGGATAATGCGCCCGCGTATGGATATTCTCTTAGATCTGTTTTCTTAGATTCTACACCGGCGATTTGTTTTGCTTCATCGTAAATTGCTTCTTGGGTGAATGCTAATTTTTTTATTGGAACGAAATGATTCGGTAGAACCCAGCTTTGGTTCAGTTGTTTATCGATGAATTCTGAAGTTGTTCCGAGGATATTGGCCAGTTTTTCCGCGTTCTCATCTATGTCAAATTGTTCAGGAACGATACCTACTTCAATACCTGATCCATTAATTGCAATGGCATTATCATTTCGATCAAAGATTTCGCCACGATTTGATGGAATTATCGAAACACCGACCTTGTCCTGTTTCATTAAATCCGGGAGAGTGAATGATGGATCCCATTGGATATACCAGTTGTCTTTTTCATCACGCACTTCATTCACAAGCGCAACATCCTTCTCAAACTCTATAGGACCTGCGATTGTTTCCATTTTAATACGAACCGGATACGTATAACTTTCTTCCTTGTTATATACTTCTTCTTCGGCTTCAGGTTTGTCAAATTCAACGATGACGTCTTTGATGCCCAAATCTTTATAAAGTAATTCGGTTCGATCTACAAACTGTTCTTTACCAAAGGCTTCTTTCGAGCGTTCCTCAATAAATTCATCATACATTTTTGTGAATTCAGCCTTACTCCATAAATCGACATACTCCCCTAATCGATCAAGCGGCGTTATTTCTTTTTCTTCTTTTTTCGTGCAAGCGGAAATTAGCAAAATCAAAAATAGTAAAATAATAACATGTTTCTTCATCCAACATACCTCCTTTTACCCTTCTACTTATATGATAACAAAGTAATAGATTTAGGCATAACTAAATTGTTCGCAAAAGTTAGATTAATTATCATAAAAAAACGATACATCAAGTTTTTACATAATACTTGATGTACCGGTTGATGAATTAAATAGCTTTCGCTTTTTTAATTTGTTTACTTCTTAATTGCCCGCAAGCCGCATCAATATCGGTTCCTTGCTCGTGACGGACTCCGCAATTAATACCCGCATTCTTTAATGTTTCGTAGAATGCCTTAATCGCTTCCGGCGTGCTCCGACTATACTGGCCATGCTCGTCGACAGGATTATAGGGAATCAAGTTCACATAGGACAAATGACGTTTATTGGCAAGCAACCTTGCAAGTTGCTTCGCCTCTTCAACATGATCATTGACATCACTCAATAGAATATATTCAAATGTGATTCGACGATTTGTCGTTTCCAAGTAATAATCGATCGATGACATTAATTTATCGATCGGGAATGCTCGATTAATTTTCATGATGCTTGTACGAAGCTCATCATTCGGCGCATGCAATGAAACAGCCAAATTCACTTGTAAATTCTCATCTGCAAAGTCTCTAATTTTATGTGCTAGTCCGCTTGTGGAAACGGTAATATGACGAGCGCCGATTCCAAGACCTTTTTGCGCATTGACGACACGCAAGAAATCCATCAAGTTCGTATAATTGTCGAATGGTTCGCCAATCCCCATAACAACGATATGACTGACACGCTCATTTAAACCTTTATCGTCTAAATGTTGTTGGACTTTCATAATTTGCTCGACAATTTCACCGCCAACTAAATCGCGGCTCTTTTTAAGCAGCCCGCTCGCGCAAAAACTGCAACCAATGTTACAGCCAACTTGAGTCGTTACACAAACTGAATAACCATACGGAAATTTCATCAAAACCGTTTCGATCAAGTTGCCATCTTGCATTTTAAATAAAAACTTTATCGTTCCATCCGCAGACTCCTGTTTGACAGTCTGTTCCAATGTTTGAATGACAAACTCTTCTTCTAATTGCTCGATGCAATCTTTATTTATATTTTTCATATCAGTAAAATTCGTCACACGTTTTTTATAAAGCCAGTCCCATATTTGTTCAGCACGAAATCTTTTTTGACCGCGTTCAATTAACCATTCAGATAACTGCTCTGGTGTTAAACCATAAATTGATTTCTTCATTTCGCTTCCTCATTTCAAAAATTACAATCCATTCATTATACTACTTTATTCCTTGAAATGGAACAAGTTTATTTTGCTAAGTGGATTTTAGAGAGGAGGAATTTGAAGTAGAAGCGGAGATTCAAACAACCGGGAAATAAGTTTGAAAGCCAGATAGCACTTCACTTTGTTTCATGAAATTATCCTCCGATCTTTTATCTTTGACGAAGAAAAAGCTAACCCGATACGGATTAGCTTCCTATCTTATACTGTTATGGCGCTCGATTCCAATTCGTCTTTAGCTTCATCAGGTCTTCTTGATTGAATAAACCAAATTGCTGCAAGTAAAACGAATCCAATTGCACTAGTCATTAATTCAGGGACGATTAACATTAGTCCCCCTCCAAATAAAGCAACTCGTTCCCATATTCTTGAACTTCTAGCAAAGTAACCAATAACCGCACTACTCACACCTATCATGCCTAAAATTGCAGTTGTTACTGCCAGTAATAATTTAAGCGGAGTCGCATCGACAAGCACAAGTATTGGATTGTAGATAAATATATACGGAATAATGAACGCTGCTATGGCTAGTTTTACAGCAGTAACCCCAGTTTTAAATGGATTTCCTTTCGCTATTCCAGCTCCCGCATATGCCGCTAAACAAACAGGAGGCGTGATATCTGCAACGATACCAAAATAGAAAACAAACATATGCGCGGCTAGCGGCGTGACCGCAAAATCATTAATAAGCACAGGTGCAGCAATCGTTGCTGTCACTACATAATTTGCTGTCGTTGGCAGACCCATGCCAAGCACGATACAAGCAACCATCGTGAAGAACAGTGCAAATAGAAGATGTCCTTGTGATAATGCGATTACCCCTGCCGCGAATTTGGAGCCTAGCCCAGTAATGCTGACTACTCCCGCTATAACTCCGGCAGTTGCAACGGCAGCAATAACCGGAAGCGCAACTCTGGCTCCTTGCTCTAATACATTTACAATTTCGCGTATATTCATTCGAGATTCTTTACGTACATAAGCTACGAGAAATGCTGATAGTATCCCGTATAAAGCTGCACGCTGCGGCGTATACCCGATCATGATCGTCCCGATGATCACGAATAACGGAATAAGCATATAGCCGTTTTTAACCATCAAGTCCTTAAATATAGGCAATTTATCTTTTGGCATTCCGTAAATTTTTAATCTTTTCGCTTCAAAATGAGTCCCGATAAATATACCTGTGAAATAAAGGATAGCTGGGACGAGTGCAGCCAACATAATCGTTGCGTATGAAACACCCAAATACTCCATCATGATAAAAGCTGCAGCACCCATCATGGGCGGCATGATTTGTCCGCCAGTTGATGCAGAAGCTTCTGTAGCACCCGCAAATTCCGGCGTGAAACCAGCTTTTTTCATCATTGGAATTGTAAATGATCCAGATGCAACTGTATTACCTACTGAACTACCAGAGACAGTTCCTTGTAATGCACTTGCTACAACCGCCGCCTTCGCTGTTCCACCAGTATAACGGCCGGTCAACGCGAAAGCGATATCATTAAAGAACTTGCCAATCGGGGTGTGAACTAAAATAACCCCGAAAAATAAAAAGAGATAGATGAACTTTGCCGAAATTTGAATCGGTGTTCCAAAAACACCACTCTCTTGGAACCAAAGATTCGGTCCGAGTCGTTCAATTGCAAATCCAGGATGCGATAAAATTTGTGTCGGTATCCATTTACCGAAAACTGCGTACAACATGGCCACACTCGCCACAATAACAATCGGCAAACCGACAGTCCTTCTCGTCGCTTCAAGAACGAGAAGGATGCCGAGGATTGAAATAATGACATCGGGCATGCTGTAACCCGATATGCGACTTTGTAAAATCGAATCGAAAAAAATTATTTTATGGTATGCCACATACATTGCAGAAAAAGCAAGGACTACATCGTACCAAGGAACGGTTTTTTGCGTTTTCATCCAGGCTCTTTTGGCTGGGTATAGGAGAAATATAATTCCTAATGCCGTGCCAAGATGAATTGCCCCTTGTTTCTGCGTGGGAAGTGTTCCCGAATAACCCGTATACAAATGAAAGATTGTCAACGCGACGCCGAGAAATGTTACGACCCACGCCCATTTTCCAATTTGAGTACGAAATTGATTTTCCTTATCATACTTTTCAAGGATTGCTTGTGCATCGACTTGCTGAACATTTTTCATGTCGCGTATCCCCTCTCTATCGCTATAATTATTTTAGATCGTCAAGGCTTTCAATTTTAGTTTTTTCTCTTGTAATGATTTGAATGACCTCTGGATAAATATGCCCGATGAATGCTGCATTCTTTACTTCATTATCTTTGAAGTCCGCCTCGCCTTTTAATGCTTGGCCCGCTGGTACATGAACCGCCATTCCTAAATCCATATTACCATCACGAATGCTTGCCAAGTTTTCCACTGAAGCGCCTGTTTCTGTATTCGTCACGTTAATGCCGTCGATATGTTTATTCCAAATGGTAGCCATTTCTCCACCAAGCGGGTAATACGTCCCCCCCTGACTTCCTGTTCCGAGGATAAATTCAGTTTTTCGGTCGCTTTCATTTGCCGTTAGCTCTGCTACTTCGTTATCAACAGTCAGCCCTTGTTCTTCATAGTATTTTTTTGCTCCAGGATGGATTAATAACCCTTCAGCACCGCGAAGCGCATTTTCAAGTGTCATTTGTTTAGCTTGATCATGCGTGTTTTCACTTGCATTTTCAACCATGATTTTCGCCAATTGATATCCGAGCTCTTCGTCAATCGTATCTGTGTTGCCCATTAAAACTGCGTACGCGGTTACAGTTTCAACATCTTCTGTCAAGAAATCATACGTATCTTTCGGAATCGTCAAGCGTCTGTACCCTGAATTCTCCTCGATGTACTTAATTGCTTCATCAGAAAGACTTAGCATTTTTACATCTTTGGAAGAAGCTTGTAGACTTTCGATACTGCCTGCCGGCAATCCCAGAATCCCGATCGAAACATCGATATTTCCATCTTGAACGCCGTCCGCTGCGTCGCCAAAGCCTTCTTGGAACTTATTATAGTCCCCGTCTTCGATACCATAGGCTTTTAATATGAGTTTCGATACGTTATTCGTTTCACTCGCTGGCGGTCCGATCGCAATATTTTTCTTGCCTCCAGATCCACCATTACAGGCAGAAAGAACAACAAGTAAACCAATGACTAGAAATAATAAGGCACGCATTTTCGTCTTGTTCAACTGAATTCCCCCTCGTAGTATATTTCCTACAACCCCAGTAAGCTTGTACTCTTGGAGATAATGCTGATCGACTGTAAGTGCCTACCGAAAGATAGTAGCTTATTATAGATTATACTATTAAACTTTTTAAATACAACGATTTTTCCGTATAATCAGATTAGGTTTTATTATAAAAAGGGATATTCTTCTTAAATCTCGGGATTCTTCTACTTGATATGCTGTTGACTAATTCTTTATTCTATTAAAATATGAATTAGTAATTCATTTCATACTCGGTTATTCGTTTTATAGTTGTTTAAAGTCAGTGAAATGTTGGTATATAAAAAGTAAGAAATAAAATTGGAGGGAATATATACTATGAAATCTATCGTAGAAAATGCAGTTCAAGCAAAAGCAGAAGTTGAGAAATTGGAAATGCAAGGCTATTCACGTGATGACATTTATATCTTTGCACATTATAAGCAAAGAGAAGAAGATATTTCAGAGGCATTGGATACCGAAGAAGTTGGCATGAAGGAACAAGGTTTCCTCAATAGCATGAAAAACTTAGTATCCTCTCGCGGAGATGAATTACGCAGTCAAATGGAAGCCGCTGGATTGACCGCTGAAGAAGCAGACGATGCCGAAAAAGAATTGGATCACGGAAAACTGGTTATTATCGCAAAAAGAGACTAATTAAAAACTAGCATTCGCCCCACTCATAATCGAGTGGGGTTTTTGTTATTTCAACCATTTTTGTTCAAATGTACACGGTAATTCGGTATCATAGATTAGAAGGTAGGTGCGCTTGGTGGAAAATAACTTTGGTAAAGTAGGAATCGTTGCGGGTTTAACAACTTTTGTCCTATTAGTTGTCGGGGTTCGAAATGTTTTAGGTCATGACGTCGAAATTTTAAACTTTATTGCTTTTTCGGTTTTCAGCCTAATCATCGGAATTGCTTTCTCCGCTTTGTTATTTTATAAATTAAGGATTGCTTTTTATATATTTTGCGCTGTTTTTGTCATCGCTTTTTTCGAGTTGTTTCGAAGCTATATACAAGACATTAATGGTCAAGGTGATTTAATCGGCATTTTGTCCTTATTTATTATCACATCGTTTGGGCTCGGCTTAGCACTGATTGTCCAATTCGCTGTACGGTTATTAACTAAAAAGTAAACGAGAAATCGCCTACCCTATTCCGCTTTCGGAATTAGATAGGCGATGGTTATTATATATGGTCACCAGTTATTTTACTCTTTCCCCATATAGAAGAGCATTAACTCCAAAACAGAAAATCCCTATTACCCCCAATGCATTTGTTGTCATTAATACTATTCTATTTTTTACGATGTTTTATATTTTGGAACTATCCGTCCCGCTATTCGTATAGTATTTATCATTAGTAAATCGAGGTGTAGTCTGTGCCAACTAAATTATCGAACTCATTTTTTGCACTTGGGTGTCTTTCGCCAATTATCGGGGTTTCATTGTTTATTTATCTCCTATTTAATCAATCGGTTCTATCAGCCTTCATATATCTCGGTCTTTTTGCAATCATCACGGTTATTTTATGGGTAATTGTGGCGCTTATGGAGGTCAATAGAAAAGCGAAGCAAAAGCATCAACTTTCGACGTTGTTGCCCGAAGCCGGAAATTATCATGAAACCCAATCCTATGTTTCTTATGATTTATTATCAAAGATCGTGGTAGATGATATAAATAAACGCATCTATTTTTGGGTTCCCGAAAATAATGAAGTACAGACAATTAAAGACGTTTCAATCGGGATGTCTTATCAGATGTTTGACTATCCGTATTCCGCTCTTTTGGCGATTCAGATTATAGAAGACAGCTCATCAATTTCAACAGTGTCAAGGCAATCACAGTCAGCTAGAATATTATTGAATGAACTTGAACCAATAAACGACGATCCTCCCAAAAAAACTTCAAACAGTGAACGCATTCAGTCTATGGAACTTAAACTAATTATGAAAGACCTAGTAAGACCTATACAGATTGTTCGTTTTTATACCGATTCAAATTCAAGTTTGAATAAAAACACACCTGAATATCGAAGAGCCCAAAATGATATTGAACAATGGTTTACGATTTTGCATTTTATCATTAAAGAAACCGATAAAAAAGAAGGCTATAATCATGCTCTTGAAGACGAGTTCAAACAACCTCAAATCCTGAACGAAAGCAAACTTGATAGAGACGAGATACCAGTTCAAGTTCAATATTCAGTTCGAGACGAAAACAAAGCCTTTGTTAAAGCGCAACTTCTATCTGTATTAAATCAGGTCATCTACAAAAAAATAGTCGAAAACTCTACTCGTAAGAAAATTGACGATTCCCCGCAACCAAACGAAAAATCACCTTCCTATTTCGATAAACTACTCGAGAAGAATAGAAAACAACTTCACGGCGAGTATATTGACGAATGAACAAACACCTCTTCAAATTGTATAAATCAATTTGAAGAGGTGTTTTTATTTTGCGATAAAGAGTATTCAATCTTTATTAACGATAAACTCCTTAACCTTTTTAAATGAACGATTTGAAAGCGAGTAGATAGTATGAGTGTCTTCGGAGTTCATAATATATCCATCATCTTCTGTAATCCAAAGAAAGTAAGATTCTTCACCAAGATTGAATTTATATGGAGGATTTATGATATCGACAATACCTGGTTCTTCGATCGAATCTCTCACTGCTTCACCGAATATAGCTATTTCATTTGTTTCTTTTAGTTCTATCTGTTCCATTTTTGCTTCTGAGTTAACTTTTACTATAGGCTCTCCTCTGTTATCTTTAATAGTTGTAATGACTTCTTGGGCGATCGTACGATTCTCATCATAAAGTTCTACAATGATAGCTTGATTCTTTTTAATAGATTTTTTTAATTCATCTAGTGTAAATTCTTTTTTTATTTCCCAAGAACTACCCGTTAGAATAGCATTTTCTACATGCAATGTTTTATAAGTTTCAGGAATTTCGAGTTTTTCCGTTTCAATCAAATCACTAATATAAGGATTTTGAATGACAAATCTAACTTTGTATTCTTGATCTGGTTCCATTCCGGAATCGTGAATTTGTATGAGGAAATGCAATAAACCATCATTAGGATTTTGTGTTGTACCGATTTCAATTGAAGAATTTTCAATTACAGGATTCCCCATTTTCTTGTCACTACAGGCTGACAAACTGGACAAAACCAAAATGAATAATGCTATTAAAACATATTTATGTCTCAATTCCTTCTCCCCTTCCAACTGCTGTTTATTTTTCTTCCAATACATATTCAACAATGACCATCCCGCGTATACTGCTGCTATGTTCTTTTACATGGCCCGTTTCGGTTAACTTCATGCTATTGCCATCGTTGAAAATAAATTCATAGTTGGAGAAACCATCGCCAGGTAGACGATCGTAATAAACAGCTTTTTCTATTTCATCCCAATTATAGATGTGCTTTTCTGTAGCAAAAAGGGTTCTATATGAGATGGAATCATTTGATAAGGCCGTAAAGGTTGCTGACGCAAAATAGAAGGAAAAACCGCTGGCCAGTATTAAAATAATGCTAAAAATAATTGAAGTCTTGTTAATATCTAAAAAGAAAAGAATTGCCGGAGATAACACTAATAGTAGAAAAGCAATGACGTAGAGGACATATCCTTCTCCTGGTACGATGACATCCCAATTATCAGGCGAGTAATACAAGCTATCTGCAACAATCGACGGTGTGATTAAGAGGAGAATCGGAGAAATAAGCAGGACAACGATTGCAATTGCCATAAATACATGCCTTGTCTCATAAACCTTGCCCAATTTTATCACTCCATCCCTTATATTCTCTCTATACCATATATTCTAATAGTTCTACCGATATGTAAATAGACAAAAAATAACCACTTACAAGATATTAACCCAGTAAGTGGTTTCGTTAAGATTATGCGCGCCTTTTTAGTAGTTCGTCTTTTATATCAGACAAACTCACATCAGCAATCTCCATTAGTACGAGGGAATGATAAAGTAGGTCAGCGAGTTCACTCGTTAATTCAGCTTTATCTTCATTTTTTGCACCGATAATTACCTCGCTCGATTCTTCGCCGACTTTTTTGAGCACTTTATCGATTCCTTCTCGGAAAAGATAGGATGTGTATGATCCTTCGACCGGATTCACACGGCGATTTTTGATTTCAGAGATGATTTCGTGCACGATTTCGCGATTTGAGGTTTCACTTTCGAAACCCGTTTTATAAAAGCAAGACGTCTCGCCTGTGTGGCAAGCAGGTCCCATCGGTTCGACTTGGACGAGTACCGCATCGCTATCGCAATCAAATGAGAGTTGCTTCACAATTTGACGGTTTCCAGATGTTGCCCCTTTATGCCATAATTCTTGGCGGGATCGACTGAAGAACCAAGTTTCTTTTGTTTCAATTGTTTTTGTTAACGCATCTTCATTCATATACGCTAACATTAAGACCTTTCCAGATTGGCTATCTTGTACGATAGCTGGAACGAGTCCTTTTTCATCGAATGAAACAGATTCAATTTCTATTGTCATTGTCCATCAGTCCTTACTCGTTAGTTTTCAAATAATCTTTTAAAGTACGGATGTTGATTTCATTGTAGTGAAAAACGGAGGCTGCAAGTGCTGCATCGGCTTTCCCTTCTGTTAAGACTTTATCGAAGTCTTCCATCTTCCCTGCCCCGCCGCTCGCCACAATGGGAATACTGACTGCATCGGCTATCGTGCGATTCAGCTCAAGGTCATAACCTTCCTTCTCGCCGTCTCCATCGATACTGTTGACAACTAGTTCACCCGCGCCGAGCTGTTCTCCTTGAATCGCCCACTCTATGGCATCTAAGCCCGTATCTACTCTTCCGCCTTTACTAAATACATGCCATTTAGAAGGACCGACTCTTTTAACATCCATCGATAAAATAACTCTTTCAGAACCAAATTTGTTTGCAGCTTCTTTTATAAATTGAGGGTTTTCTAGTGCGGAACTATTGATTGATACTTTGTCCGTTCCTAAATCTAATAAGTTTTGTATGTCTTCGAGCGTTCGAATGCCCCCGCCGACGATGAAAGGAATCGGAACTTCTTTCGCGATTGTAGCAATCGTTTCTAAAAATAATGGGCGATTATCCGTGGACGCTGTAATATCATAAAACACAAGTTCATCTGCACCGTCTGCTACATATTTTCTAGCCAAATCAATTGGTTCAGCGACTTCTTTAATGTTTTCAAACTTCCGGCCTTTGACGACTTTGCCTTTATCAACATCTAAACATGGAATAATTCGTTTACTGGTCATTCTCGTTTCCTCCCAGAAGTTCGTCTATCGTAACAGTGCCTTCATAAAGTGCTTTGCCCATTATGGCTCCGTAAAGATCCATCTCTTTTAACAGTTCGAAATCATTTTTAGTGGTAACGCCGCCTGAAGCAATAATATCGATTGATGATGCAGCATTTATTTCTTTTAGTTCTCGAAAGTTCGGTCCTTGCATCATGCCGTCCTTTAATATATCTGTGTAAACGACTGTTTTCACGCCGATTTCAGCTAAATCTTTTATTAAGTCGGTGGCTAATGTATCACTTGTCTCGGTCCAACCATCTGTAGCGACTAATCCGTTACGGGCATCGATTGAAACAGCGATTTGATCACCGTATTTTTTAACTGCCTCTTCCAAAAATGGACGATTTGTGATGGCAGCCGTCCCAATAATAATTCGACTGACACCATTTTCAATGTGCTCATCAATAATATCCATTGATCGGATTCCGCCGCCGACTTGGATTGGAATTGAAACAGCTTTTGCAATAGCTTGGATTGCGAGTCGATTTGTAGAATCACCAGTTTTCGCACCATCAAGATCAACAATATGTATGTATTCCGCCCCTTGCTTCTCCCATAGCAGCGCCATTTCAGTCGGTGAATCACCGTATATAATTTCTTGATCATAATCACCTTGTATTAATCGAACACACTTAGCATTTCGAATATCAATTGCTGGAAAAAGAATCACGTACAATCGCCTTCTTTCGGATTAATAGTATAAAATTGTATAGCGCTGATTTCCGTTCCAGACGAACGCTTTCCGCGGGCGAGGCCGAGCCAATCGAACAACGAAGAGTTCGATTTGTATAATTTTGCGGTCTTTGCAAAATTTTACAGCCTTTATATCTATGCTCCCAAACGCTTCGCTTTTCGTTCGCAAAAGCCGTTCTTCGTCACGGCTTTCGCTACGCTTAGTCCAGGGTCTCGACTGTCTCGCTTTTCCCGCTGGAGTCGTCGCCTTCCACTCCAATCAATAAATAGCGTTTATCATAATTTAAGTGAATTTCTTACCTAGATATAATACAAATTTCTTTTGAGATTCATAGCAATCCTTTTGTCGATGGAATCCCTTTAACATCCGGGTTAATCTTACTAGCTGCACTTAACGCGCGGCCGAAAGCTTTGAAAATCGATTCAATTATATGGTGAGTGTTTTTTCCATACTGTAGGTTAATATGTAACGTCACTTTTGCATGGCTGACGAACGCTTGAAAAAACTCTTCCACTAATTCCGTATCAAACTGCCCTACCTTATCTTTCAACCCTTCAACATGGTAAACGAAAAATGGACGCCCGCTAATATCAATCGACACGGTTGACAAGGCTTCATCCATCGGAATCGTCACATTCGCATACCTGTCAATTCCTTCTTTTGTTCCAATGCTTTCATTAAATGCTTGCCCCAATACGATTCCGATATCTTCGACGGTATGATGTTGGTCAACCTCAATATCGCCATCACACGCAACCTTCAAGTCGAATAAACCGTGCTTCGTAAACAAAGTCAGCATATGATCAAAAAAACCGACACCTGTTTGTATATCCGTTACCCCACTCCCATCAATTGAAAAATCCATTGAAATCGATGTTTCAGCTGTTGCTCTTGAAATTGATGCACTACGCATTTTATTTTTCCGCCTTTCGAATCGCAATTGAATTTGCATGGGCCGATAACCCTTCTGCATTTGCCAAAGTTATAATATCATCTGTTACAGACTGTAAAGCTTGCTCGGAATAATGAATGATGCTTGATCGTTTAATGAAGTCATACACGCCGAGTGGCGATGAAAAAGTTGATGTTCCACTAGTCGGCAATGTATGATTTGGACCTGCTATGTAATCACCTAACGCTTCTGGTGAGTGGTTCCCTAAGAAAATTGCGCCTGCATTTTCAATGAATTGCATTTGTTCCATCGGATTTACAATCATTAGTTGTAAATGTTCTGGCGCAAGTTTATTGACCAATTCAAATGCTTTATTTAATGTATCAACGAGTACAATCCGTCCATTATCAGCAATCGACTTTTCAATAATCGATTTTCGTTCTAATAAAGCCGTTTGTTTTTCTACTTCTAACTTTAATTCCTCAGCAAATGATTGACTTGTCGTAATGCAAACGGCTGTCGCTTGTTCATCATGCTCCGCTTGCGACAATAAATCTGCAGCCACGTAGCGAGGAACTGCGGTTTCATCCGCAACGACACAAATTTCACTCGGACCGGCGATCATATCAATCGCGACATCTCCGAACACCCACTTTTTCGCACGTGCAACGTAAGCATTTCCAGGGCCAACAATCTTCGCAACTTTTTGCACCGTCTCCGTCCCATATGCCAATGCCGCGATAGCTTGTGCACCACCAACTTTATAAATCGTTTCAATCCCGACTTCAGCAGCAGCAACAAGAACATGCGGATTGATTTTCCCGTCTCTCCCTGCTGGCGTCGTGATAACAATCTTTTTTACCCCAGCTATTTTTGCAGGAATCGCATTCATCAAGACGGTTGAAGGATAGGAAGCTTTACCACCGGGCACATAGATTCCTGCACTCGCGAGAGGCGTAATTTTTTGACCAAGTAAAATACCGCTTTCTTTCGTTGTAAACCAAGACTTTTCTGTTTGTTCCTCATGAAAAGCTTTTATATTTTCATGGGCCTTCTTGATTGCAAGAATAAAATCCTCACTGACAAGCGTTCTGGCTTCAATCATTTCTTGTTCTGAAACGAGTAAAGTCTCCAGCTCCACTTTGTCAAATTGGGCCGTGTAATCCTTGAGTGCTTCGTCGCCTTTTTCTTGAACCTGTTCAATGATTTTCAAAACAACTCGATCTAATTCTTCATTATTCAGGCTTGTTGTACTGCTATTTTTCAATTCTGCTTTATATTGTTCGCCAGTAAGTATCTTCAAAGATCATCACTCCAATACTGCTTTCAACTTCGAAATAAACTGTTCAATTTGGTACGTTTTTGTAGCGAAACTTGCTTTATTGACAATTAGTCTTGCACTGATATCGACGATTTTATCCAATACGACAAGACCGTTCTCTTTCAATGTCGTTCCGGTTTCAACAATATCGACAATCACTTCGGATAAACCGATTAGCGGGGCCAATTCGATGGAACCATTGAGTTTTATCGTTTCAACTCGAATCCCTTTTCTATCGAAAAATGCTTTCGTAATTAGTGGATACTTTGTTGCGACAGTTATAGGAGCTCCGTTTCGGATTTTTCGGGTTGGAAATCCTGCAACAACAACTTGGCATTTTCCGAAGTTAAGATCCACAAGTTCATAGACATCAGGTTGTTCTTCCATGATGGTGTCTTTTCCAATAATCCCGACATCCGCCGCACCTTTTTCAACGTATGTTGTTAAATCTGCTGTTTTCACAAAGATTAACTTAACTGTTTTTGTTTCATCGTAAATGACGAGCTTCCGGCTCTTATTGTTATAATCAGGAAAGTTCAATCCTGCTTGTTCGAGTAGTTTCATTGCCTGTTTTGACGTACGTCCAGTCGCAATGGCTAATGTTAGATAATCCACTTACATTGCTCCTTTCGCGCCGTTCAATAACTTGAGTAATTCATTTAAAGATTGGAATGAGGTTTGTTCATCCCGATATTTGAATATATTTTCTTTAGATGTGATCAGTAATTGATAAATGCTATTTTGTACATTGGATGATGCTTTTTCTACCGGATAAGATAAAACTGTATAGTTTCGCTCACGCAATTCATTGGCAATTAGAATGGATTCTTTTAAGTTTTCTTCATCGTAAAGTAACTTAATATCAATCGGTGTTCGTGGTGACACTGTATCGGTTGTTAACGCATTGAGGAGCGACTCTACTTCACAAGCGAAACCGATTGCCGGTAAATCCGCTCCGAATTCATTGCCCAAATGATTGTAGCGGCCGCCCATTAAGACAGGCTTACCAAATTTCTCGACAAACCCTTGAAATATAACGTCCGAATAATACCCCATATGATTGATAAGCCCTAAATCCAATACGATATTATTCTCTAATCCGTATAATTTAAGAATTTCATATACTTCTAACAGATAGTCTAGCGTTTCGTCCATTTTTTCCGTTTGGACTATTTTCCGTGCGCGCTCACTTACTTCCACTGGATTCCCGTATAACATCGGAATCGTAACAATCGCTTCGATAATGTCTTCAGTTATGTTGAATTGACGAAGGAAAGGTCCCAGTTCAACAATATTTTTAGCTTGAATTAAACCCTTTAACTGCTCCACATCAGCAGCATCTAAATCTATCATTCGAATAAATTCATGGAAGAAACTAGCATGGCCTATTTCGAGTTTAATATCACTGAACCCTAAGTCTTTCAATGTATGGCAAGCGAGTGCAATTACTTCCGCATCAGCTTCTGCAGAGGTTTCACAAAAATACTCCACACCTGCTTGAGTACCTTCAATACTGCCCTCTTCTAGTAATGATTGTCTGAAAACATCTTGTACGTAATAATAGCGTAAATCATTCGGTAATTCGGGATAGTTATCTGCTAATTGTTTTGTAATCGGAACCGTTATATCCGGTCTTAATACCGATACATCACCTGTTCGATCAATTATTTTTATCATTTCTCTTTTATTGATGGAGCTTTTTACTTGTGAGTAAAGATCGTATTGTTCAAACATCGGTGTTTTAATTCGTTCATAACCATATGTTTTAAATCTTTTATTGATTGTTTTAATGGTACGTTCATACTTTTGATAGTCTTTGACATTTTGGTCATTCATTCTATAATCATTATACAATCGTAATTTTCACACCTTTCCACCAATCACTTTACCACTTTACTAGAGTGAAGTTGTTTATTACTATAATATATGAAATACTGATTGTCAACACAAGGAGGAATTTTAATGTTTGATTACCATATGCATAGCCATTTTTCTGCGGACTGCACTACTTCAATGGAAGATATGGTCGTTGGTTCCATTGAAAAAGGATTGAAGGAAATTTGTTTTACTGAACATATCGATTATGAATATCCGGATGAAACTATTATTTTCGATCTCGATTTACGCGAATACAGCGAGACGATTGCGAGTTTGCAAACGAAATATGATGGACAAATTCGTTTGAAAAAAGGAATTGAAATTGGTGTACAGCCCCACTTACTACATAAATATGAGGCTTTAATGGACAATGAGTTATTTGATTTTGTCATTTGTTCGATGCATACGACCGAAAAGAAGAGTTTGCATTATGGGGAAATTTTCGAAGGACGGACAATTGAAGAAGCCTACAAAGTCTATTATGATGAACTTTTTGACTGTGTGAAAAACTTTAAAGGATTTAATGTATTAGGACACGTCGATCTAGTCAAACGCTATTCTAAAGAACAGCCGTCAGCGCATTTCCATGATGAATTGTCGGCTATCTTCAATGAAATTATTCCTGCGGGGAAAGGAATCGAAATTAATACATCGGGGGTACGCTACGGATTGCCTCATACGATGCCGAGCGAAGACGTGTTAAAACTTTATAAACAAAGCGGCGGAGAAATCATCACACTAGGTTCGGATGCACACCGCATAGGGGAAATCGCTTTTGATTTCAAAGAATCATTGGAGTTGCTGCAGTCAGTTGGATTCGATTACATTGCAACATTTGATCAGCAACAACCTACGTTTCATGCGATTGATGGGTTACTATAAAAAAAGCCGAATTCCTCCTTACTTCTAGCGAGGAATTTGGCTTTTGTATTTTTACAAACGCGCCCGATTGCGGGGTAACTGCTGCAACTGTAATAACTCACCTCTTTTTATTTGTCTTTTCCGCAGTTTTATATCCTGCTATAAACATTAACACTGTCAAGATCGCTGTTATAAGTAAATAAATTGGATATCGCCCCTTTCGCTTTTCTTGACCGTGAACACGTACCAAAATTCATGCAACAAAACGGCCCATTTGCGGAAGACTGTTCTTATTATGTTCAGTTAAGTGAATCCATTATAGAAACAGTTTATATAAAACATACCCAACTATTAATACAACAATCAGTATCCCCATGCCTTTCCAACCCAGCCCGCCTGCTAAGTCAGTTAGATTCACGCTACTTCCCCTATTTAACCCATCGTTTAATGAACCTGTTGGATTATTTTTCAATTCACTTTGTCTCAATCGTTCTCTTTTTTCTTCGGGCGTTTCTTTGTTACTTGCCAAACTATGCACCCCCTCTGAATGCGCTTCCTTAATAAAGATCATTCCCGCCATTTAATCTTTTTACTTCTTTCTCCAAATAATCAAGATGTCTATGAATTCTATATATAATTGGCAGATACGCAATTATGACAAACATTACCCATCCCATTAAAATTCCCCCCTTAACGCATAATAGATTATCTAATTAAACCTGATACTCAACTTTTATACCACTTTAATTTTCCAGAGTTATGCACTACATTTTTCATTAATCTTACCATAATAATCTTTATTCCCCTACCTTTATTTTTAATTTTCAATAAATTGAAAATGTAGCATTGCTAATTTGTACTTTTATTAAATGAAATTTATAGTTGATTGTAGTGTAGGGCGGCGACCCCCACGAAAATAGCAAGACAGCCAAGACCCCGCAGGAGCGAAGCGACGAAGCGATAGGGAAAGATTGAACTATATCTTTCCGCCCTTGGCGCTCGCCCGCAGGAAAGCGTCCGCCCGAAACGAAAATCAGTGGTATATAGAGAAAAACCAAGTACTTGAACAATGAATCCATTCAAGTACCCGGTAATATGTTTTAATCATTCAACTTTTTCTATGACTACCAGCGTAGTGCTTAAACTTAAACCACTACATACGGAAAAACCTTAATTTAAAACAGCTTCTTGAATAACTTGTTTACGAACTTGTTTTGCTGGATGTTCTTCTGAGAGTTGGTCTCTTCCAAATAAATTATTCCGGAACGTTCCATCCTCATACTCGCGGCGGACTAACCCACGCTCTTGTAGAACTGGAACAACTAGCTCTACAAAATCTTCAAATGAACCAGGCGTAATTGAATAGACAATATTAAATCCATCGATATCCGCATAGTCCATCCATTCTTCGAGCGTATCAGCAATCTGCTCTGGATCACCGATGATTAATTCTCCGAGTCCGCCAAGGGCAACTTTTTCAGCTATCTCATGGACTGTCATGCCCGCAAAACCTTGTAAAATTGAACGCATTGCATCATTTTCAATGTACTCGACTTTTTGGTTTGGATCTAGTTCATCTAAATTGATACCCGTCCAGCCGCCTACCAAGGCTAGCGCCGCTTCATGACTAATATACTGCTTATAATCTTCAAGTTTTGCTATGGCTTCTTCAAATGTCGGCGCCACAATTGGCGTAACGGTTGTAATCACCTTTACATCATCGGCTCGTCTACCCGAATCCACTATGTCTTTACGGAACTTCAAAACAATGTCTTTCGTTTTCTCGAGTGAAGGTGAGGATACAAACACTAATTCCGCATGATCGGCCGCAAACTTTCGACCTCGCGAAGACGCTCCTGCTTGGAAAATAACAGGCGTTCGCTGCGGAGAAGGCTCGCATATATGATTGCCCGGCACTTGATAGTATTTGCCATCATGATTTATATCATGGACTTTAGAAGGGTCAGTATAAATCCCTTTTTCTTTATCTACGACGACCGCATCGTCTTCCCAGCTTGCTTCCCATAATTTATAAACAACTTCCATATATTCGTCCGCTTTCTCGTAACGTTCGTCATGAGATGTTTGTTGATCGAGCCCGATATTTTTTGCAGCACTATTTAAATAAGAAGTTACGATATTCCATCCGATTCTTCCTTTCGTTAAATGGTCTAGTGTAGACATTTTTCGTGCAAACGTGTATGGATGGTCATAGGTTGTAGAGGCAGTTAATCCAAAGCCAAGATGTTTTGTGACTGATGCCATAACTGGAATCACAAAAGCCGGGTCGTTTACTGGCACTTGCATGCCATTAATGATTGCTGGATCCCTGGAATCTTTGTAGACATCGTATACGCCTAATACATCCGCCAGAAACACGCCATCGAAGCGGCCTTTTTCTAATACTTTTGCAAGATGCGTCCAGTATTCAATATCTTTGTATCCCGGTGTATTATCTTCCGGATGCCTCCATAATGCGTGTGATTGGAATCCTGCCGTGCTCATTTCAAATGCATTTAAATACATTCTTTTTTTCGTCATCGTCGCTTCCTCCTCATATTTATCTAAAGTTTCCGACTAATTGAGTTGCGCGGTGCTTTTCTGCAATCGCATTTAGCAATTCCTCTAATTGGCTTTGTAATCTGAATTCGCAATCGGTTTCTTTTATCGGATTTCCGCTACTTTCTTTATCGATTGAAGAATCTTCGAAAAAAACACCTTGCGTTGAAACACCTTTCAAATTATGAATGATAGGTTTCAATGAAAATTCAACCGCCAGCAAATGTGCGATACTTCCACCGACCATGAATGGCAAAACAGGTTTATCCCGGAATGCATTTTCCGGCAACAAATCGAGGAGCGCTTTAAGTACGCCTGTGTATGATGCCTTATATACCGGAGAACCGATAATAATTCCGTCCGCATTTTCAACTCGTTCAATAACACCTCGGATCGCCGGGCTGTTGAAGCGCGCATAGACCAAATCTTCCGGCGGCAAATCAGGAACGGCAATATAATCAACTGTAATACCTTTCTCTTGTAATATCGATTCTACATAGCGAAGAACGAGATCTGTACGCGATGGCGCCAATGGACTTCCCGAAATAATAACAATTCTACTCATCATTCAGCCTACTCTCTTTTTTTTTGTGATTCTTCATAAAATGAATATAAAAAACCCCCTTTTCGATAGAAAAGAGGGTTGAATAAATAATATTCCATTGCTCTTATCTTCCAAGGAGTCACCCTTGCTGGAATTAGCACCTTCCTGCTATGCAGAGGTTGCTGAAGCTTCAACGGGCCAGTCCCTTAGCTTCTCTTGATAAGTTTATGAAGTTGTTAGAACAATCATAATACAGTCACATTGTCATTGTCAAGGTTTTTAACATATTAAACCAATCGGAATTAATTGTTTTATTGTTTTCAATGCTAATTTGCATGAATAAGCCGAAAGAGCGTGTCCTCTTCCGGCTACTAGTTTTTATCCAAGCTTGCTATATTGATCTTCAATGGACGTAAATAAAACTGACCCCGGTTTCAAGCCTGTATATTTTTCAATTGCAAAACTTAGTCCTTCTTCTCGAATCGTTTTTTGAATCTCGACAGCATCAGGATCCTCCGCGAAATCATAACGAAATGCAGCTGCAATCGCAGATACTAAATTCTCAGGAACTTCACTAAACAAATCATAATACTGCTGCGCGGGGCTGATGAATCGATCATTCGATTGCAATTTACGTACCGGTGAACGCCCAACTCTCGTCGTCACATCAGTAATAAATGGATTAGAAAAACGGCCAATGATTTTTTGAATATAGTCGTTATGATCTTCTTCATCGAATTTATTTTTCTCTACAAGAAGTCTGCCCGTTTCTTGCAATACCTTCTCTGTAGTTGCTTTTACAGTCTCATCAGCTAATGCTTCGTGAATGATGTCTATATTTGCTTGATAGCCCAAATACGCTGCAGTCGCATGACCAGTATTCACTGTGAAAAGCTTTCTCTCAATGAACGGCTCTAAATCTTGAACAAAAGTAATTCCTTTAACAGGTGGATTCTCGCCGATAATATCGGCATCTTCCACAACCCACTCATAAAAAGGTTCTACTTTAACAAGTAACTTGTCTTCGTTTACCTCGTTTGGGACGATACGATCTACCGCTGCATTGGGAAAGCTAAAACGCTTGTCAAAGAGCGTTTTTTCTTCTTCACTTAACTGTTCATAAACTTTTTCTTTAAGAAACGCACTACCGCCAATCATGTTCTCACAAGCGATGATTGTTAATGGCGTTTCAGTATGCGTCAGACGTTGTTGAAGACCCTTAGCCAGCAGACCTGCGATATGAGGCAAGATATTCGGTCCAACCGCCGCAGTCACCAGGTCAGCCTTCTTGATAGCTTCAATCACTAGATCAGGATCCACCGCGCTATTAATGGCCCGAACATTTTTCACAATCGATTCATCCTGCGTAACATTTGCAAGTTGAACAATGTATTCCTGCTTTTCGTTTATCAAGTCGACAATTTCACTGTTCACATCGATAAAGCAAGTCTCATATCCTGATTGATACAATAAGCTACCGATAAAACCTCTTCCGATATTTCCCGCGCCGAAATGCACTGCTTGCATATTAGTTAACTCCTTCAAAGAATGAAAGAACTTCCTCTGCAGTTGAAGCACTTACGATTTTCTCAACGTTTTCTTCTTCTGAAACAACGATTGCAATGTTAGATAAAATCTCTAAGTGCTCATCGCCTTTTCCAGCAATTCCAATGATTAATTTAACGATATTCCCATCGCCAAAGTCGACACCTTCTGGGACTTGGATAATCGCAAGCCCAGAGTTCTTCACTTCTGTTTTTGCATCGTCAGTACCATGCGGAATCGCAACAGAATTCCCCATAAATGTAGAAGCCATTTCTTCGCGCTCAAGCATTTTCTCGATATATGCTGGCTCAACGTATCCTCTATCAACAAGAATCTGACCCGTAAAACGAATCGCCTCTTCTTTGTTTGTTAGCACCTTATTTAAAACGATATTTTCTGCTGATAAAATTGATAATGACATGACAAACACTCCTAGTTTTTAATTTTTTCATCTACAAATTGTTCAAACTTCGACCCTAAATAAGCATGAATCAGGGTCTCATCCTCAGATTCGAACAATTTGATACTATATTCACTTTCAATAATCAAAGTACTAATTAAACTTAGCACTTCTAATCCGGGTTCGTGATACGGATCCGGCGACAACAACAGTAATATCTGACTCACTTCAATGTCGTTTCCGTCCATCGCCTTCATTACAATAGGTTCCCGAAGCGTATGCACTGTAAACGAAGGTTTTAGCACTTGTTCATGTTTCGTATGAAATAATGCCAACTTCGTTTCTGGAATCCCTACCCCGCCCAATGCTTCCCTTGCAAACAATGCATCCGTTATCACTTCCGCATTTTTAATGATTTTTTCATTTTCCAAGCGCTCACACAAATTTCGTATACAAGTTTCTATCGGAACGACTTCTTTTTCTATCGAATGTTTAAATCCCGATAACAAATCCGCTGCGGCTTCTGTATAGAAATGAATCCGTTCCAATCGTGCTAAGACAGTATCTACGCTGGAATCATTTTCTTTTGACTCAGGTGATGCTGTTTTAATGAGCATTTTCCTCTTTACATATAATTCGATTTGATTTACTTCTTCCACCGTTAAAAATGGACTGACCATAATATATTCATATGGGAAGTCCTGTAAGTGAATGGTCGAAATCACTAAATCTCGATCCGTAATTTGAAGTTCATTGAGTTCGAAAACAGAGACGTTCCTGATTTCTTCGATCTCGCGAATCTCACGCCGGAGCTGAGTTGCCAACATTTTTGAAGTGCCGATGCCGCTAGAACAAACAACATACGCCTTCAAATTGTCTTTCCCTGTCAAACCAAGAATGGCAGAACCAAAATGCATCACTAAGAAACCTATTTCTTCATCAGGAATCTTTAAATTCGTAAATACCTTTTCGCATGCTTCCGAAACAATTTGAAATAAATCCTTATAATCTTTACGTATGCTTTGTAGCAAAGGATTGGAAATCCCCATATTTTGTTCAATCCGATATAAAGCAGGTCTCAAATGAGTAACAAGCCCTTCCAAAAGCGGGGCATTGTTCGTCAACTGATAACCTGTAATTTCTTCCACGTTTTGTATTAAACGCTTCGCTTGCATCACGACTGGGAAACTTGGAACTTCGAGTAAATTCTCTTCATTTTGACGAAGCTTAGCCCCTTGTAGATGCATCGTAATATACCCAATTTCAGCATCCGGAATTTCAATGTTGAAACGTGAAGTTAACTGGCTAATTATTTTCCGTGCAGTCTCGTATTCCGGTTCCTGTTTCAGCTGTTTTAAAAAATCTGCATTCATTTCAATTTTTTCGCCTTGCTTAATGCGCTCAATTGCCAACGCTAAATGAACAATCAGCCCGACATATGCGTTATCCGTAATTGATATGAGGGTATCATTTTTTAATTCTCGCATGACATCCTCAATAACATGCAACTTTTCTCGATTAACGAGATGCAACAGACGCTCGGAAATGGCATTCTCTTGAACAGCAAATTTCTTTTGAAGGCTGTCTTCTATCAAAGATAAAAATTCATCCTCTTTTAATGACTTGGCAATCACATAACTAATTGCCCTTCTCTTCGCTTTTTCAGGACCGCTCAACTCAACGCCATATCCTCTTTTTCTCAGGATTGATAGTTGAAAGTGTTCTAATTGTTCCTCTAATTTTATTAAATCAGCGCTTATCGTCGCAGCTGTGACGCGTAATTCATTGGCTAAAGTAAATAATTTTACGGGACCTGCTGCTTCATATAATGTGCATAGAATCAATGTTTGCCTTTCGTCTGCCATATAATCCTGTAAAGTGAGCGTCATCAGCTTTCTTTTCAAATTTTCTTTACTTTCCTCAGATCCTGTAATTTGAATACCGACGCCAGCTTTTCTAATAAGTCCGAGATCATATTCATTCAAAAGCTTTTCAATGCCTTTTAAATCACGATGAATTGTTCGGGGACTGACATCAATTTCCTCCGCCAAATCTTTAATTGTTAATTCTTCGCGTTTGTCGAGCAATATTTCCACGATCAGTTTTTCCCTGGCAGAAATAAACATTAAAAACACTCCATTATCACGCTAGATTTTAATTAATAAAACTCAGCTTACATTTCATAAGCTGAGTTTTATGGACATAATTTATTCCTGCAGCTTTTCAAGAAGTTCATCATATTTCGGGCTGTTCAAAAAGTTTTCTACCGAAATATGGTATGCAGTTGGTACTTTTTCCTGCGCACGTTCTGTTAAGTCTTTATGGGTAATAACAACTTTTGCATCCGCGGGTAAATTGTTTATCGCCATGTTTGAAACCGCGATGTCGAGGTCAGCTTTCTTCACTTTGTTTCTCAAAATGCCTGCACCCATTGCACTGGAACCCATTCCTGCGTCACAGGCAAAGATAATGCTTTTGACGTCAGAAAATGAAATTTCCTTTGTTGGTTCTTCCACAACTGGTTGTTGCATCAGATCTGCTGCGCGACTTTCTTTTCCTTTTAATGCAGATGTCTTTTCTGTCGCTTTCGCTAACTCATCATCATCTTCATCTGACTGCTTGGCACTCTTTAAAATTAGTGCAGCTATGATGAATGACACGGCTGCTGCGACAAGAACTCCCGTAATGACACCGAAATAGCCGCCTCTCGGGGTAAGTGCAAGAATCGCAAATATACTACCTGGTGATGCCGCTGCCACTAATCCCGCTCCCAATAACTGGAACGTAAATACGCCAGCTGCTCCCCCGAAAATTACTGCGATCAAGAGTAGCGGTCTCATCAAAATGTACGGGAAATAAATTTCATGAATTCCCCCAAGGAAATGAATAACACCTGCACCGGATGCAGTTTGTTTAGCCATACCTCTACCAAAAACCATATAAGCGAGTAAAATCCCAAGCCCAGGACCTGGGTTCGCTTCTAATAGAAAGAGTATTGATTTTCCAACCTGTGCGGATTGTTCAATCCCGATCGGACTTAACACACCATGGTTGATAGCGTTATTTAAGAACAATACTTTTCCTGGCTCAATAAATACACTCGCAATCGGTAATAAGTTCGCATCAACGATTACTTGAACGCCTGCTGCAAGCGATTTATTTAACGCCTCGACTAATGGACCAATTCCTTTGTAAGCGACAAGCGTCAAGGCTCCCCCAATAATTCCCGCTGAGAAGTTATTGACGAGCATTTCGAAACCTGACTTCACTTTTCCTTCAATCAATTGATCGAATTTCTTAATGGCCCATCCACCTAAAGGTCCGACAATCATCGCACCGAGGAACATTGGAATGTCTGCACCAACAATGACACCCATCGTTAATGTCGCACCGACGACTCCCCCGCGAATATCATAAACAATACGTCCACCTGTAAAACCAATTAGAATCGGTAGTAAGTAGTGCAGTATTGGTTTTACCAGTTCTGCAAAACTTGCATTCGGAATCCAACCAGTAGGTATGAATAATGCCGTGATTAGTCCCCAAGCGATAAACGCGCCTATGTTCGGCATAATCATGCCGCTAAGGAAACTTCCGAAACGTTGAATTCTTACTTTAATATCTCCATTTTGTTGCGGTTCTTTTGTCATTTTTACGTATACTCCTTCCTTAAGTTTTATGAATTAGATACAACACGAATTGTTTTATTCGACCCTTTTCAATAGTAAAGCGTTTTCACCCAATTAGCTATTGAATGAAAACGCCATTTTGTCACATCTATTGTTGCCATCATTTATATAGTAGTCTTTACTGGCAGAACAATAAATGTGATAACTATTAAACTCCACTTATATCATGCTTTACTATTTAATAATTTTTCGATTCAACGTTCTTTCCACCAACGTCCACGCCTCTTCACAAGTCGGGCTTATCAAAAAAGGTTCAAATCCGTAATTCAAGTACATATTTATCGCCTGATAACTGGTAGTTTGCGATGTCAGATATGCTTTCGAATGATGACGAGCCAAAATATTCATCGCCTCGCTCAGTAATGGTTTTGAAAGTTTTCGTCCTTGATATTCCGGCACCACGCCTACCCAGTGAATTCTGCCTAAGCCTTCACCAAAGTCTTCTAAGTTACCATGCCAGGCGGTTGTTGTTGCGATGGCTTCACCGTGCTCATCTTCTATGAAAAGACAACGTCCCGTCATTTCATCTATATATGGACCGAATTCTTTTTCGAAGCGTGCAAGCGCAGTATTCTCATCTTCAAACTCATCTACGCTAGTTTCAATCCTCGCCCAATTCTCTTCATCCCCTTTTTCAAACAACCTGATTCGAAATCCAGCAGGAAGCGAATATTGAGGAATATCCTTCATATCTTTTCTAACCATAGCAAGTCTAATTCTTTTCATATAAAAGCAACTCCCCGTCGTCAGTAACTTTTCCACAAAATATATACACATCGTAACATATCCTCTTACGCCCAAAAAAGCAATCACGCGAGGATTCTAAAATCATGGTTATATTAAGGTTTTCCTTGATAAATATTTTTGCTTGCACTTATATGCAGTTTGCTTGCACTCCGATGAGATTTCATTGCACTTGTAAGTGTTTTACTTGCAAACTTACTACATTTGCTTGCACTCAAAAAAATTTGCATGCAGGTCGGGTCCTTCTACCTAGATGAAAGCCGAAGCACAGCCGGTGAAAGTAAAGTAAAATTAATCTATACAATGAAAAAAACTTGCCGAAATAACTATCGGCAAGCATAACTCAATCAATTATGATTTTTCAACCGCTACTTGTCTCTGAACCGTACTATGCACCTCAGTGCCTAGACCCCACAACTTAATGAAACCAACTGCCGCTGATTGATCGAACTCATCAGCTGATGTGTAAGTCGCAAGTTTTTCATCGTAAAGCGAATTGGGCGATTTTCTTCCTTCAACAACCGCCTGCCCTTTGAAAAGTTTCACACGTGCAGTACCATTCACATATTGCTGCGTGTCTTTTATAAACGCTTCAAGTGCATTTCGAAGTGGCGAAAACCATAAACCGTTATACACTAACTGAGTTAATTTCTGCGAAACAATCGGTTTAAAATGCGCAACATCTTTAACAAGTGTGATATCTTCGATTTCTTTATGCGCTTTTAATAGCGTAATCGCTCCTGGACACTCATAAATCTCACGTGATTTTATGCCGACAAGACGGTTTTCAACATGATCGATTCTGCCGATTCCATGCTTTCCAGCAAGATCATTTAAATGAAGAATCAAATCACTTAATGAGTACTCGACACCATCTACACTAACCGGTGTACCATTTTTGAATTCAATCTCAATAATATCCGGTGTATCAGGAGCATCTTCGACAGCAACCGTGAGTTCATACGCATCTTCCGGAGCAGTTGCCCATGGATCTTCTAAAATACCGCATTCGTTAGCGCGACCCCATAAATTTTTATCGACAGAATAAGGACTATCAAGATCGATTGGAATCGGGATGTTTTTTTCTTTTGCATACTCAATTTCTTCTTCACGCGACCAACCCCACTCACGAACTGGAGCAATTACCTCAAGCGACGGATTTAATGCTTTAATGGAAACCTCGAAACGAACTTGGTCATTCCCTTTACCGGTGCAGCCGTGCGCCACTGCCGTTGCATTTTCATGTTCCGCGATTTCAACAAGTTTTTTTGAAATGAGCGGACGAGACAATGCGGAAACAAGCGGGTATTTATCTTCATAATACGCTTGAGCTTGCAGCGCAAGAAGTGCATAATCTTGTGCAAACTCTTCTTTAGCGTCAACAATATAACTGCTCACAGCACCGACTCGAATCGCTTTTTCTTTAATTTCCGTCAAGTCTTTCCCTTCCCCGACATCCAAACAAACAGCGACGACATCATATCCTTCTTCCGTCAACCACGCAACAGCTACAGATGTATCTAAACCGCCAGAATAGGCAAGAACTACTTTTTTATTAGTCATAATGAATTTCCCCTTTCAATGACTGTTGTATATTTATTCATAAGTTAGTATCTTTATAATAACATAGTTTATTCGATTTTCAATGATTTTGTGCAATAAATTTTAAGTTTTTTATTGATAAAATAAAAAACACTAGACATTCGCGCCAACATTAAAAGTTGACACATTGTCTAGTGTTCAAAAAATATATTCAGTTATCGAATTCCATGGGCTATCATTGCATCTGCAACTTTTAAAAACCCTGCGATATTGGCACCGACGATTAAATTGCCCGGATGACCATATTCCTTAGATGCACTTAAGCAGCTTTGGAAGATTTCATGCATCACTTGTTTGAGTTTTTCATCGACTTCGTCAAATGTCCAATTGAGACGCATGCTGTTTTGTGACATTTCCATTGCCGATACGGCTACACCGCCGGCATTCGCGGCTTTTGCCGGTGCAAATAAGATGCCATTTTCCACGAATAAATCAATCGCTTCTTTTGTGCATGGCATATTAGCGCCTTCCGCAATCGCCTTAACATTATTATTGACAAGTTTATGAGCTGCGGCCTCGTCGATTTCATTTTGCGTTGCACAAGGCAAAGCAATATCACAATTAATAGACCAGATTCCCGTACATTCATCAAAGTATTTGGCACTGGAATGGAATTTTTTATATTCTTTAATCCGCTTATTTCCCTCTTCTTTTAACAGTTTCACCGTTTCGACGTTTATACCGTTCTCGTCATAGATATAGCCGCTGGAATCGCTGCATGCAACAACTTTCGCTCCAAGTTCAATCGCTTTTTCCATTGCGTAAATTGAGACATTTCCGGATCCGGATACGATGACTCGGCTTCCCTTAAAACTTAAATCATTCACTCTCAACATTTCTTCAGCAAAGTAAATCGTACCGTAGCCAGTCGCTTCTTTTCTACCCAAGCTACCGCCGTAATTCGGGTCTTTCCCCGTAAATACGCCAGCCTTATGGCCTCCATGCAAACGGTTATACTGTCCGGACATATACTCGACTTCTCGTCGACCGACGCCGATATCTCCAGCTGGCACATCTAGATCAGGACCAATATACTTGCTCAACTCGGTCATGAAACTTTGAACAAAACGCATAATTTCACGTTCAGATTTGTTCTTCGGATCAAAATCAGATCCCCCTTTACCAGCTCCGATCGGTTGGCCAGTAAGGGAGTTTTTAAATATTTGTTCGAATGCTAAGAATTTCATGATACTTGTATTGACGGATGGGTGAAATCTGATTCCACCTTTATAAGGCCCTAGGTCACTATTAAATTGAACACGATAACCGCGATTGACATGGACCTTGCCTTGGTCGTCTTCCCAAGCAACTCGAAATGTGATAATTCGATCTGGCTCTGTAATCCTTTCTAAAATTCCATCACGAATATAATGCGGATTTTTTGAAAAGACAGGACGTAATGAATCAAATATTTCTCGGGTTGCTTGTAAAAATTCTACTTCCCCCGGATTTCGCTTTTTTATCAAAGAATAAACTTCATGGACGTAATCATTTGCAAGTTTTTTTGGATCTTCATAAGTTTCATTTAAATTCGACAAAACATCATCAGTCCTTCCTTAAATTCAAACTACGCAATAAGACCGCTTTCGTAGGCTTTAATAAAATTCAGCGGTTGCTAGTTAATAAATGCATACAGCCCCCTGCTACTGCTGAAATGACGGGCTTTCGCTGAAAAATGTTAAATTACACGAATTTAGTATATTTCTTTATAATACAAGTAAAGTCAGATAGATTCAACATGAATAGTTGAAAAAATAAATCAATATTGTGTACATTCCCAAATAAAACTCTTTATTTTATATATAATAAGGAGTATCATTGCAGTATTCAGATAACGTGAGCTATCGGGATAAAGCTTTCAAATCTAGCAAAAGGAAGAAGGAGATTACAATGAAACCAATGAAAATGATACGAACAATCGTGAGTGCAAATTTCTTGTTGTTATTTGTCTTTGCTTTTCTTCCCGTTCTTATGATAAAACCGGATATTGAAGTTATGCAAACCGTCTTAGAATTTATTAATAAAGACTAAATTCATTTGAAAAAGGCCTCTCCGTGTGAAAGGCCTTTTCTTTATTTTTCCAGTATCGGAAAAAGTTCTTCCAAGTTCTTGATTTCATATGTCGGCTTGATTTCCTTGTGTGGTTCATTGTTATCTCGGTTAATCCAAACAGATGGAATTCCGACGTAGGATGCGCCTAAAATATCGGTCATCAAGTTATCGCCGATCATCAATGCTTCGCTTGGATTCAGATCGCAAAGTTTCAGTGCGTGATCAAAGATTGTTCGATTCGGCTTACCTACGCCAAATCCACCGGAAATAATGATATGTTCGAAATACGGCGCAATTTCTGGTGTTATTTCAAGTTTTGTATTTTGTAAACTTGGAGATCCATTTGTGATTAACACTAGCTGATACTCTTTTTTCAACTCATCAAGAACTCGAAATGTTTCCTCATAAACGAAAGGACTCTTCTTGCGTTCTTCAACAAACAGTTCAGCGAGCTCACTACCTAATTCAGCATCTTCAATCCCCAAACGACTTAGACCTCGCGTCCATGCATCACGTCGATATGCAGGAACGATTTCTTTCATCTTCTGAAAGTTATCCGTTTCATCATCAAACGTCCCCCACAGACCTTCAAATGGGTTTATTCCAATCATTTTTGTGAATTCATATGTTTCATACGTTTCGTAAAGCCCTCTCGCTTCTTCTCGAACGGCTTCTTCTAGTTTTCCTGGATCTACATCATAGCTTTCGGTTGCCGCCTCGCAAGTCTTTTGAAAAGCTGTCGCAACACTTTTCTTATCCCATAATAATGTATCGTCCAAATCAAAAAATAATGCTTTAATCATTGTTATCCCCAATCCATAAAGAATCGCTCCTAGTTAGACTAGGAGCGTTGTTTCAAGTTATTTTCTATTGAAAAAATCTGTAACTGCACCGATTGATGCACAAGAAACATTATGGGCGTATTTCCCTAAAATGCCACGTGTGTGCAATGGCGGTGCAACCCAATCTTTTCTGCGTTGTTCGAATTCTTTCTCTGAAACATCAACTTTGATTTCTTGCTTTACAGCGTCAATCGTAATTATATCATCATTTTGGATGAAAGCAATTGGCCCGCCGTCTTGTGCTTCCGGAGAGATATGTCCGACGACTAATCCATGCGTCCCGCCGGAAAATCTTCCGTCTGTTAAGAGCGCAACTTTTTCGCCCAATCCTTTACCGACTAGGATTCCAGAGATTGATAGCATCTCCGGCATTCCTGGTCCGCCTTTCGGACCGACATGTCGAATAACTAAGACGTCGCCTTCTTTAACTTCGTTTTCCATTACCGCGTTCGTTGCCTCTTCTTCCGTATCAAACACACGGGCAGGTCCCGTATGCTTTTTAACAGAAACGCCTGACATTTTTGCGACTGCTCCATTTGGCGATAGATTCCCTTTTAGTATAACTAACGGGCCTTCTTTGCTGAGCGCTTTATCGAAAGGCATGATAATCTTCTGGCCTTCGGCTAAATCAGGTGCCTCTTGAAGGTTTTCAGCTACAGTTTTACCCGTTACCGTCAGACAATCTCCATGCAGATAACCAGCTTCTAGAAGCATTTTCATAACGGCTTGTACCCCGCCAATTCGGTGTAAATCTTCCATTACATACTTCCCGCTCGGTCTTAAATCCGCGAGATGCGGCGTTTTCTTCTGGATGCGGTCAAAATCATCGATGGTAAGATCAACATCGATTGCATGTGCCATCGCAAGTAAGTGGAGGACAGCGTTTGTTGATCCGCCAAGCACCATAACAACCGTAATCGCATTTTCGAAAGCTTCTTTTGTCATGATATCTTTTGGATAAATTCCTTTTTCCATTAAATTATAGAGTGCATGACCAGCTTCTTCACAATCTGCTAGTTTATCCCCCGAAACGGCTGGGTTCGATGCACTTCCCGGTAAACTCATGCCGAGTGCTTCGATGGCCGATGACATCGTGTTCGCAGTATACATACCGCCGCAAGAACCTGCGCCAGGGCATGCATGACATTCGATTTTCCTTAGTTCGTCTTCATCGATTTGTCCGCTATTTAATTGACCGACACCTTCAAATACTGAAACCAGGTCGATACTTTCTCCGTGGAGTTTTCCTGCGGCAATCGTTCCTCCATAAACAAATATAGCCGGAACTTCTGAGTTTGCAATCGCAATCATACAACCAGGCATGTTTTTATCGCAGCCTCCGATTGCAACAAGTCCATCTAAGTTTTCCCCGCCAACAACAGTTTCAATAGAATCGGCAATTACATCCCGGCTTGGCAAAGAATAGCGCATTCCTTCTGTACCCATTGAAATTCCATCCGCGATTGTAATTGTATTAAAGATCATCGGGACTGCTCCGGCTTCTCTTGCGCCTTTTTTGGCAGCTATCGCCAACTTATCAATATGTATGTTACATGGGGTTACTTCACTCCAGGTACTTGCAATCCCGACCATCGGCTTTTCAAAGTCTTCATCCGTGACACCAACAGCACGTAACATCGCACGGTTTGGCGCTCTTTTTGTACCTTCACTAAAAACTTTACTATGAATTCTCATATCTTTTTTCACTCTATTTCCACCTCTTTCATTGTTTTATTATACGACATCTTTTTTATAGTTCAATGTTTTCCCACTAATTAATATAAAAATAATAATCCCCCGCTACTAGAATGCGAGGGATTACTCTATTGTTAATAATCATCTTTTTCGAATCGTGAAATTATCTTTTAACAGGAGCCAATTTTGCGGGAAAGCTAAACCAAGCTTCCAATACATAATGCCTCGAAGGTTATACTGCTTGATTAAATCAAACTTGGCTTGGATGCTTCGCGCGTCTTCAAACCACACTTCATGATAGACGCCAGCATCATCATAGTAATTGAAATTTGGTGCTTGTGCTACATAATCATATTGAATCGCCACATTTTCTCGTAGCGCAATTGCTATGGCCTGTTGAGGACTTACTGCTCTCGCCGGCGCGCCGCCTTGTGTCGGGAATGGTGCTGACCAGTCATATCCATATAGGTTTTGTCCTATCATAACTTTATTGCTCGGGATAATGCTCGTTGCATATTCTACAACCCTTCGAACCGGAATAATTGGGCTAACTGCTTGTGGTTCACTGTACGTATATCCCCATTCGTACGTCATAAGTGCAACAAAGTCCATTAAAGCGCCATGTGCCGCATAATCATGTGCACCGTATATGCCTGTTAGCACATTACTCGCTTTCGGAGCAACTGCTGATGATACTGTCAAACCAGCCATATGCAACCGATTTCTGGCCCGACTGAGAAAATTATTATAGAGTTGCCTGTCAGCTGGAAAGAGTAGTTCAAAATCAAAGTGAATATCTTTGTACCCGACATCATTTGCAATTTGAATGATATTTCCAAATAACTGATTCTGTGCAGCTAAATCCGTAAAAATAGCGCGTGCAAGTGTAGGTTCAAATCGATAATTTTCCAAGTTGCTAATAACCATTGCATTTGCCACGCCATTAGAACTTGCGATTTGTGGTATATTATCTATTGTTGGCGCTTGTAACGAACCATTTCGCAATACTTGATAACTAAACATCGCAAGATAAGTTAAATAGGTTCCACCCGTTTTATCACGCACTTCAGTAATCATCGCTTCCGTAACCGGCGTGCGTGGTTCTACATAAAGCATCGTATCGATTAACGGTTTCGTTTTTTGAGGAATTTGAAGCCTTTGTCCAATTTGCAATGTCGTGTTAGTTGCTAAACTGTTGGCATTCGCAAGCGCAGCAACTGTGGTGCCATATCGGTTTGCAATTCTAAATAGTGATTCGCCTGGTTGTACAATATGAAAACTCCCCTCAACGGGAATGACTAATGCCTGCCCTACTACAAGTCTAGATGGATCCGGTATTTCATTTGCTGTTGCAATTTCTTCAACCGAAATGCCATACGTCCTGCCAATCGCATATAAACTTTCCCCTCGTTGAACAACGTGAATTTGCATTCGCTCATCTACCTTTCTTTCAAAAAATACCCTCTCCCTAAAAGTTTATTGATGTGACAAGCTCAATATGCATACAATTAATAAGCCATTGAACTTTGCGGCATCTAACATAACGATAAGCAGAAAAAACGTAATTTTCTTCTGAAATCATATGCCGTTTAAAGTTCATTCGCATACACTAATGATGACAAGGCAATCGCCTATGGGATGAAGAAAAATATAGTCGAAGGAAGGGAAACGCTTGAAGGTCAAAAAAGTTTTCCGAACGCTTTTCTGCGCAAACTTACTCTTATTATTCGTCTTCACATTTCTACCAGTCCTAATTATAAACCCTAACTGGGACCAACTTGAATCTATTCTAAACTACATGAATAAAGACTAATGGAGTGCGTGACCGAACGACGCTGAAATGACTAATATCCTGGTGCAAACGACTAATCGCTTCATTCAATCGACTAAGAACGCCAATCAAACGACTGAATCTCAAAACAAACGACCAATGGCTCCATTATGAAATCAAAAACGCCGAAGCTCATTTGCATAGAGCTTCGGCATTTTACTATATATCCGATTTTTACGCATCCAGTTCATTCACTAACGTCTTTACTTCAAAATCGAGTTCACAATATGAATCGGCGAGTTTTCAAAAAAAGAAAAATAATTCATTGGATGACTTTTTGGAAATAATTCTTTTCGAATTTCACGATTTGATTTTCCGTGTTCATGCATTGATATTACTTCTTGTTGTATTTTCTCTAAGTAGGCTAATTTCTCCTCTATTACTTTTCTTCCGTTCGGGATAATTCCTGCATGAGAACAAATATAAACTTCAAAGTCATATGTTAATATCAGACGCAACGAACTTAGAATTTCTGGGATCGATTCGAATGCAAATAGGCTTCTTGGCCTCGATTGCACATACAAATCACCGCCAAATAGCCACTTTTTTTCTCGATTATATAAAGCGATATGATCATGAGAATGACCAGGAGAGTGGATAACATCCCAAGTATAATTTGGAGTCTTGAACGTTTTTCCTAATGGTCGAGCTTTAAAAGGTTCTCGCTCACCCCAAAATACTTTACGATAAAAAGGGAGCTTCATTCGGTTATTACAATAATCCACTCCGGTTGGATGAATATAGATCGGGACTCGTTTAGTATCTTGGATCCATCTTGCCGTTCCCGTGTGATCTTCATGGTGGTGCGTTAAAATGACTTCATTTATTTTCCATTCATTTAATAACGGTGTTAATTTTTCGTTCATTTTAGCGGGTCCTGTATCTATTAAAAGACCATCGATAAAATACACTGACACTAATAACTGTCGTCCTGCAAATTCATTTAAAAATTCTGCTTGCACTAGATTCTCGTATGAAATAACCTTCATAATAATTTCTCCCCCTTTTTATGTATATAACCATTTTTGTTTTTTCGAAATAATTTATGAATATCTTTTAATTCTACATCCATACTATAACTGATGCAAAACAACTTTTATTAATAGGAGGAATTTTAGTTGAATCAAAATCAAACCGGCGGCGAAACTCATCAAAACATGCACACAGGTAATGTACCTCAGCAAATGAATCATGGTGGCCATGAGGTATTAGATCTTCACGAAGTTCTTTCAGGCTCAGTTGCAGCTTTAAACCAGATGATATTACTTCGCCCACAAGTAAAGGATCCGGAATTACTCGATATTTTGGATCGTCAATACCGCTTCGCCTTAGATGAATACAACATTACTGTAGAAGCTTTTAAGACAGGTAAAGATCCATCACATCCAACCGGAAGTTATAAAATGACACAGGGCAATGATTTTGTATACGGCATGAAAGCATCTCAACCGAAAAAACCAATCCAATCGGAATCAGAATTATCCGATGAAATCATTTCTGGTTTCATGCTTGATGCCGCAAAAACGGCGGCTTCAGCTAAGACGATGGCTGCTCTTGAAGCCACTAATCCAGTTGTGCGTCGTGTGCTTGCGGATTCAGTTCCGAACTGTATCGAGATGGCTTACGAACTTTCCATTTATCAAAATAAGCACCACTATTATCAAGTGCCTCAACTTGCACAACAAGATATGCAGCAATTACTGAATTCATTTGCAACCGTCGGTCAACCGGCCATGCCGAATCAGCAGAATTTACAGTAAAGTTGAATAAAATACCAACTGCCACTTTTATTTCGTAAGTGGCAGTTTTTATGCGCGGATTTTGAGTTTTATGCGCGCAAGGATGCTTATATGCGCGGATTTAGAATTTAATGCGCGCGTGGACTGCTTATATGAGCGCTTATAGAGATTTATGCGCGGAAATAAGATTTTCTATGCTCAGCCGATTTTTTTGCGCGCCTAGCAGTTTTTATGCGCGGATTTTGAGTTTTATGTGCGCGTGGACGGTTATATGCGCGCCAACTGAGATTTACGCGCGAACAAATTTCTATTTACCGATAAAATTTTACGCTGACATCGCTGCATTAAATAATGTATGGGAGGAGATTGTTGAAATTTTTTCATATTTTTATTGTAGTACTTTATGATTTACACCCATCCTTCATTGCAGAAACACCGCAAACACTGTATCATTTCACTATAAGCAACTTAATTGGAAGGAACTGGTGATATTGATGCGGGTTGCAATAGTGGATTTTGATGGTACTTTGTATGCAAAAGAGACATTTCAAATTTTGATGGACCATTTGAAAGAACATCCGGTTTACCATACTAGATACAAGCGTTTTTTTCTTTCGATACTACCACCTTACATTGGCCATAAAATGAAAATTTATCCCAAACATAAAATGCGCGAGCGTTCAATGCAAATTTATTTGGATGCATTGAAAGACTTATCCGTCGAGGAACTGGATACATATTTCCGCGAAATAGCCGCGAAAATGCAAGAAGACTTTAATCCGGACGTTGTCTCCAAAGTTAAACAACATGCTTCAGATGATGTCTATGTCATGCTCGTTTCCGGAGCTTATACACCACTTTTACATATCGCATTGGATGGATTGCCATTCGATAAAATAATCGGCACGAATATCCCTGTTAAAAATTCAGTTATCGACTTAAAAACGCCAATTCTCCACGTCCAAGGAACTGAAAAAAATGCACAAATTGAAACAGCCTTGGCGAATAAAGAAATAGATTGGGCAAATAGTTTCGCTTATGGCGACAGCTATTCAGATTTATCGGTGCTCGATTTAGTCGGGAATCCGATAGCTGTTCAACCCGAAGAACAATTAAAAGCCGTTGCTAAAAAAAGAAAATGGAAAATAATTTAATAGAACCCGTTGCTATGAAAAGTAGCATGAACTGCCCCGTAAAGATCTGAGCCCGGTAGAGTACCGAGTTCAGATCTTAGAAGCAGCATAGAATATTTGTCTAACTTTATTGGGTCAGTTCAAGCAACGGGTTCTTTCGCTTATGCAAGCTGTGGATTATTCTTTTTTAACATCCCGGCAAGTAGCGCGGTTACAATTGTACCGATGATTATCGCTATCGCATATAGAAATATGCTTCCAATGCCGCCCTCGACAAGCCCCATGACAAATACGCCGCCATGCGGTGCACGTAAAGCGATATCAAAGAACATCGAAAGTCCGCCCGTAACCGCTGCTCCAACAACAGACGCTGGAATCACGCGCGCCGGATCCGCTGCTGCGAAAGGAATTACCCCTTCCGTTATGAAGCATGCACCGAGAACATACGCGGTCTTCCCAGCTTCTCTTTCCTGCTTCGTAAAACGCTTTTTAATCAATGTCGTGGCTAGAGCGATTCCAAGCGGCGGGACCATTCCAGCTGCCATGACTGCCGCAATGAACGTGAAGTTTTGAGCGTCCAGCATCGCAATTCCAAATGTATACGCTGCTTTATTTATCGGGCCGCCCAGATCAATCGCCATCATGGCACCCAATACAATCCCGACCAGCACAACATTCGAGCCGCCAAGTCCTTCCAAAAACGAAGTGAGTCCCGTATAGATCTTAGTTAACGGTGGATTAATCACCATCATGGCTAATCCCGTAAATGCAATACTGAATACCGGGAAAAACAATACGGGCTTTAACCCTTCAAGCCCATCAGGTAATTTTGAAAATATCTTCTTTACTAGCAATGTTAAATAACCCGCGAGAAATCCAGCAATTAATCCGCCTAGAAATCCGGATCCGCCAGCAGCTCCTTCTACTCCGGTAACTGTAATGGCAATCAATCCGCCAACCATACCCGGAGCAAAACCAGGACGATCCGCAATACTTGAGGCAATGAATCCAGCTAACACTGGAACCATCAAAAAGAACGCCTTGCCGCCTCCAATTTCGCTTAGCATTGCCGCGAATGCGTTGTATTCCGGACTGTCCGGATTACCCGACTCAATCCCCCAGAAAAATGATAATGCGATCAATATACCGCCACCAACAACGAATGGAAGCATATTAGAAACACCGTTCATCAAATGCTTGTAAAATCCGCCTCTAGATTCCGCTTTCTCATCGTCACCTTTGCCGTCATGCTTAAAAATCGGCGCATCGATACTTACAGCGCGATTTAAAATATCCTCAGTTTCATAGATTGCTTTTCCGACAGGAATTTGAATAACAGGCTTTCCATTGAAACGAGCCATCTCAACTTTCGTGTCAGCAGCTACAATAATCGAATCAGCCTCCGCTATTTCTGCATCCGTCAATCGATTTTTCACGCCACTCGAACCATTCGTTTCAACTTTAATCGAAATGCCCATTTTTTTCGCAGTTTCAGAGAGTTTCTCAGCAGCCATAAACGTGTGCGCAATTCCTGTTGGGCAAGCTGTAACCGCAAGTATTTTCCCTGCTGTTTTCGGGGCATCTTCAACTACTTCTTCAGGTCCGTCCACCTCTACCTCTTTTTTATTAACAATGGTTAGCAGTTCTTCTTTTGACGTGGCGGCAAGTATCTTTTCTCTGAATTTATCATCCATCAAAAATGTCGCCAATCTGGAAAGCGCCTCCAAGTGATCATTGTTTGCCCCATCACTCGCCGCGATCATGAAGAAAATATGCGCAGGTTGTCCATCTAATGATTCAAATTCAACCCCTTTGATTGATCGACCGAAGGCAATTGCCGGTTTCTTCACGGCAGCAGACTTCGCATGCGGAATTGCAATTCCATCGCCGATTCCCGTCGAGCTTTGTTCTTCACGCGCTATAATATCCTTCATAAAGGATTCCCTATCATTTAAAGTTCCTGCTTGGTCTAGTTGAGTAACCAATTCCTGTAATATATCCGGCTTCGACTTTGATTGTATATCTAGAATAATCGTTTCTTTTGTCAGTAAATCCGTGATTCTCATCATTTCTCATTCCCTTCTGTTAATGATTGAATCGTCAATTGTTCATGCAGTCGATCAACATCGTTTTTCACGCATAAGTCGGATGAAAATGCAGTCGCGCTTCCACTGGCCACGCCGTAGCGAAATGCCTCAGAAGCATCTTCATTTTTCGTGAATGAAGCTAAAAATCCAGCAACTAGCGAATCTCCAGCGCCGACCGTATTAACGACTTGACCTTTTGGCGCTTCCGCAAACAACGTTAAATCCTCGGTCACTAGCAAAGCACCTTCGCCGCCCATCGAAACAACAACATGCTGAATCCCTTTTCCAACAAGATTCTTTGCGAAGTGAAGAGCTTCTTCTTTAGTCGTTATTTCGGTATGAAACAACTCACCAAGTTCTTCAATATTCGGTTTGATAAGAAAAGGTTTCGTATGTATTAAATCTTTCAACGCAGAACCTGACGTATCCAAAACAAACTTGACATTATTTTTCTCGCAAATAGCCGCAAGTTCCTTGAAAAACGAAATCGGAATGGAACGAGTTAAACTTCCCGCCAATACGAACCAATCACCGGATGTCATCGCTTTAACTTTTTCGAGCAATTCATTTTGTTGAAGATAATTAATACGAGGTCCTGGACCGTTTAACTCGGATTCTTCCGCCGCTTTAACTTTCACGTTGATGCGTGTAATTTCATCAGTTTGAATAAAATCGGTCAGTATTCCTTCCTTGTTAAGAAAGTCAGTGATGTATTGTCCCGTGAAACCACCAATATAGCCAAGCGCAACACTACTTGTCCCTAATCTTCCAAGCACACGCGATACATTTATTCCTTTGCCGCCGGGATAATAAAACACCTCAGACGAGCGGTTCAATTCACCCAATCGCAGTTCAGGCAAGTAGGTTGTATAGTCCAGACTAGGCGTAATTGTGCATGTATAAATCATGTTAAATCACCTTCACTGTTGTCATTTTCTTCAATTTCTCAATCGTATGGTTTTCTAGGTTTCCTGTCAGTAAAGCTGCATTCTCTAGATCATCAATTTTTGCAAAGCTTACTTTTCCATATTTTGATTGATCTGCAAGGATATACGTTTTTTCAGCAAGCTTGCTCGCAAGTTGTTTAACCGCGGCTTCTTCAGGATCTGGTGTCGTATAGCCAAACTCTTCATGGAAACCATTCGCACCTAAAAAACACTTATCAAAACGATAATTTTCCAGCGATTGAATCGTTTGCGGTCCGACAAGCGCACTCGTCTTCCCTTTGACGAACCCACCAGTTAAATATGTAGTGATCCCATGCTTTACTAAAGCCTCAACGTGAGTAAAGCCATTCGTCACAACTACAACTTCCTTATGAACTAAAAATGGAATAATTTGAAGTGTCGTCGTCCCCGCATCGAGATAAATGCAATCTTCATCTTCAATCAATGATGAAGCATACTTTGCAATATCAATTTTCTCTTGAAGGTTTCTGGTTGATTTATCTAGAATGCTATGTTCATGTATTTTTCTTTCATTTACAGTAGCACCACCGTGAATCCTTGTTAGTTTATGTTGATTTTCAAGCTCCGTCAAATCACGCCTAATGGTAGACTCTGAAGCGTTTGTAACATCAATGACATCTTGTATTTTAATCGTTTTCTTTTCTGCCAATAAATTTAAAATCACTTCTTGTCGTTCAGTCGTCAACAAGTTATCTCCACCTCGATTTCACCTATTAATTTTATAGTAATTCAGAAACAATTCAAAGTCAATCAAATTCATTCAAAATCAGTCATATGATTGAATAATAAAAGGATCAGCGTTTACATGACACGCCAATCCTTTGGTTAATCGTTATATCAGATTGCCCCCGCAAAAAGAGATGTAGAAGGGAGAAAACAAAACCGATCAAATTAATGACTTTTTAGCCGAACAGTCATGTAAAACCTTATCAACAAACTCTTGATCAAACACCTTGCCAAGATGCTCTAAGACTGTCAAATAGATAACTCCGTTTCCCTCGAGTTTTGGAGAAAAGCCGAGCGGAACAGTTCGTTTGATTAGTTGAGCGTACAACTCCGGCTCAGAAAGATCCCTTCCGAAATAATTAGTCGCCCAAACCTTAATGAGGGCGAGTGCTCCGGATACATGAGGGGCAGCCATGGATGTTCCGCTTAATGTAGCATATTTTCCATTTAAATATGTCGATAAAATTTCTTCCCCTGGCGCCACTAAATCAATTTCATTATGAGAACTTGAAAAATCGCTAGAAAGTCGCTCAAAATTAATGGCTCCTACACAAATAACCTCATTATAGCAGCCTGGATATGCGAATTCATCTGTACTATCATTGCCATCCCCCTCATTCCCAGCAGCGCAAACGACCAAGATATTATGTGAAATTGCTAGTTTTACTGCTTCATAAAGTTCATGATTGTCATCAGGTCCTCCAAGCGACATTGAAATAATATCTGCTTTTTGTTCAATTGCATAATGAATACCAGCGATAATCCAATCATATTGGCCTGAACCTTGTTCGTTAAGAACTTTCACAATCAACAAATTCGCTTCAGGAGCGACCCCGACTACTCCAACATCTTTTTCACTTGCCGCAAGCGTTCCGCATATATGGGTGCCATGGCCATTATAGTCATTATATATTTCAGGATTACCTCCGTCATCATCTGTGAAATTTCTCCCGCCTATAATTCGGTCTTGTAGATTTGGGTGGTCTATATCGCACCCTGTATCCAGAACTGCAATAGTCACACCTTCCCCTTTCGTTTCCGGCCAAATTTTCGGAGCCTGAATCAATTCGATTCCTTTCGGCATTTCATTTACTTCATTTACCTCTTGATCAATCCGGAATGGAATAACACGAACAAATTTCTCCATCTTTCTCCTCCTCATAATTTAATAGGTAAATCTATAGTCCACCAAAAATGGTGCTAGTGGTTAATTGAGTAAAAATGAAATGATTTAAACCGTAATTTTACGAAAATCGAATTAAAAGAAGATATCTATTTTGGAGTGGCAAAGGATTAATAGGTGTTTGGCATTGATAGTAAGTTAGCAGAATATAGGCTTGACTGATCGTATAAACTGCGTGGCAATGAAGTCAACGATTAACAACCAGCTATGCAGGTTTCATTGGTGACATACTTGAGGTTATTTCTTTTTTTACCCATTTAGATAACATTCAAACCATATAATGCAGAAATGAATCTTTTTACTCAGTTTCGGATGCAGCATGAACTCCCCCTTCATAATTATTCATGATTTTTATTTAGAAAAAAAGATATTCTCTAGTTAATGAGAATATCTTTATAGTAAGTTAGGCAATATTATAAAATGTTTTCGCTTTTTCTAAGAAATGCAGGTCCTCATCAAGTAAATCTTCTTCGTGGTAAATCGCTTCAACCGGACAAGCCGCTACACAAGCCCCGCAATCTATACAAACATCTGGGTCGATGAAAAACTGATCTTCGCCCTCTTCGATACAATCAACCGGACATACCATAACGCAATCCGCTGCTTTTTCCGTAATACAAGCAGATGTTATCACATAGGCCATCATATACGCCCCCTTTATTATTTTTCAGCTTCTCTATAGCTTCTACCATTAAGTTTAATATACTTTGAGGAAAATAAAAACCCCAATGTGTGCGATATGAACGAACTAAAACAATGTTGTTGACATTTACAAAGTAATATGATATACTTAATCAGTTGAGAAGTTGGGTAACAAATGAGTTTTGATGTTCTGGCATTCTACGTAATGTTTTTGATATACTTATTCACACTGGCGCGACTATAGGGTCGCAAGGACGTAAAAGTAGGCAGGGTTTACGTTGCTTAGGTAGAAGACGCCTAGTGGAGCAAATTACCGCGGTTAAGAAAGTGCATACTTTCTATGGAAATTATTCTCTCAAACACTTGAGATGAAAAATCAATTCAAAAATTTAATGTTACCTATAAAAACAAAGGGATATTCTCGAAATGAGAATATCCCTTTTCCAATTTAATCTTTGTTTCTCTTCGTTTCTTCCCTTATATAAAGTAAAAGTATTATGGCACCTACTGCGTTCAATGTAATATTTATCGTAAAGAATATTTTCCACATTACTGGAGTTAATGTAAGGATTTTGGAGATAACATAGAAAATCATTCCGATAACGATTAAGAAAAAACCAGTATTTCTTTTTTTCACAGCAAATTACACCTCGATCTTCATTTCCACTCATAAGGCGTTTCTTGGTATACATAATAATTCAACCAATTCGAAAAGAGCAAATGCGTGTGAGATCGCCACGTATTTAACGGTTTCCTCGTCGGATCATCATTCGGAAAGTAATTTTCCGGAACATGGATTTTGATGCCTTTCGCTACATCTCTTTCATATTCTTCAGCAAGCGTACCCGCATCGTATTCCAAATGTCCGGTGATCATAATATGTTTTTCATCATTCGACATGATTATAAAAGCACCCGCATCATCAGACTCAGCAAGTAATGTCAAATTCGGGTTCTTCCTAATTTCTTCCGAAGAAACAGTCGTATAACGTGAATGCGGCGCATTGAATTCATCATTAAACCCTTGAACAAGTTTCACTGTCGCATCTGATAAACTATGAGTGAACACCCCTGAACATTTCTCGGGCAATTCATATTTATCAATTCCATAATGATGATAAAGCGCGGCCTGTGCCCCCCAACAAATATGTAAAACCGACGTCACATTGTCTTTCGACCAGTCCATAATGTCTGTTAATTCATTCCAATAATTAACATCCTCAAATTGTAAATGTTCAATCGGCGCACCTGTAATGATGAGTCCATCAAAACGGCGAGTCTTGACATCTTCAAATGTTTCATAAAAATTATCTAGATGCGATTTGCTAATGTTTTTAGAGTTATGGGTTGCCGTATATAAAAAAGTCACATTAACTTGAAGCGGCGTGTTTCCCAATAATCGCAGCAATTGCAACTCCGTGCGTTCTTTCTCAGGCATCAAATTCAAAATCGCAATACTAAGCGGACGAATATCCTGAGTCCTTGCACGATCCTCATCCATGACAAATATCTTTTCTTCCTTTAATAATTGTCGCGCTGGCAATCCTTTAGGTATATTTATTGGCAAAAACATTCTCCCCTTTTACCTTTTCATTATATGTATTTATCATTTCTCAATAGTATACACTATTTTCGATTAATTCGAGCATTTTGATTGCACGCACAAGTGGTTTGCTTGCACTCCGATGGTTTTCCCTTGCACTCGTAAGTGTTTTGCTTGCACTTAAATAAATTTGCTTGCAAGTCAGGACCTTCTACCCATACAAAATCCAGATGCTCATACAACTAAATCTCTCAGAACAGAGAAACTAGTTGATTGAAGTGTAGGTCGGCGACTCCCGCGGAATCAGTTCGGAATCCGCCCGCAATGGAAATCAACGGCCCCCAAAAAAGAGCACTTGAATAATAAAGCATTCAAGTACTCAGCAAAGTTATCCGTTTTCAATTCACCCTTCAATATCCCGTCTATTATATCCAACAAAACCGATCACAGCCGCAAACATCGCAATAACAACTAAAATCGATACTTTCATATAGTCCATATCCTCGACTGGTATGTTTGGAATTTGACCAAACGGCGATAGATTGCCAAGCCAATCTGGTAACTGAAGTAACCCGCCTAAATAGACAACAATGAACGAATAGATTAAGTATAACCACGTCAGGCCAATAAATTTCGGAACAGCTCCGATAAACAATGCTGCCAAACCAATTATCATCCACATTGCCGGAAGATGAACCATCGCCGCACCATAAAGTGTTCCAAACTCTAGACCCTCTTCCATGACAGCATTTCCCGCAGACCACAATCCGATTGCAGCTAGCGATAGCATTACAAAACTAGTCACAATCGACACGACAAGTGAACTTGCTATCAAACGCGTCCGAGAAACCGCACGCCCTAGCATATGTTCCGTTCGATTCTTTTTTTCCTCGCCTATAAGTTTATTCATTGCCATCAAAGCCGGAATAGTACTCAACATTGCCATAATCGACATTATCATCGGTATGAATTGATCCGTTAACGAAAATCCTTCGATAGGCGCAATGAGCTCTGCCAACATCTCATTATCCCCAAAAAAGGTCTCTAGTTCCCCGAATACAGAACCATAAGACGCGCCGAGAATGAACATGCCAATTCCCCAAGCGATTAAACTCGTACGCTGAAGCCTGACCATAAGGCCAAGTGGGCTTTGCAAAAACTTCGAAGCATGTCTTCTTCCAGATTTCGCCGGTAAAAATCCAGACCCCAAATCTCTTATCGCGTTTAAGTAGAATGCTAATAGAACCAAGAGCAATGCCGTAATAATCGTTAACACCAATGGCCACCAATAATTACTCACAAACACTTCGGTGTTTAAAACCCAGCCCAACGGCGATAACCAAGAAAGCATCTCATTTCCGACATCGCCTACAGCACGAACAAGGTAAGAAACGCCTAATACCGTAAAAGCGAATCCAATCGTGCCACGTACGTTTTCCGTGAGTTGTGCAAAAACAGCTGTTACTGCAGTAAAAAATATTCCCGTTGCCCCTAAAGCGGCTCCGTATAATAGCGATCCTTCTAAATCCATGCTTTCAATGCCCATCCCATACAATCCAAAACCAATTAGGAGAGCAATTAGGACATTCACGCCGTTCATAACTAAAACGGTTGAAGCCAAATTCGACAAACGCCCCGTCGGCAATGAACGAATCATTTCAATCTGACCATCTTCCTCATCCGCCCGAGTATGACGCGCTACCAATAATATACTCATAAGCCCAAATGCAATGGCGGTAAATAGAAACATTTCATGGGCAAACATAGCCCCGATCGTATAGTTATCAATTCCATAGGCTGGACCAACCATTGCTGTCATCGCTGGATTTAGCATCGTTTCAGCGATTGCTTGTCTTTCCTCTTCTGACCCGTACAAATCAACAAATGTCTGTGCGACTAATAAAGTAATAGCTACTAATCCAAACAACCAAATCCAAATACGCAAACGATCTCTTCGTAATATGAAACGCGAAAGAATGCCTGTTTTCGTAAAGAGTTGATTTGACATTAGACAGCACCTCCGACTCCTACCGAAACTCCTTCATAATGGCGCATAAATAAATCTTCTAACGTCGGTGGAGCACTTTCCAATCCAATAATCCCATATTGACTTACATATTTCATCACTTCATCCAACTCTTCACTATCAACATGGATGGAATACGATTGCCCATCCACTTCTACATCATGCACTCCTACCACTTCATGCAACGATGTCATTGGCAATTTCGTTTGAACATGTAAATGCGCTCTCGTTAAGTGCCTTAAATCAATTAATGAACCTGTTTCAATAATTTTCCCCTCACGAATAATTGCAACTTTATCGCACAGCTTTTCAACTTCAGATAAGATATGACTAGAAAGCAACACGCTTTTTCCTGCATTTTTCGCTTCCAGTATACATTCTTGAAAAACGCGTTCCATTAACGGATCAAGCCCTGATGTCGGTTCATCTAAAATATATAAATCCGCATCTGACGATAACGCCGCAATTAAAGCGACTTTTTGCCGGTTCCCTTTTGAATACGTTCTACATTTTTTCGTAGGATCCAAGTCAAATCGCTTTATTAACTCCTCACGTCTACTTTTATTATTTGTCCCTCGCAGTTTTATAAATAGATCAATAACTTCCCCGCCCGTTAAGTTCGGCCATAGGTTTACATCCCCCGGTACGTACGCAATTCTTTTATGAATTTCAACTGCATCTGCCCATGCATCTTTTCCGAAAATCTTCGCTCTACCTTCTGTAGCCTTTAAAATTCCCAGCAATATACGAATTGTTGTGGACTTTCCAGCACCATTCGGACCGATGAAACCACAAATTTCTCCTTTTTCGACTTTTAGATTAACGTTATCCAAGGCAGTAAAACTCCCAAACTTCTTCGTTAAGTTGTTAATTTCTAAAATCGTCATTTCTGATCCTCCAGTTGTCCAAGCAGTATTTTATTTGTAAAAAACGGTTTTCAACACATCAACATACTCGTAAAATTCTTCGAAATATATTTCATAATCAATTTCAGAAATTACTTGATCACAAAAACGTCGTTTTAAACTTTCTTCATATCCATGAATTGACCACTGAACTACTTCCAATGCCTTTACAGAATCAATATCGTCCCTAAATAGGGAGAAATCTATATCTTCATAAAGAACGGCAGTCCATTTTTCTTGTATAGCTTGAAATTTTTTATTCAATTCAGATTCAAGTTGGTCTGGATTCTTCAAAAAAAGCGCAGAGATGAAATTAATCGCTTCTGGATATTTTACAAGAAATCCCCATTTAACTTTAGATATGACTTTCAATCTTTCAAATAAATCCGTATGAGAATAATCAACTCGTTCAAGATATTCTTTTTCCAAAATATCGATGCAATAATCGACTAAATAAGAATATAGTTTTTTCTTGGATGTAAAATAATAGAACAGCATTCCTTTCCCAATACCCGCATCTTTTACAATTTGGTTGGTCGAAGCTTGTTCGTATCCTTTTTCCGCAAACTCCTTAAGTGCTGCATTAAGAATGTTTTTTTGTTTTTCAACTTCTACATTTTCAAATTTCGTTGTCACTTTAATACCCCCGCTACAACTCTAGTAGACCAATCCGGTCGACTTCATAATAACACGTGTCGACCAATTTGGTCAATTGTTTTTTGATAATTATGAAACTAAAATTATGTATCAAAAAAGAATGTCAGAATCACAAATATCATTTGTGACTGACACTCTTTCTAATCAACCTTTTTCTCGCTATCTTTCAATTTGTACCGAAGCGGCGGCAATGCTGTGCTCGAAACTAATTCGTGAACGTACGTAGATGTGGCGGTATATCCCTCTTCGATTTTATCAGCGAGAAAATGAGTGCGTTCATAAAGTATGGAACGAAAATTATCGACTTTCCTCATTAGTTTCTCCGTCAATGCTTCCTGATTTTCCAAACGATTGATCACTTCTTGTTGAAAACTTTCCTGATTAGCAATTTGCTGAACCATATCTCGCTGCAATTCCATTTGTTGCTCCATTTTTACAGCTAATTCGGCATTGCGTTTACTCTGCGTTTCCAATAAATTCGTGACATCATATCCAATATCGATTTGTTCAAACTGTCTATCGGCTAATTCCCGAACATCATAACTTATTCTCTTCACCCTAGTCGCTTGTAATCGATTTTGTTTCTTTAATGACTTCTCCAATGTCTGCAGTGAATTTTGTAATTCAGCATTTGCCCGATTTTGTTTTTCGATTAATTCGGACAGATAGTCTTGTTTAAAAACGGCCTGGTTAGGTTCCGTGAGTTTGTCATGATTTTTATAAATGGCAGGGTGCTTCTTGTTATTTATAAATAAGCCCATCGCTTTTTACCTCCAATCGCGTGTAGTCTTATCTTATGCAAGATTATAAAAAAAGGATAAACGATAATCAGAGAGGAAATATTAAACATTGATTGATGGTGTAAAATGGTGTATACTAACGTAACAAGCTGCATTGTTCGTATGACTATTAAGTTTTAACCTTTATACTGAAACAGGGAGTTTTACATCGAAATTGGAATGATATGCCTCGTTCATCATTAATGAGGACGAACAGGAAAATTTCTGCGAACACCCACTTTGAGGAGTGGTGGTTTAAAACTTTCTATATAAATACGGCAGAGGCGGCTTACCTACATAAGTTACATTCAGTCAGTTTCCAGTGGAAGCTGGCTTTTTTATTTAGTCGGATTGGAGTGGAATTTACTTTGAAACGGTTAGTGGTAACAGGTTATAAACAACATGAACTCGGGATATTCGATGATAAGCACCCGGGAATTGATTATATAAAAAAAGCGATTAAAAGCCGATTTCTTGATTTATTGGACGAAGGGCTAGAATGGGTGATCGTGAGCGGTCAACTTGGAGTCGAGGCTTGGGCGGTTGAGGTCGTCCTCGAATTAAAAGATTTTTACCCGGACTTGAAATATGCAGTCATTACGCCTTTTCTTGAACAAGAGAAGAACTGGAACGATGCAAATAAAATGAAATACAATGAAATCATTGCAAACGCGGATTACCACGTAAGCCTTACATCTACGCCATACGAAGCGCCTTGGCAGTTTGTCGAGAAAAACAAGTTTTTCCTTCGAAATTCTGATGGCATGCTTATTCTTTATGATTCTGAAAATGAGGGATCTCCGAAGTTCATAAAAGAAGCTGCCGATCGCTTCGCGGAATCAACAGATTACCAAGTGCTTACAATTACACCGGACGACTTAAATGCAATTGCCGAAGAAGAACAGATGAAAAATTGGTATTGAAAAGCTGCTATCCAAAATCCAGGATAGCAGCTTTTATATTTAATATATATCACGATTCCAAAAACGTTGTTTGGCAATTGCTTGAATAAAATTCTTTTCAAATTCCTCATTATCCGAAGCAAAAACAATTCCCGGTCCTCCTTTTGCATCGGATGCTTCAAAGTATTCGTTCCCTCCCGTCGCGATTCCAATAGGCTTGTAATGTTTAAATGCTTCATTGATATAGTACTCAATATCGCTTTGAAACTTCGCATCGTTTTCAGCTTTTCCACCAACGACGTAAAGCGCGTCGTATAAGACAGGATCCGTCGTCAGGAATGTTTGCGTTACTTTCCCTTTTACATTGTCCTTGCTTCGGACAATCCCCAACTTTTCTCCAATCAAATCGACATGCACGCCCGAGTTCAACAAAGCTGTAACGACCGTTCTCACTTCAGCCGCATCAAAGCCATTTCCGATTAACACACCGACCCTTAACGTATACGGATAAAATTTCGTGTTTGCTTGACTGAGCGCGGGTGATGTTTCACTAACTTTTGATTGTTCTCCTTTTGGAAGATTCACGCCAACATGATCTGCAATTGTGGCGGCCAGTTCCTTATCGACATGAACGAACATATCGACAACTTGTTGCTTGACGCTCTTACTTTTCACTTTCCCGACTTCAAATATAAACGCATTCATAATATGCTGTTTCTCTGGAGGAGACATGCTATTCCAAAATAATCGTGCTTGGGAAAAGTGATCCTTAAACGAATCGCTTCGCGCCTGAATGACTCTCCCTTCAACTTTTTCTTGATAATGGACGAAACCGCCTTCCTCCGCAGTTGAAGTTGCAGGTGTATTGTTTGCAAGCGAATTTTTATGATACGCTACCTTCCCCACATTAATCGTCATTCGATGATAGCCATCACGCTGATTATTGTGGACAGGCGAAACAGGACGGTTGATCGGGATTTCTGTAAAATTCGGGCCGCCTAGACGAATCAATTGGGTATCAATATAAGAAAATAATCTTCCTTGGAGAAGCGGATCGTTCGTAAAATCGATTCCCGGAACTATATTCCCCGGATGAAATGCGACTTGCTCCGTTTCCGCAAAGAAATTATCAACGTTTTTATTCAATTGTAACTTGCCGATTATTTTTACAGGCACAATCTCTTCCGGCCAAATTTTCGTGGCATCTAGAATGTCGAAATCAAACATGAACTCATCCGACTCTTCAATAATTTGAACACCTAACAAGAACTCCGGATAGTTCCCATTTTCGATGGATTCCCATAAATCGATCCGGTGAAAATCCGGGTTTTTGCCTGCTATTTTCTGCGCTTCATCCCATACAAGCGAATGGATGCCCAATACCGGTTTCCAATGGAACTTCACAAAATGCGCTTTTCCTTCGTCATTGACAAATCTGAATGTATGGACACCGAAGCCTTCCATCATCCGAAAGCTTCTTGGTATGGCACGATCAGACATTAACCACATAATCATGGCAGCGGATTCTTGGTTGTTGGCAACGAAATCCCAAAATGTATCATGTGCTGAAGAAGCTTGCGGTATTTCATTATCGGGTTCGGGTTTTATTGCGTGGACCACATCCGGAAATTTCATAGCATCTTGTATGAAAAATATCGGAATGTTATTTCCGACGAGGTCGTATATTCCTTCTTCCGTATAAAACTTAGTGGCAAATCCGCGTACATCTCTTACCGTATCTGCAGATCCACGACTGCCGACAACTGTCGAAAATCTAGTGAAGGTAGGGGTTTTGGTTCCAGGTACTTGAAGAAATTTCGCTTTCGTATATTCTTTCATCGATTCATACAGTTCAAATTCCCCGTGAGCGGCAAATCCTCTTGCATGTACAACTCTTTCTGGAATTCTCTCATGATCAAAATGGGTCATCTTTTCTCGGAAATGAAAATCCTCTATAAGTGTCGGACCACGAACGCCGGCCTTTAACGAGTTTTCATCTTCTGATACTTTCAGCCCCTGATTGGTCGTCATTCGTTTTCCTTTGTCCACCACCCGAAATTGCTCCAATTGCCTGTCTTTCTTATTTTCAATATCGGTTTTCTTGTGATCTGTCACAAAATCCCCTTTCATATTCACAATCTCTTCTACTATATGTATGCCTCGCAGAAACTTCTCATTATGTTCTTTCAAACACAAAACAATGTTTAATTTCACTAGAAAGAAATTATTACAAATATTACATTTACTAGTGACAAACACTTAAATGTATATATTCTAGTAGCCATGGTTACTACTATTCGTAGAGAAATAACATCTCTCCATCGCCAAGAGGTGCTTTTGGGAAATGAAAATGTGCACATGTGAACTATCGATTAGTTGATATGTCACTATTTTTAAAACGAGGAGGAAGTTTATTAGTATGAAAAAATACATTATAGTGTTTGCGATTATTTCAGCCTTGGCTATAAGCTTTGTCAGTGAACAAGTATCTGCACTGCCCCTGCCAATATCCGAGTTTGATTCTGATTTGGTGTTTCAACCCGACCCTGAACCTTCATCAATCATATATAAAGTGCAACCTGGAGATACATTATGGGCGATAGCAGAGAAAAAAGATGTGAGCGTGAAAGATTTAATTGTTTGGAACGAGCTAAATAGCAGTCTAATCCATCCGGATCAGAAGATTATGATTAAGACAGAAGAAGTTAAAGAGGTTAAGGCGAAAGAGAGTAAGGCGAAAAAAGAGGTTAAAAAGTATATTGTTAAAAAAGGAGATACACTCTCTAAGATTGCTAAAGATCATGATATTTCATTGAATGATTTAATTGCATGGAATCAGATTACGAGTTACTTAATCTATCCAAATGATCAATTAACAGTCAGCGGAGAAAAAAGTTCAATCGCAGTGGCGAATATTGAATTGCATCCGACCAGGATAAAATCCCAACCACCACCGCCAACCGCAAAGGCAGAGACAAAAGCACCGACAGCAACAGTTGCAAAAGCGCCACCAACGAGTACGAGTGGGCGAGAGATGACAATGACTGCAACGGCGTATACTGCATATTGCGAAGGATGCTCGGGAATCACCTATACCGGAATCGACTTGCGATCCAATCCGAACCAAAAAGTAATCGCAGTAGACCCGAGAGTGATTCCACTTGGATCACGCGTCTGGGTTGAAGGATACGGCGAAGCCATCGCAGGCGATATTGGCGGCGCCATCAAAGGAAACATCATCGACGTTTTCATACAACACAAGGCAGATGCGCTCAACTGGGGACGGCGAACAGTTAAGATCAAAATTTTAGACTAAACGACAAAAGCAACTATCTTCTATAGGGATAGTTGCTTTTTTTATGTTTATACAGTACCGCAAAACCGTTACGGGAATAACCGTATGCGTTACAGGAGCAAACCCATGCGATACGGGAATAAAATCGGGCGCGAAAACGTTACGGGAAAAAACTATCGCGTTACGATAATAACCGTGTGCGTTACGGGAGCAAACCCGTGCGATACGGGAATAAAATCGGGCGCGAAAACGTTACGGGAATAAACTATCGCGTTACGGGAATAACCGCATGCGTTACGGGAGCAAACCCATGCGATACGGGAATAAAATCGGGCGCGAAAACGTTACGGGATAAACTATCGCGTTACGGGAATAACCGCGTGCGTTACGGGAATAACCGCGTGCGTTACGGGAGCAAACCTATGTGATACGGGAATAAAATCGGGCGCGAAAACGTTACGAGCACAACCGGCTGCGTAACGAGAGCACCCCACGCGATACGAGAATAAATTGCGACGCAACAACATTCCCGTTAACAGCGTTACTCACATCTCAATTATAATCGGCAAAATCATTGGCCTTCTCTTGGTCCGGGCATATAAAAACTTGTCGACCTCTTTTTTGATACTTTGCCTGATAATATTTTGTCGATTTCCATTTGCTTTTTCTAATGTAGCCACTGTTTTAATGACTAAATCGTTTATTTCACTCATCAGTTCTTCGGCGTCACGGCTATAAACGAAACCACGGGAGATCGTGTCGGGATCAGCGATGAGTTGGCCATCCGATTTACCTACTTTCAAGACAATCACAAGCATGCCCTCTTCAGAAAGAAGTTTTCGGTCACGCAATACCATGTTACCCACATCGCCGATGCCCAGACCGTCGACAAAAATATGCCCCGCTTGTATACTTCGCGTTTGACGGGCCACTTTATCAGTGAGATCAACAACATCTCCATTATTAATAACGAAGATGTTTTCGCTTTCCACGCCAACTGATTCGGCTAATAATTTGTGATGGTGGAGCATTCTGTACTCCCCATGAACCGGGATGAAATATTTCGGTTTCATTAATGTCAACATCAGTTTTAACTCTTCTTGACAAGCATGACCTGAAACGTGCATACCCGTTTCACTGCCCGAACCATAAATCACATTTGCCCCGAGGAGATATAGATTATCAATAATGCGAGAAACACTTTTTTCGTTTCCTGGTATGGGGGAAGATGCAAAAATTACTGTATCATCATGCAAAACTTCTACTTGTCGGAAATTGGAACTCGATAGCCGTGACAATGCCGCCATTGGTTCCCCCTGACTTCCTGTACAAAGAATCGCGACGCGTTCGGGATCCATGCGATTTATTTCATGTTTCTCTATGAGCATGCCTTCTGGGACCGTTAAATAACCAAGCTCTGAAGCAACTTTCACCACGTTCACCATACTGCGGCCGAGCAATGCCAGCTTTCGGTTCGTCTTTTCCGCCGCGTCGACGATTTGTTGCACCCGACTCACATTCGACGCAAAAGTCGAAATGAATATTTTTCTTCGCGCCTTTTGAAAAGCATCTACAATATGCTCGCCAATCAACTGTTCAGAAGGATTAAAACCTGGACGCTCAGCATTCGTGCTTTCTGACAATAATAGCAAAACACCTTTACGACCGATTTCAGCCATTTTATGAATATCGGCATTATCATCATTTACAGGTGTAAAATCGAATTTGAAATCGCCTGTATGCACAATAGCTCCCTGAGGCGTTTGAAACACGATGCCCAAACAATCAGGTATGCTATGGTGTGTTTTAAAAAATTCTACCTGCATCGTTCCAAAATCCAATTTTGAATCGCCAGTTACCATCTGCAACTCAGTATTTCTTAACAACCCATGTTCTTTTAATCTAAGTTCGATTAACCCTAACGTTAAACGAGAAGCATAAATCGGCATATTGATTTGTTTCAAAAGATACGGAATTCCTCCGATATGATCCTCATGGCCGTGCGTAACAATGATTGCACGAATTTTTTCTTGGTTTTCTTTCAAATAGGAAATATCTTGGATGATCAAATCGATTCCCATCAAACTTTCATCAGGAAACTTAGAGCCGCAGTCAATCACAAGTATGTCGTCTTCATATTGGATGACATACATATTTTTCCCGATTTCATTAATACCGCCTAAAGCGAATATTGACAACGTATTTTCATTCGTCTTCAAGAATAAAATCCTCCTACCTTACATGAATACATAAAGTATGCCCTTGAAGAAGTGAATTATGATAATAAAAAAGCCTGCCAAAGATAAATGGCAAGCTTCGCTTTGAATGATTAGATTGTCACATAACGCCTGATTGGTTTTGGAACAGGAACATTCTTTTCTTTCAATTGAATTCGATTGTTAAAAAAGTCTATGGCAACTTGATTGAACTCTTCATGTTTTTCGATGTTGCAAACATGGCCGCACTTATCAATAACATGTACAGTAGCCGCTTTGTCTTTTACTGTGTCTTCTTTCACTGGCCCTATGAACATATAATCTTGGCTTCCCATGATATAAATCTTAGGAATTACATTCTTTTCAGTATCAACTAGCGGATAAATATCCGGAACAGTTGCCGCAAACTTGTACCATCGGATAAACTCTTTACGTCTAAGCTTTTTTGCTTCTCGAATGAACAAATTTCTCGAAAGTTGATGATGTTTTTTCGGCATGAGAATCCATGCAAATAGCTTATAGAGCCACATATACGGCACAAGACCTTTAATCATATCGCCCGTTTTCAAGAGCATTTTCGCAAACTTCGTAAATCGGATAATCGCGCCGCCCAAAACCATGCTTTTTATCCGTTCAGGAGCGTGGATGTGCAAACTGTGCAAAACGACTGAACCTAAACTTATTCCCGCAAAATGAGCCTTGTTAATCAATAAAAAATCCAAAACATCAACAACATCTTCAGCAAGTCCCTCAGATGTATACTTAAGCAACTCCGGTTTATAATCAACAGAACCGCCATGTCCTTTTAAGTCTATAAATAGTAGATTAAATTGCTTTTTAAAATCCTTCACTTGTTTGTACCAAATATTTGAATTGCCGCCGAGTCCGTGGAGAAATACAACCCACTCATGCGACGGGCTTAAAATATGAGTTTTATAATGTAGCAATTAAGCACTGCTCCGTTCTATAAAATACGTTTGTAGTAATCTTCTTGGATGATACATTAGAGAACGGAATCTTGCTTTCCGTTTGCCTATGAAAATCGTTAATTCTCCAACTAACACACAAATTATTATATATACAATAATATTATAGCATGGACCGAAAATAATTCCACACTAATAATGGTATACTATTAATTATAATGTCAAGTGAAAGAAGGGGTTTTATTGAAGAAAATCAAATTAGGTACTAGCGAGCTGAATGTCTCTGCTATTTCTCTCGGTTGCATGCGACTGGGAAAACTATCGAAAAACGAAGCGGCAAATGTCATACATAATGCATTGGAAGTTGGCATTGACTTCTTTGATCATGCTGATATATATGCTGGCGGTAAATCGGAAGAGATTTTTGCGGATGCTGTTGATATGAATCCTGCAATTCGTGAAAAAATGTTCATACAGACAAAGGCCGGGATTCGTAAAGGTTTTTATGATTTCTCCAAAGAACATATTTTGACGGCTGTAGATGGAAGTCTTAAGCGACTAAAAACCGATTACATCGACGTTCTTTTACTGCATCGTCCAGACGCTCTTTTTGAACCTGAAGAAGTCGCAGAAGCTTTTACCCAATTAAAAGAGAGTGGAAAAGTACGCCATTTTGGCGTTAGCAATCAAAACCCGTACCAAATCGAACTATTAAAAAAGTATGTCGAACAAGATTTAATTGCCAATCAATTACAATTAAGCATTATGCATACCTGCATGATTGACGCGGGTTTGCAAGTCAATACCTTGCATGAAACTGCGGTAAACCGTGATGGAAGCATACTAGATTACAGTCGCTTGAACGACATGACCATTCAAGCTTGGTCTCCATTCCAAAGCGGTCTATCTAAAGGAGTTTTTATAGATAATGAACAATTCCCAGAGCTGAATGCAAAACTTCAAGAAATTAGCGAGAAATATGAAGTTACCAAGTCAGCAATCGCTACCTCGTGGATTTTGCGTCATCCGGCTAAAATTCAACCTGTTGTGGGGACGATGAATCCAGAAAGGCTAACAAATATCGCGAAAGCGTCTGAAATTGTTTTGACGCGTGAAGAATGGTATGAAATTTACCGGTCGGCGGGAAATGAACTGCCTTAACTAAAATAGGAACTCAACTTGTCCCCCCTAGTTGAGTTCTATTTTTTTAAAACTTATCCATCCTGTGATATTCGGCGATTTGAGTCACGCGAACACCCTTCGTATTCAATTCGTGATAAATCCCTCTACTGTCAGTGAATGAAATGTATTGATCACGTTCACTTTGAATGAGTTTCTCCGCTGTTTCTCGGGATTCCGTGTGAATAAATCTTCTTATATAATGCTCCTCGTCAAAAAAATACGTCACTTTGAATTCCATCATAGCATTTTTCTCCTCTATAAAAGTATATTTCACTGTAGTATAGCCCTAAACGCAAACATCCACCAACCAGAAAAACAGGTTGGTGGACGTGTACTTATTTTCACTTATCTTTCGGTTCGTCACTGCCGCGGTATCGGTTATATGGTAATAGGTTCCAACTTCGATATTCGATATCTTCCGAGCGAAGAACTTTTGGCATATCGGCAAGAATCTTTTTCGCAACTTCTAACTCGCGTTCCGCTTCTTCCTTATCTTGGTACATAAATTCGTCAGAAGCGACAACAGGCGCTTGGACGATTTTTTCTTCCAAGTCTTGGATGACCATCTGCTGTTGAGACCGTACAGCGTCCCGAGCATCCGCCACCCATTCCGGTTGAAGATTCCGGTTTGTATCTCCTACATTAGTAAACTCTTCGAAAACTTCGCGGTAAATACGATCAGCGTTAGAGCGTACATCTAAATTCACATTTTCTAAATCGAGATTCGTCAGTTCCTCCACGGTTAACGGAGTAGCACGCTTTCGCCCACCGAGTCTGACTCTATCCAAATAGAATGGGAACATACTTTTAATCGTTTTTCCTACAGGTGAAATGGAGACATCGTTCTCGTCAAGCCCTTTCGGTTGTACCCCTTGTATCGCAATACGAGCTGATTCAGGACGGACAATTTCTTTCGGCGGCATGATTCCGTGACGAAGCATCTCGCGAATCCCCGTTCCAGAAATATTGATGCGGTATTGTTCGTCATGCGGACAAGACTGTCCCGTTGCCGGACTATCACAGCGCGTACAATAAAAAACCTCATGGAAAAGTCGAACGTCGATACCCAACTCTTTCGGATCAAACTCGTTAAAAATAGTATGACTCGCATACTTATCATAATATTCACCAATCCCCGCATGATCCCGACCAATTAATGCATGCGTACAACCATAATTCTTCATGATCAATGCATGTAAAACTGTCTCGCGCGGACCTGCGAAAATATAAGTCACTCTAAGTGGTGCTAGTATCGAGCGTCCTTTTGGATAATACGTATCTAACACACTTCGATACGACAACATTCGGAATTCATGCCGCGTATACTCACGTTTCGCCATCTCAACCAATGGTTGCAATAATAATCCATCGATTTCCTCAAGCGCATTTTTGTGAATATATTCGTGGCCCCTATGTAACGGATTGGCGCCGGTAATAAATCCAGCAGCGGAACGGAATTTCTTCTCTTCGTAAAACTCATGCCAAGTATCCTTTGGTTCCAAACGAAGTTTTTCGAATGGTCCCCAGTCCACACGGCGCAATAATTTAATCGGCCCCCCTAATGCCGTATCACCCATTCGCCTAAAAATCGCGTCGACTCCCGGATGATCTCGATCTGTCGTGCCAAAAAGATGAGAAGCGCGATATTCTTTATCATAATCAAAAATATCTTCTATCGTCATAATTGCAACTGGCTCATGGCTTTCATCACAAAGCGCTACTTCATCGCCAATCGATAGTGTCTTCACCACTTCTTTGTTCCGATTGCCGATTGGAGCAAAACTTAAAGGCACAGGCCATACCAATCCATTTGACAAGCGGCCCACAGTAAGAACAGATTTATAGTCCACTTCATTCATGAAACCTTCATTTGGCGATAGTACGCCTGTCGCAATCATTTCAAGCGTAATAACTGCCTCTAAATCAACCATAATCGTCGGTAAAGTTTTAGCACGGATAACTGCTTCTTCAAGCTCGCTTCCAGTCAGGACCCTGTCAACCAATTCCCCGCCATGCGGTTGCTGCGGATAGTCCTCAAACCTATTTTTTACTGTCAAAGTTGTCATGCTCTCACTCATTGTTTCCATTCCTCCCCATTCATATTGCCCAAGTCTATTAAATTAAGAAATGGCAATTTGTAAATTCCTTATAAACTTCCCTTATCGCATCAACTAAATTACCCCTTTCATTTAGAAATAAATGCGTAGAAGTTTATAATCTTATTCTGAATCTTACCACATGTTTGTTTATAAAAAAAGCAAAATCTTATGTTAATTATAATATTCGTGTAATTATATGCGGAAGTATATGGGTTAATATGTTATATTTTAATCAATGAAAGGTTGTCACATTTATATTATGATGTCGCTTTGCCGAAAAGATACGAAAGTGAACTATCAAAAAAGGAGTGGGTACATTGATCAGTAAAGTTGGTCAAATCATGTTATATGTCAATAACCAAGAGGAAGCTGTAAGGTTTTGGACAGAAGTTGTTGGTTTTAATGTGAAATCCGAAGAAGATAATGGACAAGGTATGAAATGGTATGAAATTGCCCCGTCAAAAGAGGCAGAAACAACATTAGTCCTTCACAATAAGGAGTTAATTGCGAAGATGCAACCTGAATTAAACCTTGGAACACCGTCTTTAATGTTCTTCACGGAAAATCTTGAGGAATTCCATGCCCACTTAACAAATCAAAACATCACAGTCGGAGAAATTGTGAGCTTGCCTTCGGGTCGAGTATTTAATTTCGCCGATTATGAGGAAAATTATTTTGCTGTTATGGAGAAAGACGAATAAATTAAAAATCCCCCTTCTAACCAAAATGTTGTTAGAAGGGGGTCTCTATATAATTATCGCCTAAATACGATTATTCTTCATATTCTTTTTTAAAATCAATCGTGCTTCTTACAGTATCAATAGGTCTCACCAAATTCTCGATTTGCTCTCTTTTCGGCTCCAAGAATGGCGGTAGTGAAAGGATTTCACCGAGGGTTTCGTATGGCTCGTCCCCCATAAAACCAGGACCATCTGTTGCAAATTCAAATAAGATTTGCGGCGCAACGCGTGCATAGAGCGACCCGAAAAAGAAACGATCTACAAAACCAGAAGTTTGGAAACCGAAGCTTTCAAGTCTGTTTGTCCATTCATCTAGCACAGCACGGTCTTCTACACGGAATGCCGCATGGTGAACAGTGCCGTAACCTTGTCGAGCAATCGGCAACACCGTATTATGTTCGACAATTATTCGAGCGCCATTTCCACCCTTTCCGCCTTCGAATAAATGATAAGAACCTTCTTGTGCAATTTCCTTAAAGACCATCACTTTTTCCAATACTTCTTTGAAATAATCAAATTCAGCAATGCGGACAAAAATAGGTCCTAAACCAGTAATCGCAAACTCGAGAGGGATCGGTCCTTTTTGCCAAGGCGTTCCTGATTCTACACCTTCGTTAAACTCATCCGAAATCAATTGATAATGCTGATCATCAAAATCAACAAAGGATAATGTCTTTTTGCCAAACTGTTCTTTAATACCCGTGTGCTTTACTTCCAAACGATTAAAACGTTTCTCCCAATAATCAAGCGCGGCATCTGTCGGAACTCGGAATGATGTTTTTGAAATTTCATTTGTTCCGTGAACACCTTTCGGGATATTCGGGAAATCAAAAAACGTCATATCTGTACCGGCACTGCCTTTATCATCCGCAAAAAACAAATGATATGTTTGAATGTCATCCTGGTTGACGGTTTTCTTCACTAAACGTATGCCTAGTACATACGTGAAAAATTCATAGTTTTTTTCTGCACTGCTTGTAATTGCGGTTACATGGTGAATTCCTTTTAAATGGTTCATTATGTTCGTCCTCCTAGTACTAAGTTAAATACTTTGTGCTCTATATCCAATCCTCTTTAACAATTCGATTGTCTTGTTAATTTCATCTGCCTCTAACTGCTCAAAAACTCTCTCCATCATGAGTTCATGCTTAGGAAAGATTCGATTCATTAATTCCTTCCCGCTATCGGTTAGTGCTGCATAAGTTACGCGTCGATCCTTTGGACAGGCTTTACGCATCACATAGTTCTTATTCACGAGCTTATCCACGACATAGGTGATACTGCCGCTTGTAAGAAGAACCTTTTTTCCAATCATTTGTGTTGGTTGATCACCTTTGTGATACAACAACTCTAAAACAGAGAATTCAGTTGGGTTTAATCCATAATTAGCAACATCTTTACGGATGACTTCTTGAATTGCTTGGGAGGTACGAAGTATGACAGTAACAGCTTTTAATTCATCTGTAGCAACCTTCAATGGTATCACTCCTAAACTAGTTTGAATTCAAGTATCTTTAATTCGAGGTAAATATAACACGAAATGGATTGCTTTGTCAACAGAAGCGTTTAGGGTTCTGAAAAATGCCGGAATAAAAAAAGACAAGAGTCCACCATACTCAACTTTGGTGGACTTCTTGTTCTGTGCTAATGATTATTTTTGAATTTCTAACCCTTGAAGCTTCAAATATTGATTTTCCTTAACTGTAATATAGGTGTCGGCCTGGACGTTGTCATTAGTAATGATGCTGCCTAACTGATGGCTACTATCTGCACTGACTTCTAGGTACCCCATGCCAAGATCGCTTGTCAATATAACCTTATATTCACCCGCTGAAATATCCTTTCCGACTTTATACATGCCGTCTTGATATAGGCCATCTTCTGGAATAACAGATTTCGCATCCTCAACCGGATACATTTCGCCACCTGTCATTTTAAAATATTCGCCTTCATTTAAAGTTACATATGCATGAGCATTGTTCATAAGATTATCATTAAAGATGATACTATCTAGATTTCCTGAGCTATCTTTTGCACTTTCAATATAGGTGTGCCCATTTGAAAACACCAAATACTCTCCCGCAGGTAGATCCGCTCCAACTTTATAAGTCCCTGCTTTTATTGCTGAAGTCGTAGCTACTTCTTCCTCTTCGACTCCATCATTTGCATCTGTTTCATTTTCTTTAGCTTCATCTACTTTCGTGTCATCTTTTTCTTTATCGGTTACTGGTGCAGAAGCCTCTGCCTTACTCTGACCATCTTCCTTTACCACTTCACTGTCATCCCCGCTTGATGCAACAGCAACCACAAAAATTACTGCAATTAACCATACCCACCATTTTTTATAAAACGGCTTTTTTACTTTTTCCATTTGAACTCCCCCTAATTAGATTTGCATTCACAACAAAGTGAATTGCTAAACGTTTATTTAATTCATATTGCTATTTAATAGTAGCCCAATAAAAACGATGACCTTTACGTATATACATAAAGGTCATCGTTTTTTAAAAATCCATTTAATTAATTAACTCATGGTATACTAGATTAAACATTCTGAAAGGGAGTTGATTGTAGATGAATACGCAAGTAACGACTAAACTAAAAATCCTAAAACCGGCAAATGAAGTATTTGAGGCGATTGTAGACCCTGAAAAAATGGCTAATTATTGGTTTTCATCGGGGACAGGAAGAGTAGAACAAGGAAAAACGATTACTTGGAGATATGAAGAATACAATGCAGAAGGTGTAATTCGTGTATTAGAAGTCGATGAAAATGAAAAGATCGTGTTCTCTTGGGGTGCAGAGGATCATGAAACAGTAGTTACAATTACATTGGAAGAGTTGGATAAATCGAGCACAATTATTAAAGTAATTGAAACTGGATTAAAAGAAAACGATCCAGAAATCGTGAACAAAATGCTTGGTCAAAAAGAAGGTTGGGTTTATATGTTGGTATGTTTGAAAGGGTACTTGGAAAATGGCGCAAAAAATTTAAGAGCATCATTAATTTGATAAATTGCAAAAAACACGTTTTATTCGACATTGAACGTGTTTTTAATGTCCTTATTTAACTCCTGTTGTACTTAGTACTTAACTACAACCACAATGACCAAATGGGCCAATCGGAATAGCACATGAATTGCATATTTGAATTTTTTTCTTTTCCGCCAGTCGCTGTTCATTTTCTCTCTTCTCTTGAAGTTTCTTAGAAGCTATAAATCTGTCCGCCTTATCTTTTGTAAAGAAAAAGCTTACATCATAAATCACTCGAATTGGTTCATCATGATTTTCCAATGTGACATTTAACTGTTTTTTATTTACATATTCAACAACCGTCCCCATACTCACTTTTTTATTCTTCACAACAAATACCTGATCTCCAACCCTGACATCGTGTACCCGCATGTACCTCCCCTTTCGAAAATTTTACCTTATGGTATTGATTCAAAAGCCATAACTATACTAATATAGCGTTATGTCCGTATAAGTTATCCTTGAATATATTATGAATTTCATGGAATTTTAATGCACCGACCACCTAAAATATTCAGGCTGATATTTTTTGTGTGTATCTACATCTTGGAAAGCTTTTGCAACCATAAAAACTTCCGTACTTTCCATTTTTCACGGACAAACTGCTGTTACACCTTAGACAAATAAGCTCTTGACTTATTTTCATTTCTTTTTGCAACCTGTTATCGCGATTATTTTTGATATATTGGATATGCCGTTTCTCAATTTCTCTTTTCGTCTTCTTGTCGCTAATTTGAAGACCAAAGACTGTCTTGTCAATCACTCGTAAATCTGTGTCGCTTATTTCACGAGTATTCCATTCCCTAATCACCTGTATCAATTGTGGGAATTGAATGACTCTTGCAGACTTGAATTCATCTTCAAACTTTAAGTTGATTCACTTGAAAAAGCGATTATTGAATGAATATAACCGCTCGACTCTTTACCGATGTGATTCGTTTACGCCTGTACATGCCCATAGTTCTGCCAATTAGGGTTGAACATTTTTTCTTTTCGTTTATAAATTACTTGTGTCCAGTATCTTTGATGTTCATTGCCAAAAATCCAACCTTTATAATGTTTAGGTTCGATTACAAAGACGCCAAAGGGCGAGGTAACTACATGGTCAATTTGGGTTGTTCCCCCTTTATCGTCGGGAACATAAAGGTCATGGTATATTGAATAATTTGGTCCTAACTTGCGCAGTAAATGATTTACATGGCGTTCTCTCACCGCGCCTTTTATTGTTGGGTAATTTACCCGTAGCATGATAGCGCCGATGAGTAGTAGCGGAATCTATAAATAAGAGAGCATAAAAATAAGTATGGGTGATAAAACAACACCAATGGCAATTATCCAGTTTTTCATTTCAGATTTTCACTTCTCCTCATTTCACCCCAACCGATATTGCTCCAGTGCAAGCCGTGCTGCTAAGGCAGACATATCACTATTGTTTATCCTGAAGTCAGTGCCAGCGTGAATAACTAGTTCCAGTCTTTTGCTTCTGGTATTTTTACGTACGTCACCTATCCCGGTGAATCGCACTATTAATTCCCGTTCTAATACTTGATTGATAGCCCAGAATTTATTTAAATAGCTACTATTATATGGATCCGCAGTAAATGATTCTTCAAAGACGACTGTAATCACTTTTCCGTTATTTTCCACAACTATTTCCGCGGCATTTCCATTTTCTATATTGGAAGCTATCTTTCCCATGACCAAGCGAATTTCGCCGATATCTGATTCTGTGATCCCATCTACTAATCGCTTTGATATGTTTCTTCTTCGAAAAATTAGTTCATCTTCATACAATTCACCATCAAATAAAACTAGTTGCTCTGCCTTTACCGCTTCTTTTCGCCTAGTAATCTCTCTTACCTTAGCTCTGGGTCTACTTCTTGAGTTTCTTAATTCTTCTCGTTCTTCTTCAGACAAGTTCATTTGTATATAAGCATCATTTAAAGCTTTTTGGCGTCTGTTAAAAGAGATTTCAACACTTACGATGTCCTTGACATTTCTACCCAAATTAACAGGAACTCTATCATAATAATAAGGACATTTTTCTGAGTGTTGATCATATCTCCACGTTCTAAAATGAGGGTACCTTCCACCGCTATAGCTAATTTTTGCCGGACAATTCTCTGACGGACAATATAATTTCCCTTTAAATTTATTTTGATAAACCTGAGGTGTTGTTATTTCACCAAGATGAATTTCCTTTTCAATTTCATTATTGTTCCTATAGAAAGCACTCTTTATCTTCATGGAAAACTGCCCCCTTTCTTTGATCAAAACAATGTTGATAAGAAAGCTAAATTGACTAGTTCACGGAATTATCTTTATTATCTTATTTTACCACAACATGGAAGTATTTTGGTATATAATAATTTTTCGAAAATATAAAAAGGAACTCCCGCAATTCATGGGAGTTCCTTTTATAATAACTATTAAAGTCGGTCACGGTCTGTCAATGGATCGTATTTCGTACGATGCGTATCAAGTGTGTCTTCTACATCTCTATCAATTTGATTCACAAAATCATCGCTGCGATCGATATCTGCTTCTTCACGACGAACGGTTTCATTTACTGTTTCAGTGTCTTGCACTTCGCGTTTACTAACAACGATTTCCTCGTTCACAACCGGGCGTTTTGTCACTTCCACCCTTTCTTCCATCACTGGAATGTGAATGTTTTCACCATCGTCGAAAACTTCGCCTGCAGCTGTCTCGTCGTACACCGCACGTCTTTCGATATCTACTTCCTCACGTGACACGGGCACTTCCACTGACTGCTCTTCCTCGACAACATGTTTGCCGACATTCACTTCACCCGCTTGCACACGTTCTTTATCAACATTCAATCGCTCTTCATGCAAACGAAGGCTTTCTTCATGTTCCGCATCAATATTCAGACCGGCATGGTTTAAAGGAGCAGTTGCGTCTAGAGGATCTGTTGTTAAGTTGGAACCTAGATTCGGGTCGGAATAGTTTTTCATAAATTCCGTTTGCCTGTCGTAGCTCGTTCTCCCATACTCGTTGTCGACATATAACAAGATGTTGCCATTTTTCACTTCATTATAATAACGGGATGACTCTTCTTCCGTGAATCCCAAATCGTGGAACGCGGCTCTCACCGGTTCATCACCGCTTAGAAAAGCTATGAATTTATCCAGCCAGTTCCCTTCTGGCGACCTCAGATCGACGTCCGTTTGTCCGCGAACAATCGAGAGCGAGTCTTCATCATTTGTGACAACGTAAATATCTTCTTCTGAAAATCCTTCTGCCTTCAACTCATCGATTTTATCCAAAACTTCGTGTTCTGATTGGAACGTACCTACAAATTTTTTATCTGCCATGATTATATTTCCTCCTAGAATTTTAGTAGTTTTGGAGCTTATTTAGTAAGTACCCGTGTCACAAAATATAAAACACAAAAAGACCTCCCAACATTCGGGAAGTCCCTTTATATTATTGATTCCTTCATTAAATACATCTAAAATCATGTCCCGCAAAAAGTTTGATAAGGAACGGGCGATCGAGGTGGTGTTGTATACTTTTCCTGTTCAGGTGTGTGATCATATGGATTGGAAAGAACATTTAACAGTTGTTGCATCACACTATAATCTCCTCGTTCTACTGCAGCTTCTAACGCTTCTTCGACCCGATGGTTACGAGGAATGACTGCTGGATTGCTATCCCGCATTAATTGACGGGAAGATTCTTTTGATTCCTGCTGCCTTTCTAATCTTGCCTTCCACAATTTATGCCATCCAGAAAATTCCGTAGTGCTAAACATCTCGTTATTCTCCAGTTTATCGATAGTTAACGCACGAAACGTATTGGTGTAATCCGCTTGATGTTTTTTCATCAGAGTGAGCAAGTCATCAATCAGAATTCCATCGTCTTTCTCTTCATTGAACAACCCCAGTTTTGCTCTCATGCCCGAAAGCCACTTCGACTGATATTGCTCAGGAAATTCTGAAATTGCCTCTTGCGCTATTTTGATTGCTTCCGCCTCATCTTCATGTAAAAGCGGAATTAGCGTTTCAGCCAAACGAGCGAGATTCCAGCCGGCTATAGATGGTTGGTTCCCGTAGGCGTAACGGCCTTGAATATCAATTGAACTGAAGACAGTCGCCAGGTCGTACGTATCCATGAATGCGCAAGGACCATAATCGATTGTCTCTCCGCTAATTGTCATATTGTCGGTATTCATCACTCCGTGGATAAAACCAACTAGTTGCCACTTGGCTATTAACGCCGCCTGCCGTTTGATTACTGCTTGAAGAAACGAAAGGTAACGATTATCGTCTGTTTCAACTTCAGGGTAATGGCGTTTTATCGCGTAGTCAGCCAACTGCTGAAGATCTTCAAATGAACCCCATTGTGCAGCGTATTGAAAAGTACCAACACGTAAATGGCTCTTCGCTATGCGCGTTAATATTGCGCCAGATAACATTGTTTCACGATATATTTTTTCACCCGTTGTCACCACGGCCAGACTACGGGTTGTCGGAATACCAAGTCCATGCATGGCTTCGCTGATAATATATTCACGGAGCATCGGACCGATTCCAGCCCGTCCATCGCCTCCGCGGGAATACTTTGTTCGCCCGGATCCTTTGAGCTGAATATCAAATCTCTCTCCGGAGGGAGTGATTTGTTCGCCAATGAGCATAGCCCGCCCGTCCCCCAACATCGTAAAATGACCAAATTGATGCCCCGCATAAGCTTGCGCAAGCGGCATAGCGCCTTCTGGAATCTTGTTACCTGCAAATACTGCAATTCCTTCTTCACTTTTCAGTGCATCGGCATTAAAACCAAGTGATTTCGCCAAGGAATCATTGAGAATAATCAATTCGGGTGCATCTACGGGATTCGGGTCCATTTTAGTAAAAAAGATTTCCGGCAAATGGGCATAACTGTTATCAAAGTTCCAACCTATTTCTTCTGATTTCGGTTTATTTATCATGTTTGTCTCCTAAGATTATATTTGTTTTGTATCTCAAGTTTGAATTTTGTTGAATTGCCATTTATTATACGCATTATTCATTTGGGTATCGAATCATCTGCGTTCGGAGTAAACGAATCACTTTAGGAAATACTACGAAAAAAGGAGGAGAGCAAATGGCGAAAAACAATAAAATATTAGTTCCTGAAGCGCGTAAAGAATTGGATAAACTGAAGGCAGATGTCATGAAGCAACATGGATATAATGTGAATACAAACAATCCCGACGATGTGAAATTCGAAATTGCAGATGAACTTGGTATTCCATTAACAAAAGGATATAACGGAAAAATCACCGCTGAAAATGCCGGTAAAATCGGAGGTCCGATTGGCGGGAACATGGTAAAAGAGATGGTTCGGATGGCGCAAGAACAAATGTTGAAGAAGTGAACAGTTGAGCGCCAGAAGAATACCAAGGAGAATGCCGGGTTACTACGCCTGGCACTCCCTTGATTATTCTTGAGTCATTTCTTTTTCATTTTTTGCGGGGAATAATCTTGGTGATCAAATTCTTCCGCGGCTTCAGCTAGTTGCGCTTGGAGTTCACGGAAGTTTTCATTCCCTTCTTTGTGATTTTGAGCTAAATTTTGTTCTGCAATTTGTTGCTGATTTAGCCGCGGATCACGTCTTTGAATAAAACTATTCGAATGTTCTTGCCGATTCAAATTTAACCGCACTCCTCTGTCATGATGCGATTTATTATCTTTTTTCGCCAAATCCCTCACTCCTTTTAGATGAATCGTTTTTAGTATTCGCTTATACAGGAACAGTATACGGGTACATAAAAGTTATTCATCTATATTTGATGTGTCATACCTCACGCATTTTGTACATACCTCGATATTTAAGTTTCCCTGAATTTTTTCATTCATTTTTTCGTATCATTAATAACACTTCACGTTTTTTTGTTATGTTTTTTGATATATACAAATAAATTCAAGAAAATTGGGGGGAATTTATGAAAGCTATTATTTGTAACAAATATGGTTCGCCAGATGTACTTGAATTACAAGAGATAGAAAAACCTTTACCTTTAGATAATCAAGTGTTGGTAAGAGTTCATTCAGCATCCTTGAATTTTGGTAACTTGGTTCTTTTAAAAGGAAAACCGTTCTTAGCTCGCCTTGCTTTCGGTCTACTAAAACCAAAATACAGGATACCTGGCGGTGACATTGCCGGTGTTGTTGAAGCTGTTGGAGGAGATGTGAAGCATTTTCAAGCAGGTGACGAAGTATTTGGCGACCTATCTGTATGTGGTTGGGGTGGTTTTGCTGAATATGTAACTGTCCCGGAACATGCTTTAGCTTTAAAGCCCTCCAATATTTCATTTGAAGAAGCTGCTGCCACGCCGATGGCTAGTGTGACAGCATTACAAGGACTGCGCGATAAAGGTAAGATTAAGTCAGGAGAAAAAGTATTAATCCATGGGGCATCTGGAGGTGTCGGTACATTCGCGGTTCAAATCGCCAAATCTTTCGGGGCTGAAGTAACGGCTGTATGTAGTACAAGAAATGTAGAAATATTGCAGTCAATAGGAGCAGACCGAATCATTGATTATACAAAAGAGGATTTCACACAAAGTGATGAGCGTTATGATCTGATTCTTGGTGTTAACGGGTCTAATTCCATTTCGGCTTATAAACGGGCTTTAAAACCAAATGGAAGTTTTGTCCACGTGGGTGGAGCTGAATCACAATTGTTTCAATCTTTGGTTCTTGGACCTTTTATTTTTATGACTGGAAGTAAGAAAATAAGTAATCTCTTACAAAGAGCAAACCAAAATGATTTAATTTATGTAAAAGAATTAATTGAGGATGGGAAAGTAAAACCGGTAATTGATAAACAGTATAAGTTAAGCGAAATAGCTGAAGCATTCAAATATTTTCAGGAAGGTCACGCTCAAGGTAAAGTTGTCCTAACTGTATAAATTCATTCAGTTTTTCATTCTCGCATCCTGTATACTATAGGTAAAAGCCGATAAATGGGGTGCGGATAAATGAACAATAAAATTGGATGGATGCGTTTGAAGCATGGTCAATGGGATTTATATTTAGCAGCGACAGAGAAAGGACTTTGTTATGTCGGAACGCAGAATGAGGATTTTGAAGATCTTGAAAAATGGGCTAAGAAGCGATTGCCGGGTTTTGAATTAATCGAAGATGAAAAAGCCCTGCAATTCTACGCAAAAGAATTGATAGAGTTTTTGGACGGGCAGCGAAGAGATTTTACAGCCGCCACAGCCTTGTACGGAACTCCATTTCAGCAATCCGTTTGGCAAGCATTGCTGCAAATTCCTTTTGGTGAAACGGTATCGTATTCAACTATCGCAGAACGTATCGGAAATCCAAAGGCTGTACGCGCCGTCGGAACAGCAATCGGCGCTAATCCAATGCTGATTATTGTTCCGTGCCATCGGGTAATTGGAAAAAATGGTTCTCTAACTGGTTTTCGTGGCGGACTGGAAATGAAATCACAATTACTTGAGTTGGAGAGTTGAACCAAGGCGACAAGCATGAAAGTAAGAAAAACAATAAAAAACCAGGTTTGGTGCAATTTTATATTACGTTAAACCTGGTTTGAATTTTAGCTATTACCTCTCTATCCAAAACCTTCGGATCACAGTTCCATCTTCTTCAATAAAGCTTTTGTCTTCAACGCCGCCGTTTTTTATTATCGTTTTTGCAGATCCAATATTGTTAGCATTACAAGTTACAAGTACCCGCCGGATTCCCAATTCATCACATTTTTTCAATGCCTCTGCAAGAATTCGTGTCGCATGACCCTTTCGTCTTTCAACAGGTCTCACGCCATACCCAACATGTCCCCCGACGTTACGTAAGTAATCCGTCAACTCATGCCGTATGTCGACCATAGCAATCACTCGATCATTTTCATCCACCAGGAAATAATTCGTGCATGGCACCCATTTTCCATCCCCGCTTTCCCGCGTTTTCAGTGCTTCTAAATAGGCTTCATAATTCTCATAACCATCTAAATTAAAACTGCTTGGAGTCATTCGGGATTCATCCCATTCTTTCATGTAATCCTCGTGCTCATTTTTCCATTCGATGGACGGTCTCACCAATCGCATATTTATTCCCCATTTCCCCACTGCTTAAGATGTATATGAAAACACAAAAACACCAAAAGCTTTTTATTTAGCTATCGTAGTAGCAATTGTTATTACGGATAAAAAGAAATAACCACCCTCCGCTAACGACCAAGTAAGCAGGGTGGTATTTCATCACACTCTAATACTGGCTTTCCGCTCTTCACGCGGAATGGAATGTGATTTGCCGGACGTTTCTCAGACCTTCAGCTTTTCCTATTATACCATAACAAATCCCTTTATCCCAATACACTGAAAATTATTACTTCAAATAAAATAATCCGCCATTAATAATTTCAATTTTAATTCTTGCTTCGTATTGTTGGTCCATCGCTTCTTTTTCGATGTCATAACTATCCGGTCTTTCTTCTACGCCTTCATAGAAATACTCCAATACTTTACGATCCTTTTCCCACCTCATTTTCGCTTCTTCCGCCCATGTGTGGTCATCTTGTTGTATTTTATTTTCGATTACCGCGTCCAAACGGTCGAGTGCGCGAGTAGGATTTATAATATACGGCAAGTTAAATGTGTTTTCCGACATGTTTACATCCAAATCCACGTCACTTATTGATTCCTGGAAACCTTCAATTAGATCCCCTGTCATTAAGTTAATCCCTAATGAATAAAGAGTTTCTTTCGTTTGATCGCTGAAATACGATACTTTATAATTCACGCCTAGCCATGGGGTTAAAATGGTTTGAGAATCAGATTTTCCTGATATCTTCTCATACACTAATACAAAAGAGCCGAGTTCTTTTATCGTTTGAAATAGTTGGTGGAGCCGTGGAGAACCCAAATGCACAACTTCCCCTTTGACGTCTTGGTCAAGCTTATTTTTATCTGTAATTAAAGTGATTTGCGCTGGACACGGCACACCATTCGTACTCTCTAAGTACTGCCAATAAAAGGGCCGATTCATTATTCTTTTGTCCATATCGATTGTTAATTGAACAGTAAGATACTGGTCGCTATCACTTAATATTTGGCATTTGTTTTCTTTAAAAAGTTCTCTTAAATAACCATGAATTTGCTGCGGATACATGTACTCCCTCCTTTACGGCACGTTAACACGGGATAAAGTGAAACTTCAATCAGCGGAATGTACTAACCGCTGATTGTTAGTTGAACCAATCGGGAGTTTACGTGTCGTTGATGGTCTTTTACGGCACGTTAACTCAGGATAGGATATCATCCAACTCACCGACTACTTGTTCAAAAACACCAATCTTCACATAAAGCAAATCCAATATATGATCTTCGATTGTATTCTGAATGGCTAAATTATAAATATTAACGTCGTGTTCCTGACCTAGCCTATGGACACGACCGATTCGTTGCTCTAATTTCATCGGGTTCCAAGGCAAATCGTAATTTATGACGTGGTGGCAAAACTGAAGGTTAATCCCCTCACTACCCGACTCCGTCGCGATCAACACCTGTGCTTGGTCTTTAAATAATTGCTTCATCCACTCTCGTTTATTTTTATTGAATTTGCCGTTAAACGGAACACTCGAGATTCCTTTAGATTGTAAATACCACTGCAAATAGGTTTGACTTCCTTTATATTCGGTAAAGATAATAACCTTATTGCCATTTACCCGAGAAATGATTTCATAAGCCTTTTCCGCTTTCGAATTAATTTCTAGCGCCATGAGTTTTCCAATGATCTCTTCTATATAAGAGATGTCTTCCTGTTTTGTGCATTTTTCAAGCATATCTGTTAACGTTAAAGCTGTTGCTTCCTTACTGCTGCACATTTCCCTTTGCAGCGTAATCAGAGAAAATGCATCTGAAAATACAGTTGAAACATTTTTAAGTTCCGATATTAGGTCGTATACTTCTTTTTCTTCTTTCGTAAACTCGATAGGGATTATTTCTACATTACGATTTGTCCATTCAATCCCAGTATCTTCTCGTCTATTTCTGACCATAACTTGATTAACCAATTCTTTTAAATACTCGTCATGTTCGACATTGTGTTTACTTGCGGAAAATGCGGATTGAAACGATTCGTAATTTCCGAGGTGACCCGGTTTCAATAAAGATATAAGATAAAACAATTCAAACACATCGTTTTGAATAGGCGTGGCTGTTAATAACAAACAAAATTTTTTCTTTAAATTTCGGACAAACTCGTAACTCTGCGTTTTATGGTTCTTTAATTTGTGGGCTTCATCAATAATGATTAAATCAAAATCTTGTTCGTAAATATTCTCTTTATGCGGACTTCTTTTTGCCGTATCCAAACTCATGACGACAACTGAACAATAATTCAAATCATAGTTTTTCTTATACTGCAATGCTGGAATGTGAAATTTTTGATTGAGTTCATCAAGCCATTGATTGACAAGTGAAGCTGGAACCAAAATCAGCGCTTTCTTCACAAGCCCGCGTATCAGATACTCTTTCAAAATCAATCCAGCTTCAATGGTTTTACCGAGCCCCACTTCATCTGCAAGAATCGCTTTACCATTCATCCTTTCAATGACCGTTTCCGCCACTTCCAACTGATGGGCTAGAGGCGTCAGATTAGGTAAATATCTTGGAGATTGAAGACCGCGAAAATCTGTAATCAGGTTCGCTTTCGCTATTTCATAACTCATATTATATAACTTCCAGCTATCCCATGCTTCACGATTCTCCAATCGCTTTGCAAAGCCTTCTTTCCATTCAGACGATCTTTCAATGATCAAAAATATCACCTCATTCTTCGTTTATTTCTTTGTTAGATTGTCCAAAAATGAAATTCCTATGTTAAGTTAATCAGATATAAAATTTCAAGAACAAAAAAAGCGAGCTACTTAAGTAAGTAGTCGCTTAGAAATATTATTTAACAATCGTGACTGGACAGTTCGCGTGCTTCACCACTTTATGGCTAACACTTCCTAGAACCATTTCTTGAAAAGCATTTAAACCCCGACTTCCGATTACTAGTTGATCAATGGAATGTTCGTTTACGTACTTTATAATTTCGTGACTCGGGGTTCCTTTCAACATCGTACTCTGTATTTGGACGCCGGCAGACTTTGCAAGTTTTTCGATTGGTGATACCTTTTGTTCGCGTTTTAAAGCTAAGCTTTCTGGACTTTGGGCTAATAAACGTTCGTCTTTCGCTTTGTTATAATCTGCGACATAAATTACTTCCAAATTCGACTCAGGTAGATATCGGGCGAGCATAATTGCATGTTTGGCGGCCCGTAACGCGTTGTCTGACCCATCAACAGCTACAGCAATCTTCATTTAGATTCCTCCCCTATGTGAATTGTTGATACAATTGTTCACTTGAAGAATTTAACCCTTGGATTTGTACAGTCACACTTTTTTGTTCGAGTTTCTGCTTCACTTTTATTATAGCAGCAACAGCGGACTCATCCCAAAGCTGGCTATTTTCAAAATTAATGATTACTGAGCTTCCTGTAACGTTATCAAATGATTGAATAAACTTCGTCGTAGATGCAAAAAATAAAGGACCTTTTACTTTATATATTCCACTATCATGCGTTACGCTCACACGCGAAATTTTTGCAACAAAGAAAAGCGCACTTAATATAACGCCAGCGACAACACCGATTGCCAAATTATGCGTATATAAAATAATCACTACGGTTATAAGCATAACAAGCGACTCTGACTTAGGCGCTTGTTTCAAAAACTTAAACGAACCCCAATTGAAGGTTGTCGCACTCACCATAATCATCACGCCGACAAGAACAGGCATCGGAATATCAGCGACGACATCGCCTAAAACGATGATTAAAAACATAAGAAATACGCCAGACGTCAATGTCGATAAACGCCCGCGTCCTCCTGATTTAATATTGATCACCGATTGTCCGATCAATGCACAACCCGCCATCCCGCCGAAAAATCCATTGACGAAATTGGCAATTCCTTGCCCGCGTGCCTCCGTATTTTTATTGCTAGGCGTGTCCGTCATATCATCCAACACTTGAGACGTAAGAAGCGATTCCAATAAACCGACAACCGAAAGCGCCAATGAATACGGTAAAATAATTTTCAACGTTTCAAAATTAAGCGGAATATCCGGCAAGAAGAAAATCGGTAGCGTATTCGGCATCGTACCGAGGTCGCCAATCGTCTGCAACTTGACACCGCTTATAAGCGCAATGCTTGTCATGACGACAATGGCAATCAACGGTGCAGGAATATACGTAAAAAATCGCGGAATCGCGTACACTAAAATTAGCGTGACGATTGCAAAAACATATGTAATGCTCCCCGCACCAATTAAATAAGGCATTTGCGTGATAAAAATCATAATTCCGAGCGCATTCACAAACCCAAGCATGACGGAGTTTGGAATAAATCGCATCAAATTCGCGACACCGAATAACCCAAGTATAAATTGAATAATTCCTGTCAAAATAGTTGCCGCAAGTACATATTGCAGGCCATGATTCGCCATCAAGCTGACGAGTACTAATGCCATCGCACCGGTTGCTGCCGAAATCAAACCAGGTCGGCCGCCTACAAACGAAATGATGACAGCGATTGTAAATGAAGCATATAACGCGACACGCGGATCTACACCCACAATGAACGCAAAAGCCAATGCTTCAGGGATGAGCGCGAGCCCGACAACGATACCTGCTAAAATATCGGCACGAACATTCCCGAACCATTGTTGTTTTAATGTATGCATTTTTTTCCCCTTTCATCATCACTAAGCTTCGACAAAGCTTGTACCAATGGTAGAATGTTTATAGCATAGCATTTTCATTCCCAAAAGTTAATAGTTTTGGGAAGTTAGGAGAAAATAATGAAATACGGATACATTCGCCCAATAGTTAAGGATCAACAATGTACTAATCAATTGAATAATATTTCCATCGAAAAATTATATAAAGAATCACATGGGCTTGCGAAGAAAAGAACGGAACTTGATGACTTATTAATGACCTTGCAAAAAGGAGACGAGCTATTCGTTCAAAATATCGAAGCGTTAGCCGATTCACTTCAGCAACTTTTAGATATCTTACGGCTAGCAGAACGCGATCAGATTATTATTCATTTCATCGATGAACAACTAACCAATCAAACAATTCATGAAGCTTCGCTACTTCAAGGTGCCACTTTTTTCGCAAGGTTGCAATCGACTTTCTTAAGCCATTCTTCTACATTTACTTTGCAAGTTGCGAAACAACAGGGCAAATCGATCGGCCGCCCGCGAAAGTCAGATGAAAATTTAGAGCGCGCTTTTGCCATGTATGAGAGTAAAAACTATACGCTATTCGACATAAAAGAAGCAACGGGAATTAGTAAATCGACCTTATACCGTTATTTAGATAGTCGTTCTATATCGGATGAGGATAAATAAAAGAACGCCAAGTTGTTCGTAAAAATTCATTATCCGTAATGAAAAAATCATCGGTTTCCACGCTGAAAAAATGATATGGCGATAACGTGCTTTGGAAATGTGTGACCGATTGAATTGTTTGGTGCAAACGGTGAAATGTCGCGTCTGCCGGTAAAATAACGCGTCTCCATATGGTCGGCGTAATGTATTCAAATGATAGTTTCAGAATATATGCATTCATAAGTCACCTCGTCTTTTCTCATTATCATACGGCATTTTCAAGTTTTCTTATACCGTAACGCATATAGCCTCAAAATATGAAAAGACCTACCGTTTATTAATCGACGAAAGGTCTTCCATATCAATATACTAAACCAAAATATCCATCCAAATTTTCACAGCTGTAATCAATATGAGTATGGCTAAAAAAGCTTGAAGGATTTTTGTATTCACTTTTCTTCCGGTCTTGGCACCTAGTGGGGCCGATATCAAACTGGCAATTATCAGTATTAACGCTGGATAGAAATCAACTTGCCCCGTCGAAACTTTCCCTGCAGTTGCGCCAATGGATGAAATAAAGATGATTGCTAACGAAGAGGCAATCGTCACCCTCGTCGGGATTTTTAATACGACCAACATTATAGGCACGATTAAAAAACCGCCTCCTGCACCAACAATCCCAGAACCTAATCCGACGATTAAAGCTAAAAATGCAGCAAGCCACTTGTTGAACGTTACCTGATCCAAAGGAATATCATCTATTCCCTTCTTTGGAATGAACATCATGACGGCTGCTATTAATGCCAAAATCCCGTAAACAATATTAATACTTTCTTCAGACATAGACCCTGACCCAAAACTTCCGATGATACTTCCTAGTAACACGCCGGCCCCCATGTAAATGATAAGTTTTTTATTCAAAAACCCGCCGTTACGATAAGCCAAGACGCCGCTGATGGAAGCAAATAACACCTGAACTGCACTGATTCCCGAGACATCATGCGCAGTGAATGCCGCCAAATCCAATAGCGGCGGTATAAATAAAAGCAGCGGGTAATTAATAATCGCCCCGCCGATTCCAACCATTCCAGACATAAAGGATCCAATAAATCCTATTAAAAAGATAATTATTATAAATGTGAAATCCATTTCAAAACCTCCCAAAAAAGAAGGGAACCCTATCCTATAAGGTTCCCTAAGCGTTGTTAACCTTTCTTAATCCAAAATTTTAGTACGCCATTTTCCTCAGTAGATTCCAAAAGCTCATGTCCGCCGGCTTTTGACCAAGCAGTTAAATCTGCTTTAGAACCTTGATCAGTCGCATGTATTTCTAATACCTCACCAGTTTTTAAGTTATCCATTGCTTTTTTTGTTCTAACAATCGGCATTGGACATGCTAAACCTTTTGCATCTAATAATTCATTTGCCTTCATTTTTTCAACGCTCCTATTCATCATAATTTTTATCGAATCGCGCAACGATTTGGCCCAATTTCCATCTCGCGTTGCTTTTCATCATCCGGCTTGATTTTCCCCATATTCGTTTCACGGATTTCTTGGTAGGCATTTGGCTGCGGCGGTAAGTTACCCGTTACCATATCTCTAAACTCAGCTTCATCCGCAATGTTCAATCCATGATTTTCTTCGAATAATGTTGCCAAAGGTTTGGCTACACTTCCATCTTCATTTAATTCTTCTATAATCATAAAATGAGCGGGTAGGACGATTAAATCATCTGATAGTTCACGGTATCGGTCATACAACGTTTCTCTTAAATCGCCAACCCAGTCCTCTGCCATACCTGCAAGATCCGGTCTCCCAATAGAATCGATGAATAAAATATCTCCTGTTAGTAAATATTTATCGTCGACTACAAACGAAGTAGATCCAATGGTGTGACCAGGCGAGTATAGCGCATGAATGTTTATCTTTGTATTACCGATCGTTATCGTCTTACCGCCCTCTAATGGCTGATAGTCAAATTGCACTTCCGTTGCATCTTTCGGAGGTAACCAATAGGTTGCTTTGGTTTTTTCCGCGATTTCTCTGCCTCCTGAAATATGGTCAGCATGTAAGTGGGTATCAAACACATGCGTGATTTTTGCTCCGATACTTTCCGCATAATCTAGGTAGATGTCCGTCATACGTGCCGGGTCAATTATAGCTGCTTCGCCGTTGGAAACTACCATGTAAGACAAACAGCCTTTTCCAAGGCGCACAAATTGGTGAATTTCTCCTCCATTCGTTAAATCTCCGACTTTTACATGCTCCAAATGTTCACTCCATGCTTTCATGCCGCCCTGCAAATAATAAACGGAAAGCCCTGCATCAGATAACATCTCGGCGACCATAATTGAAGAGCCTTCTTTCGCACATACAACTAATACTTCTTTATTTTCAGGGATTGCATCCATGATTTCCTCAACACCATCAAATAAATCAAAGTATGGGGTATTTAGGATTTCAATTTTATCCCCTTCTATTTTCCAATCATTAAAGGCACTTTCATTTCGTACATCTAAAATAAATAATTCTTCTTTATTGATGACTTTTTTAGCGACCTCTTTAGCAGTCATTGCTTTTACTGACATCACGTATACCTCCTATAGTTTGTTCCGAATTTAATTAATTTTAGTTTACTGATTTCTCTGTAGGCCCTTCCCATTCACTCATACCTGGAACCACATTAAAGACTTTTGTAAACCCCGCCGCGGTTAATTTTTGTGACGCTAAGTCACTCCGATTACCAGTGCGACAAACTACGTAAATTTCAGACTCCTTGTCTAATTCATCGATATATTCTTCTAATTCACCAAGCGGAATCGATTTGGCATTCGGAATATGGTTAAACGCATATTCAGCCGATTCACGCACATCCAAGACTACTGAGTTGTGGTTCGCCTCTAATTTTTGTTGCAATTCTTCGTTTCGAATGACATTTGGATGGCTCTTTTCTTCTTTTTCCTCATCACTTGCTTTACGAAGATAATGTTTTAATACAGTTCCTTCATTTATTGTTCCTAAGTATTGATGACCTGTACTCTCTGCCCACGCCTTTAAATCGGCGGTTGAACCTTTATCCGTTGCTTGAACTTCCAATACTTCTCCGGGCTCCAAATCGTTTAACGCCTTTTTGGTTTTAACAATCGGCATCGGACATGCCAATCCTTTTGCATCTAAAACTGAATTTGTTTGAATCATTGTTTACTCCTCCTCATTAATTACCCGCAGGGGTATATAAAAAGTTAAAAATTTTAGTCTACTGGGCCGTTCCACTCGAGCATGCCGCCAGTCATGTTGATCACCTTGAATCCATAATCTTCAAGAAACGTTGCTGCCCTTGCACTTCTTCCGCCCGAACGACAAACCATAATATATTCCTTTGATTTATCCAGGTCTTGCATCTTGAATTCCACTAACCCTAATGGGATATGGATTGCACCCGGTATTTTTCCAGCTCGTACTTCATCAACCTCACGCACGTCTATTAGATTTATCGGTGCTTTTTCATTCAATAAAACTTCTACTTCATTAGTTGATATCTGTTTCACAATCAATTTTCCTCCTTTAATTGCGCCAAGCGCTCATTCCGCCTTTTACGTTGATGATGTGCTTGAATCCCATTTTCTTCAATACCCTACTTGCATTCATACTTCTCATTCCACTTTGACATATCAGAAAAACTTCTTTATCTATAGATAAGTCACTTGCTTTATTATGAAGATCAGCTAATGGAATATTTTTAAATTCTTTAATGTGATTCGCTTTAAATTCATTTGGCGTACGAACGTCTATAAATTGCTTATCTTTGTTTTTTAATTCGGACTTTAATTCTGTTGTATTTATATTACGAATCCCTTTAACCGGGGCTAATCGTTGATAGAAAAACCATATAACAATTGCCAGTAATATAATATTTACTAAAGTACCCAACATTTCAGCTCAAAACCTTCCTCTTTGTAAAATCGTTTTTCTTTGATTAAATAAATAAGTTTACATGTCCGTCTTCTGCTTCAGCCAGATAAGCCGCCACACCGGCATATTCAATTTTGTCGAGTAATTCTTCTTGTTGAAGTCCAAGTAAATCCATTGTCATCGTACAAGCAATGAGTTTAACCTCTTGTTCTTGCGCCATCTCAATTAATTGAGGCAACGTCATCGCATTATGTTTCTTCATCACATGTTTAATCATTTTAGGACCCATTCCAGCAAAGTTCATTTTAGATAGTCCCATTTTATCTGCACCTCTCGGCATCATCTTACCGAACATTTTTTCAAGGAAGCCCTTTTTCAATGTCAATGGCTCCTCCTTCCGTAAAGCATTTAATCCCCAAAACGTGTGAAAAATGGTCACTTCATGATCATAAGCTGCGGCGCCATTTGCAATAATATAAGCCGCCATCGCCTTATCATAATCACCGCTAAACAATATAATCGTCGTTTTTTTCTTTTCAGTCATTCTTTGTTTCCTCCTTTTACCTTAGGTACCCGACGGGGTATACTTTGTTTCAAAAAAATATGTTATACCGCTGGGGGTATATACTATATTAAAAAGAACTGTTCGTCAACCCCCGGATATTCGAGTATTGATGAACATCTGTCTTTATCTGCTCTTCGTCAAAAGCTCAACTGCTTCTTTGACAAGATTATCGGTGTCTTCACCTTTCTCAACACTTTCCCGAACGCATTGTTCAAGATTGGTGCTGACAATAACCCCCATTGTCCGGTCAATTGCGGTACGCGCAGCAGATAATTGGGTGACAACCTCTCGACAATCTTTTCCTTGGTCTATCATACCTAGCACACCTTTAATCTGTCCTTCAATCCTTTTTAATCGGTTGATAACATTTTTATCGTATTCCATTTTCAACCCTCCGTTATCTTTACTTGATTTATTTTTGCGCGAAATATTTTCAAATAAACAATCAAGTTCATTCAACTTCCAAAACCTATGATATACCCCTTTGGGTATATAGTCAAGTTGTAAGTTTGAGAATCGATTCCAAGTCCTCAAAAACATTCCCTGTTTACCTTTATCTTCTTACGGCTATACTTTTTTAAAAGCACTGACTTCTATAGATGGAGGTATAGGAATATGAAAGCTATGCAGGACAAGCAGGGGGATTCAAAGAACAGAGCAACCTTTTGGCGCCGGAATCTTTGGTCTGGCATCTTATTCGGATTAGGTTTTGTCGCTTTTCTTGACGAAACGCTTTTTCACCAACTGCTTCATTGGCATAAGTTTTACGACAAGTCGACTGTCGCGGTCGGTCTTGTTTCGGATGGATTATTTCACGCATTTAGCTGGTTTGCGACTGTCGGCGGACTATACATGGTTGCCGACTTGCGGAGGCGTGGTGCACTGTGGCATAAGATGTGGTGGGGAGGAAAATTGCTTGGTGGCGGGGTTTTCCAACTATATGACGGAACAATTCAGCACAAGATCATGCGCATCCACCAAATCCGATACAATGTGGATATTTTACCGTACGACCTCGTCTGGAACATTTCAGCAGCTATCATGATTCTGGTTGGCATCGGTCTAATCATGAATGCTAAGCGCGATCAACGTCAAGGAAAAGGTGCATTTTCCCATGCATGATGCGGCGGACAATCACGCTTTCTTTCTCTTTACCGATATTTTTTTTGGAATTCCGGCGCTTCTTGCGATTGGATTTTACATCGGTGCTGTTTTGGCAACTAACCGACGAAAGCGCTATCGTAAATGGCCTTGGCAGCGCACGATATTCTTTGTTACGGGTGTATTTCTTGCAGCTTCCGCCTTGATAGGCCCGCTTTCACGTCAATCCCATGTCGATTTCACGGCTCACATGGCGGGGCATTTACTGCTGGGCATGCTCGCACCGCTTCTAATTGCACTTGCAGCACCGATGACATTGTTGCTCCGTACACTCAATGTCAATTTTGCAAGAAAAGTTAGCCGTCTGATGAAAAGCCGTTCCATCCGATTCTTTAGCCATCCTATTGTCGCCTCTATCTTGAACATTGGCGGTTTATCGCTCCTATATACGACCAATTTATATACAGCAATGCACGAAAACCTTTTGCTCCATGTCATCGTGCATATTCACGTCTTCATCGCCGGCTATTTATTCACAATTTCTTTAGTTTATATTGATCCCGTTTTTCACCGTTTCAGTTTCCCGTACAGAACTTCCATATTCATTCTAGCCCTTGCAGGACACGGCATTCTATCAAAATTCATCTATGCATATCCACCGGCAGGCGTCTTGGAAGAACAGGCAAGAATTGGCGGGATGTTGATGTATTACGGAGGCGATGCGGTCGATCTGATATTAATCATAATCCTATTCAGGCACTGGTATCAATCTGTTCGCCCACGCAGGGATATTGCCGTAAGGATGGGGTAAATAATCAAAGATAAAAAAACAATCAGCTATTCGTGCATAGGGCTGATTGTTTTTGATTGTAATATTATGTGTGATTTGAAGGGTTTGTACTAGCTATGGGATGTTTCAGGCTTTTCTTTAACTAGATTTCAGGTGCTGATTTTCATACAAGCAATCCAAAAGTTCTTGTACTGCGACTTCACCTGCATGAATCCATCTGTTTTTATTAATAATTTTTCCGTCGGTATCGATCGGCTGCTGGAATTGACTAAACCCGGTTGCATCTAGTAATGAACTACCTTCCCTATCAAGACCTACATGCACCACATGCTTGATCACGAAAGAGGCACCAAATTCAATTGAAGTATCATATTTATCAAGTTCCCCATCCCTTACGAAAAAAGGGATTCGGATATAAATAGTTTCCCCACCTTCTCGGCACAAAACATGGTCAAAGAATCCTCTGTCATAATCCCAGTTTCCGCCTAAGTGATAACCAAGCTCTCGAATACAATCCCTTACAACTCCAAAAGTTGCCCTTTGCCCTTCAAGCTCTGTTTCTAATTTCAACATAATTATCCCTCCTAGGCTAGAGCATTCACAAAAGAGGGAGTAAACATACTATAGAATAGGGAAAAGTTCCATAACAGCTGCTATTTTTTTTCGAATAAAAAATCCAAAAGGAAGGTCGATAATATAAGCCGACTTCCTTTTGGATTTATACATAATTTCATGATAGTTGGACTTCTTCCAGCCATTCTAACATCCTGTTTTCTGCATAATCATTTTCAAATTCATACCATTTATCACCGATTCCCTGCTCACCTAATTTATCCTTAAAAGATCTAAAAGGCTTTCTTCCATTCAATACATCCAGTAGCTGAACGGCAATACTAGAATCCTGCATTTCGGCGAATTTGACCATTAAATCATAAGCTTCGTCCGTTGTAATCTGTGGGATCCGAACTAAATACTGAACAGCCTCATCATCGTCCCAATCAATTTCCGGCATCCCGGTCTGCGATTCGGGAGCATCTAAACGAATTTCCTTTGTTTTCGTATCAAGAACATAGGATAATTCATAATCAGATTCTAAAAAAACCACTATAAGTTCATCGATAAGTTCCATAATTCTCACCTTCTTTTTGTATAGTATAACCCTTAATCCGCAAAAACAGTGTCATCTACGCGCATTAATAATAATATTGTTTACGCATTCCCATTAAAGGAAATGATTTGACTATACTTATGATACAAAGGAGCCTAGACAATGACAAATCAAAACCAAGATATCATCTCATATTTTGAAAAATTGGATCGCGGATTTTTCATGGATACACACAAGGAATTCGCCTATTTAGATGAAGCGATTCCGATCGGGCATGAACAAACCATTTCCCAGCCTTCCCTCGTGCTTGAAATGACATTGGCGATTGATTTACAACCTCATTCAAAAGTATTGGAAATCGGAACAGGATCGGGCTTTCAAACCGCCTTGCTTGCCGCCTTTTCGAACTCTGTATATACAATCGAACGAATAGAGGAACTGCACCAGCGAGCTAAGGAGAGATTAAAGGAAGCAGGTTTTGTGAACATCCATTTTAAGCTTGATGATGGAAGCACCGGGTGGAAAGAACACGCTCCTTATGACCGCATTATGGTGACAGCCGCGGCTGCCCAGATGCCTAAGGAACTAATCGACCAATTAGCCTTCGGCGGAAAAATGGTTATACCCGTAGGGACACCCTTCTTACAGGAACTTCTGCTAATCGAAAAGAATGAAGAGGGCGGAATTAACACAGAAGTGTTGACTGAAGTAAGGTTTGTTCCTTTGAAAGGCAAATATGAGTAGGTACATCTCTGTCGTTGTGTAAAACACTTGAAAGATACCTGTTTGTGTTCGATTTATGATAATTCATGAACCTGGATAATTAATCAAAAAATATCGAAAAAGCGATATAGATTCGGTGCCCAATTTTTATTTTATGCAATTGCAGTGAATTAACTGAATAGCATCTTGCACAGGCACCTAAAAAGTTCCGGGAAAAGCCATACCTATTTCTGGTTCAGATCCCCAACAAGATGTATAATAAATCCTTTGCGAAGGAGGGACTTTATGGAGCAACAAAAAAAATCCAAGTCGATTCGACTATTGAATTTTATTGAAGAAAAAGGAAATAAGTTGCCACACCCCGTTACGATTTTCATTATTTTCACGTTACTTGTCATTGGTTTATCTCACGTTCTGTATGTGATTGGGACAAGTGTTAGTTTTGAAGGGGTTAACAAAGATTCGGGTCAGATTGAAACGCTGACAGTAAAAGCAGTCAGTTTGCTTGTTCCGGAAGGCATTGCTTATATGTTTTCGAATGTAGTGTTGAACTTTACTTCTTTTGTGGCGCTAGGGCCGGTTCTTGTTGCGATGATCGGGGTCGGTGTTGCTGAAAAAAGTGGCTATATTAGTGCTGTAATGACCAATACTGTCACAAAGGCTCCTAAGAAATTCGTAACACCGATCGTTGTCCTCATGGGGGTCTTGTCCAACGTTGCCGCTTCGGTCGGTTATGTTGTGCTTGTCCCGCTCGGCGCCATCATTTTCTTAGGTTTTAAACGACATCCGCTAGCTGGTTTGTCAGCTGCGTTCGCCGGTGTTGCTGGAGGATATTCTGCTAACCTTTTCCTAGGGACGAACGATCCCTTGTTAAGCGGGATTACGACAGAAGCTGCACATATATTAGATGCTGGTTACATAGTTAATCCCACGGATAACTGGTTTTACATGTTTGTTTCAACTTTCCTTATCGTCATTATCGGAACGCTTGTCACTGATAAGTTAATTGAACCGAAATTAGGAAAATATATCCCTAGTAAGGGGATGGAACCTCAAAATGTAATTACCGATGTAGAGAAAAAAGGGCTCTTGTGGGCAAATATTTCGGTCGTCCTTACACTAATTACAATTGCACTACTCGTTCTTCCAGAAAACGGCATATTGCGTGGTGAAGGCGGCAGCATAATTCAATCGCCATTTATGAGCAGTATCATTTTCATGATGATGTTAATCTTTTTAGTGCCCGGTGTCGTTTATGGATTGGTTACGAAAACGATAAAAAATGATAAAGATATTGCGAACTTAATGACATCCTCTTTGGAAACAATGGCTGGATTTATTGTCTTAATTTTCTTTGCTGCACAGTTTGTTGCGCTATTCAATTATACAAATTTAGGCACGATTATTGCGGTGAAAGGTGCGGACTTTTTACAGACGATTCATTTGGATGGTGCCCCGTTACTTGTGGCATTGATCTTCATCACCGCAATCATCAATTTATTTATCGCTGCGGATTCGGCAAAATGGGCGATTATGGCCCCCGTGTTTGTTCCGATGTTCATGCAAATGGGCATCGCGCCTGAAGTTACACAGGTAGCTTATCGGGTTGGAGACTCCTCAACGAATATCATTTCTCCCTTGATGCCGTTCTTTCCATTAGTTGTCGCTTTTGCACAGCGTTACGGCAAGGAAAACGGCGTAGGGACAGTAATATCGCTTATGTTACCTTATTCAATTATCATTTTATTTGGCTGGACAATCTTTTTTGTTGTATGGTATGTACTCGGGATTCCGGTCGGACCGGGAACAAATTTAAATTACTAGAAAAGAGTGGATTGACATGAAAGTAGTTACAACATGGACAGGCGGACGCGCTTTTACCGCTGTTGGAGATTCAGGTTATGATATAAATATGGATGCAACAGAAGCATATGGCGGTTTAGGAAAAGGAGCAACCCCTACCGAAATGCTCCTCGGTGCCTTGGCAGGATGCATCGGGATTGATGTTACGATGATTTTGAGACCTCATTTGGAAAAAATAACTAAAATTGAGATTATCACCGACGGAACTCGAAAAGAAGAAGCGCCGAAAGGTTTTACGGCTATGGAAGTAACTTTTGTGATTGACGGCGACATCAACAATAAGAAGGTTTGGCGCGCGATTCGGTTGGGTAAAGAGAAGTATTGTTCGGTATCGGATTCATTAAAAGCTGATGTTAGCTTTAATTTGATATTGAACGGTGAAGAATCTCCTGAATTGGTTTAAATAATGTTGTTGTCAATGAAGAAGCCATCTAAGTGGCTTCTTTTTATTTCCAAAATTTAAATTTGCCGTCCTCCCAAAGCTGTTGATCCCCCCGCAATATAATGCGAATGGTAACGTCAATTAGTCTTCACAAATATTCGCCATCAATTTGGGAACAATATCCCTAGAAGATTGCTCAAAAACTAAGGAGGTAGAAAAATGACTAGAAACAATCCAAGACCGAATCCAACTGATTATGAAGAAAGAGTGAAAAAGACAATCAGCAATATGGAAGCTGCAGAAGAGGCAATGAAATTCGCGGAAGGAAAAGAACTTGAGTCAATTAAGGAAAAAAACGCAAGACGTGAAGAGAGCCTTACTCGGTCAGGCAATGAAGAAAATAGATCATAAATAAATTAATTGAATCAAATAAAGCTTGCTACAGTGAAATTGCTTTTAGCAAGCTGAATACTTCTTGTGATTAGAATATTTGAAAAGGAAAATACCCCTCATATCCTTTTGACTGGATAATGAGGGATTACTTTCTTTTAACGATTTCTATTCAAATTTTCAACTCAATTTCAGCATCTTCTTTTAACTCTTTAACATGTGCGACAAGCTGTTTTTGCTGTTGTTCTTGTTGAAGCATTTCTTTGATTTCATCACTAACTTCTTCTAGTGGAGGAAGTTCTTGACCGCTGTCTTTTGATCCGGCTGCGGCTTGATCGTAGTACGCTTTAATTTCTTTGTCCGTGACTTTTTCTACTGGAGCCACTTTATCTTGGTACTTTTCAATAATAATAAATTCTGCTATTTGCTCTTTTATCGTTTTTACATCCACGTTTTGACTTTTGAGTGCTTCTTTCATTGTCTTTTCATCGCCAAATTGCTCGACAAATGCTGAATAATCTTCATCTATCTCTGATTCAGACGCATTAATTTTCGCTTCTTTCGCTTTTTGAAGGATCAATGTTTGATTCACAACCGTGTCAAGTGCTTGCATTTTAACTTGTTCCGCTGATTCTTTGCTTGACGGATCTTGGCCCATTTGTTGCATTTGACCTTGAAGCGACGTCAATGCAGCATTATATTGCTCACCTTTAAGTTCTTCATCATTTACAATTGCCACGACTTTATTCTTCTCCACTTGCTGTTCGGCTAACTTCACTTGCATCTCTTCTGCCGACTCCATTTCTCCCTGGGCAGCTTCTTCAGGTTTTTCATCTTTCGCCGCTTTATCATCTTCGCCGCAAGCAGCTAAACTGAATGCAAGTGCCCCCGTTATGAACGGCAATAGAACTCTTTTAAATTTCATGTTGTAAACCCCTTTCAAATCTGGTGCTCTCTATTACATGAGCGTAAACTGCATCTTAACCAACATTCACCGCAATTCAAACTCATATCCCTCTATGACATCATATTGTTATCTCGCTGTCATGTAACAAATTTCACATTTCCCAATTTGATGCGCTTCTATTGGAATACGATAACAGAATTATTACAGGGGTTTGTCAGGTTCTGTGATCTAAACGATCTGCTGTTCTTTCAAATACATTTTTAATAATTGTGATTCTGCCCTCGATAAATGGTTGCCAAATGCCTTGCACAGGTTTAGTAGATAATATAAGCACAATAACCGCAGATAATAATGCGATTCCTAATAAATCGAAAATATTATTTACTTGAAAAACATCGCCCTTCCGGAATAGTTGGATCAGAAATCCATGCAGTAAATAGACATATAATGTCCTAGTTCCGAAGTGTGTTAACCTGCTGTTCCCTTGTGGAATCCATGCTAGAATGCTCATCGCCATGATTGCTGATGTGAAATAAACAAGTAATCGGGCAATTCCGCCGAATGCTGGCAAACCAAGATCATTATAAGGCTTCGATGCCAATAACCATCCAGAATTAAAATCAGGCGCAAAATAGATTGCTACCCCAACAACAGCTAACACTATTAATGAAGCAATCTTTACACTTTTACGTTTCAGCCACATGACATGGCCTTCCGTTACCCAATAACCGAGTAGGAAAAACGGGAAAAAGACGAATGTCCGCGACAAACTAAATGTGTGCCCGATTTCTCCGAAATAACCAACAAGTAATCCTATTAAAACTGCAAGTGACACACTAAACCATGCAGGTATCTTTTTAAAAATCGATAACAAGATATGCCAGCTAAACAAGCTACATAAAAACCAAAGCGACCATTGCGGATAAAATACGCCGGCCTGCCAACCATTTTTTCCGATATAGTAATAAAAAATCGTATACAGTAGTTGAAAAATCAAATATGGCACCAATAGTTTCTTTGCCAAGTTAATGATATATGCCATATTCCATGAACCTTTCGCATAAAAACCCGCAAGAAAAATAAATGCAGGCATATGAAATGTATATATCCACATATATAATGTGTTTATTCCGCTCGATTCTTCAATAAAAGGTTGAATCATGTGACCAAATACAACTAAAAATATTAAAACTAATTTAGCGTTATCAAAGTACGGGTTTCTCTCCAAACATCCTCATCCTTTTCTGTCTATATACTCATATACATGCAACTTACCCTTTTTCATATAGAATGAAAACCCATTTCCGGTCGATTTAATACAGCTGTAACGACTGTAAATAAATTGATAAGTTGTAGTAAGTTTGTAATACGATGAGTAAAAAAGTCATAAAAAAACTAAAACAAAGGAAGTAATGCTTATATCTATCAATCAGAACCATTTTTATCAACCAATTCAGTTATCCGTAACATATCAATGAAAGCTACTACTGCGCGGTTAAATAATAACAATTCCCGACTTAAGACTATTAAGGGATATCGCCAATGTTTTTATTGTAAGAGTCCCTTTTTAGAACATCGATGAAAAGGATATTTTTCAGGAAACAGTGCAAACTCTTCTGTATCGACCACTTCGAAAGTTGTGCCATTTTCATAATGAAATTTTCGAAAATAACAGAAATACGAGGAGTGTGCTTTGTGGAAAAAGCGTATAAAGGTACAAATAGACTGATTACAGGGATCGTATTCGGGGTTTTAACATTTTGGTTATTTGCCCAAGCAATGGTCAACGTCGTTCCAGCTGTTCGAGCGGACTTGGGCGTTGCACCAGCGACCGTAAATATCGCCATAAGTATAACAGCATTATTTTCCGGAATATTTATCGTCGCAGCTGGTGGAATTGCCGATAAAATAGGGCGTAAAAAAATTACGAATCTGGGCTTGATATTAAGTATTGCCGGTTCTCTTTTATTAGTCTTAGCAAACGGCGCAATATTACTTATCATTGGTCGAATACTTCAAGGGTTATCTGGTGCATGTATTATGCCTTCAACGATTGCATTGATGAAAGCTTATTTTGAAGGTGCTGAACGGCAACGGGCATTAAGTTATTGGTCGATCGGTTCTTGGGGCGGATCGGGTGTGTGTTCACTTTTAGGAGGAGCTATTGCGACTTATATGGGGTGGAAATGGATTTTTATCTTTTCAATCATATTTGCCGTACTAGCACTATGGTTAATTAAAGATACACCAGAAAGTAAAGTAGAGAACACGAAAAAAACTAAATTCGATGTTAGTGGCTTAATTGTCTTCATTATTACAATGGTTGCATTGAATATATTCATCACCCAAGGTTCAAAAATCGGGTGGACTAGCTGGATTACAATTGTATTAGCGGTGGTAACGATTATAGGGGCACTTGTTTTTATTAAAGTGGAAAAAGGAAAATCGAATGCATTAATCGATTTCGATTTGTTTAAAAATGCACCTTATTCAGGTGCGACCGTTTCAAACTTTTTGCTTAATGCTGTAGCCGGAACACTTATCGTAGCAAACACGTATGTGCAAGAAGGCAGAGGATTTACATCGTTCCAATCCGGCATGCTTTCAATCGGTTATTTAATTGCAGTTCTATCGATGATTCGCGTAGGTGAAAAGATTTTACAAAAAGTTGGAGCAAAAAAACCGATGATTTGGGGTACTCTTTTAACGATAATCGGTGTAGGAGTTATGGGATTAACATTCTTACCTGATCTCGTTTACACGGTGGTTGTATTTATCGGATATGCTCTTTTTGGTTTAGGATTGGGAATTTATGCAACACCTTCTACAGATACCGCCGTGTCGAATGCGCCTGATGATAAAATTGGTGCAGCTTCTGGAATTTATAAAATGGCTAGTTCCCTTGGGGGTGCATTTGGTGTGGCCATATCCGCGACTGTTTATGCAATGATTTCAAATACTAATGGAGTGCACGCTGCAGCAACAGGCGGTATTATCGCAAACGTAGCTTTTGCAGCAATCGCATTGTTATCCATTATCTTTATGATTCCAAATAACACCGGGAAAAAAGGATTGAAATAAAGCGGAAAGTCATATACACGATCCTGAGCTATCTTTCCTTTGAACAGGAACTATCTGTTATTAGGGATTTAGAGCGCTAGGGAAATTAATTTGATTATTCATTCCCTCTTATTGCAGTGTAGCATATACTGACACTGTAATAAGAGGAGGTATAAAATTGTATATATATAACAGGCAACCGCAAATGGGTGTGCGTCAACAGCCAGATGCACAAGAGATTATGCGGATACTTCGTACACAGCATGACAACTTATATTCACAGTTAGAGCAAGCCGGAATGAACCGAGGCATATCTGATTATTTATTTTTACTCGTTGTAAACTATACACTCAACCAAGCAAACACAAATCAATCTGCAAATCAAATATACAATCAATTTCAAAATCAAATCCCTTGGTTAAATCAGTTTCTCAGACAATTGAACATCCCGAAAAATTTACTTGATCGAGTATTAATCAGAGTTATTCAAATAACTTTGAATGAGCTTAGAACTGGCGGTGGGCAACCCGGTCGTGACTGGATTGGCTGGGAAGACTTAGGAGGTGTATTAACATCTGCCCCGACAGTAGCTTCTTGGCAGCCAAATAGACTCGATGTATTTGTAAGGGGAACAGACCAAAGTCTATACCATAAATGGTGGGATGGCCGCAATTGGAGCAATTGGGAACCTCTTGGTGGTATATTAACATCAGCACCAGCGGCAGTGTCCTGGGGACCTAATCGTATTGATGTTTTTGTAAGAGGAACAGATAATAGTTTATATCATAAATGGTGGGATGGAAGTCGTTGGAGCGATTGGGAAAACCTTGGCGGCGTCCTAACGAGCGGCCCTGCTGTATCTTCACGTCGCCCGAATCAACTTGACGTTTTTGTAAGAGGGACAAATCAAAGATTGTATAAAAAAACATGGAATGGTTCTCGCTGGGAGGAGTGGGAAGACCTGGGCGGCTCACTAACATCTGAACCAGCGGCTGTGTCTTGGGGACCAAACCGAATCGATGTTTTTGCCAGGGGGCAAAATCAGGATCTCATCCATAAATGGTGGGATGGATCTACTTGGAGTAATTGGGAAAGCCTTGGAGGCGTATTGACAAGTAGCCCCACTGTCTCCTCACGCCGCCCAAATCAACTAGATGTTTTTGTAAGGGGAACAAATCAAGGGCTATATCAAAGAACATGGAATGGTTCTCGTTGGGAAGAGTGGGTAACTCTTGGCGGAACATTAACTTCAGCACCAGCAGCCGTGTCTTGGGGACCAAACCGGATTGATGTATTTGCTAGAGGACAAAATCAAACCCTTATCCATTTATATCGCACGCGTTAATATAATCAAGGGGATATCGACAATATAGTCGATATTCCTTTTTATTTACTGAATGTTATTATGGGTACCTAAAAATTCGTTTCCTGCCAAAGTTTAACAATCTCTTTACACTAGTTTAATACTAGGTTAACAATCAAGAGATAGACTTAAATTGTACGATACTTTGGAGGAGGAATTTAATTGAAGAAAATGTTGAAGACGAAGAGTATGATTTTTGCGATTGCCGGAAGTTTAATCGTAGGAAGCTTTGCGGGAAACACATCACTTCAATCTGCTGAGGCAAAAGATCCACAATCGACGTCGAATGAAAAAGTGGAAAATGTCATTTTTATGATTCCAGACGGGTACTCTAGTGCGTATGCAACAAATTATCGATTGTATAAAGGCAAAGAATCAGTCATGGATCCACATCTTGTTGGCATGCACAGGACGTATTCCGCAAATTCGGAAGTGACGGATTCTGCCGCGGCTGGTACAGCGATGGCAACCGGAACGAAAACGAACAATGGAGTAATTAGTATGGATCCAGATGGCAATAAACTCGAAACAATTTTACAAGCTGCTGAAAAAAGCGGGAAATCTTCAGGATTAGTCGCTACTTCAACGATTACTCATGCCACTCCCGCAGTTTTCGCTTCACATGTTGAAACGCGCGCAAATGAGGAAGACATTGCACCACAGCTCCTTCAAAATGATGTTGACGTCATCCTAGGTGGCGGTAAAAAATATTTTAGTGATGATTTATTAAAGAAAGCTCTAAAAGATGGTTATGAAATTGTCTCAGATGCACAGTCGTTAAAAAACATAGATAAAACGGACAAATTGATTGGCCTTTTCGCAGAGGATAGTTTATCACCTGAATTGGATCGTGAAATAACTGATGAGCCAAGCTTGCAAGAGATGACGTCCGCTGCCATCGATGTTTTAAGTAACGACAAAGATGGATTCTTTTTAATGGTTGAAGGAAGCCAAATCGATTGGGCCGGCCATGCAAACGATGCGGCATGGGCAATGAAAGACGCTGAGGCATTTGAAGAAGCAGTAAAAGCGGCACTGGATTTTGCGAAAAAAGATAAGAAAACATTAGTCGTCATCGCAGGTGATCACGACACTGGAGGCATGTCTGTAGGCGGTTACGGAGGCTCAGGCGCTAATTTAGAAATCCTTAAATATGTCACAGCAACAGGCGATTACATGGCATCTCTGATAAATGAAGAACAGAGTAATATTCAAGAAGTCATATTGCACTATACAGGAATTTCATTATCAGAAGCTGAGATTAACCAAATCAAACAAGCAAGCAATCCAGCATTCCAGATTAACTCAATCATCTCGGAACATGCACTTGTCGGTTGGACGCATACTGGACATACTGGTACAGACATCCCTGTATACGCTTATGGCCCACAAGCGCACAAATTTTCGGGGCTTATCGAAAATACAGACTTCGCGCATTTAATGGCTGAAGCTATGAAAATACCATTCAAATAATAGTGAATAGACCGGTATGAATATTCACTACTTCGAATAAATAATCAAGGGGATATCGACAAAGCGTCGGTATCCCCTATTTATTTTATGCAATTGTAATGAATTTACCGAATAATGTCTTGCATGGGTACCTAAAAAAAATATGTCCGTACTATTTGTTCGACGCTTTTTTTCAATAAATGTGCTGTTTGGCACATAGATTCATGGAGAGTCATCGGTTTATCAATAATACTGTGGACACTGACAACGCCGTAATCGTAAAGGACTTCTACTCCTTCACCGACAGCACCTGCTAATATTATTGTCGGTACATTTTCCTTCATTGCAGCCTGCGCAACACCAAGTGGCGTTTTCCCTGAAGCAGTCTGATAATCTACTTGCCCTTCTCCTGTAATCACCAAATCTGCATTTTTTAAATAGCGGTGAAAATTGACATATTCAAGAACGACATCAATTCCTCGCTCCAGCTTTGCGGGGAAAAATGCTTGAAATGCGCCGCCTATACCACCAGCAGCCCCCGCACCCGGCAAATCATGAAGGGAAATGCCAGTCACGTCAGCAATTTGATTCGCCCAATGTGTCATGTTTTCATCTAGAATTTTCACGTCATCTGGAGTTGCTCCTTTTTGCGGTCCAAATACATGGGATGCACCATTTAAGCCAACTAACGGATTTTGCACATCCGATGCAATTAGAAATTTACTGTCCTTAATTCTCCGATCAATGAAACTCGTATCGATTTTTTCAATGTCAGCAAGTTTTCCTCCTCCGTAGCCAACCTCTGTTCCCGACTTATCGAGGAGCTTTACGCCCAACGCTTGAAGCATCCCTGCGCCGCCATCATTAGTCGCTGATCCGCCCAATGCGATGATGAAAGATGAAAAACCATCATTTAATGCTTGTTTGATCAATTGCCCCGAACCATATGTCGTTGCCTCAAGAGGCGCCAATTTCCCTTCAGGTACAAGCGCTAATCCAGAGGCACTGGCTATTTCAATAACACATGTTTCACCATTTCCTAGTATTCCGTAAGCTGCCTTTACCTCAACACCCAATGGTCCAATAACGTTTGCTTCGCGAATCTCACCGTTGGTTGCTGACACTAACGTTTCCATCGTCCCTTCCCCGCCGTCCGCTACAGGAAGTAAATGTGTTTCTGCATCAGCAAATGCATTTTTAACTCCTTTGTTAATGGCATTAGCAATTTCGACAGCACTCAGACTGCCTTTAAAGGAATCTGGCGCAATAATAATTTTCATATTTACCTCCAAGGAAAATACTTTTAATCTATTAATTTTATTATACGAATAGCTGTGTAATTCAATAATAGAATTAATATAGGAAATAGCATAGCAAAAGAGCTGGAAGAATGAATCTCTAGCCTATTCATTCTTCCAGCTTCATTTTTTATTAAGTTGATTTATCTGTGTTGGTCCACAAGGATAGGATTACCATCTGGATCTTCAATTGTAAAACTTGCTGGCCCTTCACTTGATTCATCTGCTTCAGTCAGCATTTTTACTCCTTTTGCTTTCAGCTCCGCCTGTAGATCTCGAATGTCAGTAAATGAGTCGAGATTTTCAGCATTTTGATCCCATCCTGGATTAAACGTAAGAATGTTCTTGTCAAACATCCCCTGGAATAATCCAATTACGGTACTTCCATTTTTCAATATTAGCCAACCTTGATTGATGTCGCCACCTAGATCTTGAAATCCTAGATTTTCGTAAAATGCCTTTGATTTATGAATATCTTTTACAGTTAAACTAACCGAAAATGCACCCAGTTTCATATTTTCTCCTCCATCTACCATTTTCTCCTCGTATGATTAATACAACAAAGCACCCCTAATCCCCTTCTTTTCTCAGGCGAAATAAACTTATCCAGGAATGTTGTCTTGCACAGGCACCGTCGTAATGCAAATTTACTGAATTCTCGCTTGACTGGTGCCTTAAAATGCCAATATGCCGAATGGGGTTTAAGTGAATTGTTTTTTGTGTTACCATACCTAAATACTTCTTGGCCAACATTTTTCAAGTTACTATTAAATAAATTTTTATCTGGAATATGATAAATACAATAAGGGAGACATTTAGATGCCCCAGGCAGTACCAAGTTTTCACTTTTTCAAAAAAATCTATTTACTTATAGCCATTTCATTAAAAGGATTTTCACAAGTTTTACTAGTGGGTAATGCCTTTTCAGGATTTCTTATTCTAATTGGAATTACATTGCACTCCCCTATTTTAGGTATAATGGCATTCCTAAGTTCTATCGTGGGAACAGTTACAGGAAAATATTGTGGTGGAGATCGATTATTAATTCGCAATGGGATTTATAGTTTTAATGCTATCCTGTGTGGAATTTCCGTAATTCTTTTCCTTCATGGGGATAAGCGATGGTTTATCGCTTTATTTGCCGCCAGTCTTGCTGCATTATCTATGAAATTGCTGACTAAAGTGTTGGATAAATGGAACATCCCCGTATTGACCATTCCATTTGTTTTTATCACATGGATAGGACTTCTAACGGCTTACCGTGTCGACACGCTTTATATGGATCCTGACTTTGTCATAAGTTCGCCCGCAATGTGGAATGTGCCCGTTGAAGGGACGCCAACTTTATTGATGGGGATGATTAAAGGAATTGGGGAAGTGTTCGTTATCGACTCGCTTTGGACTGGGTCGCTCATTCTTTTAGCATTGTTTTGGGTAGGATGGCGATTTGGGCTTTATGCGATCATCGGTACATTTGTATCGTGGTTAACCGCTTATTTCATCGGGGCCGATACGCATTCATTAAATTTAGGTTTGTATAATTATAACGCCGTTTTGACAATTATTGCCGTTAGTCTAGTTTTCAATAAAAACGCGAAAAAAACGCCATATAGCGGAATTATCGCAGCAATGTTAACAGTTCCTGTAACCGCAGGATTGGAGTTGCTTCTCGACCCCCTTGGACTACCTGCCTTAACATTCCCGTTCATAGTCTGTTCATGGTCATTTATCGCAATGGGGAAGTTTTTTCGGAGTTATAAATATAAACAAACGGTACAAGGGTTATCACCAATAAGAAGAAATAAGCAGCCGCTTTGAAGGGGTACTCCCCTTCAAAAGGCTGCTTACTTGTTGATGAAGGACAACTGTCGTTACATTAAAGGGCCTTGATGGTTATTAGGATCTGATTTATTTTCAGGATTCTTTTCTTTGGTAAAATCAGGCTCTTCTCCAAACTCGGTATTTAAATTAGGATTTGTAAACCTTCGACGATCGGTAGCCGTTTCCTCGTCCGGTTTTAGTAAAAGCCCTATACAAACAAGTCCACTAAGTCCAACAAGGGCGTAAATCAACCTAGACAGAGCCGCATCTTGCCCTCCAAAAATTGCTGCAACTAAATCAAAATTGAAAAATCCAATTAAGCCCCAGTTAATTGCGCCAATGATAACTAATGCCAAAGCAATCCTTCGAATTATTCCCATTGTATTTCACTCCTTTGATTAGACATTTGAATTGTTGTTGTTACAATTCGTTCTTATGTTTTACCAAAAAAGTTTTTTAATACATCAGGGAATTTTTTCGGACACTAATATCTTGATGTATCTGTTGAAAGGTGCCTGTGCATACTTGGATTATGGCAATTCACGACTTCGGATTAAGATAAGATCGCCAAAGTATTATACAATAGGCTTTCGATGGTACTCAATCGATTTTTAATAAATCCGCTGGTGTTACAATACCGAGAAGTTTTTCCGTTCTATTCCCAGTTTGCGTAACGAGAAGTGCTTCTATCCGCTTGCCTTGGCTCACTGCTTTTTTAAATATTCCTCTGCTTCATAAACTGAAAGATCTTGACTGACAAAACGATAAGTATTTTTCTTTTTTTCATGATAATAAATGTCGATCAAGAGTGGCATTTCCCCAGATATAACACCTTCATGATATTGATCTGCCAACCAATAAGTGATTCCGTTCGCCGTCACAAGCCCGATGAATTCGGAATTTCTATAGATCGGAATTTGATTGAATCGTTGTTTACGTATCAAATCTAGACCCATTGAAAGCGAATCCGACGACTTCAAGGTATGAACTTTCCTTCGAAACATTTGGCCAACAGTAACAGGTTTAGCAAGTTCACGATCGATATATTCAATCATTTTCACGATATCATCGTGAGGTTCAGCAATCGCATATTCGACATCATTCCTATTATGCACAATCGCATTCCGCAAATTCGCAAAAACACGTAACTCATCCTCAAATTTACGAATAACCGCGCTACCCTTCTTAGTTTTATCGATTGCGCGAAAAAGACATATACTCTGATAAGCCGCTCAATTTTTCCATTGCTTTCTCAATTCGATTATAAGCATAAATAAATCTATCTGAATTTCGAACACTCACGATACATCCTTCTTTCCGGTAATACCATATTGTTATGTTATCAAGTCCATAGAAGTAGTAATAAAATCCTTCCGATTGCAATCAAAAAAAGGCTATCCAGGAGTCATTGTTCAATGATGGCCTGAATAGCCCTTTTTGCATTAGTTTGTGAAAGATAATAAAGCATTTTGATCGAATTTTTGAAGTGCTAGTAAGGCTTCGTCTTTATCCTGGTATTCAAAGATTCTAATATTCATTTTCTCAAACACTGTAATTACCCACATTTTGCACTCTTCCTTTCCTATTATTTTTTTATTAAATCTATTTTATAAGCCATTAATTCCAAAAGATTTGTTCCTCTAACTTGACTCTAATTCTACTCCTATTTTTACGTATTTGACGTACTTTTAGAAAGAGTCACAAAGTCTTCATTTCATTTAGTCAAATTTATGAATACATTTAACTATGAGTTTAGTTGTCGAGAGAATTCTAGCTAAAGAACTGCACCCCCATTGTTATTCCAAGTCTAACAATTTGTTTCAATTTCTTTTCATTGCAAGTTTAACCGCAACATATACGACAACTCCAATTAATAGTAATTCTATCGCTATATATCCAAAAGACCATCCCCCGCCCATCATACCTTCGTAACCGTGAAAATGATGCATTGTTATTTACCCCTTTTCTACTTTATTTTTGAGTAACTACAATATGTTTTTCAAGGAAAGATAGTTCAATTGTCTTTAGCTTTATTTATAAAACTTCATAATGCTGATTACGTTCAATTACTTATCTAATTCTAATGCTACTCCATCTTCCTTAAGAAAACGCGATTTGTGGAAACATTCACAAAAAATCCAATTTATTTAGTCCAATTTGTGAATATTTTCGATTGCAGGTTTAGTTATTGTTCCTCTTTTCAGTACTTGTACTTTGCATCTTTTCTCATCTACGCGTTTAATTTTCTGAAAAGAAAGGAAGAAAAGACTAGATGAATATATAAGGAGGAGAATTTAAAATGGATCAATTACCAGAAAAAAATCAGTCTTTCTGGCGTACTACAGCTCAGGTTATAAGTTACCCGCAACTGGATGAAGACATTGATATTGACACTGCAGTTATTGGCGGAGGTGTTTCGGGCATTTTAACCGCGTATTTGCTTGCGAAGGAAGGACAATCCGTCGCATTGTTGGAGGCTCGCGAATTCCTTAGCGGAACAACCGGGGGAACAACGGCAAAACTGTCATCCCAACATCAACTTATCTATGATGATTTATTGCAACAAGATGGTATGGATATGGCGAAACTATATTACGAAGCCAATCAAGAAGGACAGCGACTCATTAAATCGATAATCGATGACATTGAGATTAATTGCGATTTCAAAGTCACTGACTCCTATGTCTTTTCAAGGTGCGTCGAAAATACATCAAAAATGGAAAAAGAAGCTAAAGCCTATGAAAAAATCGGAATCGAAGGCGGCATAGCCGACTCAATTCCCGTGGATTTAAAAGTGACTTCCGCGCTAGTTATGAAAAAACAATCGCAGTTCAATCCCGTCAAATTTTTGAATGCTGTTTTACAGGAAGTAAATTCATTGGGCGGGCGCATTTACCAGCACACCAGATATATGGGATATGAAAAAATAGACGACAAATTAATTCTTACTACAGATACTCCTTTTTCCGTGACATGTGATCAAGTGGTGTTTGCCACGTTATTCCCGGCTGAAGATCCAGACTCGTTTTTTGCGGACACGCTTAAACCGGTCACTTCTCATTTAACAGCATTTGATAGTACGGAAGCATTTGATGATGGTATATACATTAGCAACGATGAGCCAATACGAACATTCAGAGGCGCGCAGAATGAGGACAAACATGTTCTCATCATCGGGGGTGAGACTCATCCGAAGGGAGACGGCAAGTCGACAATCGAACATTATGAAGCAATCCGGCACTATGCGAAGGAGGAATTCGGCCTCACTGAATTTCTTGGATACTGGTCGGAACATGATCTTATCACACCAGATCGACGCCCATTCATCGGAAAAATTCAACCAGACAATGAAAAAATGTATGTGTTGACCGGCTATGGCAAATGGGGCCTTGCCGCAGCAGCAACAGGCGCAGAGCTCATCAAGAGCCTGATTGTCGGAGAGCAAAACCGATTTGAAAAGCTTTATAGCCCGGATCGCCAACTGCCTGAGGATGAAAGCAACGACAACGGAAGTGAACAGAGCGATGATAACCACATAGTGTCCCCTGTCAGCGAACAAATGGAACGGCTCGCTAAAGGCCAAGCACAATCAGTAGAAATAAACGGCAAAGCAGCGGGCATGTATAAAGACACCGATGGAAACATGTATTATCTCGACCTTTCTTGTACCCACCTTGGTTGTGAAGTGCAATGGAACGACGGCGATCGTACATGGGATTGTCCATGCCACGGCTCAACTTTCGACGGCACCGGAAAAGTATTAGCGGGACCTGCGAAAGAGCCTTTAAGAAAACTAGATTCCCTGCAATGAGAAATGCCAAGTATTTTGAAGGTACTGTGCGCGGTTAATCGAAACTACGTAATTTATGCATAAAAAAATATATTGCTATACTAAATTCAATGTTGTTTAATAGAAAAATAAGGAAAATATATTGAATGGAGATTAGTAAATGAAAAAGCAATTGAATGCAATCACTCTGTTACTTGTCACGGTATTATTTTTGTCTGCATGCTCGAAAAAAGAGACGCTTAATGAACCTAAAGGCGGACCTTTTGAAAATGCACAAAATGATTATCTATCAAAAGTGGATGTTGATTATGCTTATAACTTCGCAAAGAGTCTAGAAGAATTTAAAACCAATGAAAAATTAGGTTATCGTACTGCAGGCTCACAAGCAGAAATTCAAACAGGTAATCATATCTTTGATGAAATGAAAGAAATAGGACTCTCTGAAGTAACAAGGGATGAGATTACCGTAGATACGTGGGAGTTTGAAAAAGCGGACCTTACCTTTACGGATGAAAATGGACAAGAACATCTTGCTGTTTTAGGTGGCTATCAAACGAACTTTAACACGAAAGGCGTAGAAGAGTTTGAAGTTATTTATGCTGGAAAAGCCACAAAAAACGATCTTGCTGACCTTGATGTAAAAGATAAACTCGTGTTGATCGATATTAATCAACGTGAAGAATGGTGGATAAACTACCCTGCCCTGCAAGCTCACTTAAAAGGCGCTGCTGCGGTCATCGCTGTACAACAAGGTGGTTATGCTGAAGTCGATCCTACAGCATTGAATGCACAGGATATTATCGGTCCTGCGTATGCCCCTGCATTTTCCATGTCACAGGCTGATGCAGAAGTTTTGAAAAAGGCGATTACTGCAAGCGGAAACGCTTCAATGAAAGTTCGATTCGACGCCAAATCGGTAGTAGAGTTTGATGGCAAGACGTATAACTATTACGGAAAAATAATCGGTAAAGATCCCGAGTCTTACATTATTTTTTCAGCCCATTACGATTCATACTTTTCCGGATTCCAAGATGATAATGCTGCGATCGGGCTTATGATGAGCATTGCAAAGGGGCTTATCGATAGCGGCTATAAACCGGAGAAGACCATTATTTTCAACGCATTAGCTGCAGAAGAATGGGGAGTTTCAAACACTCGTTACGATTGGTCAGCGGGTGCCTACAACCAAATTTTCAACGTGCATCCCGAGTGGGTAGGAAAAGCTGTCGCAAATATCAACTTTGAACTTCCTGCTTACGAGCACACGTCTAGCGATGAAATACGTACAATATACGAGCTTAAAAACTATCTAGAAAAATTTGCTTCAACTGTCCCGAAAATCGAAGGTGTTTATAAAGACGGAATCTCAGTAGTTTCACCACTAAGAACGTGGTCCGATGACTTTTCCTTCTCGATTGCAGGCGTTCCAGCACTAAGAAATGATTTTCAAGATAGCGAATTCATGAGAACTCATTATCATTCACAGTTCGATAATGAAGATACTTATAATGAAAAGGCGCTAGCATTTCACCAAAATCTCTATGGGTTATTAACAATGTACTATGATCAAACCGCCGTTACTCCACTCGACTTTACGGTCCGGCTTGAAGCTCTAAAAGAAAGCATTGACCAAGAAATCTTTGAAGATGCAGATTTATCTTCAAATGAAATCATGACGGAAATAGACACAGCAATTGCTAACGCAGAAAAGATTAACAAGAAAGTTAGCGAAATAAATGATAACTACCTGAGGGCTTTGAATGAAGGCGACAATAAAACTGCCAGTAAACTATACAATGAAAGCAGAGAGCTAAATTCCAGCTTATTGGAAACATTCAAGTTTGCCCAAGATCATTTCGTCAAACTCACCTGGGAAGACGAGCCGATATTCCCTCATGAACATGCTCAAAATAACATCGAGAATTTAGCGCTTTCTATTGAAGCTTTGAAAGATGGGGATGTAAATACGCCTCTAGATGAATATTTATATGCCATTGATAATAATTGGTATACCTATGATTTCGACAAAGAGGTTAACCGCTATTTCACAGACTACGTGCTAGAGCAACCTGCTGACAGACTTCTCTGGGGTGCTGGAAGAATTGTCGGACATGAAGATTTATATGACACAATAAATTCCCTTTTAGAAAAACGCGAACAAAAGGATGCTAATGTCACCGAAGAAATTGAGGCATTGAAGAAAGCCTTGGAAAATCAAAAACAACTCCTGAAAACATCTGTCGATGAGGAACACGCAAACATGAAGAAACTTTCTAAAATGCTAGCTGAATTAGAGTGATAGTAAGTTTTAAGGTACCTTTAAAAAAGGATTTCTTAAATACTTCACAAATCGGACTAAACAATTTGGATACTTTGTGAACTAATTCACAAGTTGTGTTCAGTTTGTAAAATTTAGGGTATAGTTAGAACTAGATAGACGAACAAATCTTTTAGTCATAATGTTTCATAGAATATAGTTGTAAAAAGAAAGGTGATTGCAAAATGAGGATAATTACAGTTTCCGAGAAAATAAGCAAAGCTATACTTGCACTTCAACGACTTGGTCAAACTGCTTTAATATCCCATACAAAACTAGTACTTCACACTATTCGGGAATAATGCAATACTTAATATAGTTATGAGGTGATGACAATGGTTCAATTGAAGAAATCACAGTACGGGAATAATGTTATTATCGAAGAAAATCCGGTATCAAGATGGTTATTTTCTAACACGATATCCGCATGGATATGGTTGATTTTAAGAGTATACCTAGGTTACTCTTGGCTAATGGCAGGCATCGGAAAAGTAACTTCCGACGCTTGGACAGGTGCCAATGCTGGTGCTGCAATTAAAGGATTTATGGGCGGCGCCCTTGCTAAAGCAGAGGCGGGAGACGTCGCAGGATGGTATGCTTGGTTTATAGAAAGTGTCGTAATGCCAAACGCAGTCCCCTTTTCTTACATGGTCGCATGGGGTGAAGTGTTAGTTGGACTTGGTTTAATCGTAGGACTTTTAACAGGAATTGCAGCATTCTTCGGTGCACTTATGAATATGTCTTTCTTATTAGCAGGTACTGTAAGTTCGAATCCCGTTATGCTAACAATTGCAGTATTTATAATACTGGCATGGAAAGTTGCTGGTTGGTACGGACTAGATCGTTGGGTTTTGCCTCGCCTAGGAACACCGTGGTCGAGGAGAGGAAAAGAATAGGAATAAATGAGATGATATCCCAAGTTCAATACTTGGGATATTTTTTTATCCAATCTAACTGATTAGAAATATCTCTCGTGTCATTAGTGCTACACCACTAAGTCTGTCCATTAATTAAATAGGAGATATTATCGATTATATTCATAGGTATTATTGATTATTCAGCTCTATACTTTCACGATAAGTAAAGCCTTATTCAAATGTTTTCACAAATTCGACGAAAGAATTTGGACACTTTGTGAATCACTTCACATAATACGTTCCATCACTACAAATGCTAGTATAATAAGAATTAAGTTAGACGAACAAATCTCTTAGACTTAATGCTTCAAAGAATATAGCTATTAAAAAATAATAGGAAAGGAAGAATGCAAAATGTGGGTAATTACAGTTTTCGAGAAAATGAATGTCCGGATCTTTGAATACCAGGATAAAAGCGAAGCTTTACTAGCACTCCAACAACTCGGTCAAAACGCTTTATTGTCTTATACAAATTAGTTCATTTTAAAGCTTTGGGAATAATGCAATACTAAATATAATTATGAGGTGATGACAATGGTTCAATTGAAGAAATCACAGTTCGGGAATAATGTTATTATCGAAGAAAATCCAGTATCAAGATGGTTGTTTTCCAACACGATATCCGCTTGGATTTGGTTGATTTTAAGAGTCTACCTTGGTTATTCTTGGCTGACTGCAGGTATTGGAAAAGTTACTTCTGACGCTTGGACAGGTGCCAATGCTGGTGCTGCAGTTAAAGGATTCATGGGTGGTGCCCTTGCTAAAGCAGAGGCGGGAGACGTTGCAGGATGGTATGCTTGGTTTATAGAAAGTGTCGTAATGCCCAACGCAGTCCCATTTTCTTATATGGTCGCATGGGGTGAAGTATTAGTCGGACTCGGCTTAATCGTCGGACTCTTAACAGGAATTGCGGCATTCTTCGGTGCACTAATGAATATGTCTTTCTTATTGGCAGGTACTGTGAGTTCGAATCCAGTGATGCTCGCAATTGCAATCGTCTTAATCCTAGCATGGAAAGTTGCAGGTTGGTATGGACTAGATCGTTGGGTCTTGCCTCGCCTAGGAACGCCGTGGTCGTCAAGGATACGAAATGTTAAAACACAGGAACCTTTGGAAGTTTGATTTTGGGACAGATTTACTGAGTCGAAGGCGAACAGAATCCTACTAATAGTTATATAAAAAGGTGTGCCAATAAGACTAGGTACACCTTTTAGCATTTCAATTTTTATTTAAGACCGCCATGGGTCGTTATTGGATACATGACCCCACCTTTTGCAAATGAAACCCTCCCCGTCTCTTCCGAAACAACGAGTACAAGAGCATCACTTCGTTCACTCAATCCTAAAGCCGCTCGATGTCGCGTACCAAGTTTTTTATCACCCGTATATATCGGATAGCGGAAGGACATTTGCTGCGGAAACAATCTGATTAAGTTTAACCAATACAGCGCCATCATGAAGTGGATTTCCGGGATAAAAAATTGATTCTAATAAAGCATGGTTCAAGTCTGCTCCTATCGGTATCCCCGCTTTTATCAGAGAATCAAGAGGATTTTCCCGTTGGATCACAATTAAACCGCCATGTCTCAGTTTCGACATATTCTGCAAACAGATTGACAGCTCTGAGTACTTATCCGTGAATGGAGCTAAATAACAATTCAAATAATAAGTGGCAGCTTTAATTTCAATATCCAAAAACTCTGCTTTTATTTTCTGGAAACTACAAAGAAGACAATTTTTTTCATTATCGATTTCCTCTAAATTTGCCTCTAATTCTTTTATGACTCCGCGAATATCCTCTTTTAATGCATGTATCATCAATGGAAAATCACAATCCACATTATCCACGGAATCGCACCCCCACTCTATTAATTCCTTAAACAAATTTTTATAATGACCAAATTATATACTTAAAGTTTACCCACGCAAGATTATTTTAATCATTACATGATCCGTTAAAAGGTGACTGACTTTGTATAAAAAACTAAGGGGATATCGACATAGTGTTATATAGTCGATATCCCTAATTATTTTATGGAATTATGCAGTGCTTTCTCTGAATACTGCCTTGTACAGGTACTTAAAAATCTTTAAGAATTTGTCTAGATCCATAAAAAACTCGATCAAATACACCTTCTTCATTTAGAATAAATTGAATGGTATCTTGCTTATTCTTCTCGATCCCAACAAACGTATTATTTCCTAAATGTCGAAGCGGGTTGTGGATTCCACCCGTTAAATGTCTTAATTGGCCATCTTTCACATCGATTTTCACGCTCATGCCTTCTCCCGATGTATACGAACCGACAAAATTTTCCAACTCATTTTCTTCAATCGGCTCAGTTTCAAAATTGACATGCGCGGCATCCGCTTCCCTTCCGCCAAGTACGTTTAGCGCGCCCATTAGTAATCTGCCAGATGGAACACTTGCTAAACTGGATAACGCGACGCCAGTCAAACCTTTTTCCGGAAGAATAAACATCAACGAAGAAACTCCTTTCAAGCCGCCACCGTGTTCGATAAGCGTATTCCCGTAATAGTCTGGTGTAATAAATCCCATTATTGTACTCAAAATGAGGGTATAGCATTTGAGCGACACTCTCCCCAGACAAAATTCGTACACCGTCAACCAGTCCTTCATTCCGAAAGATTTCAAGATATCTCAATATGTCATTGATTGTCGATTTCAAATAGCCTGCAGCCCTCATTGCGGGTGCATCCCACCAGATTTCCGTCGGATAAACGGTAATCCCCTCTTCGGTCGTTTTAGATGCATAAAGCTTTGTATTTTCAAAGCTATCTAATTTATCTAAATCAAAAAAAGTCCTATCCAATTTTGCTGGTTTCAAAATATGCTCGGTTACATAATCCTCATAGGCTTGCCCGCTTACCTGGCTTATAATGACACCCAGTAACCCATAAGAGTCGTTAGAGTAACTAAATGAAGTTCCTGGACTACCAAGTGGTTGAAAATTTAGCTCCGCAATAAAATCGAACATATCTTCATATGTATCAATCGCACTTCCAGTATTATTGACTAAATCCAAATCGAGATAATCTTTCGCCGATGGATCTTGGTCAATGCTGCGTTTTCGCGCATACACATGCGTTGAAATCGGCGGGATTCCTGCAGTGTGCGTCATTAAATGATGAATCGTAATTTTTTTCGTCTGCTCCATATCCGCTGAACGAAATTCCGGCAAATGTTCCAGTATTTTATCATGAACAGAGAGCTCCCCCGCCTCCTGAAGCTGCATAATCGCAACACATGTAAATGATTTCGTCATGGATGCAATCCCGAAAATCGTCTCCGGCGTGACCTCCAGCCCGTTTTCCACATCGCGATATCCAAAACCTTTCTCGTACAGACGCTCACCATTCTCGTTAATACCAACCCCTACTCCGGGGATATGGTTTTCTTCAACAAGTTTTTTTGCATAGACTTCAAATTCAGACATATTCTTCATTGAGAAATCTCCCTTACTAGTAGTCTCTGTGTAACTAGTTTTTAAAGCTCTTGACAATAGCTCTTATTCTAGAATTTTTCAATAAATCCCTTCTTTTCAAATTGAACTCTTTTAAAAGGTACCTATTATCTTATATAGATAGATGAGAATACAAAAAAACAAAGGGGATATCGACAAAGTGTTATACGGTCGATATCCCCCTCTTGATATTATGCATTGTCTGAATTGCCTTTTGCACAGTTACTTAAAAAATAGATACATTCATTGTTGTCTCGACAGGTTTCGTTTCGACAATCACTTCACCATTACGGATTGAATAGAGTACCGGCGCTTGCGTACGAATCGCTTCATATTCGTCGTCAGCATCAATCACGATTAAATTCGCCTGGTTTCCTTCTTTCACACCGTACTCGCCCTTCAATCCTAGCGCTTTAGCGCCGTTTGTAGTGATTAAATCAAGCGCTTTTACGATATGATTAAAATCTGTCATATGGCAGGCGTGCAAACCAACGTCGACGACACTCATCAAATCACCGTTTCCAAGCGGATACCAAGGATCCATGATGGAATCGAGTCCGAAACTAACATTAATGCCTTCCGCTAACATCTCTTTCACCCTGGTCAGTCCTCGACGTACTGGATGACTATCGAATCTGCCTTGTAAATGTAAATTGGCTTTCGGCAAGGCGACAAAATGTATGCCAGCTTTTTTCAAAGTTTGGAATAGCTTGTACGTATAGGCATTACTGTATGAAGCCATTGCGGTCGTGTGACTCGCTGTCACCCGATCACCCATGCCCAATTTCAGTGCTTCTCCTGCGAGCACTTCCAAATATCTTGATTGGTCATCATCAATTTCATCGCAATGGATGTCCACCAATTTATCATATTTGTTTGCAAGTTCAAGCGCTCTTATCACAGAGCGAACCCCATCTTCACGGGTTAATTCATAATGAGGAATTCCGCCAACGACATCAGCTCCCATTTCAAGTGCTTTCACCAATAATTCTTCGGCATCAGGCTTGGTATAAAGTCCTTCTTGCGGAAATGCAACGATTTGCAAATCCAACCAAGGTTTGATTTCCTCTTTTACTTCGAGCAATGCTTTCAATCCTTTTAACTCTGGATCACCAACATCGACATGTGTTCGAACATGTTGAATACCGTGTTGCAACTGCATTTTTATCGCTTTTAAGGCGCGATCTTTAATATCTTGTTTACTCTCGTTGATCAATTGCTTTCTTTCGGACCAAATTTCAATTCCCTCGAATACAGATCCTGATTGGCTCCACCTTGGGGTTCCAGCAGTCAGTACATAATCCAAGTGAATATGTGGCTCAACGTAAGGCGGCAACACTATCTTTCCATTTAAATCGATAACATCGTTATTATTAGAAGACTGACCAGTATCGGCAGCCGGTTTAATGGTTTGGATAGTTCCAACTTCGATATGGATATCCCATCTACCATCTTGACCATAAAGTTTTGCGTTTTTTAAAATCATTGGGCACCTCTCCTTTATGAATATATATATAATGTTATCAATGGGTTTTGTAGAAGACAAGGATTCCGATGGCGTCAATAATTGAAGAACTTCCATGAGGAAACATTGATCTAGACCACAATCATTTATGGATTCAATCTACGACTACCAATCCAATGTTGAACCTGAGATACGTTTGATTCCCCGGATAGAAGCTATTTCTTCAATAAGTTTCAACATAGCAAGATTTTTTGTTTTGGCTTCAATCATAATATCAAAATCCTGACCGAGTTCCTTTGCCATTTTCAAGAAAGGAAGGATAAACTCAATAGATACAAAATCGGCATGTGAACGATAGGCTTGATTTGATTTAGGTGAGGAAAGATGGACTTTCGGCACTACAGAAGAGCTTTTCCAAGTATTAAATATACGCGGTAAATAACTTGAAAGATTATCCTCCCCTTTATTTGCCATATGGTGATGATAATCAAGAACCATAGGAATATTTTCTGTTTCACAAGTAATAAGTGTTTCTTCTACATTATAGGTCTTATCATCATTTTCAAGCGTCATATGTTTTTTAATATTTGAGGGTAATGTTTTTAGATTCTCATGGAAACGTCCTAATGCACTTTCTTTATCCCCATATGCTCCGCCAATATGGATATTGATCATACCCCTTTCAAGCGCATTCATCACTTCAAGCATTTTAAAATGGTATTCCATATCCACCACTGCATTTCTTGTCACTTCTTCCCGTGGACTCGTAAAAAGAGTAAATTGATTTGGGTGAAAACTTGGCCGCAACTCATATTGTTGAATTAGCTGGCCCAATTCTTCCCACTCGGTTTTGAATGGAGTTATGAAATCCCACATTACTTCTGGGTGGGTTGCCAAGGGAACTAGCGAACTTGAAAACCGGTATAGTTCTACTTCATGGGCGATGTTATAATACAAAATTCTTTTCGTATGTTGTAAATTTTGGGCTGTTACAGATTTGAGCTTGTCCATTCGTTCGCTTTTAGGAAGCGTTTTATAGCGTGTAAAAGTTAAAGTTTTAGAAGGGCTTGCATCCCATAATCCTAATGCATTGGCTACATATCCAAAACGAATCTTCATCGACTTTTCTCCTTCTTCTTAAATCGATTCGATGCCAATTAACGATTCCTCGATACAATCAAGTACTTAATATCGTGCCCTACATCAATCTTTAGATACTATCATGCACAGATACCTGAAATTCAAACGGTGTTATTCACCCACATTAACTAATGCCCGAGTTACTACATACAATGATTAAAAGTGGGAGTTGATTTAAATGGCAAGGTGGATTGACGTGTCAACATCACATCATCGCTTAAAACTTTTTGACGGGCATAGGCTCATAAAGTCTTACCCTATTGCAGTTGGGAAAATGTTGTCACCAACCCCTTCTGGGACATACACGATTATCAATAAACAACGTAATCCCGGCGGGCCATTTGGAGTTTTTTGGATGGGGTTGTCAAAGCCTCATTACGGAATACACGGAACAAATAATCCAGCTTCAATCGGCAAGAATGTCTCACATGGATGTATTAGAATGTTTAATCATGATGTTCTAGATTTATCATCCAAGGTTCCAATTGGTACTAAGGTTGTTATTCACAAATGACTCTAGCGATTGAATAAGTTCACTCGTGAACTACCCACTCCTACGCTAACACTTAGAGGTGGGAGCTTCTAAGGTACTTGCGCCTACCGGTGAAAGGTACCTGTGCATGGTTGAATTATGACATGACTTTGCATAATAACAAATTGTGATTACAATAGAGTGTTATATAGTCGGTTTACTCTTCTCACTTTATGCAATTGCAGTGTACTTTCATAATTGTTTTTGGCACAGGTACTTGAAACTTTGAAATTCAGTTTCAACCTCACTTCAATGGTACTATTACAATAAGGTCAATCGTGCCTAGTATTTTTGAAAGGTGAATAAAATGAAGAGAATTATTGATGCACATATCCATTTAGATCAATATGAAGACGGAGATATCGGTAGAATTATCGCTGACTTGGAACGTATCGAATGCACAAATCTAATCTCTGTTTCTTCTCACTTAGATTCATGCCTAAAAAATTTGGCCCTTGTCAAAAAGTATAAGCCAGTGAAACCAGCATTTGGTTTTCATCCGGAACAGGCGCTACCCTCCGACTCGGAGATGACTTCCCTTTTTACATGGATTGCAGAACATAAAGAAGATATGGTTGCGATTGGTGAAATTGGGTTACCGTATTATTTGCGAATGAAGGCGGGCAATGGCACACAATTTCCGCTAGATGGCTATATTGAATTACTCGAAAAGTTTTTAAAGTACGCAAGAAAGTGGGACAAACCAGTTATCCTTCATGCAGTTTATGATGATGCGCCAATCGTATGCGACCTTTTGGAAAAATATTCAATTGAAAAAGCACACTTTCATTGGTTCAAAGGAGAAGCTGCAACAACACAACGTATAATTGAAAACGGCTATTACATATCAGTCACGCCTGATGTTCTCTATGAACAAGAGATTCAGAACCTTGTAAAGCTTTATCCACTCGAAAAAATGATGGTCGAAACAGATGGACCATGGAAATTCAAAGGAAAATTCGAAAACCAAATAACTCATCCCAAGATGATTCACTCATCCGTTTCTAAGATTTCTCAGATAAAAGAAATTGACCTTTCTGAAACATATCATGCATTGTACATGAATTCTAATCGGTTTTTTAGTCTGAAAACATGAAAGGCATTCCAGGTGCATTAAAAACAATTCATACTTCGGATAAAAACTAAAGGGGATACCCACGACATTTTACATTATCGGTATCCCCTTCTTATATTATGCATCTTTCACAGGTACCCGAAATTAGGAATTCACGTAAACATCAATCTTCGCCAACCGTTCAATAGCTTCTTGCAAAGCTTCCACTTCTCGTACGAGCGCCAATCGGACATAGCCGGCACCTTCTGACCCGAATACGCTTCCAGGGACCATTACCACACCGCTTTGTTTAATCGCTTCGAACGTAAATTCCTTATCGTCCATCTCAAACGGATATTTCGCCCAAACGAACATTCCGCCATTTGAGGGCGTCACTGACCATCCACTCTCAGATAACCCATCTGTTAATACATGATGTCTCTCTTTGAACTCTTGTCGTAAGCGTGCTGTAATTTCTTCGGCATGATCCAAAGCGGTGGCAGCTGCTTCTTGAATAGGTTCAAACGTGCCGTAGTCCAAATTAGACTTGAACTGTTTCATAATGCTGATGATTTCAGGATTACCTACGATGTAAGCTATCCTTGCCCCTGCCAAACTAAAACTTTTGGACAACGAATTGACTTCAATTCCGACTTCCTTCGCGCCAGGAATTGAAAGGTAACTGAACGGTTTATCTCCTGTGAAATAAAATTCAGAGTAAGCTGCATCATGCAATACGATAATATTGTATCGCTTAGCAAATGCGATCACTTTTTCAAAAAACTGCGTTGTAGGCATTGCAGGAACAGGATTTCCAGGTAAATTCAATATGAGCATTTTTGATTTTTGTGCAATTTCTTCTGGAATCGCATCTAAATCAGGCAAGAAGTTATTTTCCGCACGTAAAGGCATTTCAAATGGAATTGCCCCTGCTAATTTAATCCCGACTTCATAAGCGACATAAGCAGGATTTGTTGTTAATACAATATCCCCTTCATTACAAAAAGCGAATGGCAGATGGACTAGACCTTCTTGAGATCCCATCGTTTTAAGGATTTCCGTATCCGGATCGATTGTAACGCCTGAACGTCTCTGATAATAATTTGCAACAGCTTCATGGAATCGTTTCGTCCCGCCGAGCGTGTAACCGTATGAGCTTTCCAAAGCACTCTGCTCCGATAGGACTTGTCTTACTTTTTCATCGGGCGGTAAATCGGGGCTTCCAAGACTTAAATCGATTATTTCAACGCCCGTTTCTTCTTTTAATTTTGCTGCTGCTTTTAATTTTCCGAAAATAGCTGGTTCAAAAATAGACATTTTTTGTGAAGGTTCAATTTTCATTGAGCTGCACCCCATTCTATGTAAATTTCATTTCTCAAAATAGTTTACCATGAACGATGTTTTTTATGTGATAACATAACGAGAAAGCTTTTAGTGAATGTAGTAAAGGTCTAAATCCTTCTTACTTCTAATGCGTTCGCTTGCCCCTATTTAGTGTCCATTTTCTCCAGCCGCCCAGTAAGCGACTCCCGCCAGTTTGTTGCCAATTCTTGGATATTGATTAATTTTTGTATACTCTCCTTGTCCTTTAAACGTTGAAAATAAATGTCGTTAGCCACTAACACAGACAGCCTTTCAGGATGTTGTTTGAGTAACTTAATTTGAGAATCTTTTCTTACAGCGCCTTCCTCGAGAACACGGCATAAATATCCTGTATATCCTGTTTCCACCATTCTTTTTAATAGTAAGGACAAATTCGTCCGCTTTGTAATTGTACTGCAAGGAATTCGACTTTGTGTAATTTGAATGACTGCCTCGCCAATTTGAAATATATCACCTATATGAACATCTTTTTCTAACATATTTGTAACTGTTAAATTTTCACCAAATGTAGATACTGGTAAAGTCGTCTTAAACTCGGATTCCCATAACGCATAATGTTCATATGGATAAATACAAACTGCTCGATCTGATCCACCGTGAAAACGTAAATCGGCAACACCATCCCCTTGAAATCCATCTTTCGTTAAAAATGCATCAATAACACTTTCTTTACAAATACCCGTATTCATTTCTTTACCATTTTCATAAATCAGTGTTTTCGGAGTTCCGATAGAAAGATTATGAATCTTTTTTACATGATTCATCCTTGAAAATGCCCCCTAGCATTACCATATTAGACTTCACTATAAATAATATTATACTATATAAATTTATTTATAATGCAAAGCTTTTAAATATGTAATACCAGTCAATATTTTGGAGGTATTATAAGTTATGCTAGGCGAATAAAATGCAATCTCCCTTCCACAAGAACGTTTCTTGTTATAATTAACTACTATCACATACGAGGAGGAACAAATATGCAAACATTGTATTTTGAGCATGCATGGGATAAAATAATTGCACCTGCGGATAGAGAAAAGATTATGGAACATTTTCAATCACGAAACCTCGAAAACAAGATTCAGCTTTCATTTTTATGGGAAGCAATCAACCATAAAGGTGAACGATTAGTCACAGTTCTCATTCACAATAGTGAAGACACTCCCCTTCCTTTTCAAGATACAGCCATTACTTTTTATAAAGAAGCGAACAAATTGCTACTGGCATTTTCACCTTACCAATAGAGATTCCAGGAAAAACATCCTTGCCATGGACATTCATTTTTGCGCCAGCGAATCAAACAGAAGAACCCCCAAGATATACAATCAAAAACATATCTTGACAAGGAAAATTAATTACAGACGAAAAAACCTTACATCCACTTAGTTATAGATGAAAGGTTTTCTCTATTTTTAAAAGTTTAATTATGCAATTCATCATAGTGATAAAATTCATTTCAATTTCTGACCAACCATTTACCCATTTGGACTATCATCGTTACTAACTTTCACCTTAAATATCTTGGGATTTAATTTATACTTTTTGGCGGTTTCTTCAAATATCTTCTCTACCTCTACTCGTTCTTGTTCGTTTGCTTCTTTATTTGTTAAAGTAATTTCAATTCGAAATTCATCTTCAGATTCCATAATTCCAAGTATACTATGTTCATATCCATTTTCCCTTAACTTTTCCCCTAGCCTTTTATAGAATCCGACTTCTTTATGATAGGATTCCAGATAGCCATTCGCCTCTTCTAGTGAAACTTCCCGTTTTTCTTGCGATAAAGTGGTGCTGACGTTATTTCCTGCATTTGAAAACCTAGCATAGGTAGATAGCATAATAATAACGAGTAAAAGTAGACATAAACCAAGTAAACCGCTGTTCCTCACATTCACAAAGATCACTCCTCGTGTTCTTTATTGATATTATGCCTAATGGTACCATTTTATAATTAGACGAGTAATGCAAAAAACGCACGGCCTAGGGCCGTGCGCTTTTAGCTGTCGCAATATGCAAGGTACCTATGGAAGGCACCTAAAATTTTTCTCCAATTTACGCCAGCTCTTCAGCTGTCTTCATATACTCTTTAGTTTTCTTAGTTTGGAAGCGACCTTCCCATTTTGAGATAACAATTGTTGCCGTTGCATTTCCAAGTACATTTACGACTGTTCGACCCATGTCAAGAAGTCTGTCGACACCGGCAATGAATGCAAGACCTTCAAGAGGGATTCCGACCGTTCCAAGAGTCGCTAGTAGAACGACAAAGGAAACCCCTGGTACACCTGCAATCCCATTAGATGTAACCATTAAGACTAAAACTAATGTAATTTGTTCCATAACACTCAAGTTGATGTTATACATTTGTGCAATGAAAATTGCCGCAAGTGCTTGATAGAGCGTAGAGCCGTCTAGGTTAAATGAATATCCCGTCGGTATGACGAAAGAGACAATATCTTTTGGACAACCTTTCTTCTCCATCTTCTCCATTAACTTTGGCAATACAGTTTCTGAACTTGCCGTAGAATAGGCTAGGATAAGTTCGTCTTTCAATAATTTGATCACTGAAAAAATACTAGACCCTACCATCTTCGATATGAAACCTAATACAACAACAACGAAGAAAATCATCGTTACATATACGAGAATCATTAATTTGCCGAGCGGGATCAACGAACTTAAACCAAATTTTGACACAGTCACACCGATTAATCCAAATACACCAATCGGTGCAAATTTCATGATTAGATTCGTTACCCAGAACATTGCATCTGCTGTTCCTTGGAAAAATGCCAAGACAGGTTTTCCTCTTTCTCCAACGGATGCAATCCCTAACCCGAATAATACAGAAAAGAAGATAATTGGAAGCATATCCGCATTTGCCATCGAATCCACAATATTACTTGGCACAATGCCTACAATAACATCCATGATTCCTTCATTTTGCACTTCTTCTGTCGTTTGAACATATTTATCGATATCGCCTTTAGTGAGTGACGACATATCGATGCCTTCACCAGGCTTAAAGATGTTTGCTGCCGATAATCCGACAACAATCGCAATTAAAGAAACAACTTGGAAGTAAAGCATTGTTTTTCCGCCAAGTTTACCTAATTGTTTGATATCTCCAGTTCCAGCTACACCAACAATTAATGTAGACACAATAATTGGTACAACGATCATTTTGATCATATTAATAAACATCGTGCCGAGCGGCTGCAAATAAGTTTCAATTGCAGGGTTTCCATAAAAAACTGCTCCAACAATAATCCCTAATATTAATCCGACCAGGATTTGATAGGCTAAAGGAAATTTAAATTTTCTTTTCATCAATAGTCACCTCTTCATCATTTGAAAACGCTTTCTCTAAAAAAGTAAGCTTAAAAAACAGTTTACGGGTGACTTATTGAATCCGACAAAATCCGACATTTGATAAAAGGATTTTTCACTATCGAAAAACGGGGTTGATTCTTTTCATTAAGGTTGATTGTATTTATCAACAACTTCACGATACAACATTTGAAGGAACTTTCTACTATTTACTTTCACTTTCATTGGTGTATCATCATTCTCCTCAATCTGTTTCATGCGGCTTCTTATTTCTTGGAAGTCAAAATAGCGGGGCGCGTAATATTCGAATTCTGGATTGGTGAAGTCAATTGAGCCTAATGAAGCTAAATTGTTCACGGCTGCAATAATTGTTCTTCGGATCCGTTGTTCAATGGCTTTACTTTCCTTTTCCACGTTATCTACAGCCATTTTTTGAGCGACTGCTTCATATAACTCCTTTAAGGAAGGAATTTGAGCGTTAGAATTACCATTCTCCATTAAAAATTCAATTATTGATACAATATCATTGCTTCCTGCTTCTCCGACAATCCCCATATCATTTAAAATGGATAGGACATTTTCTTTCACATTTCTTTGCATTTGCGGCTTCGTGTAGGGACCGATGTTCGCTAATGATTCTCGGATTTGTAATAATGAATTTTTCAGTTGGAATTGTTCAGCCGTCTTCTTTAAAATGCTAGACACTTCAATGCGATTAATTGGTTTATGTATAAAAAATTCTACACCTATTTCATAAGCCTCCCCTACCATTTCTTTATTTACAACTTGAGAAATCATAATAAACTGTCCTTGATACCCCTCATTTTGTAACTGTTCGATTGTTTCAATCCCATCTAATTCTGGCATTAAAAAGTCGATCAGGACAAAATCAGGCTGTGTTGACAGGATAAAAGGAAGTGATTTTTTCCCGCTTTCCGATTCGCCTATCACTTCACCAAGTCCGCTCTCAGTTATAATTTGCGCTAACATTCGACGGCTTGCTGTATCATCATCTACAATAAAATATCGCAGTTTTCTTCAACTCGCTTTTCTTATATTTTCAGTTGGAATTTCGATTCGGAAGATCGTTCCATTTCCTGACGTTTCGATTTGAACATGACCTTTTAACGTTTGAATAATTTCTTGTACATGCGACAAACCTATTCCTGTGGCCGCTACCCCATGAGCGCTAAATTTTGTCGTATAACCAGGTTCAAAAATAATGGCAACATCCTCTTTTGGAATTCCTTCGCCAGAATCTTTAATAATGAAATACGTATTTTCCTTTTCTTCAAATAACTCAAAAACGATTTCGCCTTTAGTCTTAATCGATTCAACCGCATTTGCTGTAATATTATTCAATAAAGCGAGTAGAGGGATTTGTTGATTCGTTTCAAAATCGCTAGCTATTGAAAAATGAAATGAAATATTTTTCTTTAATAACTCGCTATACTTCTTATTTGCAGTCACTACAAAATCTATTAGATCGGACAAAAAAAAGTTTTCATTTCTTTCTTCATTTGTCATTTTAGACAGGCCCGCAAAAATCCTCTGCGAGTCTTTTTTCACCTCGTGAATTTCTTGTGCGATGCGTAACGCTTGTACACTCAACTCGTGAAGCTCTTTCTTTTTTAATGTTCGATATAAGTCATGACTCGAAGCGGTAATTTGTTCGATGTGATCCATCGATTTCTGCAAATACAAGGTTTCCGCATACAATTCAGAACCAAGACTAAGCGTCTCTTGCATCCGTTTCTTATGTTCCGAAATAATAATCGAGCTATACAGACCAACGACAAAATAACTCCTCAGTACTGCGACTCCCAATAATAGTATCCATTCATGAAACGTTACATTCACACCATTTAATAACAACAATCTCGTAAGTTGCTCTGCACTATTTCCAATATACTCTAATCCTGCAGCCCCTGCTCCTAGGAGAAGTGGAGACGTTTTGTACTGCTCTATTTTGATAAAGTTTAATCCGAGTGCATATAAAAAATAAAATAGAAAAACAGGTGAATGGGTCTTTAAACTTACCAACAAATCTGTATGATGAAGCATGTCTCCAAATAGGCGAAAACAAACGACCGTTAGACCCGTAATAAGACCAGTACGAATAAGAGATGCTGGAGGTCGAATCAGGAGTAGCAGAAAGAAAGCAATACTTCCTAATCCGAAACGGAAAGCTTCACCATTAAAAGGAATCACTTTTATTTCACTTGCAATAGCAGTTAATAGAGCTATAAAAACTAAGTATAACCCATCGCTTCTATTGAAATTTTTACTGAAAAAGTTATTTAACAAAACCGGCCCTCCTTTTCACGCTCTCGATTGCATATTCATCTATTTATTTTATCAAAAGGTACATGCGCTAGGCTATTATTACATGCATTTATACTATATCATAGGCTGGATTGCGCTAAGTGGATAGTTCTTTTGGTTTTGCTTCTTTTAATACGAATGATGTTTATTATAAGATAGAATTAGGTAGTAACTACTTTTAATAGTATAGGAGCGTTATCAAATGAATGTTATTTTCTCCGACTTGGTCGCATTCACTACTCTTTTTTTATTCCTCATCGGCAGTATAATGATTACGAGTAAAGTCCTCAAAAGCAGGCCTTTAAAATTATTTTATGGAACAAAATACTTTGGGATAACTAAAGTTAGTTTATCCTTTGAAACATTTAATACGTACTTTGTGAGAAATTATTGGATTCGGCCAAACGTCACTTATGAAGTTGTTTACAAGTTGAAAACTGAAGAAGGTAAAATTACGATGTCCCTTGATAATCAACTTTTCGAAGAAACGACAACCTCTACAGAAGGCTCTGTTCTCATGACGTTCGACAAAATAAAACCTGTCGTAAAACTTGTTGGCGAGAATGCTAAGAATGGTCATGCAGAAGTTGAATTAATTAAACAATGACAGTTTCATTCAAAAAAAACCACGCTAACAAATATGTCAGCGTGGTTATATAAAATTTATCTCACTTCTTCTTATATGAAGCCATCTATTGTCAACACAAATTCTACTTTATATCCTCTCCATCAAGCTCTATTCGTTCCATTAACTTTTGGTACTTCGTTTCCTCTTCTTCCGTTTGGTTCAGGTCCTCAGCATACATATGTGTGATCCGGCCGAATGACACTTCCACAATTGCATGAAAATCCTCTTCTGCATTAACGAGTAGGAAATAACTAATCGATAAGCCCATATGTGGTTGGATCACTTTTTCTAGTATTGCATTTCCTAATTGCTTCGTAAATTGATCATTTTCCAAGATAAAAGATGCATAGTCTTCCGAAACAATCGTAGACACGGCTTGTTCTATAGTGCCTTCTCTCAAGTCCTGCATAAATTGCTCTACGACTTGCTTGTTTTCATCTGTAATCGCGCTTTCTTTCTCCTGCGCCAGATTCTCCTGGGTTGTTTGAATGGTTTCCTTCAGTTCTGGTGCCAAAGGAACTGGACGGTCGGCTCTCTCTAACATAATCGGACCAAATCGACCGATCATACCCAGCATTATCGCAGCAATCATAATAACCACCGGCCATCTGCTTTGTTCTTTGGGCCATTCTGTCGGTAGCCGAGCTGGTTGTGACGTCGGGCTTGTCTGTAACTCCTCCTGATATACGGAAGCATCGTTCACCTTAGTACTTTCCTTAATCTCCGAAATATTGGTGGAGTTCCATAGCTGTGATAATTGGGCTTCCAACTCATTTGACGTTAATGGGGCGTGCGCTTGTTCCCGTCTAGGCTGCACGCTATCTTTTTCAAGGACCTTTTCCAGTTCTTTAAGAGCCGACTTCTGATTCTCATCGACTTTTCGCTTCATTAATTTTTCTTCATCATCAATAAATCCTGCTTTTTTCAACATTGATTTTGACAGCTTAGAACTCGTTATTAAGAATAAAATATACACTCCGAATATAATAAACGTATTCTTTTTTCCAAAAAGAGCGAACAACCCGCCTAATTCTATAGCAAATACGGTGAAAAGTATAAGCTTATATGAAATCCTATCTTTAAACAATTCCGAAATAAACCTAGTTGGATAACCCACAGCTTTTAGCAGCAAAAGATTTATCTCGATCTTTATACGAATGAATCCGTTTTTAGTTGGATGAATCTTTTTATAATACTCACGAATTCGTTCGTCTTCTGGTTCAAGTCTCATTGCTTCATCTATTAGTGTTTGCGCCTTTTTATATTTTCTGCGCTGGTAGGCTACCCAGGCAAAATTAAGCAGGTTCATACTATGTTCTGGATTGGCTTCAAGTGCCAATCGCTCATATTTTTCAGCTTCCTCCAATTTTTTGTGGTCTTGATACAAAAGCATCGCATAATCGCCCAAATAGGCATCATTTCTGGGACTCAATCGAATCGCCTCTCGGTAGGAAGACAATGTTTGCTCCATATCAGTCATTCGATTAATTTGGGCAAACTTTGCATGAAAAAGATGATTATCTGGATAAAGCCTTAGACCTTCCTCTATCAGTTCCCTCACTTTATGTTCATCAGAATGAAAATCTTGATACGTCATAACGGCTAACTCAAGAGCACCCTCATCTTCCGGGGCTATTCGAAGTGTTTCGTCCATCCAATGCAGGGCATCCTCACCTTGACTTAGCATGTAATAATGCCAGGTCATTAACAAATAACCCGCAATGCTCTCTGGATCATTTCGGAGTACCTCTTCGGCCTGTTCCTTTGATTTTTCAATTTCGCCTTTTTGGATATAAAGTTTAATCAGACCTACTCGATTAACAAATGATCCCAACATTTATTTCATCCTTTACTTCAAGTTGTTTTTGAAAATGTAGTCGAGCACATCTTGATATTCATTATTGGCATCACTAAATGTTGCATAGCTTTTAGCCGTCGCAAACCATTCAAGTGTTGTCGGCTGTCGCTTCTTCATCGCTGTCAATAAATCCTGATTTGTTAAAGGTTGAATTTCTCCAGTTTCAAATGATCTTGTAATTGCAGCATCAATTGCATCTTTAACCAAATACTCTATATCAGCACCAGAAAAATGTTCCGTATATTTTGCCACGAGATCTAATTGCAGGTCTTTTTGCGGCTTCCCTGCAGTTTTCAATGCCAATATGGCTTTCCGTTCTTCCAATTCAGGCGGCGATAGAAAAATCAATGAATTAAAGCGACCAGGTCGTCGTATTGCAGGATCAAGATACCACGGCGTGTTTGTTGCGCCAATAACGTAGATGCCTTCATTATTTGCCATAGAACCATCCAACTCTATTAATAACTGATTCACTAACAAACGATCATGATGCGAGTGCATCTTTTGCCGATTACCACCTAGGGCATCCAATTCATCGATGAATAAAACACAAGGGGTTTTGCGCCTGGCATCTTCAAAAAACTCATGCATATTTTGCTCTGCTTCACCAGACCATTTGGAGAGAATAGATTGTAAATCCAAATGGAGGAAATTAGCATTAATTTCCCCTGCGACTGCTCGGGCTAAAAAGGTTTTTCCACAACCAGGCGGACCGTAAAAAAGTATGCCGCCTCCCACTTCCTTACCAAATGCTTTAAATATCTCTGGCGATTGGATAGGCATTATGAAGTCGACTTTAATCTTCTTCTTAACTTCCTCCAAACCACCTACATCCGCAAACGTTTCAATCTTCTGCTCAATTTCTACGATTTTATCCTGTTCTTTATCATACGAAATAACCTTTAAATTCGGACGTTGCTTATTACTTTCCACTGTATTCCTCCTATATATATATGTATATATGCTTAGATGAAGGTCACTAGAAGTTTTAATCCTTATTTTACCTGTTCGTTTAAGTATACCAGATTTCAAATTAGTAAACGTGAAATCTCCAGAAATTTCAGGTACTTGCGCTTATTTTAATTAACAAAAAAATCCCCCCACCTAATATGCAATCAAATACATACTAAGTGGGAGATGTATAGAAAAGCTAAATGAAAAATCAAAACGAGCAAGAATTTATTCGTTAATTAAGGATTGGCTTGATTTCATAATCTCTCGGTAATAGCTCGCCATTCTCGATTTCCTCTACGAAATGACATGCGGCTTGATGTGTCTCGTCCATAATTCGATGCGTTTTAAGCAATGGTTCTTCTTGTTTACACTTGTCTTGAGCAAACGGACAACGTGTATGGAAACGGCACCCAGCCGGTGGATCAATTGGCGATGGGACGTCTCCCTTTAATGCAATATGCGTTTTTTTATGTGTTGGATCGGGAACTGGTATCGCCGAAAGCAAGGCTTTTGTGTAAGGATGCTTAGGCTTTTCAAAAATCTCTTCTTTTTCACCTATTTCAACAATCTTACCTAGATACATGACGATAACACGGTCAGAAATATGTCGTACAACCCCTAAATCATGCGATATAAATAAATAAGTTAAATTATATTCTTCTTGTAATTCTTCAAGTAGATTCAACACTTGTGCCTGAATTGAAACGTCAAGTGCAGAAACAGCCTCATCACAAATAATCAATTTCGGGTTTACTGCAAGTGCTCTAGCAATGCCGATACGCTGACGTTGCCCACCCGAAAACTCATGAGGGTAACGGTCTGCCTGGTATTCATTTAATCCAACCGTTTCTAATAATTCAATAATGCGTTTACGTCTCTTTTTCGGCGGAACCGAATTTTGAATCGTCATCGCTTCATTTAAAATGTCTGAAACAGTTTGTCGTGGATTAATGGAAGCGTATGGATCTTGGAAAATAATCTGTAAGTCTTTTCTATGTTTGCGCATCTGACGTAAAGATAATGACGTTAAATCCACGTCATTAAAGGATACTTTTCCCTCCGTTGGTTCCTCCAAGCGAAGTATCGCTCTCCCGGTAGTAGATTTACCGCAACCAGATTCACCAACAATACTAACTGTCTCTCCTTCATGAATTGTAAATGTAATGTCATCTACAGCTTTTACATGATTTACAGTTCGACCAAGGAGCCCCCCTTTAATCGGAAAATACTGCTTTAACCCCTCTACCTTGAGCAATTCTTTTTTCGCCATAGACGTTCACCTCCATCTCGCCGTCCCAATTGTCGGAATATATCCAACAACGAACATCGTTTCCTTTATCATCTTTTGAAAGCTCTGGCAATTCAGCACGACATAAATCCGTTGCAGCCGGGCAGCGAGGAGAGAATCTGCATCCAATCGGCATATCACGAACATTCGGTACATTACCTCGGATTGGTTCTAATTTATCCTGCTCCATATCATGACGCGGCAAGGAATTGAGCAATCCAATTGTATATGGATGTTTTGGTTCTTTAAATATCGTAAATACATCCGAGTATTCAACCACTTGCCCAGCATACATGACTGCAACATAGTCACAAGTTTCAGCAACAACACCAAGATCATGCGTGATAAAAACAACCGACATTCCAAGTCGATGTTGCAACTCTTTAATGAGTTGAAGGATTTGAGCTTGAATCGTGACATCAAGTGCTGTTGTAGGCTCATCGGCGATTAATATCTCCGGGTCGCACGCAAGTGCCATCGCAATCATTACCCTCTGGCGCATTCCCCCCGAAAGTTCATAAGGATAGTTACGCACGCGCGCCTCTGGTGAAGGAATTCCGACCAGTTTCAATAAATCCACGGATTTCAAAAGCGCATCACGTTTGGACAACTTCTGGTGTTTAATAAGTGATTCGCTTATTTGTTGACCTATTGTAAATACTGGATTTAAAGAGGTCATGGGTTCTTGGAATATCATTGAAATCGCATTTCCTCGTATATCTCGCATCTTACGATCAGAATATCCAATTAAGTTTTCGCCTTTAAAGCGAATTTCACCATCTATAATTTTTCCATTAGAAGCAAGCAATTGAAGAATTGATAAAGCTGTAATACTCTTTCCTGAGCCGGATTCACCTACGATTCCTAGCGTTTTCCCTTTCGGAAGCGTAAAACTTACGCCATCAACCGCCTTTACTTCGCCATCGTCTGTATAAAAAGACGTACGAAGATTGTGAACTTCAAGTACATTAGTTTCCATATATTTGTAACCCCTCTCTTGATGACATTCGGCGTACTTATTGTCAACTCAAGTCTATTCGTTTGTTTAGCATTCTGTATGATATATCAACAAGCATATTAACAAATACAAACAACAAGGATATGACTAGAACGGTTCCTTGTACAACTGGGAAATCACGCTCCGTAATCGCTGCGATTGTTAGTCGACCCATTCCGTTAATCGCAAATATCGTCTCTGTAATAACAGCGCCGCCTAGGAATGCTCCAAACTCAAGTCCAACAACTGTTACTACTGGAATTAAAGCATTTTTCAATGCATGTCGGTAAATAACAATTTTCTCACTTAATCCTTTTGCCCTTGCTGTCCTTATATAATCTTGATCGATTACTTCTAGCATAGAAGCCCGCGTCATGCGTGCAATAATCGCTGCACCACTAGTTCCGAGTGTAATAACTGGCAAAAGAATCTGACGCCAACTATCTCCCCAACCAGATGGTCTCATCATCAAAAAGTCGGGTATCGGAAGGAAATCCACCCCAACTGCAAACCATTGAATGAGCAGTAAACCTAGCCAGAAGTTTGGCATAGAAAGTCCAAATAACGCAACAACCATTATAGATACATCAGACCATGTGTAGTGGCGAACCGCTGATATAATTCCTGCAATTAGCCCAAGGAATACAGCAAGAATCGTTGCATAGACTGCAAGCTCCGCGGTCACCCAAAATCGTCCTTTTATTTCATCAACAACAGGCCGACCACTTCGAATCGAGTTTCCAAGGTCCCCTTGGATTGCATTCGATACATAGTTAAAATATTGAACAGGCTTTGGTTTATTCAAGCCTAATTTTTCACGAATTTGTTCCACTGACTCTTCCGAAGCAGCTTCCCCCGCCATAATTTGTGCAGCGTCTCCCGGGATAAGGTGCATCAAAGAAAATACGAGTATTGATACGCCTATTAATACAGGTATCGTTTGTAATAGTCTTCTAACTATATATTTCGCCAATTTTATTCACTCCATCATTTTTTCATCTTAGGATCAAGTGCATCACGCAAGCCGTCTCCAAAAATATTGAACGCCAATACGACTATAGCAATCATCATCCCTGGGAAAAGCATTAAATGCGGGGCCGTCTTCATGTAAGTACGTCCATCATTTAGCATCGCTCCCCATTCAGGCTCAGGTGGCTGTGCCCCCAAACCTAAAAATGATAGTCCACTTGCAGTTAACACTGCCGTTGCAATACGCAATGTTGCTTGAACAATTATCGGTGAAACAACGTTCGGGAGAATATGTTTAAATATAATTCGGAAATCAGAAGCTCCAAGTGCTTTCACTGCATCTATGTATTCTAATTGCCGTACAGATAATGTTGAGCTACGTACGATCCTTGCAAATGCTGGTACTGAAAATACCGCAACTGCTATGATTACGTTTTGTAAACTACCGCCTAGTACACTGACAATTGCAAGCGCCAACAAAATTCCTGGAAACGCCAACAAAACATCCATAACTCTCATAATAATCGTATCAATCTTTCCTCCATAATAGCCTGATACAATTCCAAAGATGACACCAATGCTGCCTCCTATTGCAACTGAAAGGAAGCCAACCTTCAATGTAAGACTCATCCCATGAATAATTCTCGTAAAGATATCCCGACCAAAATTATCCGTTCCAAACCAAAACTCTGCAGATGGCGGCTGTAATTTATTTAACACCATGACTTCAGTTGGATCTTTCGTTGTAAGAAAAGGACCAACTATAGAAACGACGATAAACAGCAGAATGAAAAATCCTCCAACCACAGCTGCCTTATTTTTGCTTAATCTTTTCCAGAAAGCTTTATAAGCTTCGATTCTCGGGCTCGACCTTTTTGGCCCATTAATCACTTCTACGGTTTTTCCCGCCATAAAACTAGTACACACCTTTCATAATATAAAAATAAGGTTAAGTCTACCGACTTTTCTAGCTATTCGCCATTGGTAGCATATCATGAATTTATTATTTTCGGAATCTAATTCCTAATGACTCTATATTCCAATTTATCAATAAATCTAAAACTCTTGATATCATTGGCTTTTATTAATTTATACCTATTTAATTATCAAAACTATTTAACTGAAAAATTGTTAATATGACAAATATTCCTCTATATTCATGCAAATATAGTAATTTTTTAATAATTTGTATTGTCTTAATTATTTTCTTATGATACATTATGGGAGGATTATAGATCTATAGAGTAAGAAATAAGTATTAACTCTATTAGATAGAAAATGGAGGCATTTACATGAATAGCAAGAAAAAGTTTTCGCTGTTATTAGTTTTAACTTTAGTTTTATCAATGTTCCTTGTGGCTTGTGCCGGTGGAAGCGACGATAAAGGCGGCGAAAAAAGCGGAACTACCGAAGGAAAAGAAAATGAGGCAGTAATTGGCGGCGACTTAGTAATCGCAACACTTTCCGATGCAGCAATGCTTGACCCACATCTTTCAACAGATGTACCGTCAATTAATATTCAACAAAACATATTTGAAACGCTAATTGCAAAAGATAAGGACGAGAATCTTGTTCCAGGGTTGGCAACGAGCTGGGAACCAGTTGACGAAACAACATGGGTTTTCGAGCTTCGTGAAGATGTGACATTCCATGATGGAGAAAAATTCAATGCTGAAGCAGCTAAGAAAAACTTCGACCGTATTCTAGACCCTAATATCTCGGCACCACGAGCATTTCTTTTTGATATGGTAACGGAGTTTAAAGTAGTTGATGAATATAAACTACAAATTACAACAGAATATCCATTTGCACCAATTCTTGCACATTTAACTCACCCAGTTGGTGCAATAATTAGCCCTAAATCAATTGACGAGGACTATGCAGCAATTGAAGACGGAAAAGAAGCAGGATCTGTTATTAACTCACATCCAATCGGAACGAGTTATTTTAAATTTGAAAACTGGAACCAAGGTACCGAAATTAAATTAGCAAGAAACGATGACTACTGGGGAGACATTCCATTTTTAGACACAGTAACAGTCAAAGCAATTCCAGAAGGCGGTACTCGACTTGCAGAACTTGAGACAGGTCATGCTCAAATTATCGAGCCTGTACAACCAAGTGAGGTTCAACTAATTGATGGGTCCGAATTTGGAACAGTTGATAATACAACTTCATCTTCACTCTCATATGTCAGCTTTAACCTTGAAAAAGCACCGTTTGACAATTTAAAAGTACGTCAAGCAGTTTCTATGCTTATTAACCAAGATGATATTCTAAATGGAATCTATGAAGGTCACGGGGTTGCAGCTGTTGGTCCTTTAGCACCTGGCGTATTTGGATATGACGAATCAATGAAACCACTCTCTTACGATCCAGAAGCGGCTAAAGAACTTCTTAAAGAGGCTGGATTTGAAGATGGATTCAAAACGACAATTTGGACAAACGATAACCAACAACGAATGGATATGGCAGTACTTGTCCAGCAAGAATTGAAAAAGGCAAATATCGAAGTTGATATCGAAGTTGTTGAATGGGGTGCGTATCTAGATAAAACAGCTAAAGGTGAACACGATATGTTTATCCTCGGCTTATCAAACCCTGTTGGTGACGCAGATTATTTCTTATCTCAGCTATTCGATTCAGCAAATAAAGGTCTTGCTGGAAACCGTTCCTTCTACGATAACCCTAAAGTAGATGAACTACTTAAAGCAGGTAGTCAAGAAATAGATGAAACTGCTCGACAAGCTATTTACTCTGATATTCAAGAAATTCTAATTGAAGAAGCACCTATGGTTTATGTGCATCACCAAGCATACTTGACAGGTGTTAGTAATAATATTGAAGGATACTGGATTAATAGTTCTGGCTACTACAAGTTGCAACATGTAAAGTTTGTAGAATAATCCTTACCCTATACAGGTACAGATCGTTATGTATTTTTTATATCAATTCTAACTATATAATAGAAGAAAAAGCACACGTTTAAAGAATAACAGCCACAAACCTCTTTAAGGTTTATGGCTGTTATTCTTATTTTAATTGAACGATTAATATACTTTCAGTATAGAGAAAACTATATATCCTTATAAACTTTTTCGTATTTGAGTAAAATCATCAGAAGAATTACAATTATAACTATAAGGAATAATCAGAATCACGATATCTCATCCAAGGAAAAAAGAAGCCTAAAAACATTGGGGGAATTATACAAATGATTAAGCTGACTAGTGAAACATTATTTAGTAATGAACTATTAAAAGAAATCAGGGAAAGATTTGCTTATATCGATATCGATCCCCTAACACAGAAGAAGCGACTGTTTTTTGACAATGCGGGAGGCTCATTTAGGTTGAAAAGTGCAAATGAAAAGTTTGCACAGTTAGACTTGATTCCTAATTGTCCTATGCGTGATCATGAAGTATCGAAATACTTAACAAAGGTCGAACAAAAAGGATTAAATGATGCTCGAGTTATTTTCAATGCAAAAAACGGGAGTATTGCAACTTACTATACTGCTTCACAGGCGATTTTCGGAATTACGGGTGTTATCGCTGAAAATGTTGAGGGAACAAATATTGTTACTACTACATTGGAGCATCCGTCCGCTTTTGATGCAGCAAAGTTCTATGCAGATAAGTTAGGAAAGGAATTTCGCGTAGCTCAAACAAACCCTGTCACGGGGGGAGTTGATGTTGAAGAAATCACAAAGCTTATTGACGATAATACTTGTCTATTAAGTGTCATTTACGCATCAAATATATCAGGCGCTATTTTAGATATTGAGACGATTGTTAAGGAGGCAAGAAAGATAAAGCCCGATTTATATATTGTCGTCGATGCTGTTCAACATGCCCCGCACGGCATCATTGATATTGAGAAAACCCCGGTAGATGCAATGAACTTTGCACCTTACAAATTTTTCGGAGTTAGGGGTAGCGGAATTGCTTATCTTTCTGATAGAGCTGCAAAACTTCCTCACCATCGCTTATTTGGAACGGATGATGGTAATTTGCAACTTGGCAGTTCTGCACCAGGACATTTTGCTTCGGTAAGTGAGATTGTAGACTATGTGTGTTGGATCGGAAGCAATTTTTCAAATGAGGAAGATAGAAGGAGTTTATTTGAAGAAGGAATGAAGAGGATTTCTTTGCATGAAAGATCACTTCTTGAAATAATGCTTGATGGCACCGATAAAGTAAAAGGATTAAGAAATATTCCCGGGGTTACTGTTCATCTTGATTATGATGATTTGTCCAAAAGGGATTTGATCGTTGCTATCAGTATAGATCATCTGGATTTTCAAGAAGCTGTAAGTCAATATGAAGCTGAAAACGTTATCGTATATGATCGTGTAGCTTCAAGCATTTATTCAAAAAGAATGTTGGAGTCATTTAGAATGGAAGGCGCGATAAGGATATCCCCATTACACTGTAATCGTGTGGATGAAATCGAAGAGTTTTTGGAAATAACACAAAAAATTGTAGATAGAAATGCTAAATAATTAAATTGGAAATGAACGCTCGTTTTAGTGAGCGTTCATTTTTGATTGCCAAGATTTAAATGCCAACGAGTTTTTTCTTATTTAAATATTCTATGAAGTCCGTACCTACATTCGAAAGTGGATGCGACTTTTTATAATACACCATAATGTTTCGATACGAATTTTCATCATCAATTTTGTAAAAGAACAATTTATTCGTTGCTTCTAAGGACTGCGTAACGCCAGCGCGTACGAATGCAATTCCTTTTCCGTTACAAGCGACATGATACGATGTGAGTAATTGATCAAAGGTCATCGATACTTTTGGTGTAAAGCCTGCTTTTCTGCACATTTTTAAACTTCTTTGATACATATCATTCCCCTTTTTCAATAATAGAAAGTTTTCATTTTCAAATTCTTTCAAACTCACCTTTGGATAATTTTCATTCATATATTGCCCATTAGCCACCTCGTCGAAAGTGAGCCGATACTTTTCCAATCTATTGTTCACTTTATATGAACTAGGTACCGCAAGCAAAATATGTTCTTCTGCCCAAACAATTGAATCGAAAAGTTTAGGATCTCTTTTTTCAACATCCAAAATGATGTCAACTATGCCCGATCGCAGACACTTCACCAAATCATCTGCATTGGCTTCCAAAATATTTACCGTGTAATCAGGATATTCCCTCTTAAACTCTTGCGCCAATGTCGGCAAAATATAGGCACAAAAGAATGAAGCTCCCCCAACATTTATGGTCCCCCGGTTATTGTCCCTTAAACGATTAAAATGAGATCTCATTTCTTTTTCCAAGGTCATGATATTTTCAATAGATTCAATATAATATTCCCCTGCTGAGGTTAATTGTATCGGGTTACTGCTTCTATCGAAAATAGGCAGACCAATTTCCTCTTCTACCCTTTTAATTGTTGCACTGAGTGCTGGTTGCGATATGTATAGTTCTTCAGCGGCTTTAGAAAAACTTTTATTTAAATATACCTCATAAACATAATCCATATTTTTCAACATAAAATTTCCGTCCCCTTTTTAGTATAAAGAAAATCATATATCGTTATAAACTTTTTCGTATTGGATTTAGAAAGCTCATAGAACTACTATTATAAATATATAGAATAATCATGAGTTTTGCAAAGTCACGTAATGTGACGAAATATAAAATAGAAAAGAGTGATTAATAATGGATTCAATAGAAGAAAAGTTTTTGAAACTCGGAGCTGAATTTGCGCCTGGCCAAGAAGTACGACAGAAAACAAAAGAAGTTGAACTGCGCGGCGAGAAAATTTCTGGTACGCCTGTCGACTTTTCACACGGTGATGTTGATGCTTTTGAGCCAATTCCGGGTTCACTAGATGTGTTCATCGAAGGTGTTCATCTTGGCGGTAAGCAAGCCTACACGGAGTATCGCGGAAGTAAAATCATTCGAGAAAAAGTAGCTGAAAAACTTTCTGATTTTATGGGTACAACGATTAATCCAGACTTGAATTTCATCATTACACCAGGAACACAAGGAGCGCTGTTCCTAGCAATGGGATCTATAGTTTCTAGACGCGACAAAGTTGCGATTGTCGTACCAGATTATTTTGCCAACCGAAAACTAGTTGAGTTCTTTGAAGGTGAAGTCGTTCCGATTCAGATGGACTATTTCAAGTCAGATAGTGCCGCGGGTTTGGACTTAACTCAGTTGGAGGATTCCTTTAAAGCCGGTGTTAAACTATTTTTGTTCTCTAATCCTAATAATCCTACGGGCGTCATTTATTCGGAGGATGAAATTTGGAGGATTGCGGAACTAGCGCAACAGTACGGAGTGACAGTTATTGTTGATGAACTATATTCACGTCAGATTTTTGAGGGACGGGCTTTTACGCATCTATGTGCAGAGAATATAGTAGATCCTGAAAATGTCATTACCATCATGGGGCCATCGAAAACAGAGTCACTGAGTGGCTACAGGCTCGGTGTAGCATTCGGATCCGCCAAAATTATTGACCGCATGGAAAAACTGCAAGCGATTGTGTCTCTCCGTGCCGGCGGTTATAGCCAAGCCGTTATGAAATCTTGGTTTTCTGAGCCCGAAGGATGGATGGAGGAGCGAATTGCGCAGCACCAAGCGATCCGGGATGATTTAATTTCGAAATTGCGCGCCGCTGGAGGGTTCGAAGTTAGAGCTACAGAGGCAGGTAGCTATCTGTTCCCGAGAATTCCTGATTTAGGTGTTCCGATAAATGAATTCGTGAAGATACTTCGCCTCCAAGCCGGCGTTACAGTAACGCCTGGTACAGAATTCGGGCCACAGTATATTGATAGTTTCCGAATAAACTTTTCACAGAATCATAAAGAGGCAGTTGACGCAATTGATCGTGTCATCCAGGTAGTGGAGGCGTATCGTAATGAACACGTCAGATGAGATAATCAATCCTATTCCGCAGGGAAATTATATTCCGGCAACACGATTTGGAAACATGATTTATACGGCCGGGATGACGCCCAGATATAATGGCGTACTCATTCAAAGCGGAAAAGTCGGTATAACCGAGCCGATTTCAATCTATAAAGCAGCGGTAAGGCAAGCGGTCGCAAATGCCCTTGCCGCCGCCATGAATACACTTGCAGAACAAGAACGGCTAGAGCAAGTCCTTTCGCTAACCGTTTACGTGAATGCAGAAAATACTTTTCAAGCACATTCTAGTATAGCGGATTTTGCTTCTGAGTATTTATTTGAAAAAATGGGAAATGCAGGTATAGCCAGTCGTGCTGCGATAGGTGTTGCATCATTGCCAGACAATGCACCAGTTGAAATCCAACTGATTGCTGCTGTTTCTTCATAAAGATTAATATGGGCGCTTATCTTTTCGAATAAAAACAAACGGAAATCAACCAAGTATGAATAAGGTTGACTTCCGTTTGTTTTGTGAGCATATTTCAAATTTTATGAAATAAAAAGATTTATGAGTAATACGCCTGCTAATCCGACTAATGAAAGAATCGTCACCATGACCGACCAAGTTTTGATTGTTTTTCCTATAGAAAGATTAAAGTACTCTTTGTAAATCCAGAATCCAGCATCATTGACATGAGAGAATGTGATACTCCCGGCACCAGCAGCTAATACCATTAATTCTGGACTCACGCCAGTCATGCCAACGAGAGGCGCCGCAATACTGGCAGCTGTCATTCCTGCTACAGTTGCCGATCCAACTGCCACTCTAAGAATCGCAGCGATTAACCAAGTTAGAACTAGCGGAGAAAGTGTTGAGCCTGTCATAATGTCTGCAATATACAAATCAATTTTACTATCGATCAATACTTGTTTAAATGCGCCGCCCCCTGCAATGATTAATAAAATCATCGCAATGCCACTAACAGCCTCTGAGACAGATTGCATAATCTCCTTCATTTTTATACCGCGATTCAGCCCGAACGTAAAGAAAGCAACAATTACAGAAAGTAACAAAGCCATATTTGCATTCCCGATAAAATCAAAGAATGGCATTACTTTCGAATCCGGCATGGTCATTGAAACAATGACTTGAGAAGCAATTAAAATAACGGGCATTAATGATGTAAGCAAACTCGTCAAGAATCCTGGCATTTCTTCTTCTGTAAATTCTTTAGGATTATATAACCCTTTAGGGATTTCAACTTCCAAATCTTCTTTTTTAAAGAGTTTCGTAAATAGAGGGCCGCCAATAATAATAGCGGGAATCGCAATAATAATTCCGTATATTAAAGTTTTTCCTATATTCGCTTCAAATACACTAGCTACTGCTGTTGGCCCTGGATGCGGCGGAACAAATCCGTGCATCGTAATTAGTGCAGCAATGACGGGCATCCCAACATACAATACCGGTACCCCGGCTGCCGCAGTAATTGTAAATACTAAAGGAATTAATACAACAACTCCCGTTTCAAAAAACAGGGCAATCCCAACAACAGATGCTGTTAAAACGGCAGCTAATTGGACTCGTTCCTTCCCGAACGATTCGATTAACGTTGTCGCAATTCGTTGGGCACCACCTGAATCTGTCATCAATTTACCAAGAATAGCACCGAAAATAATAATCATTGTCAAGCTTCCAAGCGTTCCGCCTAAACCATTTTGGACAGATGCCACTGCATCAAGCGGTGACATTCCTTCTAAAATCCCCACCACTAGCGCAGATAAAATTAGAGCAATGAAAGCGTTTAACTTAAAAACAATCATCAATAGAAGTAAAAATGCAACTCCTATACAAATAGATACTATAGGCATCGTATCCCTCATTTCTTTAGTTATTATAAATTAATTTACAAAATTAAACTTATATCTATTTTATTTATTCGCGAGCAATCGCACGAATTTTGCCATGATAGGTTCCATCGTATGTTGCATTTCTGCCATCACTGTAGATAGATGCGGCATTTGTTTTTTCTCAAAACAATTTTGTAAATAAGAAACTGCTGCCATGGAAACTTCTGTGTTCACATTAACCTTGCAAATACCAAGCTCTATTGTTTGTTTGACTATCGCGTCAGGCGTTCCAGATCCTCCGTGCAGCACAAGCGGAACATCGACGGCTTGCTGAATTTCTTCTAAAAGTTGCAAATCGATATTCGGCTCTCCCTTGTACAACCCGTGAACTGTACCAATTGCTGCGGCTAAAAAGTCTATGCCCGTTGCGTCTACAAACTCTTTTGCTGACTGTGGATCTGTTAATGTGCCGTCTCCTTCTTCTTCATCCGAGAATTCACCTTTTGCCAACGAACCAATCTCAGCCTCAACAGAAACACCCGCCATATGCGCAATTTCTACAATTTCTTTAGTCCGGCGTATGTTTTCTGTTAAATCATAGGCAGAACCGTCGAACATCACTGATGTGAATCCACAACGAATCGCACGAATGATCGATTCTTTTTCATAAGCATGATCCAGGTGAAGCGCGACAGGTACGTGAGATTTTTCGGCTAATGCTTTGACAAGAGCTGAAAAACCTTCAACGTCAACTGTCGGGAAATAACGTTCACCAAGCGCAATAATAACTGGCTGATTTTCTTGTTCTGCAGCACGAATCGCCGCTTGAACCGTTTCTAAATTGTATACATTAAAGGCCGCTACAGCATATTTTTCTTGCTGGGCATGCTTTAAGATTTCATTTGTATTGACCAACATGTAGATAACCCCCGAATCTTATGCATTCATCCCGCCACTTATAAAAGAGGCGGACTCCTGCTGAATTAAGATAATATCTCAACTACTTCTCTAAGTGTTGTAACTGCACCTACGTTCCCTGGGAAAATAATATATGGAATTCCCGGAAACTTACTTTCCTCTCCAGTGACCCAAACTGGGATACCAGGTTTTATTTGCCCAGCTACTGTTGCTCTTTTTACGCCAAGCCCTTTCGTTCCGATATCACTGGATGTAATGCCGCCTTTAGCAACGATATAATTAGGTCGAATATTTAAGCGCTCTACGATACTTGTAACAGCATCTGAGATTTTCACAGAAAGTTTCAATTCTTCCTCTTGTTTACCTTCACCAAGATCCAATCGTTCACGTCTCGTATACACGGTAACTGGTTTGCCTGATTGAAGAGATTTCTCCGTTGTCGTGATGACACGTTCTATTTCCTCTTGGAACTTTTCAGGTTCGAGCACAAGATGGACGTCAAACTCAATAAATTCAATAGAATCGCTTTTTTTCATTTCTTCCAGTTGTTCTGTCGTTTTTTTAACATGAGAGCCTACAAGGATTAAACCACCATGACCCGTTTCTTCCTGAATTAATTCCTCTTTTGTTAAAAGCGCTTTATCACTTACGCCACCAATCACTTTCGTAAGCGCTGCTGCACTTCTGAACATGAATTGTTTCCCGGATTTCATGGCTTTGATCAGCGCGATAACGAAAATTTCGACATCCACATAATCGACTGCATTGACCACTACTTTATTAAAATCATTTACTTGTAGTAATTGCGCTGTAATTTTTTCAATATCCATCGCTCTTAAACTCTCAATTGAAATGTAGGTTGTATTTGCAGCTTTGAAAGCACCTTCTGTTTTTTCCTCAACCCAGTCACCTAAGTGAGACGATGAAAACCCAAAGGTTCTATCTTTTGCAAACTCTGTTTCACCAGCAGGAACTAAATGTTCTTCATATTGTACATAGTGGATATTGTCCACTGTGTAGCGACCGCCTTCTTTGAAAAATGGGATGATCACTTCTCCGTCATAACTGATATCCGAAGCGGCTTCAATCGTATCTTTTAATACCTCTGTTTCAAGCGGATAATGCCCTCTCAAAGTGGAGTCTCCACGGCTGATGACTATAAAATCCTTGTTTAGCTTTTTCGCAACTTCTACGATATTGGCCGCAATTTCTGTATGTGCTTTTGTTGTTTCGGCAGCAGTGAATCCTCTAGAATTTGTCAGGATGAAAAACATCGCGTTTTCTTCTTCAAATCCTTTTTCCAAACTTTCTATTGACCAATCCGTGTAAACAGATATACCATGAACCGTTTGTACTCCTGTTGGGTCATCGTCAAGCACAATAATTTTTTTATTCAAATCAACTAATTCATTCTGAAGCAACTCTTCTACTACTTGTGTATCGACTGTTTGGATATTGTCCAAGACTTCTTGAACCGCTCTCTTTTCATTACTTCTAATGTTAGCCATCGATTATGCCCTCCCGACTGTAACGTTTGCTAGTTTTTCATAATATTGAACGATTCCGCCATGATCATCTGCTTCTTTGCCATCGACCTTTAAGGCATGGAAAATTTCTAATAACTGGCTAGATAATGGTAGTGGAACGCCGACACTATGGGCTGTTTCCATCACGTTTGCCATATCTTTCAAGTTAATATCTATTCTTCCACCTGCTACGAAGTTACGATCTAGGATGAGTGGCACTTTTGCATCCAAAACAGCACTTCCTGCTAGTCCACCTCGAATTGCTTCGTACATTTTCTCCACATCGATTCCAGATTTCGCAGCCAATACCAGAGCTTCAGACATCGCCGCGATATTTAAGTTCACGATGACTTGGTTCGCTAATTTTGCAGTCGTACCGCTTCCACTTCCACCGACTAATGTGATTTCAGAACCCATAGCTGCAAGAATATCCTTCACTTGCTCGAACACTTCTTCTTTACCGCCAACCATAATCGCAAGCGTACCGTCTTTCGCTTTTGGTTCCCCGCCACTAACAGGAGCATCTAACATATCCACTCCTTGTTGCTCTGCGATAGAAGCGATTTCTTTAGAAACAACCGGTGAAATAGAGCTCATATCAATGATGACTGCACCCTTTTTCGCGCCGCTTAGCACACCATTTTCACCTAAAACAACTTGTTGAACGTGTTGAGAAGCAGGCAACATAGTAATAATGACATCACTATTTTCACCGATTTCCTTTGCAGATTCTGCTGAAGTTGCTCCAGCTTCCTTCAAAGCTTGTACCGCTTCTTTATTTAAATCAGTCACGATCACTTCGTATCCTTTAGAAACTAAATTCATGGCCATAGGTCTTCCCATAATCCCTAAACCGATAAAACCAATTTTTTTCAACATAAATAGTCCTCCTTGTTGTTCGAGTTCTGCTTTAAAACGATAAATACATTCACTTCAAGACGCCTGTAACCGTTTGCAGTATTCTTCACTTTTTTCATTGTATACGTTTTATTTTATTTTGTATACACTTTTTATGAGTTTGTATACAAAATCGAGTTTTAATTAGTTATTCTTCCTTTCTCGCACTATATTTGATACGTTTATATGGATTAGGTTAAACGAAAAAGGGGTGAACGAAATGACTCAAAGCAATAAGAAGCCTCGCTCCGCATATCATCAATCGTATGAAATCATTCGTGATAGAATCTTAAACGGGGATTTACCAGGTGGCACAAAAATTGTAGAAGATAAACTAGCGAGAGATTTAGGATTTAGCCGTACGCCGATTAGGGATTCCTTACGAAAACTAAGTTATGAAGGACTCATCGTCGATAAAAAAGTTGTGCAGCCTACTGAAAAAGATTTACGCAACTTATTTCAAGTAAGAATCCTCTTAGAAGGTGCCGCAGCGAAATCGGCAGCAACCTATTTGCCAGCGGAAGATTTAAAGTCGCTTGCGAATTGTGTCGAGATCGGAAGAGATGGAACAACTGAGGACATTATGGAAGCCAATGAACGTTTTCATGAAATTATTGTGCAAGCCAGCGGGAACTCACTGATGATAGAGACAATAGCGCGCATGAAGTCGATTATCTACCTTTTTCGGAAGACGGTTGTCCTTCACAATCGACCACGTTTAATTGATGAGCATGAAGAAATCTACGAAGCCATAAAAGCAAGAGATACTGAAAAAGCGAAACAACTAATGGAAGCCCATCTTGAAGAGGATTTAAATTTCTGCCTCCATATTTTAAGAAGTCAACTTTCGTAATAGGGCAGTTATGATTGGTGAATTAATAATTCCAATATATTATTTTAACGCAAAGAAACACTAAAACTTGATGATAAGTTTTAGTGTTTTGTTTATACCTCGTTAGCTAAAGTGTGTTGTTTGGGCGCCTATTTGATGCAAACCAAGTGCAATACTTTTGTAAAAATCAGCAATAAAATTTGCTACATCAATACCTAATTCTAAGCTTTTATTTTTCAGATCATAAACTTCATCAGGTTTCCTTCTTTTCTATCCATCATAGCACTTTCAATTTCATTAGCCATGTCCCCATGATTTCGGCGTGAATTCTCCCAAAGTTCTGTTTGATTCTGACTTGGCTTTAATGAAATCATGTCAAAATATTTATAAACTATAAGTGAAACATAAGAAGCTGGCGGAATCTATTTATTTGAAACAAAAGAGTCTGTCAACATTATACATACAATAGGATTAAATGGTTTCGTCGAAGAAAATAAACGAAAAAATCTTCTAAACAAACGCTGCGTTGACAACAATCAATCATGATCCCGTGAACGACTCACCTCTTAGCTAGCGCTTGGAGCACTAATAAAAAAGCACTGAATTAATTCTGTGCTTCTTTGTATCGAAAACTTTAATCTCCCTATGGGACAAAAAATCATGATGGTTTGAACTTTCCTGATAGTTTCTTGCATAAAAACACCAGGTTAGATTTATTAGGTGAAAGTCATTTGAACCCAAAAATATAATAATATCAACGTTACAATTGTTGTAATTGGTATTACAATCAACGATACACTTAAATAATCTTTCCATGTTACTTTTATCTTATTCCTTCTTAGTATACTCATCCAGATAAGAGATGCTAGTGTACCAATTGGCAACAACAATGACCCCATGTCACTGCCAATAATATTTGCAAGATAGATAGTCTTTAATGTGATTGGATCCAGCCCCATTTCAGTTAAGGTAATCGTTCCGATCATTAATGCTGGATGATTATTAAATAGGTTAGAAAGTATCGATACTAATCCTCCCATAATAAAACTGGCTTGAAATAATCCCTGATTTACAATTGGTTCACACCACTCTACTAACAACGCTGTTAGTCCTACATTATGTAAGCCATATATAATCACATACATAGAGAAGGCAAAAATCAGAATGTGCCAAGGAGTCTTCTTCAAAACATCAACAGGATTAGTCCTTAAATGGTACCATCTCCACGCGAGTAAGACGACCGATCCGAGAACTGCGACAATTTCAATGGGAATATTGACATACGATGCAACAAAAAGGAGACAACGCATTACAAAGACAAACAGCAATACCTTCAACATAAATTTAGTACGTTGTTTTTTTTTCTCTACAGAAATCTTTGTTTTTAATGGATGAAAACTTTTAGTGAAAAAGGATTCTTCCACATCCATTACGGAATCGGGTAATTTTTTCGGTAGTTTATTTCTTACCACGATATACATCAACCATGACATAAACAACAATCCTAAGGTTGCCGGGACAAACATCATTGCTGTATGCATCCATAGAGACATTTCAACGATATTCAATGCGATCAGGTTAACAATATTACTAACGCCAATAGGTGCACTGGACGCAGTTGCAGTAAGTGCACCACTCAATAGATACGGGATTTGTTGATGCGGTTTCAGTTGTAGGTTTCTAAGTAGTAGAATTAAAATCGGTGTCGTAATTAAGATACTTCCATCGTTATTAAATAATAGTGTCATCAAAAAACAGAGTAACTGGATATACCAATATAAACGGTGGCCTGAACCTTTCGACAAACTTGCAAGTCTTGCAGCTGCCCAGTGAAAAAAACCGAAACTCTCCAATATTACAGCCATGACAATCGTTGCTATAATTGTAATGGATGCACCACCAATTTTACTGATAATATCCGTAATGTCCGTTCTCGATACAATCCCTGTTATTATAATTATTCCTGCACCAATCGATGCGGGCCACGCCTCATTCATTCCTTTAGGTCTCCAAAATATGACTAACATAGTCGATATAAATACCAAACCGGCAATTACAATTTGAAAATCCATACATATACATACCCCTTCTTTTCATTAGATTAATAACCTTTAAATTGTTTGTCCGTTTTTTATGTATATTCACTCAATTCGGAAAGTGACGAGATGAATGTCCAAACCTATCTAAATCTATTTTTGTCCTAACTGAAAAAAAGCAAAATGTACCGTTGTATAACTACAAAAAACGCCTACCCAATGGATAGACGATCGCCTCAGAATAATTATGATTTCTTCATTTTACTTGTAATCGTAAAACTCAAATAAAGGAAGACTGTTCTGTTTTATTTCACAATTTTGGGTAATCCTCTCTACTAAAAATTTAGTAGAAATATCTTCTTTTTTTCCCCACAAATTAGGAAGCTGTCTGCCCTTCGACGATGCATGACTAAACTACTATGAAAAAGAGATTCAAGGACGAATGAACACTATTATGTAGAGACTCCCTATGTCAGACTGTTGCTATTCTCTTGTCAACCTAAAAAGGGCTCCCCTTCTCAAATTTTCAAAGCAAAAGCGGAACCCAGGTCAGTTCACTAAATAAGTGAATGCAAAAAAACGTTAGTAAATACAATTAATTCACACCGGGTGTATAGTTTTAATATGGCTAAGGTTGAGATAAATAGGATATGTTCTTGCTGTTTGAATCTCAACGATTTGATCTTCGACATTATTTATTTTCCCAATATGTTTTTTCTTTTCACCAATATTAAACACGACGAGTTTGTTTTTTAAATTTTCAACTTGGGCTTCAAAAGCACTTGCAAGCAATTCATTATTTGATTGTACCAAGAAGTTATTACCATCCAGGCCATAAGGTTTTTTGTTTTCAGAATAAGGAATTAGCCATTTCAGATGATTTAGTGCAATATACATCGTTTTATAAACGGGAGAATGAAATACAAAATAGTTATTCTTAATACTCGTAATAATACCATGCAAGGGTTGACTGCCTGTTACGTAAATTACAACAAACTCATCTTGCGCCTGGGTAAGAACCTTTATAATTGATAAATCCTCTTGATCATCATCTTCCATAAGAATGCTAGGGAACTCTGTAGGGACCTTTATTTCAAAGTCATCAGTAAGATTAGTTGTTAGACATTGGATATGATTTGTAGGGATGTACAAAAAGTCTGTTCCGTTAAAAAGTACAAGCACGTCGCTGCCTAGGTCAATAAGAGTACCGTTAATTAGTTTCTTCCCGGAAATTTCTATTTGAACAACTTCCTTTACAAGACTTTGAATAATTTTATTCAAGTTAACATCTCCTTCTAAATTTTATATTCAAATTAACCCCAGACACAGACTGAGTAAGGCGTTAATCAAACTCCATTATCACTTCCAACCAATAATGCTGCTCCCAATGCTTTAGATCTAAATCAATGTACATACGAATACAATCAACATAGTACAAGCACGGCAGTTAACAATGGATTGAAAATACATTAATTATTTTTTCGGTCATATTTCGTTTTTCAATCGTTCATCTTTCAATTGACAGTACATCTTTTCTGCATGTTTCATTAAAGAATAGTATTGCCCCTTTACCGTTGCTTCTTCATTGATGCTTATTTTCCTTACAGGTAGAAAGAAGATTTCTAGTGACATAAAACTTTCAGTACTATGTTGCATTTCAACGTATTTTCTAGATGCATGCTTCATTAAAGCATAGTATTGCTTCTCTAATATCGCTTTTTCTTCTTTGGGATTTATTTGTCTTAATGAAAGAGGGGAGGTACATGTTTCAGTAGGTTTAGGGTTTTCATCCAAAACATCAAAATTCTCATTACTTTTCAATTTATTATTTGAAGTATTATCGCCAGTTGGATGAATTAATGATTTAAAACGTTTAGAACGGTGCGCTACTTTATTAGAGTCTTCTTCATGGACTGGAAATTCACTTGCCTCTAATTTTTTTTGACAGATTACATGTTTATTATTTTTAATGGTACAACAGATGGATTTTAATTTCCTCTTTTTTTTACGCCTAAACCGAGGGTTGGCAATCATATATTGTTCTTCACTAATAATATTTTTTTCAGATTTTAATATATCCTGATGATCCACTTCGAGCGATAATTTTTCATCCATATTTAATAAATTTTGTTTATACAAATGTGATAAATTGAATTTTTCCTTAACCTCAGTCTTTGGATGATCCTCTAGGTTCTCATTACTAACATTTGCATCCTCCATTTCCCTTCTATAATGCTTCTTCATTATAGGAGTCTCAACATATTTTTTAGCTTCTTTTATGTTTTTTGATTGTATACGTTTGATCATAACTTGCTCTTCGTGCTGATTCACTTGTATTTCTTCTTCCGTTGAGTAGTCTAACTGTTCTTTTGATTCATCATTCATTCGAGGAGCGATGTCTCGAAGAATTCTTTCTTGACCGGGTTCTTCCCGTCGTTCGTTAGCTTCAGTCTTATCCACCGAATCCTGTGTATCCAATTGTAATAAATTAGTTTCCTTTATTATTTCATTCATTGGATGAGTCACTAGATGTTCATTAGTAACATTTACAGAGTCGGTTTCCACTTCAGTTAGTTTCGCATTTATGGGCTCTTCAACATATTTTTCAGATTCATTTTTATTAGTTGTTTGTATTAGTTTTGCGATAACTTCCTCATTGTGCTGATGATGTTCTATTTCCTCCTCCAGCGAGGAGTCTAACTGCTCTTTTGATTCATCATTCATACGAGGAGCGATGTCTCGAATAATTCCTTCTTGACTAGGCTCTTCATGTCGTTCGTTATCTTCAGTCTTATCTACCAAATCCTGTGTATCCAATTGTAATAAACTAGTTTCCTTTATTATTTCATTCATTGGATGAGTCACTAGATGTTCATTAATAACATTTACAGAATCGGTTTCCACTTCAGTTAGTTTCGCATTTATGGGCTCTTCAACATATTTTTCAGATTCACTTTTGTTAGTTATTTTTATTTGTTTTACTATAACTTCCTCATTGTGCTGACAATTTTCTATTTCTTCATCCAGCGAGGGGTCCAACTGCTCTTTTGGTTCTACATTAAGATGTGACGAGGATTCTTCAATAGCTGGTTCTTTGTGGATATGAGCATCTCGTTCATAAATTTCATATTTCCCTTTATAAATGTTTGATATATAAGATTTTTGAATATAAAGTTGTTCCATATTATCTATTAAGATGATGTGATCTTCAGATATTTTGCTTAGCATTCCGAAAATTGCCTGTTTACCTAAACTATTAATGCTAACCAAATTGTATTGCAAAGCCATCAAGACATCTGCTAATGTATCTAAATTTAGATAAGGAATTTTTTTTAGGGGGACGCGAAAGCCTTTAGAGTTTTTTGAAAGACCCTGAATATGTTCGAGAGCAATATAAAATACGTTTTGGTTCACATTAACAACAAGGTAGTCTTTTTTAACATCTAACAAAATTCCCTCTACAAATTGGTTGTCGCTTAAAAACAAAACAATTTTCATATCTTTAAGGACGCCTAACGCTTTCTTAAAGTTTTGCTCTTGCAATTTTGGGGCGCCTCCTTCATAGAATATTCGTCGCTTCCGATCAACAGAAGCGACGAATGCAATTTATAGCTACTTACTTTCCTTTTGCATCTTTTTGTTTCTTTTGTTCATTTCCCTTTTCTTGATTCTTCCTGCCAGATTCTTTTGTACTTTCATCGGCATTTGCTTTTTCAGCAGGCTTCGGTTTTTCAACTTTAACTCCATAACTTACGTTACGAATATGAAACATGGAAAGCCGAATTACTTCCTCGTTAGCGACAATTGTTACATAGTCTTCATTGATATCATCTAGTACTCCTTCAAGCGTTTCAGGGCCACCGCGGTTAACTTTTATCCAATGGTATTTTAATTCCTCTAAAACACTTTTAAAGTTAGCGCCTTTTTTGTACTCGAAATCTTCAGGAACTTCAATATTGTATTGCAATTCATTTTTCGCATTAGCCGTTAGACTCTTGATATGGTGTGTTTTATAATAAACAATTCCTTCGTCCTCGGTAAGCAATGTAATACAATCCTCATCAACAGCAAGCAGCTTGCCAATACGAGATTCAGGCCCCCCCCTATCTACTTTAACTACTTTGTCTACTAAAGTAAGCAACATTTCTTTTTTCAAAATTTCCTAACCTCCTTTTATAGTATCCTACTATCTATATGTTTCTTGTTTAGGCAAAGTAATGGTCATTAGCCTATTTTTAAATAATAGGCTGAACACTTTAATTACACATTTCTTCAACCCAAGTTTGGCAAGCGTTTTCTTAACCATAATTCATCTGGGTCTCCTCACATTGTCTAGTTGATTTCATGGAAAGAAGAAAGTAAGAAGTAGGACTTCCCGAGAAGAATAAAACAAGCGAAACTTCTTGATAACCAGTGAGTTCGCTGTTTATTAATGCTAAATCAATCTGCCGACACAAAAAATAAACTATCGAATACAATGGGATATATTCTGCTTTAAAGGAGGGGATAATTATGCCGCCAAAAAAAGGGAAAAAAGCTAGGATCAATGATTCAACAACTGGTACTACTACAACGGGCAAGACGACAACTGGTACTACGACAACTGGCAAGACGTCAACTGGCAAGACGACAACCGGTACTACGTCAACAGGCAAGAAAACTACAGGTACTACGTCAACAGGCAAGAAAACTACAGGTACTACGTCAACAGGCAAGAAAACTACAGGTACTACGTCAACAGGCAAGAAAACTACAGGTACTACGTCAACAGGCAAGAAAACTACAGGTACTACGTCAACAGGCAAGAAAACTACAGGTACTACGTCAACAGGCAAGAAAACTACAGGTACTACGTCAACAGGCAAGAAAACTACAGGTACTACGTCAACAGGCAAGACAACTACAGACAATAAGAAAAAACGCAATAAAAGAAAAGGTAAATGATTTAGATAATTCAACTACTGCGGCATGACTGATCACTTATCGGTCATGAAGCAGTAGTAAATAATATCAAACAATAGTTGGTCCATCCCTTAATCAGTGGATTGAATTATTGAAAGGAAAGAGATTGTATGTCCTATCTAATTCCATCTTATTTTCTGAAAATCAAAGAAAAGAATCTAAATGAGTTACGGGAAGATGTTTGGAGCAATGATCCTGTTCCAGCTTCTTTAAAGGTGGAGGATGTCACATATGATATAGGTATTGCCTATCGGGGATCTTATACACGAAAATTTCGAAAAAGATCCTATCGAATCGAGTTCAACAATCCGAAATTATTCTCCGGGGTCCGCGAAATTCATCTAAACGCCGAATACAGAGACCCATCTCTCATCAGAAATAAACTTTCTTTCGACTTCTTTCATGACCTAGGTGTCTTATCACCACAAAGTCAACATATTAATTTCACTCGCAATGGTTCTCATAAAGGTGTCTATTTACAATTGGAGTCCGTTGATGAGTTGTTCCTAAAAAAGAGAGGCCTACCTTCTGGACCCATTTATTATGCAGTTAACAATAATGCTAACTTCTCTATAATGAGAAACGAAAAAATGAAAGAGTCACTTCTTTCAGGGTATCAAAGAGTATTGGGAAGCAATTCAGACAATGACACCCTTCATGAATTGATAAATAAAATCAACACCATACCTCTATCAGGTTTCCCTGATGAAATTTCCCAACATATCAATATTGATAAATTTTTAACTTGGCTCGCCGGAGCTGTTTGCACAATGAACAATGACGGTTTCACCCATAACTATGCATTGTACCGAAATAGTGAGACGCGATTGTTTGAAATCATTCCTTGGGACTATGATGCAACTTGGGGACGAAAAGTCGACGGAGGAATCATGCAATACAATTATGTTCCTATGGAAGGTAAGAAGAACAATCACCTCTGCTATCTTCTCATGAGATTCATGGAATTCCGTAATCTTTACAGAAATATCTTGGAAGAAATCTTAGATACAAAGTTCACAGTTGCTAATATGGAAAATAAAGTGATGTCTCTACATGAGGCCCTGCGCCCCCACATACTTCTTGATCCATATAAGAAAAAGAAGATTGACGCATTCGACCGCGAACCCGAATTTATCTTTCAATTTATTCGTGACCGCAATAACTATTTGAAACAGAAACTGCTAAATTTTGACTAATAAATTATGCGCTGTTGTCATTTATTCAAAATGTAAATTGACCAAGAATCACGAAAAGGAGCTAGTGCATGTCACCAATATGTATAAAAGATACTGGAAAATACGGCAAAGGGATATATGCTACACGTGATATTAAAACAGGTGAGCTCATTGAGGTGTCACCTGTTTTAGTATCTTGTAAGGATGAGTGGAAGTATCTGAAGAAGACCGTACTTTTTAATTACTGCTTCACTTGGGGGGAAAATTACGAGCAAACAGCAATTGTTTTGGGATACGGATCCCTATTTAATCATTCATACACTCCAAATTCGACGTTTTTTAATAATATAGAAAATCTGTCTATCGATTTTTATGCAATTGATGATATTAAAGTCGGTGAGGAGATTACTATTAATTACAATGGAGATATCGAAGATAAATCTTCATTATGGTTTGATGTATTGGAATAAATAGGGCATCGTGTGGACGATGAGACAAATAAACCTTCAGCCACAGGCATGGATTCTTTCACCAGCATGGTAGAACAATAACCAATAAAGAGATTAGCCTTTATAATCTGATCCTCTGCTTACATAGCGATCCCTTTGTTCGGTTTTCATAACATATGCATAACTTTTCTTCTCTGGATTTATTTTTACTAACAATTCGATTTATCTCCCCCTTACACCTAAATTTGTAAAAACACCTAAAGCCCCTAATAATTGAGGAAGGGGCTTTAGATGTTTTGTTATTCCTTAAATCGCAGTGTGTTCCCCAAATACCTTAGCCGCTAAAACGCGTCTTCTCTCAGCGACAACTGCTGTTAAACGGTTAACCTCTTCTTGCAAAGTTTCAATTTCCGCCAACTCTTCCTGAATTTGCGCTCTAGAGATATTGTCACCAAGTTCATAGTAATCGATTTCTTTCTGTAGTTTCTCGATTTCTTGATGTCTTTTCATTGCACTCGCAACCCCGGTTGCTTTTTGTCTTTTTAATCGTTCGCGCTCCGCATAGAGCTGTTGTAAATTCGTCATCATAAACCCTCCTGAAATTTTTTCCAAATAAAAAACCCTTCCCCAAAGAGAGAAGAGTTTGCATGCAAAAATTTCTCCTCATCTATCAGGGGGTCCCCCCTGTTGGATGTAGCACCTTACCAGCTGGCAGGTTGCTGAGACTTCGTCGGGCCAATTCCCTCCATCTCTCTCAATAAGAAAAGAGTCTATTATTTAGTTATAAATAGTATACCACAAATTTATATTTCAGTCAATTCGAATTTGTTAATTATCGGACTGTGTTTCAGTAACATACAACCTCAATATTTCTTGCACCAGTACCTAAATTGGATTCGACAGCCACTTGGATTATAATATTAATCACTACGCATCAGAAGGGATCGATTGAATCTTGAATAATAAAATTGTCGTAATTACCGGCGCTGGAAGTGGATTAGGCGCATCACTTGCTAAAAAATATGCAAAAGATGGGTATCACGTTTGTTTACTCGGCAGAACGGAAGATAAATTGGAGCGTACTGCGAAAGATTTACCGAACGAAAATCATTCAATTTTCCCAGTAGACGTATCATCTAAACGTGAAGTGTCTCAAGTTTTCACAAAGATTAAAGAAAACTTAGGTACAGTAGATGTGCTTGTAAATAATGCGGGGGTTGGCGTGTTTGATTTAGCGGAAAACTTATCAGAAGACGAGGTCCACCAAATGATTGACATCAACATAAAAGGGACTATTTTTTGTACGCAAGAAGTGCTTTCAGACATGAAAGAAAGAAATAGCGGCAGCATTTTAAACATCGTCTCCACAGCTGGATTAGAAGGAAAAAAGACGGAATCCGTTTACTGTGCAAGTAAGTTTGGTATGCGTGGCTTCCACGAGAGTCTACTGGTTGAGCTAGAAAAAACAAACATTCACGTTTTCGGCGCCTATATGGGTGGCATGAAGACAGAATTCTGGGACGGAATTTACGATGAGTCTCAGACAGCAGGATTAATGGACCCAGAAGATATTGCCGACATCATCTATCATAACGCAAAAACAAGAAAAAATTTGAATGTGGAGCAAGTTGTGATTAAGAATCATTAAAGAATTTCATTCACTAAAAAACTGATTTCCTCCACAAAAGGAAATCAGTTTTTTATTTAACTATTAATTACTCGGTTCTGCTAATACATTTTTCACTGCAATCTCTCGATGGCGAACAATCTGTCGAATGTACATTAAAAATACAATAAATGTGATAATACCGCCGATAATAATTGAAAGTGTATAATCCAAGTTCAATCCTTCAGGTGCGTATAAGAAGTAAGTGGCTACGACACCCGTCATAAAGAGTGCTGGAATACCCGCGAGCATATGCGCATGCGCACGTCCTTCTTTCAATAAATAAGAAACGACAACCCACAACATAATTGTAGCCGTCAGCTGGTTTGTCCCGCCTACGTATCTCCACAAAAATGAGTAGTCAATCGTTGATAATAAAAACGCTGGAACACCAAGCACAACAGTTGCCATGACAACTGTGCGTTTTTTGTCTGGGTCAAACCATTTCGATACTGACTCCATGACAATCATTCTCGAAGAACGAAGCGCTGTGTCACCTGTCGTTATCGGTAAAATAATCACTGCAAGAATAGCTAAAATTCCCCCGAATGTACCAAGCATCGTTGAAGACATTTCATTAATGACACCTGCCGGACCACCCGCCGCAAGAGCTGCTTGAAGTCCGCCTGTTCCACCGAAAAACGTCATTCCTGCCGCTGCCCAAACGAGTGCGATCACACCTTCTCCAATCATTGCACCGTAAAAGATTTTGCGGCCTTCTGACTCTTTCTTCATCGTTCTTGAAACGATCGGACTTTGCGTTGAGTGAAAACCTGAAATGGCTCCGCAAGAAATTGTCACCATCAGCAATGGCCAAACCGGCAACTCCCCAGGATGTAAATTACTTAGTGTCAAGTTGGGAATTGAATAATTACCAAATAATAGAACCGCCCCTATCGCAACCGCCATAAAGATAATGATTGCACCAAAGACTGGATATATTTTACCGATGATTTTATTTATCGGCATGATTGCGGCGATAAAGAAGTAGGCAAAAACAATCACTAATGCACCTATAAAGGGAATCGGCGTAATTTGTGCGATTAACTGTGCAGGCCCTGCAGTAAAGGCTGCTGTTACTAAAATCATTAAAATAAGCGAAATGACAACAATCGACTTTCGAGCAAAAGTCCCCAAGTATTTCCCGACAATTTGCGGAAATTGTGCGCCTTTATGTTTCAAAGACAACATGCCGGAAAAATAGTCATGAACCCCTCCCGCAAAAATCGAACCGAAGACAATCCATATAAATGCTACAGGCCCGTACAACGCACCTGCAACAGCCCCGAAAATAGGTCCTAATCCAGCAATATTTAATAATTGGATTAGCCACCCTTTCCACCAACTCATCGGTACATAATCCATGCCATCATTTACGGTGTACGCCGGCGTTTTACGAGAATCATCAATCTTAAATGCTTTTTCGATTACTTTCGAATAAACCGCGTACCCGGCTATTAATAAAATAATCGATCCTAAAAAAGTAGCCATTCACGCGCCTCCTATAATTTCAATATACTAATAATTTAATATATCGATAATTATATACTATCATAATATAAAAACAAGTACAGATACCTTATCAAAAAGGCAACTGTATATTGTGCATTTATGACAATTCTTTGAATAAAAACAAAAAGGATTTCGACAAAGTGTTACGTAGTCGAAATCCTCTAATTTATTTTATGCAAATGTAGTGAACGTATTTCCTCCTTCACAGATACCCAAAATGCGTTATACCGGCTTCACTTTCCAAATCTCTGTCGCGTATTCCTTGATTGTCCGATCGCTCGAAAACTTGCCTGAATAAGCGATATTCGTCACGCTCATGGAGAGCCATTTAAATTTATCTCGGTATACTTGCTCCACATGCTCCTGTTTTTCCAAATACGGTTCGAAGTCCTTTAACACAAAATAAGGATCATTGTTATACAAGATATTGTAATAGAGATCTTTAAATTCAATTTCATCCGTGCCAAATCCATTATTTAATTGATCAAGAATCCTGCTAATACGGTCATCACTATGATATAGATCCATGGCACGATAGCCGCCGTGGTTATTATACTGTATGACCTCATCAGATTTCAGGCCGAAGATGAAAATATTTTGATTCCCGACTTCTTGTTTGATTTCAATATTCGCGCCATCCAATGTACCGACAGTTAAAGCGCCATTCATCATCAACTTCATATTCCCTGTGCCCGACGCCTCTTTGCCCGCCGTTGAAATTTGTTCACTAATATCGGCAGCAGGGATGATGCGTTCTGCTAGACTCACATTGTAATTCTCTATAAAAACTACTTTTAGCTTGTCACGGATATCCGGATCGTTATTTACAATTGTAGCGACCTTATGAATAAGTTTAATGACCTCTTTAGCTAAATGATAACTTGGCGCCGCTTTTGCACCGAAAATAAAAGTCCGGGGTGCGATATCCATATTCGGGCTCGCTTTTAACTGATCATATAAGTACATAATGTGAAAAACCTTCAGCAACTGACGCTTATATTCATGCAATCGTTTTACTTGCACATCAAAAATCGATTGATCATCCACTACAATACCTGTACGATCATTGATGAGCTTAGCCAAAATTTGCTTATTTTCAAGTTTTACTTGATTGACCTTTTCTAAAAAAGGCCGATCGCTCGAATACTTTAACAGGTTGATGAGCTGGTTCGGACGCTGAATCCATTGTGAACCTATAGATTCCGTGATAAGTGCTGATAGCTTTGGATTTGCCTGTAGCAGCCAGCGGCGGTGTGTAATTCCATTCGTCTTATTATTAAAACGTTCAGGGAAAAGTGAATAAAAGTGTTTCATTTCCTGTTTTTTTAATATTTCCGTATGTAATTTGGCCACACCATTTACACTAAAACTACCTACAATCGCCAGACGCGCCATGTGAATTTGCCCATCGGCTATAACTGCCAGCTCGGGAATATCCTCCCTTAGTTCCTTATGGTCAAACCAAATCCCTTTACAAAATCGTTCATTAATTTCATCAATAATCATATAAATTCTTGGTAATAGCTGTTTCATCATCTCTACCGGCCATTTTTCAAATGCTTCACTTAATGTCGTATGATTCGTGTATGCGATGACTTTTGTCGTTACCTTCCAAGCATTATCCCAGCTGAAATTAGCTTCGTCTAGCAATATTCGCATAAGTTCCGGGATTGCTAAAGTTGGATGTGTATCATTTATTTGTATGACAACCTTTTCAGCTAAGTGCTTAAGAGACTTTTGATTATTTTGCTGATATGTTTTTATGATTTGTTGCAAACTCGCGGAAACTAGAAAGTATTGTTGCTTTAAGCGCAGCTCTTTCCCTTCATATTGGGAATCATCCGGGTATAGGTAACCGGAAATTTGTTCAATCGAATGCTGATGATCCAGTTCATGGTAATAGTTTGAACTCTCATCTGCGAAACCTTCATGCGCTTTTACCGGTTCAGCACTCCAAAGCCTGAGTGTATTGGTCACGCCGTTTCGATAACCAATAATGGGAATATCATACGGAACAGCCATTACTTTGTCCGTGTTTTCATATTTAAATTCAAGATTTCCATCTTGTTTCTGGTACATGCTAACGTCCCCGCAAAAATCAATACTTACTGCTTCATCTGCTCGCCTTGTTTCCCATGGATATGGGTTCTTCAACCAATTATCAGGCAGTTCAATCTGATTTCCATGAATAATTCGCTGCTCGAATAAACCATAACGGTATCTGATGCCAAAACCATGACCAGCATATTTCAGGGAAGCTAACGAATCAAGGAAACATGCTGCTAAGCGGCCTAATCCACCGTTTCCTAAACCTGCATCATGCTCCTGTCCGTATACATCTTCTGGATTGAAACCGAGTTTTTGAAGGGCTTGATTTGAAATATCCAGCATCCCGCAATTAAGCAAATTGCTTTTGAGTAAACTGCCAATTAAAAACTCCATAGATAAATAGTAAACTTGCTTATTCATTTTTTCTTCATACTTCTTTTTTGTTGCTTCCCACTGCGGCATCATTTCTTCATTGACAATAGCAGCAATCACATAATAAATATCGCTATTTCGTGCATCCTGTAGATTTTTCCCCGTTTCTTGTTTTAATTTATGACCTATTTTATCAATGAACTCGTCTACTGTTAGTTCAGGCAAAAAACTTCTCTCCCTTATCGCGCATAATCGGTTAAATTTCTTGCACCTGAAGCTTCGAATCTATCTTCACTTTCAACGCGGGGCATTTTACTCTCCATTAATTCGCGGTAAAGCTTTGTGTATTCATGTGCTGATTCTTTCCAGCTAAATCGACTTTTATTCACATTTTGGCTTAGCTTCGACCACTGCACGGGCTGATGAAAGATTGTTAATGAATAGTTCAAAACAGTCAGCAGGTCATGCGCATTATAATTCGTAAAACTAAAACCATTTCCTTCACCCGTTATTTCATTAAACGCATGAACGGTATCTTTAAGCCCCCCGGTTTCACGAACAATAGGCACGGATTTATACTGTAGCGCTATAAGCTGTGCCAATCCGCAAGGTTCAAACAGTGATGGCATAATAAAAAAGTCTGACGCTGCATATAATTGACGGGCCAACGCCTCATCAAATGTCAGCATGGTCACTAATTTATACGGATGACGGTGAACAGCTTCCCTAAAGAAGTGTTCAAACTCTGAATCCCCAGTCCCTAAAATAATTAATTGAACATCATTTTCAAGAAACGCATCTAAAATATGTTCCACTAGATGCAATCCTTTCTGTTCAACAAGCCGGGTAATGATCGTATATAGCGGCTTATCCGCGTCAATCGGCAAGCCTACTTTCTCCTGCACGATTAACTTGTTTTCTTTCTTTTTATTTCTTGAAGAACGAAAAGGAACAGGAACGGCTGGATCTGTTAATGGATTATATTCTTTTGTATCAATCCCGTTCAATATGCCCACCAAGTCTGTTTCTCTTTCTAATAGAATTGATTCGAGCCCCTCACTAATGTAGGGGTCTTTGATTTCCTCGGCATAAGTCGGGCTGACTGTCGTGATTTTATCTGCATGAAACAATGCGCTTTTCAGGCAATTCAACATTCCGTTCCATTCCATTCCGCCGATGTGTTCATCTGGCAATTGGAAGAAGTCGGCAAAGGTATCCAGTTTCATGATGCCTTGGTACTTTATGTTATGGATTGTAAACACGGTTTTCATATGCGCGATCGGCTGTTTAATTTTAGCAAGTGCAACAGCGATTCCTGCTTGCCAGTCATGCGCGTGCAAGATATCGGGTTTAAAGTCGAGATGATGGAGTGCCTCTATCACCGCATGGCTAAAAAAGACAAACCGCTCCCCGTCATCATAATAGCCATATATCCCTTTTCGCGTGAAATAATACGCATTCGCAACAAAATAATACATAATGTTTTGATGGGTTAACGTATAAATGCGTACTTCCTGATTACGCCAGCCAAATTCCACGTTAAAAGAGGTATGGTATGTCATTTGTTCCTGCCATTCCCCTTCGATTTCATCGTAAAGGGGCAAAATCACGCGTACATCGACTTTTTCATTCGTTTGCAATGCTTGCGGGAGAGACCCGATTACATCTGCAAGTCCACCAGTTTTCACAAAGGGTGTACACTCTGATGCGACAAATAATATTTTTTCCATTGTTGATCTCTCCTTTATCGTAGCCTGAAGCGCCTATCGCAAAGTTTTACTTTTTGCGACGACATATGGCTTTTCTGTCGATCCGATTAATTTTTGATTTGCTGTAACATGCACGTCTTTATCCAAGATGACATTTTCCAAATAAACACCCGCTTCGATTTTACAACGTTGCATGATAATGGAATTTTTAATAGTGGCTCCCGCTTCTACAGATACCCCTCGAAATAATATACTGCCTTCTACATCCCCATCGATTTGACAACCATTTCCTAGAATCGATCGCTTCACATTCGCTCCAGTTCGGTATTTCGTTGGTGGCTGATTCCCTATTTTTGTCCGGATGAATGGTTTTTTATAAAACAATGCTCGGTAATTGTCTTCATTTAATAAATTCATATTGTGCCTGTAATAACTTTCGATCGAGTTGACAAACACGCCATACGCCTTATTTTCATAAGTTTGAACTTTTAAATCAGCAAGTCTTTCTTTTATGCCATGCACGAAAAAGTGATCTTTGTTGTGGGCGATACATTGGTTCACGAGAGACATTAATAATTCCTTATTGATAATATATACGCTTGTAAATAGTTCGGGATTTTCCAAATCATTCGTTATTTTCGTAACCCAGCCTGCTTCGTCCTTCTCAATACGAAACAAGGATTCGTGTTCCGAATTTAACGATGTTTGTTGTGTCGACACAAGCGTGACATCTGCTTTCCGTTCAAGATGGAACTTAAAAGCATCCATATACTCTGTATTAGAAACATACTGCCCCCCGCTCACTAGAACATAGGCAGATTTACCACGATTAAAATAATCGCGGTTATTATGGAAAAATCTCAAGTCTCCCTTTGAAATGTCAGCCGGATCATTCCAGTCTGGCGGCAAGATGAACAAACCGCCATTTTGTCTGCCCATCCCCCAATTTTCCCCTGTCTCTATATGATCCATTAAAGAACGGTATTTGCTAGAAGTGAAAATAGCTATTTCTTCAACACCCGAATCTCCCATATTGGAAAGAGGGAAATCAATTAAACGATACCTCCCCGCAAACGGAATAGAAGCACCAGAACGAAAATAAGTTAATTCATGAAAAAAGTGGTGTTCATGCTCTAAATTAATCAAACCCATCATGGTTTCCATCTGTCCGCCCCCTTAGACTTTTGCTGTTAATAATGATTCTTGATCGATAACGAGCGGTTCCTCATCCGCCTTAACTTGAATACGGGTTCCATCGGGTATATCCGTATCTCCCATCACAATCACTCTTTCCAAAACCACATTTCGGCCTACTTTTACACCCGGGTGTAAAATGGACCGGCATACAATGCTGTTTTTCTCGATTGCTACATTCTCGAATACAATCGTATTTTCTACTGTGCCGCTTATCCAGCATCCAGAGTTAATGAGTGAATTTTTCACAACTGCAGTTTCACTGATATATTGCGGTGGTATATTCGACTCATTCGAATATGTCCTCCAGTTCTTGTCATTTAAGAGAAACTGTAAATCCTCGTCAAGTAAATCCATATTCGCTTCCCAATAGCTTTCAATTGTTCCAACATCTTTCCAATACTCTTCAAAAAGATAGGCGTACAGCTTCAAACCATCATCCACCATGGCTGGAATGATATCATTTCCAAAGTCATGACTGGACTTTTCATTTGCTGCATCATCCAGTAAATATGATTTTAAAGATGACCAATTAAATATATATATCCCCATGGAGGCTAAATTACTCTTTGGTTTTTTAGGCTTTTCATCAAACTCATAGATTTGCAAGTCCTCTGTTGTATTCAGAATGCCGAACCGAGGGGCCTCTTCCCAGGATACTGGTTTAACAGAAATCGTCGCATCCGCCCCCGTTTCCTGATGATGCTTTAGAAGCTTTCTGTAATCCATTTGATAAATATGATCGCCTGAAATAACAAGTACATATTCAGGGTCATAACTATCGATGTAATGAATGTTTTGATAAATGGCATCAGCAGTACCGGAATACCAGTCTCCGCCATTTTGCGCGGTGTAAGGGGACAAAACCGTCATACCGCTATTCAGACCGCCCATTCCCCACGGGCCGCCATTTCCGATATGTTTATTTAATTCGAGTGGTGAATATTGCGTCATGACACCTACCCTTTGCAAACTGGAATTCGCGCAATTGCTTAATGCAAAATCAATGATACGATATTTACCGCCGAAAGGTACCGCTGGTTTTGCAAGTTCTTTCGTTAATAACCCCAATCGCTTACCTTCTCCGCCAGCTAACAACATGCCTACACAGTTCTTCATAGATTAGCCTCCTTATAATGACTGGTTTTCTCACGTTTAAAAATAGCAATTGCCAAAGGGGACACTTTTATTTTTATATGTTGGTCCGCCTTATGCCACTTCTCTGGAAACGTGAAATGCTCTGCTTCATTGAGTTGACCTGATCCTCCGAACATTGCTGCATCCGAATTGAAAATTTCTTTATATGTTCCAGGTTCCGGCACGCCAATTTTATAGTCATAACAGACATTTGGCGTGAAATTACAAACGATAATCAACGAATCTTCCTTACTTGCACCAAACCTTTGGAAAGCGATGATACTTTGTTCTGCATTATGCGGATCAATCCATTCAAATCCTTCCGGGTTATGATCCAACTCATAAAGCTCAGGGTATGCTCGATAAAATCGGTTTAGTACTTTTACATACTTTTTTATCCCTTGGTGGAGCGGGTACTCCAACAAATTCCAATCCAGTTGCTCCCGATCTTTCCATTCAGCATATTGTCCTAATTCTCCCCCCATAAATAATAACTTTTTACCGGGATGAGTAATCATGTAGCCATAGAGCAATCTTAAGTTGGCGAATTTCTGCCACTGGTCTCCGGGCATTTTACCTAGCAAGGATTTTTTACCGTGAACCACCTCATCATGTGATAGCGGCAGTAGAAATTTCTCTGAATAGGTATACATAAATGAGAATGTAAGTAATTCATGGTGCCATTTACGATGAATCGGATCGCACGCCATATATTTCAGCATGTCGTTCATCCAACCCATATTCCATTTAAAGTCAAAGCCAAGTCCCCCGCTATATATCGGTGCCGTAACTAGCGGTAAATCGGAACTATCCTCAGCCATCATGATTACACTCGGATTATAGGAACCCATTACTTCATTTAATTTACGAATAAACGCGATGGCTTCTAAGTTTTCTTCTTCCCCATAAGTGTTATAGATCTTCTCTTCTCCATCTGCTTTGTCAAAGTTAAGATAAATCATGCTAGCAACCGCATCAACCCGAATCCCGTCAATGTGGTATTCTTCTGCCCAGAACAGAGCGTTCGATATTAAAAAGCTTTGCACCTCGGGCCGCCCGAAATCAAAGGTTAATGTTCCCCATGATTTCTTTTCCGCTTTACGCGGATCGCTATATTCATATAATGCTTGTCCATCAAATTGACGAAGTCCAAATTCATCCTTACAGAAATGACCGGGCACCCAATCCATAATCACGCCTAAATCATGCTGATGACATTGATCAACAAAATATTTAAAGTCATCCCGTGATCCGTAGCGCGATGTGACCGAAAAGTATCCGGTGATTTGATAACCCCATGATGGATCGTATGGATGTTCGGCTAGTGGCATAAGTTCGATATGCGTGTAGCCTAGCGATTTGACATAAGGAATCAATGTTTCGGCTAGTTCCCGGTAGGTGTAAAAATCGCTTGCGTCTTTTGTCTCCCATTCTTCCAATTGCTTGCTTTGTTTGGTCTTCCATGATCCTAGATGAACTTCATAGATGGAAATCGGCGCTGCATATGGATCTACTGCGCGTTTTGTTTTCTGCCATGCCTGGTCCTTCCATTCATAGGTAGAAACAGTCGGCGTGAGGGATGCAGTAGCTGGTCGAATCTCGGATTCAAGTGCATATGGATCTGCTTTCAAAACTGTCGTGCCAATTTTTGAATGCACTTCGTATTTATAGGAGGTGTTTTCACTAATATCTGTAAAAAAACCAATCCAAAGTCCAGCCTCTGTTATCCGTTTTAATCGATGTCTGGTTCCTTTCCATAGGTTAAAGTCGCCCACAACATGAATATCACTAGCATTCGGTGCCCACACCGCAAAGCGGTAGCCACTTTTCCCTTCCCATTCGATGGGATGGCACCCCAACAACTTTTGACTATAGTAATTCGTGCCCTGATGAAATAAAAATACATCGTCTTCAGAAATATAATAATCCATAAGTCTGCCTCCCATGATGCAACCAGCAATTTTATTCCCCGAAAGAAATATGACGGAGAGTAACTCTATTAAGGAATCAATCATTAATAAACTATTTTTTATCCAATCGTTCAGTTTAAAAGACAGGCAAATTATCCATACTTTCAATCAACAATGCGTTGAAGTAGTGCCTTGTCATAGTGTAGAATTAGAAAAAAGTTACATTTTTATTCTATTGATAATATAGTATACAATACTTAACGTAAAAAATCTTTTGAATTGCCCGAATAAAAAAACTACACATTTCGACATTTTTGCTGTAGATTATAAAGCCTATAGGTAAAATGACTTGAAAAACCTGACAACTTCCAATAACAACGATAGAATCATATACTAATTTGAAGAAATTCATAGATAGATGAGGTGTTATATTATGACGAATCTTGCGGCATGGATAGATGATGTGTTTATTTTAACGGTAAAAGTTCCGAATATTGCCGCAATGATAGAAGAATCAAATTCGCCTGTTATTTACTGGGAGGCAATGAATAAGTATTTCCCTGTAAAACTGGGTCATGCAATCGACTCTACAACTGTACGCATGATTTTTGAAGACGAACTGCCAATGGGAGAAGACCTATTTTTGAATTGGGGGAAACTGCGTGTCCCGGTCTATCCACGCGCAATCGTTCGAACAGATTGGTTTGAACAGCGTTATTCCTCCATAGATTCTGAATTAGGAGCTATATATGAAGAAACAGCAACCACTTTTTCCGTATGGGCGCCAACCGCAAAGTGTGTACAGCTCTGCCTTGACCACCAAATATATGCGCTAAATCGTGAAGAGAATGGGATTTGGACCAGTAAGATTTCTGGAAATCGGCATGGCGTTCCTTACCAATACGAAGTGACCGTCAATGGACAAACTACTCGCGTGAACGATCCATACACGAAAGCATTGCTTGTCAACAGCGAGAAAAGTGTTATCGTCGATTTATCAAAGACCAATCCCGCCAGTTTCGGCAAAAATAGCAGACCCAAACAGCAACATTTACAAGATGCAATCATTTATGAACTGCATGTCAGAGACGCAACAATTCAAAAAGCCGGAGGAATTTATAATAGAGGGAGGTTTTTAGGGTTGAACGAAACAAATACAGCTACAGAAAACGGTTATTCAACAGGGATTTCTTATATTAAAGAACTAGGCTGCACCCACGTACAACTTTTGCCAATTAACGATTTCGCCAGGGTAAATGAGCAGCAATCGGAAAAGGATTATAATTGGGGCTATGATCCACTCTATTTTCAGGTGCCAGAAGGAAGTTATGCCACTGCTCCTGAAAATCCTCTCTCTAGAATAAAAGAATGCAAAGAAATGATTCATTCATTTCATCAAGCAGGCATATCCGTCATTCTCGACGTCGTTTATAATCATGTGTTCGTGATGGAGGAATCCCCTTTTGAAAAATTAGTTCCCGGCTATTATTTCCGTTATCAACCTGATGGAAAATTAAGCAATGGCACGGGGGTTGGCAATGATTTTGCGACAGAACGGAAAATGGCACGAAAATTCATATTGGATACGATAGACTTTTGGCTTTCAGAATACTGCGTGGATGGATTTCGTTTTGACCTGATGGGTGCGATGGACATTGAAACAATGAGGAAGATTCGCGCCCGTTGCGCGGAAGAAGCAACACCGATTATGCTGCTCGGGGAAGGATGGGACCTGCCAACTGCCTTGCCTCCTGAAATGAAAGCTACTTCCTCTAACTCAAACCAATTAAAGGACATACGCTTCTTTAATGACTATTTCCGAGATTCGATAAAGGGAAATCTATTTGACGCGGATGATAAGGGGTATATTAATGGGGATGGCCGATTTATCGAACGGTTGCCGCATCTGGTTTCAGGATCAGTTTCAGAAAAATTCGGGTCTCCTTTTGTCTCCGAAGTAAACCAGACAATTAATTATGTAGAATGTCATGATAACCATACACTTTGGGATCGGCTTCAACTTACCAATGCTCAGTCTAGTGTGGACCAGAGAAAGAAGATGCATCAGCTTGCGACCGGTATCACATTATTAAGTCAAGGCGTACCGTTTCTTCATGCGGGTCAGGAATGGTATAGAAGCAAGCAAGGTGATGAGAACAGCTATATTTCCGGCGACCACATCAATCAATTGGACTGGAATATGCGTGAAGCGGAAGATGAAAATATACAATTCATTAAAAAACTCATTGCAATAAGAAAAAGATATCGCATCTTCCGCCTCCGGTCTAAGCAGGATATTGAAGAACGATTCCAAGTTTTAGATGCGCCCGCGCCTGTTTTCGGCTATACCCTTTTTGGAGACAATGAAGATTTTGCGATTTATATGAATCCCACTAATAAACATTGGAAACTTCACTTACCTTCATCAGGTAAATGGCAAGTACTTGCAACCAATCATTTGGCTGGGCAGACAAAAACGGAGGAAATTGCTGGAGAGTTCACACGTATTCACCCTTATGAATTAATCGTTTTAAAAAGGCCGTTGAATCCACGCGATTCCTCCCTTCAATAAAAAAAGCTACCTGTTTCGAGGCGCATTTCAACACTTCACGACTTTGAATTAAAATAAAAAAGGATATCGACCAAGTGTTTGAACTGCTCCCTGTCAAGTAGACAGTGGAAATAATAAAATGGTTCTAAGCGGCTTTAGCTCTATATTCTATAGGGCTAAGGCCGTTTAATTTTTCTTGGTATCTCTCATAATTGTAAA